>NZ_QYZD01000005.1:0-274116 GCF_003591545.1 Paenibacillus thiaminolyticus
GGATCAAACTCTCCATAAAAGTTAAGTTTGACTTGCTCATTCTATTGCTGACGAGAACTCGAAGTTCTCATACGCTTCGTCATTTGTTCAGTTTTCAAGGAACTCACTTGCATTTTGTGACCGACGTTTTAAAAGCGTCAGTGCTTATTTATATTATCAAATCGACATTGTCTTGTCAACATCTTTTTTTCATCGAGATGTTTCATCAAGCTTCGCGTCGAATCGACAAGAAATAATGTACCACATCGGAAACGCCCTTTGCAACATGTATTATTTTCCAAATAAACACCGGAGGAACAAACGTATCTCCCTTTCCTCCCGCTACATGCTCATTTGTTAAGTTGGGGTCGATATCCCGCAGCATTAAGCGCTGGTCTGCTTCGCTTCAGACAACATGCCATCCTTAATGTAATGATGGATTGCATTAATCAAGCACACGCTCGTTGTGCGTGACCATGATAGCCGCTATGCGCCGGGAACGAACCTCAGAGGCAAAGTATCTCCACGACGGCTCTTCCGCGTCGAATCAAGACTGGCCGTCGGCTCGTCGGCCAGAATAACGCCGGGATCATCCATTAAAGCGCGGGCGATCGCGCCCGCCGGCGCTCCCCGCCGGAGAACTTGTCCGGATAATGATGAAGCCGATGCTCCAGCCCCACCTCGCTCAGAGCTGAACTGCCTTTTGTTCCGCTTCCCTTTTCCCCTGTCCATGATTGCCTATCAGCATCCAGCTCCGTCAAATACGGCACCAGTTTCGAGGATTGAAACACGAATCCGACATGCTCAAGGCGAACGTGATTCAGAAGACTGGCCGATATAGTGGCGATGTCGGAGCCGCTGATAAGGATGCGGACGCTCGTCGGAGTCAGCAACACTCCCGCGATCGACAAAAAGGTGCTCTTCCCTGAGCCGGACGGGCCGACGCCGGCGACAAATTCCCCTTCATTAACTTGCAGGGACACATTTTTCAAAGCCATTGCCGCCGTATCTCCTTCGCCATACTGTTTATTGATATTTTCCATGGCGTCGCCCTGCGCGATTCGCCGCAAGGATAACAAGGCTCCGAGTATCGACACAAGCACGCACAGCCCCGAGTACGTGGCCAGAACCCCGCCGTCGAGCTCGAACGGCATGCTGGCCGTACCAACATGTTTATCATCGCACCATATGCTTCATATCTATGTAGACGACAGGCGTATGACTGAATGTCTCCCCTTCCGCAAAGCCGACGACCTTCATGGTGGCCTTCGTATCTGTGATGGTCAATGAATCACCGAGCTTCACGCCATCTTCTTGCAGCGACCGGTCAAGCACTACTTCATGCGCATCGTTCACCGCCGGGGAGGCTCCTTCCATGATCGGGGCATCAGCATTCCCTTCGTATCGATGGCGAACAGCTGCAACATCGACTTCCGCTCCGATCCGTCCCGGGTCAGCGTCAGCATCGTCTGCGCCAGCGTCGTCGCTTCACGCACGCCGTCCTGCTCAGCGACTTGTGCCAATCGTTCTCCCGGCCAGGAAGGCCGTTCGCCAGACCGGATACGTTTAATGTTAGGGAGGCAATCCTGACCATAATGAACCCGATTAGCAAAAACCGGGCTCGGGCATGCTTCACTTCCCGCATCGCTATGTCGTTCCTCCTTCTTTTTCCACGGGCTGCCGGAAACGCCGCCTGTTCAAGCCCACCTGTCCCTCCCGCTTGTGTCAGGATAGAAAATGAACTCATCATAACAGAACGTTACAAAAAGGAAAGTGGACTAGATGCAGCCCAAAAAGCCTTGATATGTCCGGAGTGCTCCGAACGCACCAAGGCTGATGGATAGAGATTACGTCATGGAAACACACTACGATATATATGCCGCTGCCGGAAACCAAGGATTGAAGCCGCCCCAGCAATCATGGTTGCCAACCCGAGTCTAAGGCTGCCAGTTGTACACCGGAGTGTCGCTTGTTCCCGTCGGGTTCGATGTGGCGGTAAATGAACGGTTCACCCCGCCCTCCCAAGTGACATGCCCTGCCGCATCCTTGATGATAAATTTGAACTGGAAGGTCGCCCCGGCCGGTACGCTAACCGGCAAGAACCACTCCGGATAATTCGGATTCATGAAGGAATCGAGCGCTTTGTCCGGATCCCAGCCCCCTAGTTCAGCAATATCGCCGACGACATAGACATTCTGTCCCGGCTGCTCCGTCTTATTAACATGGAAAATGACCTGCACCTGATCCCCGCCTAGCACCTGATACCGGAACGGGTTGCTCGTCTTCCCGCCCTTCGTGACGGTAATCGCATAGTCGCCGGCCTGCACATTCGGGACAACGGCGGCGATCCGGTTATCCTGTGCGGATACGACCGCAGCCTGCTGAGAACCGAACGCGACCGCTGCCGCACCGTCCAAGCCGGTTCCATAAATATAGACGGTGTTGCCTGGCCGGCCCATCGTCGAGATGACGTCGCCGATATGCGGTTCCGTTGGATCGGCTGGCGGATTATGCGACCAGACGCTGACCTCGCCGCCAGCGAGCGTAAAGGCCGGAATCTGGAGTGCTCCGTTCTGATTGACGACGGACATTGTCCGACCATACAGCAAGCCGTCCAAGGCATCGGCATAGGTCCCGGCCGGAAGGGTCGTCGTCAAGGCCGGGACGGATACGGAACGATCCGGTTGCCGGTTCAAGGCGACAATGACCTGTTTGTCGAAGAACTGGCGTTTGTAGACGAGCGCATCGTCATTGCTGTACAAAATATCGGTCGTCCCGTATGCCAAGGCGTCATTGGACTGCCGGAGGGCCGACAGCTTGCCGATAAGGCGGTAGGCTACGGTCTGATCACTGAACGCCGGGGCCGCGGTCTGCAAGAACAAGCGGCCTGCATCCGCCCCGCCATGGCCCGGATTCACATATTGCTCCGTGCCATAATAGAGGTTCGGGATTCCGCGCGAGGTAAGCAGCACGGCCAGCGAAGCATGATAGGGCTTGTCATTCCGCTGGATATAGCGAAAGCGCGACACGTCATGATTGTCGATAAACGTGACGGCCTGATTCTCCACCGTATAGTCCGCGCTCGTCTTCATCAGCATTTGTCCGAAATCGGTCATGCTTCGGCTGAAATCGCCAAACGCTTGCCGATTCGCATTGTAATATTCGAAGTCCAAATTGTTGACGCCTGTCCGATCCGGGAACGTCCGGTATTCATCATATTTCGGATCAGGCCTGCCGATGAAAAATTCCCCGAAGTGGGTCACTGGACCGCCCGGGGCAGAATCGATCGCATCCTTGAATCCCTTCACAAACGCCGGGTTCATATGCAGCGTGGCATCATGGCGGAAGCCGTCAATGCCCTTCGCCTTCCAGAACTTGCCCGCCTTCTCCAAATGCTCGATGACGACGCCGTTCTCCTGGGAAAAGTCGGCGAGCGAGGCCAATTCCTTATGCCGGTACCCGAATTTGGATGTGTCGCTGTCCGGCCGGTTCCCTTCATGATGGAAAAAGCCGTTCGTATCGTTGAGGATGTCGGCGATTTGGTTCTCCACCTTGCCGTCACCGTTGTAATCGATTGGGTTGCCGTCCGGGTCGAACACATACTGGCCGGAGCTGTCGCGATCCGGTTCATACAGCACGCCGTCGCCGTCCGGCCGCGGACCAGAATGGTTGGTCACGAAATCGATAACCACCTTGATCCCGTTGTCATGGAGCGAATCGACCAGCGCCGTAAAGTCCTGCATTTTCCCGAAATGAGGGTTGGTAGCGAAGTAATTGCGCGCATGATAGCCATGATAGGACGCGTACATGCCGGCGATCAGGTTCTCCCGGTTCTCGTACGGGGCGGAGATCCATACGGCCGTAATGCCCATATTTTTGAGGTACGGGATTTTCTCCTGAATGCCTTTCCAATCGCCGCCTTGATATTTGTTCAGATCGTTTCCGTCGCCGCGTCCATCCCCGTTATCATCGTTGAACAGCTCCGGAGGCGTCCCCGGGGGAATATTGTTCGCGGGAATCTCCGTCATAGAAGCGATCCGTCAAGATCTGATAAATGACATCCTTCGATGTCACCGGGCCTAATGATTGTCCCGACGCCGCGGCGTCTGCGGGCTCGGGGTAGGCCGCCGTATAGCCAACGATCAGGGCTAGCGCCAAGAACATAGAGAATAGCTTCTTCATGAACCGATTCATTGTCATCACTATGTACACCTCTTCACCTGTAATGGACATCTGGCTTGCTCTCAGCGCGGTTCTTCCCTGTCTATCATGATTAAAAAGGTGAAGTTCCGCCTGGAGCGATTTCATGCGTGGTGCATCCGTTTCTTTTGTTTAAGCCGTGAAGTCGATTATGCCGTTCTAGGGTGATATGCCGCCTTAGCTGGCTGGTGCTGGAATGACCACCTCCGCTTCTGCATTGCCGTTGCATCCAGGAACAATCTTGATTCAATGGTTCCTTATCTCATGATTACATAAATCTGTTATTCGTGTAAATGCGTCTTTTCATATTAAAAAGCCCCTCTTCCTGAATGGAAAAGGGGCTTGCCGTATAGCTTGTGTCGTCGTTATTCCGCAGGCATTGCCTCTTGCAGGAGACGGACCAGCTCATTCTCGTCGGTAATGACGGGGATGCCCAACTGCTCGGCCTTGGCGAGCTTGCTGCCGGCCTTCTCGCCGGCGACGACGAGATCCGTCTTCTTGGACACGCTCCCGGTTACTTTGGCGCCGCACACTTCCAGCTTCGCCGTCGCTTCTTCCCGCGTCATGAGATGCAGCGTTCCGGTCAAGACGACTGTCTTGCCGTAGAAGAAGGAATCCGTACTGACCGGCCTCGGCTTCTCGATCGGCTGCGGGCGCACACCGAATTCAAGCAGGCGCTTCACGCTCGTCTTGTTCACTTCATCCTCGAAGAACGAGACGATGCTGTCCGCGACGATGTCTCCGACATCCGGAACGGAGATGAGCTCCTCCTGCGTGGCATTCATGACGCCCTCCAGCGTGCCGAAATGCTCCGCAAGCGCTCGGGTTGTCGTCTTCCCCGTATTCGGAATGCCGAGGGCGAACAGAAACGCAGACAGGTCGCGCGTCTTGCTCGCTTCGATCGCCTGGAGCAAATTATTGGCCTTTTTCTCTCCGAACCGGTTCAGGCCGACGAGTTGATCGAACGTCAACGTGTACAGATCCGACGGATCATGAACGTCCAGCTCATTGTAAATCTGCTCGGCCGTCATGATGCTGAACGTCTCGATGTCCATCGCATCCCGGGACGCGAAGTGGACGATCCGCCCGACAATCTGCGGCCTGCAGTTCAGCTTGTTGTTGCAGAACAGATGGGCCCCGCGCATCTCCAGCTCCGATCCGCAGGACGGGCAATGCGTTGGGTACACGATCTCTTCCCCATCCTGCTCCTCCGTCACTTTGCCGAGAATCTCGGGGATGACGTCGTTGGAACGGCGGATAAAGACGCGCGAGCCAAGGGCATACTTCAAATTTTTGCGCTCGATGTCCCCAACGTTGTTCAAGGTGCAGTTCTGGACGGTCACTCCGGCCAGCTCCACTGGCTCGACGCGCGCGACCGGAGTGATCTTCCCCGTGCGGCCGACTTCCCAGTTGACCTCTTCAAGCACGGTTGTTGTCTCCTCCGCCTCGAATTTGAAGGCGATGGCCCAGCGCGGGAACTTGTCGGTGTAGCCCAAAGCCTCCCGGGTACGCATATCGGTAATCTTGACGACCGCCCCGTCGATAAGGTAATCAAGCGTCAGGCGCCGTTCCTGGATTTGCTCCAGCTCGGCATGCACCGCTTCAATCGAATCGAAGTAGGAGATATACGGATTAACCTTGAAATGATTGTCCTTCAAGAACGCCATCATCTCCTGATGGGTCTGGAAGGCCAGTTGATCCGCGTAACCGATATTATAGAAGAACGCGTTCAGCTTCCGCTGCGCTGTGACTTGCGGATTCAGGTTGCGAAGCGCGCCGGCCGCGGCGTTGCGCGCATTTTTGAGCGGCTCGGCGGCGGTCTTGTTGTACGCCTCTAGCACGGACAGGTTCATAATCCCCTCGCCCTGTACCTCTATCGTCCCTTCCTTGTAAGGAATGGTCAACGGAATGGAACGGATTGTCTTGACTTGCGGCAGAATCGACTCGCCGACGGTGCCGTTGCCCCGCGTCGCCGCCTGGACCAGCTTGCCATCCGTATACGTCAGGTTGAGCGTCAGCCCGTCGTACTTCAACTCGACGACATAAGCGGGATCCGGCAGCGGCTCCCGATCCGGATTCTTGGTGTTGTAATCCTGAATCAGGCGCAGCACGCGTTGATGCCAGGTGTGGAGATCATCGGCCGACTGGGCCTTGTCCAGACTCCATAGCCGTGCCAGATGGCGATGCGGCGCGAAGCCCTTCAGCAGCTCCCCGCCCACGCGCTGGGTTGGCGAATCGGGAAGGATGGTGCCTGCTTCTTTTTCCAGTGCGGCCAATTCGTCATACAGGGCATCATATTCCTTGTCGCTGATCACCGGATTGTCGAGCGTATAGTAATGGTAATTGTACCGGTTCAATTCCGCCACGAGTTGTTCCATTCGAGATTGTGCGTTCGTCACGGAGGTACTCCTTTCTATCTCCTAATCGTTATGAGGTTGTTATAAAAGCAAGTTCTAACCGGGCAAGCGCCCGGTGTCTCGTTATACCTTGGTCACCGGGGCGAATGCGGCCAACAGGCGCTTGACGCCGACCGGAGCCGGGAAAGCGATCTGCAGCTCCATGTCCGTGCCTGTTCCTTTGACGGATACGATGACGCCGGTGCCCCACTTCGCGTGCGCGACCTTGTCTCCGGCCTGATAAGAGGACGAATCGCCATTCTGCTTCGCCTTGTCGAGCGCAGAGGTCACCGTCACTCCGCCCTGCTTGGACGAAGCCGCTGTTGTGCGCTGACCGCTCGCATCGCCTGTACGGCTGCCGAAGCCGCCTGTGGATGCGCCACTGGCAGGGCCGCTATAGCCGAGTCCGCGCCCGCCGTAGGAAGCCGCGGAATTGCTGCGGCCATAGCGCTCGTAGCGCTCGTAGCGCGCGCCTGACGGCGACACATCCTCCTTCAGCTCGTCCGGAATCTCCCGCAGGAACCGGGACGGCGGATTCGCATTCGTCCGTCCGAAGAGCGTGCGCGAACGGGCACAGGTCAAGTAGAGCTGCTCCTCGGCCCGCGTAATGCCGACATACGCCAGACGCCGCTCCTCTTCAAGCTCCTCGTTGTCGCTGAAGGCCCGGCTGTGCGGGAAGACGCCTTCCTCCATCCCGATGATGAATACGTACGGGAACTCCAACCCCTTGGCGCTGTGCATCGTCATGAGAATGACTGCATCGTCCTGCTCCTCCGGCTCGTCGTTCATCGAGTCGATATCCGCGATCAGCGCCAGGTCGGTCAAGAAGGAGACGAGCGACTTGTCTTCATTCCGCTGCTCGAACTCCTGGGTGACCGACAAGAACTCGTCGATGTTCTCGAGACGGGCTTTCGATTCCAATGTATTTTCCCGCTGCAGCTCAAGTCGGTATTGGGACAGCTCCAGCATCTTCTCGGTCAGTTCCGTCACCGACAAATAATCCACCATCCGGTTAAGGCTGTCGATCATGGCGTAGAACTCGCGCAGCGCGCCCTTCGTCTTCGCCGAGATGTCGAGCCCGTCCATATTGTCGAGCACCTTCATCATCGACGTCCCCCGCTCGGCCGCCGCTTCCGCCAGCTTGGCCATCGTCGTCGCGCCGATGCCCCGCTTCGGCACGTTAATAACGCGCTCCAAGCTGATATCGTCATCCGGATTCGAGATAAGGCGCAGGTAGCCTAGAATGTCTTTGATCTCTTTGCGGTCGTAGAACTTGATGCCGCCGACGATCTGATACGGAATATCGGATTTGATCAGAATTTCCTCAATTACCCGAGACTGCGCGTTCGTCCGGTATAAAATGGCATGTTTGCTGTAGGATTTCCCGTTCGCTTTATTCTTATTGATCTCGCCAGTGACGAAGTAGCCTTCGTCATGCTCCGAATCAGCCTGGTAGACCTTGATCGGCTGCCCTTCCCCTTGATCGGTCCACAGCTTTTTCGGTTTACGGCCGGTATTCTGGTTGATGACATTGTTCGCGGCATTCAAAATATTCGCCGTCGAACGGTAATTCTGCTCGAGGAAGATGACCGTCGCTTCCGGATAGTCCTCCTCGAAGTTCAAAATATTCGTAATGTCGGCGCCGCGCCAACGGTAAATCGACTGGTCGCTGTCCCCCACGACGCAAATATTATGATGCTTGTCCGCCAGCATGCGGCACAGCATGTATTGCGCCCGGTTCGTATCCTGGTACTCGTCGACATGAATATATTTGAATTTGTTCTGATAAAAATCGAGCACCTCAGGCTCTGCCTTGAACAGCTCGATCGTCGTCATGATGAGATCGTCGAAGTCAAGCGCGTTGTTGCTCTTGAGCCGCTGCTGGTATTTCGTATAAACCTTCGCCACCACGCCCTGGAAGTAGTCGCCGATGTTCTGCTCGAACCGCTTCGGCGAGAGCAGCTCGTTCTTCGCGCTGCTGATGGCGGCCTGGATAGCGCGGGGATCGAATTTTTTGGTATCGAGGTTCAAGTCCTTCATGCAGCCCCGGATGACCGAGAGCTGGTCAGTCGAGTCCAGGATGGTGAAGTTCGACGTGAAACCGATGCGCTCGATATCCCGGCGCAGAATGCGCACGCACATGGAGTGGAACGTCGATACCCAGATGTCGCGGCCCTCTGAGCCGACGAGCTTCGCGACCCGCTCCTGCATCTCGCGGGCCGCCTTGTTCGTGAACGTAATCGCGAGAATGGCCCAAGGCGGAGCTTTGCGCTGCGAGATGAGATAAGCGATGCGGTGCGTCAGCACCCGCGTCTTGCCGGATCCGGCGCCGGCCATAACGAGCAGCGGGCCGTCCATCGATTCGACGGCACGGCGCTGCTCCGGATTCAGTCTCGCTATCGATTCATGGAGATCTACTCCGGGGTGGGACGATTCTAGAAATTCAAACATGAGGAAGTGCTCCTTTCATCCTTACTGTCTAACCGCCTGCTAGGATTGCTTAGCGTTGGCGGCCGGATGCCGGTGCCCCTAAGCACCGGCTGTATATGCTGTCTATCATTACATGATGTCATTAGTAATGTGGGTTGGAAGGAAGGACGCTCGCCTTATGGTGTAAGCCGGACGGCCTCGACCGTCCGCAGCGCGGCTTCCATGTCTTCGTACACAATGTTGCCGACCACGACCGTATCCGCCGCTTCCGCAGCCTCACGGGCCTCCTCCTCCGTACGAATGCCGCCCCCGTAGAACAGTTGGGCGTGGCTTAGGCTTTTTCGCACATGATGAACCAATTCCATATCGCCATACATCCCGCTGTATTCCACATAGACAACCGGCAGCCGCATCAACTTGTCCGCCACCTGCGCATATGCCCCCGCTTCCGCCGCCGTTAGCCCAGTCTCCGCTTCCGTCAGCTTGGCCGCGGTCGCCTCGGGGTTCAATATAATGTAGCCTTCCGGGATGAGCAGCTCCCACGGAATCATATAGCCGTACTGCTGAATCGCACGCTGATGCTGGCCGATCATCCAGTCCGGATTCGGCGTGTTCAGCACCATTGGGATCAAATACGCATCGAATCCGGGCACGACGGAATCCAGATTCGACACCTCCAGCGCGGCCGGCAGCTCATAGCGCCGAATGCGCGACATCAGCTCCACCGTATTCTCGAACGTCACGCCGCTCGATCCGCCTACCACGATCGCGTCCGTTCCGGACAGGCAGATTCGGTCCAGATCGTCGTCGCTGATATCTTTGTCGGGGTCTAATTTGAACACGTGTCGCCACGCTTCGATTGCAATCACAGGGGTATGCACGATGTTGTCCTCCAAGCTTCGAGTGAACTACCCTCCACCTACGCTACGCTTGGAGGTGGGGGCTTCTAAGGTAGTCGTACCTGCTGGTACGAATTGACTTAGCTATTGAGCCTGTTCCATGCTCTATACGATTATGCTAACATTCGCAGTCCTTCGTTTTTGATGTTGATCGAAGCATTCCAGTCTCGATCGGCAACAAAGCCGCATGGACAGCAGAATGTACGTTCTGAAAGGGAAAGCGACTCCTTCACTTGACCGCAACGGGAACAAGTCTTGGAGGATGGAAACCACCGATCGATTTGGATCAGCTTCTTTCCTTGCTCATCCAGCTTGTACCGGAGGAATGCCGTGAACATGCCCCAGGCATTGTCAGCAACACTTTTGCCGAAATGGAGGGTTTGGGACATTCCCTTCATGTTGAGGTCTTCGATCACCACGCAATCATACCGTTTCGCCAATTGGTGCGATTTCTTGTGCAGAAAGTCTTTTCGCTGGTTGGCAATCCTTTCGTGCAGCTTCGCCACCTTCAAACGTTGCTTCTGCCAACGAGAGGAACCTTTTTTCCTGCGTGACAAAATGCGTTGTTCTTTGGCTACCTTTTCTAAGGTTTGATGATAGAAACGAGGGTAATTGGCTGTCTTACCTTCTTCGCTATCGACAAATAAGCCCTTCATCGAAAAATCCAAGCCTACGACTGTTTGCACTTCTTTTGGGGCAGGTTGATGCTCATATTCCGTGAGAATGGAAATGTCGTATTTTCCTGTTTTGGTTCGGGACACGGTACACGATTTGATGATATGATGCGATGGAATTACTCGATGCTGCTTTATTTTCACGAGCTTGAGTTTGGGTAATTGGATATAGCCATCCAAGAGCTTGATGTTTCCGTTCACTACATTGGTTGTATAGGACTGTCTTGCCTTACGGCTTTTGAATTTCGGAAACTCAGTGCGACCGGCGAAAAAGTTTTGGTATGCCTTTTGCAAGTTAAGCTGAGCATTGGCCAAGGCAAGGCTGTCTACTTCTTTGAGCCAAGGGAACTCATTTTTGTACTTTGCAGGAGTAGGAAGTTTTTGTTTCTTCAACGCTGCTTTGTTATCCTTGTATAGCTCATACGTTTCTTTGCGTTCAGCCAGCATTTGGTTGTAGACAAAACGAACACACCCGAAGGTTTTCGCAAGAAGCTGCTCTTGTTCTTTGGTTGGATACAGACGGAACTTGTATGCTTTGTTTGCCACATCCTTTCACCTCACTATCATTCCCTGAATTTCGACAAGAATATTAAATGATTATTGTTATCTAAATCATATTACATCAGCCTTTTTATCCAAGACTGATTATATCAAAGAGTTGAGGAAAGAAACTATTTTAGGCTTCGCCTACCGAAATCATCCCCACTTTCATCAAGCTTCGCAAGATTTTGAAGTGAGAGACTTCTTTCGGGAAATGTTAAACTGCTCTTCCTAGTGTATCAAATTCAGTCTACGAATGCAGTCAGGAGGTGTCAATGAGTAGAGATGCGGCTAAGTAGAATGTATGTTCTTATTTTACTATTGTAATCAAAATGAGGGGGGAAGTCACGGGTAAGTTGGCGGGGGCTGAGGGTGCGTGTCTGGGCACCCAGCGAGGCGGGACTTTGGAGACTGGATGTGTATGTTATGAGAATTAGCCGAACCATGCTTCGTATACGATACTAATGATGATAATCCATAGCGCCACGCCCAGCAGCAGTGCAATCACCCAACCGCGGCCGGTTGCCAGATCGTCGGCATCGTTGCTCTTGTCCCGATGGTTCATTTCGCCCACTCCTCCATATATTACGTATATCCTCATTGTGGACGGAACTTGCTGGGGGATATACGTAAAATACAAAAACTCGCCCCCTACAGGATCGGTCCGGCAGGAGACGAGGTGGATGCTGTTCCTTATTGTTAGTCACGTGACGCTCAGCAACTCGCGAATATCCTCTTCCGTCAAGGCGGACGAGGCGCTTCCTTCCGCGTCGATCACTTCGTCAATAAGATCGCGCTTGCGCTGCTGCAGCTCTAATATTTTCTCTTCAATCGTTCCTTCGGCCACCAGACGGATCACTTGAACGACTCGCTTCTGCCCCATGCGGTGTGCTCGTCCGATCGCTTGTTCCTCCACGGCGGGGTTCCACCACAGGTCATATAGGATGACCGTGTCCGCCCCCGTCAAGTTCAAACCGGAACCTCCCGCCTTCAGCGAGATCAGGAACAGCTCCGCTTCTCCCGCATTATAACGGTGGCACATATCCACGCGCTCTTGGGCCGGTGTCCGTCCATCCAGGTAGAAGAGAGTCCTTCCGGCGAACTCCAGCTGTTCCCGAATCAATTGAAGCATACTGGAATACTGGGAAAAGATCAGCACTCTCCGGCCGGACGCGGTTAATTCCTCAACTTGCTCCAGCAGATGCTGCAGCTTGCCCGAAGGACCGCTGTACCCTTCCACGAACAAAGCAGGATGACAGCACAGTTGGCGCAAGCGGGTAATGCCGGCTAATATTTTCATCCGGCTCTTCTGGAAGCCTTCCGCCTTCAGATCTTGGGCCGTCGTGTGCTGCAGCTTGGCCAGATAAGCAGCGTACAGCTTCTTCTGCTCCCTCGCCAGCTCCGGGTACTGCACCGATTCGATCTTGTCAGGCAATTCGGTCAAGACATCCTTCTTCAACCGGCGTAAAATAAACGGACGAACGATACGAGCGATCCGCTCCGCAGGCAGATCACGGAACGCCTTATGATTCGTAAACAGGCCGGGAAAGACCGCGTTGAAAATCGACCATAGCTCGTCCAGCGAATTCTCGATCGGCGTGCCTGTAAGCGCGAAGCGCCGTGAAGCGTTAATCTCGGATACCGCCTGCGCCGTCTGGGACGAAGCATTCTTAATCGCTTGCGCCTCGTCGAGAATCAGGGTGTGGAACGGCTGCTCCGCATAGAACTCGATATCCCTTCGGAGCAGCGGATAGGAGGTCACAATGACATCCGCCTCCTCCATCTCCGCCCATAGCGCGGCACGTTCTTTCTTCTGCCCTGCAACCACGAGTACGCGCAGCTGAGGAGCGAACCGGGCGCATTCCTGCGCCCAATTGTAGGTTAACGAAGAGGGCGACACGATGAGAACGGGCAGCTTCTCTTCTGCCTGTTCCTGTTCCCGTTCCGACAGGATATAAGCGATGCTTTGCACCGTTTTGCCAAGGCCCATATCGTCGGCCAGGATACCGCCGAACCGATAGGATGCGAGCATTTTGAGCCAGTGGAAGCCTTGTGCCTGATAATCTCGCAGCTGGGCCTGAAGCCCGTCCGGCACCTCATAATCAAGTTCATCCAAGTCATTGAACCGCTTCACGAATTGACGCAAATCACGGCCAAATCGAATGTTTCCGGATACGGCCGCACGCTCCGGCAGCTGTAGCGCTCGTACAGCGGGAAGCTGGATGCGGTTGCCGCGAAGGTCGGCCGCGCCCATGCCAAGGCTTTCCATCATTTCAGCGAAGCCTTGATACTCCTCCTCTTCCAGCGACAGGAAGGAGCCGTCGCGCAGCCGGAAATATTTCTTCTTCTCGACGATGCTCCGCATAATGTGCAGCAGCTCGCGCTCCTCGATTCGTTCCAGTTCGAAGGATATCTCCAACCAGTTCATATCCGCTGCCAGATCGGCGCGCACCTTCGGCTGACGCTTGCGATGGCGAACGATATTCTGCAGCGTCTGCGACAGATAGATCTCGGCTCCCTCTTCCTTTTCCAGTTCAGGCAGCAAATGATACAGCACTTCATACTGCTCATCCTCCGTCTCGGACAGCCACCGCTGCCCGTTAGGCCGGAGCCCAGCCGCCTCAAGCCGCTGCAGGACCTTCCCTTCGCGGGCAGCGTCACGAATCAGAATACAGTCTTGCTCCGCCGGGGCATCCTGTCGTTCCTCAAGCGGCTGAATCTCAATATCCCCGTACCGGAATAGTGCCCGGGCGGTCAAGATGCCGTCGGCATAATCCACATACAGTTGAATCTGCAGTTCCGGTTCCCGGATCCGTTCACGAAGCGGCTTGGCAATGTTCACCTGGCCCAGTTCGCGCAGCGGGGGCAGCACATGCTGTACGAAGCCGTTCAACTGATCCTCCGACATGTCCAGCTTGCCGTTTGACTGAATCACAGACATATGAGTCAACAGATCGTTAAGCTTGTGGATCTCTTGCGGATCAAGCGGGTACAACATGCCGTTCATCATCGCGCAACGATAAGACGGCAATACCGTTACATTCGCCAGCTCCCCTACGTCTAACTGATAGTTCGCCCCCTTCTTCCGGGTAATATGGAACTGGAGAGGAAGCTTGCCCTCCCCAAGTTCCATCCGGGTTCCCGATTCCCCCAATCCTTCCAGTCTCGCATCGATATCCGGCAGCAGCCGCAGCATGTCCGCCCATTGCCTCGGATCAACGAACATGTCTTTCCTATCCGTCACAGGCAAATACCCTGCCAGATCGGAATAATACTCCCGGTAGGCTTCATCATTATGCTTCATCTGAATAAGCAGATCCAGCATCGCCCGATCGTGCTCTCCGATCTCGTGCCGCATCGGATCATACGTGAACAGCGCCGTGAACGAATGAGGCTTGGCCAGTTCTACACTTTGCAGGAAGGATTTCACCTTCTGAACGACATACAGCCGCTTCACGCCGGTCCGCAATTCGATCATCACACTGGGATTTTTGAAAAATCGGTTGGTCACGACGCGGAATGTGTATTCGAACTTTAACCTCTCTAGGCCCTGTCCCATACTGGAGCTGTCGAGCGAACTCTCCCCCATGCCGATAGCCTGATTCATCTTGTAATGAGCAATGAGATCGCCAGCTGGCCGATACTTCACCGCTTCTTGCTCCGCCATCGTCAGCATCGGATCCCGGTTGTCCGCAGGGCGATGTGTGTTGAGCCAAGCCGGTCCTGTACTGCGGCTTCCTGCAACGTCCAGAGCTTCTCTACCGCTCTCCTGATCATGCATCGCGATAAGCACTGCCGCAATATGCTTGCAATCATTATCATAGGAATAGAAGGCGGGACAATCGCAATAGGTGCTGATCTCCCCGTCAGGCCATATCTCTACCTCAACCGAGTAGCTGCTGCTTCCCTTCACGCGCGCAGTATAGCTACATCCATCTGCAGACTTCTTCAAGCGTGACACCTTGCCCAGGCGGTAATAATCTTCCCCACGCTTATAGGAAGTAGAGCCGCAGAATGATTTCACATCTGTCAACGTAAATGCCGGCATTGCCATCTTCCCCCCATTCTCTCTTGCCTCGATCCTATCCGCCTCAACTCGCCCATCATCATAACATGCTCCAATCTCAATCTATGTCAACGAACGACAACTGCCCTCACTCCGATGGATTCAAGCCATTCCTGCACCCGTTCACGGCCGGCTGCTTCCACGAAAGCATAGTACCGTCCCAGCTCAGACTCATCCGTGGCCAGCGCATATTTGAACTTGCGCAATACCTTATGCTCTGCACTCAGGGCTTGCTCCAGCTTCGTCCGAAGCTTCCCGCTCGGTACCGTCAAGGTGAATTGGCACATCTGGTTATACCTTTCGTCCAAGTCGAGATGCGGAACACGGTAATAAATCTCATTGAACCCTTCAGCAATTTCTAGCCTAAGCTCCTCGTCTTCCTCCCGGGGATCATCATCCGATAACATCGCGATTTCGCCTGTCTCCACATTCAGGAAATATGACATCTCGTCCATTTGTATGTCGTGAGTCGCCACAAGTTCATCCCACTGCCGCTGCGTCACTCGCATCTCAATGATAGGTATCGGCCCTGCCTCTTCGTTACTAATTATATTATTCCGCTTGCGCGTCTCCTCAAGCTCCGCCTCATGTTCTTCCCATGTGATGCCGTAAGGCGCCCCGCCGGCGGTGTATCCGACGATGAGGTAAAAGTTCTCATCTTGATCAAGTTGCAACGGCTCGCATTCGGCCCATTTAATGCCGCGCTTTTTCCTGGATTTGTGTTTGCTGCGTGATTTCTTCCGTGACATATCTATTCTTTCTCCTCTATGCTGCATGACCACATTCATTGATCTCCAAATCATTACCCGAGCCAAAAAAAGGTCCTTCTATCCTCAGATAAAAAGACCTTTTCTACCAAGTTTACTATGTTTGCATACCTACATCATCACCCATATTTTGGAATGTGATTCAGTATGCATTTTTATTAACGAATCCGTTCCAAATCGTCTTCCAGATGATTTTAATATCGAATAATAAAGACCAGTTCTCGATGTAGAAGATATCATAACGGATGCGTTCCTCGATCGACGTGTCGCCGCGCAGGCCGTTGCTCTGCGCCCAGCCGGTAATGCCGGGACGGACATGATGCTTGACCATGTACCTCGGAATCTCTTCCTTGAATTGTTCCACGAAGAAGGGCCGTTCCGGACGCGGGCCGACGACACTCATATGGCCCAGCAGCACATTGAAAAATTGCGGCAGCTCATCGAGACTCGTCTTGCGCAGGAAACTCCCGAACTTCGTCTTCCGCGGATCATTTTCCGTCGTCCATACCATATCCGATACGGCATCCGTACTCACCTTCATCGAGCGGAACTTGTACATATGGAAGGTGCGGCGGTTCAGACCGACCCGCTCCTGCTTGAACAGAATCGGCCCCGGCGAAGTCAGCTTAATGACCAAGGCGATAAGCAGCATGACCGGCGAAGTAATGAGAATCGCGACAAGCGAGAACGCGATATCGAAGCCGCGCTTGAACACCCGGTTGCGAAGCACATCTAGCGGAATATCGCGAACGTTGATCATTGGCATACCCGCAAAGTTGTCGAAGTATGGCCGGGATGGCAGATAATCGAAGAAGTCCGGTATGATGAGCGTCCGCACCCCCGCCTTTTCACAAGCCGCGATGATGTCAGGGAACTTATGATGCGCGTCCAGCGGAAGCGCGATGATGACTTCGTCGACCAGTTTGTCATTGAGAAGCTGATCCAGGTCGTTGAGGGTGCCGAGGATGGGCTTATAGCGCTTTTTCTCCAGAGCATCCCACTCTGCCTGATCATCTAAGAAACCGATAACCTCATACCCCATATCCGGGTGATTTCGCAAATTTTCATAAAACCGCTTGCCTAAAGAGCCCGCTCCCAAAATAACGATAAACTGCTTGTTGTATCCCTTCTGCCGCAAGGAACGCAGCATCACCTTGACCGTGTACCGATAAATAACAGTTCCCATTGTGGCCGCCGTAATAAAGATGGCCAGAAATTCGCGTGATATGTGGACCTGCTTAAAAAAGAACAACAGGCCAAGCAATATAAATAAACTGATAGCATGCGTTTGGATAATGCGGAGAAGCTGATCAGCGAACCGCTTTTTCCGATGAAAATGATACAAGGAAGACATCGCGCCGACTAGAATCACAATCACCGCATAGATCCCGCCCCAAGCGACATATGTAGAATAGGGAAGAGCGCTGTCGTTTTCCAGCCATCCGCTTATAAACTTTATCCACCATGCCATCCCAAATGCTAACGCGATAATTAGGACGTCGAAAATCATGTACAACTTCGACAGAAAATTTTGATTTTTGCGGAGCATATGCAACCCTCTTTTTTCCTAGACCTAGCCCCATTATACTAGGATTCGGCAATAAGGTTAAGACGATATATCCTTTTTGTTGGAATAGGCTGGCTTGGTCGGCCGTAGAGACGCTCTTACACGAGCCAATACATTCATGAGCATCGCGAGACCCAGCTTTGTTCCTATCCCGGCATACATGAGCGCAGTCACCCAGAACGAATATTTTTTCTTAAAATGCTTATTGTAGAGTACGTAAATCGCCCTATGAAATTCATACGTAATCTTATACGGTTTATTCCGGCTGCTGGCTCGTTTGTAATGAATGATTTGGGTCTTAGGGTAGTAATAGTTCACCCACCCTGCCTGCTTGATCCGGTAGCACCAGTCGACATCTTCCCCATACATAAAAAACTGCTCGTCCAACATGCCGACCTGATCGATCGCTTCGCGTCTAACCATCATAAAAGCCCCAATCAAACAATCGATCGGATAGGCCTCATCGGGATCCAAATCTTCGCGATGATACGCATTGATTCTCGGACTCTTCGGGAACAGCTTCGACAAGCGGGACACATAGAAGAACGTGGCCGCCGGCGTAGGGAACCCCCTGCGGCATGCCTTATCAAGAGATCCGTCTGGCAGCACGACTTTACATCCCGACGCCCCGACTTCAGGATGTTCATCCATGAACCGAATCATCACATCGAGCGTAACCGGCTGGATCACCGTATCGGAATTAAGAAGCAGAACATAGCGGCCTTTAGCGATTCGAATGCCTTGATTATTAGCCTTTGAGAAACCAAGGTTGTGTTCGTTCGCAATAAGCTTGACTTGCGGGCATTGCTGCCGGAAGACTTGTACGGAGTCATCACGTGAAGCGTTGTCGATTAGGATGACTTCATACTGAAAGTCCGTTACCGATTGGTAGACGGATTCTATGCAGTTCAGCGTAAGCTGTTTGGTGTTGTAATTGACAATGATGATGGATAAATCAATCATTTTAGAATATCCCCTCTAATCATCATAAGACGAAAAACGAGATTGTCCAACTTCGATTGTCGGTAGAGCGGCGTTGTCAAAGCATAATGGGTTCGCCGTACCAGGGTCCGGCCTGATAGGAGGAAGTGCTGCAAGCCCTCTCTCAACTCTATTGGTAATAAATCTCCCCAGCAACGTTCAAACTCTTTCGCTTGAGTCCAATAGATTTTGGCCTCACAATGTTTCTGATAGTTTTTCCATTTCTTTTTAAACGTTTCTATAAGACCATTTTGCCCACCAACTACGTTTCTTTGATGCTGACGATAGTAGATGCTTGGTTTCTCATCATAAATGACTTTACCAAATGCAGACACAACCAAGTAGGCCCACCAATCGTGCATAATGATATGCCCCGAGTGAGGCACATGACGCTGCATCATTTCTAGGGCCGGGCGATTTATCATCATCGTAGCCCCAACCGCTATGTTCTCTATCAATGCATTAAAAAAAGATGGTCCTTTCCGTGGAGCTGGAGGCCAATAGTTAAGCGGCTGCAACATCTCGTTTACCATTTGTGTTGAGGTTATATGCATCATAGGCATATCGCCCGTATTCCCGCCTAACGCATGTATACCCCTCTCTAATTTATCCGGTATCCATACATCATCCTGATCACAGAAGCATACATAGTCCGTGTCCTGATGAACATGATAGGTAAGAAGCTCAAAAAAACTAGCAATGACTCCTACGTTTTTTTCATAAAACGCTTCTATTTTATAAGGGTAATGAGATACATATTCGCGACTGATTGCTGTTGTCCTATCAGATGAACCGTCATCACGTATGGTAATGAAGAAATGGGAGTGAGTCTGCTGCAAGAGACTATCAAGCTGCTCCGCCAAATACTTCTCCCCATTATAAGTAGAAACAAGAATCTGAACTTTGCCCCGCTGCTCTCCCATACTCATTCACTTCCAATTTCAATGTCAATGTAAGTAATCACGCAAGGCTTCTCGCCAGTGTCGAATCGGCGTGAAGCCATTCACTCGAATGGCCATCGGCTCCATAACTGAGTAACGAGGCCGGGGAGCCGGACGCGGGAATTGCTCTGTCGTACATGGGTCAACCCTGACAGTCATCTTGGCTTCTTCAAAAATAGCTTTGGCAAATTCATACCAGGTGCATATTCCCGTATTCGATGCGTGATAGATGCCATACTTTTCAGTCGCAATCAGTTCTTCCAAAAAGAACGACAAATCACACGTGTATGTCGGCGATCCCCATTGATCATTGACGACTTGTAAGGAATCGCGTTCTGCACCAAGCTTTAACATCGTTTTGACAAAATTACTGCCCGAAGCTCCATACACCCAAGACGTTCTTACAATAAACCAACGGGAACTTAAAGACTGAACCAATTGTTCCCCCGCTCGCTTCGATTTTCCGTACACGGTTAATGGATTGGTATTGTCATATTCATAATAGGGGCTTGAGCTATTGCCGTCAAATACGTAATCTGTGCTGATGTAACAGATTTTGGCTTTCACATGCTCTGCTGCTGCAGCAATATTTCTTGTGCCGATGGCGTTCACCAGATAGGCGTTATCTTGATCCGTTTCTGCATGATCGACCGCGGTATAAGCCGCACAATGAATGATAGCCTCTGGCCGCACTTCATTAATAATATCTTTGCATTGTTTCTCGTCCGTAATATCTAGTTGCGATCTACCCATACCAATTGTATGATGCCCTTTTTCAGCAAAAAGGCGGACTACGTCCGCCCCTAACTGCCCATTAGCGCCTGTTATGAGTACTTTCATACATACTCCCCCAGCCGTTTCCCGTATTGTTTTTCATAATATGTTTGGTATGCTCCTGACTGTATTCTTTCCCACCATGTTCGATTATTTAAATACCAGTCAATTGTTTCTTTAATTCCTGTCTCAAAGGTATGCTTGGGCTTCCAGCCGAGTTCAGTCGTTATTTTCGTCGCATCAATTCCATAACGGCGATCATGCCCTAAGCGGTCTTCCACATACTTGATTAATGAGTCCGGTTTTCCAAGCTGTTCGAGGATTGTTCGAACAATGTGAATGTTCGTCCGTTCATTGTTCCCGCCTATATTATATACTTCACCATCGCGGCCTTTATGAATAACCAAGTCAATGGCGCTGCAATGATCCTCGACGTATAACCAGTCACGAATGTTAAGTCCATCCCCATAAATCGGGAGCTCTTTATCATTCAAAGCATTCGCAATCATTAATGGGATAAGCTTCTCCGGGAATTGATAGGGTCCATAGTTATTCGAACAGCGTGTAATATTTACAGGAAGACCGAACGTTTCATGATACGCCCGTACCAGCAAATCTCCTCCAGCCTTACTAGCCGAATATGGGCTATTAGGTGTCAGGGGAGTCGTTTCAGAAAACAACCCCGTTTCCCCAAGGGAACCGTAAACTTCATCCGTCGATACTTGCACGAATTTTGTGACAGCGTGCTTTTTGGTAGCATCAAGAAGCACTTGTGTTCCTAATACGTTCGTCTTTACAAATATTTTAGGGTCAAGAATACTCCGATCGACGTGGGATTCTGCAGCAAAGTTGACAACTACGTCTACACCTTCGCTAAATAGCTTCTCCATCGCATGAGAATCTGCAATATCTGCTTTAACAAAGCTATAATTTGGGTTTTCTTGAATTTCGCTCAAGTTCTCAAGATTACCAGCGTAAGTTAACGCATCTACGTTAACTATTTTATAGTTAGGGTATTTGTTCAGCATGTATAAGACAAAGTTACTGCCGATGAATCCTGCTCCACCTGTTACGAGTAATTTCATAGAAATCCCTCCCCCTTAATCTAGCTAAACATCGCTCTTATAGTCGATCTTGCCACTATTAATCACGGTACTCTTAACGTTATACTTCCCTCTCATTAAATTGAATAAAATCTTAAGCAGAAGTATATTCCCTCTTAATGGGCCTATCTTTGTTGGTATCTTTCCAATAGGATATGTTCTAGTTACTGGAATTTCCTTAACCTTATATCCTAATTTAGGTGCTTGGACAGATAAATAAGCAAGCAATTCGTACGTATCAAAAATTGCTCGAAAAGGTTGCACATTTTCGGAACGCAAAAATGTAGCCGAGTGTCCTCTAAATCCATTTGTTGTATCTGAATATTTAAATCCCGATAATAGAGAAATGAAAGGGGCATGAATAAATTTAATCGCGAGTTTTCTTGATAGCGGCGTATTGATTTCTTTCCCCCCCGGAACATACCTAGAGCCTTGTATAAAATCATAACCTTGCTCTAATTTTTCTATAAATAATGGAATCGACTCTACACTATCCTTATTATTACCATCAATTGTTATTATACCTTCATATTGTTCTTGTAAAGCGTATGCAAAGCCCATTCGAAGCTGAGCACTTAACTTACCCTTGTCTTGTTTGACAAGCAATGCTCTAATACCTATTTGATTAAGAAATGATGGCTCTAAAGAATTATCGGTACTCCCTCCATCAAGAATTATAATGTCCACTTTTTCTACAAAAGGGGACATTCTTTCTAACTGTTTTTTGATTTTCTCACCTTCGTTTATGACAGGCACGCATATACAGTATTTATGAGTTTTTTCTGAAAATTCAGTGATACTGTAGTTAGGAATTTCCCAATCCTTTTCGATCACGTATACAATCTCCTTTAGTATATCTCTGATACGAATTGCAAAGCCCTTTTGACACTCTCAGCATTCGATTGTTTTAGGCCATTTTTCATCTCAATTGATACCCAATTATTATACCCCAAAGACTTCAATATCCTAGAGTAAAGATGGTGCTGTACTTGAGAGGAACCTATTAACTCTAAGTAAGGTTCACTAACATGAAAATGAGCCAAGTAGGGAAAGCTCTTTTCCAATGCGTTTGATATGTCTTCTTCAGCCAAAAACATGCCCGCAGCATCCAAATGCAACCGAAACCCTTTGCTTCCAACTTCTTGAACTAGCTCCAATCCTTCCGATGAATTTGTAACGAACTCACAGCCATAATGAACGGGATTTGGCTCGATACAAAATTGGACATTGTTTTCGATAGCATACTCACCTACTGCATGAAAGAAAGGAATAGCAATATTATACTGTTCTACTTTGGTCAAATCTCCTATCAATCTATTTTTAGGAGATCCAAACACAAGGGATTTTACCCCTAATTCTCCAGCAAGTTCAATAATACGGAATAAATAGTTTTTCATTTTTTGACGTGAATTCTCTTCGCGAAATAAATGCAAACTATTTTGACCAAAAAGTAGGGATTGCATGGCTACTATGATAATATTCTTCTCCAACCAATAGCATTTGTATTGATCCGCTTGTTGAGGACTGCAGTCAGTAGGGTTGCCCCACACTTTTGTCGGGGCAATTTCTATTCCTCTAACTTTATAATCTCTAAGGATGTTAATTATCTCCTTCTCCTCATGTAAATCCCATGCGAGATTTGATATTGAAATTTTCATACGAGTTTCAACTTCTCCTCTCGTATAAAATCACGAATATCATTTAAAATATCTTGTTTATTGGCTATATATTCACAACTTTGCCCACAAAAAAGATTAGCATATATACTTTTCATTCTGTAGTGAACTGGTTCCTTATCTGTAACGTTATTAAATTCTTCACCTAGGCAAAAGTTCGAGATTTCACTTGCCATTACTGGTTCAACAGCAAAATTAACCAGATTAAGATTGTTGTTAAGAGCCGTTTGAATATTACTCCAAATGTGTTCCATATTATAGAATTGGAAATAACTTTCACCATGAGTCAAATAAAGACAATTGTTGTGAATAAGATCATAAATGAAGTTTTTCTTCAATCCTTTTCCAAATAAGCCCGGTAATCTGACTACCAAAACATTTTCAAACTTCTCATTCACAAACTGTTCTAAGTAATACCGATGACGTCCGTATGGATCCGTCACACTAGGATTAATCGAGGTTGTTTCATCTACATCACATGGATATTGGTATACATCCACAGTTGATATTAAAACAAATCGTTTTGTTTTTACACTTCCTATATGTTTCATTAGCTTTTTGATATTGTCGAGATCCTCATCTGGAGCCTGGTTAGCCCGCCATTTAACAGCAGGCGCTCCTGCACATACGATTAAATCATATTCCATAGACTCGATCTCTTGTATATTTTTTGAGTTATATAAATCATCAAACTGAGTTTTTCGCATTAATGTGGAACCTACAAATCCTGTATAACCAATCAGACATGATTTCAATGCAAATCCCTCACCTTCATCTATTCCTTGGAAACTGCAACTTCATAAATGGCCAAATTTTTCTTTTCCTTATACATTTCAACAGATTTTGTACTATAAAATGGCCTGTTTTGAAGTTCAACTAGAATGCGTGAGATATACTCTCCGATTATACCTACAATAAAGAAAATGCCCGCAAAGCCAAAGGAGATCAAAATCATCAAAGTTGTCCATCCTTGAACAACTGATTTGTTAAACAAGTAGTTATAGAGTGCATAACTTCCCATAAAAACAGAAAACACAAAAAACAAGCTAGATAGTATATGAGACATTTTTAAACCAAAATTTGAGAATGAGACGAGCGCATCAAACGCTAGCGAGATGTTCTCTCTGTTTAGTTGTTTAGATTTAATACTGCGATTGGTTGTCGAATTATACTTTATCAACTTTTTTGAATATCCAGTGTACTCATACAAAGCTTTCCTATATCTAACTTTCTCTTTCAGACTCAGCATAGAATTTAACGCTCTTCTAGTAACCAAACGAACAATTTCTGTTGACAATGATAATTGTAGATATGACACTTTATTCAATAACATGTAGAACAATTTTGACTTCCATGAAGTTAAGCCAGACGAAGCAGCAACAATATCAAATCCACCTTTTGTGGCTGTCTTAAACATGTCCTGAATTAATACTATGGGGTAATCTATTACTGCAGACTCAATTTCATAAACGAAATCCCCCATTGACCGGTTCAAACCAGCCATCATGGCATGTTCTACACCATGCTTTCTAGAAAGGTTAATAATTGTAGTATCTCCATGCATCTGCTTAATTGCTTCTCTTGCTCTTATCAGCGTATTATCTTCACTACAATCATTAACAATAATTATCTCATAATTCTTAAATACTCTATTTACAGCCTGATCGAGGTTTATTAATGTCTCCTCAATAATCGTTTCATCATTGTACGTATATATCACTAGGGATATAAATACTTGTTCTTTCACAATACTTCCTCCAAATCATAAATAGTGTTGAACTTACCCGAGAAGACAGATATGAAAGAAGGCTGCTTAGAAAACTCTTTAATAATTGTTGGCCTAGAGTCATCTAGTTCTGAAGCGCTTATTAAGGCCTTTACCGCAAATAATGATTCTTTAAAAGTAACTTTTATCTCAGGAATTAAGTATTTCTTAGACAACTGGTGCATTCGATTCCAAGCGCTTTGCGGCCTAGATATGCAAGTATTGCAGTTAGCTAATTGGTTTGGTGTACAAAAGTCATTTCCAGCTTGGCAAGAAAAACTAGGTAATGAATCATAACAAGATTCATGAGGAGTATGACCAACAGATGTTAGTGAGTGTGAACCTGTTTCTCCAAATGGCATTATTGAAAAAAACGGTCCATCCATCACTGTAACTCCAATATTTTTAAAATTTTCCGAAACATCCATTAATATTACTTCACAAATTTCATATTTCGTTTTAAATAGTTCAAACTTGAACTTTTCCAAAATTTGATTAGTACTTGCATAAGTAGCATTTAGCACACTTGGAGCATGAATGATGACTCCGTTCATAAACGACAATATATATCCGTCATCTACCCTTTCTACTGTATCTAACTTCATATTATAGAAAATTTGTACATTTTTCTTTTTTTCAAATTGCGCTTTATACCAACTACGAATAATTGCTGCGTCGTAAGTGTATTCAACTGTCTCGAAAGTCGCTTCAACTGTTCCAGGATTAAAGTAGGTTTTACTGCTAACTTCATGAGCAGGTATGTTGACATATTCACAAAATCTCAAGAATTGTTCTGCATTAGTTAAAGAGTCATTGGAAGAAATGGCATAAATTTTTTTGAATCTGTCATTAATCGCAAAAGAAAAATCTCTGACAAATCGTTCGTAATAACTAGCTGATTTTTCTGCTGTTGAAACACTTCTCGGATAATGATATCCATTATGTACACGAGCTTGATTAATATAACTAGCACGCTGGATAGATTCAGAATCATATTCAACTATAGCTATTTTCATATCACGTTTAGCTAATGTATGAGCAGCATAAAGCCCGTAAATACCTGCCCCAAAAATTACGTAATCGAATCTCAATCGATACATATCCTCTCTATATAAAAATTACGATAGCTCCTATCACCAATATTAATACACCCACTAGTTTGGTTAATGTTAAAGGTTCACAGAACAAAAAAATTGAGCTCAAAAAGACCCCTATAATTGTTAATGCCTGTGCACCAGGTGCAACTCTACCCAATTCGCCTTTAGAAAGCGCAAAGAGATAAATAAAGAAGCTAAATACATAAAGTACAGCGCCAAACCAAATGTGTGCGGAAGATAATAAACGCCAAAAACTTTCTGTGGAAAAACCTTCTAACCTGATATCGTTTAACCCGTACTTAAGAGTAATTTGTGCAGCTATATTTAAAGCTACTGACAAAAGCATATAGGTAATCATTATTGCTTCTCCTAATTGGTAAATAGGAGGTAGATTTTCTCCCCCTATTTACCTTAATATATGAACCTAAATATTAATAATGAACTTAACCTCCTTACTAAGGAGATTACATTATAGATGATGATGTTTTTCTAATCATCATAAAGGCACAACCTTCTTCAAAAACTAAAATTATTCCTCCACGCTAAAAATAAAGTTGGTTTCTGATTTACCAAGTAAAGGTGCCAGTTGATCCTTTTCAGAGAGTATAGGTTCTTTTACAGGCCAATTAATTCCCAATGCGGGATCATTCCAATATATTCCCCGCTCATGTTCTGGTGAATATACTTCGTCAACTTTATAAACAACAACTGTATTGGGAGCTAAAGTACAATAACCATGAGCAAAACCTTTCGGTATTAGTAACTGTTTGTGATTTGTATCACTCAAAATAACTCCAACCCATTGACCATATGTCGGTGAATTTTTACGAATATCAACAGCAACGTCATATATCTCACCTGATACAACATACACTAGCTTCGTTTGGGCTTTAGGATTAAGTTGATAATGTAATCCTCGTACAACACCACCCTTAACAGACAGCGAACAATTATCTTGCACAAAACAGTAATCAATTTGGTGGTCGCTGAATTTCGCTGCACTGTAACTTTCTACAAATACTCCTCGATGATCCCGATAAACATCCTGCTCAATAATGCGAAGCCCTTTTAACTTTGTATCAATTACTTTCATCGTCATCCTCCAAAAAACTTACAGTTTAAATCATTCAACAAAGATGAAGTAGTCGAATAGTATCTACTGTATATGTTTGTTAAGAGTCTAGGTCCAGGGAAATTTTATGACTATTAAAATATTTTATATTGCCCCCACTCTACCTCTGCTTTTTAAAATATACCTCCAAGCATCCTTGCACATGTCGTCGATATTTTTTTTTGCTACCCATCCTAAATTTTTTTTTGCTTTACTCGTGTCCGCGTAACACTGAGCAATGTCACCAGGGCGTCTGCCAACAATTCGATATTTTATTTTTCTACCAGAAGCTTTTTCAAAAGCTCTAATTACTTCAATCACACTGTACCCTATTCCTGTACCAAGATTAATAATATCTACTCCAGTTGAAGTGATTACATTTTCAAGAGCCTTGACATGACCTAAACTTAAATCAACAACGTGCAAGTAATCACGAACCCCCGTTCCGTCACAAGTGTCATAATCACCGCCAAATACGTCCAGACATTCTAGCTCACCTATTGCTACTTTTGCGATATAAGGCAGCAAATTATTTGGGACTCCAACTGGATTTTCACCAATTAATCCGCTTGTGTGGGCTCCGATAGGATTAAAATATCTTAATATATTGATACTCCACCCGTGATCAGATTTAAATAAGTCTTGCAGGATATTTTCGGTAACCAATTTTGAGTATCCATATGGATTTGTAGTTGTCGTAGTAGAGTCCTCTGTTATCGGTAGCTTTTGTGGATCACCATATACTGTAGCTGAGGAACTAAACACTAGTTTTTTCACTCCAAACTCCCTCATTACCTCACACAATACAAGTGTGCTCCCCACATTGGTCCCATAATAACCTAAAGGATTATTTATTGATTCACCTACAGACTTTAATCCAGCAAAATGTATAACAGCTTCAAGTTTGTGTGTATCAAAAATCTTTTTAAGTAAGGATCTGTCTTCCAAATTCCCTTTATAAAAATAAAATTTTTTATTTGTAATTTCGCTGATTATATCAATAATTTCAGGTTTTGAATTACTAAAGTTATCAATAACTACAATCTCGTAGCCAGAATTAATTAATTCAACACAAGTATGACTTCCTATATATCCTGCTCCTCCTGTAACTAATATCGCCATAACATTTTGTCCTTCTTTCATATCTTAATTATTAGATTCTTTACGATGTTTGCCAATTAGATAAATACAACACAGTAAAATAATTGGAGCTATTAATATGTTACAGTATACGTACCGAAGATGCTGAGCTGGAGTCGTCAGCATTAATCCCGCAGTGTTTAATAAAGCTGGAAGAGTAGATAAAAATAATAAACTCTTCTTCCTATATAGAAAAACAATCATTCCAAAAACAATAATATATAACTGAATACCGCCTCTCCATAGTAACCAGTTAATTTTTCTATCTTCAGTAATCTCTAAAAATTTATTAACACTCTCTCTATATGATTGGGTACTCGTATTACTCTCTAGTCCCAAATCATTTGGATCTATGCCTCTCTGAGTCGTATAAGTAAACGAATCTATAGGCTGCACAATTTCCCATATAATTGATGTTAATTTAAACTGATGTTCTATAAGAATCATAGGATCCTGTCTCAAAACATGAAACCATATTTTCAATATGTCTCCTGTATGAAGTTGCAATTGTTCTTTATCAATGCCAGAATGATAAATTAAGGGGTCAGAACTGTATGGATAATAATGACTCTTCCATTCTTCAAGTGGATAAATATTATTTAGTATTCTTTTTTCATCCTCAGTAAAAGGAAAATCTGCTGAAATCGCTGCAGCTAATTGATGTACATTAGCAGAAATCTTAAACCAATCTTCTGTTGGCTTGACATTAAGAAGCGCATTTAGTGGATATGTCACAAAAAACATCCCTAAAGCAACCATAACAATAATATTGCGTACAATTTTTAAGTCCTTTCTATATAACCAGATGAAAACTAAGATAACACCTATCATCGGAAGTATCCCGTTATGTCGCAGTGTTCCTACTAAAACTAATATTAAACTCAAACAAAATTGCCATTTAAACTTATTAAGACTAATCATTTGAAAGGATGACCAGATTAAAAATATCGTGAGAAATAACAACGCCGTACTATAAGGTACATCCTTCCACAAACTAATAGGTATCATAGCATTTGAAGGAAGTAATGCAGTAACAACGCTAGCCAATAATATGTACCCCTTCTTCACTCCGATCCTTTCCAAAGTTGCCATGCCCAAACCTAATGCCGCCAATAAGAAAACAACCTGAAAAAGAACTACCATGGCGGGAGATAACCATATTCTCGTCACTAACCAATTGAAAAGTGTATGAATTACAGGATGATTATTATTGAAATTAAAACTTGTGAATTGTCCCCATTGATTGATTGAATCTGCACTCATTAGACCTGGGAAATAAACGATCCAATAAAAGCATATGGAAATCATACTGGGTAATGAATACAAAACAACTTTTTCAAA
The DNA here is from genome assembly GCF_003591545.1 of Paenibacillus thiaminolyticus. Taxonomy (GTDB): domain Bacteria; phylum Bacillota; class Bacilli; order Paenibacillales; family Paenibacillaceae; genus Paenibacillus_B; species Paenibacillus_B thiaminolyticus_A. The sequence continues at coordinate 29,448 of NZ_QYZD01000005.1, forward strand.
CCAAACAAATTTTGGGGAACCGGACATTTGATACTGAATAAACACAAGAATTTTATAAAACAAATATAAAAGCATTATAAAAACCAGTGCTGCTTCTAGATTAAATACACTCACCCAACGTATTTTATTTTGTTCAGAAACTGAAACTGTAGTTTGATGTTCGTTGTAGAGATCAATCACTTGTTCAGTGTTATTTATACCTACTTTAACTTTTCCAGACCAATCATGGGATACAAATTGTATCCCAACCTCTCCAGATACATTCAAATTCCATTTTAATGCATCATCGATTTTACTTGAGTTATGGAGTAACATATTATTTTTAAAATGCCAATCCCCATTGTGATCCATACTTAATAGATCCAATTCTTTTCCGTCAACAGAAATTTTTTTCACCCATACTTCATTGGATTTAGAATTTATATTTTTTTCTGGCAATGGGGTAATCTCTACCGCAACATTTTTTGTCTCGTTAAGATTTTGTAGATGTGCAACACTAAATATACTTGTAAACAATAAAGATAAACAAATAGCCAGAAGTATTGTTGGAACTTTGAATTTTACTTTATAATCCACTGACACCCTAGAAATCAGAAATTCCGAGAAAACCGTTAGGGCTATTGTTATAAACAAAATACTTAATAGAGGTAACTTTAACAGCCCATGTAAATTAATCGCTATGATAAGACTAACAACAAAGTTAACTATCTTTAATAAAAACGTACGGTTCTTATTCATTTGCTCCAATTCTCCCTTGGGCATTAAATTTACTCGACAGTAGTATCTTGTGAATGCCCTCGTTCAGTGAAACTTTTGGTTTCCATAATAATTCTCTTTCTATCCTAGTGATATCCAAAACATTTCTTTTCACATCGATACTTCGGGCATCTGAATACTTAATGTGAGCCTTTTTCGTTGTTTCCTTTGATATGGCTTCAATAATATCTAATAGTGTATGACCTGTTCCTGAACCTAAGTTAAACACTTTCTGTTGTCCCGAATAGTGTAATAATTTACACAAAGCATCTACCACATCATCTATATATATATAATCTCGTGTATTCAAGCCATCTCCCCAAATTTGAATTTCTTCTTCTTTTAGGATTTTATTAAGAAATATAGGGATAACACCTTGTCCTTTTCTTCCGTCTTGTCCTCTACCATACGGATTCGATAACCGTACTATGCAATAATCCAATCCGTACTCATGATTATATAATTGCAAGTATTTCTCAATCGTTAATTTTTGAATGCCGTACGAACATATCGGATTCAATGTGTGTTCTTCGGGAATTACTTCGAGTTGCGTATCGCCATAAACTGTTCCACCAGAAGAGAGAAAAACGACCTTTATATGCCCTGTTTTGACAATATCCTCAAGTAATTGGATTGTAGGGCACACATTGGTTTTTATATCAAATATCTTATTTTCATTCGAAGTAGAGGGAATAGTAGTACTAATTAAATGAAAGACAAGATCAATCCCTTTAAGATAAGGTGTAAAATCTTCCGTTTGGACATAATCAATTTCTATGAAGTCTACATTTGACAAATAGTGAATGTTGTTATTTTTGATACTTCGATCTAAGATCCTTACATTGTGATTTTGCTTCAATAATTCTTGGCATAAATTCGAACCGATAAAACCATTTCCACCTAAAACAAGTACATTCATTTACAGTGCCCCTTATTATTCTTTTGTAAGTAAGGTTTCATCATTTGAACATTTTGTTTAATTTCAATTTCAAAAAGACTTTAATTAATCTACTACCCCACTTAGAATTGGCGACTCTCATTAGTTCATATTTAATTACGTTGTTTTGTTGAACATCACTTACCGATTGTTGGTTATTCGTATATTCAACTGGGGGATGCTCAAAAGTAGGGTTATTCCATAAGTATCCTGGTCCGTTTGCTACCAATAAATTATATATCTCCAAACCGTGCTCCCTGTATAATTTAGGGTGGTGCAGCGATAATTGATCCAATAGATATACAATCATATCTCGATTAAATTGTCTGGACATTGATTCTGGCCTAACTCGATACTGCACCAATGGTTCAGGTATACTTATACCAGAGCAGCCGTTTTCACACATCCCAATCCAGCCTTCGTAATCCTCTAGCCCATACTCCATAACCGTTCGATTTAATCCAAAGGTAATAAAATCTTGTCTTCTCACAACAACAAACGCCGTCAACATATTCATTCCCAAGAAATATGGGAATTCTGTATTGAATGTCGGCCAAATCCCTGTACGAGCACCGAAATATTCCACCCAACTGTATACGAAAGAAATGTTCGAGTAGGAATCCAATAAATCAATTGCCTTTTCGTAAAAAGTATGTTTTATTAGATCATCCGCATCCAGAAAAGCTATGTATTCTCCATTTGAGTGCATAGCTCCAACATTTCTTGCATTTGCTAATCCACCATTTTCAATATTCATTATTTTGATTTTTGGATTATTCATTTTTTCTATTTCATTTAGCACTTGTTTTGACTTCTCATCTGTCGATCCGTCATTCACAATGATAATCTCAAAATCTTCATAAGTGATTTTCAGAGCACTGTCCAAGGTTTCGAGGAGATAGTCACCAAGATTGTAGAAAGGAATAACAATAGATAGTAACCCTTTCTTACTTTCAACTTTCTTTACAGTCTCCGATTTTAATGGAATTGATTGACTAACAGGATACAGTTTTATATTTTCTTTTTCGAGCACTCGTGTATAGAATTCATGGCGCTTTTGATAGTTGGACTCAATATTGCATAATAATTTAATGCGCTCATATCCATGTTGTCCAATTATCTGTAGTTCTGCGTTTTCTTTCTCTAACAATTCTAATGCCTTTGATTCGAAGTCGTTGTTTACATCCCAATCAAAAATATAACCGTTCTTTCCATGCTCCGATACCATCTCCGCTTGTCCACCACTAATAGATACAAGTACCGGAGTTCCAGAATTCATGGAAATGATACAATTATACGGATAGTTCTCGTATAAAGATGGTATCACTGCTATTCTCGCATTTTTTAATTCTTCGTTTAATTGACTTGGCTTCACCGAATCCTTAAAGACTAACAGTCCATTTTGTATCCAACGTCCATACTTTTTCTTCAGCCATTCACCCAATTTAACTGCTCGTGGGGAAAAATAGGTGTCTCCGCCCAATAGTGTCAGCTTGTAATTCTTTCCCTGAAGCCATAAACGCTCCATCCCCTTCAATAACTGAACCACACCTTTACGATACTCGGTTCTTCCTAAATATAAGAGATCGGTCGTATGTTCATGTTCCGGTTTCCAAATCGGCTGAGAATCCGTGTTAAATGGAAGCGAAATAACCTCTATTTCTTTGAGTGGAGCATAAGGTTGAATTTTTTGTTTGAGAAATTCACTTTGCGTAACAACGGCATCAGCAGCATTTATGCAGAATTTCTCCATTTGACCAGTCCAGTGCGTTGGGAATTCGTATCTTGGTAATTGATTAATACGAGCTAATTCGAAGGTAGGTGTGTGAAGATGTACAACAATTTTAGTGTTTTCCAACCTAAGATCCTTCAAATACTTCCTCTGTAGTAAATAGTACCCAACAGCGTTGTAATCTTGCACTTCTATAATATCAGGCGAATTACCGTCTTTATCAATTAAATCTAATGTTTCTTCTGCATACTGGTACGACAATGCCGCCCAATAACCCAAACATTGATATTGTTCTCCTAACATGTGCTGGAAACGGTATATACGTAAGCTTTTATTTGGATATTCGATTGCATATTGATGTGAATCTCGTACAATAACCGTTACATCATGACCTTTTTTTGAAAATGACGTTGCCACTTGCTCGATATACATTGAAATTCCACCACCGAAGTCAGGTGGATACTCACTAGTTAAATACCATATCTTCATCTTAGTTAATATTCTCTCTTTCTTATCATTTGCTTAATGAGGAACTTTCTACTTTTTAGCATTTGTTTCAATTCTTCTATCTTTCGGTATTGTTGATCATTTTTATTTGTTAATTCTTGTATACTCTGATATTGTTCGGCATTCTTATTTGTTAGTTCTTCTATCAGGGTTTGTTTATTCACTAGAGTTAACTTAATATCCTCTAATTCCTGAAGATACTTAGTTATCTTTTCTCTCATGTCACCTATTTGAATTTCATACTCCCGTGCCGACTCCTTCTTTTGCAAAACGAGTTTTTCCCATTCATTTAATACTCGTATGTTTTCTTGCTCCATTTTTTTTATTTGTTCTCTTAATAACTCAATGTATTCCTTATTTTTCTCCCATTCTCCAATCAACCGCTTGTTTTCTTCATCTAGTTTCGTATAATCGATTATGTGTTGCCCGGTAACTCTCGAACCTTCTTTAAATAAATGGTTAATCCGATCTATACATTCCAGTATTACAATCTCTTGAATCCCTATCGAATGTGCTTTAGGCCCGCTCTTGAAGTCGTTAATGATTTTCTTATAATACTCTATTTGAGCAGGATACAAATGATCAATAGAAAAAAATTTCGACCGTTCTTTAGATAGTTTTGATAACTCATCTCTGTATTGTTCATTTTTCAACAACCAAATTAGTTTTTTAGCCAAATCCTTTGAGTCACCATTAATAAAAGATACACCGCACTTGTCCTCTATAATTTCCATTAAAGCAGTGTTAGTGCTTACAATGGCCGGGGATCCCATCCTCATTGCTTCAACACAGACATTACCAAACCCCTCAAATCTCGAAGGAAAGACACTAACATACGCGTGTCGATAATAGTTCATCAGTTCTTCCCGTGCCATGGGAGATTTCCATATAAAACGATGCCTCAGTTGACTTGGAATAAAGTCAAGCATTTCATCTCTCATCATTCTGTTACTTTTTTGATTTAGTATATCTCTACCAATAATCACAAAATTAACATCAGTATCACTCTTATTTATAACTTGAAGAGCAGATTTGATAAATATATCTATCCCCTTAAGCTCTTCTAGCCGACCAACAAATAAAACATACTTATTTTGAAATAGCAGTTCTTCACCTAATTCTATTGAGCTTGGTTCGGGCGTATCAATCATATTGTATACAATATCAATATCATTACGTTTTAAGCGGGCGGAAATTGTCTTTCTCATAAAATTACTTATAGAATATATATAATCAACGTTTTTAATCACGAAATCTTCTTGCAACGTTAAACGACTCTCTGGTATACACAATTGATTAGCTATATTACATTCATAAGTTGGGGCATGCAATTTTACAACAAAAGGAATATTCTCAAACTCTCCTCTAACACGCTTATAGAGCAAAGGGTAGAATCCTTCTCCAAAATAATCCGCAAATTCAACTAGACTAATTTCTTCTTCTTTCGTCAGCTTCTTCAAGTGATGATAGACACTCATTGAATAAGCTAAAATAAAATCATCTATAATCTGTGATCCTGTTTCTAAATCAATTCCTATAATATTAAGACTAGGGTCTTGATAATATTCACTTAAAGCACACTCAACTTGATTGCTTTTTGAGGTAATAATAAAAACTTTATTACCATTCTCAACCAATGATTTAGTTAGATTATGAACATAAACGCCAATGCCCGCCTTTTGGAATGGATATAATTCGCGGGAGACCAAGCAAATATTCATATATTAATCTACATCCTTTAAGTTAACTATAATATCAATTATTTTTTGATTTTTACTGTATAGATCTACTTTCAACACAGCATTATTATTTACAATAATTTCCACACAACCACTCCAAGGATGTGATAAACATTTTAAGTTCAGAGTATCCCCTATTATTTCGAATTCTATTTCCGCACCATGTTGGCTTGCAATCAAACAAGTTCCTGTTGTTGCATCGCGATCATTTCTTATCATCCAAGCTCCATCTTTTTTCACTTTTTTTAAATCCAATGCCGGAATCTCATTTGATGAAATATGGTATATCCAAACCTCGCTACCTTGCGTACTCCCATTTGAAGAATTACAAACTCTTATTTTAGTTAAATATCTTTCGCTATTTTTAGAGTTCAATATTTTCAGTTCCCCTTCAAAAAGGATAGATTCCAATTGACTCACGCTATCCCTTTTCTTATTTTCCAAAAATAGTAAATACTCATTCATCGAATCCAATTCATATTTTACGTGTTTAATTTCTTCATCTATATTGTGTTGATATAATAATAAATTATTTGGAATTCTCTTGCTTGACAACAAAACAGTAACAAAATCCCTGCCTATGAAGTCCTTGAATACTTTTTTTCTAACAATTGAATATTTATCAAAATCTTCTAATTCCCACTCACTTTTGTGCTCTTCATAATCATTTCCATACAAACAATCCTGTTCCCAATCCCCCCCAATAGGTATGTTAATCATTATGAAATCCGAAATTTTAAGGGCAGTATCTAATAGTTCATAACCTTCTTCTTTATAAAAATGTTCCAGTACATCCCCGAAAATTATCAGGTCATATTTTGTGCTGCATGATCTAAAAAAGTCCCTTGCGTCTTGTCCCCATATTTTTGAATAAAATTCTTTATGATAATTTTCGATATTTGAAGGAAAAGCCTCTATTCCCTCGACATGAATATTCCAACTCTCTTTTTCAACCTTCCCGTTCCAAACATCCAAAAACTCCCTAGAGATAATTCCCCATCTGCCAAAACCAACACCGACGTCTAATATTGAACTAGGACTAATTCTTCTTATCAAGTCGACACAAAATGATATATTTTGCCAATTTGATGTTCCCATTCCCCGTCTCCTTCCTAGTCAATTTTGTATTCAATGTCGTAATTCTGATAATACATATACCACACCGGTCTTTGCGGATTATAAACGCTCTTAAAAGAATAACCTAAATCTACGTGCTCCAAAATGGTTTGATCAGCAACATTCCTTGTATCATTAATAGTAACGCCCACACTAAAAGTCATGTCGTGCTTTAATATATTCGGGGATGTGAATTTTACAACCATACTTTGATTTTCTTCAAAGACAGGGAATTTTATTTGTTCCTCAAACGTAGTCGTCCCCGTGACATCTATACCATTTTTATCACGTATCCTAATACAACAATTTAAATTCTCAATAGTTTTAAATGCTTTAAGATGAATTTCTATTGTCATTAATTCCCCGAACTCAAAATGATTAGCTATATTACCATCTTTGTTTTTCATTGTTATTTTTTTGACGCGAACATCACCTGTACCGTAACGTAAGCTTTCAAAAGCAGAATCTTGTATTGATGATTCTAATTGTTGGTTTACTATTTCTTTACTAGTCTCAGTTGATTGCTCTTGAAGATTGCGAGATGCATTCGCATTTTTACTCGCAATTTCTTCCTCTTCTGATTTATAAATTTTTTTTCTCGTATCCATTAAATATAAATCTGTAACTTCAATGGCACTGCCATCTGCTTTTATGTTTCCGTTCTCAAGATAAATGCATCGGCTACATAAGCTCTTTATTGCGAAGGTATCGTGACTAACAAAAATAACTGTTGCGCCTTGTTCAATCAATTCCTTCATTTTATTCATACATTTATGCTGGAACCCCATATCTCCAACTGATAAGGCTTCATCGACAATTAAAATATCAGGATCAATATTTATCGCAACTGAGAATGCTAATCTGGCATACATACCGCTCGAATACGTCTTTACTGGTTGGTGTATAAACTCACCCAAGTCTGCAAATGAAATTATATCCCCAATTTTTGTCTCCATTTCTTTCTTGGATATTCCGACAATTAAGCCATAAGTATATATGTTTTCAATACCTGAATATTCAGGATTAAAACCAGAGCCCAGTTCTAAAATAGCAGAAACCCGTCCCAATACTTCGACATTCCCAGAACTTGGTTGGATAATTCCGGTGATTATTTTTAATAATGTTGATTTACCAGAACCATTTTTCCCAATAATACCGACATTTTCTCCTTTTGAAAGCGTAAAATTAATATTATTAAGTGCAAAAAAGTCTTGATGGTATACTTTCCCGCCTAGACTCAATGCTTCTTTCAGCCTATCTGTGGGCTGACTATACATTTTATATGTTTTTGATACATTATTGACTTTAATAATTTCCATTCTAGCAGCCACCCTCCCCTTTATAACACATCTGCAAAATGAGGCTTTAATCTACGGAACAAAACCTTGCCAACATAGAAGACAACCCCAATCGTAATCCAAAAGAAAAGAGTACTTAATGGTCTTTCCCAAAACCAAACTTTATATACTAGTGCATCACGATAGCCCTGAACAATATAAAAAGCAGGATTCAATTTAAAAATTGTAAGTAATTTAGGAGAAAGAATCTCGTAATTCCATACAACAGGTGTTAACCAAAATCCAAATTGTAAAACGATAGCTACAATTTGTCCAAAATCTTTAGAGAATGGTACCAATGATGAAGTTAGATAAGAAACGCCTAAAGAAAAAACAAATATACAAAACGAATAGTATAATATTTGTAGACTATATATGGATACCGGAAGAGATATAGAAAAACATACTACAAATAACAAAACTACAAAAAACAAATGTACAAATAAAGCAACCGTTAACCTAACTAATGGTAATATGTTGATATTAAACAGTACTTTTTTCACCAAGTAGTTATAGTCAACGATACTCATGGTTGCACCTAGTACAGCGTCTGATAAAAAGAACCAGGGGATAATGCCACAAATAAACCAGATAAGATAAGGGACATTTTCCACTGGTGTTGCTCTAAAACCCACCTCAAATACAAACCAGAATATAAGAATTGTTATTAAAGGTTGGATAAATGCCCATAAAGCCCCCAGGTATGAACCAGCATATCTATTTTTGAAATCGTTTTTCGCCAAGCTTATAATAGTACTCTTATACTGAAACATCTCTTTAATAAAGTTCATTGCCCCTCCAAAGTTTCAATCATCTGACTCACTCCGATTAAGTAACGCCCATAATTTGTTTTTAACAAAGGTTCGGCTAGTTTAAGCAATTTACCCTTAGTAATCCATCCGTTTCTAAATGCTATTTCTTCAATGCATGCAATAAAAGTACCCTGCCTTTTTTGGACGGCAGCGACAAAATTCGACGCATCCAGCATTGAATCATGTGTTCCTGTATCCAGCCACGCCATTCCTCTACCTAGTAGTTTTATATTTAATTTATTTTCTTCCATATAGAGTCTGTTTAAATCTGTAATTTCTAATTCGCCCCTTGCCGAAAACACTAGCTTTTTCGCTTTTTCAATAACGGAATTATCATAGAAATATAAACCTGGTATTGCATAATGGGATTTTGGAATTTTCGGTTTTTCTTCTAGAGAGACCACTTTTCCATGAGCATCAAATTCAACGACTCCATATGCAGATGGATCCTGTACATAATATCCAAAAATACAAGCACCGTTTTGCAAAGCTCCCGCTTCCTTTAAGCAACCAGAAAATCCTTGACCCCAAAAAATGTTATCCCCTAAAACCATTGCAACTTTATCGTCACCTATAAAACTCTCGCCAATAATAAACGCTTCTGCCAGCCCATTCGGCGCCTGTTGTACGGCATATTCGAAGTTCATACCCAAGTCGTTCCCGCTTCCAAGAAGCTCTTCAAAATGCGGTAAATCACGGGGAGTGGAAATGATTAATACATCTCGAATACCAGCTAACATCAATACTGAAAGTGGGTAGTAAATCATTGGCTTATCGTATATTGGCACCATTTGCTTTGATGTTGCCTTGGTGATTGGGTAAAGTCTGGTTCCTGAACCACCTGCTAGAATTATACCCTTCATTGTGGACACTCTCCCATTAATTTTCATTTTATTTATTGATATTACTAATAAACCGATGAAGACTAGATACTAAGTTCCCTTATAAACTTATCTATCATTGAAATTCCCCATCTGTTTTTCCAACATATCAGCATACCTGAGTTGGCCCAAATATAAGGCTAGTAACGCATATCATGATTGACAAAATAGAAGTTCTAGCCTACCTATGTTATTATTATGATCGTAATTTACTAGCAAAGGAGAATAACTTTGTCTACATATGGCTATGGGGCTTCAAAGCCCAAACAAAAAAACGACAAAAGTAACCATTTTTCTCTTATCCACTGGGGAGTGTTAGTTACTCTTATCTTAATCTTAATTTGGTCACCGTTTCAGTTCGGACTATTCAACGCACAAGACACATACTTTGAAAATCCAATTTATTGGTCCATTCTCATAGCTTCTATTCTAGCATTTTTGGCAATAGGAGTCCTGCTTCAATTGAAAAAAAGAAATCATGACCAGTCTGATGCGCTTACTCTCTTTGTATTTTTACTGCCTTTAACCTATGGAGTTTCGTCATTATTCGCGGCTTCCAGTTATTTAGCGGTAAATGCGATTTTTATTATGTTAACCTACGCCGTTTTCTTCGTCCTCACCAAACTAACAACAGGCGAAGAGAAAATCAATCGCATCATCCAGATCACGTTAACAGGTTCCGCCTATGCCGTGGTTTGGTTTGGATTGATGAACTGGCTGGGAAACGGGAAACCCGCTGCGGCATTCATTGGCTGGTTTTCTAGACTGAACCCGGACGGACTCTACCAGCAAGCAGTTTGGGTAGATGCAAATGGACCGCGTCTTGCCTCGGTGTTTCAGTATCCGAATACGTATGCGGCCTATTTGATGGCATTCTTGTTTGCAGCTGTGTTCTACTTAACGACAACTCGTAAGGCCGTTAGTCATGCGGTCCACAGTTTTATGCTGGTACCGATTATTTTATCTATTCTTCTTACCCTTTCCCGTAGCGGTCTGGTGTTATTGCCAGTTGTGTTTGTGTTGGTTCTCTTATTTGTAAAGCCGGCACGTCAGATTCTGTGGATTGTCCATCTGGCAATCAGCGGCGCGGCGACATTAGTTATTTTGAATACAGTATCGGCTATCGGCAATCAAGTACATCTGAACGGCTCAGGCAGTTCCTCCTTGAAAGGATGGCTTTATATTTTGGTTGCGTCCGCTGTATGCGCCGTATTATGTTGGATTGTACAACGATTCCTTGCACCATGGTTGGAACGCAAACTGGAAGGCTTCTCAATGAAGAAGTGGGCCAATGCTCTCCTTCCTGTAGGGGGAACCATCATTGCTGGAGTGCTGTTGATCTTTTTGCTAGGAACTGGCCTCAAGAATTTGTTGCCGGAAAGTATCTCTTCACGTCTAAGTTCAATCAACTTCCAGCAACACAGCGTGCTGGAGCGGATTACGTTCTACAAAGATTCGATGAAGCTAGTAGCTGACTATCCAGTCTTCGGGGCGGGCGGCGGCGCTTGGAGCGCATTGTATGAAAAGTACCAAAACAACCCGTATGAATCAGCCCAAGCTCACAGCTACTACATGCAGTATCTTGTAGAGACCGGATTTCTCGGCTTCATTATATTAGTTGCCTTTCTCGGAATAATTTACTGGAAGTACGTTCAATCCTTTCGTAACGCGGAAGAGACGAAGCGGAATAGCTATTTCATGTATTTCATTTTGGCGACAAGCATTTTGGTACATAGCGTGATGGATTTTAACATGAGCTATGTTTATATCGGGATTATCGTCTTTATTAGCTTGGGAGGAATGGCGGCATCAATTTCAACGGAGCCACTTAAGAAAATAAAGCCAAATACAATCAAAGCGGCTACGGCAAGTATTCTTGGCATCGCTGGAATAATAATGTTCATCACTTCTCTATTATTTATTCAGGCGTCAAGCTCGTTCGCCAAAGCGGATAAAACCCTAGTCGAAACCAAAAATTTTAATCAAACAATGGAATACTTGAATAAAGCATTGAAAATACGCCCAACCGTTCCAGAGTATGCCGCATTTAAAGCTGACCTGTTTAAACAAGTATATACTCAACAGGGAGACGAGGACTTTTTTGCTGAAGCGGAGCATACGTTGCGACAGGCGCTTGATAAACAACCAGGGAACCGAATATTGCTCTTACGTCTGATAGATCTTTATGAACAAAAGGGAATGGATTCGGAGTTGTACAAAGTACTCTCTGATAATGCTGAACGTTTTCCATGGAATATGACTTGGTATGATAAGTACATGGCTGTTACTTTACGCCAAGGGATTATCATTAATAACGAATCCCCAGAGAAGAAAAATGAATACATGGATGAGATTATTGCAGCATTGCGCCATGTCGAACAAGGTGTGGAACATCTCAAGACTTTGCCAGAAGGACAGCTTCAGGGGCGAGAGTTCAGAGTAACAATCACGATGGCCATGAATGCTGGCCGGGCGTATATTATGAGAGGCGAGCCCGGGCAGGGGGCTGAAGCAATGAATCCTTACCTGAACGAGGACCTTTCTAATGCGGATAATCGGGAGCTAGCCCGCTGGTATGTCGGAGCGACGATCCAGAACGGCCAAGTCGATCAGGGATGGTATGATAAGTTGATCAGTATGGACCCTGAAGAAAAAGAACGAATTGAACAAGTTGCTGGAATGCGATTTCTAAAGTAATTAATAAAGAGGGGTTGTCCCGTTGTCACCCTAGATGACTTTGGGCAACCCCCATTCTATTACCTGAGAACATTCAGTTCTTGTTCTTCATACTGCTTAATAATATTTCTTAAGTAACAAAGTAAATCATCTTTTAATTCTGGACGCTGTATAGCGTAGTGCAAATTCGTCTTAATGAACCCAAATTTCTCCCCCACATCATGACGATGTCCGTCAAAATGGTACGCTAGTACTTCCTCTTCTTTGCATAAGTCTGCAATGGCATCCGTAAGCTGAATCTCCCCGTTTACCCCTTCTTCCTGCTTTTCCAAGAGTTCAAATATTCGTGGAGATAATACATAACGCCCCATAATTGCCCAATTCGATGGAGCTTGTTCCCGAGATGGTTTTTCAACTAACTCTTCAGCTCTTAGTAATCGTCCATCTATCGGTTCTCCCGCAACGACTCCATAACGAGACACTTCTTCCCATGGAACTGGCTGTACTCCGACGATGGAAGATTCATGCTTTTCGTAAATATCTATCATTTGTTTCAGGCAAGGTGTATCAGCTTCAACAATATCATCTCCGAGCAGCACGGCAAAAGGCTCATCACCAATAAACTTTCGAGCACACCAAATAGCGTGACCTAATCCGCGGGGTTCCTTTTGTCTTATGTAATGGATGTCGGCTAACTCGGATGACTTCTGTACTTCATTCAACAATGTCAACTTAGCGCTTTCCCTCAACTTGTATTCTAGCTCAAAAACACTATCGAAATGATCCTCGATCGCCCTCTTACCTTTGCCAGTTACAATAATGATATCTTCAATACCGGATGCAACAGCTTCCTCGACAATATATTGGATTGTCGGCTTATCTACGATCGGAAGCATTTCTTTAGGCATCGCTTTTGTCGCCGGCAGGAAGCGAGTGCCTAGTCCTGCAGCGGGGATGATTGCCTTTCTGACTTTCATAGACGTATTCCTCTCCTTCAACGTTCTTTTCAATGGTTATCATTATTGATTATTATACAGGATAGAGGGACGATTTTCCGGAAATCAGGGAAATATGTCTAAAACATGCTCATAACGACACAAAAGGACAGGCATTTCACTTTTAATGAGAAAGGCCTGTCCTTTATTGCAAAATACTTTTACTTCACCAACTGCCCGCGCGTCACGCCGAGCTGGTTCGTCGCCTTCAAGGTGCGCCATACTTCGGTGCCGCTGATCTCGGCACGGAGAGCGCGGCCGTACAGGTCGATAACCTGATGAACCTGTTCCGACGTCTCCTCCAGGAATTCGACGCGGTAGCTAGCTACGCCCAAGTCTAGGAAATGTGTAATGTACTCGGCTCCGGATTGCTCAATGGCGTTGTAGACCGTGTTGCGGCAGCCTTCGTCTACCCGGACCGGGTGGGACATGCCGATGCGATCGCGCAGGGAGACGCGGTGCTCCTCGCACGGACGGCCGCAGTTCGTGTAATCTGTTCCTTCGCTAAGGAAGGTACAGTAGACGCAGTGCTCGGTATGGAACATCGGCAAATGCTGATGAATAACGATCTCCAGCAAAGAGGTGTCGCTATGTCGCAGCATATCGATCATTTGCTGAATGTTCAGGTCATAGGACGGCGTGATGCAGTCCAGGCCCGAGGCGGCGAACAATTCCACCGCCTTATGGTTGGCGACGTTCAATGAGAAGTCGCCAATAATCCGCGGGAAGGCTTCGCCCCGCTCGGCGGCTTCGGCCTTCGCCTGCATGTAGAACTGCAGCGCGCCGGTATTGCGGACAAGCACTGCGTCCGGCTTCAGCTTCAGGATGTTCCGGTGGTAGCCATTTTCGCCGGGCATATGGATGCGGGGCGTGACGAGCGCGATCGGCTTGCCGGCAGCGCGGCACGCCTCGATGGCGGCCGGGAACTGCTTGATGAACTCGAAGTCGGCGTAGATGAGTTCCGTCTCCGTGTTCACGGCCGCCTCCACTTGCGCGAGCGAGCGGCACAGCACCCTCAGCCGCGCTTGGCCCGGCCGCACCGCCGTATGCTCTCGCACCGCGCCGCCGTAGACGTCGACGTCGCGGTGCTCGTATACCGGCGGCTTCGGCCGCTCGCCCGCGAGCAGTTCCACCGCCCGGCGGCGGACCGCATTCAGCTCTCGCATTGGCACGATAACGTCGCCTTCCAAGGCGACATCCAGCCGCTCGAGCTGATACACCGTTCCGCCAAGGCGGCCGAACTGCTCCTCCAGAAGCGCCTGATCCATCGGGCGCTTCTGGGCCGCTTCCAGCGCCAGCTCCGAATCCACCTGTACCGTCGTGCCCTTCGGCACATCGGTCCACCAGGTGCGGAGCGGCTCGCCGGCGCGGCCTTCCACGCGCACATGCACGGGGAACACTCGATACGGCTTCTCCGTCTCGAACGTGGCCCGCATGCGCTTGTCCAGAGCCGGATCGCTCGTCTTCCAAATCCGGTCGCCGACCTTCACCCGCCGCAGGTCAACATCGTGTCGTCCCGGCACGATGTCGACCTGCCAGCCCTCCTGCGCCTCGCCGTCCAGCTTAACGCCTTTGCGGCGCAGGTCGTACACGCGGCCGCCCTCCTCCTTCTTCGTCGGATCGCCCGCGTCAAATCCAATCCCGTCGCCGCGCTTCAGCGGCGCCTCCAGCTTGCACACGACCCCGTCGCGCAGCACTTGCTCGACGCGGCCGAGATAGACGCCGCGGCTCTTCGGGAATGTGCCGTCAACGAGTTGCTTGTTGTTCGTCCCCTTCAGGAAGCCATGCGTGAAGCCGCGTGAGAAGCTCTGCTGCAGCTCGCGCACCTCTACCTTCGTCGGCCCGGTCCAGCGGCAATCGAAATAATCATCGATCGCCTTCCGGTACTTGCTGACCACATTCGCCACATATTCCGGCTGCTTCATGCGGCCTTCGATTTTGAACGATGTCACGCCCGCTTCAATCAGCTCCGGCACGAGATCGAGCGCCGCCAGATCCTTCGGCGACAGCAAATACGTCACATCGCCCATCGGCTGATGCTCGCCGTCGACCATCATGTCATACGGCAGACGGCACGCCTGCGCGCATTCCCCGCGGTTCGCGGAGCGCCCGCCCCACATTTCCGAGGTAAGGCATTGCCCGGAATACGACACGCACAAAGCGCCGTGCACGAACACCTCCATCGGAAGCTGCGCCTCGGCTCCGATCTTCTGAATCTGCTTCAGATTGTTCTCGCGACCAAGCACGACCCGCTCCAGCCCGTACGGCTTCGTGAACGAAGCCGCCTCCGGCGACGTAATCGTCATCTGCGTCGAGCCGTGAATCGGGAAATCCGGCGAAATCTCGCGAATCAGCTTCACCAATCCCAGATCCTGCACGATGACCGCATCGACCCCGGCCGTGACGCACGCATCGATTAACTCCTTCGCGTCTGCCAGCTCATTTTCAAATACAAGAATATTGAACGTCAAAAAACCCTTCACGCCATAGCTATGCAAAAACGCCATAATCTCCGGCAGCTCATCCATCTGGAAATTGTTCGCACGAGCACGCGCATTGAACTTCTCCACACCGAAAAAGATAGCATCCGCCCCGTTCGCCACCGCTGCCCGCATGCAATCCCAGTCGCCCGCAGGCGCCAGCAGCTCAATATCTTCACGCCGCAGATTCCGGGGCGCCATGCCTGCTTCCTGCATCGCAGCCTTCACGACATCTACAGCTTGTCTATCGTTATGTTGCTTGATCGTCGTCATTACGTTGACCCCCAACCTGAATTCTTCAATCCTGCCTACTACCAACAAGGCCAGACATCGAAGATGCCTTACATAGTATAGCGGTCTTTCGGCCAAAACTCCAGTAGCGGCGATATCTTCCTCCCCTGCGGTGACACCAAGCACAGCAACGGCTCCCAGCAGTTCTATCTGCTAACTGCCCCCATGCATTCACTCTCCCGCTCGCTCCCTCTAGAGGCATCACTCTTGCATACTCGCTTATTCGCAGGATTCAGACAAGCGGCGCGTCTCCCTCATAACAGATCCCGGACTACAGCTGTTTCTATGTCATCCGAGGCCTTCGTCCCTGCCACCGCATATAGTCAATAGGAAGGCTCTTCTCCTGCCGAGACCTACCAATGAACAAGCCAAAGGTTTTTTTCCCTGAGCGACTGGAAGATTGGCTCAAAGGACTCGAACACCTATACATCCTCCCCCTATATCCAGAAAATAAAGCAGCCAACCTCCTCTGCCCTGCCTGGAAAACTGCCGCTGCACTCCATTTCTGCCTTAAGCGCTGCACCTGTCCATCCCCGAAGCCTGTAACGCAAAAGCACTCATTCCCCACTGCCCCCTCTGAACCGATGGGATATTGATGCTAAGAGCACAGCAATCCCCCAAATCCCCAACAGCCAGCACCTATAGCTCGCCCCTCAAACCCGATCCATCCCTTCACTCCCCTCAGCCCATACCTATCCCGATTCCATCGGCTCTCCCGTACCATCCCGTACCAGGCAACGCTCCTCCCCAGTATCGAGGCCGTTACCCCACGACAACGCACCCCAAGGCAATCCCTGTCCCCACATACAAAAGAGACGCCATGCCATACGGCACAGCGTCATCGCTTCCTCAATTAAGGCTTAGTGTTAAGGTGTCTTAAGACGTTGCGTTACGGCGTAACGAAACGGAACGAACTCACGACCTTTTCGAACTGATCCAACATTTCTGGCGTGCGGGATACGTCGGGCATCGTGTAGAGCAACGTATATACGTACCCGTCCTTGGCGATCAGCAGCATATCCGTCGTATACGTGCTGTTCACGCCAGCCGTCAAGCCGGTGAACTGGACGCGCATCGCCGGTTGGCCCCGCCAGATCTTCTTCTCCTCCTTCACGAACCGGATCGACGGATCACTCTCGGTCAGGAGGGACTCTTTCCAAGAGGCCAACGCCTCCTCTACCGTATCCACATAATTCACATGCAGCATAAAATAACTGTTCGGCAAACTGTAGCTCGCGATGGTCCCAACTTCGCCCTCAGTCTCCAACTCTTCCTCAGCTCTGCCGGCCCGATAGCCGAGCCACCATTCCGGAATCTTCATCTGGAGTCCCCAGGTTTCCGATATGCGCTCCACGGTCTGCGTCCACGGAACCCACAGCTCGCTTCCGTCGCCCCAGGCCTCCGGGTGGTCAAGCTGCTCCTTGGCCATCCCGTCGACGCGAACCGAGCCCACAATTCGTTCGCCAAGCTGAACGGCATCGGCACAGTCTGGTCCGGAATATTGCAGGAAAAACTGGACGCCTTCATCGAGGACGATCAGCGTCTTGGAGAAGCGCCAGTCCGTCTCATTGTACCGATGCTTTGCCGTCAACAGCTTCGCTTGCTGTCCGCTCTTCAACGTCACATCCTGGACGCCCACGGTCTGACGATGCTCCGGACGGAACTGCTTCTTCATGAATTCCTCTTCCTGGCGCACAAGCGAATCCAGCGTTGCCTCCTTATCCGCCCGCAAGCTATGGTACTCCAGTTGAAGCAATCCCTGATCGGATAGCGCAGAGAGTTTGTTCCCATCCGGATTCCGCTCCCACGTCACCGGAATATCAACAATGAGTCCATCCTCCCACAATGCCATCGAACGGAAGCCGTCCTTCTCCGTGCTAATATCCTTCACCCCCGCACTGCGGTCCGGGAGATCATTCGGGCGGAAGGTATTCAGCAGCGGTTCATATTGGAGCAGCTGCTTCGGCGACGAAGCCGCTTCATCATACACTAACACCATGTAACGGTTGCCCCCGGCGCTGAACACACGGGTGAGCATGATGCCTTCGTCATTGATAATAGCCTGCGTATAAGCCTTGCCGTCAATCGTTCCTATACGGGACGACATTATCGTAACTTCATCGAACATCTCGGTCTTCATATGCTCAAGCAACTGCTTGCCTGTCGCTTCACCCGCGAACTGATCGGCCAGATGGGCAAGATCGATGGACTGCCACGAATTGATAGAAATCATCGCCCGGACTTGACCGGACGGGCTCTCCATCAGGACGGAATTTTCCTCCGGCGTCATGAACCGGTAGCTCCAGCCTTCCGGCAATACCATTGACCAGCGGTGCACATGATCGCCGATACGCACCGCCTTCGCGCTCACATCAATCGCTGCCTCCGCCAGCACATCGGCACGATTCCAGGTCAGCACGACGCTCTTATCCTTCGCCACCGTATAAGTGGCCCCAAACGCTTTCGCCAACGGCTCCAGCGGCGCCATGACCGTGCCGTTGACCATTTCCGGAGCGGTGGGCAGCATTATCGCCTTGCCGTTCGCCATCGCCTGCTTCTGCCCAAGGCGCATCCGCACCGTCGTCTTGCCGTTCCCTAACGTGACGACATCTCCCGTGCTCCAGTTCAGATCATCCCCGAATGCCTTCGTAAATACGGTCAGCGGCACCATCATAGCCCCTTGCTTCTTATACGGCTTGGCTATCGTCCATTCTTCTCCGTTCAGCGTCGCCTTGGCGCTGCCCGCCTTCAGACGCAACTCCTCCATCACCGCTGCCGCCTGGGTGTCTGCCTGTGCGGCCAAGGGCAAGAGCGCCGCCGCCCGCAGCGGGTCGCTTTCCACGGCCGAAGCTACCCCCAATGCCTGTCCTCCTGCCAACAGTGCGGCAGCCATCCCGATGCAAGCGATCCTCCCTAGCATCTTCCCTGTCTTTCTACACTTCATCCTGCGTTCTCCCCTCTTTATGCGTTCCTGTCCTCCATATCATCAGCATCCCTGCCCGACGGGGAAAGGAGCGACGAACCTTACCCTTCTACCAGCGTGATCGGCCTTTGCACGAGATCCCCGTCCGACTGCATCGTAAGCGACACACGTTGTCCGGGCAGCCGCAGCTTCAGCGCTTCATTCACATCCGTCATCGTCATCACCTGCCGCCCGTTGATGGCATACAAGACATCACCTTCGCGGATTCCGGCCTTCTTAGCCGCCGCGCTTCGCACCGCCATCACCTGAAGCGGTTCCGCTCCCGGCCGCCCATCAGAGGCAGCCCAGTGCTCCTCCAGCTCGAGGCCGAGATCCGCGCGCTTAATCTTGCCATAGTTCATGAAATGACGAATCGCCATCTCCACCGTATCCGCCGGAATGGCAAAGCCCATATTATCAACGCCCTCATCCGGCAATTTCAGCGTATTGATACCGATGACTTCCCCTTTCATATTAATAAGCGGCCCCCCGCTGTTACCGTGATTAATCGCCGCGTCCGTCTGAATCACCTTATAACCATAGCCGAGAAAGTCTACCGCCCGTTCGATTCCGCTCACGATACCTGCGGTCACGGAATTGCGCAGCAGCATCGAATTCGGCGTTCCCATAACAACGACCGGGTCTCCGACCTGCGGCGCCTCCTTCATGAACGCGAGCGGCTTCAGTCCGCTGGCCTTGATTTGCAGTATCGCCAGATCAATCGCCTCATCGGCATACCATTTTTTAACCGAATACACCGTTCCATCCGAGGTAACCACATGCGGGTCCAATGCTCCTTCAAGAACATGCGCATTTGTGACAATCCAGCCATCCTGGCGCAAGACGACGCCGGTCCCATGCGAAAGCGACCATTCCTCGCCGTCCTCCTTCTTTTCCATATGTACAATCGAGACGACCGACGGACTGACCTTTTGAATAACTGCGGCAACATCGTTCGGCGTGTAGCTATACGTTTGCGTCTTCGGATTGTACTTCCCCTCGCCGCCGAATCTGTTCTGGATCGCCTCTGCCTGAACATATACCTTGCCGTCGATGTTAACGGCCTTCATCGTAACCGGATCGGCCGCATGCGCCGCCGACGGCGTCGCCCCCCACAGGATCGCCAGGGCCAGCAACCCGCAGCACAGCCCCTTCATCGTGACATGATCTGCTCTCATCCTCTTCTCTCCCTCTTTTGCCAAAAGACCTCATCCTCCCCCGTCAAAACGGGAAAAAAAAGCCCTTTGATGATCTCCATCAAAGAGCCTGTCTATTGGCTGTTCATTTGTGTACGGTGCTCGGGACCCCCATTGAAACCGTCAACGTTATTATGTAGCTGTGTTTTACCAACCTGAAATCATCTTCACATCTGCAATCAAAAAGACAATCAAGCTGACAAGCGCAAACCCAATCGCAAATGTATTGCGCGGACGCTGCTTGATCTGACGGATTACCGCCCAAACCAAGATTAACGTAAACACGATCATAAAGACGTCAAAAAATTGAAACAGACTTTCGGTCTGCTCTGCTCCTTCGGCCAGAAACATGGTGCGACCTCCCTCTACACGCGCATTTTGCCTATCTTTCCCTATGTTATATTTACCCAGCAAGAGTTGCAATACTTCTTCTCTATATTTAACAGGATTGTCACGAATTTTTCAACTTTTTCGCCGCGAATGCCATTTACAGATGAACCATGTCATAGCTAGCATGCTTCTCCCGCCACTTATAACCGATTCAAATGGGATTCATTAGAAAAAGTAATTCCTGTTTTTTGCTGTTTTTATTGTCGCTTCCCAGGAAATGTGGTACGATGACATCAATTAATTCGCACTATTTATATCGGAATTATTAATTTTAGAGAGCGGGGGAGAACAAAATGACATACGAACCGGTATGGATGAAGGACCCTTCGAAGCTGAACAAGTTTGAATTTATTAAGATGGAAAAGGACGGGCTAGATGTCATCCGCGACATCATTGAGACCTATGCCGAGCAGGGCTATGAGTCCATACCGGAGGATGACAAAAATCGGTTTAAATGGGCCGGCGTCTACGAGCAAAAGCCGAAGGACGGCTATTTCATGATGCGCATCCGGATCAATTCGGGCATATTGCAGGCGGCGCAAGCGCGGGCCTTGGCGGACATCTCCAGGCTGTACGGACGCGGGCTCATCGATGTGACGACGCGACAGGCCGTGCAGTACCACTGGTTGCGCGTTGAGCATCTGCCGGACATTTTCAAGCGGTTGGAAGCCGTCGGCTTGTACTCCTATGAAGCTTGCGGCGACTGCCCCCGCACAATCGTCGGCAACCCGCTGGCAGGTATTGACCCGGATGAGCTAATGGACACGACCGAATTAGTTAATGAGGTGAATGATTTTTTCCTGCTGAACCGGGATTTTTCGAACCTGCCGCGCAAATACAAAATGTCCATTTCATCCAACATCTATAATAACGCGCATGCGGAAATTAACGACCTTGCCTTCACCCCGGCCACGAAGCAGATCGACGGACAGGATGTCATCGGTTTCCATGCCTGGGTCGGCGGCGGCTTGTCGGCGAAGCCGTATCTGGCGCAGCAACTCGACCTGTTCGTCCGCCCGGAAGAGGTGCTCAAGCTAGCCATCGGCGTCACGACTCTGTTCCGCGATTACGGGTTCCGGGAGAAGCGGCATCAAGCTCGCCTGAAGTTCCTGATCGCGGCTTGGGGAATCGAGAAATTCCAAGCTCATCTGGAGGAGCTGATCGGCAAGCTGCCTTCCCGGGGCGAAGACCGGATTGCCGGCTGGCAGGCTGCTTATTTCGATGGCGTCCACCCGCAGAAGCAGCGGGGGCTTCACTACATCGGCCTGAATGTCCCCGTCGGACGGCTTGACGCCGATGAGTTCGAGCAGCTGGCGGACGCTGCGGAACGATATGGCGACGGCACGCTGCGCACGACCATGTCGCAGAACATCATCCTGACCGGCATTCCGGAGCGGGCACTGGATGCGGTGCTGGCGCTGCCGGTGCTTGAGCGCCTAACTCCGTATCCGCGGCCGTTCCTGAGCCGCACCGTCTCCTGTACGGGCAACGAGTTCTGCAATCTCGCCATCGTCGAGACGAAGGAACGGGCGCGGCGCGTAGCCCAATACTTGGACGACCATGTCGGCGATTTGAACGAAAAGGTACGGATTCATTTCATCGGCTGCCCGAACTCCTGCGGCCAGAAGCATGTCGCCGACATCGGCCTGCAAGGCTCGCTCATCAAGACCGAGCAGGGCATGGTCGACGCCTTCGATATCGCGGTCGGCGGCATCCTCGGGCCGGGCGCCCGCTTCAACACGGCGCTCAAGGGCCGGGTCCGGGGCGACGACGTGCCTTACGTTCTGGAGCAGCTCCTCCGCTACTACAAGCAGGAGCGGAACGGGCAGGAATCGTTCCACGCCTTCTTCCTCCGCGTCGGCGCGGAAGCCTTCCAGGCGAAGCTAACGGAGGTGCTCGCTTCCCCCGCACTCACGTCGTAGGAGCCAAGCCCGGAGAAGGCGGCAATTGTTGCAGTCTAGCTTCCTATTTATTTTTATCTATGGTATTATTTTTATAGTGATATGTTTATTTGGAACAGCGCATGAATACACTAAAAAAGACCGCAGATGCTGGAACATCCACGGTCTTGCAATAGATTGCCTCTTAGGCAGTCGACCATGATTCAGAAAGTAGACCTCCAGGCCGACAAGCTCAGGGAGGTCTACTTCTTGTTAGAGAAGGACAGCAGCGCAATCACGAACAATCCGAATGCAATCTACATTACACAACAATCCCCCTCTTCCGTAATCCCGGAACGAGGGGGATATTCTTATCAATACATTCCTATTCTACTTCGTCTGCAACTCGATCTCATCATAAGCGCGAATCATCGCATCGGCGGCGGCCGGCGCATCGGCGAAGGCGCGCTCTTCATCGATGAAGATGTTCAGCGCCACGCCGGCGCTGCGTCCCATCTCCATGTCGCCGACCGAGTCGCCGATGACCGCGACTTCCTCGGGCTTCAAGCCGATCTCGCGGCAAGCCAACTCGACCATGTCCGGGAATGGCTTGCCCCGCTCGACACAATCATCACCGATGACCGCATCAAAATAATGCCGAATCCCCATTTTCTCCAGATGCTGCTCCGATGGTCCCTGGTCATCGGCCGTGACGACGGCCAATGTCAGCCCCAATGCCTTGCAGCGCTCCAGAAATGCGACGGTGCCGGTAATCGGCACGATAGTGGCTTGCTCGAGCACTTGCTCGTTCGCGTTCTCGAAGACGGCGGTAACGCGCCGCAATGCTTCATTCCACGGCACCCCCGTCCGATGCAGCAAATACGTCGCGATGCCGATCATTTGCGACGGAGAGCCCATCGCGAGTGCTCCCTGGCGGTCATGCCTCCGAATCGAACCATCCTCTTCGATGATAACCCCTAATATATATCCAGGCTGCTCCGGCAGGGATCCGCCCTCTTTTTTCAACTCCTGCTCCAGGTCGTGAAGCACCTTCTCAGCCCACCAGCCCCACAAGCTCATAAATTGCAGCAGCGTGCCGTCCTTGTCGAACAGAATGCCGCGGACCCGGGCGTTGCGATCTCCCGCGCTCAACTGAACCATCTGCATCAACCTCTCCTCTGTATTGACAACTACATTCGGCACCGGGCCCTCTTTTCCTCTTTTCACAGCTGCTTTTTCATGGCTTCGTCAAGCTGCAGCTTCCTTCCCGCCCTCGCACAACAACAATCCCCCTCTCCCGTACACGCCGGATGGAGGGGGATATGGAAGCTTTAGCTCGCCAAGCTCGAGACGTCCGTCAGGCCGAGCGCTTCGGGCAGCACTTGCTTGGCATCCTTCAGCCACGTGCGCACTTCAGGCCCAAGCCGGAACACTCGATTCGACGGCTGGTTCACGATACGCGACAATTCGGAATAAATCGGATAATCTTGCATCAAAGCTTCGTATACCTGATGCCGGGCAGGCAAGAGATATTGCGGATATTGACCGTCGGCCTGCGGGCGCAGAGCTTGCTCTACCGTATCCGCGGAAGCCATGATATTCGCCAGTTTTTGGGCTAGCTCCGGATAGGCCGTCTTGGAGTTCACACTCACGACATCACTGTAGAAAAGAGGGATATCCTGCCCCGCCGATGAAGAAATCGTCTTGAACTGGAACTGATCCGCATACTCGCCCATACGCATCATCGACTCGCTGTAGCCGATGAAGGCCCTTCCGCTGCCTTGCGCGAACCACGACGCTCTTATATAGGAGTCGCCATCCTCAGGAACATACTGCGACGGCTTCTCCCCTGCCATATCAAGCAGCAGCCGCAGGCCGCGAATGACTTTGTCATTCAGGGGGTCGAGCGGCGGAAGAAGGTCATATTCCGTATATTGGCCGGTCACATCGATAAGCGCCTCCAAATACATGCTCGCCTTGGTCGTCCCGCCAGCCATATTAATTAACAAGCCCTTATTTTTCGAAGGCGGAATCTGCTCGGAATGGTTGGTTCCTATTTTTTTGTACAGCTCATATATATTGTTGACTTGCCCTATCTTCAAATCACCTTTCCGGTAAAAAAGCAGGTTCGTGCATAAAATTTGCGGTAGGCCGTATACCTTGCCGTTGCGCTTCGCTCCTTGCAGCGCAAAAGGGATCACATCCTCCGCCTGATCGATATCTTGGCTGTCGAAGGGCAGCAGATACCCCGCATCGACAAAATGGCTTAAAAAAATGGAATCCTGCACGAACACATCCAAATCATCCGGCGGATCCTCGGAGTAGGAATCCCATTTCGTAAACTCCAGCCTGACGCCAGGCTCTTGCTGCTGCCACTGGTCAAGGACAGCTGCCTGGAAACGGGAAGGATCAGGCACATACGGATAGATTGCCACCTTCAACGTAATATCGGAAGAAACGTCGGAATGGGCCGCCCCGGCTCCGGCCGGACTGACAACCACAAGCAGCAATGCCAGCATAACCATGAATTGCTTATAAATGAAGCCTTTTATCTTTGACATTCCCTAATCACCGCCTCTATTAGAATGGAACTTGCTATCCTCACTTAATAGATTCGTTCTAACGAAAAATGCAAAGCGATTCCTCCGCCAAGGCATCCGTGATCCACCGGGGATGCATCGCTAGCATATTGTCCGGCAGTCGGTTCACTTCGAAATAGTTGACATCCAACGTCTCGTCCCCCGTTCTGACAAGCGCTCCTCCCACCGTTACACAGCGAAAGCATGCCGTCACGAATTGGCTGACCGCTCCGTTCGGGTAGGTAAACACTTGCGACTCGGGATCGGAATACAGGCCGACCAACCGCTTGACTTCCACCTGCAACCCGGTCTCTTCACGGATTTCCCGCACGATTGCCTCTTCTACGCTCTCCCCCCGCTCCACATGACCCGAAGGGATTCCCCAGCAGCCGTTGTCTGACCGCTTCATCAGGAGAACCCTGCCTCGTTCGTCCATGACGATGCCCGCCACTCCAGGCTTGATATCGTCCGGCCAAGGAAAAGCCGGGGGATCCCAACGCTCCAGGATCAGCTCTTCATCCCACAAGCTGCGCAGATCGGGGATAATCGCATCGGGCTTGCGGTAATCCCGGGCAGACGAATATCCGGTATACGGCCCGCTGGATATAAGAACCGCCGAGATGCCTATCCGGTGTGCGCCTACGATATCCGCATCGGGCGTGTCCCCGAACATGACGGCCCGCGACCAGTCCTCCACCTGCTGCAGCGCTTGCCGGAACATATAAGGATAAGGCTTGCCTACGATATAGGGCGCCTTGCCCGAAGCCATTTTGATAGCTTCCACGGCCGTCCCGACCGCCATCATGGGCCCATCAGGCCCCGGGAAGCTCCAATCGGCATTGGTGGCGAAGAACTGGGCGCCATTTGCGATACGCGTCACCGCGCTTTGGATGTCCCGCAGCGTTAAATCATCGTTCCAGCCGACCACGACGGCCTCGGCGTCGTTCACGCCCACAATGTCAAGGCCAGCCTCCCGGCACTCCCGCTCCAGATGCTCATCCCCGAGCACATACACCGAGCCCACCTGCCGTTCCCGCAGGCAGCATGCCGTTGCCCAGCTTGCGGAGATAACTTCATCCGTGATGGCCTCAATGCCAAGACGGTTCAGCCTGGCTGCGGTCTGCTCCCGCGTCATACAGGGATTATTGGTCAGGAATCGGATCGTCTTCCCTCCGGAGCGCAAACGTTGCAGCGCTTCGACTGCACCGGGCAGAGCTTCCGGCCCGACATAGATGACACCGTCCAAATCAAACAAAAACACATCAAATACATCGTATAACACGTCGTTCCTCCTTACATTCACGCCTCTTTGACTGCCCGGTAAATGAGGAAGGGCGGATAATCCTGTTCCATTTTCCATTGATCGAACCGACTCTCCTGCTCGATTCTTGTTAACTCATCCGGCGAAATATCGCGCAACGTCGGCTCCATACATTCGATATGCCGGAAGCCCGCGTCCTCCAAAAGCTCGCGGTACATCTCCTTGGGCCAGTGGTAGTCATGGAGAATCATATCCCCGCCGTTCGGAAGGTGGAGCCATTCTTGACGGGCTTCGCCATGCCCGTAGACTTTCCCCGGAACCCCGTTGCGGAACGTCGAGAAGTCAATCCCCGTCGAATCCGGATGTGTATCCAAAATGACGTAGGAAGCGCCCGGAGCCAGCACCCGATGAATCTCACCGATAATTCGTGCGATTCGCTCTTGACTGCTTGTATTAATGAACACATAGCAGGTCATGGCCCCATCTACCGAGTTGTCCTCCAGGAACGCTAACCGATCCTGCTCGATATGGCGGTAATCGATCCGGGGATGAAAGCGTTTCTGCATGGCGATATCGAGCATATGCCTCGACTCATCTGAGGCGATCACTTGCACATCGGCCGTTTCCACCAGGCGGTAAGCCACTTTGCCGGGGCCGCAGCCATAATCCAGCACCCGCTTGCCTGCGGGAACGGTCTTCAATAGATCGAACACGAAGCGGAACCCCAACGTCTGCTCCAAAATGTCGTTATACGCTTCGAACTGCTTCGCCACGTCCTCTTCCTTCCACGAAGTCTGCATCGTAATCCCCCTTATTTTTGCTGATGATGCTCGAGAAGCGATAGCGTCGCCTGCCGCGGCCATTTATGATGCAGCAGCCGCTGATAGAGCGGACACAACGCACGGAATACGGAAGCGTCCGCAGGCCTCCGGTAAGCGATAGACTGGTAGAAGCTGAACAGCAGCAGAACCTGCTGCCAGTACACAGGCAGATCCAGCGCTTCGATATCCGGACCCGACAAGACAACGCGGTCTTCTCTCAGCAGCGTTTCATATTCCAGGACCGTCTCCAGATGAGGCCACGGATTACCGGAAGGCATGACTGGAAATTCGCCCCCCTGCCCCTGCGTACCGGATGCAGCTTCGGCCAACACTCTCTCCACCGCCTCGTCATCCGGCTGATAGATATGTACCGAACCGACAACATGATAATAATCGCCCAGCTCCAGCCCCAATTCTCGCGCGAGCAGCTCCTGCATGAACGTGAACGAGAACACATCGCTGACCATCCCCCGGAACGCATCGTTCGCGCGCATGTTGGCGATCGCATACAGCTTCTGCTCCCGCACGAAAAATTGCAGCCCCAACGTGCAGGACACATCGATATTGGCGGAGCCGAGCTCCTCGTTGGCGTCGAAGATTTGAATGAAGGCCCGCTTGGAATCGGGATCATCCTGGCCCAGCAAATGCGCGATTCGCTGCCATTGATTCACCTGGCTGGTTCCGAAGCGGAATATTTTAGGCCCGTATGCCGTTCCGGTAAGCGTCTGGCCGTTCATCGAGTACTCTCTCATTTTTCGATTGTAGTAGCCGATAAAGTCCAGATCGTCCCTGGCAGACAAGTACCACAGCGCCTCGGCAAAATTGAATACGATATTCGTGCGGCGGCTCGCCAAATAAAAGATACGCTCTGCGGGATTCGCAAGAGCGAATTGATAATTGAGCCGCTCGCGGCTCTGATGGCCGCGCGGCGCATTGCGGAACTGCGGCTGGCTGCCGACGGCGTCCAGCGTAGCCAGATAAGCTTCGTGAAAACGGTCGAAGCGCACTCGCCCCTCCCCCTTCTATTATGAAATAGCGAACATACGCTCCAATTCGGATAGATAATCTTGCTCCTCCCGGTAATAGATGTATGTCACGTCAGCCACCTGGCCTAGCCCCCGAATGAGGAAGGCATACTCCTTCCCCTCCTCCAGAAGCAATACGATCGGCTTGCCAAAAGCGGAGGCCCAGCCAATCTCGATATGCGTCCCCGGAGAAGCCGGGCAGCCGGGAAAGGCGACGAACTGATCGCAGGCGCGAATTTCTTCGAAGTCGATGGCCGTGCACTGATCGGGCGTCATGAAATCTTTCCCCCAGCCCTCACGTTTATGGGCATTATGAACATCATAATTTCTCGCTTCAAAAAATGAGATGAGCTGAATCAGCTTGCGTTTTTCACTCTCCTGCATGCTGCCTGTTACCACATCTACCAAGCTCTTGAATGGCCCTGCCAAAAACAGCTTCTTCGTACCCGCTTCCTTCGCCACACTCATCCTGAATTCCACCTTCCCTAAAATTGAACGACTCAATGTAATACGCTCCCGCTCTGACCTTGTGCTATGCTTGCCGCGACCCGGCGACTCGCTTGCCCTGGTCCGATTCCGGCCCCAACCGGCGGAAGCTGGACGCGGCCGCCCGAATATCGTCAGCGCCGGTTAGCGCCGAGATGACAGCGATTCCATCCGCCCCCGCTTCCATGACCCCCCCGGCGTTCGCGAGCGTAATCCCGCCGATGCCGACAAGCGGCACATTGATGCCCGCCGCCCGGATGTTTCCGATGATAGAGGGACCCTGCGCTTCCAGGGCATCTTCCTTCGACTGGGTCGGGTAAATGGGACCGATGCCCAAATAATCCGCTCCCTGCTCTATTGCCAACTGCGCCTCCTCGACCGTATGTGCCGATACGCCAAGCATGAGGTCGCCAATACGGGAGCGCACGCGGTCGGCCCGCTCATCCTGCTGCCCGATATGGATGCCGTCGGCGCCAAGCTCCAGGGCCAGCTCCAGATCGTCGTTCACGATGAACGGAACGCCGTGCCGCTTGCACACCGCTTGCAGCTCGGCTCCCAGCCGCTTTTTATCGTCGCCGATTAATGCGCCTCTTCCCTTCTCGCGGTATTGCAGCACCGACACGCCGCCTGCCAGCGCTTCTTCGGCTACCTGAACCGGATCCATCCGGCAGTTCACGCTGCCCATGACCAGGTAAAGCCCAAGATGATCACGCATCTCTTCCGACCGGACTCTGCTCATGAACGCACCGCCATTCTGCGGCCGTAAGCCCAGTGGTTGGTCGGCCCATGGCCTTGGCCGATGCCGAGTGTCTCTTCCAGCGCCGCCTGGATGAACGCACGGGCGGTTCCGACGGCATCGGCGACAGACGAGCCTTTGGCCAGCTCCGCCGCCATGGCTGCGGAAAAAGTGCACCCGGTTCCATGCGTATGGCGGGTATGAACCCGCTTCCCGTGCAGCTCTTTAAAATGCACGCCGTCATAGAGCAGATCCGTCACATGCTCTTCCCCCTCGCTGTGTCCGCCCTTGATGACGACATATGCAGGGCCGCAATCGCTGAGCCGCTTGGCAGCCTCACGCCGGTCCTCCATCGTCCGGATCGGAATTCCGGTCAGCACCTCGGCCTCGGGGATATTGGGGGTCACGACGAGAGCATGCGGCAGCAGATGCTTCTTCAACGCTTCGACCGCCTCTTTTTGAAGCAGCTCCGATCCGCCCTTGGCGATCATCACCGGATCAACCACGACGGCCTTCCAGCCGAAACGCACGATGCGGTCCGCTACCGCCATAATAATCTCCTTGTTGAACAGCATGCCTGTCTTGACGGCATCCGGGGCGAGATCGGATCCGACCGCATCCATCTGTCCGATGACAGTCTCGGTCGGAATTGAATGCACCCCAGACACGCCCAACGTATTCTGAACCGTGATGGCCGCAATCGCCGACATCCCGAATACGCCGAGTTCCTGGAACGTCTTGATGTCAGCCTGAATCCCGGCTCCCCCGCCGCTGTCCGAGCCGGCAATCGTCAATGCCTTGTATATCGTCATCGCGCTTCACCTTCCTTTGCAAAGGAGGGCTCGAACGGACGCAAGTCCGTATGAGCCTTCAGCGAATCCCGGTTCAAGCGGAACAGCTCGTCCAGAAATGCAATCTGGAAGCTTCCCGGCCCTTCTGCTTCCGTCCGCGCCGCTGCTTCGTACGCAGCCGCAGCATAGAAGGCAAGCCCCGCAGCTCCGGCCAGCAGCATATCCCGCTCCACGGCGGCAAATGACCCCAGCACCGATGTCAGCAAGCAGCCCGTCCCCGTGACCTGTGCCAGCAGAGGATGCCCTCCCTTCACGATATATCCGGCTTGTCCGTCGGTAATGACATCCTCCGGTCCCGTAATGGCCACAACCGTCTGCAGGCTGCGGGCAGCCCGAACCGCCAGCTCCACTCGCTCGTCCTCTGCCGAGTCCCCCGCATCTACCCCTTTGATGACGCGCTGTTCGCCAATCAGATTCGCCAATTCTGAGGCGTTACCCCGGACCAGAGACACTTGCACCTCCCGCAGCACGCGCAGCGCCGACGCCGTCCGATAACGCGTCGCGCCTGCTCCGACCGGATCGAGCAGCACGGGTACGCCATGCGCATTGGCAGCCTGTCCGGCGACGATCATCGACTCTATGGTATCCTCGGAGAGAGTGCCCAGATTGAGCACCAACGCCCCGGCGATGGATGCCATGTCGGCTACTTCTTCGCGCGCATACGCCATCACAGGCGACGCCCCTAATGCGAGCAAGCCGTTCGCCGTAAAATTCGTCACCACCACATTCGTCATATTATGAATGAGCGGTCGAGCTTCCCGCAGCTTGTCAATCAGCGCGGACACTTGATGTACCATCATGATCCATCCAACCTTTCTCACGAGCGGGAGCTTGCCGAAGGCCGGTAGAATCGAGTCTTTACATAGATTGCTAGACTATTAGAACAAAACCATTGCAGGAAGGTTACATAGAACGGAACATAACGAGCACGAACATTCTTCTCGCTTCACGAGAACGAGCATTCTGCCCGATAGACATGAGGTATATGTAAGCAGTATCAAAAAGAAGACGTAAAGAATCATAATTAGCTAGACATTTGATAAAAAATAACATTTGAGAAAAAATGCATGGCCAAACCAATACATGTTCCCTCATGTTCGCTTCCTACGCTGGCATTACCCAACAGGTTCAATCGGTCAACAACAGACTAGTTGTACTCTCAGCTTGCTTCAGCAGGCTCCCGCTAGTTATTTTGTTAATTTTGTACTCTACTTATTATCACTTCCATATTATAGGTCAAAAATGTAAAAAGCAACGACAGATTTGTGAAGGTGTAAAAAACCGCCCTCTCTGACTTTCTATTCGCATGTAAATCGACATAGCTGAAGTGAGGATGCATCGGACCTATACTTCCCTATTATTCTCCTTACGACTACTCTCCCATCGCGTCAGGAAATCCACGGCTCTTATTGTTACTATCCCGTCGTAGCAGTAGCCATGGGCTCTTATTTTCACTATCCCGTCGCGTCAGGTGCCCCAGGCTCTTATTTTCACTATCCCATCGTGTCAGGTAGCCACGGTTTCTTATTTTCATTATCCCATCATGTCAGGTAGCCACGGTTTCTTATTTTCACTATCCCATCATGTCATGCAGCCCTGGATTCTTGTTTCACTATTCCGCCGTATCAGGTAGACCCGGACTCTTATTTTATTATCCCATCATGTAGGGACCCATGATCTTCTTCCATTCACTAATGGAATATAACCACCGGTTGGGAACTCCTCGGCCCCATCAGCTTCTCCTTCCATCCAAATGACGATATGTTGTACATCGAAGAAAGTCATAGGTTTTTGAAAAGAAATCGAGATAAATCGGGTGACTACAAGGGAATACCTACTAGGAGTTTAAAACCAATAGTTTGGGGGCCTGAGGTAAGGGGAGACTGTCCATAAGGCTTCAACAATAGCCACTTACCTGAACCTTGGGGAGATTGTCCATAAGGCTTCAACATACAGCCTCTACCTGAAGCTTGGGGAGATTGTCCATATGCCTTCAACATACAGCCCTTACCTGAAGCTTGGGGGACTGTCCATAAGGCTTCAACATACAGCCCTTTCCTAAAGCTTGGGGAGTTTGTCCATAAGGCATCAACATATAGCTACTTACCTGAAGCTTGGGGAGTTTGCCCATAGACCTTCCACATACAGCCCTTACCTGAACCTTGGGGAGTTTGTCTGTAAGACTTCAACGTATAGTCGCCAAGCAATATGATGCCCCTGTTGAACTTACTTCTGAACACTAAAAAAGCACAGCCCTCTCGGCTGTGCCTCTTCAATATATTCGGTAAGTTGTTCGTCGTATAGCATACACAGAACGATCCTTGGCGTTTATGCCTCCTGCGCTACGCTGCAGGCCGTCTCCAACTGCGCGGTCCGCTCCCGGTCCCGTTCCAGAATCGGCTTCAAGTAGCGGCCTGTATAGGAACCTGCCACCTTCACGACCTGTTCCGGCGTGCCGGTCGCCACAATCGCTCCGCCGCCGCTGCCGCCTTCGGGGCCGAGATCGACCAAGTAATCGGCCGTCTTGATGACGTCGAGGTTATGCTCGATCACGAGCACCGTCTCGCCGGAATCCACCAGGCGATGCAGCACCTGCAGCAGACGGTCGATATCCGCGACGTGAAGACCGGTCGTTGGCTCGTCGAGAATATAGAATGTCTTGCCAGTGCTGCGGCGATGCAGCTCCGCCGCGAGCTTCACCCGCTGAGCTTCGCCACCGGACAGCGTCGTCGCCGGCTGGCCAAGCTTCATGTAGCCGAGCCCGACATCGAGCAGCGTCTGGATTTTGCGGTGAATGCGCGGCACGTTCTGGAAGAACTCCGCCGCATCCTCGATCGTCAGCTCCAGCACGTCAGCGATGCTCTTGCCTTTATATTTCACTTCCAGCGTCTCCCGGTTGTACCGCTTGCCTTTGCACACTTCGCAAGGGACGTATACATCCGGCAGGAAGTGCATCTCGATCTTGATAATTCCGTCGCCCCGGCATGCTTCGCAGCGGCCGCCTTTGACGTTGAAGCTGAAGCGGCCCTTCTTGTAGCCGCGAATCTTCGCTTCATTCGTCGTCGAGAACAGATCGCGGATATCATCGAATACGCCGGTATAGGTCGCCGGGTTAGAGCGCGGCGTCCGTCCGATAGGCGATTGGTCGATATCGACGACCTTGTCGATATGATCGAGGCCGCGGATCTCCTTGTACTGGCCCGGACGCACCTTCGCCCGATTCAGATCCCTCGCCAACGTCTTATACAGAATCTCGTTCACGAGTGTCGATTTGCCCGAGCCGGAGACGCCGGTCACCGCCGTGAACACGCCAAGCGGGAACTTCACGTTCACGCTGCGCAGATTGTTCTCCTTGGCGCCGACGATTTCGAGCCATCGGCCGTCCGTCGCGCGGCGCTTCGACGGAACCGGAATGAACTTGCGCCCGCTCAAATATTGACCGGTAAGCGAATGCTTGTCCTTCATGATCTCTTCCGGCGTCCCTTCGGCGATAACCTGCCCGCCGTGAATTCCGGCGCCCGGACCGATATCGATAATATGGTCCGCCGCTAGCATCGTGTCCTCGTCATGCTCAACTACGATAAGCGTGTTGCCGAGATCGCGCATATGCTCCAGCGTCTGAATCAAGCGATCGTTGTCGCGTTGATGCAGCCCGATGCTCGGCTCGTCCAAAATATACAGCACGCCCATCAGGCTGGATCCGATCTGGGTCGCGAGCCGGATGCGCTGCGCTTCGCCGCCAGACAGCGTTCCTGCCGCGCGGCTCAGCGTCAAGTAATCCAGCCCGACATTCACCAGGAAGCCAAGCCGGGCGTTGATCTCTTTCAGGATGAGATGGGCGATCAGTTGCTCCTTCTCCGTTAGCTCCAGACCCGAGAAGAAACGCTGTGCCTCCCCGATAGAAAGCGCCGTGACATACGCCATATTTTGATCATTGATAGTCACGGCAAGACTTTCCTTGCGCAGCCGGTGCCCTTTGCAGGTGCCGCATGGCTTGGCGCTCATGAAGCCTTCAATATGCTCGCGGATGCCTTCCGATGCCGTATCGCGATAGCGCCGTTCCA
This sequence comes from Paenibacillus thiaminolyticus, assembly GCF_003591545.1. Taxonomy (GTDB): domain Bacteria; phylum Bacillota; class Bacilli; order Paenibacillales; family Paenibacillaceae; genus Paenibacillus_B; species Paenibacillus_B thiaminolyticus_A. Next base: position 63,958 of record NZ_QYZD01000005.1, read on the forward strand.
GGTTATGAATAATCCCCTCGAACGCCACCTGCGCGTCCTTCTTGTGGCCGAAGTCATTCTCGTAGCGGAAGCGCACCTTCTCTCCTCCCGTGCCATGCAGCAGCTTCGTCATCTGCTCCGGCTCCAGCTGCGACACCGGCACGTCTGTCGGTATACCGTAATGCTCGCATACTGCCTGCAGGAACTGCGGGTAATAGTTCGATGTGCTGCCTGCCCACGCCTCGAACGCGCCGCCCTCGATCGCCTTCTGCGAGTCCGGAACGAGCAGCTCCGGATCGACGATCATCTTGACGCCGAGACCGTCGCAATCCGGGCAGGCGCCGAACGGACTGTTGAAGGAGAACATCCGCGGCGACAGCTCATCGATGCTGAAGCCGCACTCCGGACAAGCTAGATTCGAGCTGAAGACCAGCTCTTCTTCGCCGATGATATCGACGATAATCCGCCCGCCCGACATATGGAGCGCCGTCTCGATTGAATCGGCCAGCCGGGCCTGCACATCATCCTTCACGACAATCCGGTCGACGACCACTTCAATATTATGCTTCCGGTTCTTCTCCAGCTCGATCGTCTCCGACACATCGCGAATCTCGCCGTCTACGCGGACCCGGACGAAGCCTTGCTTCTGAATGTCGGCAAAAACGCCCTTATGCTCGCCCTTGCGCCCGGAGATAACCGGCGCCAGAATCTGTAGCCGGGTCCGCTCCGGATACGCCATAATGCGGTCTACCATTTGCTCGACCGTCTGCGACGTAATCTCGAGGCCGTGCACCGGACAATGGGGCCGCCCAATCCGCGCGTACAGCAGCCGCAAATAGTCGTAAATCTCCGTTACCGTTCCAACGGTGGAACGCGGGTTGCGGCTCGTCGTCTTCTGATCGATGGAGATGGCGGGCGACAGGCCGTCAATCGAATCTACGTCCGGCTTCTCCATCTGCCCGAGGAACTGGCGCGCATATGCGGAGAGCGACTCCACATAACGGCGTTGGCCTTCGGCATAAATCGTATCGAACGCCAGTGAGGATTTACCCGACCCGCTCAATCCGGTGAGCACGACGAACTTGTCACGCGGAATCGTTACATCAATATTTTTCAGGTTGTGGGCCCGCGCCCCTTTGATCACGATATGTTCACTCGCCAATGTTTTAACCTCCCGCTTCGGGTCCACTCGAACCTCGTCAAGCCTCTGAATTCTAGTCCATCGCCCGCAATTCCATCAAGGCGTCGCGCAGCTCGGCCGCGCGCTCGAACTGCAGGTTCTTGGCCGCATCCTTCATTTCCTTCTCCAGCCGCTGAATGACCGACTGGCGATCCTTCTTCGACATCTTATCCACTGACGCGGTGACATCATAGCCCGTCTTCGACTCTGCCGTCTTCGTCGCCTCGATGACTTCGCGGATTTTCTTGCGAATCGTCTGCGGCGTAATGCCGTGCTTCTCATTGTACGCCGTCTGAATGGTGCGGCGTCGCTCCGTCTCCTTAATCGCCTTATCCATGGATTCGGTCATTTTGTCCGCATACATGATGACGTGGCCGTCGGCATTCCGGGCCGCCCGCCCGATCGTCTGAATGAGCGAGCGCTCGGCGCGCAGGAAGCCTTCCTTATCCGCATCCAGTATGGCGACAAGCGACACTTCCGGCAGATCGAGCCCTTCTCTTAGCAGGTTAATCCCGATTAGCACATCATATACCCCAAGACGCAAATCGCGAAGCAGGATCATCCGCTCCAGCGTCTTGACGTCCGAGTGAAGATAGCGGACCTTGATTCCGATTTCCTTAAAATAATCGGTCAGATCCTCGGCCATTTTCTTCGTCAAGGTGGTGACCAGCACCCGTTCGTCCTTCTTCAGGCGCAGACGAATCTCTTCAAGCAGATCGTCAATCTGCCCCTTCGTCGGCCGCACCTCGACGACCGGATCAAGCAATCCGGTCGGCCGGATAATCTGCTGGATCATCGTCGGGCAATGCTCCAGCTCATAAGGTCCCGGCGTCGCCGAGACATAGATTGCCTGCGGCACCTTCGATTCGAATTCCTCGAAGCGAAGCGGCCGGTTGTCCAAGGCCGAAGGCAGCCGGAACCCGTGCTCCACGAGCACTTCCTTCCGCGCCCGGTCCCCGTTGTACATGCCGCGAATCTGCGGCAGCGTCACGTGCGACTCGTCGACGACGACGAGGAAATCATCCGGGAAGTAGTCCATCAGCGTATACGGCGTCGCCCCGGGCTCGCGGAACGTCAGCGGTCCGGAATAGTTCTCGATGCCGGAGCAGAAGCCCATCTCCTGCATCATCTCGATATCATACCGGGTGCGCTGCTCGAGCCGCTGCGCCTCCAGCAGCTTGCCCTGGCTCCGCAGCTCCTCAAGCCGCTCCTCCAGCTCGCGCTCGATATGTGTCAACGCTAGCTTCATCGTCTCCTCCGCCGTAACGAAGTGAGATGCCGGGAAGATGGCGACATGATCGCGCTCGCCGATAATCTCGCCCGTGAGCACGTCAATCTCGGTGATGCGCTCGATCTCATCCCCGAACAGCTCGACGCGGACGGCATGCTCGCTCTTCGAAGCCGGGAAGATCTCAATGACATCGCCGCGCACCCGAAACGTGCCCCGGATGAAGTTCAGATCGTTGCGCTGATACTGGATATCGACTAGCTTGGCCAGAATCGCATTGCGCGGCTTCTCCATCCCCGTCCGCAAGGACAAGACCAGATTCCCGTATTCCATTGGAGATCCCAAGCCATAGATGCATGACACGCTAGCAACGATAATGACGTCCCGCCGCTCGAACAGCGAGCTCGTCGCCGAGTGGCGCAGCTTGTCGATCTCTTCGTTGATGCTCGAATCCTTCTCAATATACGTATCGGAAGACGGAATGTACGCTTCCGGCTGATAGTAATCGTAATAGCTGACGAAGTAGGATACAGCGTTGTTCGGGAAAAATTCCTGAAACTCGCTGCACAACTGGGCCGCCAACGTCTTGTTGTGGGCAATGACCAGCGTCGGCTTGTTCAACTTGGCGATCGTCTGGGCAATCGTGAACGTCTTCCCCGTGCCCGTCGCTCCAAGCAGCGTCTGATGGCGCTTGCCCTCATGCACGCCTTCGACCAGCTTGTCGATCGCTCCCGGCTGATCCCCCTGTGGCGCAAATTCCGATACCAGCTCAAACGGCTTCGTCAAAACTTCCCATTCCGCCATAGCTTCACCGCACTTTCTTCCATATAATAATCAATATGCCCAACTCGTGAGCAAGAAGAGGCTTGCTGTCATGGGCTTCATGTTCGGAAGCTAACCGCTTCGTTCTCGGAATATGCCTTTCCGACCGGGACACATTTCCCCTCAGGCCCGTTTCCAGGGGTTGTGTAGGTCTCCCGAACCAAATAACAGGCCAAAATCCGCGTAAATTGGCGCTCCCTAAACTTTACCCGTTAATGACCCGATAATAGGATCAGACAAGCAAGTGGAAAGAAGCGGGGTTCCGACCATGAACGACCTTCTCGCCCCCGCGAACATCTATACGTGAAAGAGTACACAACTCGAAAACATCGCCAATCGGCTGCCATATACAGCCACAAATAAGAATGTTTGTTCCCTTTCGATTATACTCTTTTCATGGTATGGATGCAAATGGGAAATGTTAAATGGGAGAGGATTACAGTATGGATAAAACAACAGTCATCGGGATTATCGCTGGATTAGCCGCGCTCATCGGCGGTTTCTTGTGGGAGGGTGGAAGTATTGGTGGCTTATGGGAAAAAACGGCGGCACTCATCGTTATCGGCGGCACCATCGCCGCAGTCGTCGTCAGCTTCCCGGGCAAGCGGCTCCGCAGCATTCCCCAGGCACTGAAGATGGCCTTCGCGCACCGCGCACCGCAGCCTGAGAAGCTCATCGACGATATCGTGGCGTTGAGCACGGTAGCACGCCGCGAAGGAATGCTGTCCCTGGAAGACACGGTACAGCGGCACGAGAATGAATATTTGCGCAGCGGCATGATGATGGTCATCGACGGCACGGAACCGGAGCTGGTGAAGCAGATGCTTGAGCTTGAGATGGACGCGATCGCCGAGAGGCACGAAGGCTATGCCAAAATATTCGAAGCCGCCGGCGGCTTCGCTCCGACGATGGGGATTCTCGGTACGGTCATGGGACTGATTCACGTCCTCGGCAGCCTGAACGATCCTTCTATGCTCGGACCTGCGATTGCCGTCGCCTTCACGGCGACCCTGTATGGCGTAGCGACCGCCAACGTCATCTATCTGCCTATCGCGAGCAAGATTAAAGAGCGCAGCGCAGACGACATCCGCATCATGGAGATGATGGAGTACGGCATTCTCGCCGTTCAGGCAGGTGAGAACCCGCAGATCGTGCGCAAAAAGCTGAGCTCCTTCCTGCTTGCCGAGGATGCGTTCGAGTCGCTCAAGTCGGATCCGTTGATGAAGCGGGGGATGATCCATGAGACGCAGAAGTAGACAACGGGCCCAGGGAGCCGCCAATCATGAACGTTGGCTTATCACCTATGCCGATTTGATTACGCTGCTGCTCATTTTTTTCGTTATTATGTACGCTATGAGCCAGGTAGACGCCGTCAAGTACCAATCGCTGTCCGAGACGCTCCAACAATCGTTCAAGAGCGGCAACACCCCGATGGACCAAGGCGCGGGCATCCTGGACGGGGCCTATACGAAGCCTGGCCAGACAGGAGCGCTGAAGACCGCCGAGGACGGGGGCTCCGGAGAAGTCAAGGAAGAGAAACCGGTCGCCATCGGCGTGCTGACCGACAAGGACTTGGCGTTCCGCAAGCAGGAAGAACAGCTGAAGAGCTTCATGGGAGTCATTCAGGAGTACATCAACGACAACGATCTGGGCGGCCAGATCGAAGTGACGGATATCCCCAAAGGGATCTCAATTCGGCTCAGCGACCGGCTGCTGTTCGATTTGAGCCGTGCCGAGCTGAAGGACAAAGCCTTGCCGACCCTGGACAAGCTGGCTACCCTGCTGCCGCAGCTGGACACGATGGTCAGCATCGAAGGGCATACGGACAATCTGCCGTTCGCTTCCGGCGGACGCTACAAGGACAATTGGGAGCTGTCCGCAGCCCGGGCCCTGTCCGTCCTCCGCTTCTTCGTCGACGACAAGAAGCTGGACGCCGACCAGTTCCAGATCGCCGGCTATGGCGAGACGCGGCCGGTTGTGGATAATGACACGGAAGAGCACCGTCAACAGAACCGGCGGGTGGAGATTATCGTGCTGCGCAGCATGGTGCAGTAGACTATCCCCATTACCCACCGTTTATACACATCATGGAGGGGAGTTATCCCCTCCTTTTTTTATTTACCAACAAGTTATCCACATAAAAAGGCTATTAACCACAACACCTACTGTCGATGTCCACAAGTTATTAACAACGTGAAATGCATTCTGTGTACAGAGGGGAAAAATATTGTTTTTCACTTCCTCATCGGCCTTCATACAATAATATAGATAAAATAATTCGGATACTGGAAGTCTCTTTTTATTGATTAAACTGGTCATATCGTTCCAGTTTTGATATTATCAAGGTGAGTATTACAAAAATTTTCTAATGTAGGTAAATAGAATGAAACTATCAAAAAGTTTTACATTTTTGTCGGGGATGACGTTGTTACTTTCATGTGGTACATACACACACGCCTCAGCAATTGATTTCACCGATTTCTCTCCCCCCTCTGACGGTGTAGCGGTAAAAAAATTAAGTCAGGCAGAAGTTGATGCCCTTATGAAAAGAATCATTCTATATGAAGGTAACGCAAAAAGAGCGCTTCTACAATGACATACATTGCTCAATTGTCGAAACGACAAATTAGGTTAAAGGGCAGTTGCTGTATAGGATAAATGTGCATGAGGTTAAATAAAAAGACATCTCTTGCATGGTAACAATTAATCACTACGACATAAAAGAGGTGTCTTCTTTTTGCTAAGGACTGAGACAAAATAACCTTTCTATTTTCTACGAAAACAACCACGCAGCGCTAGCCTGCGTGGCTGCTTTCATAGAGCAGTTATTTTTCAAGCCCCTAGGTCCACAATGCTTCCTTTCACCAACTTCCGAAAGGAAGCTAATCCGCCTTTGTAGAACCGAATGTAGTAAACACTTGCGTGGCGCGGATTACCAAGAAGAATTGTGGCTTTTCATGCTGCTTTTTTTGGTAAGTATGCCGTCTGTCACTTCTTGAATCTTACCGGTTGCACGGCCATTATGTTGCCTTTGAGCGGCAAAAACCTTTCGATATCGAGTCCGTGACAACGGATACGGGTGACCGCGCTCATTTCAGTAATTCCATGCTTTGAACGAAATCAGCGGCCAAAGAACTGGCCCCCTTTAAGGCTAATGCGGCTGGACTGGTGCTTCCTACAAAGGATTCCGTATCTTGACTTTAGGCTACACTATGATCAACGTCCACACCAGCAGGCGGCTCAACGTTTTACTTAGTTCCATCAATGTTTATTTGCTAATCTCATGCTGCGAAGTGCGAAGGTAATACATTCCCTGAAATATTATTATAACAGAAGGTGGTGGCTCGTTATGAGAAAACCGTATCAAAAAGTACTGGCAGCTTTACTCATCGTTGCTCTGTTAGGAGTGGGAGGTGCTGCAATTTGGAATTTGAATACAAAATCGCACCAAAATAAAAATACAAACTCTTATGTGAGAAAGGCAACCCCTGAAGAAATTGAAGATGCCGAGTCTTTCCGGCATGTCAAAACCATTGGGACCAAGTACGGAAATTTTCGGCTTGTTGAATCAGAGAAAAAATTACCGGCTGATGGGATTGTCTATAGCACGAAGGATATTGATAAGCACACTAAAATGGTCATTATTAACGATCGGAAATACATTCGAGTGGATTAGAGCATAATTGCGGAAACATAAAAGCCTACACTCATTCAGAGCCCTATAGGCTCTAATCAGCCTTCGGACAAAACTCCTCTACGATAAGGATTACAAAAGGCAGCAAAAAAGACCCGCAATGTTTTTTTTGCTGCTCTTATTCCAAACGTCAACGGACAGACGAATCCGCCGATGCCGATGTACCCTTCCTCCGCGCGCCAAGACCAGCCGCGTCCGCAGATGCGGGACTCTCCGCTCCATTCGCCAAGCTGTCAGCAACACCTCCACCATCGTCCCCTTCTGTCGGAGTTCCTTGCGCGGCGTCCGCCTGCCCCCGCTGCGCCAGGGCGCCCATCTTCGTCCAAGGCATCCTCAGCAACGCGAACAGCGACGGCTGCCGCGTCACGGCGACGAAGGCGACGCGATCGTCCGGCGCGAGCAGGACGCCGAGCTGGTGATGCTCGCCGGCATAGAGCGCGCGCTGCAGGAAGCGCACCTCGCCGTCCCGGTTATACACCTCCAGCTTGCAGAACGCGGCATTGGCGCGCAGCCCCTGATGCAGCTGCTCCTTCGTGCGCACCGGGACGCCGTTCACCTTGGCGATGACTTCGCCAATCCGAATGCCGAGCGCTTCCGCCGGACTGCCCGGCAGCACCGCCAGCACACGCAGCCCGAGCGGATCATGCGTGAAGACCGGGCTGCGCTCGTTCTCCTCTCGGCGGCTGAGCCAGATGAGTGCTTCATGCAGCCCAAGCGCCCCGATCGCCGCCAGCGGGACAAGCGGCGGCCACCAAGAAGCCGCCAGCCCGAGCGCAAGCAGAATCGCCGCATAGGCGAACAAGCGCGAGGCGCTTACCGCGGCCTTCTCCTGCGGCAAACGGGTGTAGGTCAGCTCGGAGAAGCCGATGACGACTGGGAACGCGATCAACGTCCAGCCGTGCTCCCATCCCGTTCCCAGGAGCGGCGTCCACGGAAGCGGCGTTCCCGTCGTCACGGCCGGAAAGATCAGCAGTAGCGGAAGCGGCCACAGGCTCTGCATCTGATAGGCGCCGACAATCCGGCCCCGCTTGCTCTCCATGAACAACGGGCCGGCCATGCGCGCGGCCTGCTTGCGAATAAGCCAGGCCTCCGCCGCGTGCAGTAGCGCCACCAGGATGAGCAGCCCCGCTGCATCCATCTCCCGGATAGCCCCCACGAACGGCGCGAGGAAGCCTTCCGGCACCCAGGCCGGGGCGAGCGCATTCAGCGCGAAATGCGCCAGCGCGAGCACGCCCCCCGAATAAGCAAGACATAAGAACCGGACGCGGAATAATAAGAGCAGCAGCGTGACCGCCCAGAGCGCGATTATCGCTTCCGCCGTGAAGGAGATGCCCAGGCCAATCGCCGCGGCCGAGACGGCGAGACCCACCAGCAGCCCGCCCAGCCACGCATGCCACGTATGCTCGATCCAGCTATGCATCTTCACCGCGAACAGCCTTCGCTCAAGCAGCATCTGTCTGCGATAGATGAGTGCAATCAAGAGAATGGATACCCAATAAAAAGGCGACAGCAACCACTGAAGCAGCGCTTCCGCCAAATGAACGCCAATTTCCGTAAGGAGGTCCACTTTATTCGCCCCTTTCGAATTTGCGACTTGCCATATCACAAGCAGGGACGCGGTCCCGCTCCAAGCGAGAACAGCGTACTGCGGGGAAATCGAAGCCACATATAGCTCAAATCTCATACTTTTCCGTATAGCTGAAAAAAGGAAGGCCGGCAAGTTCAAGCTTGCGACCTTCCTTTCACTATTCGACGGCGCTTAGTGAATTTCCTGCTTCACCGTTTCTACCGCTTTTTTCAATTGCGCATCATTCTTCGGATCTCGCATCGCCTTCAAAATATCAGCTTCCAGCTTCTCCGCCGTCTTCGCGTCCACCTGGCCGGTCGCGCTCAATCCAGCGGCGCTCTGGAACGACTTCAGCGCGGCTTCGGTCTCCTTGGAGAAATAGCCGTCCGTACGGCCCGGCTTATAACCGAGACCATCCAGCATAAGCTGCATATTTTTCACATCCGAATCGTTCATATCGAACTTGAGCACTTTGTCCTTCGGAAGCGGCGCGGCGCTATAATAGTCCGGCTGATGAACGACAATATCCGGCTCGATGCCTTTTTCATGAATCCAATTGCCGTCCGGAGTGAGCCACTTCGCGATCGTAATCTTGATCAGCCCGCCATCGCTCGAATCATAACTCGTCTGCACCGTTCCTTTGCCGAAGGTATGCTCGCCGACCAGCTTCGCTCCGGCGGATTCCTTCAACGCGCTCGCCATAATCTCGGATGCGCTCGCGCTGCCCTTGTTGGTCAGCACCGCGATCGGATACGGCTTCACGGCGGTGGAAGTTCCCTGGGAGTTGTACTTGTCGCGCTCCTTATTGCGGTTCTCCACCTGCACGATCGTCTTGCCCTTCGGAACGAACTGCTCCGTCATCTTCTGCACGATATCGAGCACCCCGCCCGGGTTGCTCCGCACGTCGATGACAAGCCCCTTCATGCCCTGCTTCTCCAGCTTCTCGAGTTCTTCCTTGAAGCGGTCGAACGTGTTCATCGAGAACTGGCGCACCTCGATATATCCGATCTTGTCATCCAGCATCTTAGGATAGACTGTCTCGAAGTCCACCTCATCGCGGACGACCGTCAGCTCAATCGGATCGGATTGGCCTGCGCGCTTGATCGCGATTTTCGCCTTGGTGCCTTTCGGGCCGCGAATCTTTTCCACGGCTTCATTCAGCGTCTTGCCTGCCAGGCTCTCGCCGTTGACAGAGAGGAGCACATCCTTCGGCTTCACGCCCGCCTTCTCGGCAGGCGAGCCCTTGATCGGGGATACGACCGTGACCTCGCCGTTCTCCATCGTCACTTCCGCGCCGATGCCCGTAAAAGCGCCTTCGATGCTGTGATTGAATTGTTCGGCTTCCTCCGCCTCCATATAAGAGGAGTAAGGATCCTGCAGCGCCGAGATCATGCCATGTACAGCCCCGTTCACAATCTTCTCGCGTTCTACCGGGGTTACATACTTATTTTCAATAATGCCGAGAGCGGAATTGATCTTCTGCATCTCCTGTGGGGACAAGCCTTTGCCTGTGGCCGCCGCTTGTCCTCCGCTGGCCAGAGTGGGCAAATCCACCGCAGCCAGCGTCACCACGCTGCTCGCCAGCACTGCCGCCCCTACAAGTAAGGCGACCGTCCGTCCTTTGAACGACATTGAATCACCGCCTTTGTCTTGTCCATATGCGCATGCTTAGGTCTTTACTAGTATATGCCATTGCAGTGCATTTTATTTGAGATAAGCGTCCGGATTCACCTGTTCGCCATTCAGCCGCACCTCGAAATGAAGGTGGTTGCCCGTCGCGCGGCCGGTCTGGCCCACTTCCGCGATTTTGTCGCCACGCTTGACGATATCGCCCTTCTGAACCTTGATGCCGCCCGGGCGAATATGGCCATACAGCGTCCAGAGCCCGTTACCGTGATCAATTATAACACAATTACCATATCCCCCATACCACTCGGCTACGGTAACCGCTCCGTCCTCGGCCGCATAGATTGCCGTCCCGCCCGGGGTCGCCATGTCAATGCCGCTGTGGAACGCGCTTTTGGCGCCGGTAATCGGATCCGTGCGGTAACCGAACGGCGAAGAAATGTAGTAGTCAGCCTGAAGTGGCAGACCGAGCTTGCCTCCACTATACGTATATACTTTCTGCGGTGTTTGACCTGTCTTGCGCTGCTGACGCTGCGCATTCAGCTCATTCTTTTTGCGAATCAACTCGGCGCGCTGCTTGGCGAATTCCATCAGGAGACGCTCCTGCTCTTCGCTTATGCCGTGGTTGTCTTCCGCCTCTTTCTCGTAGCTGGCGATCATGACCTTCTTCTCTTTTTCCTTCAACTGCAAGTTCTTCTTCGCTTCATCCAGCTTGGCGTACAGCAGCTTGACCCGCTTCAGCTCCGTCTCGATTTCCTGCTTCTTGACGACAGCAAGCTCCTTGTCGTGCTTATGCTCGGTCAATATTTCCTTGTCCCGCGAAGCGATCGTCTGCATCGAATCGAGCCGATCGACGAAATCGGAGAAGCTCGTGGCGCTGAACAAGACATCGATATAAGAGACGGCGCCGTTCGTATACATCAGCTGCACGCGCGAATCGAGCAGCTTCTCCCGTTCGGCAATCCGGTGCTTGATATCCTCCAGTTCTTGGGCTGCCTCCTCCAGATTCGCCTCCGTCTTGTCGATTTCGAGCGTCAGATCGAGCATTTCCTTCGTCTTCTTCTCGATCTCGCCGACGACGTAATTCAGATCCTTGGTCGTTTTCGTAATCAACTTCTCGGCCTGCGCTTTCTGGGCATCGGCCTCCTGCTGCTTCTGCTCCGCTTCCTGCATCTGCCGCTGCAGGTCCTGAAGCTGCTTGTTCACTTTATCCAGCTCCGACGCTTCCCCAACCGTCGGCGGCACGAGTGTCAATAGAAGAGCGCCCCCTGCTATCAGGGCAATCCATTTCTTCTTCCATCCTTGCTTCGTCAACACGGTTCCTCCTTACCTGTCATCTGGTGCATCTGCGTCGAGTGTCCTATTTTGAAAAAAGGGATTAGACCTTCAAGAACTTCCGTATCGAAATCGTGCTCCCCCATACGCCGATGACGACGCCGAGGCCAAGCAGCGTTCCGCCCACGAGCAGCCAAATATCCGAAAGGGGAACCAGCTTAATAATCATCAGTCCGAACTCAAAATGCGTGGTCAGCTGCTGATACCCGTAGAATAGCAATGCGATGGTCACCACCGAGCCAATGATGCCGAGCAGGGCCCCTTCCACGAAGAACGGTCCGCGAATGAATGAATTCGTCGCGCCGACCAGCTTCATAATGCCGATCTCGCGCTGGCGCGCCATAATCGTCACCTTAATCGTATTGGAAATGAGGAACATGGCCGTAACGGCCAGCCCGGCAACGACAAGCAGCCCGAAGTTGCGGATGGTCGAGGTGACCTTGAACAGCGTCTCGACGGTGCCCTTGCCGTACTGCACCTTCCAGATCGGCTTGGCGCTGTTCGTCTCATTCAGCATTGAGATTTTTTTGGCGACGATCGGCACATGATCCGGCTCATACACATCAACCGTGAAGGAATCCGGCAGCGGATTGGTCTCGTCGTTATAGCCGGCGAGCAGTTCCTTGCCGTCTTCGCCCATTTGCTGCTCCAGCAGCTTCATTCCTTCCTTCTTCGAGATGAAGACGACCTTGCTGACCTCGGACATATTGCCGATATCGGTCTCCAGCAGCTTCGTCTCCTCCGGCGTCACATCCAGTTGAAGGAAGACCCGAATCTGCACTTGATTGTCAATATTGTTCGTAATCTCATTGAGGTTGATGGACAATACCATGAATACACCGAGAATGAACAGAGAGATCACGATCGAACTTACGGAGGCGAATGACATCCATCCGTTGCGGAACAAGCTCTTGCTGCCTTCTCTCAGATGGCGGGCCAACGTATTAAAAGTCATATCCGTATTCCCCCCGTACCTCATCCCGCACAATATGTCCGTGCTCAATCGCGATAACCCTCTGACGCATGGCGTTGACGATGTCCTTGTTGTGCGTCGCCATGACGATCGTCGTTCCGCGGTAATTAATTTCCTCCAGCAGCTTCATAATGCCCCAAGAGTTCTCGGGGTCGAGGTTGCCGGTCGGCTCGTCCGCGACGATGACCGAGGGATTGTTCACAATCGCCCGGGCGATCGCGATTCGCTGCTGCTCCCCGCCGGACAATTGGGCAGGCAGACTCGATGCCTTATGCTTCAAGCCGACTAGCTCGAGCACCTCCGGCACCCGGCGCTTAATGACCTTCGGCGGTGCCTCGATGACTTCCATCGCAAAGGCCACATTTTCATAGGCAGTCAGCTTGGGCAGCAGGCGGAAATCCTGGAACACGACGCCAATATTGCGCCGCACGAACGGAATCTTGCGGTGCTTCAGCTTCCCGATATTGAACCCGCTGACGACAATCTGTCCTTTCGTCGGAATTTCCTCTCTGTATATCAGCTTCATAAAGGTTGATTTCCCCGCTCCGGAAGGACCAACCACATAGACGAATTCATCCTTGTCAATTCGGACAGAGACCCCGCGCAATGCATGCGACCCGTCCTGGTATGTCTTCCACACATCCTGCATTTCTATCAAATCATCACACCCTACGTTATAAAAGATTAGCCTCTACATATTCGACACCCGCACGCGAATTCCTCTAAGAACAAGCGAAATTCAACATCTTTTTACGGCTTGCACGAGGTCCGACATGGTACATCATGCGGAAAGTGTCGATTCAAACTATAGGTCAATCCTGCAAAGGGAAAGGCCATTTTTCCTGGCCACCTTCCTTATGTTACAATCTCCATACTTGCATTAGCGGGTCAACTAGCCAAGCAAGCACGACAACGAGAAAGGAAGGGTTGATTCGAATGAAAACAAAGAAATCACGTCATCGAATAACACAACGGATACTTGGCGCGGCTATCGCGGCGATCTTGGTTATTCCTATACTGCTCATATATATCATCGGTCAGTTTACGCCCTCGCTTAACGCCCTGATCATTAAGCAGCTTTTCGAATGGAAGCCCTTTGCATCGCCCAGCAACATTGAGACAATCACTAAGCAAGTCCATATCGTAAAAGATGTTGTGTATGAGGAGCACGGACTGGAGAATAGCCTCCTCGATATTTACTATCCGAAAAAAGCTGACAAGGCTCTCCCCGTCATAATGTGGATACATGGAGGGGGATTCGTATCCGGGAATAAAGAGCAAACGCAAGAGTATGGAATGGCGCTCGCCAATGAAGGGTATGTCGTAGCCAATATCAACTACGCCCTTGCTCCGGGGCAAAAATATCCGGGGCCCGTCATTCAAGCCAACCAGGCGCTGAAATATTTGCAGGACCATATTGGGCAATACGGCGGCGATATGAGCCGATTATTTATTGGCGGCGATTCAGCGGGAGCCCAGATCGCCAGTCAAACCGCAGCTGTCATAACAAATGAAAACCTGGCAAATTCGATGGGGATACAGCCCTCCGTCGCGAAAAACCAGCTCAAAGGCGCCCTCTTATACTGTGGTCTTTACAATATGGATAGAATGACTCAGCCCCGGTCCTCTTTTATTCTGCGGCTTGGAGTGGAGTCGGTGTTTTGGTCCTATACGGGAGTCAAAGATTTCGCTACCTTCTCCCGGCTGGACGAGATGTCCACGATTAACCATATCACGCCGGATTACCCGCCTGTCTTTCTTACCGTGGGAGACGTCGATCCATTGGCGCCGCATTCCGCCGATCTCATCGACGTTCTCGTTCAGAACGGCGTCGAAGTGGATAGTGTATTATTTGAAGGCACCAATCCCGAGTTGGGCCATGAATATCAATTTGACTTTACTTCTCCTCATGCCGAAAAAACATTAGGGAGAACATTTGAATTTTTGAAAAATCATAGCTGAATGCCCAGTAACCGCCCCTGCGCTTTCCAAGTAAAGTTTGCCTCTTCCCGCGCATATAGTGAGAGAGACTGAATTTTACTTTCATCATGCAGGAGGCAATCGGTTTGAAAAAAATACATGCGCTATTCATCGTAGCCGCTTCGCTGCTGCTGGCCGTGACCGCCCTCTGGGGCTGGGCGAACAGCTATGCTTCGCAAGACCGCATTCCGCCGGATGTCCGGCTCTCTTCCTGGGAAGTGGGCGGGATGTCCTTTGCTGCCTTTCGCGAGGAACTGGATCAGCGGCTGCGGCAAGTGGAAGCGACGCCGGTGGAGGTCACCTTCGGCTCCAGCGGGGTAGCTCCGGTCAAGACGACCTTGGCCGCACTCGGGGTAACCTATGACGCGAAGTCGCTGTTGGCCGCGCTGAAGCCCTTGCAGGACGGGGCTCTCTGGGATCGGATAATGGCAAGAAGAAGCTTCAACAAGGAGTGGGAGCTGCAGTTTCATTGGAAAGCGAATGTGTGGAAGGAACGGTTTACGCCGGGCTGGGAGACGGCAAGCTTCGGAATGCCGGTCAATGCCTCGCGCGAGATTATGAAGGATGACCAGATTGCCTATACGCCGGAGCGGCAAGTATACCGCGTCGATCGGATGCAGCTGGAGCAGTTGATTCGGGCAGCCATTCCTCCGGTCTGGTATGAAGGAGGAGCCATCCGCATCGAAGCCCCCCTGGTGCTCACGGATCCGCCGGTAACGGTCGCCTCCCTGAAGGCGGAAGGGATCGAGCGGAAAATTATCGAGTTCTCGACCGGCTTCGCCAAGTCTGAGGACGGGCGCACGCATAATGTCGTAGCGGCCGCCCAAACGATCGACGACATGATATTGAAGCCAGGCGACATTTTCGATTATGACAAAGTGATCGCGGAGACAGAGAAGAAGTACGGCTTCAAGGAAGCTCCTGTCATTTATAACGGCAAATTGGTGCCCGGCATCGGCGGCGGCATCTGCCAAGTCTCGAGCACGCTCTACAATGCGGTGCTTAGGACTGGACTGGAAATCGTCGAACGGCGCAATCATTCCTTGCCCGTCTCGTACCTGCCTCTGGGGCTGGACGCGACCTTTTCCCAAGGGTATATCAATTTCAAGTTCAAAAACTCTACCGGCAAGCACCTCCTTATCCGGACCGAGACCGAAGATGGGCGCTTGACGATCAAATTTTTCGGTACGATGGATAAGAACCTCTCCTATAAAATGGAGACGAAAACCGTCAAGGTGCTGGATCCGCAAGTAAAGTACGTCAAAAACCCGAATCTGACTTCCGGCACGGAGCAGGTGCTGCAGCAGGGCAAAAAAGGATATGTCGTCGAGTCGTACCGCATTAAAATGGTGGACGGCAATGAGGTGGAGCGCGAGCGTATTGCGATGGATACCTACCAGCCTCAGCCGTCGCTGGTTGCCGTGAACAACGGCAGCGGGACCGTTCCTGCGAAGCCGAAGACGGAGAAGGAACCGATTCTGGAGGATGGAATCAATGGGCCTGATTTCAAGCCGAATACTTGATCGGATCCCGTGACGTGGGGAACGCCGCTTGGATACCTTGCAGACGTAGTGGGTGGCATACTAACAGCCTTGACCGTATGGGGCCAAGGCTGTTCCCTGTCCAATATGATGTTCTTATGGGTCGCCCTACCGTCATGCGGTGAGCGCCGCCTCTTCATAAGAATGAAGTTGGATCCGGATACAAGGCGATCAATTGCAGTTCGCCGCCATTCCCTGTAGTCGGTCGTCCGAGGTTGTTGGCCTTTCCACAGATGGACAGGCCAGGCTGTTCACTGGAACCGGGAGCGGTCAACTGAAACACCAAGTCGGACAATCGACAGGGCGGAACTTTGCATTACGCATCCCTCTTCGTTCGACGCTCCGGCATATCAGGCAGCGCATTGACGGACACGACGTCCTCGCTCTTCTTCACCGGCGGCGTCCAGAACTGCTCGTTCCCCGGCAGATCATCGAACCAAGCCGCGTCGTCCGGACAATCCAGTACCATGAAGCGCCCATATTGGTTGTCACGGGATTGATGATATTTCAGATACGCCTTGCCGTCTTCGATTGCGAGAATCTCGATCTTCCCTGACGTATGGCTCATCGAGAGGCGGACCCGCTTCCCTAAGCCGGAAGTCTTCGCCTTCGCTTCCTCTACCAGGCGGTATACATCCTTCAGCGGAAGCACGAACTCGCGATTCCCCGCTACCGGGCGGTTGACGAAGAAATAATAAGGCGTCACGCCTGCCCAGGACAGCTTGTCAAGCAGCTCGCCGAGCACATCGGCATTGTCATTGATGCCACGGAGAATAGGCGTCTGATTGACAACGATGGCGCCGGCCTGATGAAGCGCTTCGAAGCCCCGCTTCG
This sequence comes from Paenibacillus thiaminolyticus, assembly GCF_003591545.1. Classification (GTDB taxonomy): domain Bacteria; phylum Bacillota; class Bacilli; order Paenibacillales; family Paenibacillaceae; genus Paenibacillus_B; species Paenibacillus_B thiaminolyticus_A. The sequence goes on from NZ_QYZD01000005.1 coordinate 80,717, forward strand.
CTTCCGCCGTAATCTCGCGCGGGTGGTTAATATGAGCCATCACATAGATGCGCTTGTCCGCCGAGGAGAATTCGCGGATCGTCTCCAGCAGTGCTTCGTCTTCATAGATTCGCATCGGATTGAAAACGGGCATTTTAGATCCCAAGCGAATAATTTGCACATGCGGGATGGCGCGAAGGCGTTCCAGAATCATTCTAAGCTTCGGTGTCGCGAGGATGAGGCTATCCCCGCCGGTTAACAGGACATTGTTGATTTCGGGGTGGTTGGCAATATAGGCCAAGCCGGGATTGACATCGGACATTGCTTCTTTGACATCGTTGCGGAAGAGACGCTTGCGGAAGCAGTATCGGCAATAAGCGCCGCATACCTCCGACACAATTAACAAGGCGGTGGTGCCATACTTGTGCTGGCAGCCGGGGACGACATAGTTGGTGTCCTCATCCGAGGCATCCCAACGGCCGTACTCCTGCAGTTCACCCGTGTTCGGAATCACTAGCTTCCGAATGGGGTCATCGGGGTCGTTCCAATCAATGAGGTTCAAATAATAGTCATTTACACGAAATACGAACTTTTCCGTGATCTGCTTCAGCCTTTTCCTTTCCGTCTCGGGTATCTGCGTGATCTTCTCGATGTCGGTAACGTACTTCGGCATAGGCATGGACATCCCTCCTGTAGAAAGTTGTATCAGCCAATGAAAGCGCCTTCTCTTTATTATACAACAAGTAACATATGGTGGCAAATGAAGGTCTTGTTAACATTTACGTTTAGGTTCCGCCAATTGGTACCATTTTCCTCTAGGAGGGCATGTCTCGGATGCTCTTTTGACCAGTCTCCCATCGAGTCAGGTACCCTTCGATTGCTCTTTTGGCCAATATCCCATCCGGTCAGGTACACCTCCGAATGCTCTTTTGACAATCTCCCACCCGGTCAGGTATACCTCCGGTTGCTCTTTTGGCCGGTATCCCATCCAGTCAGGAACTCCCTCGCTACGCAAGTCTTTTGAACGACCATCATTGCTACCTTTCTTACTTTTAGAGTACGACTTGGCCTGTTACCATCGGAGAGCACGGCAAGGAAAAAGAAGCAATGCTTGCAGGGGCTAGATTCTGAATAAAGGGGATTTGCCTATAAGGGGCCCGCCAGATATCATTTTGACCCTAGGAGAAAATATACATTAAGAGCCTTATATACAGAAACTATTCCTGAGGAAGTTGAAATCCTGTGAATAAGCGAGTATGCAAGAGAAATGTGCTGCCTCTAGAGGGAGCCACAGGGAGATCGTTCGCGAGGGATTCCGCATCTACCGGCTTCTGAGCTTAGGGGAGAATGCATGTAAGGAAGTGAGTACATACCTTACTCTGGTCGTAGAGTTGGTTGCATCTAAGGATCTGCATAGATACGCGTACGCATTCCTGAACGATGGGGAGAGTGGCTATAAGACGCTCCATCCACACGAAATTCCTGGACAGAAGAGGATTACGTAACAGGCACAGCACCAAAACCTACTTCTGAACGACGGGGAGAGGGTGCCTCCGGACTTTTCACAGCAAAGGACAGATAACAACCTAACAACAACGGCCTGTTGTCCCACTCGAAAAAAAGATCCCTGCCGCATCAGGCAGGGACCTCTAATATTGCCTTGGCATGCGTCAGCGCCTCACGGGACGCTATTAACGCATGCCTAGCGTTATAACGGAAAGGGTAAGGCCCATTTTCATGAACCGATGTACCCGATATTTAAACGGTTATGCATTCGGCAGCTTCTCCTGCACCCAGGCCGCCGTCTTCGCCGTTGCTTGCTCGGCTCGGGCGATCGCCGCCTGCACCTGACCGGTCGCGGTGCCGCCATATACGTTGCGGGCGTTGACCACGTTCTCCGGCTGCAGCACCGTATAGATGTGCTCGTCGAACAACGGGGAGAAGTACTGGAATTCTTCCAGGGTTAGATCGAGCAAGAACTTGTTCCGCTCGATGCAGTAGAGCACCGTCTTGCCGATCACTTCATGCGCCTGCCGGAACGGCAAGCCTTTGTTCACGAGGAAGTCGGCGATGTCGGTCGCGTTGGAGAAGTCCTGTCGAACCGCATCGGCCATCCGGCCGCGGTTGACCTTCATCGTGCCGATCATTGGCGCGAACAGGCGCAGCGCTCCATCGAGCGTGTCGACCGTATCGAACATGCCTTCCTTGTCTTCCTGCATGTCTTTGTTGTACGCGAGCGGCAGCGCCTTGAGCACAGTCAGCATGCCGACGAGATGCCCGTACACGCGTCCGGTTTTGCCCCGCACCAGCTCGGCCACATCCGGATTTTTCTTCTGCGGCATAATGCTGGAGCCCGTGCAGAACGCATCATCCAGCTCGATGAACTGGAACTCGGTACTTGACCAGAGCACCATCTCCTCGCACAGGCGGGACAAGTGCATCATAATGAGCGACGCGTTCGAGAGGAACTCGACGATGAAGTCGCGATCGCTCACCGCATCGAGGCTGTTCTCGTACACGCGGTCGAAGCCGAGCTGCTCAGCGACCAGATGCCGGTCAATGGCGAAGGTCGTCCCCGCCAAGGCGCCGGCGCCGAGCGGCAGAACATTGATCCGCTTGTAGCTGTCGATAAGGCGCTCGATATCGCGCTCGAACATGGATACGTACGCCATCAAATGATGGGCGAACAGGATCGGCTGCGCCCGCTGCAAATGTGTGTATCCCGGCACGATCGTGTCGATATTTTCCTTGGCCTGCTTGATAAGTGCGTTCTGCAGGTCAGCCAGCAGGCCGACGAAGGAGACGACATGCTTGCGCAAGTAGAGATGCATATCGGTTGCCACCTGATCGTTGCGGCTCCGTCCCGTATGCAGCTTCCCGCCGACCGGGCCGACGATTTCTATCAGCGCCTTTTCGATATTCATATGGATATCTTCATCAGATACGGAATATTCCATCTCGCCGTTCCGAATCCGGTTCAATACTTGATTCAATCCGTTCTTAATGGTCTCGACATCGTCCTGCGGTAGAATTCCGCAGCGGCCCAGCATCGTGACATGCGCGAGGCTGCCCTGAATGTCTTCTTCTGCCATCAATTTGTCAAATGAGATCGAGGCCGTATATTGTTCCACCAGCTCGTTCGTCTGCTTCGTGAACCGGCCGCCCCATAATTTGCTCACCCTGTAACCCCCTCCACCTTGCTTGAACCCGTGCCTGCGGCAAGCGGCGGCAGCTGCCGTGCGCAGCTCCCGAGCCTCCGCCTGCCTGTTCCGTGCCGTCTATTGTTCCAGCTTCGCTCCGTGCACGCTGGCGCCATGGATGCCGGATGCGACCTTCAGCCGCAGCGCGTTCAGATGAATGAAGCCGGTCGCATCATTCTGATCGTAAGCCTGGGTCGGATCGGCTTCCATCGTCGCGATATCCGGATTGTACAGGCTCAACGGGCTCTGCACCCCGGCGCCGAGGACATTGCCTTTGTACAGCTTCAGACGAACGGTGCCTGACACATGCTTCTGGCCCTCGTCCACGAGCGCTTGAATCGCAAGGCGTTCCGGTGCGAACCAGAAGCCGTTATACACGATCGAGCTATACTTCGGAATGAGCGAGTCACGCAGATGCATCACTTCGCGGTCCATCGTGAGCGACTCCATTTTCCGGTGTGCGGTGAACAGAATCGTGCCGCCCGGCGTCTCGTATACGCCCCGGCTCTTCATGCCGACGAAGCGGTTCTCGACCATGTCGACGCGGCCGATGCCGTGCTTGCCGCCAAGCTCATTGAGCTTGTTCATCACCTGCAGCGGCGTAAGACACTCCCCGTTGACCGCGACGCAATTCCCCTGCTCGAAGGTCAATTCGACGTACTCGGCTTCGTCTGGCGCGTCTTCCGGCGCCACGCTCAGCACGTACATTTCCTTGTTGCTGTCGGCAGCCGCGTCGAACCACGGGTCCTCCAGCATGCCGCTTTCGAAGCTGATATGAAGCAGGTTGCGGTCGGTCGAGTACGGCTTCGCCGCCGATGCCTGCACCGGAATGCCATGCTTCTCCGCATAAGCGATCATCTCGGCACGGCCCGGGAATTGGGCCCGGAACTCTTCGGAGCGCCATGGGGCGATCACTTCGATGTCCGGCGCCAGCGACGCGACAGCCAGCTCGAAGCGCACCTGATCATTGCCTTTGCCCGTCGCGCCATGCGCGATGAACTTGGCCCCTTCCTTGCGGGCGATCTCAACCATGCGCTTCGCAATCAGCGGCCGCGCGATACTCGTGCCGAGCAAATATTGGCCTTCGTACAGGGCGCCCGCCTGGAACATCGGATAGATGAAATCGCGAGCGAACTCCTCCTGGAGATCGTCGATATATACTTTGGATGCACCGGTAGCGATCGCCTTCGCTTCGAGGCCGTCCAGTTCTTCCTTCTGGCCCACATCTGCGGTGAACGCGATAATTTCGGCGTCATAGGTTTCTTTTAACCAGGTTAAAATGACCGACGTATCGAGGCCGCCCGAATACGCCAATACGATTTTGATCTTTTCCACTTCTATCTCCCCCGTTCCTCTTCATCCCGTTCCTGCAATAGTATTCCGGCTATCCCGTTATCCCATCAAAGCCGCCAAGATCGCCTTCTGTGCGTGCAAGCGATTCTCCGCCTCGTCGAAAATAACCGAATTGCCGCCGTCAATAACGCCCGCGCTTACCTCTTCGCCGCGATGCGCCGGCAGGCAATGCATGAAGATGTAATCCGGCTTCGCATAGCGCACGAGGTCCTCGTTCACCTGGAAGCTCTTGAACGCTTGCTCCCGTTCCTTCTGCTCTTCCTCGAAGCCCATGCTTGCCCACACATCCGTGTAAATGACATCCGCAGCCGCGGCCGCTTCGGCAGGATCCTGAGTGACAAGCAGTTCCGCTCCGGTCAGGCCGGCCTGCTCCTTGCATTGGGCAATCACATTTGCATCCGGCGCGTACCCTTCCGGCGAAGCGACAGCCATGTTGACACCCAGCTTCGCCGCGCCCATCATAAGCGAGTACGCCATATTGTTGCCGTCGCCGATATAAGCGACTTTCAAGCCGGCGAGACGGCCTTTATGCTCGAGAATCGTCTGGTAGTCGGCCAGCACCTGGCAAGGATGGCTCATATCCGTCAGTCCGTTGATGACCGGAATCGTCGCGCTACGAGCCAGATCAATGACCGTGCGATGGGCGAACGTTCGAATCATGATGCCGTCCAGATAGCGGGACATCACCTGCGCCGTATCCGAGATCGTCTCTCCACGCCCTAACTGCAGATCGTTTTTGCTCAAAAAAAGCGCATGGCCGCCCAACTGGTACATTCCCACCTCGAAGGAGACACGCGTCCGGGTGGACGACTTCTCGAAAATCATGCCGAGCGTCTTGCCCGCCAGCGGATGGTACACCTCGCCCGCCTTCTGCTTGCGCTTGAGTTCGATCGCCAAATCGATTAAGTATTCCAGCTCTTCCTTCGTATAATCAGCCAGCGCGATGAAATCGCGTCCGCGCAAATCAAACTTCGCCTCTGTCAATGTCATAAAAGCCACCTCCGTGATCTGTCTCGTCGCGGCGGTTCAACCGCGAATCTATTCCTGTTGCGCCTTCAATGAACGAAGCCCCAGGCCACAAGCGCCCGGCAGGCTCCGGCTGTGGTATTGATTTATACGAGCGCCTTCGCCAGCGAATGCTCCTCCAGCACTTGATGTAGAATCGAGACCGCCTCATCGATCTCCTCCGGCGTTACGAGCAGATTCGGCAGCAGCCGGACAACGTTCGGACCAGCCGTAATGACGAGCAGTCCGGCGGCGCGGGCGGCTTCCACGATGTCCGCGGCCGGCTCGCTGCATTCGATGCCGATAATGAGCCCCAAGCCGCGAACATCCTTCACCACCGGCACGTCGCTCAGCTTCACCTTCAGCGAGTTCAGCAGATACGCTCCGCGCTCCGCCGCCCGCTGGGCGACCTTCTCCTCGATCATCGTCTCCATCGTGCCGATGACCGCGGACATCGCGAGCGGATTGCCGCCGAAGGTCGAGCCGTGGCTGCCGGGGCCGAACGCTTCGCGCAGATGCTCTCTGGCGAGCATCGCGCCGACCGGGAAGCCGCTGCCCAGCCCCTTCGCTACGGTGAATATGTCGGGCTCGAGCCCGTAATGCTCATGCGCGAACAGCGCTCCCGTGCGGCCCATGCCCGTCTGCACCTCGTCGATGATAAGCAGCAGCCCATGCTCGGCGCATAACTTCGCCACTTCCTGGGCGAAGGCCGCCTTAATCGTATGCACGCCGCCTTCGGCCTGTACGATCTCCAGCATAATAGCGGCTGTCTTATCGTTCACGGCCGCCCGCAGGCTCTCGATATCGTTGAATGACACATAGCGGAAGCCTTCCGGTAACGGGTGAAAGCCTTCCTTCACCTTGTCCTGCCCCGTCGCTGTCAGCGTCGCCAGCGTCCGGCCGTGGAACGACTGCTGGAACGAAATGATCTCATATCGTTCGCTCTTCGCCACCTTGGCGTGATAGCGGCGGGCCAGCTTGATGGCGGCCTCGTTCGCCTCCGCTCCACTGTTGCAAAAGAAGACCGCATCCGCGCAGGTATGCTTCGTCAGCCATTCGGCCGCCTGCTCCTGCTGCGGAATGCGGAACAGGTTGGAGACATGCCAGAGCGTCTCCAGTTGCTCCTGCACGCGTGCCTTGACCCGCTCCGGCACATGCCCGAGATTCGCCACGGCGATGCCGCTCATGAAGTCGAGATACGAGTTATCCCGATCATCCCACAATCGGCTGCCGCTTCCTTTCACGAGTGTCATTGGATAGCGCGCATAGGTTGGCAATAATGATGATGTTACGTTGTCCGCCTGTGTCACTGTACTCCCTCCCTATCTTGTTCCTGCACGATTCGCGTGCCAATAATCTCACCGCTCATCAGGCGGCGCAATATTCCGGGCTCCGCCCCGTCGGCGATGACGACTTCCTTCACTCCTCCCGCCATGCACTGCATCGCGGCGCGAACCTTCGGAATCATCCCACCGTAAATCTCTCCGCTCGCGATCATCGACTCCATCGCCTCTGTCGTCACGACGGGAAGGACGGTGCGAACGCCGTCGTTCATCTTCATAATTCCCGGCACATCGGTAATGACGATAAGCCGCTCCACGCCGAGATGCGCAGCAACCGCGCCGGCCGCCGTATCCGCATTAATGTTGTAGCGCTGTCCGCCGCCGTCGAGTCCGATCGGCGCGATTACCGGCATATACTGTTGGCCGATCATCGCCTCAACTAACTCGGCATTTACCTGCGTTACATCGCCGACGAAGCCGACTTCCGCCTGATTGGCGACCGGCCGGGCCTGAATGAGCCCGCCGTCCGTTCCCGATAGGCCGACCGCACGCGCACCCGTCCCGGTCAAGCGCCGGACAATCTGCTTGTTGATCTGTCCGGCCAGCACCATTTCCACAACGTCCAGCACGGCCTCATCCGTCTTGCGCAGCCCGCCTACGAATTCGCTCTCGATGCCGAGCTTGTCGAGCATCGCCGAGATCGCCGGACCGCCGCCGTGCACGATGACCGGCATCGTGCCTTCCGCCTGCAGCTGCGTCAGCTGCTGATAGAATGTATCGGGCAGCGCCGCCAGAGTGCTGCCGCCGCATTTCATAACGAACCGTTCCGTCCGTACGAAGTGCAGCGTCTCGGTTCCCTGCTCCTGCTCCTGAGACAACATGTGCAAGGTCCATCCCCCTCTCCACCGGGAAGCTAATCTCTCTTTAAGCCTATCTATATTCTTAGCGGTATAAAAGATTCATCCTCTCCATTATCCAACGCCTATCTACGTCCGGTAGGCCGCATTGATGCGGACATAATCATAGGTTAGGTCGCAGCCCCATGCCGTCGCTGCGCCGGTGCCCATATGGAGGTCGACGTGGATATGAACCGTGTCACCCTTCAAATAATCCAGCGCCGCCTCTTCATCGAACGGGACCGGCGTCGATTGCTTCAGCACCTCGATCGGCCCGATATGAATATCGACGGTGTCAACGTTCACCGGCTGGCCCGAATAGCCAACCGCCGCGATAATCCGCCCCCAGTTCGCATCCGCGCCGAAAGCGGCGGACTTGACAAGGCTGGAGCCGATAATCGACTTCGCAATCGCCCGGGCCGCATCCTCGGTCACCGCGCCGGTGACGTTCACCTCGATGAGCTTCGTCGCCCCTTCGCCGTCGCGAGCTATCGCCTGCGCCAGCTGGCCGCAAATGTAGCGGAAGGCGGCGGCGAACGTCGCCCAATCCGGATGACCCTCGTGTAGCGGTTCATTGCCCGCCAGACCGCTGGCCATCGCGAGCAGCATATCGTTCGTGCTCGTGTCGCCATCCACCGTGATCATATTGAACGTCACGTCGGTCGTCTGCCGCAGCAGCCGCTCCAGTGCGGATCGCTCAATCGCCGCGTCAGTCGTCACGAAGCCGAGCATCGTCGCCATGTTCGGATGAATCATGCCTGAACCTTTGGCCGCGCCTGCAACAGTCACGCTCTTGCCGTTCACCGTTACCGCCGCGCAGGCTTCTTTCTTGACGAGATCCGTCGTCAGAATCGCTTGCGCGAACTGCTCGGCGCCATCCGCTTCCGCCGTCAGCCGGGCAGGCAAAGCCGCCATGCCCCGCTCGACGCACTCCATCTTCAGCGGCTCGCCGATAACGCCGGTCGAAGCGACCGCCACCTCATGCGGCGCGAAGCCCAACTGCGCGGCGAAGCCGCTGCGCATGCGGTCCGCATCCGCCTCGCCCTGCTTGCCGGTGCAGGCGTTGGCGTTGCCGCTGTTGACGAGCACGGCGCGCAGCGTGCCGGCTTCCGCCAGGCTGGCGCGGGTCACGGCCAGCGGGGCGGCCTGGAAGGCGTTCGTCGTGTAGACCGCCGCCGCCGTCGCCGCCACGTCGCATACGATGGCGCCGAGATCATTGCGATCGGTTTTTTTCAGTCCGCAATGGAGCCCCCCGGCCCGGAAGCCAAGCGGTGTCGTGACGGAACCGGGAATTATCTCATAGGGCGCCTCTGTGGCGGTAAGCAGATTCCCTCTATTTTTCATAAGGCATCGACCTTCTTCTTCTGAAATGGTAAGTTGCAGTTATGGGTAGACCGGAGCGAGCTGGAGTCCGCTACTCTCCTCCCAGCCCATCATCAGATTCAAATTTTGGATGGCCTGCCCGGCCGCTCCCTTGACGACGTTGTCGAGGACGGAAATGACCGTCACCCGCTTCGTTCGCACATCAACCGCGAAGCCGATATCGCAATAGTTGGAGCCGAATACTTCCTTCGTCGCCGGCAGCTCCCCTTGCGGGCGAATGCGGACGAAGCGCCGCCCCGCGTAGCTCTCCTGATAAAGCCGAATGAAGTCCTGCTCCGTATACTCCCCGGTCAGCGTGGCGTACATCGTGCACAGAATGCCGCGCGTCATCGGCGTCAGATGGGTCGTGAAGGTCACGGTCACTGGCGCTCCCGCGGCTTCGCCCAGCAGCTGCTCGATCTCCGGGATATGCTGGTGCTTATTCACCTTGTAAGCCTTGAAGTTCTCGTTCATCTCAGCGTAATGAACATTCAGGCTCACGCCCCGGCCTGCCCCGGACACGCCGGACTTGGCATCGATAATGATCGACGCCGGATCGATCCAGCCCGCCTGCACCGCAGGCGCAAGTCCCAGCAGCGCGGCCGTCGTGTAGCAGCCCGGATTGGAGATCAGCCTTCGTCCCTTCACCTGCTCCGCGCGGTCGCTCCACTCGCACAGGCCATAGACCGCTTCCTCCAACAGCTCGGCGGATGGCGCCTCATGCTTATACCATTTCGTATACTCGGCCCCGTCCCTCAAGCGGAAATCCCCGGATAAATCGATGACCTTGAGTCCCGCCTCCAGCAGCTGCGGCACGAGCTTGGCGCTGACGCCCGAAGGCGTCGCCGTAAATACAATCTCGGCCTTGCTCTTGATAAGCTCCGGGTCGACCCCATCTAGCGTGTCGGTCACGATCTCATGCAGATGCGGAAATCCGGCGGTTATCGGTGTCCCGGCGCTCGATGCCGAGATGACGGACGCAATATCCACATGCGGGTGATTCAGCAGCAGGCGAATCAACTCCACACCGCCATAGCCCGTCGATCCGACAATCGCCACCTTCAATGCCTGTTCCTTCCCCATATCTCCCTCTCTCCATTTCTCTGCCTCTCAGTAGAAAATACGTTCCGGCGCAATAATTTATGTATCATTATACATCTGGATTTATATAAATACAATCACTTTTCCAATTTTCCATGCTTGCCCCCTCTACAAAGGAAAAAGGCATGGGGAGCGAAGCCGTGGGCTTCTCCTCCTCATGCCTTTTTCATATAAGTGTATACACGCTTCCGCTACCCGCTCCAATCTATGCGGAGAACGGATTACATTCCCTTATGCTGCTGCTTCGGCTTTGGCTTCTGCCTCGGCTTGCCGAACAATCCGTATATTCGCTCTGACTCCTTGGTCAGCAGCGGGCCCAAGACAGCCAATATAAGCACATACAGTACGGCGAACGACTGAACGACTGGCAGCAGTCCGCCCATTTTCCCGATATTGGCCATAATGATTGAGAATTCGCCCCTGGATACGAGCGTAAAGCCGATGTTTATCGAGGCACGCCCGGAAATGCCGGCCACGCGTCCCGCGATATAGCCGGAGAGCATATTTCCGATAATCGTAAGCAGAACCCCCAGCAAAGCTACCCATACCGCCCCGAACAGCGAGGTCGGGTCAATCGTCAAGCCGAAGCTGAAGAAGAAGATCGCTCCGAACAAGTCGCGGAACGGCAGTATATAATGCTCAATCCGCTTCACATGGCTCGATTCCGCAAGCACCATCCCGACCATCAAGGCCCCGATTGCCTCCGCGACATGGAAGGTCTCCGAGAAGCCCGCTGTCAGGAACAGTGCCGAGATAATGACGAGCAGGAACAGCTCCGCCGACTTGATATTCAGCCCTTTGTCGATAAAAGGAATGAACCTTCGCCCGATGAACAGGAAGAGCAGAATGAAGATTAAGGCCGACAGTGAAGTCAGGAGCACGCTCCAGAATGAGCTGTCTCCGCTCAGCACAAGCCCGGACAAAATCGAAATATGCACGGCGATGAATAAATCATCGAACATAATCATGCCCATAATAATCTCGGTCTCGGGGTTGGCTGTCCGCTTCAGATCGACGAGCACCTTCGCCACGATGGCGGTGGACGAGCTCGTCATGATGCCGCAGATAACCATCGTCTCTTTGAGCGGGAAGCCCATCAGCCATCCGAGCAGCAGACCCGAGACAAAGTTGATCCCGATGTAGCACAGCCCGCCGACGACAATCGATTTGCCCGACTTCAGCAACCGTGTGACGGAGAACTCCAACCCGAGATAGAATAGCAGGAACAGCACGCCAATGCGTCCCATGAAATCAATAAATACTCCGCTCTCAATGAAGCGCAAGTCGATGACTCCGAAATGAGGAGCGTGCGGTCCGACGGCCATCCCAATCAAAATATAGAACGGGATGACCGAGAACCGGAGCTTGTTCGACACGAGTCCTACGATCGTAATTAAGGCTATCGCCAGTCCAATTTCAAAAATTAATGTATCCATATATCCCCCTTTGTACATAGGGATAGCAGCATATATCGATGCGGCTTAGCGCCGCGTCCCCTCATCAACTTTCATCGCATCCAGTAGACAAAAATGCTTTCAGCGCTTTCAGGTGCTGCCTTTCCCCGGTGACTACCAGCGTCGTATTCGGTGCAAATTGATAATCCGGACCCGGATTAATGTGCTTCGATTGGTTCTTCTCGACTACGGCGATGATGGTCGCGCCCGTTTGTTCGCGGATCTTCAATTCCCCGATGCGTTTGCCGATGCATTTTGCATGCGAATCCAGTTTGTACCATTCAATGACAAGATCGTTCAGTGCCATCTCTACCGTTTCCAGTGCTTTCGGTTGATAATTCATTCCGCCGATAATACCGGCGATCATGCGGGCCTCCTCATCCTCCAACGTTACCGTCGACAGAATAAGCTCGGGATCTTCCTCGTCGAAATGGTACATTTCCCGGCGCCCGTCGTCATGAATAATAATGACCAGCTTGTCTCCGCTCTCTGTCTCCATAGAATACTTCCGACCAATTCCCGGTAAATCCGATTGCCTGATATTCAATGTGATTCCCTCCACTATCGTAATGATTCAGCTTTTTGCTCCCGGCTTTGCCAGCAGTGCGCATGGCTTTGTCTACAAACGCCGAGGTGAATTTTACGGGCATGAGAAATAAACATTTGAGCGCAATCGCAATAAATGCCAAAAAATGAAAGATATGAGGTGTAATTTCAGATGGAGTGTTCCATTTTAGAATCGAGGGGGTCGTAATAATCGGGGGCGGGCCGACGAACTTCACCCTGACGTTCGGCCTCGTGATAACAATGGTATGCGTATACGGTTCAGCCACTTGCTTCGGCGACTCGTCCGTAACCGGATGAAAATCAACGTGCATCGGCATGATAATCGAGGTGACGAGAATAAGCACCACGATGAGAAGCGCGCACGGATTGCCACGGATTCGATTGTTCGTAACTGCCATTCATGCACCTCCCATAACTCAGTCATCAATCGGCCGGTTAGTTCATGCCGTGGTTCTGGCAGATGAATCTTATCCATCCCCTATCCATCGTATATATATGATGGAATCATTCATAGGAGTCGTCTACTTTTGTAAAAAGAGTTTCTTCCCATATGTAGGTAACAATTCTGTAATAATCGTACCATCGGCTGACTACCCAAGTCAAGAAAGTTTACATAAATTCATGTAGAAAAGAGTCTGAACATTCGTCAAATGTCCAGACCCTGCCTGATGAGGGATATATTGTGGTTGTTACTCCGCTTACGGCTTGTCGGGAGCCAGCTTGAACCCTTCTCCCAGCACTTCATTCGTGTCGCTAATAATGACGAAAGCTTGCCGATCGACAGAGCGGACCAGCTCCTTCAGCCTGATAATCTCCGTCTGGCCGACGACGACCATCAATACGGTTCTTCCTTCTCCCGTGAAGCCGCCTTCCCCGCGCAGCTTCGTCAACCCGCGATCGAGATCATGCAGGATAACCTCCGACATGCGCTCAGCCTCCTCGCTGATGATGAAGGCGACCTTCGTCGAGCCAAGGCCGACCTGGACGATATCGATTGTCTTGCTCGTAATGAATAGCGCGATGAGCGCATACATGGCGCTTTCGAACGAGAGCATGAAGCCAGCCAGCGCGATGATAACGCCGTCGCAGATTGCGACGGACAGCGAGAGGCTGATGCGTCCGTACCGGTGCAGCAGCTGCGCCGAGATGGCGTTGCCCCCTGTCGAGCCGCGCCCGCGGAAGACGATGCCGAGACCCAGGCCGATGCCGATGCCGCCGAATATGGACGCCAGCAGCGGGTTATCTGTCGCTGGCTCGATATGGCTCGTCAGAAAAATAAAGGTCGGCAGCGCCAGCGAGCCGACGAATGTCCGTACGCCGAACTGCTTGCCGAGCAGCAGAAGGCCGATAATGAATAACGGAATATTGAAGGCATACTGAGTGTAGGCCGGGTTCCAGCCGAATTGCTTTTCCAGCAGAATGGATAGACCTGAGATACCGCCGGAGGCAATGCGGTTCGGCAGCATCAGACTGTTGAACGTGAGCGCCATAATGAACGCGCCGACCAAAATCCAGCCATAATCAAGAACGACTCGGAGCGGATGATGATAGGGCAGCCGGGGCTCCCGGCGCCGCAGCTTGCGGGAAGATGCCGATGAGGCTTGTGCTTGAGATTGGGATTGAGTTGGCATTACGATTGCGTCTCTCCTTCGTCACCATAATTGCAGAGCATGGACCGCGTCCATGATAGTATTGCATTCCGGCCAACGCTCTAGTAAAGTGAAGCGTTGCCGTGCAGAAAAAAACCTGCCCCGATGTGAACATCGGCGCAGGTGGCAAGTCGGTCTATATTAGAGCGAGTTCAACAAGTCGGGTCGTTGTGAACAGCCTCTATTAAGATTCGGAAGCGGGTTGGATTAATGTGCGCAAATACGCTTCAATGAATTCGTCGATGTCGCCGTCCATGACGGCGCCGACGTTGCCCGTCTCCACCTGGGTGCGATGATCCTTGACCATGCTGTACGGGTGAAACACATACGAACGGATCTGGCTGCCCCACGCGATATCCATCTGATCGCCGCGGATCTCGGCAAGCTGCTTCTGCTGCTCTTCAATCTTGCGTTCGTACAATTTGGATCGCAGGAGGGTCATCGCCCGTTCGCGGTTTTTGATCTGGGAGCGTTCCGTCTGGCATGTCACGACGATGCCGGTCGGAATATGCGTAATCCGCACGGCCGAATCCGTCGTATTGATATGCTGACCGCCGGCGCCGCTGGCCCGGTACGTATCAATCTTCAAGTCCTCTGTCCGCACCTCGATGTCGACATCATCCGTAATCTCGGGAACGACGTCGCAGGAGACGAAGGACGTGTGGCGTCTGCCCGAAGAATCGAATGGAGAGATGCGCACCAGCCGGTGAACGCCTTTCTCCGCCTTCAAGTAGCCGTACGCGTTGTATCCTTTGATAAGCAGCGTCACGCTCTTGATGCCGGCTTCATCCCCTGGAAGGTAGTCCAGCACCTCGACCTTGAAGCCCCGCTGCTCGGCCCAGCGCGTATACATGCGCAGCAGCATTTGGCCCCAGTCCTGCGACTCAGTGCCGCCTGCGCCCGGATGAAGCTCCAGAATGGCATTCATCTTGTCGTACGGCTCGCTGAGCAGCAGTTGAAGCTCGAACTGCTCGACCCGCTCGTACAGCTGCTTGACGCTGTCTGTCAGCTCTTGGGCCAGGCCTTCGTCATTTTCCTCGTCGGCCAGCTCCAGCATCATCTGCGTGTCCTCGTGGTCCTGCTGCAGCTTGCTGTACTCCTCGACAATACCCTTGATGGCGTTAAGCTCGCTAATAATGCCTTGCGCCCGTTCATTGTCATCCCAGAAGTCCAGTGCCGACATCTTCTCTTCATAGTTCGATATCATCTCTTGCTTCAGATCGAAGTCAAAGAGACCCCCTAAGGTTGGTCAATTTGGCTGCGATATCCCGCAATTGATGGCGTACACTTGCATCAATCATTTGCTGTCACCTCGACCATAGTGTATGGGAAGGGAAGTCATTCCATTCCCTCCGATCCGAATAACGGGCGGCTCCCTAATCTGCCGCCCGTCCTTCTCATCGGCTTATTGCCACGCCGCCGCGCAGACAGTGTCTCCTGTGGTTGATCCTTGGTCACCGACTGAGGAGACTTACCTGTTAGGCAGTGCAATTCTTTAATCTTGCTTGCCGTGGCATTGCTTGTACTTCTTACCGCTGCCGCAAGGGCAAGGGTCGTTCCGGCCGATCGTCTCGCCCTTGGCAACCGGACGCTTGACAGCCGGCTCGGCGTTGGTCGACATTTTGCTCTCGTCCACCACGGCTTGACGTTCCACGTTCTGTTCTACACGAGCCTTCATAATATATTGGGACACTTCTTCCTGGATGGAAGCAACCATGCTGTTGAACATCTCGTAGCCCTCGAACTGATATTCACGCAGCGGATCGGTACCGCCGTACGCTCGCAAGTGAATGCCCTGGCGGAGATGATCCATCGCATCGATATGGTCCATCCATTTGGAGTCAACCGCGCGAAGCACAACGACCTTCTCGAACTCGCGCACGAGCTCCTCTCCAAGACGCTCTTCCCGCTCGGTATACTGTGCCACGACCTTGTCGAACAGGAACTCGACGATCTCGTCCTTCTCCTTGCCCCACAGGTCATCCTTCGTAATCGTATCTTCATCAAGCATCGTCCGATGCATATAATCGACGATCTCCTGCAGATCCCAGTTCTCAGGAATATCATCCTCGTTGCAGTGCGCGTCGACGGTGCGCTCGATGCAAGGCTTGATCATATCCATGACGATCTGGCGGATATTTTCCGCCTCCAGCACCTCGCGGCGCTGACGGTAAATAATCTCGCGCTGCTGGTTCATCACGTCGTCATATTGAAGGACAACTTTGCGCAAGTCGAAGTTATTGCCTTCGACCCGCTTCTGCGCCGATTCTACCGCACGCGTAATCAGCTTCGACTCGATAGGCTGATCTTCCTCGAAGCCGAGGCGCTCCATCATACCGAGCACGTTGTCCGCGCCGAAGCGGCGCATCAGCTCGTCTCCGAGCGACAAATAGAACTGTGTCGATCCCGGGTCGCCCTGACGTCCCGCACGGCCGCGAAGCTGGTTGTCGATCCGGCGGCTCTCATGGCGCTCCGTTCCGATAATATGCAGGCCGCCAAGCTCTGGCACACCTTCACCGAGAATAATATCTGTACCGCGCCCAGCCATATTGGTCGCGATTGTAACTTGACCCGGCTCGCCCGCACGGGAGATAATCTCAGCTTCCTCCCTATGGAACTTCGCGTTCAAGACCTGATGCTTGATGCCCTTCTTGCGAAGCTTATCCGATAGCAGCTCCGAGTTCTCAATTGATACCGTACCGACAAGCACCGGCTGCTGCTTCTGATGCCGCTCTACGATCTCTTCGACGACCGCGTTGTACTTCGCGTTCTCCGTCTTGTAGACGACATCCGCCCCGTCCTTCCGCTGGTTCGGCTTGTTCGTCGGAATCTGAATGACCTCGAGGCCGTAGATGCTCTTGAATTCTTCTTCCTCTGTCTTCGCCGTACCGGTCATGCCGGCCAGCTTGCGGTACATCCGGAAATAGTTCTGGAACGTGATCGTCGCGAGCGTCATGCTCTCGTTCTGCACTTCCAGCTTTTCCTTCGCTTCGATCGCCTGATGAAGGCCATCGCTGTAACGGCGTCCCGCCATCATGCGGCCCGTGAATTCATCGACGATGACGATCTCGCCATCATTCACCACATAGTCGACATCGCGGCGCATAATCGCATGCGCCTTGAGCGCCTGCAGTACATGGTGGTTCAACGTCACATTCTTCACATCGAACAGGTTCTCGACGCCGAGCACCTTCTCCGCCTTCGTCACCCCGGCTTCCGTCAGAGCGACCTGGCGCGTTTTAACGTCGATTGTGTAGTCCTCTTCCGGCTTCAATAGCGTAACGAACGTATCCGCAATGTGGTAGAGCTCCGTCGACTTGGCAGCTTGTCCGGATATAATCAGCGGCGTCCGCGCTTCGTCAACCAGAATCGAATCCACTTCATCAATAATGGCAAAGTTCAGCGGGCGTTGAACCATTTGTTCCTTATAGAGCACCATGTTATCACGCAAGTAATCGAAACCATACTCATTGTTCGTCCCGTACGTAATATCACAGCCATAGGCTTCCTTCTTCATTAGAGCATCCATGCCGGCCAGATTCAAGCCGACCGTCATGCCCAGGAACTGATAAATTTGCCCCATTTCTTCGCTGTCACGCGTTGCCAAATAATCATTGACCGTGACAACATGCACGCCTTTGCCGGCAAGAGCGTTCAGGTAGACGGGCAAAGTTCCGACCAACGTCTTCCCTTCCCCGGTCTTCATCTCGGCAATCTTGCCTTCATGAAGCACCATGCCGCCAAGCAGCTGTACATCATAGTGGCGCTTGTTAAGCACACGCTTGCCCGCTTCGCGGACGGTAGCGAACGCTTCAGGCAGCAATTGCTCCAGCGTGTCGCCCTTCTCTAGACGGGCGCGGAATTCCTCCGTCTTCCCACGCAACTGTTCATCCGTTAATTTCGCGAATTCCGGCTCCATGCCATTGATCTGTTCCACCGTCTTCATCAACCGTTTCACTTCGCGTTCGTTGGCATCACCGAATATCTTTTTCACAAGTCCTAGCATGCTAAACCCCTTTCACGCAAATCCGTTCGTGATTTCTTCGTCCATCCCACCCCCGCGGAGCGGGTGGATTCGGGAATGGCGGCGTTGACTCGTTTTGCAATAAATTGTAACAGTTTCAAAAGGCGCCCGCAACCTTGGCAGGGCAGGAATTCGCGCATTTCCGCCAATTCAGGCCTTCTTACCTTGCAGAATGAGTGAATGTCTCGCTTTCGCAAACACTATGAAACTTTTCAAGTCAAGTCACAGGTTGTATATATAAACATCCTTACTAGAATATATACGCGAAAAGAGCCCATTCCGTTGTGGAAATAGGCTCAGTCCAAATTTGGGTATTGGGTGCAGACTCTGACATCGCGATGCAGCAGAGCCGGCCAAGCCGTTATCAGCCTTGTTCAATCAAGCCGTAGCGCCCGTCATTGCGGCGGTAGACTACGTTCACTTCCTTCGTCTCTGCGTTCGAGAAGACGAAGAAGCTATGTCCAATCATATTCATCTGCAGAATCGCTTCCTCGACGTCCATCGGCTTCAGCGTGAACCGCTTCGTCCGTACGACTTCGAGTTGGTCTTCCTCATCCACCGGTAACGGTGTAGCCGCATCACTGAACAGATGCGCCTCGGTGCCCGTCTGACGGAACTTCCGGTTGACCTTCGTCTTGTGCTTGCGAATTTGCCGTTCCAGCTTATCCGTGACGGAATCGATGGAAGCATACATATCCTTGCTCCGATCTTCCGCTCGCAGAAGCAAGCCTGGCAAAGGAATCGTCACTTCAACGCTATGCTGGCCGCGTATTACGCTCAGCGTCACGTTGACATCTGACGTAGGGGGAGCTTCGAAATAGCGTTCCAGTCGCCCTAGCTTCTTCTCGACATAATCGAGCAAGGCGTCTGTCACTTCAATGTGTTGACCTCGAACTTTGTAATTCATAGGACACTCCTCCTTTGATGTCTACATTATACCATAACTGCCCAGCGGGAACCACGTTAAACGGTTACAATTCATTAACATTATGTACGAGCTATATACCCGGTTGAAGCGTGTTTGAATCTAATTTTTAAAGAATGATTTCAGCTTCACCCCAATGAGCAGAACGAGCGGAAAAGCAACCCACACCAGAAAAGCGCTAACTATCCAGCCGGTTGCATTGAATCGATTTTCAAAGGCAGAATTCGGGAAAATACGGATGGAAATAAGGACAAGCAGCAACACCAAAGGCAGCAGGATGGCACGATAGCTTGTCCTTCCGGCAATCCGAAGAAGGCCTGACTGGCCTGAATAAAAATAGACGGATACTTTGACAAAGGTCGTGATCAGCCACATGCCGGCTACAATCGCTTCAATCCGTTCTATGAACTTCCCGATGCTGACCTTCTGCGCTAACGTGTAGACTGGGTATTCTTGCAGCGAGGTTACGTTCGCGCCAAGCACAAAAATCGTTAATGCGAGAATGGCTGAAGAAAAGGTTCCGCCTATCAACACCGCCTTTAAAAGAGCGCCTGGTGCTTTCTCGGGGTCTCTCAATTCGAACGGCTGGAAGACGAGGAACACCGCTAGCGGCATGTAGGAAAGGCTGGCGACCATACATACCGACCACAGCAGTTTGCCCGGCTTCGCTTCCAGCAATGGCTGCACATTCCGTATATCAATTTCCGGCAGCAGCAAAAGAACCATCACTAAAAAGAGAACCACGAACCAGGGGAACAGTAATTCGATCATCCTCGCAAATGTGCCGAAGCCGCTTCCGAGTGCGTACATGAGCAGGACGCCAAACAATATATTAACAAACAGCATGGGCGTTTCCGGCATAATCACCGTAACAATGAATTTGCCCACATCATAAAACACCGTTGAAGCGGCGAAGAAGGAAAAAGCAACGAACAGGAGCGACAGCGCTTTGCCAAGCCAGACTCCAAATACCGCCTCACAGAGATCGGTAATCGCCATTCCGGGAGCGGCACGGCTGATCCCGTTGTACAGCAGCACGAGAAGCAGGCCCAGCCCCATGGCTGCAAGCGGAGCAAGCCAGGCATCTTGACCGACCTCAGCCGCTATTCCGGCAGGCGTAATCAGAATCGTTGTGCCGACAGTGAACAGTATGACCAGAATTTGATATTGGCGCAGAGTAATCTTTGAATGTTGCACCTCAAGTTCGCCCCCGTTGCTCTACACGATGTTAATTAAGCTTACTCTTTCATTTTTTCCAGAAAAGTCCCTCTCGTTTTGCTGCTGTGCTTCAGCTTCATATGAACCTGAATATTTATGGGGACGGAATCCATTCGCTCGGGCCAATGACGCTTCAGTTGGGCCCATGCTTCGGGAGCCGACCGATGAATGGCCGCCCCCAACCCGACGAAGTCCGTTTGTAACGACCTTGCTTTTTTCAGCGTCCCCTCAACACCTAATTTCACCTTTTTTCCCGCTCTGTTCTCCAGTTTCTGAATAACGTTCGGGTTGGTTAGATCAATTTTGCATTGCGATTCTCCAATATTGGAGACCACATTAATATCGATACTTACCTTCGGGGGATAGTTATGCCTATCGACTCGAATCCGGCTATTCATTCGAATTTGCTCAAACGATAAGTTGCCGTCTTCATGTGGGCACGGGAGGACACCCACCGTGCTTTTTACCTTTCCCCTGAAATAATTATAACCCTTGCTCTCATCTTCATTGAGCCATCCAATCAGCTTGTCGCTCCGGAATACAGCCATTCCTCTATATTTCAACCTGGCGGGCGGCTCCGTTACTTCCACATTCTTTTTCGTCATTCCTTCTTCGATATCTCCGATATGTCCGATACCTGTAATAACCGGGCTTTTGCCTTCCGCCATCAGATCCGTCACCAACTCATCCAATTTGACGGTCCCGGTCGCCGCCCAGGATTGGCTCGACATCTCCAGGGAAGAGAACATCTTGTTGGCAGGGAGTTTTTCGATCGTCGTGTAATTTTTCAAGATATTTTCCGCATTCATGTTTCGGGCAATGGCGATATAAAAATCGGTTCGAAATTCATGATCGCGAGAGAGAAATTCGATTACGTGGCCAATGCCGCCCCTGGCCGTCTCCTCCCCGATCAAGAACATTCTTAAGTGCGAAAAATAAATTTTTCTGGCCGACGTTGTTGTCATTCTTCTTACAGCCTCGAATATCGTCTTCCCTTTTTCCGTATATACCGTAGCCGGAGAACGTCCGCTCGCCTTTTTTGCCGTGATTTCTCCCGGATCGACCACCTGCACGGAGACAAGATATTCTTCTCCCACCCTGTCAACCCCCATCGCCACCGCGATAATTAAGTCATTCACTTCTCTTCGGCTCCAACATCCGGTCAGCACCGCCAGTATTAGCAATATGATCAGCATACGCGATATATAGGCCACTGACATCTCCTCCGATCATCGCTTGTTCTTCGTTCCAATCGATTGCACCCGTTCGGACAGGCCGATTTTGGGCAATCGGATGAGAGCGTCCTTCTGATCGAACCAATTATAGGGAGCAAAGGGAGCCATAAAAGGCACGCCAAATGATTTCAAGCCACACAAGTGAACAAGCATGAGCCCGATACCGATAAAAATCCCATATAAACCCGCCACCGCAGCTAAAGCCATAAGCGGGAACCTCAATATTCTAACAGCAATCCCCATGTTATAAGCAGGAAAAGAGAAATTGGAGATCGCCGTGATGGCAACGACAATGACCATCCCTGGCGATACTAGTCCTGCTTCTACGGCAGCCTGCCCAATCACAAGAGCGCCTACAATGGAGACCGCCTGCCCAATCGCTCGAGGCATCCGGACACCGGCTTCCCTTAAAATTTCGAAGGTCGTCTCCATAATCAAAGCTTCAAAAAATGCGGGGAAAGGCACCCCCTCCCGCCCAGCCGCTATGCTGATCATGAGCGCCGTAGGCAGCATTTCATGATGAAACGTCGTGATGGCGATATACAGAGACGGTCCGAGCAGCGCAATGAAAAAGGCAATCATCCGCAATAAGCGAATCAAGCCAAAATCAGTGCGCTGATAGTAATCTTCAGCTGCATGGAAATATTGAATGAATAACGCGGGCACGAGCAGGACGAAGGGTGTCCCATCGACCAGAATAGCCACCCGTCCTTCTATCAACCCCGCCGCGACCACATCAGGCCGTTCGGTGTTATACATGGTTGGAAACGGACTAAGCGTCCGGTCTTGGATAAGCTCTTCAATCATTCCGCTTTCCAATATTCCTGCGAGCTGAATCCCGTCCAGTCTTCGATGAACCTCTCCAACTACCTGATCATCGGCGGTTCCTTTGATGTACATCACGGCCACGTTTGTGTGCGAGACCGTTCCTATCGTTTTGGTCTCGACCCATAAGTTCGGGTTTTTGACTTTCCGGCGTACCAATGCGGTGTTCGTCCTTATATTCTCCGTGAACGCATCGCGCGGGCCTCTCACGACGGTCTGATCTTCCGGCGCATGCACCCCGCGTTCTTCCCCGCCTGCCGTTGCGGCCGCCAGCCCGCGGTCGCATCGATCCAGCAAAACAATTGTATCCCCGCTTAACAGACGATTGAGCAGTTCCTGACAATCGGTGATTTCTTTGAGATTGGATATGGAGAGCGTGTATTCTTTTAATGCGGTAAAATAATCAGTCTCCGCCGAGCTATCCTGCGTATCCTGGATGGTGTCATTGTCCGTAACTGCCCGCACAATAAAATCCTGCACCATTCTCGAATCGGTCAATCCATCCATGTACAGAATAGCGACCTTGCGATCCGAACGCCCTCCCGCCCATATTTCTCTCACGATCAGATCAGAACTGTGGCCAAGCGTTTCCTTCACCTTTTGCACATTCTTCTCCAAAGCCGCGGCTAACGGTTCGTTATCCGGTGCGGAGTACTCCAGGGTTTCATCCTTCCCGCTCATGTCCTGCCTCCTTTCGCGGTATATTGTATTTGGAGTATTCCCGGTTGGGTTGTTTTTTACAAACAAAAAACAAGCCCCGCGCCCTTTAGCAGCGCTGTGCTTGTCTTGTTAGTTAGAAGTTCCTTATCTGACTATGCTGGAAAACGGAACTATGATGACGTTAATTCAATGGCCTACAAAATTTGTAGTTCTATAATGAAGTACCTTTCTGCGGAAATAAAATTTTATCATTTATCGTTCTTACAGGATCAACGCAGAAAATTGAAGCCTGCCCCTATCATAGTTCAACTCAAATTGATGTTCACTCGTTCTGATTTGCAAGGTACATAAATCAAGTCTATTTCTAACTTCAAACTGCCCATATTTGTCCATTGTATATTCGAACAAACGTAAAAAATCCGCCCCTAAACCATGCTGTGTTGATTTAAACAACCCTCCATCTACCCGGTCCACTGAAACCAGTTCAAAATAAGATGGATGAATTCCACGGCAAAACTTTTCCTTTGATTCCTGCGGTACCATCAAATCGTGAGTACCGTTATAGCTAATTATTTTGCACTGATTTTCAAATTTGGAGTATAAGCTTGGTAAATAAAATATTTCATTTTCCTTCGGAAAATCGGATGCTAAATAATGAAAAGTAACTTGTCTATCAGGGTACTTCAAATTCCGTTCTGATACCAAGTACAGGGGATATAAATAAGAAGAATTATCTATTAACATCGTAAAAAGATTCGGAGAAAAAGCGTTGCAAACATAGGATAGATACGCTCCATGAGACTGTCCATATACAATAACTTTCCCATAATTAATACTAAAATTTTTCCTTTGAAGAGCCTCAATCACAAATAATACGGCATTGATATTATCAATCGCCTGCATGAAGGACATATCGTTAAAGTTCTCAACACTTTCCTCAAGTACCTCGTTCTGCATGAATTCTTGACCAAAATAATCACATTGGATACAAATGAGATTATAGTCATCCGCAAATGTTCTTCTCATTTTCCGGTATACGTTTGATTGAGAATGCCCACCATAACCAGGGATGAGTAGCAACAATCCTGTATCCTTATTTACCCCTTGTGAGGGTGTTGAAAAATAAACTTTATTGGTCCGAGGAGTGTTCGTGTAAACATTTGCATGGGCGGGAATTTCGTATTCAAATTGAGTTGCCATTTATATACCTCTCATGAACTTTATTGAATAAGAATAAACCCCTGGCTTTTAAACCAGGGGCGTCTAGCTAATCGGAATCATATATAATTCGACTCACGTCGGTATAATTACAGTTTGATTACGTTAGCTGCTTGTGGACCGCGAGCGCCTTCCACGATATCGAACTCAACTTCTTGGCCTTCTTCCAGAGTCTTGAAGCCGTCCGTTTGGATAGCGGAGAAGTGAACGAATACGTCGTTGCCTTCTGCAGTCTCGATAAAGCCATAGCCCTTCTCAGCGTTAAACCATTTTACTTTACCTTGCATGTCGATAACATTCCCTTCATCTTCAAATCCGTGAAGATTGTCCTTCACAATTCCGACTATATCACTGGCTGGAAGCGTTGTCAATGAAAATAAATTACGAGCTCTTGTTTGCTCGTCAAAGAATTAGCCGCCCGTCTGGCACCAAGTCCATCCAAAGTCCTCCACGCATAGTCAGTCTTTTTAAATAGACTTTTACTATTATTAATTATGTTTTTAAACGAGTCATATGCTTTGACTGGCGTTCCAAGATTTTCAATAAAGTTGTACTCATGCAGTTTTCTGACATACGGGGTCATATAAGACCATTCAAGTGCACAAACAGGTGTTCCAATATACATTGCTTCGTACGTAGTTAGACCGCCCAAAGTAACTACAAGATCATGATTTATGATTTCTTGTACTATATTAGGGCATTTGATAACCTGAACCCTATCACTTATTGAAGCAAACAGCCCTGTTCTGGATTCAGAAAAGGCAGGTCCAATACCGATAGTAAAGTGTATATGGTTAAATGAAGAATCTAGTGCAATGTTTTTATAAAACCATTCTGTATAAAATGCAGGATCAGCTCCGCCAAAGCAAACAAACACACTCTCTATTATCTGTTTGTCTAGCAATTCACTTTTCTTATGAACAAGTAAATCATCCCTGATGATGTGGTATTTAGCACCTGAAATAATTTCAATAGGAAAGTCATAAGAATATTTTTTAGGAAAGATATCAGTATCAATAAAAAAATGGGGTTGGAATGAATCTATGTTACTATCCGTAAGAGAAATAAACTTGCTTATTCCATATAAAGCAAGACGTTCTCTATCGATATATGACAAATCTGGCGCATCAACTATTAATAAACACTCTTTTTTTCGATGCTTCAGATATGAACGAATAAATTCAAAAGAATCATCCTTATCTTTCGTCATAGTTACTCTTGGTAAAAGATTAAGGTGAAACTGTTCTAGAATAGATCTCGAAGCCTCACATATAAAATAAATGTCTTGTGTACTTACTAAGTCATTTTTTAAAAATTCTTTATATAAGGATGAGGCGCGGCTCACATTTCCTATACCGACCTTTGAATTTCCAACAGAATAAATAATTATCACTTAAAATGCTCCCATGTCAATACAGTGTTTTTATCTAAGGAGCTAGTCACGCGCAAACCTAAGACCTTATCAACATCGAACGGTGATATTCCAGTTCCCGGGCGGACCATCTTCAGGTGGTCTTTACGGATCATTTCACCTTTCATTATTGACTTTGCAAGAACTAAGGAGCGTACGGATGTGTCCCGTTCTGATTTTTCGCAGGCGAGAATTTTCTTCCTTGGGTGCCCCATTGCAGCTTCTAAATTTCGAATTTCTTGAACAAGGGACTTCATATCATGTGGATCAATGCTAAACCAATGATCGGGACCACTCAGACTTTTATCTAGTGTAAAATGTTTTTCAATGACCCTTGCACCTAATGCGACGGCTCCTATCGCGGCGGTGATTCCTAATGAATGATCTGAAAATCCAACAACACACTCTGGATAGAGAGTTTTCAAACTTTCAATGACTTTCAGGTTCATTTCCTCCATGGGAGAAGGATACTGCGCTACGCAGTGCATAATTACCAAATCTTTCGCACCGTTTTCAAATAACATCTCGATCGCCATATCCGCTTCTGATAAAGTACATTTTCCAAGTGACAGCATCACTGGCTTACCTGTTTTTCCGACATTTTGCAACAAGTCTATATAATTTACATCAGAAGCAGCAATTTTAATGCAAGGAATATCCAATGTATCATTTAGAAAATGTAATCCCTCAACGCTAAAAGGCGTTGAAAATGCAATGAGGCCTTTTTCCTTTGCGTAAGCAAAGACTTCTTCATGCCACTCTCTCGGTAAAGATAACTTTCTGAACATTTCAGAAATTGGTTCTGTAACCTCTGAACCTTTAGGTCCCCAAGTAATAATTCGATTTACATCAGCTAGTAACTCTTCGGGAGTATAAGTCTGGAACTTGACCGCGTCTACTCCACAAACGGCGGCAGCATCAATTGTTTGTTTAATTAATCCCATATCCAGGTTATGATTTGCACCTATTTCAGCAACTATTAAACTTGAGCATAAGTTGCCAATTTCTCTGTCTCCAATCTTTATCGATTTCATTTTGTCCACCTCAGTCTTTTCTTACCGTAAAATTCCACCAACTGTGCTTTTCTTTTAGATTGTTTTTATAGTAATCTTCTCGCTCAATACTCTCAACTATAAATCCAGCTTCTTTAAGCATTTCTTGAGCATCTTCCAAATCTAAAAAAGTATACAAGAAATTATGATAAGAACCTGCTCTTTCATCTAATAGAAATGAATCACCTTCAACTTCTTTTCCTAATCCGTAAAACCAATTTTCTTTATTTCTAAAATTTATTAACATTTTCCCATTGTGGTTCATAATATTGTACATTTGTTTTAAATCTTCTAACATTCTTGCTTTTGTCTTAAGGAACACAACCCCAAAACAAACTACCGCATCCATTTTGACATCAAACATAGATTCTGACCAT
The DNA here is from genome assembly GCF_003591545.1 of Paenibacillus thiaminolyticus. Lineage (GTDB taxonomy): Bacteria > Bacillota > Bacilli > Paenibacillales > Paenibacillaceae > Paenibacillus_B > Paenibacillus_B thiaminolyticus_A. The sequence goes on from NZ_QYZD01000005.1 coordinate 107,511, forward strand.
TCTGAGTATGTCAACTTAATAAGATTGGGGAAATCAGCCAAATTTCGTTTCGCAATTTCAAAGCATTCTTTACTGTAATCAATTCCGTAAGTACAAAATCCGTATTCCAACATTGTTTTTAGATGACGTCCAGATCCAAAACCAATATCAAGAGCATTTTTTTCTTTATTCTTCTCTAAATCACCGAAGTTTCTAGCTAGAAATGAAACTACTCTTTCACTGGGGTACAACATAACATTTTTTTTGATTTCTTCACTAGCACTTTCTTGGTTTAACTTATCAGTAATATTCACAATATCATCCTTTTTCTATATGAAATTTACTTATTATCGACTGGGCTCTATCACACATTTCATCAATAGTTTGACCTGTTATAGCAAAAAAACCTCTATCTATTAGATCAGACCCATCTTTTATCTGATCAAGATAATCTCCATTTTTTATATGGCAGTGGTAATCAAAAACATAATCGTTGTTTACAAATCTCTTTTTATCTGGCACATATGTTACATAACCGATTTTAGAAAAAGAAAAAAAACCTAAATACATCTTTTTGTAAACATCAAATGAATGAAGTACTATCTCTTCATTTTTTCCTATTAGATAGTTTATTTGTTGCTGAATATAATTTTCTCCAGTCACATTAGGAACCATGAAACTACTAATATGAAGACCTGACGGCCTACCTGAAAGCTCTATCCATTTAATCACATCATCTTCAATAATTATATCTGCATGCAACAAACAATCTGTTAATCCAATGGCGTTACAAACTTTTTGTGCACTTAATCTAATATTTTCTAATGTTTTATCAAAGATAGGAGCAGGAGCAATATACCCTATTTCTTGTCTAAATGGAAAATCGGTCAAAACTTTTTCTCTCACTAATATTAGGTGAAAGACACCATTTCTCACAATGCCATCTAGACCGTATTCTTTTCCCGTCATGAACTCCTCAACCAGAATACCTTCCTCATAATAGGAGAGCAATTCTTCAGAATTCCGAATAACTCTAACACCTTTACTGCCCGCTCCATATCTTGGTTTAAGTATAAAAGGATAGTAAAAATTTTCATTAATTTCCTCAATTGAAGTTCCTTTTCTTATTTTTATCTGTCTAGCGGTCTTTACACCATGTTCTATAAGAATTTCATGAGTCTTCATTTTATCTGTACAGTTAAACGCTGCCTTTTTACTTATCCCTTTTAACCCCAAATAATCATTTACCGCCCCGATAGTTGTTAAATACCGTCCAATTGGAGTCGGGAGAACTGCCACAATTTTTTCTTTTTCAGCAATTTTAATGACTTCTGTTTCATTACTAATATCCACAACGTAGCTCTTATCTGCATACTTAAATCCGGAGCTACCTTTGTTTCCATCAACCGCTATTACATGGAGCCCCATATCTTTAGCCTTTTTAATAACATAAGACTGCTCTTTCCCGGCACCAATCGCAAGAACCCTCATTTTTACCCCCTCTTCACTAGAGACATAAGATAGCATTACTAAGTGTTCATGTGTTACTAATGTTCTTAGCAAATATTAAATATATTGTAGGTTTTTTTAACAGCTTTAATTACATCAGATACATCTTCATCATTCATTTTTGGATATATCGGAAGTGAAATAGCAGTGCTATAAAACTCCTCAGCTTTTGTACATAACGAGCTGTATCCCAATTTTTTGTAGTATGGATGCTGGTACACTGGGATATAATGAACCTGCACACCGATCCCTTCGTTTCTCAATGCATCAAATATCGTTCTCCTATCAGCTCTAAAACACTCTGATAACCACCGAGTGACATATAAGTGCCATGCAGAATTAGAATAGAGTGCTTGGTGTGGTGTTATAAGTCCTTCCAACCCTGCAAATGCATCTGTGTATTTCTCTGCTATTTCTCTTCTTCTAGCTAAAAAGTGCTCTAATCGTTGCAATTGAGACAGTCCTAGAGCAGCTTGTATATCTGTCATTCTGTAATTATAGCCAAGATCATGCATCTCATAATGCCACGGTCCTTTAGTATCCTCAAGAAGTTCAGGATTTCTAGTTATTCCATGACTACGAAATAAGAGTAGCTTTTGATAATATTCTTCCGAATCAGTAACAATAACTCCCCCCTCTCCAGTTGTTATTGCTTTTACAGGATGAAAGCTGAACATTGTCATATCAGCCATTGAACCAACCTGGTTTCCTTTGTATGTAGCTCCAAGAGAATGTGCAGCATCTTGTATTAGGATCAGGTTATGTTTTTCAGCAATTTCTATAAAACGGTCCATTTCTACAGGTTGGCCTGCGAAATCAACAGGAATAATGGCCTTTGTTCGATTGGTGATTCTTCTCTCTAATACATCAGGGTCCAAGTTATATGAGGTTAAGTCTATATCTGAGAAAACTGGAATCCCTCGTTGATAAAGAACACAGTTGCTGCTTGCTGCAAATGTAATAGGAGATGTTATAACTTCATCACCCTCGGTAATTCCGGCAGCATAACACGCTCCATGTAATGCCGCAGTGCCGTTCGAGAATGTTACTGCATACTTTGCACTTGCTTTAGATGCAATAGACTGTTCAAATTCTGAGATTTTAGGCCCTTGCGTTATAAAATCACTCTTTAAAACGTCAATAACTGCTTGGATGTCTTCTTCATCTAACCACTGGCGACCGTATGGCAAAATATTGCTTCTAACTGGATTATTTTCAAAAAATCCATGTGAGTTCATGATTTTCTTCATCTCCTGCAGCACATCAAATCATTCTTGTTTGTTTAATCCATTCCTCTGTTCGCCCAATTCCCTCTTCTAGCATCACTAAAGGCTTCCAATTAAGAAGTGCTTCGGCCTTTTTGTTGTTACACAACAATTTTTTTATTTCACTCTGCGGATGGATATGAGGCACATGTTTAATACGGGAAGAATCTCCAACCACCAATAAAGCCAAATCATTAATCGATATGTCTCTTCCAAGCCCGGCATTAATGATATGACCATTTACATTATCACTATATCCGGCTTCAACTACAAATCGCGCGCAATCTTCCACATATAATAGATCTCTCGTTTGGGATCCTTCTCCGTATATACTCAAATCTTTTCCATCAAGTTTATTCTTGATGAAAATAGCGACAACTCCGCCCTCTCCGCCTGTTTTCTGGAACGGCCCATATGTATTAAACGGTCTGATAACAACAACGGGTAAACCGTATGCATAGTAATAGGAAAGGACCATGTTCTCAGCCGAAATTTTTGCTCCAGCATACGGAGATGCCGGTTTAGTACGATGTTCTTCCGTAATTCCAACATTATCCGCGCAGGCATCATACACCATGCACGTACTCATGAATACCACCTTCGTATTATTTTTTCTGCACTGCTCCAGCACATAAAATGTACCTACAGTATCGTTGTTAAATGTCGTCCTTGGATCATCGATTGAAGCCTGGACGTTAATAGAAGCCCCCAAATGGTAGCATAGTTGAAATTGGTGTTCTTCAAAAAGGGCACTTAATAAATGCTCATCCAATATCGTTCCTTCTACCAAGCCCATAAAATGTTCATGGTTTCGGAATTCATCTAAATTGCCTTCGCTTCCATTCGATAAGTCATCCAAAACCCATACGCGATGCCCATCTCCAAGAAGTTGTTTAGCAACCCATCTGCCAATAAAACCTGCTCCACCTGTTAATAAGATATTCATAATGTCCCCCTGTCATTAATCAGATGACTCTCTTTTGTTCAATGTGTGCATTAATTGCGGCTATCTCCGGATGTTCTAGCAAATAAGATATGACCTCACTTGAAGACACTAGTAAGTTTGACTTAAAATGTTGAGCTATCAATCTGCACAATTTGTAGTCTTCCGGAGTATCTACAGTAATTCTAAGCTCCGGGTGTTGAAGTTTTTCTCTTGCTCGAAAATATCCCATATTAAATTGTTCGGGATATTCATACGCATAATAGGTTACATGCTCCCGGTGCCGTGCTTCCAACCCATGCTTATTCATATACTCCAAAGTCTTGAACGAAAATAATTCTGCAACCAATCCTCTCGGTAAATGACCTTCCACTTTAATGATATCGTATGAGGACCGCTTCATCTCATTTACAATATCAGACGCCATTTCATAATCTACAAATGGACAATCGGAAGTCACTCGAAAAATATAATCAGCATCCCATTCTCTAGCGCATTTATGGTATCTTCCCAAAACATCATCTTGCGAGCCACGCGAGCAGGGAATGTGATATTCATCACACCACTGCTCTATTTTATCATCTGCTCGCTCCGTTGAAGTGGCTACTATAACTTCGTTTACTCCTTTGATCTGATGGCATCGGTTTACGACATAATCCAGGACTATTGTATCTCCCAATGGCAGCATTACCTTCCCTGGGAGTCTAGTTGATCCCATTCTTGCCTGTATAATAGTAACGAGTTTCACAAGGCATTGCCACCTTTTTATATACTTAATTGTTCCCTCTTTATCCTGCTAATCTCCGTATGTTCCTCGACAATTCCGCTCTGAGATAGTAATTGTTCAAGCTGTTTCACACTTAAAGGCTCAACATCTGCAGAACTATAACTTCTTACTTGTGCTGGTCTGGCTCCTTCATATTGATGTGGTTTCATGAAGGCGTTAGGAATAATGAACATATCTTCCGTTTCTAGAGCATATTTGGATTCCTCAACAGTCATAAGTTCCTCATACATTTTTTCCCCGGGGCGTAAGCCGATTTCTTCGATATGAACTGAGTCAGGAGAAATACCTTTGCGCACCTCTTGTTCAATGATTTGTCCAGCAAGATCCAGAAGACGAACAACCGGCATTTTAAGTACAAACACTTCACCGCCATTCGCCATCATCATTGCTTTTAATGTTAACTCGGTCGCCTGCTTTTGGGTCATCATAAAACGTGTCATTTCTTTGCATGTGACCGTTATAATGCGTTTCTCCGCAATTTGTTTTTTGAACAAAGGAATTACAGAACCCCTGGAGCCCATAACATTCCCAAAACGGACAGCAGCAAATACTGTTTTCTTCGTTCCAGATTGATATTGGGCCGCCGAAATTAGTCTCTCTGCCATAAGTTTAGAGGCACCATATGTATTCGCAGGCGAGATTGCTTTATCCGTACTTGTGAATATTACCTTTTCAACCCCACACTCAAGTGAGGCCTGAATAACATTTTGCGTCCCGATAATATTGGTCTGCACCGCCTCGAACGGATTATATTCACACGCCGGAACATGCTTCATCGCGGCGACATGGAACACGTAGTCGATCCCTTCCATAGCTCGCTTGATTCTCTCGTAATCCCGAACATCTCCAATCAAGTATCGGATATTTGTATAATCAAGATACTGTTGTTGCAGCTTGAATTGCTTATACTCATCCCTGCTCAATATACGGATGACGGACGGATTGTCACGCAGCACATGCTTCAGCAAGCTCTGCCCTATCGTCCCAGTGCCACCAATAATCAATATCTTTTTTCCAGAATAGTTCATTCAATTCGCCCTCTCATCAGCACGGAGTTGTACCATTCATATGCCTTATATGGACTAAGATCAGTTATCCCGCTCAGCATGCCGCCTACCTCGTTTATCTGGCCAAAATATTTGTTATGCCTATAGTCGGGGGAAATGTTCCTTCATATATTTACGCTTTCAAATACTTTAGTAAAGGACGGCCTGCTAAATCTCGCAAAAGCAAGATGCAAGGAGTTAATAAATTGAATGAAGCTGTATTCAATCGCATCTTTATATTGCTCATAGAAGCCTCTCTTCCTATACTCATCTAATTTCATCGTCTTTATACCAAACGCTCGAACTGATGCATACTCTTGTTATAGAAGCAACCGTCGAGTTGTCATTATAATAATAGTATTAGATAATAATTGCGGGCGTAGAGAAAAATCAATGCTCCCCACAAATTGTCCTCGTAAACTAATCGCTCCGGGAACCAAATGTCATGGTCATAGATCAAACTTTTTCCATAGATTTTACTAACGCCTCCTGGTAGAGCCCCGTTAACCACTATCTCTTCTCTCTTACCCGCATCCAGTGTCCCCGTAAATACCGACAGTCCCGTTGATAGAAGTTTAGAACCCGTAACATATCACAGCTGACCACATCCGCATCCTTCTCGATCGCAGTGGTATATAGCTGTTCATACATGTTGACATCTACCAGTCATCGCTATCTCAGAACGGGACGCCCGAATTCCCAAGTTCCTTGCGCCACCTTGCCTAACATTGACGTTGGAATCGATAACTATGATTTTATCCGGATAATATTTATCATAATTTCGAACCTTCGGTCTGGCGAGGCATCGTTGACTACAATAATCTCGAAAGCTTCCAGCGTCTGCATAACTAAAGAATCTAGACATCGGCGCAAGTACGCCTCAATATTATATACAGGTACAATTACGCTTACACTTACCCCCAACGTACATCCTTATAAATTCCCCGATTCTGCTTCTTCACTACTTTCTTGCGCCAACTCTCTTATAGTAGCTGTAAGGGTATCTTCAATAAAAGGGATAAACTGTATAATTTGCCTGCTTAATGTAGGAATGTACTTTTCAATTATGTTGAATTTGACATCAAGCCGTGATTGACGATTCAATTCCGATATGAATCTCTGATAGCTATTCATCAAAGAGCTTAATCCAAAATTAACATATACGCTATAAGTCTTATTGTGCGATATATCAGTCCACAGCTTACTGATACGATTCAATCCGTCTACCAAGAATTGATTCTGCCCCGGTCTTGTTTTGTTCTTCAACCGATTAATAAGCTTAAGCAATTGATGAAACGAGTTTTTTAACGCTACCAGTTCCCTAAGATCGCTACGCATTCGCATAATCACATCGTCAGTCATCTCAGTCCGTTGCTTTTGCTTGAATAGCTCTTTAACCCGGCCATGAACGGAACTCCCCAACCGATGATAGTCCAGTTTATCCATAGGCATAAAGGTTGTGCCTTTTATTCTGGCCCCATGCTGAGAAGTATTAATGAATTCAATATCCGTATACAAACAAATTAAATTTTCTATGTCCCGTAACGTAACAAACATGATATGGTTGGTATAATTCATTATTCCGTATACATTCTCAACTTCCATAGATGCCGATTCGGTGGTATTCCTAATGTAATCAGGGTCTGAGTGACGAATTCCGTCAGCATAATATTTCCTGCCCGGAAATGACAAGTCCTGACCTGTAAATACAATCGTACGACAGCCCATATATGCAGCTAACTGTATACATAATCCGGTAACACTGAAGTTTGAGGCAAAAATAGGAACTTCCGAAATATCACCGAGCAGATGAGGTGTTATAATCTCCAAATCCAAGATAAAATACGCACAAAATTGTCTGCTTTCATTCAATATACCCGGATTAATGAAGGTACCATAAATTAAGGGTATATGATCGGTATGCACAGACTGGAATGCTTTGCAATTCGACTGTCCCCCATCCATCGAGACCACAAGATCAGGTTCAATGTCAGCTTGCATCAAAGCTTGAATGCTCGTTCCGGCCGCAATAATAAGAGCCTTTCCTTTCAGCTGTCTTATCATATCTAAATCATAATGCAAGGAGGGACCTGAACCTACAACGACAGCAGGTACATCATAAAATTTATTTTTCAGAAAAGTAACTGGTGGCGACTTCACAATATGTTTCATATTTTGCAATACATTCGTTATCCATTCAGGACCAAACTGTAAAAAAGTAGCTAAGTTGCTTCTTTTCATCTTCGCTACTTGAACTGCCAGTTCATGAAATTCTTTAATATTTTCGTGATAAATCCGTTGATAGGATGGAACATATAGTTGTACAAATTTCCCTGACACTTGATCCGTAAATCGGTCAAGAAAAGAGGTGTTTCGCTCTGCATCCGTACCAACTGTCAAGTCCTCTAGGCTGCTGTGGCCAAGTACAGCAGATACGTCGCATGTTTGCATCACCTTACAGAATAAACGGACATCCGGCTCATAGACGTAATATCGCTTGCCAGGGAACCTATTCATTAACGCTTCCAGATGATAGCCGCATCCGAATCCGGTTAAAAGGACATATAATGACTCCGATACAGAATCGGACACCTGTTCTAGCCAAAGAGAAACTTCGCGTTCCACATTATAGGCGCTGTAAATATGATGCATTCGACCATCAATCTGAACAACGGGATGAAGTCGATTGTCTTTCGATACAACCATCTCCAATGAGTCCGGAATACTAGCTCCATGATCTATGATGGAGGCAAGATGGGGGAAGCGGTGGTGAATAACTTTAGCGTTAGTTTTTAATGCTTCCAATCGGAAGTTCAACCTCCTTGCTCTTGCAAAAATATTCTTCAATAATTGGGATAAACTCGTATTGAATAATATCGGCAAATCCGATCAAATTTCCCCACTCTATTTCCCCGGTCAACAACTCGAGAATCGGCTTGATCTGTGCTGTTGTATCGTCAATTAGATCCAGCGCCTCCCGTCCGACCCCTATCTCATTACCCAAGTACGCCATAAATGTCAGCGCATTGCTAATCCACTCGATCGATCCGATCAATTCCGACACGATTTCACCTGTCTCTTCCACCGCCCCCCCATATAGAGGAGCAATACGCTCTGCCACAACTCCCACCACTCTGTTCGCATAATCCTGAAAGTCATTCCAAGTGGTATAAAAGCTACGTTCCTTTGTAATAGTATGTATGACTACAGTCTGTATCTCTTCATATCTCGTTAACAACTCAGTCGCATAGTCATCATAATAGCTTACTCCATCGATATCCACACAGTAAATTAAATCATTTCTACTCAAGACTTCCCTTGATATATTTATCCAATGAGCATCCATCTCAGCGGCTGATTGAACATCATATTGGCGCGATTCATTATCTATCGAAATATTCATATTCAGCACCTCTTATACGTTTAGTAATATTATTTATATCGGATAATCTATGTCTAATGTTGAGTGCCCTTCTAATCGATATGTTGCACAAAAAAATCCTGAAGGTAGTTCTACCTTCAGGATTTTTAAGAGAAGTGATTTTATTAGCCGAGCAATTTCAATACGTTCTGCGGCGCAGAGTTAGCTTGTGCCAACATCGACGTACCTGCTTGTACGAGAATTTGATTGCGGGTGAAATCTGTCATTTCTTTCGCCATATCCGCGTTACGGATACGGGATTCAGATGCAGACAAGTTCTCGGATGTTACACCCAAGTTATTAATTGTATGCTCCAAGCGGTTTTGAACGGCACCGAAAGCAGCACGTTGCTCAGAAACTGTATTAATTGCTGCTTCAATTGTTGCAATTGCATCACGAGCATCATCTGCAGATCCCAACGAAATGTTTGCTGCTCCACTACCCCCTGTTTTAAGGTTCAAAGTTTCGGAGTCCATTTTTGCCAATTCAGCTGTCAATGTATTATCTTTACCTACGCCGATTTGGAATTGAACGCCAGAGCCCAGCTTAGCTGCACCCGAAGCTGTTCCTGCATCACCCAGAAGTTGAATACCGTTGAAGTTAGTGGACTTCGCGATATTGTCGATTTCTTCGACCAATGCGTCAACTTCTTTTTGGATATTAGCACGGTCCTTATCATCGTATGTTCCTGTAGCAGACTGGTTAGCCAACGTATTCAAACGTTGCAGCATGGAATGTACCTCTGTCAGTGCACCCTCTGCCGTTTGAATCAAAGAGATACCGTCTTGTGCGTTGCGCGTTGCTTGATTCATGCCGTTAATTTGGAAACGCATTTTCTCGGAAATCGCCAAGCCTGCCGCATCATCCGCTGCACGGTTAATACGGAAGCCGGAAGACAACTTCTCCATTGTCTTGCTCATTGCAGTGTTGTTCATACCCAAATTGCGATGAGCATTGATTGCGCCTACGTTAGTGTTAATAAACATCGACATTCTTAATCATCCTCCATGATAATTATTATTGGCCACTTCCCTGCGGCCTATTATATATATCGTAAAGAAACCATATATAGTTTATATCCCTGCACTAAAATTTTATTTTTTTTCATCAAAATAGTAAGCAACTTGCTCAGCCCGGCCCATTCCATAATAAGCATTCATTATTGTCTTGCTTTGACGGACACCTTGAACTTGAGATGTGAGTTGGCTGATTTGTCTTTCCATTTTATCAATGATCGATTGATATAAAACAAAAAGGGATTGGCAATGAATGAATTCTTGCTCTCTCTCTTCTTCGGACCGTGGTTCGGTTGGGACTGAAGCAATAAGTCGTTTAAAATCGTCCCATTTTTTCTCAAATTGTTGAAAGTAAACCTCATTCCAAGAATCTTGGTCCTTCATATCAATTAAATATTGCTGACACAAGCCGATCATTTCCTCGTACACATTAATTCTGTTATTGTCCATATGACTGCCCCGTTACCACTTCTTTGCCTATCGCTTCCCATGCTTCTTTAATTGATTGAATCACTGTTCTTGCTTCATCTAGTGGTCCAACCGACTTTTGAATATTGGCTTGTACCAATTGATCGATAACATATAAGTAGAGTGTTTTTAGATTTTTTGCGATTTCACCACCCTCACGCTCGTTTAAGCATGCAATTAACTCGTAAATAATATCCTGAACCTTCAAAATATTGCGATGAGCTGTTGAATGATGTCCTTCTGATAATTCCGATTCTGCTTGTTTGATATATTTTAATGCACCATTATATAACATAAGAATTAATTTATGCGGGGAAGCCGTTTCATATTTATTCTTCTGATAGGCCTGATACCCAGCGGCCGCATTCGTATACATTCATTCATCCCCTTTGATGAGCCTAGTTCTTCTTCTGGTTAGATAAACTAGCTAATTGCCCGTCTAGCCATGATTGTTCGTTCTTCAATTTACCTAACGCGACCTCCATCGCTGTAAATTGCCTCTTTAATTGCTCCTCCTTTAATGTCAAACGTTGCTCCATATTTGCCATAGATTCAGTAATAAAAGAAATCTCAGAGTCGTATCCGTTAACGCGAGACTGCAAAATTCCAGTAGCCTTATTTGTCCAGTTTTTCAGTTCATCACTTAATATGGTGGCAATACCCATCTTTTTGTTTCCCGCTGAGTCAGTCTCCTCCATATTAAACATGGATATTACTTTATCCGGATCTCGTTCCAAAGCTTCTTTAAATTTCTTCTCATCAAAGACAATTTGACCCGTCATCTCGGATCCTTTCTTGTCCTTATCAATTTCGAGGCCTAGATCAGCCAACGTCCCTAACCCTGCAATATTACTAGACATCCAACTGCCTAGCTCCATATCCAACTGACGTAAAGTCGAATCGCCCTGGAGAGTTGTTTTACGATAAGGCGTCTGATCATTCTTCGGCTTCTCTTCAGGCTTGGCCATGCCTTCACGGATTAGCTTACGTACTTCGTTAAAAGCATCCACAAATCCCTTAACCTTTTCAATAACTTTGTCAGAATCCTGTCCAACCGTAATCATTGCCGAAGAAGATTCTTTTTGGAGCTGTAATGTGACACCGTCAATGACACCTCTAACCTCGTTAGAGGAACTTTTAACGTTCAAACCATTGACACTTAATTCTGCATCCTGAGCCGCCTGAACCTCTTGAAAATTTCCGCCTGACAGTAGGCCAAGATCATTCAAAACATTAGCACTACCAGAAATACCAATCCCTGTTGTTCCTCCGCTTCCCTGATGGAACTTATTTTCAACACCCGTTTTTACCGATGTGAGCACTAAGGTTTTGTTCCCTGGGGATGTTTCAACCAAAGATGCAGATACTGTTTTACTATTTTTGTTAATGTCATTTTTTAAATTCTCCAGCATTTCACCATACGTTTCCCCTTTCAGCGTCACGGTAACCTCATTACCATCAGGCTGACTAAAGGTAATTGTCTGGTTTTCAAGGGAAGAAGAGTCCCCTTGGGTGCTGAACTCGTTTGCTTTAATAACATGAGACTTCGCCAACCTATCTACTGTGACCTGATAGTTTCCTGTTACGGCATTATCGGAGCCGATAGCTTTTACAGCCTGCTCGTCCGAGCTTTTGGTCGATGTCAGTTTGAAGTTCGCGTTCAAAGTTAAATCAGCAGCTTTATCTCGGAGTGTCGAAAGCTTTGTGTTCAAATTTCTAAAATAAGATTGAAAACTTGTATAATCCTGCTTTTTTTGCTCTAAATTCGTATACGGAATTCTTTCCAGCATCATTAACTTTTCGATCATCATGCCCGTGTCTAGTCCAGACGCAAGCCCTCCAATACTAAAACCCATATTATATAACCACCTTTCTTTATATTTTTTCGTCGAAAAACATGCCAATCAATTCTTTCATTTTGATAGATAACTCAATTAGAAATTCCGGAGGTAAACTTGCAATGACTTCTTGAGTAGCTTTATCAATTACTTCAACATATAAATCTTCTGCTTCATCATTATACTTAAAACGAATTTCTTTCCCTGAGTTAGCGATAGACTCATTCAGTTCCTGAACTTTTTTCTGTAAATCTTGTTTTTCCCCAGATCTCAGACGTTCACTATCGAGCGCCTCAATCTCTAAATTGGTTTTGTCCTGCTGTTCCTTTATGAGTACGTTCTTTAGCGAATGAATCGTCGCACGATGTACTTGTAAGTCTATCCCCGCGGTGTCTGTACGATGAATGCTGCTCATCTATATCCACCTCACATTTCAACACGGCTATTTTTCCTTGCATTGAATCTGCCCATGAGCATACTTCTCATTTTTTAAATTTCTTCAAAATCTCAATCATATTAATATCTTGTTTCTCATTGGCTCCCTTAGTGGTCTCTATTGCGAAAGTATTCTCCTGCACAATGCTCTCATATAATTCCTTCCGCATGATTTGCACATTTTTGGGAGCAACAAAGCCAAGCTTGACATACTCTCCTTCTACGCCAAGAACACGGACTTCGATTTCGTCGCCGATCATGACCGTCTCACCAATTTTTCGCTTCAGCACCAGCATCCTATTCTCCCCTTCCTTGAATAAAATGCCGGACGGGAAGACTAGAGTCTGTGATGATATACTGGCAGCCCTTCTGTGCTTTCGGCGAGAAGAGGACAGGGGCTCGTAAATTCACGCTAATCGCATCGTTAATGATATTAACGACAAGCATTGTTACCACTTCTTCAGGCGTTTGAACCCCCAGAACTTCCACGGTATCCTGGTCGATAGGAAAGCTATAGTTCTGAACATATTCCGCCGGAATTAATATAAAGCTCCGTTCCTCCTCCACCGCATGGAGAATATAGAAGACGGAGTCGTCGTATGGCATTAAGGCGTATCGGGTAATTGACTGAAACCCGACCATGCCTTTGACGAACTCGTAGATCTGATGAGGTTCAGGATGAAGAGCCCCATAATTGGAACTATGAATAGTAACATTTGATGCGACTGAATCATTGGTTGAGGTCATTCCCGAACAACACCTTTCGTCTGTACTTCAATTTCCGGCGGATAAACCCGAACATCGATCGCTACGCTCTGGGAAGGCAGCGCATATATACGCACTTCCTTCTGGCCCTTTTGCATGTAGCGTTCGAATGCGATCTGTCCAAAAGTCGTCTTCGACTTGGCGATATTGCCCAAACGGTCACCTTCTTGCGCCTTCTGCTGCGTAGCTTGAACAGCCGCTTGAACGGCCATGTTTTTCTGCTCGCTGGCCGCAACAGAAGGCCGCTGCAGCCCCAGCTCGTCCCATACGGGTTGCCAATCCGCCTCCATCTCTACGGGACGCAGACGAATCGTTAACTCAGCCGGCTCATAGCGGAAGGAATACGATTGAATCTGTCTCGTAATATCCGAAATATTCATAAAGATTCAACCCTTCTGCGAATTAACGAATAAAGTCAATCAGTGATACCTGCATAATCCGCGCCCCGGTGGCCAGCGCCGCCTGCATAACATTTTCTTGCGTCTTCAGGGCGATAATCGCCTCCGGCATATCGACATCGGCGACTTGTCCCCGTTCCGTCTTCAAGCTTACTTTATCATCCGCGAGACGGTTCTCCATTAGCTCAAAGCGGTTCATGCGGGCTCCAATCTCAGCCCACTGCGTGTTAATGCGGTCGGAGGAGGCGTCAATCCGCTCCAATCCATTCAACAGCCCGTCAATGTCATTCTCCTCTGCCGCTTTGATCATATCGTCCATCATCTGGAACACATTATCATTATCTTTATCGATCGGATTCGTCGTATTAACAGCCTTGCCAAATATCAATTCGCCTGTAATGCTGACCGGTACCGTAACCGCGGGACTTACATTTAACCGGTAAACCCCTTCATCCGTCGTTTCTGCCGCCGCTCCGGCACTCGTATAAGGCGGAATATCGGTCTTCTGGCCGTTGAACAGATAACGGCCGTTATAGGAGCTGTTCCCGATCATGACAAGCTGTTCCTTGAGCTGCTTCAGTTCGGCCGCATTCGCCTGGCGCGCATCATCCGGCGTCGTCCCGGTCGATCCTTGCTGCACCAACGTACGCACCCGCTTCAGCACATCGCTCGCCTGCTGCAACAAGGAATCCATTGTCCGCAGCATACCCGTTCCCATCTGCGCATTCGCGGTAAACTCATCATTGCGGTTCAGCTCGCTGTCATACCGCATCTGATAGCCGATGCCGACCGGATCATCACCTGGCCGATGAATTCGTTGACCGGAAGATAGTTTATTATTCAGATCAATCGCATTACTGTTCATATTTCGCATATTGCGAAGCAACTGCGTATTCTGCATTGCACTCGTTACGCGCATCCCTGTTCCTCCTTAAATAACCTGCTTCCTTCATTTAACGTTAACGGCCAACAACACCCATCTGATTGATAACCCGATCCAGCATCTCATCTACCGTCGTCATGTTCCGCGCCGCCGCATTATAAGCATGCTGGAAGCGAATCATGTCTGCCATCTCTTCGTCCAGCGACACGCCGCTCACCGATTGCCGGCGGAATAGCACGGAATCGACCATATCGCTCTGCACCTTGACATTTCGTTCCGCATTCGTTGCCCGCGTTCCCAGATCGCCCATAATCGCGCGGTAATAATCGTCTACCGAGCCGGTAGACAACGACGTCATATCGGCCGGATAATTGAATGACTTATCACGAAGCGAAGCCAATGCATGCGCTATCACGCTGTTTCCTTTGACTGTAACGTTCTGCCCGTTGACAGTGTCATAGCGGCCGGAAGCCGCGATATTACTGACGTTGTTCACAATGTCGGCATTCACCTGGATATTGCCGATAGAGAATTCCCCGCCGTCCGTCGTCGTAAAGAACGGTATTCCGGACTTGGCAGGGTCAGATAGGCTGTAACCAAGACTGTGCAGCCCGTTAAATCCGTTCACTTGCACCGTGGCAGGTCCCTTCAAGATCGAGCCGGCCGGAATTGTGCCGCCCGCCGGGATCGTCGCCCCATTCTCCAGCTCTACGGCGCTCTTGGCGACGAGATCCGAGGCTGCCACATAACCTGCCGCAAGCTCGACATCCACCGTGCCGGTTACCATCGTTCTAATCATCGCATTCATCTGGTTGCGCATCCGATCGACTTCGGCGAGCGATTGCGAGTAGCCATGAAGTTGTCCTGCCGTAGCGGCTACATCCGCCGTAATCGGCGTCGATTCTCCATTCTCAACGACCGTAATTCCGCCCGCTAGGATGGTAATATCTCCTCCCTCTCCATCGGTCACCTGCACATCAATGATGGTCGAGAGTTGATCAATCAACAAGTCTCGCTGATCCCTGAAATCGTTGGCATTGTCCCCCATGCCTTCCACACGCTTAATCGTATCCGTCAAACCTGCTATATTCGCAATGATATCATTCGCTTCGTTCACTTTGATGTTGATGCTGGACTGGGTATCATTCTCCAGCTTGGTCAGCGACTCATCGATATGCTTCAGCATGTTGGTAAAGTTAGAGGCCGCACCGACCACTTCGACGCGTGCACTGAGCAGAGAGGGATCGCGATTGAGGACTTCCCAGGAGTTCCAGAACTTATCCATGACGCTTCGCAAGCCATTATCCGACGGTTCATTGAAAAAACCTTCAATCGAACGGATCGTATTATCGATAATACTCCACGAACCAAGCGTCTCGTTCTCTCTGCGGAATTGAAGATCGAGGAAGCTGTCGCGGATACGGGTAATGCTGTCGTACTGCACGCCGGTCCCCAACTGCCCCGGTGCCACACTGTTATACATCCCCGGCATCGCCAGCGGCCGGGTCGCAGAGGCGTTCACCCGCTGCCGCGTATAACCGTCCGTGGAAGCATTGGCGATGTTATGTCCCAAAGTCTGCATCATTGTCGATTGGACGAACAAGGACCGCTTGCTCGTCTCCAGTCCGTGAAAGGTTGATCTCATCTTCGTTCGTTCCCTTCCTTCATTCGTCTATGCACGCGTATCCATCATGCCGGGTCTGCTGTATTGAGGAGCAGCTTGCTCCGGACGGCGGTACAACATGTCTTGATCGGAATAATCTATATGTAAATTAAGCTGATATTCGATAAAATGAATGGACTGCTGAATGAGCGTCTGGTTATGGTCATTGATGAACTTTAACTTTTCCAGCACCATCCGGATACGTTCTTGCACGGCGAGCATCTCTTGCCGCTCATTAGCTTCGAAAATCAGCTTTGTAATCTCGGTCACCGTAAGCTTCAACTGCGATTTAATTCCCTTCGATTGCAGGAACGACTGCACCGCCTCTTCCCGCTCCTGTTCCAGGGAAGCTAGCTGCTTCAAGTATTTCGACTCCTGCTGGGACAGCTTGACCAAGTTATCGATGTCGTTCTGAATAATCACCTGGGTCTTGGCTTCCCCGATACGGACGAGCTCTGAATAGATATCCTCCATGCGGCTCAATAATTCCACAATTGGCGCTGCGCTCACATTCGTTCCTCCGCTCATTCAGTTTCTTTGCGAAACAGGGGAAGTAGCTTCTCTGCAATCTTGTCGCCAGCGACATGATACGTCCCTGTCTGTACGGCCTGCTTCAGTTCAGCAATGCGCTCCTGGCGGGTCGGATTGTTCACCCGGTTCTGCGCATCCAGCATTTCCTTCGCTTCGGTCGATATCGTCACTTCATCCTTGCGGGACGATTTCTGAGAAATTCTCTCGGCCGACTGCTGCTTCTGATAATATTGGATCGCTCCGACGCGCTGCGTTTCATTAATCTTCATCATTACACCTCGTTTCACACGGCAGGCTGCCGTTCATCTGGCTCGCATCCCGTACTCGTTCCAACTTATTACCTTCTATTGTAAGGCATATCCGTATACATAGACAAAACCGATAACCTTTACTAAGATTATCGGTTCCGTGTCAAGGAAAATTTAGTTCTCATCAAAAGAAGTTGGATGCCTCGGCCTATTTGTTGCGGGACGGATCAAAAGCCTGGTACGCCCTCGTTCCAGAGGCCGCTTCTCCCTTGTCCGGCTCCTTCGCAATGCCCGCTTCCTGTATTTGCCGAACCAGCCTCGTCCGGCATGGCTCGCACATATGCCCTTCCCGAATCGGGTTGCCACACACTTCACAATCATATGCCAAATTCGGAGCCTGGTATTCTGAAATGCGCCCTTCCCGTATGAACTGCGTAATCTGGCGCGGACTGACCTTCGTCTCTTCGCTTAGCTCATGCATTGAAGCATGCTGCTGCTCGCGTAAATAGGCCACGCACCGTTCATACTCCTGTTCAATCTCCTTCAGACATGCAGGGCAGATGTCCCTGAATGCCTTGGCGAACAGCCTGCCGCAGCGCGGACAATTACCCAATTCCATCTTCTCGCCCCCTTATATGCCGTTGAATTCATCATAACTTATTCATCGACAGAAAACGAGAGGATTTTTACTAAATAATGCGTGTTCAAAAGGGAGTTCAGCAGAATAGCCTCAAAGATTCAAGCTCTCGCCCACGTGTAGCTGGCTGTATGTACCGGGATAGAAAAAGCGTCGTTCAGCTGCGAAAGCTGACGGGCACAAGCGCGGAGGGTGCTGCCTGTCGTGTACACGTCATCAATGATGAGAATGCGGAACTGCCTCCGCCGAGCAATCATTCCCACCGAGTCCGAAGTTAGAGCTCGCGCAGCAACAGCTGGGGCATACCTGTTCAACACGAAAGCTTCGGCTGCACTCCGCTCCCGCCCCCTACGCTCCTGCTTGCTCTGCTTCACCCCATCCTGCTTCCGGTCAAGCAAGGCCACGACCGGACGGCTCCAAGCCTGACCCAGCAGACGGGCCAGCCGTTCCGCCTGGTTGAACCCGCGCACCTGCAGCCGGGCGGCCGTCGACGGCACATAAGTTACGAGGTCGGGCAGCACCTTCTCTAAGGGAGTTCCCCACAGCCACTTCCTCAGCTTGCGCACTGTCCGATTATCTTCCTCATTCTCCGCAGGATAAACGGAACGGAACAGCATCGAATACGATGCCAGCATCATAGCAGCCATGACTGACTCGTACCGGATATTTCCCCGGAACTTGTAGTCCGCCAGCCATTGCTTCATCGCTTCATTATATTGGACCACGCTCCGGTTGGCGGACAATCCGTGAGAAGCTAACGGATCGCGCGCACAGTCGGGACAGCGAATGCCCCTGCCGCATGACACGCATCCGATCAATTGAATCCACGGAATATCTTTCAAGCATCTGCGGCATAGTTCATTCGTCAACGCCGCTTCTCTTATCTCCTTATAAAAGGCGGCTGCTGATGTGCCCAACGCCTGGCCGCATACATTACACGGAATCACCTGCGGCCGCAACAGCCACTGAAGCCTTCGTTCAAGCCAATGCCCCTGTGCTGCCGGTTCAGCCATTACGCCAACTCCTTTCAGAGTAGATGGGCAGCAGATAACCGCGTCGTCTCGCCAGTCGGTTCATCCCGCGAATCTGCCGCACCGCCCTGCGCTGTGCCCGATTCCATTGCCGGGAACCGAAGACAACCGTGCCCGCCGGATCATCCTTCGATCGGCCGGCCCGGCCCGCCATCTGGACGAGCGATGCTTCATCGAACAGCTTGTCATCCGCATCGAGAATGTACACGTCGCTCTTCGGCACCGTAACGCCCCGCTCCAGGATCGTCGTCGTAACCAGCATCCGAATATCCCGCTTCCGGAAGCGAAGTACCCGGTCTCCGCGCTGCGCATCCGCTGCGGAGGTCCCCTCCACCCGTACCTGCGGGAATTGCCGCTGCAGCAGTTGCACGACACCTTCCACCTGCCGGATGCGGGTGATGAAGATGAATACCTGCGCTCCCCGCCCAACCGATTCCGCCATCCGGCGAAGCAACACCCCAGGGAACGACCCGCGGGCCAGACATGACGCGACGGCCGGCATCGCAACCCTTGCCGGAACCGGCAGCGGATGCCGATGATACCGCACCGGCACCCGTGCATGCCGCAGCGTCCCACGCCTAACCTGACGCTGCATCACTTCCGGCGGCGTGGCCGACAGAAACACAAAAACGCCCCCTCGGCGACAGACACGCTCTGCCGCGCGATGGAGCATCGGATCATTATGATAAGGAAACGCATCCAGTTCATCAATAATAACGAGATCGAATGCCCGGTCGAACCGCAGCAATTGATGGGTCGTCGCCAGCGTAATTCTGCCCTCTCCCCAACGCTCGGGGCTTCCGCCATACAGCGTCACGACCCGCTCAGCCGGAAAAGCCTTCTCAATCCGCGGCTTCAGCTCCAGCACCACATCCCGCCGCGGCGTCGCCACCAGCGCCCGGCCGCCATGCAAGAGCGCATCCTCGATCAGTGGGAAGATCATTTCCGTCTTCCCCGCCCCGGTCACGGCCCAGAGCAGAAATGTGCCCGTCACAGCTTGTCTCGAATCGATCGAACGTCCGCCATCTATGTCCCGCCGCACCGAAGCGATATACCGCAGCGCATCCGTACTGGCTGCCTCCTGTGCCGGAGCCAGTCCCCATTTCGCGAGGCGCGGTCCACACTCTTCTTCTCGGGCCGCTCTCTCGGACGCTGACGCCGGCGGGCGGAAGGAAGATCCTGCTACAAGCAGCGAGCAGGATCGGATGCGTCCCAGATTCAGACAATGCGTACAAGTCCGGCATTCCATGCTGCCGCAGGAAGCGCAGGCGGATACTGTCATATCCTCCGTGCTGCCGCAGCGATTGCACCGGTACACGGCGGAAGCTGTTCGCCAACGGGACATCGCCTTGCTTGCCCATCGCTTGCCCTCTTCCTCCGCCGGCATAATGCCCGCGTGCACTTCCAGCCAGCCGTGGAGACATCCCAATTGAATAAACGTATGCCTGAGCGGAATCCATCCGTGCCAGCCCTTATCTTCCATAAGCGACACAAGCTCTTCGTCCGAGACGAGCCTGCCCTGCAGCGCTTCAGCCAGCTGCCATGCATCTGCTTGCAGTGTTCCGCGAAGCGCGCCTCCCGCTTCAGAAAGCCGCTCAAGAGCCGGCGCCCGCCTAGTGACTTTCTCTTCAATACGATACACTGCCGGGCTTTCCGCTACTCGGTACGCTTCCTGCCTTCCCTCCTTCACCGCCTGCGCATTCGGCTCCGCATCCGGGGCTTCCAATATCATCACCGTGAACCATTCCTCCTCCCCATGACGATCGGAATCGGTGAACAGGTACAACAATTCACGATAACTGTGCAGCGCATCGCGGTAATATTTCGTCCAGCCTCGCTTCCCCCACTGATCCATCTCCTCGTTCTCGATGAAGTCCTCCAGCATCGCCAACCCGATAAATATCGGCAAAGCCGGCTGGAGCACGACCAGCTTCATCCCTCTCCGCTTCCCTCCGTCCTCTGACAGCCAGTAGCCTGCATCTACACGCCAGTCCAACGTCATTCCCGTATGCCATCCGTTCTCCGACCTTACGGCGTAAACTCTTACTTGCACCCGTTCCCTCTCCTTCCTTAATTCCACGGCGCCGACATGTACAGTTGAAGCACAGCCTCATCCCGGCAAGCACCAACAGACAACAAAAAAGCACACCCCACCCGTTGTCACGGGATGGCATGTGCTTCATGCTCAACGCCTAGATTCAATGATTTACCTAGATTGTATACGATGAAGAGGAAATTGACAACCCTAATTTGGAAATATTTACAGCAGCTTACTCTTCTTCGCCTTCTGCAAAAATTTATCACTTGATTTATTAATCGTCTTTTTCAAGCCGACTCCCAGCACGAACGCAATCCCGATATAAATAAGCAGGATTAACATATGCTTCGTGACGACAGGCCACAGGATTCCCCCGACCGCTTCCCTCATAATCGTGATAGCATGGGTGAACGGTAAAAACGGATGCAGCTTCTGGAAGAAGGACGGTGTCATTTGAATCGGAAATGTCCCGCCGGAGCTCGCCAGCTGGAATACGAGCAGCACGATGGATAATGCCTTCCCGACATTCCCAAACACGGACACAAGCGTGTATACAATGGTAACGAATATAATACTGATGTATATCCCGAACAGGACAAACCAAAATTTATGAAGAACATAGGTTTTCAAAATAAACATATCGCCCAACGTGACAATCGTCGCCTGCCCGATACCCAGCGTGACAAACGTAAGCAGCCGGCCGAAATAAGCTTCATAGCTCTTGTACTCATGCTTATTCTCAATATCGACAATCAGCATCGAAATCAGGAGCAGCCCGCCGACCCATAGCGCCAACGTGGTGAAGAACGGCGACATCGCCGAACCATAGTTCGGAATCGGGAACAGCTCATGCTCTTTCAGCAGCACAGGCTCCGCGAAGAAATCACTTTCTTGCTCGACATCCCCAGTCAGCAGCTTGATGACTTCATCCAAATCGCCCGTTTCTTCAAAAGAACGAATTTTGGAGGCAATATCCCTTACCTTCCTGCTAAGTTCCGGGAACTCTCCGTTGATTTTGTCTAATTCCGTCTCGCCCAAGCGAACTTTATCCTTCACCTCGGCCAAGGCCGATTCGATTTTCGGAATCGCGCCGAACAATTCGTTTTCAATTTTCCGGACGAATTCCAATCCCTCTCTTGATTTTTCCATCGAACGGTGGAAAGCAGGGACGACATCCTTATCAATCGTCACAACCGCATCATCGATGGAGGCAGCCGCATCCTTCGTCACGGAGCTAATCTGAGTAAGCGTGTCTTTCGTTGGCTTATTCGCATCGCCGGCAAAATCGCTGGCCCGAAATAACGCATTCGATACATCTTCCATTCGTCTCTCTACGTTCCGAAGCTTCGCAATAACATCCTCAATCGCGCCGTCATCTACGGAGCGTTTCATGTTTTCCGCAACATCGATTAATTTACTTATCGCATTTCGGCTATCCTTCGTGCGCGCCGCCGCATTTCGAAGCTGATCTTCTACTTTATTAAAATCCTTGGCCAATAATTTATCCGTCAATTTCACGACGGAAACCGCGGCGTCCTGCAATTTGCTTGATTTTTCACGCGCCTCGTTAATGAGCTTCTCGATATTGCTGCGGTTTGTTTTAAATCCGGGAGCAATGACATTATCATAGCTGTCAGCCAACTGGCCGGCCATAATCTCCGCTTTGTCCAGAAATTTTCCAATCAGACTGCTCACAAGCTCCGGCACATTGTTGTTTTCAATTTCTTTATTGATTTTATCCAGCAGCTCTTGCAAGCTCCCCGCGTTCGTTTTCATGTTATTCAACATGTCAATGAGCCATTGATAATCCGTACCCGTTAATTTGGAGATGTCTTCTACTTTTTCTATCAGTTTATCGAGCGATCCCAAGCTATTTTCAAGTTGGCTTGCAGCTTCCGATAACGAGGCCGCAATCTCTTTCCATTTGTCAGCAATGGCGCTGCCATCTGCCTGCGCAAGCTGGTCCTTCGCCTTTTTGATCAGGTCTTGCACTTGGGTTAGTTGATCCCGGTATCGCTTGCCGGCCTGCTCCACATCATCCAGTGCCTTCGTCAGCGCGGGAACGATGCGATTATCCAGATCCGTTCGGAACTGTCCAATCAACTCATTGATTTTGATTGCCGTTCGCTGTATTTCCTTCAGCTTATCCACAGCAAGCTCTTTATTGTCGGCAACGGTACGGCGAGCTTTCTCCAATTGGCTATTTAAATCTTCCAATTTGTTTCTCATATCATAGAGTGAGGAGATCATGTCATTCATGACTCCGCCAGTGGTAAGGGAATGATTGACACCCTCGACTCTAGTAATTAGCTGCTGCAATGACCATATTCCCGCATTCACTTCATCGCTTTTTTTGCGCAGCTCCTGTTCCACGACGCGAAGATCAAGATTGGAATTAATCGCATCGGTCATGGCCGACATTTCGGACATCGTGTTTTGCAGGGCCTGCAGGTCCTTTTTGACCGTCGGGATGGTCTTCTCAAACGTTTCATCTCCCTTATCCAGGAGCCTTTCCACATCGGAATCAACCACATCTTTTTTATCTTTTTCGAAATCCTTGATTAAAGATAGGGCGGTTTCCGCTTTTTTGATAATGTCGTCCGCCTTAATTAAATCAACTTGACCCTTCCGAATCATGCTTTCAATTTCAGGAATGTTCTCTTCCAATTTGAAAAGATTATCCTTCATCTTCAAAATAGAAGGCTTGTTCCCTTCCAGCTCCACGCCAATCTCATTGAAAATATCAAAGATGGCGCCGTTGGCCTCTTTCACGAAATTGCTGCGGATCGTTGACGTTACGCCCGTCGCACCGGCCGATGTCACCTTTGGCGCGATGGCATTTACTTTTTCATTGATATAATAATCCAATTCCGCCTTCTCGGGATGACTCGATATGACCGAGGTGATTTTCTCAGAGAAATCCTCCGGAATGACGATGGCCGCATAATAATCCCCGTGGTTGACACCTTCCATCGCGTCCTCTTTATCTACAAACCGCCAACCTAATTTATCATTCTCCTTTAACGATTCGACGACCTTCCCGCCCACATCGATGCTTTTATCCTGGACTTCGGCGCCCTTATCCAGATTGACAACGGCTACAGCGACATCCTTCGTGTTGGCGTACGGATCCCAGGACGGAAGAATATTGAACCAGGCATATAAGGAAGGCAGAATGACTACCGCCAAGATGACAATAATTGCAGCCGGATTTTTCATAATGTTGCGAAGGTCTGTTATGTAAATTTTCAGTATATTCATCGTTCACCATACCCTATCTTAAGCTGTTAATGTAATGAATCATTTGCTATATAAATATTTCATGACTTTACAAAAAGCCACTCAGATGCCGCCATAGAGCCAAAATCCGGCGTGAATTCATCGTTATTTTCTCATCTCCAGAACCCCAGAACTAATTTGGATATTTAGTCAGTCATTCTAGCTATTATACTTGTTATAGTATCAAACTGCAAGGAGCCGCTTCTAAAATAGGTATGCAACTATCCGAATACCACTGTCTTATCAATCTCATAGAACAGAAAAAGATGCCTCCATGTACGCAAGCCTGCGTCAATAGGCTCACAGAAGCATCCTCTAACAATATGGCCTTATATCAACGTAACGCAACCCGGAATTGGTCCCGTTCGTTCAACACATTGCCTATCCGGGCTCTATTCTTCTGATTGTCCCGAACCATTTGCAGTTCATCACTTGTTCAGATAGCGCTTCCAGACATAAAAGGGACCTTACGCAGGTCCTCCGCCCGATTCAAGCGGACAACGACAAAAGCTGCTTCGGCCGGCTGGTTCGACTCCAGCTTATCCAATACCCGCTCCACTTCTTCAGGCGTTACAACATCCGCATTCCAGCTTATTCCCGCTCCCCGGACCGCACGCTCGGCGATTGCCAGCGTTGCGTCCGTCGATCCGCAGTCCAGCAGTGTCATATGCAGCTGGCACCCTCTTAACCAAGTATAGAAGCCAAAGGCCCGTACCATCCATTCGATGTGGCGTTCATCATTCTCGCTTACGATGACAACATGCATCCATGGCGCAGGACGAGAGCCCCGCATCAGCTTCTGCCACCCATGCGCGAGATGAACGGCCGCCACCGCCATCCCATAGCACCCGACAATCCAACATAGCATCGCGATCATGCGGCCACCTCCCTTTGTAACACTGTATGCCGAAGGAGATGGCAGGGTGACGGACAAGAATCGCGAATCTGTGCCGAGGGCATGAAAAAAGGACACACTTCCAGCGCCGGCAAGCCTTCTCGGCCTCAGTGCCGAGAAGCTTCGCTTGGAAATGCGTCCTCTCTTTTCATTACTACAACGATTACAAAGTGACCCAGCCGTTCTTAATGGAGTTAATGACCGCTTGCGTTCGATCGTCAACCTCCATTTTTTGCAGAATGCTGCTGACATGGTTCTTGACTGTCTTCTCGCTGATGAACAGGTATTCACCAATCATCTTATTGCTCTTGCCTTCAGCCATCAGACGGAGCACTTCCGCCTCACGGCGAGTAAGCGGGTTGTCTTCCGCCGCCACGAATCGCACGCCCGAATCATGTGAGGATTGGTTGCTCACGACGCCATGCCCATCCAGAAGCGTCATTCGCCGCAGCTGTTGAATCAGCTTGCCCGTCACCTTCGGATGAATGAACGCGTAGCCGCTGACGACCGAACGGATCGCGTTGATCAGCGACTCGGCTTCCATATCCTTGAGCAGGTAGCCAGATGCCCCCTTGCGCAGCGTCTCGAATACATAGCTCTCGTCGTCATGAATGGATAGAATGATGACTTTGACATCCGGGAAAATATCGCGAAGACGCTCGGTTGCGACGACGCCGTTCTCCACCGGCATATTGATGTCCATCAGGACGACGTCCGGCACTTCCTTGTTGCAGAATTCCACAACCTGAATCCCGTCGCCGCATTCCCCGATGACTTCCAGATCGTCCTCCATGTTCAAGATCCGCTTCAACCCTTCGCGAAAAAGCTGATGATCGTCAGCAAGGAGTACTTTGATGCTAGGCTTTTCCTGTGTTCGATGCTCCATAGATTTACTCCTCTCTCTTCTCCACATTTGTCGGAATTTGTATCACGATTCGCGTGCCGCGGTTCTCGGCAGAATAGATCTCCATGTGGCCTTCGAGCAGTTCGACACGCTCCTTCATCCCAAGCAGACCGAAATGCATATGTTCCTTCGACTTGACCTCCAGGGAATCCAGCTTGAAGCCGAATCCGTTATCCCGGATAACAACCCGTACCTCCTCCGGCTCATAGGTCAATTCACAGGTAACGTTCGTCGGATGCCCATGCTTGGCCGCATTGGTGAACGCCTCCTGCACCAGCCTGTAGATGGCCGCCTCCATCGCCGACTTCAACCGGCGTTCATGCCCCCGAATCTCGAAGGAGGTTCGAATCCGGTTCTTCTCTTCATAATCATGAATGAACTTGCGCAATGTCGGCACCAACCCCAAATCATCGAGGGCCATCGGCCGCAAATTGTATATAATCTTCCGGATTTCCTCCAGACCGAATCGCACTTGCGATCGTAAATCTACTATTTCGTTCTTCACCGATTGAAAATCCTGCTTCGTTATCATTCTTTCTACAATTTCCGTCCTCAGCACTAGATTGGCCAATGACTGAGCAGGACCGTCATGAATCTCCCGGGCGATTCGCTTGCGCTCCTCTTCCTGGGCCAGAATAATCTTCAGGCCGAGAAGCTGGCGATTCTTCGCTGATTCCAGAATGCGGGTCACTTGGCCCAGATCTCCGGACAGATATTCCAGCGCCACGCTCATCTGGGAACCAATCGTCTCCGCACGTTCAATCGATCCTTCCACGGCGCGCAGCCGCTTCTGCAGATCGTCCCTGCGGGTCTTCAGGTAGCCTTCCTTCTCACGGTATATCATCAGTTCCAGCTGCAACTGCGTTGCTTTCTCATAAGCTAGCTTAATATCCTCTTCCGTGTAGCGGACAAAGTCACGGCTTACCTCGGTCAAACGCAAACGAGCCAGACGATATTTCCGTTCCAGCTCGTCCACTTTATCGCAAATTTCCGCCGTCTGATTCAACACTTCCTGAAGCTCGTGACTCATCGTAATGGCTTCATTCCGGGAGGAATCCAATATTTCAAATATTTGATATTTGCTTTCTTCCATTACTTTGATGGCGTTCTTAATCACGCGATCAATGTTTCCGACCTGATTGTCCACTAACGCTCCGTCTCCTTGACTTTAGAGGATGAATTGGATATTCATCCTATATCATACCATATTAACGGATAGTAATGGACTTCGTTTTTTTATCCCATTTTACAGATAGGCCTAATTGTTCCGACACCAATCGCAGAGGGACTAAAGTACGACCTTGCCGGACAATCGGAGCGACATCGGACTTAGTTCTCTTCCCATTCTGAGAAAAAGACTTCTCTCCCACAGTCATCTCGATCATCGAATTGCCGCGCAGCGCAGTTACCCGCTTCGTCTTCGCATCCCAGCCAGTTTCTCCGCCGAACGCATCAATGATGGTGCGCACCGGTACGTAGGTGACGTTATTCAAGATTAACGGAGCGACATCCAGCTGCTTCTTCTCTCCGTTCAGTTGAGCTGTCTTGCTGCCTACCGTCAATTCCATCGTAGGGCGGTTCAAGACCGCATCCGTTCCGGCCGGAAGCTTGACGATAAGATTATCGATCGCAACTGTGCCCTGCGGCACCCGTTCATCTTGATCCTCTTTGGGATTATATAAATAAATGCGCTTCAGCTTCGCCGCGGATGACAGATTCAGAGCGGCCAGGTCGGCCTCTACCGTCTTCCAGCCCTCCCAGTTCACCGACTCCACGACACTGATGTAGTGCGCCTTGGAGCCGTCATGAATCTCCATACGCAAATTGTTGAAGCTGTTATCTCCATATACATCCAGCTTCATTCCGCTCGTTCCCGCCGGAAGTGTGATGCCAGTGCTGCCGTTCAGTTCCGCATAGGCGAACTTGTCGCCGCTTCCGGACGTCATGTCATAGGACAGCTTCAGCACCTTGTCATTGGCAGAGCGGCCGCCAAATCCGCCCTCCACCGTCACCTTGCCGGTTGTCGCGTTCTTCGGCAAGCCAGAGAACGATACCGGATAGCTGACTGCATTGAAGTCTTCCAGCTTCTTCTCCGCTCCCGGAGTGAGCGGAATCATCGTCCGCACGCCATCATAGCTCGCAATGGCGTACCCGATCTTGCCGCCCTCTGGCACGGAATCGACTTGAAGAACGCCGTCGGTTACCGTCCCCTTGAATCCGCGCAGCTCCCATTCGACGGATCTGGTCGGCAGTGTTGCGGTACTGCCATCCTGCAGCGTCACTTTGACCGGCAGCGTAGTCTTCGTCCCGGCGACCAGAGGCGCCGAAGAAGCGGCAATGCGGATTTCATCGACCTGATCCGCCCCGATAACCTGTACCTTCTGCGTCGTCTTCGCTCCGCCGGACGTCGCCGTTACCTCTGCGGTTCCGGACTTCATCGCTGTGAAGGCGGAGCCGTTCCATTTCAGCTTGTCATTGCTGGAGCTCCACTTGATGTCAGCGTTCGAAGCATCAACCGGATTGTAATACTGGTCATAGGCCTTCAAGCTAAAGGTTGCTTGCTGGCCGATGAACAGCGTCTTGTCTCCGGCCAAGGTCATTCCCTTGATTTCTCCCTTCGGAGCGGTTGTATACACGCCGATTCCATTGACGACCGAGCGGATATTATTGCCGCCTTCCTTCGTCTCGAAGGTCAGCTTCGTCTCCGTCTCGCCCAGCGGGCGGTTGGCCATCGTCGTCGATCCGCCCCCGTCCAGGTTGACCGCTCGCCATATACCGGCCTCTGCCAAGGCTTGCTGGAATTCCTTCAACGTCAAGCCCGAGCTGACGCTGTTCGATTGAGCCGTTACGAGGTAGGCATAGCGCCCGTCCTTCGAGTAACCGATTGCCGTTCTTGCCGTTGCCGATCCGCCGCTGATTCCGCTCGTATCGCGGGTGAAGCTGACCGTCTTGCCATTGTCGACAAGCAAGGTATGCCCGCTTATCATCATCTGGAAGGAGGAAGGATCAACCGACTGGCCATTGCTCTGCGCGATAAGATGATAATCCGCCTCCACGCTCGCCCCGACCTGCAGATTATTCCGTATGAACTGCGCCGCCGTTCCATGACCGCGCAAAATATAGCCATCCTTCGGAACCTCTATCGGCAGCGCCCCCGATTCCGATATTTGTTCCACCACGCCGTTCCGGACCAGCGCCTCGGTCGGGGTCGTCGAGGTATCATTCGGACGGACCGTTCCCTTCCATGCGCTCGTATAAATATAGAGCGCGTTGAGATGGCTGTGCTCGCCGCCCGGCTCCTTATTATATTTCATCTTGTTAATTCCCGAGAGCGGAAACGTCTGGCCATCCGCCAGCTGGATGCTGCCATCGAACCGATATTGATCGATAGTCGGCGTGCCGTCCTGCTTGACCGCAAAGGCATACATGCCCGTCAGCTCCGCAGGGCTCGTGATCAGAACCCCATCATCAATCGAGGCGCCCATCGGTACGCGATCCGAGCTCATCATCCAGAAGTCTCCGTTTACGCCGGCAACAGCGCCGGTTTCCTTCGTCATCCGCGTTACAGTCTGGCCCACCGCCGTCTGACCGTTCTGGCCTGTCATGACATCTAGCTTAATATACGGATTTTTCAGATCCGCCTCAATGATATTGAGAATGGTCGTATACGTCTTACTATTGCGAACCGTCGTATATTGATAGGTTACGAGCTTCGCCCCCGAGGTGATAATCTCCTCGCTCACCTTCTTGAGCGACTGCACAGATCCGCTCGCTTCAACGACCGCTGGAGCTCCCCAACCCCAGCCGGCTGCCGGCTGCATCAACAGTGCTCCCGACAACACCAACACAACGGCTACCCGGACACCCGGGTGCCGCTTCGGCATCCGCCCATCGGATGCTTCGATTCTCTTCATGTTTCTACTCTCCCATTTCCTTGCTAGTATGTAATATAACAACTATGAAGACAACACTACCTATAAACTCTATTAGAGGAAGTTCAAAAAGCCGCTTTTGATCACGACGTAATTCTGGATGTCACTCGGCATCGAATCTCGCATTCACTCTCAACAAGCGTATGCTTCCGAAGTATGTTTCCTGCGGAAACATTGTAGCTGCTCATGTAGTCCTGCCTACACTGCGCTGCTCCTTACAAGTTTTGCGGAGCAAAACTCGCTACGAAAGCATCAGCTTCGAGTTCTTGCAACCTTCTTGGTGCTGAAAACCGGCTTTTTGAACCTACAGCTACTACATATAGACGACTCTATTCTACTAAAAGTTGCGTTTCTGTAACCAAATATCCTATATTTCCCGGGACATATAACGACAAAAAGCCCCATCCTCTGTTCCCGACAAAGGATGGGGCTCTGAATTATAGTAAATTAGAAGCTTATCGTAATATGATCGATGGAAAGCAACAACCGGCGCAGCAGGACAGCCGCTTGCGCTCTCGTTGCAGAACCTTTCGGATCGAATCTGTCCCGCTTTACGCCTTGAATCAGTCCCGACTGGACAGCTTGAGCCACGGTTGGAGCTCCAAGTCTAGTAATCTGGTTGCTATCTTTGAATACGCTGAGCACCGTCGTTGTCGACCGAGGCAGAACATGTCCAGCAGCTTCTGACGCCCGCACCATCATCTGTGTCAGTTGCTCTCGGGTGATACTGTCGTTCGGCTTGAAGGTGCCGTCCGGGAACCCGCTGATAATGCCTGCTTTGATCGCTGCGCCGATATAGGCGCCGTTGATCGTGGAATTGCTCACATCCGGGAAGCGTCTGGCCGCTTCCGCATTCGGTTCTAATCCGAGAGCCCGTGAGATGGCAACGGCGAATTCCTCCCGCGTAATCGGCTTGTTCGGTTCGAACTTCGTGCTGCTGCGTCCTTCCATAATCATCTTGGCCGACATCGCTATCATATCATTGTTAGCCCAATGGCTCGTCACATCGACATAGACTTTGTTGCCAATCGTCAACACGGCAAGCACGCTCTTCTTCACCTTGGTTACGCCAACCGTGACCGTACCGGAGCGGTACAGCTTCGTTGGAAGATAGGCGAGCTGGCTGTTGCTCGTCTGATACTCGACAATCGCGGTCCGGTTGGCCGGTACCGAATCCGTTGTTCTAATTTTAATGACGGCTTCCATCTGTAACTCGGTCAATCCGCTGACCTGGCTACCGGAATAGCCGTATAACGTAAACTGATGCGCCTGCACTAACGCCGTCGCCTGCAACCGGCTCAACGCACTCACGATGTTGGTCTGCTGCGCTTGGGCCGGCTCAATCTCGATGAGCAGCGAAGAGTTCGAGATCGACCCTTTCAAGCTCTGCACAATCTGAATTATCGAATCGCGGCTAATCGTGATGCCGTACAGCGTGTTCCCATACTTGATAGCGAACAGCACCGGCTCCGTCGTAATATATGCGGAGTCGAATGCACTCAACGGAATGGACACCCGTGCCGCTGTCTCTCCCGAAGGCACTTCATACATCAGCTGCTTATCCGCGCCGCCCGAGGTTGCCACGAATTGGAATGCGGTCTTCAGCTTGCTCGCATCCAGCGTATAGCGGTTCACCACCTGCCCGCTAGTGGTGCGGTCTGAGGACTTCTGTGCCGCATCATCCACGAGCACGAACATGGAGTCAATGAAGGACGTATCCTTCGCCAGCTTGACGAAATTGGCCCCTGCCAAGTCCTCTAGGCTAACCGTCACATTCATATTGCTGATGGCCTTAATCTCTACGCCCGATGTCGAGCGGATCGGCTTCGCTCCGCCGGTATTATAAGTCACCGTCAGTTCATCCGTCTTCGCCGGAGGATTCAACAGCTCAATGGTGACCTTAGTGCCGCTAACAGTCACTTGTCTTACCGACAGCAGCTGGCTGCCTGCACGCACATAGAATGGTCCGTTAGACGAGAACTGCATGCTCTCCAGTGTCTTGTTGAACGTCAACACGATCGAAGGAGAGGTCCAATTCGCCGATTGCACGACTGGCGTGTCGCTGTCCGTCGTATTGCCGACAGAGATGAGATTCAGGTTCACGGCATAATTGCTATTCAAGTCCCTTAATGGCGGATTACCTCTTACATAGGACACTGTAACGATATCGGTCTTGAGCACACCCGATTGCAGCGTCAGGAACACCTGATTCTCCTTAATCTCAACCTTAGTCACATAGCGGGCTTTTTCGTTCACAAGGACTGAGAAATGGCTCACCAACGGAATCGAGTTTTTGTCTAGCGCTTTATTGTATGTCAGCGTTAGCCGATTTCCGCTAACGCCTGTCTCCGTTAACTGCGGCGGCTGCCGATCATGGCTGTTGCGCACAAAGACGCCTTCGAAGGCCGGAATCTGTCCACCACGCGTATCCTCAAGCGGATAACTGCCTGGCGTGTAGCTGATCTTGATTACATCACCATCCGAAGCATACCGATTCAGCGTGAGGTAGATGTACGACCCGCTGTTAGTAATTTTATCTACGCCAACGGTAGAACCATTGAACGTGACGGTGAACTGGCTGTATGCATGAGTAGACACGCTCTTAATAGACTCATTTAGAGAAATAGTTAACCTATCATTATAGATATAGCTTTCTCTTACATTGGACAGAGACGTGTTCACACTGTTCTCTACATTGCGGGCACTGAAAGCCGCAGCCACATTGCCCAACGTATCACGTACAAGACGGAATCGTCCGGCATAACTGATTCGGACATCCTGCCCAACAGACACGCCGCTTTCCAAAGAAACAAATACATAGTTACCTAATGTATAGGCATTCGATACCCGACGCTCCTGATTATTCACAGTAACGGTAAATTCATTTGTAGGAGGGCTTACATTCGAATCTAGCTCTTTATTATAACGCACCTGTATAACCGTACTATTGTACATCTTTATGTCTTCAATTGCCGGCGGATTACGATCGGTTAATCCGGTCGAGAAAGTCCATACATTTGTAATTCCTTGAAACTCATTTCCGGAGCGATCCTTTACCGCTGCGCGTGCAATATTTACCGTATAGACGGTATTATCCTGCAGTTTGTTTTTCGGGACAATTTTAAGTTCTCTGTCACCTTTTACGGTAACTTCTATCGTTTCTTTCACCGATGATCCTTGGCGAATCAGTTCCACGCCGTTCCCGCTATATACAATCGGCTTGTTGAATGTGGCGATAAGCTCCTTCGACGTTGATACGCCAACACTACTGCGAGAAGGATCATATGATGAGATAACCGGGGCCGAAGTATCTGCGGCAACCGTCTGGAATGGCCATGATTGCTTCGTTATGAAGTAACCGTCTACATTGCGAAAAGCCCCGTCCGGAATTTCGACAGTATAGTTTTGATTTTTAGCCAGATTTTTCAACGACCGCGATTGAATCGTATTTGTGCCTCCGCCTGTCAAAGCCGTTACCGGGATGCTGTCCTTAATCGTTCCATCTGACGCTTTTATCAA
This sequence comes from Paenibacillus thiaminolyticus, assembly GCF_003591545.1. Taxonomy (GTDB): domain Bacteria; phylum Bacillota; class Bacilli; order Paenibacillales; family Paenibacillaceae; genus Paenibacillus_B; species Paenibacillus_B thiaminolyticus_A. The sequence continues at coordinate 140,941 of NZ_QYZD01000005.1, forward strand.
AATTTCGCCGCTGCCTTGATATGCCGGCTTATCAAATGTAAGTTCCAAACGGCTACTCTCGGATACGCCAGATCCCTCCGGAGCCTTCTTCACGAGTTGGGGCGGGGATGTATCAATCCCGCGTTTTGTCTCAAAAAACCATGACGCCTCATCCGGGTATCCCGATACCGCAATATCCTCATCATCCACAAATGGATTATTAACCATCTTGACATAATAAGCTGTACCTGCATCCAATTTATTATTTTCCGTGAATGAATAGGTAGCCACTAACCTGTTCGTTTCCAACACAAAGTCAGAAGCCTTCAGAGTTCTTACCGGTGTGCTATTATTATAAGTAAATACCTGAATTGTTCCCGAACTAGCTTTTACCGGTTGCTTAAAGGTGACTTTTAGAGTTGGAGTTACGCTGACATCCTTCTCCTTATTCGGAAATACAGCTTCCACACCTGGCGCAGATTTGACCGTAAAAGACCAGTTCTTCCCGATAAGGATCGGTTGGTTGGTCGCGTTATCTTCAAATGTGGCATCTATCGTAACCTGGTAAGTTACTCCCAACTCCAAGGCAGGTCCATTTTGCAATTTAAAGGTTAACTCATCGCTTGATACGACCTTTCCCATCCCCGAGCTTCCATCTTTATTAAAATATTGCGGGGCTCCTCCCTCTTTCATTACTACGATATGTCCAGCTACCATGGTCATTCGTTCTGGAAACTTAATGCTGATCTCTGACTTCAGCGGGACATTCCGTTCGTTTGGTGCCGGCGAGACAGTAACCTGATCTGCCGACAGATTGCTGACTATAGTCGGATTGATTGTATCCGCTTGAACGATTCCGGGTCCCCATCCTATCGCTCCACTTATTAGTATCACGATGGCAAGTAAGGCCGATAGCCATCTATTCATTTCTGTTTGCTCCTTTCCTTCCGAGAGACAGTTGTACTTTATTTGTCGGTCAGTAAGGGCGATTTTTTTAGAACCAATGTAAGTTACCTATGAAAACAAAAAACCTTCCTCCGCTTGATATAGCAGAAGAAGGTTTTCAAATTCATTATGCTCCAGCTTGCTCGCGGAGCGCATCGGCTTTGTCGGTACGTTCCCACGGAAGATCTACATCCGTACGTCCGAAGTGGCCGTAAGCAGCCGTTTGCTTGTAGATCGGACGACGCAAGTCCAGCATGCCGATAATTCCGGTCGGGCGTAAATCGAAGTTGGTTTTAATAAGTTCAACGAGCTTTTCTTCACTTACTTTGCCCGTGCCGTAAGTATCTACACTGATCGACACCGGATTCGCTACGCCGATGGCGTAAGCCAGTTGAATCTCGCATTTATCTGCCAAGCCAGCCGCGACGATGTTTTTAGCCACATAGCGGGCCGCATACGCCGCAGAACGGTCAACCTTGGTCGGATCCTTGCCGGAAAATGCACCGCCGCCATGGCGGGCATAACCGCCGTACGTATCGACGATGATTTTACGTCCGGTCAATCCGGCATCGCCTTGAGGACCTCCAATAACAAATCGTCCGGTCGGGTTAATAAAGTATTTCGTATTCTCGTCCAGCCACTCAGCCGGCACGGCAGGCGTTATAACCTGTTCACGAATATCTTTCTGGATTTGTTCCAGCGTCGCTTCTTCCGCATGCTGCGTCGATACGACAATCGTGTCTACACGAACTGGCTTGCCATCCATATATTCAATCGTAACTTGCGTTTTACCGTCAGGACGAAGGTAAGGCAGCGTTCCGTGTTTACGCACCTCGGACAGACGGCGTGCAATCCGGTGAGACAGCGCAATCGGCAGCGGCATTAATTCCGGCGTCTCATTGGAAGCGAAGCCGAACATCAAGCCTTGGTCTCCCGCTCCGATATTGGCTGTCTCTTGTTGCATTTCGCTTTCGTTACGAGTTTCAATCGCTGCATTCACCCCTTGGGCGATATCAGGGGATTGCTCATTGAGCGAGGTCAATACGGCACACGTATTATAATCGAAGCCGTACTTGGCACGTGTATATCCGATCTCCTTAATGGTATTCCGGACAATGGATGGAATATCCACATAATCCGCCTTGGTGCTGATTTCACCGATTACAAGTACCAATCCCGTCGCAACGGATACTTCACATGCAACCCGAGCGTTCGGATCATTAGCCAAAAAGGCGTCCAACACCGCATCGGAAATCTGGTCGCATATTTTATCCGGATGTCCTTCGGTGACGGACTCGGATGTAAACAGATGGCGTCCTTTCAATGACATAGGACTCGACCTCCTAACCCTTAATATGGCTCCCTCGTGAGCAGCCTAAACAAAAAATGAACCTTTTCCTTGATGGAAAAGGTTGTTATACCAGCCTTCGAAAAATCATATTACTGTATTTGTCGGGTCCTGTCAATGAATGAACAAAAAGTTCTTCTTCCTATTTTTGCCGCAATGCATGGGTAACGAGACGTTTCGTAATTTCACCGCCAACAGAGCCTGCATCACGGGAAGTCAGATGCCCCCAGTCATCGCGATGGGCCGCCGGTTGGGCGGGCATGCTACCCAGTTCAGATGCAAATTCCGCATCCATCCCCAAGTGCACGCCTTGGTGAGCCACAGGCAGTCCGAATTCGGCAGCGATCTCATACTTCATTTGATAAAGTGCATTTTTACTGTCAGGAACCAGCTTTTTTCTCGCCACGGAATGATTCCTCCTTCAGGTATTGTTATACCTATTATGCTCATCAAGAACCGAACCACCCGCAGGAAATGTTGCCCGCCCTGCCAGCTCATGTTAAATTATAGTTACAACTTCCAAATCCGCTTCCGCAGCAGTCTGGCCTCCGTTCGTTACCCCACCGCCTTTGCCAAGTTCCACCAGAACAATGGGTTTTACCTTCTCGTCAACATAACTTTTGGTAACCAATGTTCCAGGTGTAGTCGGCTCAGCTCCGCTTGCATTGACTCCCCATACCGAACCAAGAATGACTCCACCTGTTAGCATCGCTCCTACCATGACCACCTTTACGTACTTTTTCATAAAGACCTCCTTTTTATTTGCGTTTATTAAAAAAATCCCCTCATGAAGAGGGGATTCCGAGAGCTTATTTCCCAAGAATCGTGCTGTAGTAAAAACCTTGATTTGCTAATGGAATTTTTTGACCTTCAAATTTATCATGAATATAGATTTTGAATGAACCGCCCTTTATCTTTTCAAATACGCTTCCATCAAAGGACACTGTGCCATGTTGATTAGCTCCTTCTTTAAGATCGTTTTCGAATGTCAGTTCCTTCTCAAAGGACGTATTCGTAGACGTATCAACTAATTCCATGACTAATTTATGCTTGAATTCTCCCATCTCAAGCTCGTTATCTCGTTTAAGATTATAATCAAATTCAACCCGTACGCCAGTATCACTTAATGCACCATAAACATTTTTAATGCTTAAAGTGTATGGGAAAAGTTCAATGTTATACAAGTCCGGCTTCATTTGTGGCTGTTTAAATAATAGGTCCATTTGAACCGCATTAATGTAAGCAGTTGCTTCCTCTTTTGGTGCGGTAAACTTATCATTCGTCGTTCCCTCACCAATAATCAGGGTCATGTCTTCTGTGCTTAAATTTCTTGGCAACTTGGACCAAGCAACCACTAAATTTCTACCTTCCGGAGTCGTTGCCTTGTCTACTTGGATCATGTCAGCCTTATAATATTGTCCATCCTTGGACTTATAATAAGCTACCATTTGAGACAAATCAGCTTGTCTCTTTTCCATGTTCTTCATTTCTAATTCAGTGTAGACAATGTTTGACGATGTTCCAGGATAAACTTGAGTGTTTCGAACCTTAAGTTCAGCATTTCTTCCCTGTGTTTTTATTTCATGCACAGAGCCATTCGCTACCGTTGGAATTTCTTTTAGTTCTCCATAATTCATAAATTCAAAAAATTCCAAAGATTGATTGTCAGAGAATTTCTCTAATAAAGCAACTTGAATTTGGTTGTAATCTAAATAGTAAGGAATCTTCGTTACTACGTAGAGATCCAAACTTGCTTTTGGCCCGATGATCATAGACGAATCTGCAGAGATGAGCTTTGACTCTCCACTTGTGCTCGCAGAGTCAATTTTAAATACTCCCTCTATTTTAGGAAGCTGAACTGTCGAATTTCCCTTGTTTCTAATGCTTACCTTAGCCGATAGCATATCTCCATCTACCCAAGGTAAACGCTGGATATTTTCTAATGAGAGACCAAATGTCCCGTATTTATTCTCAACATGATACTCCTGTCCGATCGAGTTATTCATCAAAATCGGAGAAGGCACTTTATATATTCCTACAGGGTACTCATATTGGGTTTCTTTGGACTCAGAATCCGCTGGTTGATTGACATAAAGCGTTAACTTGTTTAAATCTACTTCTTTAGGCACCTCGACATTAAGGCGAATGCTCATCTTATCCTTGGACTTGATAGTCAAATTTTCTAGCTGTTTTGTGTCAATAGGATATTGATGATTGTCTTTCGTGAACAAAACAAATTTGTAATCAGGTATTTTAACCGATTTCGATCCAATATTTTCGATATTAAAGTTGATTACTACATTATTTTTATCGGTTCCGTGAAGGGCCCATGATGTCTGAATTTGGGTTTGAAGCTTTGTATTATCTACAGTTATAAGCTTAGTTTCATACTCATCCGTTGAAGTATTTTGAGAGTTTGCTTTTGGAAGTTGAAAAGTTGCCGTAGCAATATCTGCTTTCAACATTTCATCTTCTTTCAAAACTTGAAGCTCCAAATTGGCGAGATCAATTCCTTTTGGAATTTTCGTCATGAAACTAAGAGATTTTTTTTCATTTGGACGTAATTTCAAATCTGTACTTGCTCCATCGGCGACTAGAGGATAATTGGCCCCTTTGCTAGAACGAATAACAAATTTAGTCTTTAGGTCTTCAAGGACTTTATAACCTGTATTCTCAAAATTCAAGGTCACATTTACAAAATTATAATCTTCATTTGCAAAAGTAATAAATTCCCCAACGCTAACCTTTACAGGAATCTCATTGATGTTTACTGTTCGTGATTTTCCAGTTGGAGTCGAAGTAACATAATTTGCAGGAATCGAAAAAGAACCTAATTGTTTCTCAAAATTAGGTTTACTAAAATCCCACTTAAGAAAAGTGAAATTTAAGTCGGTTGCCTTTAAATGACGTGCAATTTTTGAATAGTAAGTAACACTTAATTGTGATTTTGGAGGAACCTTATTTACATCTTTATCACTTGTCACTAAGCTCGAACTATATACCGTCCCGCTTTTTGTTTTTACTCGTGTCCAATAATCAATTAATGGCATAGTTGTATTCTCATTATTATAGTAAGTCAACGTGTACGTTAGAATGTTAGTATTTTCTTGAGAGACAATATTTACATCTGTTAACTTTACGTAGCTTTTCGAAGTAATGTTAACCGGTTTGATGTCTGCCAAAGTATGTACTACAGGTGCTTTTTGTTGATTATTAGCGCTTGAACTTGTTTTTGCTTGAGCAGCTGAAGCATTCTCAGATAACATTAAGAAAGAGCTAGTTTGCGTCAAAACCAATGAGGCAGCTAATATTATTGCAAACGTATTTTTTTTCAATTACGAAACCTCCATTTTAAAATCTTCTTATACCATTAAACGCACCAGTCTATAAGAAAGTTTCGTTTTTTTTGTCAAAAGGAGTATTACACTTTCGTCACATTTAAAAAAGAGCTTACCATTAGGTAAGCTCTTTTGTACTAAACAAGAAATTACTTAATGTATGCCGGGAAGAAATCATCCGAACCCTCAGCTACATTACCTTCTACATCTTTGATAAATACTGCATTAGGTCTTACACGCACTTCAAGCAGTTTGTCTTTACCTTTGTATTTATCATATACTTCTTGAGTCAACTTAATTGTAATACGGTTTCCATCAACTTCTGTAACCTGGAAGTCTCTCACTTGAGTTAAAACATCTCCGCCAGCCTTAACTTCAAAGTCGTAGACGATTTGGTCTTTGTCAAGATTTGAGAGAAGAGTTTCGTTGAAAACAACATCAACTGAATAAGTGTCTTCAGTTACAGTTTTGTTTGCAAGCTCTTTTACTTCTGGCTTAATACCATCTTTAACTTCTTTATCAGATTGAGTTACTTCAACTCGCTTGCCAGAAGGTGTTACCAAAGAAGACTTCGCTTTAACAGTAACAGTTACTTTTCTTTCCGAGCTGCCGAATGTAGCATTTGCATTGAGCTTATCGGAATCAGACAAAGTAAGTTTCACTTTAGAACCATCAACAACTGCATTGGACACAGATAGTGAAGAACCACCTACTGTTTTAACTTCAAATTCCGATACAGATGCGGAACCAGACTGCAATGTTTGGTTGAATTCCACTTCAATTTCAGTTGAGGAAGTAGCCTTAACTCCCGTAACTTCAATTGCATTTGCTTCAGATGGTTTGTCGCTATCAATCAAATTGCTCAAAACGTTTCCGGCCGTATCTCTAACCAATTGAACGTAGAACTGTTGAATTTCTTCAACTTTCACATCGTCTCTTGGCATAGAAATGATTACCGATTTACGATCCGAAGAAACGCTAAATGCTGTATCGTCTGGCAATTCTTTTTTGCCACCACTTGCCAGTTCATACATGTAGTTTTTCTTCTCGATGATGGAACCTTCTCCGCTTGTAGCCATTTCCTTGCTAAAGGTTACAATGATTTTGTTCTCATCTTTAATCATTTGGACTTCTTTAAGACTAGGTCTTGATTTATTGCCAACTTCCAGTTTAGCGGAGTAAGGCATCATTACATTTTTCAACGTAGTGTTGTCTGTTACACCGTTGATTTCAAGAGTGTAATCTTTGTCTTCCTCCAGTTTTTGGAACAAAGTAATAGTAACTTTTTTGTCATCAAGCTTGATGCTTTCTTTCAGCTTAGCAACTTCTTTACCATCTTTATCTTTGATGACGTAGTTACCGTTTTTCTGTGCAGATTCAAGTTCCAAGGACTTCGAGAACTTAACTTCAATTGTTTTCAGGTCATCCTTCAATTCAGCATTGATAACTTCTGGACGAGTTTGATCAATTACTGGATTAACTTGAATTTTAGCATCACTAGCGATTGCATTGTTAGAGTAGTCTTTAACACCCGTTACATACAAATCGGTAGTGTACAGCAAACGGTTAGATTCGCTGAATTCAAATTCATACGTATCATCAGCAATAACGTTTACCTTGTTAGCATATTTTTTCGTAGATCCTTGTGTCCAGTAAACATTTCCGGCGATAACCGTAGACTTGTCAACCGGCTTGCTGAATTTCAGAGTTACTTTTTCGAAAGTAGCTTTTTCAACACTTTCGATTGTTGGAGCCACAGTGTCTTCAACTACTGTGAATTTTTGCTCTGTCAAAATGTTTTTGAAGCCAGCGAAATCCTCGACATTTTCTACCGAAAGAGTGTGCTCGCCAACAGAGATCGTGTTGTAAAGCTTGAAGATAACCGTGTTTGCAGTGATATCGGTCGAACCACCAACGATTTGGCCATCAATTTTCAGGTTGCTGTTTGTAGCTTTTTTGATCGGCTCACTGAAAGTAATTTTGACTGCTTTCGTTCCCAAAGCTTCAACTTTTTCTACTGTTGGGAGCGCAGCATCAACTGGTGTAAACTTAACATCTTTTGCTGTAATTACAGCATTTCCAGCACGTACGTTGCTTACAGTCAATTTGTACTCTTTTTGGTTTTTAAGGCCTTCGTTTTCATCGGAGCCAAGGTAAACCGTCAAAATAGCTTCGCGCTTGTCATCAGACAATTTGACGGATTTAATTTTGCCATCGTTGTTCAAAGAGTAGTTAGACTCGTCGCCACCAGTCATTGGGTCAACTTCGCCGTCGAATTTAACATGAACTTCACGGAGGTTGTCAGCTGTTACGGATTCAACCTTAGTTGCATCAGTTACAACGTAAGTAACCTTCGTAGTGTACTCTTTGCCTTTGTATTCAAACGAAATTTCTGTTTCTACATTGGCTTTCAGAGCTTCTTTCAGTTCGACTTTAACAACTTCTTTGTCGGACATCGTTACTTCAACGTTTTTCGAGTCGATAACTTTAGCGGACTCTACTTTAGGTCCTTTTGCAGCTTCGTCAGCAGCGTAAACTGCTTCTACGAGTTGTCCGCGAGTTGCGTTCGCTTTAGGATTTGCATCCTTGGAGAACAGGCCTGCGTCAACTGCAGCTTGGAAGTAGTTCTTAGCCCAATCAGAAGCGTTGTTTTGAGCGTTTTCTGGGATATCGAAGTCATATCCAAGAACCAAAACTTTAGAAGCTTCTTGAACTGTGATGTTGTCGTTCGTACCGAACAATTTCTTCGTTGTGTTTGTACCTTGCATCAAACCTTCAGCAGTAACTGCTTCGATGTACTTAGCTGCCCAGTGGTTAGGACCATAGTTTTTGTCCTTGTAGGTGTACACACCTTCTACTTCTTTCAAGCCGAGAGCTTTAACAACCACTTTCGCGAACTCAGCGCGAGTCAGGTTTTGCTCCAGCTTTGCATCGTCAGTTCCTGGGTATCCGCTAAAAATGCCAGCTTCTTTCAAAGCGTCGAATTTTTCTTGTGTCGTCTTAGCTGCATCAGCACCGAAAGCTACGTTTGCGAACATGGAGAACGCCATAGCTACGGAAAGCAGCAGCGCCAATCTTTTCTTCATAACCTTTTTGTCTCCTCCTCTAAATTGCTTCGTTTGTTGAGAATCTTGCTTAGAAGATTGATAGCTCATTTCCCTCATTCGCCGATTCACCCCCTTCCCAGAGTAAGAGCGAATTGTATTCAAAAAATAAGTCTGCAACATGGGACATGCCACAGAAACTAGTAAACAAATGAAAATAAATAGAAATGCTCATACTACTCTAGACATTATACAATGACAAACGACTAGCGTAAAGCATATTTTTGTGAAATACAGGGAATACTAATGAATTTATCCCTTTGTTTTTCAACTTCATGTATATAAACGCACGTTGCTCGAAAAAGTTGCGGCTTCTAAAAAAAAATCTCAACTTTTTCAGGTGCTTCATGAAGTCTTCAAAAACACTGCTTGTCCGCCATGCCTAGAGCATGGCTCTGCTCCACATTCCGCCGAGTTCCTTATGTACGAAGTTATGTAAGCAAGAACCATTCGGTGTTCACAAGTGACAGTATAGCGCGATTCATGTCATTCGTCACGGGCTAATGTTTACCAACGAGTGTAAGTTCACCCATGAACAACAATTTCACACAACCCCTCACAAATTTGGGGACAATTGCAGATGAAGAAGAGCCGAAGCGCAGTTCGGCTCTTCCCTCCATTACCCGTAGCAGGCACGGGTCAAACATCACTAGCTTATTTCACTTTGCCTAAAATGCGTTCGCCCATGACCGCAGCGTCGGCTCTCGTAAGATTCGACTTCGGATCGAAGCGGTAGGTCGCCTTCTTCTGGCCTTCCTGCAGCTGGTTCGGAATGCCGCTGATGATGCCGGCCTTCGTCACGGCGAGAATAGGGCTGATACTGTAGTGATCGATGAGATTCGCATCGGTGAACGTCTTCTGCAAGTTGGCGAGATCCTTATCCGGATCGCCAATCTTCAAGTTCAAAGCGCGCGAAATCATCACAGCAGCTTCTTGACGGGTCAGTTCGCCGTTCGGCATGAACAGACGCGGAGCAAGACCGCGGACAATCCCTTTGCGGGCAGCCGTCTCAATATAGCGGTAATCCCACAGCAGGTCCGGAACCTCGTAGTTGATCACATCATCGAAGGTCAAGTTGTCCTCATCGTAATCCAGCGGAATATTCAACATCTTCACGAGCATCGTCGCCATTTCGCCACGCGTAATATTGTCATATACCCCGAACTCATTCAGGTTCTTCGCCTTCATGAAGCCGCGGGACATCATCAGCTCCAGGCTCTTGCGGGCGTATTTATGCGAAATAATATCGTCATAGCTATAGCGGACCGCGAAGACGGCATAGTAGCCGAAGCCGTCGAACGGCGCCGTAATGGTCTTTTTCTTCGTATCGAGCTTACCGCCGAGATTCTCCCAAGACTTGTTCGTATTGTTCCAACGCCATACGCCGACATTACGCGCATGCTCGTTCACGATATTCGGATCATATTTAATCGTAATCGTGCCCCGTTGGGTTGGCTCCATCCACATCCGGTCGCCGCGTTCGTAGAACTTCTTCGCCTCATCATAAGGATGCGACGGGCTAACAAGCTTATAATCCTGATTCAGGACATTGTCTTCCGAGCTAAAATATCCCGCATCGATCCAATAAAGACTGGAACCGAGTCCGAAATGCGCCTTCGGCAGCAGTACGCTGCGCGCAAATTCGTCAGGATCGATCCGCCGCAGCTGGCCATCCAGGAATTCATCGCTTCCGCCGGTTACCGGCTTGCGCACGCCGACCTGGTTCTCGCGCGTAATCGTCCGCCCGTCATCCGGGTCGGCGATGCCGAACAACAGATTCTGCTTGTCGAACAATTGGATTTCCTTCGGCGTCTGACCCGGATTAGGGTTCATGTCGCGCAGCATCGTGCCTTTCGGCAGCTGGACGACCAGATCCCCTCCGAAGGTGGACAGCTTGCCGTTCTTGCCGATAGTCGTCTTGTATTGAGCACCCGGCAGCGCGGCATCCGCATAATTAACCTCGAAGCTGCCGTTAATCTTTTGCTTGCCCTGCACAACCGTAAATTTGACTGTATTTTTGCCCTTCTTGAGCGTAGTCTCGCCCCGGAAAATATCCTGTTCGCCCTTCACCAGCTCCTGCTTGCCGATAAGCACCTGATCCGCGCCTTCCGCACGAATACTTACCATTAAGAAGTTCTGGTTCACGACACTCTCTTCCGGCAGCTTCGGAGACAGAATTTCGAACGTATTCTGTTCCCGCGTAATCTCCAGCGTCTGGCGGGCTGTCGTAACCCCTTTACGCACCTCAACGGTCACATTCTTCTTGCCGGACGTCGGGAACTCCAGGCTGTGCAGCAGGAATAAGTGGGACCCTGTCGTCGTATTCTGTTCTTTGAACAGAATCGCCGGATTCGTATTCGGGCTGCCGTTAATCAACTCGTCCCCGCTCAACGTCGTGATCAGCTTGCCGTCGATATACACATTCATCGAGTCCGCGTTCTGGATTTCCATCCATACGTCAGCCGAACGTTCCTTCGTGACATACTCGTAATCTTTAATCAGCTTAAATTTCTGCTCCGTATCTTCCTTGTTCGGATTGGTTGGATCCTGCGCCACCGGCACCGGATACATCTTCACAATCGCCGGAATGTCCTTCGAGAAGAAGAATACGGTAATCGTATAGCTGATCGGAACCCCATTCGCTACCCCGTCGAACGTGATCTTGTTCGGGCCTGCAACCAGCTCGCTATCCAGGTTATGAGTGAATGTTCCATCAGTACTATTCGGACGAGTAAGCTTTTCTTTTTTTCCATTGAACGTAATAGTGAGTTTGTCCAACTCATCGTTGTTATTCAAATTAAAGTTGATCAACTGCCCTTGAATGTTAGGCAAGCCATTCGCCATATCGAAGGTCTTGCCGTCATGCACGTTCGTCAACTTAATGTATGGGCCTGGCGAATAGCTTACTTTAATCTCGTAAATCTCCCCGCCGACCTCGATTTTGAGCGTCTGATCCCCGGCTGGCATCGCATCGATCCGGATCACCGGCTCGCCGTTGACGGTTTCCAAGCCGGTAGCGCTCTGGAACTCGGTGGTCCCCACCTGCTTGCCATTTTGCCAATCGGTGATCGTAACCTTCTGACCCGTATAATTATTCAAGTCCAGCTTCAAATACAGCGGCAGCTCGAACACCGTGCTGTTCTGCGCGAACGTCGCTTCGGCGCCGAATGATACTTTGTTTCCGCTCTCCTGCGGATTGAACAGTTGCTTCACGCCCAGGATCTCGGCCGCATTCGCGTCTCTGACCGTGAAGTGATTGTTGAAGACATTCGTTTTGCCGTCATAGGCGACCTTTAAGTTCAAATTATACTTTCCGGTATCGGCCGGAGAAGCTGTGCCCGCCGTCTCATATTCATAGATGATATAAGTCGAGCCCTCTTCCTTCTTCGTCACGTTCGTGATGCCGGTCTCATTGAAAATCTCGGTGCCGTCACTGTCCTTCATGATGACCACATCGACAATCGGCGGCGCAGGCGTGTTGTTCTGCTGCGACTTCGGCACGATGAACTTCCCTTTGACCTTGCCGCTCACCGGACCAGTCACATAGTGGTTCGCCGTCGCATCAATCGCGCTGGCGCCGATAAAGGTGTCATAGCCGGTAAGAACGCCGTTGAATGAGACGACATGGCGCGTAATCGTATACGTCAGGTTGCCGTTCGTGGCCACGATGACGAGCTCGTTCAAGCCAGGTTGAAGGGCAATCCCGGAGGATACGAATGTGCCCGCGCCGCCATTGAACATTTGACGCCCGTTGAGCGTCACGGTCGTTGCGTTCGGCGCCTTCAGAGAGAGGGACGCGGTGTCGCCTTTCACAATCAGCGGCATCCCGGATTCGAGGACTCTGCCGTCCGACAGCTTGATATCCGAGATGGCCGGCACGTTACTGAACTCAACGTAGGCGCTCGCCTCAACTTGATTCCCGTTCGGCCCCTGACCGGTGACTGTTACAATATTCAAGCCGGTCTTCAGCGGAACCGCGCGGAAAATAAACGAGTTGCCGGTAATAATCGGCTTCACATCGGTTCCATACGTGGTATGAACGATTTGTCCGTCTACTTCCAATTCAACCCGATAGCCGATCGAACTCGAGGACACCCCGTTAAAGGTTCCTTTCACTTCAACCGTATCGGTATTGACCTGGGTCGGATGTCCTTCGACTGTGCTCAAATTATCAAAGTGAAAATATCTGGCACCATCTTGATCTGCTGCTCGGGCCGTATCCAGCGGAATCGACGCGGATATGAGCGCAACGACGAGCAGCAAGTACAATGGTTTAAGCCACGCACGCATTGTATCGCCTCCATATGACTGTATTGATTCCAAACGCTATATACCACCTTTTATCGGTTTCCCATCGCATATTTTTTAGAGAATTGCCAAAATCGAGTTAAATTCTTAGCGAAAATACAGTCCCGAAGCATCTGCAGAAAATGCATAAAAAAAGCCTGCCCCGCAATCGGAGCAAGCTTGGTTTTGTGTATACGCGATTCGTTTTATTTCGACCGCGAATCCGCATTCGCCTTCACGCGCATGCGATGAATCATATTCAACAGCGGCCGCTTCGTCTTGCTGACGATGCCGATGACCTCGGCGCCGAGCTGAAGCGAGACAATCAGAATACAGATGACGACAAAAGTCACCCAGTTCGCATCATGCGAAGCCGCCACCGACTGAATGATAGCAAGTACGCCGAAGAACGTGGCAATGGCATAGATGATGAGCACCGTCTTGCGGTGGCTGAATCCCAGCTCACGCAAGCAGTGATGCAAATGCCCCTTGTCCGGTGCAAAAATCGGCTTCTTCTGCACCGCTCTGCGCACGATCGCGAAGAACGTGTCCGACAAAGGAACGCCAATAATCAAGAGCGGCGTAATAAACGATACGATGGCAATCTGCTTAAAGCCGAGCAAGGACAATACCGCCAAGCTGAATCCGAGGAACAGCGAACCGGTATCCCCCATAAATATTTTTGCCGGGTGAAAGTTGAAGAACAAAAACCCGATAATGCTGCCAAGCAGCACGGCACACAGCAAGATAACCATCGGATTGCCCATGAAGACTGCCATGACGAGAATGGTGGCAATGGAAATAGCGGATACGCCAGCAGCTAGCCCGTCCAGCCCGTCAATCAGGTTAATGGCGTTCGTCACGCCCACGATCCAGAAGATCGTCAGCGGAATGGCGATCCAAGATTCGATATTCCAATACTGGTCACCGAACGGCACGTTGACGAAGTCAACCGTCAGATCGAAGCCGAATACGACGACGCAGGCGGCGATGATCTGGCCGACCAGCTTCACCTTGGCAGACAATTCAAAGCGATCATCCAGCGCACCGGTTAGCACGATAATGGCGCCACCAGAGAGCAACGCCCAAATTAAGCTGGAATCACGGTGTCCGAACAATATATCAGGAACAAATAATGCCAATAAACATAACGTGATAACAAAAGCCGCAAAAATTCCTAAGCCGCCCATTCGCGGCATAATGCGGGTGTGCACTTTACGTGCATTGGGCACGTCGACTGCACCGACTTTTATCGCGAACTTCTTAACTAGCGGCGTCAAACCAGTGGCCAGCAGCAAAGCAACCAGACCACCAACTACATATACGGTTATCATCGGTTGTTCCAACCCCCATTTATGGTACCGGATTGAATTATACTCCGTTCATAAGGGAAACACCAACAGCAGATTATGGAGCATTTTTACGAAATCATAAGCATAGGCTCCATTTCATTGCACTTTTGTCACCTTATCTTTATCGCGCATCACTTTCCAAGCGAACTTCGGTAGCGCCAGCATCCGGCCGAAGCGCTTCGGCTCCCGAAGCAGGCGGTAGAGCCATTCCAGCCGCAGCCGCTGCATCCATGCCGGGGCGCGCTTGCTTCTGCCGGAGATGACATCGAAGCTTCCCCCGACTCCCATCATTAACGGAACCTGCAGCTCATCGCGATACTTCGCAATCCACGGCTCCTGCGTATCAAGGCCCCGGGCGACGAACAGAATATCCGGAGCGGCCTCGCGAATGGAGTGAATGACCGCCTCATCCTCCGCTTCGCCGAAGAAGCCGTCACGCACTCCGACGATCTCGACCAACGGATATTGCTGGCGCAACCGTTCCGCTGCGGCGTGAACCACGTCAGGCGCCGCGCCGAGGAGAAATACCTTCCAGCGGCGCACCTCGCCTGCCTTCATCAGCTCATGCAGCAAGTCGAAGCCCGTGACCCGCTCCGCGACCGGATCGCCTACATAATTTGCGGCCCATACGATGCCTGTCCCATCCGGAATGATGAGATCGGCCTGCTTCATGACACTCATGAACTTAGCATTCTCCAATGCCTCCATCACCATGATCGGATTGGCTGTAATCAGTTGGATCGAATGCCCGCTTTCAATTACATTCCCCAGACAGGCAACCGTATCCTGCATATTCAGCTTCGAAAAGCGGATTCCATATATAGACACCGTAGGTATTTTCGCCAGACTGTTGATATGGCCCATCATGCATCACCCACTTTATTTCTTCTCATGCAGCTTGCGGACGATATGTTGCGCAGGTGTCATCGCTTCGCGCTTCAATGCTTCAATCGCGTTCCGATGGTCCTCCCGCCAGTCATCTGCACCATCTAGCAGCTTCACTAGTTCATCTGCCGCAGCCTCGCTGTCGATACTGTCCGTCGAACCGGCCGCCTTCATGCCAAGCCGGTGCAGGAACTGGTCAATCTTCGGATCATAGGATATGCCGGCCATCGGAACGTCCTGAGAGGCGGCATAGATGAGTGAATGCAGGCGCATTCCGACGAGCGCGCGGCAGCGGCTGACCTCGTACAGCATCGCCTGCGGATGCTCCTGAGCGGGGCACAGGCTCATTACCGAACCGCCGCCTTCTGCCTTATCCCCCTTGTCCAGGTCCGCATCCCCGTTCCAGGCCGGAACCTCTTCCCGCAGCAGGTCCATGACATACCGCGACGCTTCCGTATCGGCCTCCCCGTGGAACGGGAGCATGCGCAGATGCACAGGACGCTGGCGGGCCGCCTGCTTCAGCAGCTCCGCAATCGCCCGCATATCCGAGCGATCGTCCTTCCAGAAGCGAAGCGACACGCCCACGATCGGACGGCCGGCCGTATCGAAGCCCTGCCCGTCCCCTTCCGCATGCGGTCCGTTCTCCCTCATGGCTCCCCGGCCTTGAGGAAGCTCCAGCCCCATGACCGGGTCGGGAACGACATCGATGCGTTCCCGGCCCACGCCCATGCGGGCCAGCAAATCTGCCGACTCCGCATCGCGGACGGACAGATAAGCCGACTTGTTGAACACGCGCCGGATATAGGGGTAGAAGGACTCTCTTCCGACCGGCCCCACCCCTTGCGCGTAAATGAAGGTCGGCTTGCGGAACCACTGGGCCAGCTTCAATACCGCCAAATAATACGGTATCGTCTTCCAGCTTGTAGCATCCTGCAGCAGACTGCCGCCGCCGCTGATCAGGCCGTCGCATTCGCGGATCGCGCCGAGCAGCTCGACGGGCTTCATCCGATGCGCAGCTTGTACCCCGTAAAGCCTTGAGGTCGTCACCGGATCGCCCGATAGCACGATCGGTTGAATCCGGAGGCCCTCCTCCTGGCCCGCCCGCTCCAGCGCAGTCAGAATCGAGAGCAGCACGGCCTCATCCCCGCTGTTGCCGAATCCGTAATAGCCGGACAGCGCTATGCTTCGAACTTCGGCCGCCATGACTCCCAACACCTTTCAATGATAGTCCAGAGCAGCACGAAGATAAGGGCGACCACGATGCCAAGCCCGATGCCCAACACCGTGCGAATCAGCGAAATCATCACCGGAGTATGGATATGGGCGAACGTATCCACCATGGACAGCTGGCCAATGGAGCCAATGATGAACAGATAGACGCCGAAGCGGTAGCGATAAGCAATGAAGGCGCCCGCAATCAACAACGGATGGGCCATCAAGAACTCCTTATTGCGCGGACGGACGCCAATCGTATTTTCCAGCAATGCCCGGAAGGTCGCTTCCCCTGGAAGCAGCGTTCCGGCATTGCCGGTGCGGGACAGATAGAACAGTCCAACCACGCCGACGATGCCCAAAGCCACGACCCACAATACCGTAATCGGCATGAACAGCCAACGTTTGCCTTCCTTAAATACCGATTCGCCCCGATACAGGAACACATACAGCGCGGTCAACACAATCGGCACGAAATGCAGCAGGCTGACGCCGCGGAACTGCTCCAGCACTAGGCTATACGTAATGTTGTTCAACAGCGCAATCACGAACGGAACCGCCATCAGCGACAATACCGACGTACGGAGGAATAATGCGAGCGCTTTGGCCAACCGGGCTCCCCCCGCGGTAATCGTCGGGCTCATATCAACCCGCCGGACAGCGAGCACCATCGCAATCGTCGGCGCGCTGATGGCGACGCCCAAGGCGAGCGCCTGCTCCAGCAGATTCGGCTTCAGTACGAACAAGCCTGCGCTGCCGATCAAGCCGATAAGGAAGGCCGGCAGCATCACATAAGGAACGAAGAACGAAATCATCAGCGCGATCATTGCGACTCCGCCGATGAGGACCAGCAGCTTCGCATAGCGCTGCCATGGCGCATCGACGACATGGAACGCTTCCGCCTGCCCCAGCGTATATCCATTGGCTTCAATCGAAGCAATGGCATGCCCCGGTTCCTTCAAGCTGTGAAGCATATTGTCAATCGAATTGACGATTTCCGCTTTGGTGAAGTCTTTCTTCACCCCGACATTGAAATAAATCATCCGAATATTGCGGTCCTTGGTCGCGAGAGACAAGCGATCACCCAGCACATCCGGCTCATTGAACGCTTCCTGATCGGTAATGGAGTGCAGGCGGATGACATTATAGTCTGTCAAATACGCCAGCCTCTTCATTCCTTTTTGCTCCACCTTTAATCCTTCGATGGCAGCAATCGCGATATCATATTTTTTCAACAAATCAGCAAATGCAGTCAGGCTATTCATTTCCAAATCATCATTGAAGCCCTTGACCGACTCGCCGTCGAAAATAATGGTCTTCACGCCGATATCGTGATAGCTCTTCAGCAGTGCGTCCACCTGCTCCTGATTGTACGGGAGCGCGTCAGACAGACGCGGCACAATCTGGAAGCCTTTGGCGAGCAGCTGCTCAATCGCAATCGGATCCTGCGGCAGCGGCTTCATGGACGCGCTCTCTACAGGCGCCTCGATAATAAGGCCATTTCTCCCGCTCCACAAGCGCACATTAATATCGAGACCGAGGAATGTTTTCTCGATCATCGGGGACAATTGCTCCGCATACTCCGGACTCGTGAAGAGCACATATGTATAATTTTCATTAAGAGGCGGCGTCTTCTGATCAAGCAAAGCCGCATCCTGAGAGTTATACAGCATGACGCGGTTGGCATTGCGAAGCTCGGCCAACGAACTCTCGAACATGGCCATCGATACGACGCCGGCTTCCTTCAACCGATCAAGCTGTTCATTCATATAATTCGCCGGCTGAGGCGCGTAAGCAGCAGCCTCCACCAGGTTGCGATAATTCACGATCAATTCAACTTGATTCGACGATTGCTCCGTCTGAACCCGCTGGACAGCAACCGGTATGGCAGCCACCAATCCGACGATAACAAGCAGCCACAGCCACTTTTTCATGCGGCGGTTCCATCTTTCCAACTGTTGAAACACGAAGTTCCCTCCTTAATCCAATACCGGCACGGATGTCCCATGTCGATAAAGCCCGCCCACACCCGAGAGCATATGACCTCGTTCGACAGGAACAAGACATAACGATTTGATCACGGATCGCTTATCGTATAGAATAACCGAACCATGCCGAATCATTGCATGAAGATCCCGATTCCGTACCTTTCTTTTACGTGCGGTCCGCCATCGCGAACATCAACTCGCCTTCCGCGACAACCTGGTCACCGACCTTAGCTACGGCTTGCCCTTTGCCTACGCTTCCTTTCAGACGAGTAATCTCGACCGACAGCGTCAGCGTATCCCCTGGCACAACCTGTCCACGGAACCGGAAGTGATCGATGCCGGCGAAGAAGGCCAGCTTCCCTCGGTTCTGCTCCAGCTTCAAAATCGCAACGGCCCCAACCTGAGCCAACGCTTCCACAATCAATACGCCAGGCATGACCGGATAGCCCGGAAAATGTCCGGCGAAATGCGGCTCGTTCATCGTGACATTTTTGATGCCGACCGCGCGCTTGCCTTCTTCCAGCTCCACAATCCGATCCACCAGCAGAAACGGATAGCGGTGAGGGATAATTTCTTGAATTTGTTCAATATTCAGCATGTGGACATGCTCCTTTCGATAAATTCAGGACTCGCATGAATAAAAGCGGTCCTCCCCGTCTACACTAATATCATCCTTCAATGACTGCAGGCGTGAAGGTTAAGATAGAGAGCTTCCCCAAGCGGCGAGACGCTGTTACGGGAGGCTCTTTGTATTCTCATGGCTGTGAACACGCTTTTGTCGTCTGCAGGACAGACGGCTTAATCCCGGTATCCGGCTTCTCTCTAATGGTTACAGTTTTTCGCTTGGTTACAGTTTTTTCACTGCCTTTTTGTCTCGCGAGGCATGGGCTCACCGCCGTTTATGCTTCGCTCTTTCGGTTCACACGGATGACGAGGACGAGATACATAAAAGTCGTGACGAAGGAGAACAGGATAACGCCCCATAGGATGGCATGCGCTTGCGGCCATTGGAAATAAATGAACAATATAGCGATATAATACAATACCGTCGTCAGCTTGCCCATCCAATTGGCGGGAACCGTCCGCTTGCCTTTGAAATGCATCAGCGCCGCTCCCGCGATCATCCCCGCATCGCGCACCAGCATCGCCACCGCCGCAGCGATAGACAGATCGCCGGCCCACAACAATGACAGCATGACCGTCAGCATCATCAGCTTGTCCGCCAGCGGATCAAGCAACATCCCTACCGAAGTCACCATATTATGCTTGCGGGCCAGATATCCGTCGAGGATATCCGTCAGCCCCGCCAACAGCCAGATTCCGAATGCGGCGAACCGCTCACCGAAGAAGAACAAAGCCAAAAAGACGGGGATAAGAACGAATCGAACCATGGTCAGCGCATTAGGTAAATTCAAACGTAAGACCCCCAGTTCCCCCCATATTACGGTTCCTCCAACTCATTATACATGCCTGTTATTAAAATGAAAACCGCACAAAGCTCAAGCGCAGAACGGGCCAAATCAGCGCCGGAAGCCGGCGCGAGAGAGAAAAACACATAAAAAACCCCGCCAAAGCGGGGCCAGATCAGGCAAACACCAGTTGAAACAGGTGTCTCCACGTATCAAAATTGAGTGCTTCCGCTACCGTCCCCTTACCTACGACGACGTATCCGGCGATCAACCCTGCAATCAGCGTCAACACGCACGTCAGCGGAACAATAACCAGACGGACCAACCATTTGACCGAACTGCGCGACTTCTTTTTCGCGGTTCCGTTGGTTTGTCCCTCTGTTTTCTCTGTATCATTACGGCGCTGCGGCTTGCGTGCGGTCGTCCGCTCCGCCGCTCCATGAGACGGCCTCGGTGCACCCGCATTCCTTGGCTCCCGCGGAACCGTCTCCTCTCCCCGTCTGCGCGCAATGCGCTGCAGCGAGATATCCTGCTGCTCCGGCTCGTAACCCGGCAGCTTCTTCTCGTCACTCATTGCTATTCACCTGCTTCATTACGCACGCAGACTATTGGCCAGCCCCCACATCGCATCACCCGACATCAATGCCCGCGAAGCCAACTGATAGGCCCGCTGCGCCTGAATCAAATCCGCCATCTCGTCCACCATCGACACGTTCGATTCTTCCAGCATGCCCTGCATCACATAGACGTGAGGCGCATTCGGGTCCGAACGATCCCCGGTCAGATTCAAGGTCTCCACGATCGTGTTCCGATCGGCTCCCTGCGGCAGCACATACAGATTATTCTCCGTCTGCGCGAGCAGATCCGGCTTCAGCGGCCGAACCACCTTAATCTGTCCGAGCTCCTCGTCCGGCTCGCCTGTCTTCACGCCGAACACCCGGCCGGCCTCATCGATCTTCATCTCATAGCCCGCCGGAATGCGAATCTCCGTGTCGTTCGTGCTCATGACGGGATGACCTTCAGCGGAAGTAAGAATCCGTTCATCCCCATCTATTATATAATGGAAAGAACCTTCGCGCATCCATGCCGTGCCGGTTGGGGTCCCTACTTCGAACAACGCGTTCCCCTGCAAGGCCACATCGGTGCTGACTCCGGTATGCTGCAGCGAGCCTTGGCTCATATCGCGGCTCAGACCGGTCAGCATCGAGCCGTATCCGAGCGTATATCCCATCGGAGTGACCCGCCCAGGCTGCCGGAATTCTTCATTATGCTGCTGCACATTCGTCAGCACGTCGGCGAAGGATGCGGTCTTGCGTTTGTAACCCTTCGTATTCAAGTTCGCCACATTGTCCGCGATAATGTCCAGCTTCTGCTGAAGACCATTCATCGAGACTGCAGCCGAAATCATCGTCTGATTCATGTCGTTCCTCCCGCCCTGGCGTTAGACTCTGCCCACTTCATTGACCGTCTTGTCCAGCGTTCTGTCATAGAACTGCACAACCTTCTGATTCGCTTCATAGGCGCGGTATGCCGTCATCATATCCACCATCGATTGTGCCGTATCCACGTTGGAACGCTCCAGCACGCCTTGGCGAATCTCCACGGCATCGCCTGCCGCCACCGGGGTAGACTGGGCGGCGCCTTCCTGCAGCCGGAAGCGGCCATTGCCGGCCCGAAGCAGATCATTCGGATTGTCGATGCGGCTTATAAGCAGATCTCCGCCTGCGATCGCCGTGCGGTTCCGGATATCGAATAATTGTCCTTCTCCGTTCACCTGGATGAACTCCAGAGCTTGTTCATTCTCCAGGACGATCGGCGCGTTATTGCGGTTCAGTACCAATGAACCATCCGACGTCACCAGTTCATTTTGCGAATTCACATGAAAACGGCCGTCACGGGTGTACATGATCTCATCCCCGGCCTGCACCGTGAAAAAAGCTTCCGGCTGGAATACAGGATTGCCGTTCGCATCCTGGCCCTTGCCCGTCGCATCGAAGGTAACGCCTGGCACCTGGATGTCGGAGAGCAGCGCGAAATCGCCCGGTTGACTCGTCTCCAGCAGATCGCCCTGCATGAAGATCAAGCGGCTCTCTTCCGCGAATATGCCTGTGTTCAGCCGGCCGATCGTCTGGCCTTGGGCCGGATCGCTGCCCCTAAAGGTCAGCAGCATCTCAGGAAAGGATCGGCTTACTTCATTAACCGCCTTATACCCTGGCGTCTGCAGGTTAGCCACGTTATTCGTCACTGTGTCATGCCGGCGCTGCTGGGTAACCAGACCCGATGCAGCAGTGTATAATCCTCTAATCATGGAAGCTCCTCCCGTAACTGTAGACAATATACCTTGTATATCGGATTATAGGAACCGTTTCTTAATGACTTTATCCAAATTATCGAGCATCATGCCCGTTCCTTTGACGACGCAATGCATCGGATCTTCCGCGATCAGCACCGGAACCTTCAGCTCCTCGGCCAACAGCTCGTCCAATCCGTCCATCAGCGCGCCTCCCCCGGTCAGAATCACACCGCGATCGATAATATCCGCCGACAGCTCCGGCGGTGTCCGTTCCAATACCGATTTGGCGGCTACCACAATGGAGGAGATCGGATCCCACAAGGCTTCACGCACTTCATTCGACGTAATCGTCACCGTATAGGGCAGGCCGGATACCATGTCTCGGCCCCGGATATCCATCTCGCGCTCATTGCCGGATCCCGAAGGGCGAACCGTCCCGATGTTAACCTTAATATCTTCGGACGTGCGCTCCCCGATCAGCAGCTTGTACTTCTGCTTGATATAACGCATAATCGCATCGTCGAACTTGTCCCCTGCGACTTTAATAGAAGAGGCGGTCACGACATCCCCCATGGACAACACGGCCACGTCGGTCGTTCCGCCACCGATATCGACGACCATATTGCCGCTCGGCTGGAAAATATCCATGCCTGCGCCAATCGCCGCCGCCTTCGGCTCCTCTTCCAAAAATACTTCCTTCGCGCCGCTCCGCTCGGCTGCTTCCCGGATCGCTTTCTGCTCAACCGAGGTAATATTCGTCGGGGCGCAAATCAAAATCCGTGGATGCGAGTACCATTTGCGGCCGCCGACGCGCGAGATGAAATGCTTCAGCATCGTTTCCGTAATTTCAAAATCGGCAATAACGCCGTCCTTTAAGGGACGGATCGGCACAATATTGCCCGGAGTCCGTCCAACCATTCTTCTCGCTTCTTCCCCAACGGCAAGCACACGCTTAGCATCGCTCTCAATCGCCACGACGGCCGGCTCGTCGAGCACAACCCCCTTCCCCTTGACATGGATTAGAACATTCGCCGTCCCTAAGTCGATTCCGATATCCTTGCTTAGCATAAGTTCAAGAGCCTCCACATTCATTTTTCAACTGATTTTCGATGAAATCCGACCGATTCCTGCATAATATTCACTCATCGTTTACCATATCATACTAACAGCGCTGGATTCAATGAAAGAATGAAGGAGGATCTGTCTTATTCGGAACAAAGCCAGGAGGCGATTCGATCCGGCGGCGATTCGCATGTTCGGAACTGCCGGTCAGGACTTCCCTGCCGTCATCACTTCACGTTTTTTTGAGCTCGATTTCTTGTATTTGATCTTGGTCGCTTCCCCTCCCCGCAGATGGCGCACAGATTTATGGTACTCGAGAATGTGCTTCACCTGGTCCGCCAAATCGGGATTAATCTCGGGCAGCCGTTCGGTCAGATCTTTGTGTACCGTGCTCTTGGATACGCCGAACTCTTTGGCGATAGTGCGAACCGTATGCTTGGTCTCGACGATGCAGCGGCCGATTTTTATGGTCCGTTCCTTGATGTAATCGTGCACGTTCCCGCCTCCCTCTACTCGGTTTAATTGGTACATTATATGAGTAGGCCGCACACTTATGCGTTGTTGGACCGCCTGACAAGCCTGGCTTAACCGATTAATTTGACAAGACGGGGAGGAGAGCCCCGGGAGACGGGGGTGGAACCTCAACACTTGTCCTGTCCAAAAATGGCGCCGCCATGCGGAAAAATTCGGAGCCAAATACCGTGAGGAAGCGATCGCCGGAAGCCTGTCCACGGGAATAGAACCATCTGAAAAAAATTTAATCCAGGCTGTCCCGCTCCATCCCCTGGAACGGCAAGAGGCGGAAGCATGTTCGCTTCCGCCTCTTCCGGAGAATGGAGAAGATTAGTTTTTCGCCAGCAGACTCGTCGGATTAACCGGCTTGTTATTGTCGTACACTTCAAAATGCACGTGCACGCCCAATGCTTTCTCAAGCTCACTCCGTCCGGCCGTTCCAAGCGTGTCGCCCTTCTTGACCGTATCGCCTTTTGCGACTTTGACATCCGCCAGACTTTGATAGACTGTCTTCATTCCGCCGCCATGATCCACTTCCACGACGAAGCCGTTTTTCGGGTGCTGCTCCGCGCGGATAACTTTACCGCTCATCGCAGACAGGACGTCGAACGCTTTCTGATCTTTGCGGGCCAGGTCGATTCCTACATTCGGAGTGAAGGTCTGTTCGAACTCTATCACCGCCGCCGCTTGCTCTTCCTTGCTGGCCGTCTCATCATAGTAGGACATGACGACGTCTACTTCCTGTGCGTCTTTGACCGGCCATCCCAATGTCTCGTTGGATGCGACCACTTCGACCGCCTCTTCGTTGACCGTTCCCTCCGCCTGTGCTCCGGAATCTACCACCGTCTGATCGACCTGCGCCGTCTCCGCGTTCGGGTCGAGCGGCCGGTTCATATCCTGGTAGACCCACACTAACGTTAGGATGATTGCTGCTGCGGCCATGTACAAAGCAGGAAAGACCCATCGCTTGGACAACAGCTTTCTCCATGTGGAAGTGTGAACCACCTGCGCTCCCGAGATAGGTTTGGGAGCTTCCGGCGTGTTCGCTGCATTGTTAGCCGATGAACTGGTTGTGGATTTGTTTTTCGAGTTGTTTTGGTTTTGTTCACTCATTTGTGATCACCTCAGTAACCATTGTTACCGGGGCTATCCCTTTTATACGTCCAAGTTTGCTAATTTTTTAGATTCATAGTTCTCTTACGAGGATGGCCGGCCGGCCGCGGTTAATAACTTCGAAGCTTTGTCCAACTGCACCCCTGTATAATAGTAGGTCAATATCCGCTCTGCCGCAGCTCCCTGCTTCGCCATGCCCTGCGCCCCATACTGGCTCATGCCGACGCCATGGCCGTAGCCGTATGTCGTGATGCGCAGCTTGTCACCGTCCCGCTCCCAATTGAACGCGCTCGAACGCAGATTCAACTTCTCCCGCATATCCCGGCCGCTGAAGCGCATCGATCCGAATTGAACCTCACCCACCCGCTTCCCCGCGGTGCGAGAGAGGATGCGCACATCCTCCGCCAGCCCGTCCCCAGCCACTGTGCCCGAGGACGCGCTTCCAGCTCCGCCCCCGCCCTGCCGCGAGGCTTGGGCGAGACCCGGTACCGCCGCTGGAGTCAGCCCGAGCTTTTCCAGGACCTCGTTCAGCGCCAGATCCACCGTCACGGCGTACCTGGGAGATTCGGCCTGATCCCAAGGGCTGGGCACACTCTTCAAATAGGGCACTGGATTCTTCCAATAATCCTCGGCATTCTCGGTATAGCCGTTGCTCGTCGAGAAGAAGGCGGCCATAATCGGCTCACCTTGATAGGTAATCACTTGATCCCGCGTCTCATTGACAGCCCGGTTGAGTCTCGCGATCATGCCCTCCGGCCGCTTCGCCAGCTCAGCCAGCGGGATATACACCTGATGGGCGACGGTATCCGTCACGTCAGCCCCTTCAGAGATGCCGGCGGTGTCGCCTGTCCGAAGGCGGCGCACGATATACGTGCGGGCAGCGATCGCCTGCGCCTTCAGCGCCTCCAGCTCGAAGTCGGCCGGCATCTCCGCCGCCAGGACGCCGCGCGCGTATTGCTCCAGCGGGACGCTCTCTATCTTGTGGGCACTCGCTAGATAGACGCGCACTTCCGTCCCGCCCTCGGGCGTGCCCGTCATGGGCGGCGCCGGTGCCGGGCCGGGACCGGTCTCCGCAGCTGGTGGCCGATCCGCCAGCCGGTCTACCAGCCCGAGCGGCAGCAGCACCGCTAGCGCCACCAGACCTGCCGCCCAGAGGACGACTCGTCCCAGCAAGTCGTTCCTCCGGGACGATCGCCTTGCCCCGGAACCCCCCTTCCACCGCTTGGCAGACATCCGTGTCGGCAGCATCGTCATCGATTCTCCTCCTTATCCACCCAATGACTCCCTCTGTCTATGAACCCGGTGTAGAGGGAAGGGGGTAATCTACTTCCATCCTATGCTTTTTTGAGAGACGAAAGAACCGGAATCTGACAAGCTCTCTTCGCAGTCTGGCCGTGGAACGATATCGGTTACAGGCTATCCGTATCTATCGTATTTTCCGTTTTCTCGTATTCATTTTTGATTGGCAGCGGTCGATATTATGTACGGCAGCCTGCTCAAGAAATCGAAGGTGCCCGCACCAGATTGGAAAGGGAGCGCACCATTCGCTACCGCATCTTCTGTCCCGCTTCTTCGCTAATCACAGCCGACTTTTTGAACAGAGCTTGCAGGAGGATCAAATGGAGAAGGAGATGGAGAAGCAATGAAGATATCGATTTCATTGGACGGCTTTGAAGGACAGGAATTGGAAGTAAAGGCCAACGGCTTGGGCAAGTACCGGCTGTTCATCGACCGACAGCCGGTGCCCGTCGGCAAAAAGGGGCGGATGACGCTCCGGAGAAATGACGGAAAAGAAGTGATCGCGACATGGAAGAACAGCTTCATCGGGGATCTCCCGAAGCTGGTCGTAGACGGAAGCGTTATTGAATTAGCTAAGCCCTTGCCATGGTATGTCAAGGTATGGTGTGCTTTGCCGCTTGCGGTTATCGCCTTCGGCGGAGCAGTCGGCGGCGCCCTTGGCGCAATAGGGATGATAACGAACTTCGCCCTCTTCCGGACGCAGCTTCCCGTCCTAGCTAAATTCATCACGACGCTGCTTGTGACGATCGGTTGTACCGCCGGATGGTGGATAATCGCCATGGCGGTGACCGGAAGATTGTGAGGGGAAATGAGGAAGAAGCGCATAAACACAGAAAGGAACTGTCCCATATTCATTTGAATACGGCCGCAAGGGCAAGACGGGACGACAGAGAGTGTGGAGACGGGGGAAAAGACCGAAAAGAAGAAGATGGGAAAGAAGATGGGAAAGACGCAGCGGGGAAAGCGGCGGTAAATGGATGAGGCGGCGAAATCCTGCGTTTATACAGCAATTTACAAAATTTCAGCCGCTATCAGACGGAATTCCTGCAAAAGTACATCCTTTTCGCCAATTTCTGCTTTCAAGCCATTGGCGTGGCTGAAATTCATGCCGTTTTGCAGGAATTTCAGTTACCAGAGTAAACGTCACCAGGAAAAGCTGCATTTTCGCAGTTTTATCGGCAAATCGAGCTATGAGAAAAAAAGGAGGGCTATCTCACTGTAGCTAAAAAACTACTCATGGGACAGCCCCTCTTGAAGACTGATTCCGCCGCATCCGAATCTGCGCCAGGGCGAATCCAGCCCATATCCTCTATTCAAGCTATGGTGCAAGAAGTGCGATGAGGAAATCTTGCTACGCCCAGGTTGGCTGAACGCTGAACAGCGGAATCTCCTGTTCTTCCTTCACTTCCTGCGGTTGCTCCTCGATCGAGACGCGATAAATATCGGCTCCAAGCGCGGACAGCTTCTCCGCGATATTGACATAGCCGCGGTCGATATGCTGCACCCCGCTCACCTCGGTCGTTCCTTCCGCCACGAGTCCGGCACAGATTAAAGCCGCGCCTGCGCGCAGGTCTGTCGCGCATACCTTCGCTCCGACGAGCTTGGCGCCTCCCGTGACGACGGCGGTGCGTCCGTCGACCTTAATGTTCGCTGACATCAGACTGAACTCATCGACATGCATAAAGCGGTTCTCAAATACCGTCTCCGTGACGACAGAGGTGCCTTCCGCCACGAGCAGAAGCGCCATTATCTGCGACTGCATATCCGTAGGGAAGCCCGGATAAGGCAGCGTCTTCACGTCTACAGCCTTGAGCGGCCGATCGGCCCGAACCCGGATTCCATTCTCGTCCGGTTCGATCTGTACGCCCATCTCTTCCATCTTTGCAATGACTGGACCGAGATGATCTGCAATGGCTCCCTCAACGTACACGTCCCCGCCGGTCATCGCCGCGGCCACCATATAGGTGCCTGCTTCAACCCGATCCGGGATGACCGTATGCTCAGCCCCGTGCAACTGCTCTACACCTTCGATGCGAATAACTCCGGTGCCCGCGCCCCGCACCTTGGCGCCCATCTTGTTCAAATAGTTGGCCAAATCGACGATTTCCGGCTCGCGGGCCGCATTCTCAATCGTCGTCGTGCCTTCGGCTAGCGTTGCAGCCATCATAATATTTTCAGTCGCGCCGACACTCGCCACGTCCAAATAGATCTTGGCGCCCTTCAGTCGGCCGTTCACTTTCGCTTCAATGTAGCCCTGACCCAATCCAATCTGCGCACCCATCGCTTCAAAGCCCTTCAGATGCTGATCGATAGGCCGCGTTCCAATCGCACAGCCACCAGGCAAGGAGATCCGTGCCTGACCTGCGCGGGCCAGCAATGGGCCCATCACGAGGAACGACGCCCGCATCTTGCGCACCAGCTCATACGGAGCTTCATACGAGTGAAGATGCTCTGCGTTTACGCGAATGGTTTCATTGGAATATGTAAGGTTGGCTCCCAGCTTCTCCAACACATGGTGTATCGTCTTGACATCGTCGAGTGGAGGCGCGTCACATATTACACTTACGCCATGCTCTCCCAATAACGAAGCAGCGATGATCGGCAACACAGAATTCTTTGCGCCGCTTACGCGGACGGTTCCCGTCAATCGCTTGCCTCCGCGGACGATAAATTTGCTCATCATGTTTCCCTCCGCGCCTTTTTTCGCCCCATCCTCACATCACTGTACAAGATGGTAGGTCTCTCTCTTGCCCAACCCTCATCATACCACCGCCTAACGGGCCCGACAAGCGATATTTTTCGACATACCCTGCCACAATTTACTTGGGGCTACTCCCATTGTTGACATCTTTATTCGATGTTATTCGACAAGCACCGAATCCAGCCTGCCGTCCCCCACACTCTGCCAACGGCAGGGCAGCGGCAGGACGGCTGCCGGCTTGCGGTGAATGTTTTTCATTTCCTCTTACCCACAATCGCTACGCTCCAAACAGATACCGTACGGACTGCGTCCAGCCCCAGTAATCGATGAAGAATCCCGCCACTGCGCGCCCGACGATAATCGCCAGGAGCAAGTGCAGCATTTTGCCCTGCGGGCTCTGCGGATGGCGGATGAACAGATCGAGCTTGACATGCTGCAGCGACCACCAGGCGACGCCGATGCACAGCAGCGTGACGAGCATGTTCACCACTCCGCCCCAACCGACAGCTGCCGATATGTTCGACCACGAATTGTCCATAACCGATCCTCCTAATATAGAGGTTGTGCAAAAAGTCGTTACCGCAGCGCGACGAGCATCGACACGAACTCCGCACGCGTCGCCTGCCGATCCGGAGCGAAAATGTCCCCGTCCATCCCCTGGATGAGGCCCTGCTCCTTCATAGCAGCCAGCATCGGAGCGGCCCAATGGTTCACGGGCACGTCGCGGAACGGAGCCTCCGCCGGGCGCTCCGGCTTAATTCCGAGCGCCTTACCCATCATGACGGCCATCTCCGCCCGCTTGACCGGCAGACCCGGACCGAAGCGGCCGTTGCCGATTCCGCCAGTGATTCCGGCCTTCGCGACCCGGGAGACATCGGCGTAAGCCCAATGCTTCGCCGGAACATCCGTGAAGGTTGGAGCTCCCTGGATGCTTCCGCCCAACTCGAAGGCTTTGGCCAATACGGCCGCCGCTTCGGCCCGGGTAATCTGCCGGTTCGGACGGAACAGCGCCTCGTCATAGCCCGAGATCCACTTGGAACGGACAGCCTCCACAATCGCTTTCTGAGCCCAGTGGCCGCCGATATCGCGGAAGCCTTCAATCAACGGCTCGGTGCTGAAGGACAACCGGTAATATTTCGTATCGAACTTCTTGTCCGTCGTCAGGCGGACATAATACGTTCCCGGCTCCAGGACAGCGCCCGCCAATATCTGCTCCAGCTTAGCGCCGCTTTGCGCGCTGGCGATCTTCTTCTGCTCCTTCGTCATCACGGTCATACTGACATTCCGGTCGGACGGGAGGTTCTTCAATGCCACCTTGCCATAGACCGGACTCTTGACCGTGAACTGGAACCAGTCCACATCGCTGTCCTTGTCGAATACGCCGACATATTCGGTGCCTTCGCTCATCGTGACCGCTTCATACATCTTGTCGTTCGGTTCATTCGGATCGGTGTATTGCGTGATATATTCCACATGCAGCTTATACTCGCCTGCGACCGGTTCCGGATGCGCCGTGACGACATTCTGCACTTGAATATAATATTTCCCCGCGGGAAGATCGGTCAGCACGGCCGATTCCGACCGTCCCTCCTTCTCTTCGTCGATCCACTGCGTGCGAATATGCGAGCCGCGCACCTCCAGCGCCGGATCGATCCGCACCGTATCCACGCTGACCTTCAGGCGCAGCGTGCCTTTGCGCGGTAACTGAATCATATACCAGTCGACATCGCCCGTATGGCCGAATGTACCGACAATATCCTGCGTCCGGGCCGGAATCGTGTAGGCCTGGTACTGCAGGTCATTGGATTCGAACGGATCCTCGTAAATAAAGAACCGGGAAGACAGCTTATAGGACAGCAATTCTTTCCCTTCATAGCCTTGATGCTGAAGACGGATTATATTCAGGCCCTGCTTCACCGGAATAGGAGTCTTCTTGCCGCCCGCGTCGCTGTACGTCTTGCCTGCGCTCTGCTTCCCGACATAATGCGTCGCCTGGACAGTGCCCTTCCCTTGGATCCGTTCCAGCGAGAGCTGAAGCGTCCCTTCATAAGGGGCATCGACCGCGAACCATTGCGTTCGCTGATTCGGGGCAAATACACCGCTGAGCGACGTGTCGATAGGGAACACGCGCGCGCTGCCGCGAGTCGTATTCGTGCCGAAGGCTTGTTCATCGTAAGGGATGCGAAGCGCCTCGTCGATGCGGAGCAATCCGTATCCGGTCTGCCGATCCCAGCCTGGCGATTCGATATTCTGCGCGGTGCGGCGAAGATGCTCCCGAATCTGATATGGCTTTAGTCCGGGATATTTGCTCCACAGCAGGGCGGCCGCCCCGGCCGCTTGCGGCGCAGACATTGATGTTCCTTCTTCCGCCTTGTAGCCGCCGCCGAGCGCTGTCGTATAGACATGCCACGGCGCGACCAGATCGACCTCCGGCCCCGTGTTCGACCGCGGCTCTACCAGCAGATCGGGCGAGCTTCCTCCGACAGCGAGCACAGTCGGATAGGCTGCCGGATATTTGACCTCCACCTTCTCCTGGTACCGCAAGCCGTCATTGCCCGTGGCCGCGACGAGCAGGACGCCTTTTTTCTCGGCGTAATTCACGATATCTTCCATATATTTGGAATAACGATACAGTCCTACTGACATGACTACAATTTTGGCTCCGTGATCGACAGCGTACAGTATGCCTGCACCTAATTTGTCTTCATCCCCGTAGCCTTGGGCATCCAATGCCTTAATCGGCATAATCTTCGCGTTCCACAGCACCCCCGTGGTACCCTTCCCGTTATTCCCCACGGAGGCAAGCACGCCTGCTACGCTGGTGCCGTGGCCATTATCATCCATAGGCAGGCCTGCCTCCAGCAGGTTCGTGCCTTTGACGAGATTATTCTTCAGATCAGGGTGATTCAGGTCCACTCCGGTATCCACCAGCGCGATCGTAATGTTCGAGTTGCCCTTGGCCTGCGCCCAGGCCTTATCCGCCCCAATCTGCCGCAAATAGCTCTGCTGGGAATAGAGCGGATCATTGGGCTTAACGCCCGCGTTCAGCGTCCTGACAGACTGATTCGGTTGAACATATTCAACATGCTCAGACTGTCTCAGCGTCTCCAGCCACTCCCCGGCGGCGTCCGCCTGATGCGGCTTGACGATCGAAATATTGACCGCCTGCTGCTCACTCACGATGTCGCTGTTCGCCAGCAGCCGTTCATCATAATGTCCATGTTTCCATTTTACAATCCAGGAGTCGGCTGCCTCTTCATTCGCGACGCTTTCCCGCCGCATCTCGCTTAAGGAGAGAAGAGTGCCGTCCTTCCCCGCCCGGTCGACCGGCCGCAGATTATGAATCTCTGCCTGCAGCGGAGTCAAGGAGTTCACCAGGACAAGCAAGGCTAGGGCTGCAACCAACATCGATCCGACGGCTGTTCGCCATCGTGTCTTCATAACTTTCATCCCATTCCAATCATTCAGGTTATGCACGGATGCCGTGCATCATTCAGAGGATGATTAAACCAGACCGTCACCCTGCTGTCAATCGGTAAACCTTGCTTGTTGACAGACCCTTCCTGTCAGTGTTGTCATTCGCCATGGAGCCCATTGCTATTGTACGGGATGCCGAATGACTGCACAAGGCGTCGTAAGATATATAAGATTCGTCGCAAGAAATGGACAATCCTTTATTTACAGGCAATATAGTTCCATGGACCTATCATCGACAAATTCTCCAATGACGGGCTGAAAAGTCTGCCCCCAGGAGATCTGCAATCAGCCGCCAGCGCCCATTTTCAAAGGATCTGGGGCATGAAATCCGATGATGCCATCATATTTATTTTATGCAAAAAAAAGGCGCCCTCTCTTCGCCGACTTCCCGATAAAAACAGAAAAGCCCCTGAACCTGGTGCCCAGGTTCAGGAGCCCAAATGACTCATTTTTTATCTCACCAGCAAATCGGCACCGATGGAGAATACCCGGCTTAGCGCATGGATGACCGGGTTCGGGAATGCCCCGAGTCCGACAATCGCGAGCACGCAGACGATGATCACGAGTCCTTGCGTCCATGGTATGCGCACCGCTTCCTCATTGCCTCCGCGCATATACATCTGGCGGATGAAGCCGAAGTAGAAATAGAAGGAGACGACGCTCGCGACCATCATGACAATGGCAATCCAGAGCGTGTGTGAGGCAATCGCTCCGAGAATAATGAACAGCTTCCCGAAGAAGCCCGCCGTAACCGGAATCCCGGCCAGCGACAAGACGATCACCGTCATCGCGACGGCCAGCCACGGCGAGCGGTAGTAGAGACCCGCATAGCCGCTTAGATGATCATGCCCGGATGACCGCTCGACAACCATATGAACGGCAAAGGCTCCGAAGGTCATCAACAAATAGGCGATAAGATAATAGATGAATTCCGCGAAGTTCGACGCGTGCAAATGCTGTCCGAACAAGTTCAAACTGACCGGAACGAGCAGATAGCCTGCGTTCGCGATTCCGGACAAGGCCAGCAGCCGCTTGACGTTGGCCTGGCGAAGCGCCATCGTCGTTCCGACGATCATGGACAAGGCTGCGATGGACAGCAATATCGTCGACAGGTCCGAATAGATGGCCATATCCTGTCCTAGACCGAGATACATGCTGTAGAACATGCGGAACACGACGGCCAGCGTCGCCGCTTTGGACACGACGCCCAGGAAGGCGGATATCGGCGTTGGCGCCCCCTGATACACATCCGGGGCCCAGGCGTGGAACGGAGCCGCCGCGATTTTGAAGCCGAAGCCGACAATCATCAGGATGAAGCTGACATAAATGAGCGGCTCGAACCCGGCGGTCCGGTCAGCCAAGGCATGGGCGATTCCATTGAATGCCATGCTTCCGCTGATTCCGTACAGGAACGACATCCCGTATAAAATAAAGGCCGAAGCGACGCTTCCGAGCACTGTATACTTGAACGCGCTCTCCGTCGATTTGCTGTCATTCTTTTTCATCGCCACTAAAATATACGACGTGATGCTGAGCAGCTCCAAGCCGACATAGAGCGTAAGCAGGTCGCCGGACGATGCCATCATCATGCCTCCGATGGCGGCCGGAAGGAGCAAATAATAATACTCTCCGCGATTCGGCAGCTCTTCCTTGCGCAGATTGCCGAAGCTCATCATAATGACGAAGCCGACGCCAATCAGGATGATGGCCTTCACGATCAGGGCGAAGCCGTCGATGCGATAGCTGTGCTCGAGCAGTTGGACTGCCTGCGCGGCTTCTGCCGTCAGCTTCGCCCGCTGATACAGCTTAAGCAGGACGAAGCCAAGCGACACGGCGATGGCGACCAGCGAGAGCACGCCCATAACGTCGCGATGGATGCGGCGGGGAAGCGCCAGGTCAATGAGCGAGATGACAATAGCCGCAATGACTAGCGTAAGCTCAGGCGCCAGCAGTGCGAGATCGGCCAAATGCAGCAGTTGAACATGTGGCGTATCCATGAGCCTACCCCCTCACCTTGAATAGTTCGATAATATGCGCAACACTGTTGTCTATCGGGGCGATCACGAAGGACGGGAACAGACCGATAAGGACAATGCAGGCGGTCAGTACCATAATCGGGATTGCCTCCGCCAGCCGCGCATCCTTTAGCCCCTCGAAGCGCGTATCCATCGGTCCGTACGAGATGGCGAGCACCCCGCGGAGCACATAGGCGGCGCTGAAGATGAGCCCGAGCGCCCCGAGTATCGCAGCCCATGAGGCAGTGCCGTACAGCCCGAGCAGCGTCAGCAGCTCGGCGACGAAGCCGGACAGCCCCGGCAGGCCAAGCGATGCCAGACCGGCCAGGAGCAGAATCCCGCATAAGAACGGCATGCTCTTCGCCAGGCCGCCCAGTTCCCCGATGCGCGTCGTGCCCGTTCGCTCGCTCAGACTGCCGAGGAGCAGGAAGAACAAGGCCGAGATGAAGCCGTGCGACACCATCTGAACGACTGCGCCCTGGATGCCGAGCTCGTTCATGGCCGCGACGCCGAGCAGCACGAAGCCCATATGACTGATGCTGGAGTAAGCCAGCAGCAGTCGCAGCTCCCGCTGCCGGAAAGCCAATATCGCGCCGTACAGCACATTGATTACCCCGAGCACGGCCAGGACGGTCGCCCAGGAAGCGGTCTCCTGCGGCAGCAGCGCCGCCCCGAATTGGACGAGCCCGTAAGCCCCCATTTTCAGCAAAATACCCGAGTGAAGCATGACGACCGGAGCCGGAGCTTCGGCATGCACCTGCAGCATCCACGTATGGAACGGGAAGAACGGCAGCTTGATGCCGAAGGCGATCAGCAGCAGCACGAACACTGTCGTCTTCATTCCCGCAGTTAGATAGAAGACGCTATAGTCCGCCTGATTGACGTAAGCCGACGCGCTTCCCAGATTGTCCATAATGACATTCAGATTGCTGCTGTAGATATAGTGACCGCCATCCGGGAAATCCGGATGGTTCGTGAAGCCCGCGGTTACCGTCAGAATGACGAAGGCCACGAGCAGCAAGGCCGATCCGAGCCCGTTATAGACAAGGAAGCGGTTCGCCGCCTTCTCCCGGTGCATCAATCCCCATATGCCGATGAGGAAGAAGGTCGGCACCAGCGTCCATTCGAAGAACATGAAGAACAGGAGCAGATCCCGCGCCAGGAAGACGCCGATCATCCCGACCTCGAGCAGGAGGAAGAGGATGTAGTACGTTTTCCATCTTTTTTTGATGCCCAATGAAGCGATGGCCGCCATCGAGGCCACAATCGTCGTCATGACGACAAGCGGCAGCGATAGGCCGTCAATCGCCAAATGATAATCGATGTTGAACGACCAGGATTGAATGCCGCTGGCGATCTCCAGATTCAGCGGAAGAGAGATCCAGGCATATTGCTCGGTTAGTGACGATCCCTTATCGACCAGATCATAGATGCCGTACACCGTAAGCGCTAGAATGAGCGGCAGGAAGGTCGCCGCGATGCCAATGATTTGAATCGCGCGCATGCGCCCCTTCGGAACGAACAGCAGAATCAGTACGCCCAATAGCGGAGAGAAGGTCAGCAGTGTCAACAAGGGCAGTGATGTAAGCCCGTTTACCATTTACCAGAACCTCCTTCCGAGCGCCAGGATGAACACGATGAGCGCAGCGAATCCGAATAGCGACATCAGCCCGTACGTCTGCAGCTGCCCGTTCTGCAGACGGGTCGACGTCTTTCCGATGCCAACCGCCGCTCCCGAGACGATCCGGACAATCCCGGCAACAATCCATTTGTCGAATGCCTGCAGTACGCGGCCGAGGCCGGCAAGCGAGCGAACGAAGATCAGTTGATATAGCTCGTCGATATAATACTTATTGGCCACAAGCCGATAGAACGGATTGGACGCTTCCCGCGAACCGCCACGGCGGCTTCCGCGCGGCCCGTACCACATATAGCCCCATCCGATGCCGAGCACGCCCGCCAGCACCGATATAATCATGGCGGCGGCATGGACGGAGGAACCCGGATCATCCCCGTTCAGCCACATGCCGAACGCGCCGCTGAATGGAGTATGAACGAAGCCGGCGACGGCAGCCAGCACGGCCAGCACGACGAGCGGGAATGTCATGGAAGCCGAAGATTCGCGGACATTCTCCGCATCCGAACCGGCGGCAGGCGAACCGGTGAAGACCAGGAAGAACAATCTCGCCATATAGAAGGCGGTAATAAATACGGTGACCGCTCCAACGATGAAGAGCAGCATATTTTGTTCCCAGGCAGCCGCCAGTATGGCGTCCTTGGACCAGAAGCCGGACAGCGGCGGAATGCCGGATAACGCCAGGGCGCCGATGGCGAAGGTCCAGGCGGTCACCTTCATCCGGTTCCCCAATCCGCCCATGCGGAATATATCCTGTGTATGTATGGCGTGAATGACACTGCCAGCCCCGAGGAACAGCAGCGCCTTGAAGAAGGCATGGGTGAACAGATGGAATATCCCGGCTGTAACCGCCCCGAGTCCGAGCGCCATCATCATATAGCCAAGCTGACTAACGGTGGAATAGGCCAAGATTCGCTTCATATCCCGCTGCGCAGCGGCAATCGATGCCGCGAAAATCGCGGTGAAGCCGCCTACGCCCGCGACGATCATCATCGCCGTCGGCGAGACCGAGAAAATATCAAAGGTCCGGGCGACCAAATATACGCCAGCCGCAACCATCGTCGCCGCGTGGATCAGGGCAGAGATGGGCGTCGGTCCCTCCATCGCATCCGGCAGCCACGTATGCAGCGGGAACTGGCCGGATTTGCCGATGGCTCCCAGGAAGATCAGTGCTGCAATCCAGGTGCCCAAGCCAGTGGAAATGCCGTTCTGCGCCATGGAATCGGCATTGGCGAATACGTTGCTAATCATCGTAAAATCAAGCACATGGTTCGGCATATGCCAGAACAGGATGAGAATCGCGACCAGCAGCCCGACATCGCCGATGCGAGTGACGATGAAGGCTTTTTTGGCGGCGGCGCGCGCCGCAGGCCGCTCATACCAGAAGCCGATCAGCAGGAAGGAGCAGACCCCGACCAGCTCCCAGAATATATAGAGCTGAATGAGATTCGGCGACAGGACAAGTCCCAGCATGGCACTCGTAAATAGAGCAATGTATGCATAGAACACCGTCTGCCGCTCGTCGCCCTCCATATAGGCTTTGGAATACACATTGACCAGCGTGCTTACCAGCGTAACAATCACGAGCATCAGCGCATTCAGGTTCGTGATGTCAAATCCGAACTCGAGACGGATGTCGCCGATGCGGAACCATTCGAAGCTGCGGGTGTAGTCGTC
Source organism: Paenibacillus thiaminolyticus (assembly GCF_003591545.1). Lineage (GTDB taxonomy): Bacteria > Bacillota > Bacilli > Paenibacillales > Paenibacillaceae > Paenibacillus_B > Paenibacillus_B thiaminolyticus_A. The sequence continues at coordinate 178,574 of NZ_QYZD01000005.1, forward strand.
AGGCGCACCTGTCATCCGCTCCCACAGGATGAGGACGGAGAGTGCGCATGCGGCGAACGAGCTGAAGACGCCGAGCATGACGGCAGCACCTTTCATCTGGCGGCCGAATGCCGTCAGCACGAGGAACGCGAGCAGCGGAATGACCGGGATCATCCATGCATATTGCGACAAGACGGATTCCATTGTCGTATCCTCCTTACGGTTATCTCTTCAATTCGTTATATTCGTCCACGTTGGCCGTGCCGCGGTTCCGATACAACGCGATTAGAATGGCGACGCCGACCGCCGCTTCCGCCGCGGCGATCGCGATCGTGAAGAGCGAGAAGATCTGGCCCTTCAGATTCGGCACGACCCCGTACTTGGAAAAGGCAATCAAATTCAAATTGGCCGCATTCAGCATCAGCTCGATGGACAGCAGCACGATGACGGCATTGCGCTTCGTCAGCACCCCGTAGAGTCCGATGCAGAACAGAATGGCTGCCAGCGTAAGATATGAAGCCAGCATGCTACCCATTTAATCCGCCTCCTTCTTCGCGAGCACGATGGCCCCGATGAATGCGACGGTCAGCAGCACCGACAGCAGCTCGAACGGAATAACATGCTCCGTAAATATCTGCTTCCCGAGTTGGAGCGTATTGTCCTGGGTCAGGCCCGCCGGCTCAGGCGCGGGGAAATCGGTGCCGCGTATTGTAAAGAACAGGACCCCGAACAAGACCAGACAGCCAAGCGCGGCCAACGTCTCCCTTAACGGGCGCGACACCTCTTCATCCTGCCGATCATGACGGGTCATCATGATGCCGAAGATCATCAGAATCGAGATAGCTCCCGTGTAGACCAGCACCTGGACGAAGGCGACGAACTCGGCTTCCAGTATAACGAAGATGCCCGCCAGCCCGAGAAAGGCGAAGGCCAGCGATACGACCATATGAACGACCTTCGTAAAATTAAGCATCAATACCGATCCGGAAATGATACAAATCGCAAGTATGAAGAAGGCTACCGTTTCTCCCGTCCACTCGATGGAGAAGTTAAACATTTTTTCTGGCGCCTCCTTTTGGCATGGCTGAATTGTTTTCCTGCCGTATATTCTGGTTGTTCTCATTCAACCATTCCATGTTTTTGAACAGATCGTCGCGGCTGTACGCCGCCAGCTCGAAATTGTTCGTCATGACAATCGCTTCCGTCGGACACACCTCGGTGCACAAATCGCATAAAATGCAAATTTCAAAATTGATGTCAAACGTATCGATAACCTTGCCCTTCTTCTCCGGATCCGGATTCGGCTTCCCGGTGAGCGTGATGCAATCCGTCGGGCAGATGCGCGCGCACATGTTGCAGACGATGCACTTGTCCGGATCGAAATATTGAATGCCGCGGAACCGGTCAGGCAATTCCAGAGGCTTATCGGGATACGGATAGGTGACTTTTTTGGAAGTCAGCGCCTTCATCGTGACGCCCAGCCCTTTGAATAATCCTTTCACGCATTTCACCCCTAGCCTATTTGTTGAATAATTCGATATATAGCGCCGTCAAGAAGACATTCAGAAGCGCCAGCGGCAGCAGCACCTTCCATCCGAAGCTCATCAGCTGATCCACGCGAATGCGCGGCATCGTCGCCCGCAGCCAGAAGATGAAGAAGACGCAGAACGAAAATTTGAGCACGAACCATAAAATTCCCGGAATAAAGTCAAGGAACGGAAATGGCGGATGCCAGCCGCCGAGGAACAGCACCGTCGTCAGCGCAGAGAGCGCGAACACGTACACATATTCCGCCAGCATGAAAAAGGCAAACCGGAAGCCGCTATACTCCACATGATAGCCAGCGACCAGCTCCGACTCCGCCTCCGGCAAATCGAAGGGAGTCCGGTTCAGCTCGGATATCCCCGCAATGAGGAAGACGACGAAGCCGATAATCTGCGGGAACAGATTCCATTCCCACAAATAATTGCCCTGCCCTTCTACAATGGTACGCAAACTGAGCGATCCATTCAATAGAATAATGCCAACGACGGAAATGACAAGTGGAATCTCGTAGCTGATCATCTGCGCTGCAGAGCGCATTCCGCCCAAAAGTGAATATTTATTGTTGGAGGCCCAGCCGCCGATAATGATGCCGATAGTCGTAATGCTGGAGAGAGCGGCGTAGTAGAGCAAGCCCACATTCAAATCGGCAAAGCCGAGCCGTTCACTGTACGGGATCGTCGCCAGGACGGCGAACGCGGGCACATAGGCGATGACGGGCGCCAGAATGAACAAGGCCCGATCGGCTTTGCGCGGAATGGTATCTTCCTTAAGAAGCAGCTTGAATATATCCGCAACCGTCTGCAGCAGCCCGAATGGACCGACCCGGGACGGGCCGTGGCGGTACTGCATCCAGCCGATCACTTTCCGCTCGAAATAGATCGCATATGTGACGAAGCCCAGAACGACAAGAAGCATGACAATGGCCCAACCCAGAAAGATGAAGGCATTCGTCCAGGTGAGCGATTGTTGGATTAGTTCTTGCACTAGCAATCCACCTCCCCGACGACGATATCAACCCCGCCCAATATCGTAATAAGGTTCGTCATCGTCTCTCCGACGAGCAGCTTCGGCAGGATTTGCAGGTTGACGAAGGATGGACGCCGGAACTTCAAGCGGTAAGGCTCCTGCTTGCCCCGGGATACGATATAGCAGCCTATCTCGCCACGCGGCGATTCAATCCGCGCATAGATCTCTCCTTCCGGCGGGCGGATGACGCGCGGCACCTTGCCCATCGTCTCGCCTTCTCCCGGGAATTGTTCCACCGCCTGCTCCAGAATGCGCAGGCTCTGGCGAATCTCCTCCATCCGGAGGACGTAGCGCGTGTAGCAATCGCCGCCCGTTCCCACCGGGACATCGAACTCGAAGCGATCGTACAGGCTGTACGGCTCATCCTTCCGCAGATCCCACTTCACGCCGGTGCAGCGAAGATTCGCTCCACTCAGCCCATAGGCGATGGCGGTCTCCGCATCATAGGTTCCGATACCTTTGATCCGGGCCAAAAAGATCTCATTCCCGCTTACCAGCTTGTCGTATTCCTTCAATCGCTTGCGCATGTAAGGAATGAAATCGCGCACCTTGTCAATCCAGCCCGGCGGGGCGTCCCACTTGACGCCGCCGACCCGCATATAGTTGTAGGTCAGCCGCGCGCCGCACAGCTCGTTGAACAGATCGATGATGATTTCGCGATCGCGGAATGCGTACAGGAACGGGCTCATCGCCCCGATGTCCAGCAGGTAGGTGCCCCACCAGACGAGATGGCTGGCCACGCGCTGCAGCTCCATTACGATCAGGCGGAGAAATTCGGCGCGTTCCGGTATTTCCAGCTGCATCATTTTCTCGACGGCATGGACCAGCACATAGTTATTCGTCATCGCGGACACATAGTCCATTCTATCAGTATAAGGGATAATTTGCGTGTAGTTGAGGTTCTCGGCCAGCTTCTCCGTCCCCCGGTGCAGGTAGCCCATCACAGGGGTCGCTTCCTTGATCACTTCGCCGTCAAGCTTCACGACAATGCGAAAAACGCCATGTGTGCTCGGATGCTGAGGACCGACGTTCAAGAGCAGTTCTTCTGTGCGAATCAAGGGTGATTACACCTCCGAATCCAACGGCTCGTAGTCTTTGCGCAGCGGGTGGCCGACCCAATCATCCGGCATCATGATGCGGCGTAAATCGGGATGCCCGGGAAAATCGATGCCCAGCAGGTCATACACTTCCCGTTCACACCAATTCGCAGTAGGCCAGATCGGCGTTACCGAAGCAATGGACGGCTGCTCGCGATCGGTTTTGACATGAACGGCCGCCTCGGCCTTAGTGGATAAATTGATGAAATAGTATACAACCTCGAGATGAGCCTCATGGTCTACGCCAGCCAGATTCCGTAAGTAACTGCAGGACCACTCCGGATGATGCCGAAGCAGGCTTGCGCAAGCCAACCAATGCTCATTCTTCACGGTAATCGTCGGCAAATGCCCGTTCTCTTCATTGATGACAGCCGTCTCCACCGCATCCTCGGCCACCTCCGCCTTCAGCAGGGCGACCAGCGCATCAAGTACGGGCTGCTTCGGAGAAGGCTCCTTCGGCTTCGGCGGCTCCTCGCTCGCCTTCGCCCGTGGTGCGCGTGCCGGCCGCTCAGGCTTGTCGCCGGCTGCGGCAGCCGCTGCCCGGGCAGGCCGTTCGCCCGCAGCTCCCGCGGAGTCCGCGCCTCCTTCGGCCGTGGCCTTCGCCTTCGCGGCGCGCCGCTCCTCCGCCGCCTTCAGGCGGGCGGCCTTCTCCTCCTCGCTAAGCGGCACGCGCTTCGCCTTGTCCACCGGCGCTGGCGGTTCGGCGTCCTCCCGATTCGGCGCAACTGCTTCCGCTCGTTCCGCTTCCTTCCCTTCCTGTACGGCAGAAGGCTCCTCGACTTTCCCGCTGGCGCCGGCATTCTCATTCTCGTTGTGCCCGGCTTCTTTCACCTGTACGCCTGTCTCGGCTTGATCGGTTTCCTTCACCCGTACGTCTTTTTCAGCTTGATCGGGTTCCTCACCCTTCACAGCCTTGTCGGTCTGATCTTCTTTCATGGCCTTGCCGGGCTTGCCGGACCTTTCAGCCTTCTCTTCCTTCTCAGCTTCTAGCGGCGGCTGAACCGCCTCCTGATCCTTCTTTTCCTTGCTCACGCATCCGTCACCCGCTTTCCCGTCTTCGCTTCGTAGCGGATTTTCGCTTGCAACTTGTTAATGCCGTAAATCAATGCTGCCGGATTCGGTGGGCAGCCCGGAATGTAGATATCGACCGGAACAATCTGATCGACGCCTTTGATGACCGCATACGATTTGACATAAGGCCCGCCGGCCGTCGCGCAGGAGCCCATGGCGATGACCCATTTCGGCTCAGGCATCTGATCGTACAGCCGCTTCAACAGCGGCCCCATCTTCTTCGTTACGGTTCCGGACACGATCATGACATCCGACTGGCGGGGAGAAGTCCGGAAGATGACGCCGAAGCGGTCCAGATCATAGTGCGAAGCGCCGGTGCCCATCATCTCGATCGCGCAGCAGGCGAGACCGAACGTCAACGGCCATAGCGAGTTGCTGCGCGCCCACCCCTTCAATTGCTCCAACGTGCCGAAAAAAACGTTGCGCTCCAGCTCCTGCCGCTCTTCCAACGTGATTGATTCTAAAGAGAGTCCCATCGAAACACCTTCTTTTTCCAGGCGTAAATTAGACCAACCAACAGCAATCCGACAAAAATCAGCATCTCAACCAGCGCGAACAGACCAAGCTGCTTGTACGCAACCGCCCACGGGTACAAGAAAACGGTTTCCACATCGAAAATGACAAACATAAGCGCAAACAAATAGTACCGGATGTTAAACCGAACTTGTCCCACACCAACCGGATCGTTACCGCTTTCATACGTTGTTTGTTTCATGTCTGTCGGCTTCTTCGGCCTGAGCAGCCGGCCTGCTGTCAGAGCGGCCACCGGCAGAAAAATACCGAGTCCGATAAAAATGGCCACGATGACGTAATTGTTGATGTACTCCAAAGACATCCCCTCCGTCGCAGCTATCGTATTACAGACAACCCTATATTGAATGGTTCTAAACCCGCCACAATTATAACAAAACCTACCAATCCCGTCTATGCAAATCCTGGCATAATCTGTATTCCTTTTCGTAGAGCGGCAAATGGACATATTGCTATATTTTATTCACCGTGACGGGTCAATAGAAGCATTTCAAAGAAGCTTTTGTGATAATGCAGACATATTCGGTCGAATATAAATCCAGAGAGGTAAAGCCTATTAATACTATCGGCTTAGAAAGAATGATCTAAAAGAATGATGTAAGATTCATCGTTGAGGAAGCGTTGTTGCGGAAGGCTTGCATCGAATGTCCGCACCCAACGGAAGCCGGGGCGGCTGCGTTCCACTAACCTGGGGTCAATTCCGGCGGCAAGGCAATGCGCAAGCCCTCCGGATACAAATCAAGCCGAGACGCGAACAGCGCCTCGGCTTGAGTCTATTATCGTGACACGTTCCGTTGGGACACTTGGATCCGTGTTACGGCACGTTGGAGTGACAATTCCGCACGGCGGAAATCGACGTGATCCTGTTTGCTCCGTCGAGCCATTGCCAGGCGTTGTTCCGCACGCGCCTTTGCTGCCTTCGCGCGCTCGATGTCGATCTCTTCCGGCAGCTCCGCACTTTCCGCAAGGACAACGACCTTGTCTCTGCGTACTTCCACGAATCCGCCATGAACAGCAAGCCATAGGTCCTTGCTGCCTGTCTTAATCTTCATCGGCCCGACCTGCAGCGGCGTTACCATCGGGATATGTCCTGCCAAAATGCCGAGTTCACCTTCCACGCCCTTGACGGTAATCATGTTCACTTGATCCTCGAACACTTTATGCTCGGGTGTGACGATTTCCAATAAAAAGGTGCTCAACTGCGGTTCCTCCTTCCGTTCCATCCGGAACTATCCGTTCCGGACAGCCCGTTTGACGTCAAGCCGCTTACAGCGTCTTTGCCTTCTCCACCGCTTCTTCGATGGTGCCCACGAACAGGAATGCCGCTTCCGGAAGGTCGTCGTGCTTGCCGTCGAGAATTTCCTTGAAGCTGCGAACCGTTTCCTTGACCGGCACGTATTTCCCGGCGATGTTCGTGAACTGCTCGGCAACGTGGAACGGCTGGGACAGGAAGCGTTGAATCTTCCGCGCCCGGGCAACCGTCAGCTTGTCATCCTCCGACAGCTCATCCATACCGAGAATGGCGATAATATCTTGCAATTCTTTGTAGCGTTGAAGAAGCTTCTTCACGTCTTGCGCCACATCATAGTGCTCCTTGCCGACGATATCCGGCGACAGAGCGCGGGATGTCGAAGACAGCGGATCGACCGCCGGGAAAATACCCATTTCGGAAATTTTCCGGTCAAGGTTCGTCGTCGCGTCCAAGTGAGCGAACGTCGTCGCCGGCGCCGGGTCCGTATAGTCATCCGCAGGCACGTAAATGGCCTGAATGGATGTAACAGAACCTTTTTTGGTCGACGTGATCCGTTCCTGCAATTGTCCCATCTCGGTAGCCAGCGTCGGCTGGTAGCCTACCGCGGAAGGCATCCGGCCCAACAGGGCGGATACTTCGGAGCCCGCTTGCGTGAATCGGAAAATGTTATCGATGAAGAGCAACACGTCGCGGCCTTCTTCGTCACGGAAATATTCCGCCATCGTTAGACCGGTCAAAGCAACACGCAGACGCGCTCCAGGCGGTTCGTTCATCTGACCGAACACCATCGCCGTCTTGTTGATAACGCCGGAGTCTCTCATTTCATGATAGAGGTCGTTCCCTTCACGGGTACGCTCGCCTACGCCGGCGAAGACGGAAATCCCGCCGTGCTCCTGCGCGATGTTGTTGATAAGCTCCTGGATTGTAACGGTTTTGCCTACGCCCGCACCGCCGAAGAGGCCGATCTTACCGCCTTTGACGTACGGAGCAAGCAAGTCGATGACCTTAATCCCGGTCTCCAGAATCTCCGCTTGCGTCGTCAACTCGTCGAAGCTAGGAGCCGGCTTATGAATCGGGCTGGACAGCTCGCGGCTGACGTCCCCCGCATTGTCAATCGTATTGCCCAGTACGTTGAAGACACGGCCCAGTGTCACCGCGCCTACCGGTACTGTAATCGCATGCCCCAAATCGGTTGCTTCCATGCCGCGCACCAGACCATCTGTCGAAGACATCGCGACGCAGCGCACTACGTCATCGCCCAGATGGACGGATGCTTCCAATGTCAAGTTGATGTCAGGCGCGCCAGGAGTCGTCGATTTTCGTTCAATCTTGATCGCGTTCAAAATCTCCGGAAGTTGACCGCGTTCGAACTCAATGTCGACAACCGGACCGGTTACGCTAATCACGCGTCCTTTGTTCATCTCGTTCCCTCCTACTGAAAACTTGCGCTATCCCGTTATCCGCTAAGCTTGAGCGTTCGCTCCAGCTACGATTTCAGAAATTTCCTGCGTGATCGCCGCTTGGCGCGCACGGTTATAAGACAATGTCAGCGAGTTGATCATCTTCGTCGCATTCTTCGTCGCGCTGCCCATAGCGGTCATCTGCGCGCCGAATTCGCTTGCCTTCGCATCCAGCAGCGCGCTGTAGATGAGCGTCTCTGCATATTTCGGAAGCAGATCATGCAGCACCACCTCCGGCGAAGGTTCATACTCATAACTGGTGGTCTCTCCGCCCAATGCGTCATCATCTAATGGAAGAAGACGCTTCTCGACCGGCACCTGCGTGATCGCGTTGACGAATTCGTTGTAGAACAGGTTGAGCTCGTCGTACTGCTCTTCTTCGAAATATTTCACAGCTTTATAAGCTATTGTTTTAATATTCGCGAAGGTTGGAGAATCCGGCAGCTCCGTCACGACCTCCACCATCGGCATTTCCCGTCTGCGGAAGTAATCGCGGCCTTTGCGCCCGATGACGAACAATGCATATTCATCCACCGAACGGTGACGCTCGTTAATGACCTGCGTCACTTTGCGGAGCACGTTGGCATTATAGCCGCCCTTCAATCCGCCGTCGGAAGTAATGACGAGATATCCCGTCTTCTTCACCGGACGCTTCGCGAGCATCGGATGCTGAATGCCTTGCGTGCCTGCGGCGATGCTGGAGACGACTTCCTTGAGCTTATCCGCATAAGGACGAGCCGCTTCCGCCTTCTCCTGCGCGCGGCGAAGCTTCGCTGCCGCAACCATTTCCATTGCCTTCGTTATCTGCCGTGTACTCTGTACGCTCTTGATCTGACGTCGTATTTCGAGAATCCCTTTAGCCACTTACCTTCACCTGCCTTTCACACTTTGCGGGAGGCAAAGCGGAATTCATCCCTGTGCAGGCCGGGCCGCCATTGGCTTCCCGGCTTGCCTATTTACTTTATAATCAGCTCGACACGGCGAAGCTCTTCTTGAACTTGGCGATCGCTTGCACCAGTGCCTCTTCATTTTCTTTGGTCAAATCTTTCGTATCCCGGATCGATTGATAGATTTCATCGTTGTTCGATTGCAGGTACATATGAAGCTCCTGCTCGAAGCGAAGAACATCCTTAACCGGAATATCGTCGACATGGCCTCTCGTCGCCGTATAGATGCTGACGACCTGCTTCTCGACCGGAAGCGGCTCGTTCACACCCTGCTTCAGGATTTCCATCAGACGGGCGCCGCGCTCCAGGCGGGCGAGCGTCGATTTGTCCAGATCGGAACCGAACTGGGAGAAAGCCTGCAGCTCGCGGTATTGGGCCAGATCCAGCTTCAGTGTGCCGGCGACCTTCTTCATCGCCTTGATCTGAGCCGAGCCCCCTACGCGGGATACGGAAATACCGACGTTAACCGCCGGACGCTGGCCGGCAAAGAACAGATCGGACTCCAGGAAGATCTGCCCGTCCGTAATCGAGATGACGTTCGTCGGAATGTACGCCGATACGTCATTCGCTTGCGTCTCGATGAACGGCAATGCCGTCAAGGAGCCGCCTCCATTCTCATCGCTCAGCTTCGCTGCGCGCTCCAGCAAGCGGGAATGGAGATAGAAGACGTCGCCCGGATATGCCTCGCGGCCCGGAGGACGGCGAAGGAGCAAGGAGAGCTCGCGGTATGCCGCCGCTTGCTTGGTCAGGTCGTCGTATACGACCAGTACGTGCTCGCCTTTGTACATGAAATACTCGCCCATCGCGCAGCCTGCGTACGGTGCCAAGAAGAGAAGCGGCGCCGGTTCGGATGCCGCTGCCGTAACGACAATCGTATATTCCAATGCGCCGTGGCGGCGCAGTGTTTCTACGACTTGGGCTACGGTCGATTGCTTTTGGCCGATAGCGACGTAAATACATTTTACGCCGTTGCCTTTTTGGTTAATAATTGTATCGATAGCGATGGTCGTCTTCCCGGTCTGACGGTCGCCGATGATCAGCTCCCGCTGTCCGCGGCCGATTGGCACCATCGAGTCAATCGCTTTAATCCCGGTTTGCATTGGCTCATGAACCGATTTACGGTCAATGACGCCTGGGGCATTCGATTCCACTGGACGGAATTCCGTCGTCGCGATTTCTCCCTTGCCGTCAACCGGCTGTCCGAGCGAATTCACGACGCGCCCGAGCAGCGCTTCGCCTACTGGCACTTCCATAATGCGACCCGTACGTTTGACTTGATCCCCTTCGCGAATATCGGTGTAAGGACCAAGAATAACGATACCAACGTTGCCTGCCTCCAGGTTGAGAGCCATGCCTACGACGCCGTTGGAGAACTCCAGAAGCTCCCCGGACATGCAATTCTCCAAACCGTGAACGCGGGCGATTCCGTCACCGACATTGATAACCGTGCCGACTTCGGCCACTTCGATCTCAGCCTTGTAGTTCTCAATTTGACTTTTAATCAGTGTGCTGATTTCTTCAGGTCTGATGCTCAATTCGCTTCACCCCATTCTTCCGTGCTTATATCGTTTAACGTACTTGTGTTTTCAACGTTTTTTGAATACGTTCTAGTTGGCCGAACAAGCTTCCGTCATACAAGACGTCGCCGATGCGCACCTTCATGCCGCCGATGATCGAAGCATCGACCACATTGTGAACGCGGATCGTCTTGTTGAGGATCTGCCCGAACTGGGCGGCAACCTCTTGCTTCCCGGCCTCGTCCAGCGGAAAGGCAGTAGTCACGTAGGCATCAGTCACGCCGGTCGCTTCGCCGACGATGCGGACGAAGTGAGTCTCCAGGTCGGGAAGGATGCGGATGCGCCCCCGTTCCGTCAGGAGCAGCAGCGTATTCAGGACAATCTCGGATACTTCGCCTTCGAACGCCTGCCGAAGAATGGCCTGCTTCACGCTGACATCAATGTTCGGCGCGGAGAACAGGACGTACAGTTCCGAAGTCGAGTTCATGACTTCCACGACAGCCTTCAACTGCTGTTCGGTCTCGGCAACGGCTTTGCGCTCAGATGCCAGATCGAACAACGCTTTGGCATAACGTTTCGCTATATCTTTACTCATTGTTTGCCCCCTACCTCTTTCAGGTACTGGTCAACCAATTGATCTTGATCCTTTTCGTCCACCTGCTTCTGAAGAAGCTTCGAAGCGATGGCGACAGACATGCCGCTGACTTCATTGCGCAGGGCAGCCACAGCCTTGTTCTTCTCGCTCTCGATATCGCGGGCAGCTTCTTCCTTCAAGCGTGCTGTCTCGGCCTTCGCCTGACCGATGATATCGTCGGCCTGTCTAACGCTGGTCTGCTTCGCCTGCTCGATAATGTCATAAGCTTCTTTGCGGGCAGAATCGAGAGCCTGCTTCTGCTCTTCGATGTAAGTCTGAGCTTGCGTCCGGCTGGTGGCTGCTTCGTCGAGCTGCTGCTTGACCAGCTCGCGGCGTTTCTCCATGACGCTGAACAAAGGCCCAAATGCATACTTTTGAAGCAAAAAATATAGGATGAGGAAAGCGATAATCGCTAACACGAAATTTGACCACACGAAATCCACTACAGTCACTCCTTTCCGTTAACATGACGCGCAAGTACAAAACGAAGGCGCGGATGGCATCGGCCTTCCCCGCCAGACCGTTTGTCTATTCATTAAGAGAACATTGCTAGGAATGCGATAACTGTAGCTGCGAGCGGAATAACCTCGACGATACCGACACCGATAAACATGGTCGTTTGCAACATGTTGCGGGCTTCCGGTTGGCGGGCAATCGACTCCACCGTACGGCTTACGATCATACCGTTACCAAGACCTGCGCCCAATGCGCCCAAACCTACTGCAATTGCTGCTGCTAACATACCCATTAGAAAAGTCCTCCTCAAATTCATGTATTTGTGAATTGCTTTGTGTATATGTCTCACCCGAAGTAGCTCATCAAAATGATGGATTCGGCAGAGTTTGTTAATGCTCTTCATGCACGGACGCTTGCGCGATGTAGACCATCGTCAACATCGTGAAGATGAAAGCCTGCAATGCGCCGATAAAGATACTGAAGCCTTGCCACGCCGCGAGGAACGGAAGACCGAAGACGCCCGCTCCAATAAGCGTCGTTATCAGGACCTCCCCCGCGAAAATGTTCGCGTAAAGACGGATGCCGAGCGCGACCGGCTTCGCCAGGTTTTCCACAATGTTCAATGGAAGGAAAATCGGGAACGGCTCGAGATAATGCTTCAAGTAGTGCTTGCGGTTGTTCTTCAAGCCTAGGAAGTTCACGATGACGAAGACCATGAACGCCAGACCGAAGGTTACGGAAATGTCCGCCGTTGGCGACTTATACCATAGCAGATGGACGCTCTCCGGTTTGCCTTTGGCAGCGAGGTCATTGAAGACCTGTTGGCTCGTCGTAATGATCTCCTTGCCGAAGATCGTTACCGGATGGTGCGCCTCCGTGATGACCGCGAACGGCAACCCCAGCAGGTTGGATACAAAAATAAACAAGATAAGCGTCATCCCTAAGGAGATGTATGCCTTGCCTTTCTTGAAATCCATCGCGCTGCCGATAATCCCCTGTACGAATTCGACAACCCATTCCATGAAGTTCTGCATTTTGGAAGGGTTCTCGACCGACAGATTGCGGACGGCCAATCGTGCAATGATAAATACGATGACTACACTGATGAGCAGCGTCAGTATGATGGATAAATCCAACTGTAGCCCGCCAACCTCGATAATCGGTGCTGAGTGCATAAATGTGTTCACCCCTTTCCAATAAGCTGCTTATTCACCTTTTCTCCATTCCATAATGACGCTGACGATAATGGTCATGACTTGCATGACAATCAGTCCAACAATAGTCGACACAAGCGACACCTGTTCGAACTTCATGCCGATCATCACGGCCAGGAGAACGATACACATTCTCGTAACGAGTCCAAGACTGAATCTTTGACTTGTCTGACTGGCGGCAAGTTCGGCCAACTGTCTCACCTTCATCGACAAATAGCGCGCATTAATGAGACCGGCGACGGTTCCTAGCGTCAAGCCGGCTGCATAAGGGCGGTGCTCCGGTGAAAAAGCCCATACGAGAAGGAACATCGACATCAGGATGAATGCCACCCTGGTCACGGCATGGACAATCGAAGTCATATCATTCATCTTGTTCCCCCATGAACTTCCTTACAAAATAAATAATGTTCATGATGCCGAGACACATCCCGGCGATCATGCCGACGGCCAGCCACAGCTTGGGCCCGTCCAACGCTTGCGCCAGCCATTTCCCCGCAAAATATCCGATGACGATGTACACGGCGAGCGTGACACCGGCCCCACCGATGCTGAGAGCGATGAACCAAGCGCTGTCATTGCGTTTCGAAGTCTTCATAGGCTAATAATTCCCATTCATTTTACTGAACAATGCGAGATTTTGTCAATTCGTTAAAACCTTGTATTTATAAGGATGAAAACGTTGTATTTTGTCTCTCGATGTCGTAAAAATCCGCGTAAACCGTACAGTATCACTGTATGCTGGTACGTTAGGGTATAGAAGATGCTCCGAATTCAAATTGTGAACTTTGTGTGAAAATACTCCGGACGCTCCGTTTGTCGCCCGAAACTGTGAAGAATCGCACTGACAATACGCCGGGATGCCTTCCCGTCCCCGTATGGATTCGCCGCTTGGCTCATCCGGGAATATAGCTCCTGATCGGTCAACAATTGTTTGGTTCGGCTATACACCTTCTCTTCGTCCGTGCCGACAAGCTCCAGCGTGCCCGCTTCAATGCCTTCCGGACGCTCGGTTGTGTCCCTAAGCACAAGTACGGGTACGCCAAAAGACGGCGCCTCTTCTTGCATGCCGCCGGAATCCGTAAGGATAAGATGCGTGTGCGGATAGATGTTGTGAAAATCAGCGACATCGAGCGGCTCGATAAGCTTGATCCGCGGGTGATCGCCCAGCATCTCATGTGCCGGAACACGAACAGCCGGGCTTGGATGCACCGGATAGACGATTGCGATATCCTCGAATTCATCGGCGATGCGCCGCACGGCACGGAAAATATTGCGATGCGGCTCCCCTTGCGATTCCCGGCGGTGAGCCGTCATCAGCACGAGGCGCTTGCCCTGTGCCCATTCCAGCACCTCATGGGTGTAATCGGAACGTACTGTATATTGAAACACATCTGTTATTGTGTTGCCTGTGACATATATCGATGATTCTTTCTTGTTCTCCTGCTTCAGGTTGTTCGCAGACCATTCTGTCGGAGCAAAATGCAAGTCCGCCAACACCCCGGTCAGCTGCCGGTTCATCTCTTCCGGATAAGGCGACAGCTTGTTCCACGTGCGCAATCCCGCCTCGACGTGACCGACCGGAATCTGCTGCATGAATGCGGCATAGCTGGCCAGGAATGTCGTCAGCGTATCGCCGTGCACAAGCACGATGTCCGGCTTCGCCTCCTTCAGCACCGGCTCCAGCCCTTGCAGCACCCTGATCGTAATATCGTTCAGCGACTGCTGGGCCTGCATAATGTCCAGATCGTAGTCCGGCCGAATGTTGAACACGTCCAGCACTTGATCGAGCATTTGACGGTGCTGGGCCGTCACGCAGACGATCGATTCGATCTGGTCCGGATGCTTGTGCAATTCCAGAATAAGAGGCGCCATCTTGATCGCCTCCGGGCGGACACCGAACACCGTCATCACTTTCAGTTTCGACATCTCGTTCTCCTCCGCTATTTCCATATTATCGGCATGCTATACCATATTATCGGCACTTTATGCCACATTCATTAAGCGATATGCCTTATTTCGTACCGAAAAGCCGGTCGCCCGCATCGCCCAATCCCGGCACAATGTAGCCGTGGTCGTCCAGACGCTCGTCCAGCGCGGCCAAATAAATATCGACGTCAGGATGCGCATCCTGAACCGCCTTGACCCCTTCCGGCGCCGCAATGAGGGACATCAGCTTAATCTGTGTGCATTCGCGCTTCTTCAGCACATCAATGGCAGCAATCGCCGAGCCGCCGGTCGCCAACATCGGATCGATGACGATAAGCGCCCGCTCATGCACATCGGTCGGCAGCTTCGTGTAGTATTCAACAGGCTTCAACGTCTCTGGATCGCGGAATAGACCGACATGTCCGATCTTGGCCCCCGGAATCAGCTTCACTACCCCTTCCACCATGCCCAGGCCGGCCCGCAGAATCGGAATCAAGCCAAGCATGCGGCCGGAAATGACCTTGCATTCCGTCTCCGCCACCGGCGTCTCCACAGTGGATGTCTGCAGTGGAAGCTCGCGCGTAATCTCATACGCCATTAGTGTCGCGACCTCGTCGACCAACTCGCGGAAATCTTTCGTGTTCGTGCGCTTGTCACGAATCAGTGTCAATTTGTGTTGAATCAAAGGATGATCGCAAATGATCAATTTGCTCATATAACATGTCCCTCCGCTTTTTACTCATGTTGCTTTCTAGATAATGTCCAGCAATTCATATTCATCGTCAAACAGGCCTATTATAACACTCCCGCCTTGTATCTGCACGTTTTCAAGATCACTTTATGGCTCCCATTTCTCGCCTGGCCGATCGTATCACATCGGCTTTATCCCTATTAGTGACATCCCGACCTCTGGTTATACCTGGATTAAAAATAAAGTTTGTGTTCTTTTTTACATTTCCTCCGTCTATGGGACTATATATAAGCGGCTGGCAGCATCTCCTTACATAAAAAATCCAGCCCTCCCCTGAGCTGCCGCCCCGGGGAAAAGCCGGACTATATGTCGGATTAATATTTTAACGTCTGATACAGCGGGTATTGCGCCGTCAGCTCCTGCACCATCCGGCGCGCGGTCGCCATCGTCGCTTCGTCGGCCGGGTTTTTCAGCGTCATGGCAATCACCTTGCCGATCGTGCGCATCGCCTCGACATCCATGCCGCGTGAAGTCGCAGCCGGCGTGCCGATGCGGATGCCGCTTGTAATGAACGGACTCGTCGGATCGAACGGAATCGCGTTTTTATTCACGGTAATGCCGACCGAATCCAGCACCTTCTCCGCATCCTTGCCGGTAATGTTAACGTTGCGCGTGTCAATCAGCATCAGATGATTGTCGGTGCCGCCGGATACGATGTTCAGCCCTTCTTCGACCAGAGTCGCTGCCAGCACTTTCGCATTCTCGATGACCTCTGCCGCATACTGCTTGAAGGAAGGCTGCAGCGCTTCGCCCAGCGCGACTGCCTTGGAAGCAATCACATGCATGAGCGGACCGCCCTGCGTGCCCGGGAAGACGGCTTTGTCGATCGCCTGCGCCCAGGCCGAACGGCACAGAATCATTCCGCCGCGCGGACCGCGAAGCGTCTTGTGCGTCGTCGTCGTCACGAAGTGCGCATGCGGAACCGGGCTTGGATGCAGACCCGCGGCCACCAGTCCGGCGATATGCGCCATATCGACCATGAACAGCGCGCCTACGTCATTGGCGATGGAGCCGAGCGCTTCGAAGTCGATGATGCGAGGGTAGGCGCTGGCGCCGGCAACGATCATTTTCGGACGATGCTTGAACGCGGCTTTGCGTACCTTGTCATAATCGATGAGGAACGTGTCCTCCTCGACTCCATAGGCCACGAAGTTATACAATAAGCCCGAAGCATTGACCGGGCTGCCATGGGTCAAGTGGCCGCCATGCGCCAGATTCATGCCAAGGACCGTGTCTCCCGGCTTCAGGGCTGCCAGATAGACTGCCATGTTCGCTTGCGCGCCGGAATGCGGCTGCACATTCGCGTGCTCGGCCCCGAACAGCTCCTTCGCGCGGTTGCGCGCAATGTCCTCGACGATGTCGACATGCTCGCAGCCGCCATAGTAGCGCTTGCCTGGATAGCCTTCCGCATATTTATTCGTCAGGACGGTCCCCATCGCTTCCATGACCGCTTCGCTTACGATATTTTCCGAAGCGATAAGCTCGATGTTGTTCCGCTGACGCTGCAGCTCCAAATCCATCGCTTTCAGCACTTCCGGATCCGATTGTCGTAAATGTTCTACCATTGGCCAAGCCCTCCCATTTCATCGTTAATCATAATTAAAAATCAACTTTGCGAAAACAGGCCGCTGAACCGCGTCAGTCGCATGAAGTTCCGCTATCGTCCGGCAATCGGTAAACCGCCCGCTCGCCGCCAATCAGCTTCGGCCGCGTCGACGCCATCGTCACCCTGGCGCTGCCGATGGTGCGGAGCTCCGTTCGCAGCGGAACGGCCACGCGGCGCAAATGCATGCCGATCAGCGTCTCGCCGATGTCGATGCCGGCATGCGCCTCGATGGATTCGGCCAGGCATGCGTCCGGCAGCATGCGGTACGCCTGTGCCGCCATTGAACCGCCCGCATGCGGGACAGGCACCGCGGCGACCTCCTCCAGCCGGAATTGCTCCAGCGTGCGGCGCTCCACGACCAGCGCGCGGTTCAGGTGCTCGCAGCATTGAAAAGCGAGCTGCAGGCCAAACTCGGTCCGCAGCACATTCAGCCCGTTGAACAGCATCCGGGCAACGTCAAGCGTGCCGGCCGTGCCGATACGCTCGCCGGCCACCTCGCTTGTGCTGCAGCCGATGACGACCAGTTGGCCCGGAGCAAGCTTCGCTGCAGCCGCCAGTTCCCGTGCGGCCTGCTCGGCCTGCCGCTCATAAGAAGAATTCATGTCGCTTCCTCCTCGCTGATGCGCTACGGCGCCGGGTTGTACTTGCGCTCGGCTTCCCCCACCTTGCGGATGCGGCCTGCATGGCGCTCCCCTTGACTGAATTCCGTGCCGAGCCAGACGCGAACGATCTCTTCCGCCAGACCCGGGCCGATGACCCGTTCCCCCATGGCGAGCACGTTCGAATCATTATGCTCCCGCGTCGCCTTCGCGGAGAAAAGATCATGTACAAGCGCGCAGCGCACACCAGGCACCTTGTTCGCGGCGATGGACATGCCAATCCCGGTTCCGCAGATGAGAATTCCCCGATCGGCTTCGCCCGCAGCCACCTTCTCGGCGACAGGCACGGCATAATCCGGATAATCGACTGAATCGGTGCAATGGCAGCCGAGATCCTCCACTTCATGCCCCAGTTCCCGAATAACCGCGATAATACCGTCCTTCAGCTTCACACCTGCGTGATCCGCTCCAATTGCAATTTTCATATACGTCCCCTCCATCCCATCATTCCCTCGGCGAGGCCACAGGCCCCTCCAGGAAACAATATGCTGTCTGTCCATTATAACCAATTTTCGAACGGTTGGCCCGCATCTTCGGCATCATTTTGCCGAGAGCCTGATTCTCTTGCGCTGGCATCGGAACAAGGGGGTGCATCCCTTCCTTATTTGCTTTGAAGCGCGTGTTCAAAAAGGCCGGTTTTCAGCACCGAGAAGGTTGCAAGAACTTGAAGCGGATGCTTTCGAAGCGAGTTTTGCTCCGCAAAACTTGTAAGGAGCAGCGCAGTGTAGGCAAGACTACATGAGCAGCTACAATGTTTCCGCAGGAAACATACTTCGGAAGCATACGCTTTTCGAGAGTGAATGCAAGATTCGATGCCGAGTTACTTCCTGCTTCACTTCGTGATCAAAAGCGGACTCTCAAAAAAAGAAAAAAGAGCATAGCATGGCCGTAACCATACATTGCTCTTTCGCCCAGGCGACCGGCCGTATATCACTCGATGCTCCACCGTGGTTCTCCCACTTCCGTCGCCAGTTACACCGAGTGCCATTCATCTATTTTCGATAATAAGGGATGCGCCACGGAAATGCAATCACTTTGTGTCAGGCGGGGCCAACTTGTCCACCACGACGAGCAGCGCCTCCCGGATCTGCAGCGCGGTCATCCGATATTCCTCCAGCGAACCGCCGAACGGGTCCGCGACATCCGGATTCGGGCAGAGGCGCTCCAGTTCGGCCAGCTTCGTCCGCTCCTCCGGCGTCGGTTCCTGTCCCAGCGCCTGCTTCAGCTGCAGCTCGGCGGCCAGTTCCTGCAGCCGATCGCGTTCCCCGGAACCGCCTTCTTGCGGCTCCGCGTATTCCCTCAGTGTATATGTCTTGTCGGCCGCAGCGGGGAACCGCTGCAGCACATGGCTCTTATGGCCGACGGTCAGCGTCAAGATAAGATCAGCCCAAGCCACCTCGGCTTCCTTCAGCGCCGTCGAAGCGAACGTCTCGTACCCCTCAACATGATGCTCCTTCAGCACGGCAGCGGCATGATTCGACATCGGCGTCCCATCCCATGCCGATACGCCCGCCGACTTGACCTCCAGCTCTAGCCCCCGTTCGGCGGCTAACTGGCGGAGCATCGCTTCCGCCATCGGGCTGCGGCAGGTGTTGCCTGTACATACGAATAATATCCGGTTCATAGGCCGTCACTCCTTTGGATGGTATGTGATTCTATTTTCGGTAAGGCGGCACGGCTGCGAGCGTCCCGGCTACCTGCTTATCGATAACTCCGTCCGCTGCATCAACGGCGGATGTTGTCACGTTCGTCATCATGACCACTCCCCCAAGGAGAGGGTCCCGTCATCCATATCGTACCCGAATGTCTCTTCGAATCACAATTCAACCGTTACGGCAGCAAAAAGAGAATGCCGAAGGTGAGCAAAATCGCTCCTCCGACCGCTTCCCCGTACTCTCCGATAGTGGCTCCGACCCGCTGGCCGAGCACCAATCCAATCACAGACATCGCTCCCCCGGCCAGACCGAAGGCAACGATGGTCACCATGAGGTTCGTATGGAACATGCCAAGCGACACGCCGACGGAGAACGAATCGACGCTTACGCTCAAAGCGAACAGCAGCGTTCCCCAGATTGACATCTCATAGAGAGTGCCTGGGGAGCCGCTCTGGAAAGAGCTTAAGATCATATGTCCGCCCAGCATAATGAGCAGCCCGCCGGCGGCCATCACCGCCACATGTCCAAGAATGGAGCTGACATAATGGCCCGTCAAGACGCCAAGCAGCGGCATCGCGACATGGAACAGCGCGATAATTCCGCTGATGCGGAGCATCTCCATCGAGCGCACTCCTCTCATGCCGAGGCCTAGACAAAGCGAAAAGGCGTCGAAACCGAGTGCCACGGCCATGACGATTATTGTGATCCACTGACCTGCCGGTACTGCCGTCTCCCACATCGCGTTCTCCCCTTGTCCCATCGTCTGAGATCAGCGTATGCGGACAAGGAGGCAATGATGACAAGTCCTTCAAGGCGGGAAACGGGGAAGCCAGCGGGTATCCCGCTCGTTCAGCAGCGGATAACGCGGTGGCCGGCGGCCTTCAGCAGCCGGTTCATGACCGCCAATCCGATCCCTTCGGTGGAACAGGCTTCCGCCATAATGAAGCCAACCCCCTCCTCGTCGAAGCGGCGCAGCCCTTCATACAGCCGGTGCGCAGCCTCCTCCGGCGCGGACACGCTGCCCAGCGGGACGACGACATCTGCGCGGTAGGCCGCGGCATGCTCGGTGAAGGCGAGCACGCCGGTGCGCTCCCCGCGCTCGCGTGCGGCGTCGAGCTCCGCCTGGATGCGGCGGGCCGCGGCTTCCGGCGAGGCGCTCTGCACGATCGTGAGCGTGCCTTGCGGCGCATAGTGGGCATATTTCATGCCCGGGGAGCGCGGCGCCGCGGACGTCTCGCCGGCTTCCTGCGCCGCGGGCGCCGCCAATGCGCCGTCCGGATCGACAGCTGGGTCGATCGTGACATCGGCGGCAATCTCGCGCAGCATGGCGATCGTCACGCCGCCGGGGCGCAGCACATGAATGCGTTCGCCGTGCAGCTCCACGACGGTCGATTCGACGCCGACGCCGGTCGGTCCGCCGTCGACGATGCCCCCGATGCGGCCGTCCAGATCTTCGGCGACATGCTCGGCCCGCGTCGGGCTCGGGCGTCCGGAACGGTTGGCGCTTGGCGCAGCGACTGGGCAAGCGGCGGCGCGGATCAAGGCCAGCGCGGTACTATGCGCCGGCATGCGGACGCCGACCGTAGCGAGGCCGGCCGTCACCCGCGGCGAGACGGCCCCGGGGCGCGCCGGCAGCACGATCGTAAGCGGGCCGGGCCAGAAGCGGTCCATCAGGCGCCGCGCCGTAGCGCCGAACGGCTCGACCAGCTCATCCAGCATCGCCCTATCGGCGATATGCACGATGAGCGGATTGTCGGACGGGCGCCCCTTGGCCGCGAAGATGCGTTCGACGGCCTGCGTATCGCGTGCGTCGGCGCCGAGGCCGTAGACCGTCTCGGTCGGAAAGGCGACTGTACCGCCCGCAGCTAGCAGGGCCGCCGCCTCCATAATAGCCGGCTGTCCCTCCAGCGGCCGCTCCGCGTCGACCGTCCACCGCTTCGTCGCTTCTTCCCCAAGGCCGGCAGCACCCTCCGCCGCCTGGTCCTGGTCGACAAGCTTCGGTTCATTGAATCGATTCATGACGTTCATTCCTTATTGTCTCAGATGGGGATCAACGCAAGAAAGATGCCAAAAGAGCTTCGGCATCTCCCAGTCCATCCCGTCGAATTGATGTCTTCTTCTAGTTGTACCATAATTGCCGAGAGCTCGTCCAGCATGCGGACCCGCCCAGCCCGCCCGCGACGGTCGGCAACCTTATCAAACCGATATCGAATCAACAGCATACAGAGGAACCTATAATTTAACCGATAAGAGCATTCCACACCTCTGCCAGCCATTGTAGCAAGCTTACCAGCATATCCCACAAAAAGAAGCGCACTTCCGTTCCGCCATCCGTACTTGGCTCCGCTCCCGAAGCGGCGGAGCCGCCGTCCATTCCGGCTGTCCCGCTTGCCTCGCCCGCTGTAGCTCCATCCTGCCCAGTTGCTGCTGATGAGACGTTCTCACTTCCGGCACCGGAGTCCTCCGCCTTCGCCTGGCCCGTATCGCCATCAATGAAGCAGAGCGGCGGGAACAGTACGCACCACCAGTTCTGGCCTTCCCCCGCGCCCAGCGTAACGAGCAGCGCTTCGTACATGCCCGCCGGATAAACCTGGCCGCCGTACAGCTTCGCCGGGAACGGCACCTCGCCCAGCGTCAGCCTCGCCGAATACGGCATGCCTTCATCCGCCAGCGTTCGGGCGACCGTGTTCTCCAGCTCCTCGAGATGGGCGGCGATGAATTCCCGGGCCTCCTCCCGCGTCTGCGGAGCGGTGTGCTGCCCCAGCCAGCCGTTCAATTGCTCGACGATGCGATCCCGCACCAGCCGCTTCACCCGCTGATCGTCGTCCGTGTCCGAATTCGCCAGCACGCGCAGCCGAATCGCATCCTCGGGTATCGCCGCTGCCGTCGTCTGTCCGGCTTCCGCCGTTGTTATCCTTGCCAAGCCTGCTTCTTCCACAGCCGCTGCCGCGCGGCCTTGATCCCAACGCATCCATGTCCCTGCGGCGACGATGGCCAGCAGGAGACCGAGTACGAACATCCGTGATTTCATGTTCTTCTACTCCTTGTGAGGTTGGGCGCGCCTCTTGTCTATCAGTATGTCCGGCAGCGGCTGGATTAAACGTCCGCGGTTCACAATTCATAGAATAAAAAATAGAGTCCCACGCCCCGGCCCGCCTGGGAGACAGGCTGCGAAGGAGAGGAACTCTATCAAAAATGAACATAATATTATCTAGCGATTTACATGCTTATAGGCACTCGTTGAAAGATTCGATCGATAGTTGCTCTGGACCCCTGTGCTCAGCGACCTGATTCTGCCGTGCCTTCTTCCGCTCCACGGCGGCCAGCCGCCTCCCCATCATCCGGGCGCGAAGGGCGCACGCCGATGACATGGCGCTCGATGCCGGCCAGATCCGGCACGATGACGAGACGCTCCCCGTATCCTGCCGCCTCCAGCAGCGCAGCGACGTCGCGGGCTTGGCCCTGGCCGACCTCGAAGCCGATGAGGCGCGGCGGGCAGGCGAGCAGCGGCAGCATGGCGGCGATGCGGCGGTACGGGTCGAGCCCGTCCGCTCCGCCGTCCAGCGCCGTGCGCGGCTCATAATCGCGCACCTCGCGCATGAGTCCGCAGATCTCGGCGGCCGGGATATACGGCGGGTTGGACACGAGCACGTCCAAGCCGCTGCCGGCGAGCGGCGCCAGCAGGTCGCCCTCGCGCCAGCTCAGGCGCGCCGCTAAGCCGAGCTGCTCGGCGTTGGATTGCGCCATGCGGAGCGCCGCGGGCGATATATCGGTCGCCGTCACCCGCCAGGACGGCCGTAGATGCGCCAGCGTGCAGGCGATGGCGCCGCTGCCGGTGCCGATATCGGCCGCCCGCAGCGCGGTCCCGGCCGGCCAGAGGCGATCCGCTTCGGCCACGATCGCCTCGACCAGCAGCTCCGTCTCCGGGCGCGGAATCAGCACATCCGGAGACACCGCGAACGGCAGGCCGTAGAAATGCTGCTCCCCAATAATATATTGGGTCGGTTCGCCCCCGGCCCGCCGTTCAATCGCGGCCTCGTACGGACGGCAGGCCGCTTCGGTCATCGGATCGGGCAGCCGCACGAGATAGGCCGCCCGCTCCCAGCCGAGCACATTGCGCAGCAGCAGCTCCGCATGATGCGGCGCATCCTCCACCCCGCCAGCCGCCAAAAAAGAAGAAGCCTGCACCCAGGCTTCTCTTATCGTTAACGGCCAGGCTAGGCGGAAGGAGCCTTGCGCTCCCTGCGCCGATCCGCCGGGCCGGCTCATGCGTGATTCTCCCGCTCCATCAGCTCGGCCTGTTCGGTCAGCGTCAGCGCCTGAATAATCTCTTCCATATCCCCGTTCATCACCTGATCCAGCTTGTGCATCGTCAGGCCGATGCGGTGATCCGTCACGCGGCTCTGCGGGAAGTTGTACGTGCGAATGCGCTCGCTGCGATCGCCGGTACCAACCTTGCTTTTCCGTTCGCCCGCGTATTTGGCTTCCTCTTCCTGCCGCTTGATATCAAAGATCCGGGCCCGCAGTACTTGAAGGGCCTTCCCTTTGTTGTCGTTCTGCGACTTGCCGTCCTGACAGGTCGCCACGATGCCTGTCGGAATGTGGGTTACCCGCACGGCCGACTTCGTCGTGTTGACGGATTGCCCGCCGGCGCCGGACGAACAGAACGTATCGACGCGGATGTCCTTGTCGAGAATCTCCACTTCGACTTCATCGATCTCCGGCATGACAGCGACGGTCGAGGTCGAAGTGTGAATGCGGCCGCCTGATTCCGTCGCCGGAATGCGCTGCACGCGATGCGCGCCGCTCTCGTATTTCAGCTTGCTGTATGCGCCCTTGCCGGAGACGAGGAAGATAACTTCCTTGAATCCGCCCAGATCGCTGATATTCGCTTCCATTAGCTCCGTACGCCAGCCCTGGGCATCGGCGTAGCGCGTATACATGCGGTAAAGATCGGCCGCGAACAGCGCCGCTTCGTCGCCGCCGGCCGCGCCGCGAATCTCGACGATGACGTTCTTGTCATCGTTCGGGTCCTTCGGGAGCAGCAGCACGCGGATGCGCTCCTCCAGCATGACCTTGCGCTCCTCCAGCTCCTCGATTTCCATCTTCACCATTTCGCGCATGTCATCGTCCAGCTTTTCCTGCAGCATGGCTTTCGCCGCATCCAGCTCGCTTATCACGTTTTTGTACTCCATATAGGCTTCGTACGCAGGCTGCAAATCGGACTGTTCCTTCGAATAGTCGCGCAGCTTCTTCGGATCGTTCGCCACATCCGGATCGCACAGCAGCTCGCTCAATTTGTCATAGCGATCCGCCAAAGATTGCAGACGGTCCAACATATCACGTTCACCTCTTTCTGATATGCAACTTGCTTTTTATTTTCAAATATCCGATTCCCCGAATGACCCGAGGCTATCAACAGCAATATGCCGCCGCCAGGCAATCGGCGCATGCTCTTATCTATACATTGAACCGGAAGTGCATGACGTCTCCGTCCTGCACGACGTATTCCTTGCCTTCCAGCCGCAGCTTGCCTTGCTCCTTCACGACGTTCATCGATCCGGCCGCGACCAGATCGTCATAAGACACCACTTCCGCCCGGATGAAGCCACGCTCGAAGTCGGTATGGATGACGCCCGCCGCCTGCGGCGCCTTCATGCCCTTGCGGATCGTCCACGCGCGCACTTCCTGTACGCCCGCCGTGAAGTACGTATACAGCCCAAGCAGACGGTATGCCGCCTTGATGAGCCGGTTCAGACCGGACTCTTCCAGCCCGAGCTCCTGCAGGAACATCTCCTTGTCCTCGCCGTCCAGCTCCGCGATCTCCGCCTCGACCTTGGCGCTGATCGGAACGACCTCCGCATTCTCCTGCGCCGCGAAGTCGCGCACTTGCTGCACATACGGATTAGCGTCCGCTTCCGCTACGCCGTCCTCGCTTACGTTCGCCGCATAGAGCACCGGCTTCATCGTCAGCAGATGCAGATCGCGCACGAGCAGCTTCTCGTCATCGGTTAGTTCCAGGCTCCGTGCCGGCTGATCATTGTACAGCACTTCCTTGAGGCGCTCCAGCACTTCGGCCTCCTGGGCGAATTTCTTGTCGCCGCTTTTCATGTTTTTCTTCGTCCGATCGAGACGCTTCTCGACCGACTCAAGATCCGCTAGAATCAATTCCAGATTGATGGTCTGGATATCGCTAACTGGATTCACTTTGCCGTTCACGTGCGTAATATTTTCATCCTCGAAGCAGCGGACGACGTGAACGATCGCATCCACCTCGCGGATATGAGCCAGGAACTTGTTCCCGAGCCCTTCGCCCTTGCTCGCGCCGCGAACAAGGCCGGCAATATCGACGAACTCGAATGCCGTCGGCACCGTCTTGTTCGGCACGACGAGCTCAGTCAATTTGTCCAGACGCTCATCGGGGACCTCAACCACGCCGACATTCGGATCGATCGTACAGAACGGGTAGTTGGCGGATTCCGCCCCCGCTTGCGTAATCGCATTGAACAACGTCGATTTGCCGACATTCGGCAGTCCGACGATACCAGCTTTCAAAGCCATTTATAATGACAACTCCTTCATTCGATGTGCTCTATCCATAAGTCCATTGTGCCGGCAGGATTCAAGGCCTGCCCTATCATCGACCATTACTGTATAAAAGACGCAAAAATTCCTTAACCATTATAACCAACAACACAAAAAAAACCTAGTCATCGACTGGATTTTTTCCGAATTGTCTACATATTCCGGGTTCGGCTCCCTGTGCACGGCGAGTGGATAAGTCATCCGCCATCGGCAAAAAGTAAGAATCGGGCCTTGATAACCGCCCGCATCAATTAGCTCAGGAAGAAAAGAGGTGCAAGAAACGATGGAAAATAAAACGCATCGCGGCAACTACAAAGGCACGACGAAAATGAAAGCCCAAAACCAGGACATGGCCTTCGTGAACGATAACGTCGAAGATGCCAAGTCGGTCAATCCGCTTCCAGATAGGCGGGCAAGGGACAAATAAGAGGGTTCTCCGGTTGCGGCCAACCGGCCACTGACCAATCGAGCCGAGGGAAGGCGGGCCGCCTCAGGCGGCCTTCCTGCAGCCGCAGCCGAAGAGGTCTAAGTCAGATAGAGGTCTAGGCCAGATAACGGTACAGACTTCGTATAAGACCGCTTGCTCCATAGCGCCCGGCATTCGGCATCTCCACCTGGTACTGCAGGCATAGCTTGAGCACTTTCGCGACGACGGGCGGCTCATTTTCCGGTTCGATCTCGGCCTCCGCGCCTCGCCCTCCCGCGAACAAGGAGGACAGCATCCCCTCCGCGACCAGCATCGGCCCGTTCCAATTCCACTGCAGCCACTCTTCATCCCATTGCACTGTCGAGGCCCCGATTTCCCAGACGACTTGTCGGGAGCGCTGGCGGTGCGCCTGAATGGTCCGTTCCAATGCCTTCATCCAAAATTCGGCCCGCTCCTCGCGCGATGCGGCTCGGGCAAGAGCCAGGCATGCAGCCTGGGCGCATACGGAAGAGATGGCGCCGTCTGCCCACGGGAATTGAATCCGGTCGAGCCGCGGCAAGGCGCAGCCTTGAATCAGCTGCTCCCACTCGTTCCGTCCCAGTCCCCCCTGCCCGGTCAACGCCATGCAGATGGAACGGACAGCTTCCTCGCTCACATCGTCGCGGTGTTGACCGAACGCAAGCGAAGGATTGAACGGCTTATGAAGCCGGCGGCGGCAATCGGCAAGGGCTATGAGGCCGTTCAGCCTAACGCGATGCGATTCCCCATGCAGAGAAGCGTCAAGCAGCAGATCCTCCGCTTCCGGCGCTGCGTCCTGCATCAAGTGAATGACATAGATGGCCTGAATCGCCGTCTGCTCGTCTTCATGCAGGAGGGTGGTCCACTCTGTGAACCGATCCCGCAGGGCAGCCAGCCACCGTCCGGCCAACTGTTCCGCTTCATCCTCCCCTGCCGCGTCCTGGATCCGGGCGTTCGGCGTGACGCCGAACGGAAGCCGGCAGGTCGCCGTCACACGCAGCACCTGGGCGATGCCGTTCAAAATCGTCGCCTTGGCCACTGATTTGTTCTGCACGGTCAAAATATCGATCAGCGAATGGATCAACCCACAGACGGCGATATCCATCTCATTGCCGTCACTGCATAATTGTTCGAATAGCGAATGGGCCGCATCTGCCGATTGCTCCCGCGAACCGTTCTCCATCACGTTGAGCAACTCGGGCAAATAATCTCCAGAGCCGAACGCATGCAGCCATCCCGCATCATAAGCCGTCCCCATTACTCTCTCC
Source organism: Paenibacillus thiaminolyticus (assembly GCF_003591545.1). GTDB lineage: Bacteria > Bacillota > Bacilli > Paenibacillales > Paenibacillaceae > Paenibacillus_B > Paenibacillus_B thiaminolyticus_A. The sequence continues at coordinate 206,198 of NZ_QYZD01000005.1, forward strand.
TCCGTATGCCGCCCTTTCCATCGGGGCCGTGGTTTTAATTGCCATTATATCACTTCAGGCCCGGGAAGTTACTGAAAAATATCGGAAAATGTCGAAAAGAAAATGCCCGTCGGCCATAGCCCCCCTATTGCCCCCATCAAAAATGGATAGAATTGCTGTTTCAATCGCCTGGGAAGCGGTGAAATCTATACTAGCATGACATTCTCCCCCTTTTCGAATAGACGGCACGGGAACGCCCCCTGCAGCCTTGCGCCGCAGGGGGCGTATCCATTGCGGGACGCATTCGGCATGTCCGGCATCCGAAGCAGGAGCTCGCTTTTCCGTCGCAGGCAAGACCGGATTATCCCCCACGCTTACATGAAAGACTCGCTTATCGTTCCGGAGCATATTGGAAGATGCAAATATGCAGGATTTTCGCCGAAGCCGCCTAACGTGGCAGGGAAGCCTGCAAAACTACATCAATTTAATGCAATTGTGGCTCTAAACCCGCCGTTACAGGCGAAAGGCTGCGCTTTTGCAGGAATTGTTCAGAAGTCACCCTCCCACGCCATAAAAAACTGTAAAATTGCAGCTTTGCCCCCATGAATATGTTATCCAGAAAGCAGGAACCCAGGAATAAGCCTAAAATAGGGCTAGAATCTGATATGAACATAGAACAGAACAGTCCGGCCAGAATCACTCCGGCCGGACTGTCTTCATCCGCCTGCTGACTGGCGGCGGATGCTCAATACGATTTTACTCCGTTACGACAATTTGATAGGCATAGCTCATCGGCGGCAAAGACAAGGTCATAAATTGCGCATGGAAGCCGATAACTTTTTGGCCGGCCTTCAGCTCGCTCACCTTCAGCTCCTGGCCGTCCTTGGTCACGATCGTCGTATCCTTATTGATGGACAGCACCATATCGGTATTCCCGTCGGAATCCACATCCAGCCGAATGGACGCTTGATCGTCCTTGCCATTCACATCCAGAATCGTGCCTGTCTGGCGAACCGTCTCTTCCTTGACCACGATGCTGGTTGCATTGCTGATCGGAGGCAGGCTCCTCGTCATGACCGCACTGTAGTGGGCTTCCACGCGGACATTGTTCTTGAGCGCATCAGCTGTCAGCTTGTTGCCCTTTTCATCCTTGATGACCGTCTTGTCGGTAATGTTCAGAATAACCGGGTTCTCGCCCAGCAGCTCGATGCGATCCTTGCTTGCGTTCACGATGATGCCATCCGTCTTCAGTTCGTTCTTTTGCTCGTCATTGTCATTGCTTGGGCGCTCCACGACGATTTTTTCCGCCGTGCCTTGCGCCGGAATGCTGCGAGTCAGCTTCGGACCGTACCAAGCGGTTACCGTCCAGCCTTGTTGCACAGCTTGGTGCAAATGCGCCTTGTTGCCGTTCTGATCCACAATCGCCGTATCCTCCGTCAAGGCCAGCACCACCGTGTCTTGCGCGTTGGCCTGCACGCCCTCGCCGGTCACCGTGACGTAAGCACCGTTCTTGTTGATGCGAATTTCCTCCATTGTGCCTTTCGTGGCGAGCCAGTCCTGTTGGATTGGCCGATCAAGATCCTGATGCTTGTTGTCTTGTTCAGAACGGTCTGCCTGTTGGCTGACGACCTGACCACTCACTTTGTTGGTATTCTCTTGGGCCGCCGCAGTCAACGGCATTGCCGCCATCGCAAGCATGCTTACCGTCAATATCATTTTTGTCCATGTACGCTTTTTCATCTGAATTCCTCCCTGTCGCGTCCTGTTACTGCAATTTCCGCGCTTCACCCGCTGCATATCATGCGGGAGAATTACCGCGTTCATTGTTACAGACGGGCCCAGGTTGGCAGATGTTGCACTTTGCCGTCATTTTTTTTCGGATTAAAGGACAAGGAGCCACAAGCTGTCACAATATGCCGATGGAGGAGAGGAAAATGAGAATAATCAAGATTGGCGCGACATAGCGCATCATAGCTCCCCACACCCGTCCCATCAACGGACGGAGTCCGGCTTCCTCCTTGGCGCCGGTCCAGACGAAGCCGATCAGCAGCGTCACGAACAAGCCGCTTAATGGCAGCATAATATTGGAGGTGACGAAGTCGAGCCAATCGAACAGATTGCGTCCGCCCGGCTTCCAATCCGTCAATACACCGCCGGCCGCCAGCGTCGCCGGGAGGGCAAATATGTACACCGCGCCCATGACAAGCATCGTTGCCCAGCCGCGCTTCATCTGGAAGCGCCGGATAAGGAAGGCCACCGGAACTTCGAGCAGCGACAGACAAGAGGTAAGAGCCGCGATGGCAAGCAGAATGAAGAATAACCCCCCGAACCACTCACCATACGGCATCGAGGCGAAAGCGGCGGGCAGCGCCGCGAAAACAAGGCCTGGCCCCGAATTCGGCTCGATTCCGAACGTGAAGATCGTCGGGAAAATAATGAGTCCGGCAATCAGCGCATACACCAGATCCCCGGCCCCCACCGCCAGCGTCGCTGCGGGCAGCGACTGACGCGAATTCACGTATCCGCCATACGTAACCATCGCCCCTATCCCGAGAGAGAGGGAGAAGAAAGCAAGCCCCAGCGCCATCAGCGCGGATTGGAAAGTCAATTTTGAAAAATCGGGATACAAAAAGTACGATATGCCTTCAGCGGCACCCTCCAGCGTTAATGTCCACACCAGCATGACCAGCAAAATGATCAGCAGTCCGGGAATGACGATTTTATTGAATTTCTCAAGCCCTCCCGTAATGCCGCGGGCAATGATGTAGCCGGTCAGCAGAAGCACGGCCAACTGCCACAGAACCGGCCCCCAGCCGCCAGTGAAAGCTGTGAAATGACCTGCATAATCCGAATCGGCATACAGGACGCCCGTCAACGATTCAAAGGCATAATGAAGCGTCCACCCCGCAATGGTGCTGTAATACGTTAAAATGAGAAAGGGAGCAAGCACCGCAATAAATCCAATCGCGCCCCAGCCTCTCTTTCCGGACAGCTTGCGGAAGGCCGTGACCGGGTCCCCTCTGCCCGCCCGGCCCACTGTCAGCTCGCCCAGCAGCACCGGAAGCCCTACCAGCACAAGGCAGAGAATGAACAGGAGGAAAAAGGCGCCTCCCCCATTTTGACCGGTGACATACGGGAACTTCCACATATTGCCCAGCCCTACCGAGCTCCCGATGGCCGCCAGAATAAACCCGGAAGAGCTGCTGAATTGATCTTTGTTCTTGTCGATTCGACGATGAGTTGATTTTTGTTGTCTTGACATGCGTACCGATTGCACTCCTTGCTCTGCTCTATTTTTTCTAGGTTACCTGCAAACACCGGTTCACTGCAATAGTTATGCCAAAAAAAAACAAAAGGAATGTCCTATCGGACACTTATAAATGACAAAGATACAGGACGGGATTGCGGCAAATGTGGAGGCAAAGAAGGCGGCGGGGCCATGCGGCAGACAAGAGATGAGACCGTGAAATCTGGATAAACGCAGGAATTTCCCCTATTTGAGCCGTTATTTGATGAAATTCCTGAAAGAAAGCATCAATTTCTCCGATTATTGCTTTCTATCCATTGATATGGCTTAGATTCCAGGGTTATGTAGGAAATGGATATCACATCCGGGGATGATTGAAACATCGGGCTTGTCCGGGAAAACGCAGTATTCTTCATTCAACAGGCCGGGGCTGTCTCACGGCAGTCTATACTGCTTATGAGACAGCCCCGTTCGGTCCCGGCGCCGATCGCCTCAGGCGAAGGGATACCAGAATGTCCCGAATCCCTGAACGCGCGCTATAATCGCTACGATCAGCGCGAAGGCGCTAATCGTTATCATAGCGTAATCCTCCCGCTGCCACACCGTGGCCGAATACCAGGTGCGGCGCGCATGCTTGCCGAAGCCCCTCAGATCCATCGCATTCGAGATCGTCTCGATCCGATGGAGCGAAGACTGGACGAGCGGAATCGCGATCGAGATAAAGTGCTTCAGCCGCTGCGAGAATGAGCCTTCTCCCTTGCCAAAGCCGATGCCGCGCGCCTGCATCGCATTCGAGATGTTGCGGAATTCCGCCTGCATGTCCGGAATGTAGCGGAAAGCGATGCTGAACGCATAGGCGACCTTGTACGGTACGCCAACCCGGTTCAGACTGCTGGCCAGCCGGGTCGGATGCGTCGTATAGATGAAGAGCACCGTAATCGGCATAAGGGACATATATTTCATCGACAGTGTCAATACGTAGATGACCGTCTCCAACGTCAGCACGTTGTAGCCCAGATTGGCGATGACCGTCGTCGAACCGGTCACCACGCTCCCGTAAGCCGGTGTCACGGCGAGGGTGAACAGCGAGTTGAACACATTGAAGACGATCATGAGCCAGACGAGCAGGCGAATGCGCCGCCACGGCAGCTTCGCGCTGACGAGCATAATGATGCCCAGCAGGAAGAGCGGCACGAAGACGCGCAGATCCTGGAACAAAAAGACGGCGACCGTCCACACGGCCAGCAGGAGCAGCTTGGCCGCCCCGTCCATCCGGTGGAACAGGGTGTTGCGGTCGATGTAGAGCATCCCCGCCTTACTCATGATGATTCACCTTCTTCTCATGTGCAATGAAATCGCGTACAAGCATCTCCGGGACAGCGGCGCCCGTCAGCCGCGCCAGTACGCCCAGCGACGTCTCCTTCAGATTCGCACGCGCGATAGCGGATACATCCGTGAGCACCGATGCCGTCTCGCCGCAAGCGATGATGGCGCCGTCGCAGAGCACGGCGGCCCGCTCGGTATACTCCAGAGCGAGATGCATGTCATGGGTAATGAACAGGAACGACAACCCGCTGTCCGCCAGCCGCGAGATGAAGCTCATAAATTCCGTATAGTGCTTATAATCCTGTCCGGCCGTCGGCTCGTCCAGAATCATCAGCCGCGGCTCCAGCGCCAGAATCGAAGCGATCGTAACGCGCTTCTTCTGACCGTAGCTCAGAGCGGAAATCGGCCATTCCCGGTAGCCGTACAGACCGCAGATGCGGAGCGTCTCCTCGACCCGGGCAGAGACCTCCTCCTCGCCAAGCCCGCGCACGCGCAGGCCCAGCGCGACTTCATCCCAGATCATCGCCTGGGTAATCATATGATTCGGGTTCTGCATGACGTAGCCGATCTGCTGGCCGAGCCGGCGAATCGACCAGCTGCGGGTGTCTTCCCCCAACAATCGGATCGAGCCGGACGAAGGCTTCGCAATCCCGGTCAGCAGATGGGATAAGGTGGACTTGCCCGCGCCGTTATTGCCCAGCAGGGCCAGCCGCTCCCCTTGCCCAATCGTCAGACTGACTCCGCGAATGACCTCGCGCTCGCCATCGTAGGAAAAGCGGACATCATCCATCTCGACCAGCGGTTCGCGGGCAGGCAGCGGCTTCACCGCATCAGCCGCAGCGGCGAAGGCGGCCAGGCGGGAGCGGTTGTCCAGATCCGCACTGACCCGCTCAAGCGAGGATGGATGATCTTCCGGCGTCAGCTCGCAGCCGGCGTATTTGAGGGCGGTCACGTAGAGCGGTTCGCGCAGGCCATGCGTGCTCATGACGGAAGAAGCCAGAATCTCGTCAGGGGTTCCCGTCCGGACAATCCGTCCCTCTGCCATAATAACGATGCGATCGACGGGCTGCTCCAGCACGTCCTCGACGCGGTGCTCGATAATGAGAATCGTCTTGCCGGTCTGCTGGTGAATGTCCTCGATCAAAGCCATCGCATGCTTGCCGCTGGCCGGATCCAGATTCGCGAGCGGTTCGTCGAAGAGCAATACGTCGGCCTCCATCGACAGCACGCCCGCCAGCGACACGCGCTGCTTCTGTCCCCCGGACAGCTCATGCGGGCTATGTCCGATATGAGGCAGCATGTCGACGATCTCCAGGGCGCGGGCGACCTTCGGCTTCATCTCCGCCACCGGCATGCAATCATTCTCGAACGCGAAGGCGACATCCTCGCCGACCGACAGTCCGATGAACTGGCCGTCCTGATCCTGCAGAATCGTGCCGACGCTGCGGCTGATCTCGAAGATGCTCAGATCGGCCGGACGGCTTCCTTGCAGGCTGTATTCACCGCTGATCGTCCCGCCGTACGTAAATGGAATCAGCCCATTGATGCAATGGGCCAATGTGGACTTGCCGGAACCGCTCGGTCCGGCAATCAATATTTTCTCCCCCGGATAGATGTTCAGGGTGATATTTTTCAAGGTCGGTTCGGACAAGCTGCGATATTGAAAGCTGAAATCCCGAAACGAGATAAGCGGTTCCCTCATTATTTCGATAACTCCTGTCAGATGCTGCATGCCAATCCATGTTCCACCAGGATAAGGCCCCGTGGAGGACTTCCGATCCCGCCATGCGCGCCCTCCTATGCTGTGGAACTCCATTCATTTCTAGCAGCTTATTTAAGTACCCGCAAATTCGAATTGCGGCGGTTCAAACGGATAAGACCAAGCACGGCCGAGAGGCCCAGCACCAAGTGAACAGCAATGTTAGCCAAGGTCGAAGCAACGAACTGGAGCCACATTTTGTCCGGCGCCTCTCCCAGCAAATACACATCCAGGATACTGGACAGTCCGAAGCCGACAACCAGCGCCAGCGAACCGGTGATCGCGAGCGTCCAAATGGCGCCCTTCGTCGAACGGCCTTCGTTGACATCGAAAGATTTGTTTATGTAGACGAGCCCCATTCCGAATCCGGACACCGCCGATCCAAGCACCCATGTCCACCAGATCGTGCCGCCGCCCCAGGTCAAATCGGTAATGATATGACCGATGGCCCCGCTCAACAGACCGACGATCGGACCGAACATCGCCCCGAAAATGGTCAGAATCGCAATGGCCGGGCGCAGACCGGTCTGCGGTACCAGCGGAATCGTAATCGTGCTTAGCAGACCGTATAAAGCCGCTCCGATCCCGATGGCAACAACCGTCTTGGTGCTAAAGTTGAACATCGATTGCTTCATGCTTCAACCCTTCTTTCCTGGTTTAATATGTATCGACATTCGCCCGTTCGGCAGACTTAGGAGAGCGATATGCGTAAAATCCGAACGTTTGATTGTGATTCCGATAATAATATAAAGGATATTCCAAGGTAAGGGTACAGTTTTTATTTCCCATAAATAAATGTGACTCACAGTTCTGGCAAGGCGAGCGGACAAGCTGAGAGAGGTGCTTCATAGGCGCAGGTTGGACACCGCCCCGAGCCCGTGAGCCGGGAGCATAAAGGAAGCCACAGGCTCGGGGTCTGTGGCCGCTGAATGTGTCCATTATAGCAGAGCTTGTCTAATTTGGCATCAGCCGATTCGTGGCGCGCAGCGCCCGAATGCTGCCCGCTCCGATGCCGAACATCGCGATGCGGAGCTCCAGCTCCACCTGTGCCAGAACCTCGTCTACCGCCTCCTCCGAATCGGCGGCGGCGGCCAGCAGGGAGCGTCCGAATCCGGCCAGATCCGCGCCGAGCGCTAGTGCCTTCGCCGCATCGACGCCGGTTCGCAGTCCGCCGCTGGCGATCAGCGGCTGATCCGGCAGTGCCGCCCGAATAAGCCGGACGCTCTCCGCCGTCGGAATGCCCCAGCCGGCGAAGGCTTCGGCCGCGCGGCAGCGAATCGGGTCGACTGAGCGCAGCTTCTCGACCTGGCTCCACGACGTGCCGCCCGCACCGGCCGCGTCGATGAAGGACGCGCCGGCCTCGGCGAGCTGCCGCGCGGTATCGCCGGCGATTCCCCAGCCGACCTCCTTGATGCCGACAGGTACGTCCAACTGGGTGCATAATTCTTCAATACGACGCAGCAATCCTGCGAAGTTGACGTCTCCTTCAGGCTGGAACACTTCCTGCAGCGCGTTCAGGTGGAGAATTAAGCCATCCGCTTCTACCAGATCCACGGCGCGGCGGCATTCCTCGATTCCCATCCCCATGTTCAGTTGCACGGCCCCGATATTCGAATAGATCGGCACCGTCGGCGCGATATCCCGAATCCGGAAGGTGCCCGACAATCCCGGATTCTCCACCGCCGCCCGTACCGAGCCTACGCCCATCGCCCAGCCCCGAACCTCCGCCACCGCGGCCAGCCGGCGGTTGATCGGAGCAGCTATGCTGCTGCCCCCGGTCATCGAGCTGATAAGGAAAGGCGTGCGAATCCGCTTGCCCAGCCATTCCGTCGCCAGATCGATCTCCCGGAAATCCAGCTCGGGCAGCGCCTGGTGAAGAAAGCGGTAACGTTCGAGCCCTGTCGTGACCCCGACGCCATTCACCGCTTCCTCCAAACAAATGCGAATATGCTCCGTCTTGCGCTGCTCGGTTGCTCCTCCAGGAGCCCGCTGCCGTTCCTCCATTGTGAACCTCCTTCATCTTCTTCCTGTATCATGAATGCAACGAATGCAGCGGACAGGAACCCGTCCGCTGCTGTGTCTGTCGCCCGCAAATAGCCATCTCCGGCGATTTTTCAGCATCATTAGCATAGCAAATATGGACGCTATCGTATACGTTCATATATTTTTAAAAAGGCCTCCGAACCAGGAAGGCGTTCCTTCCGGTTCGAAGACCTCGCAGGCTGTGATCACGATGCGGCCAAGTCCTGTACGCGGAGCCGGCCAACCCCCGCTGCGGCATCGGGCATCACTCCGTCTGATCGGAATTCGCCGCGCCGGATCCCGAGTTTTCGCCGAAAATCTCCTTTTTCAGCCGAATCCCCGTCGGCGTCGCTGCCAGACCGCCAAGCGCCGTCTCCTTCATCGCCATCGGCATGCTCTGCCCGATGCGGAACATCGCTTCAATAACTTCGTCGCACGGAATGACGCTCTCCACTCCGGCCAGGGCCAGATCGGCCGCCACCATCGCATTGGACGCCCCCAAGGCGTTGCGCTTCACGCACGGCACCTCCACCAACCCGGCGACCGGGTCGCAGACCAAGCCAAGCATATTTTTCAGCGCGATCGCCATCGCGTTCGCCGCCTGCTGCGGCGTGCCCCCGGCCAGCTCGGCAATGGCCGCCGCCCCCATGCCCGCCGCCGATCCGACCTCGGCCTGGCAGCCGCCCGCCGCTCCGCTGATGGATGCATTGTTCGCCACCACAAGGCCGAATGCGCCAGCCGTGAATAGAAACTCCACCATCTGCTCCCGAGTCGGGTTCAGCTTCTCCTTGAGCGCGAACAGCGTCCCCGGCACCACCCCCGCGGCGCCGGCCGTCGGCGTCGCACAGATCAGCCCCATGGCCGCGTTCACTTCATTCGTGGCCATCGCCTTGCTGACCGCATCGAGCAGCGTGCCGCCGCTTAATGCTTTGCCGGAGGCGATATATTGCTGGACCTTCACGGCGTCTCCGCCAGTCAGGCCCGAATGGGACTTCACGCCTGACAACCCCCGGGCGACTGCTTGCTCCATCACATCGAGGTTGCGCTCCATCTGGGCGATGACCGCCTCGCGCGTCATTCGCTTCACTTCCATCTCTTGCTCTATCATCACGTGCGCCAATTTGCACGATCGTTCCTCTGCCAGCGCGACCAGCTCAGCCACATTGCGGAACATGCTTCATCACCTCTCCCTTAGATTGGACAGCGCATCAATCTTCCATGCGGAGCACTCGGTTCACGCCGGGAAGTCCGCGAATCTGCTCGAACATCGCTTCATCGATCATTTCGTCGGTCTCAATCACCATCAGCGCCATTTTGCCCTTCTCCTTGCGGCTGACCTCCATATGGCCGATATTGACCCGGGCCTCGCTCAAAATTCGCGTCACCCCCGCAATGACACCATAGCGGTCATGGTTCAATATAAGGATAGCCGGACACTGGCCGGACAGCTTCAGCTTGAAGCCGTTCAGCTCGACAATCTCAACCTTCCCGCCGCCGATGGAGATGCCGCTCACTTCCATATCCTCCTGGTCATCCGACAGGCGGATACGGGCCGTGTTCGGATGCTCCGGCACCGCATCTTCGGCCGTTATCTCAACCTTCATCCCGGCTTCCTCCGCCAATTGGAGCGACTGTGGAAGCCGGGCGTCATTCGTATCAAAATCGAGCAGACCGGCCACGAGTGCCACATCTGTCGCATGGCCTTTGTAAGTCTCCGCGAAGGAGCCGTACAGGAAAATATGAACCTTCTTCGGCTGTCTCCCGAATATGCTTCGGGCCAAGCGGCCAATCTTGGCAGCGCCCGCCGTATGTGAACTGGACGGTCCGACCATAATCGGACCAATAATGTCAAACACGCTGCGATATTTCATCGCGATTCCTCCTTCTACGCGTATCCATGATCGAATCCGGCTCCGCACGTCATACGATAGGATACGCAGCAGGGAGCGCATCCTGTACGGCGAATGATCAATGAAAGCACTTTCAGCATCATCCTACCAATCCGGCGGCCGGAAGGCAAGCCCTCTGGACGGCTAGATGTCCATCTAGAGGGGATTTTTGCACAAAAAAGACCGCTTTGCACGAACAAAAGCAGTCCGAATCCTCTTTCCTGCCCGGTTACGGGCGGCTTTGGCGTGCCGCCCGCACGCAGCCCGCGATCACATCGAAGGACTTCCCGGATCCGGCACCGCCTTCAGCGGACGTTCCGGCATGCGGGAAGAGCGGACATAAGCGTAGATGATAAATAATGCCGACAGTCCGCCGAATACGAGGACCATATAAGAAAGCCCGATCGTATCGAGCATAAAGCCCGTCGCGAGCAGCACGACCTGGAACATGACCCGGTCCAGCATCGTGCGGAAGGAGAAGAAGCGGCCGTGATATTCCTTCGGGATCGTCTTCTGAAAATACGTCGACAACAGCGGGAAGAAGAAGCCCGCCGCGAGACCGAACAAGCCGAAGGCGAACAGCGCCATCCCGCGAATATCGGCAAAGAACAAGAGCGAATGTCCCAGCGCGCTCAGGAGAGCGAACAGGCACAGCAGCTTGAGCAGTCCGCCCTTGCCCGAGATGCGCTTGACGAAGAAGGCGGCAGCGATGAAGCTAATCCCTTCGACCGCATACAGCCACCCTTTGATCTGGGTGTCATTATGGATCTCGCTGATGTTGATAACCATCAGATTGAAGCCGCCGATGAACAAGCCCGGTATGAATGACAGCCCAAGCGCCATGACCGCGACCGGCATCCGCTTGAGCATCGGCACGATCTCCTTGAAGCCTCCGCCCTTCTTCTTCCCTGCGTAGGGCGCCTTGCCAGACGGCAGATCCTCTTTGACGTCCAGGAAGAACGTCGATACGAGCAGCAGCGCATAGCCGACCAGGGAAGCCACATAGAGCGACGCCAGGCTCATGACTGTCAGCATCATGCCGGCCAGCACGGTGCCGATAATCCGGGCGATGGTGGAGGCGTTCATATGGACGCCGTTCAAGGTCAACAGATCTTTGTCGGCGACGATGCGCGGAATAACGGATTGAAGCGCAGGGAAATAGAATGCCGCCGAGATCTGCAGCGTAATGTTGAACAGCACCATCCACAGCACGGAGTCGGTCGCTAGCGCAATGAACATGAAGCAGACGCCGGCCATCCTCCCCAGACCGGCATAGATCAGCACCAGCTTCTTGCGCGACGAATCGATCACTTTTCCCGCATAGGGGCCGATCAGAACGCCTGCCAGCAAGCCGATGAACAGAATGATCGACTTCATGAAATCTGAAGGCACCCGATGCTGCATAAATTCAAGATTGGCGATAATGGAAGTCCATAGACCGAGGCCGGCTACGAACTCGCCACAGAGCACAATCCATACATTCCGATTCGTCCACATCCGAATCCTCTCCAATTCTATGTACAGATGGACTTATCATACCATGTTCCCGCCCATGACAGGTAATGGTTCCATGCCGCTCAGCGCCGCCTCCCTGCCACGCCGGGAGGGCGCCGATTCCGATCCTCCAAGCAAGGCCAAAAAGGCCAGCGGCATTCCTTGCCGATGACCTGTATCGCGTCTATCCTGGCATTCATCATCATGCCCACCCCGTCGAGAGCGCGGCTCGCCCCGTTATCCCGGATGGGTATGCTCTTCCCCTCCCCGTTCTCGTTCCGGTTGCGTCTGGGTATGATCCTGAATAATGAAAATCGTTCTCAAAAATAACTAGATACATCATGCCATATTCATCACTGCTAGTCAATCGCCGAACGGCCTGCCGCAGCAGCCGTCATCGGCCGGAGAGCCGGTCGCATCACCCCGCCCGCACCCTCGATCCGGGCCTGCCCCGCTCGCCTCGGACCGGACGGCAGAGACCGCGGGCGGCGCCCCGCCAATCACAGCCCCGCCAGGCTCCCGTCTCCGCCTACAGCAGCGGCGAGAACAAGCGGGCCGCTGACTCAAGGAAGCGGGTAATGACTTTTTTATTGGCAAATTGTTCATCCGAGATCTGCACGGCCGATTCCAAATCCTGCTGAAACTCCCGGGCCAGCTGTTCGACGCTCTCCGTCCGGATCAGCAGCGCATTCACCTCGAAGTTAAGGTGGAAGCTGCGCATATCCATATTCGCGGTGCCGATCGTCGCCACTTCGCCGTCCACGATGATAAGCTTCGAATGAAGAAAGCCTTTTTCATATTCGTAGATTTGCACGCCTGCCTCCAGCAGACCAAGGAAATAGGAATGGGAGGCCAGAAACGGCAGCCATTTATCAGGCTTGCCCGGGAACAGCAGCTTCACCTCGATGCCGCTCAAGGCCGCTACCCGCAGCGCGGTAAAAATGTCCTCATCCGGAATGAAATATGGCGTCGCTATCCAGATCGAGCGCCGGGCCGAGGTCAGCATGGAGAAGAAGAGATTCTTCATCGTCTTGAATTCCTGATGCGGCCCGCTCGCAATCATCTGCACCGCGCCCGCCGTCGCCTCCACCGGTTCCGGCTGGAGGTATTCCGCACCGTAGAGCATGTCTCCGCTCGTATGGGCCCAGTCTTGCAGGAAAATGATCTGCAGTGTCTGCACCGCGTCGCCGCGCACGATCATGTGCGTATCCCGCCAGAAGCCGTATGTCTTATTGAGGCTCAAATATTCATCCCCGACATTGAGGCCGCCGATGAACGCAACATTGCCGTCAATGACAACAATCTTGCGGTGGTTCCGGTAATTGACCCGATTGGAGAAGATCGGGAACTTCACATTGCCGAAGACAGCCACCTGCACGCCGGCATTCCGAAGCTCCTGCAGGAAGGGCTTGCGCAGCTGCATGCTCCCGACCGCATCGATCATGAACCGGACCTCGACGCCGGCCCGGGCCTTGTCCATCAAAATCTGGGCAATGCGGCTTCCGATGTCGTCATCGCGGTAAATATAATATTCCATATGAATATGATGCTGGGCCTGATTCAGCTCCGCAAGCAACGCCCCGAACGTCTCTTCGCCGTTGTTCAGAATGCGCGTGTCCGACGCAAACGTAATCGGGCTCTTGCTGATGCGGCTGGTCAAGCGGAGCAGATGGCGCTGATCCGGTGTCATGGAAGCCAGCGTCTCCTCCCGCAGCTGCTTCGCTTCGTTCTCTGCGAAGGTATAGGTATGCTTGTCCTGCTGCGCCTTCCGGGTATACCGGCGGCGCTTGCGGTAATTTTGGCCGAACACGAGATAAAAGATAAAGCCGACGACAGGCACCACCGCCAGCACCAATAGCCAGGCAACCGTGCTGGAGGGATTCCGGTTCTCCATAAAAATGATGATAGCCAGCGTAACCACCGCGAGCGTCGTCATAATGCTCAGCGCCGTCGTGATATTTTGGCCAATCGTGCCATTCGTATAATAACCGAAAGCGAGTAACAAGATAAGAAATAGTCCAACTTGCAGCACTCTTCTCATGACGAGGCCCCCATTCACGCCCTAGCGGCGCTTCTCTCTCAGGTATTTGTGAAGCATATTGCGCGGCATAGCCGCGATTTCTTCAATTTCTTCTTTTTCCTATTATATTCGACAAGCGCTCCCTTGAATATGGGAATGAAATCCCTGAAAAAATATAAAAAAGACCTTTCCGCAGAAAGGTCCTGTGTATCTGAATCGATTCCTTGACCGGTATTCTGTATCTATGGTGGTACTTCCTGCGCGCCGCCGCTTACGCCGCCTGCCCGGCCCGCTCAGCCTCGCTGGCTATGAACTCCACCAGCAAACGCCCGATCGCGCGGTAGAGCGGATGATCCGCATGCCTCGCCAAGTCTTCGCCGAAGCACGGAGCCCAGCGCGTCAGATGGTCCAGCACGAAGCGCCGCTGTCCATCCATGTAACGGTGGTAACGCTCCTCGGTCATGACATTGCCGAGCATTTTGCCAATCAGGACCGCCATGAACTCCAGCTCGATGGCGATATGATCATCCGGCTCGCCGTTCATCTTCTTGAAGTAGAGGCTGAATTCGGCGTAATGCTGCCGCACAATCTGAGCATAGCTCTTCGGCAGCTTCTGTTCGTTGGCCCGGTACATCGTCTCGCAAGGCGTGACAGGCAGCTGTCCCGAGCTTCCGAATAAGCGGTAATAGTCATCGCGCAAGGAAGAGAATACGGCGTACAATTCGCTTACCGACAAAGTATCCAACAACGAGCACAGGTCGCGGGCAGCCTCGGAATGGCGGGATAACCGCTTCATCCCTTCATGATTCCGCCAAGACATCAAGACATCGAGCGTTGGCATGTGACCCAGGAAGTCAGCCAGCAATTGATATGCCGCCATCCGCGTCTCCAGCCGTTCAACAGTCTCTTCATTCCACTGTGCCGGTCGATCTGCCGCTAACAACATTGTCCGTCCCCTCCATATGATGATGAATTCCCTTGCTTACCCATATTGTCCCATACCCGGATGTGGAAAGCTGTGACGAAACACAAACATTCCCGCGCTTGAAAGCGCTGCATGTGAATCTTGTGTGAACAGCAGGGAATTCCAAGATTTTGCGTCACCGATTGGACAAACTTCCGTTCGATCACACGGCTACCCATTCTACCAGATTCAGGACATTGCGCCTACATGTAAAAACTGGAACGCGGCCTTTCGGATGAAGGGCGGCCTCGTGCAGTGTACAATAGGACACAGCAAGCCATGAACGAAAATTCGAGGAGTGTCGATGATGCCTTTGCTATTATCCGCCTTCAAAAAAGGCGAACGCGCTGCTGAACGTCCACGCGACTTCTCTGCATGCCGGATCGGCCGGGTTCCGCGTGCATTACTGGGGCTTCATGCCGAAGCATATTAACAACTGAGTGCACCGCCATTCCTTTTTTGAGATGTGCTATGTGCTGGAGGGGGAAGGGGAATATACCGATGACGGGCAGCATTACATTCTGCGCGCCGGCAGTGCCATCTGCTCGCGGCCGGGCGTCTGGCACCAGATCCGCAGCACGGCGGGCATGGCGCTGCTGTTCGTCGACTTCGACATCGAGTAGAGCGCGACGCAGGACGACTATATCCAGGCCTTCCGGCGCCTGGCCGAGGATGCCGTCCCCTGCCTCGCCGATGCGTCCTCCGCCCCCGCGGCCAAGCTGTGGGAGGCGCTCCTCGCGCTGTCTGAGGGCGGGCAGCTTCTATATCCGCCGGATATGCTGCGGGCAACCGGTCATGCTCTCCTGTCCTCGATGCTGCCGCTGTTCATGCCGGATGCCTCCGGCCTGCCGGCCGCCCCGGCGCTGGAGGGAGAAGCTCCGCGGCCGGGCAACGAGCTATTCCGGTGCGCCCGGCTCTATCTCGAAGATAATCTGAATGCTCCGCTGACCTTGGATATCGTCGCTCAGCATCTGCATATTTCCCCGCGCCATCTGTCGCGGCTGTTCATGCAGGAGAGCGGGCAGACCTTCGTCCACTATATGCAGGAGCGCCGCATTTGGCTGGCCAAGGACCTGCTCCTCTCCTCCGATGCCGCGATCAAGGATATCGCCGAACGGTGCGGCTTCGAGTCCGTCCATTACTTCACACGCGTCTTTACCCGCAAGCTGGGAGTCTCCCCGGCGCGCTTCCGCCGTTCCGGCTTCGCCGAAGGGCGTTCCGGGCCGGTGCGTTGAAGCCATGTCCGTTCTGTACAAAAACAAAGCTGCATTGTCCAAATACAGCCCCCCTGACTTTTTCTACAATGAGCTTGAGCCGGGCAGACCTGTTCGGTCCGAGAGTTCACGGCTCAAATGTGTAGAGGGAACGGAGGGCTTTTTAATGTTCGACAAGCTTCCACGCAACCGGATTCATGCGGATGTTCCCGGCGAGGGGCACCGCCCCCTGGACTGGGTGCCATCCGGATTGGAGACGGGAATGGACCGGATCGCGGACGCGGTTCTGGCCGCATGCCATGCGGGAAGGGAGGATGTTCTGTACGTGGCGCTTGATGCGACGCATGGCGCGAATGTGCAAGCCGTCGCCTCCCGGCTGGCGGACCGGCTGGAACAGGAGCAGATTCGGGCTCACGTCTATTCCACGGAAGATTATTTGTACGGCGGCAGCGAGCTGCGCCGCCGCTTCGACCGCTATATTACCGGCAATCGCGCCTTCGGCTATATGGCAAGCGATGTGTCGTTCATGGACTATTTCCGCCCGGAGGCGGCCGCATGCTGGGCAGCCGAGGCGAAGCAGGATACCGCTGCGCACCCGGGGGCCAAGCAGGTGATGCTGTTATGCGGCCCTGGCGCGCTGTGGCTCGGCGGAGAGCGGATCGGACTGTCGTTCTATTGCGACGTGTCCTAGCCGATATAGCAATCCTCCATATGAACGTTCAGCAAGGGCAGTCCGGGATGTACTCGGGCTGTCCTCTTCGTTGCGGCCCTTTTTCCCGTCATGTCTGTTAGCCAAGACCCTAATAAAGCTGCAAACTTCGGACGCGGATGGTGCAAATGTACTCGCACGGGAAGCCATACTTATGATATGGTCAATGAAGAATAATGATTCGCCGCACTATGGAAAGGATGAAAAGCTATGAACGAGTCCTGGAACAGATTACGCACGGCAATGGAGCAGGAGGGCCATGACGCCCTGCTCATTACCGATCCGAAGCATGTCTACTACTTGACCGGTTTCGCCTGCGATCCGCATGAGCGCTTCCTCGGTCTCGTCATCCAGAGGGATGCCGAGCCGACGCTGATCGTGCCGGCCCTGGATGCGGACAAGGCTGCATCCGCCTCCTCCGTCAAGAACATCGTTACCCATACGGATACGGACAATCCTTACGATGTGTTGAAGCCCTGCCTGCCCGCCGGGCTGAAGCAGCTGGCCTTCGAGAAGAATCATATCTCCGTCGCCCGGTTCGAGGCACTGTCCGCAGCGCTGGGCGCCAAGCGATATGCCGATGCGGGGCCGATTCTGCAGGAGCTGCGCGTCATCAAGTCTCCGGAGGAAGTGGAGCGGCTGATGGAGGCGATCCGGGTGATTGAAGCGGTGCTGCTGGAAGGCGTAAGCCGCGTGCGTCCCGGCATCACCGAGCTGGATGTCGTCGCGGAGCTGGAATATTTGATGAAGAAAAAGGGCGCGGAACGCCCGTCATTCGACACGATGGTGCTGGCCGGCGAGAGGGCCGCGCTGCCGCATGGCGTTCCGGGCAATCGCGTCATCCGCGAGGGAGAGCTGCTCCTGTTCGATCTGGGCGTATACGTGAACGGATACGCCTCCGACATTACCCGCACCTTCGCCGTCGGTGAAGTGAACGAAGAGAGCCGCCGCATCTATGACACGGTGCTGGCGGCGAATGAAGCGGCCATTGCCGCCGTCAAGCCCGGCGTCACCTTCGGCTCGCTCGATCGCACGGCACGGCAGACGATCGAAGATCGGGGCTATGGACCTTACTTCACCCATCGGCTCGGACACGGGCTCGGCCTGGATGTGCACGAGTATCCATCCGTGCATGGCCGGAACGAGGATGTGCTGAAGCCGGGCATGGTCTTCACGATCGAGCCGGGCGTCTATGTGCCGAACGTGGCGGGTGTGCGCATCGAGGATGACGTCATCGTCACGGAGGATGGCGTGCGCGTGCTCACGTCCTATCCGAAGGAACTGACAGTCATCGGGGGATAGCGGCTTCTCTGGTCAAAGCTGTAAAAATACAGTTTTTTCAAAGGTGCCGGATGAAGAAAAAGGATTTCCTGCAAAAGTGCAGCAATTTGCGGCCGTTATCGCTTCGATAAGAGAGAATATGAGCAAAAAGATGTAAAATTGCAGGATTTTAACAGAATTCCGCTTCGTTAGGAGTAAAAAGCTGCAACTATGCAGGATTCAGCAGTTCGGCCTCCATCCTTTACCGCGCTATATGGCGCAAACAAGCCCTCCCAAAGCCAATGCTTCGGGAGGGCTTGTTCATTTAGTTCTTCATGCCGAGCGTGAAGATTTCCGCTGCGCCGAGCTCAACGCTGACGCTGCGCTTGTCGCCGGAAGCAAGGTCTTCGCCCTTCACTTCCATGATGCTGCTGCGGTAGAAGCCGCTGCCTGTCTCCGGAAGAGAGACGTTCAACGTGTTCGCCTCATGCGCAAAGTTGACCCAGCGGCCAACCATGTCGCCGGTCTGCTCCGCCATCTTGATCGAGGAGAACGCGATGCCTTCGCCGTCCCATGCCAGGAACGCATGGTTCGCTGGCAGCTTGCCGGCATGCACCTCAGCCTGGCGGACAATCCACGGCACCTGGAACGTGTGCGCTTCCTTGTATGCGCCGGAGGCCACGACATCTCCCGCATGCGGAATAATCGCATATTCTGCGGTGTACGTGCCCAAGCATTGCGCTTCCGGCGTCGGGAAGACGCCCCAGTCGCCGAGCTCGCCGGAGGAGCGGAGCAAGGTAACCGCCATCGTGTTGCGGCCGTCGCGCAGCACTTCATATTCGTACAGCCCTCGGTTGGCGATGGTCAAGCCGAGTTGGCCGTCGCTTACGCTGGCGAACGTATGCTGATGCTGATCGTTGCTCGGATTCTCCCATTCCGGAGCCGGCTGTGTATTGCGGCGGGCCACCTCGAAGATGGATTCCGCCTGGTGCGTCTCCGCCTGCAAGGCCGTCGGGAACAGGGCGCGCAACCGGTGATCCTTGGCTTCGTTATGAATGGTCACCTGCACTTCGACGCGCTTCGCGCCGCTCTCGAGCGTGTAGCGGGTCACAAGCCGGAACGGCACCATTGCCGTGGAGCGCTGTGCCGTACGTCTTGGGAAGTCTACCAGCTCATTCATCTCTTCCTGCAGCTTCTCGTCGGCGGAAGCTGGAATCTCCCAATGGTGAACCGCTTCGATGACGGCGCGGTACGGCGCGTCTTCGACGACGCGAATATCGGCCGCCAGACCTGCCGTCGTGAGCGGCACCTCGCCGTTCGGCTTGCGGAACATGTACTCGTTGCCGATGTCTCCGCTGTCTTCGTACACATTCAGCCCGCTGAACGTATGTCCCGTCGCTTTGTCAGTCAGCGTCAAGGATCCGTCCGCCTCGACGACTGCCTTCAGATGTTCGTTCTCGAGCGTATTCTGCCCGTTCAACAAGCTGGCCACTTGCGGCGCTTCTCCGCCTGCCACCCAGGCGAAGGTCTGATACGCGAAGGCCGGCATGCCACTTGCCTGCAGGCGAACCTTCACGCAGCGCGCCACATAAGGCTGGCGGAACTTGTCCTTCGGCAGGTCGTAGCCGAACTGGACGCCCGCGTCTTCCCATTCGCAGACGACCGCATTGCCGTTCGCATCGATAACCGTGCCCGGCACGATCGGCTCCTGCTTCAGCTCACGGGCCAGCTTCGTTGGATGCCCTTCGCGGAAGTAGCGGCGCTTCAGCTCCAGCGTCACTTCGACGATGCCGCTGCGCTCATAGCCCGCCGTGTTGAATACGACGAACGGCACGCCTTCCTTGGCCCCATAGGCCGAGGTATCGATCTGCTTCACGAGGCTGTCTACTGTCTCGTTAATAATCATCTCGGTCATATGCTTCGACTTCTCGAAGCGCGTCACCATCTCGCGATGGACTTCATCGACGCTGCACCCGCAGATGCTGTCATGCGGATGGTTCTGCATCAATGTCTTCCACGCATAGACGAACAGGTGATGCGGATAAGGCTTGCCCGCCTGGTCAGCGAATGCCGCCAGCGGCTCCGCCACCTTCTCCAGGAGCGTCTGGTTCTCCGCGTTCATCTGCTTGAGGTAGACGCGGGAAGACGCGGTATTGACCAGCGTATACCAGCCGTCGGTGCGTTGGCTGCGCAGCTCGCCCTTGACCGTCTGCAGATTCTCAGGCAATTCCTGTCTCAGCACATCCACATAGTAATTGAAATTGGAGTGTACGAAGTCCACATCCGGGAACAGCTTCTTCGCTACTTCGATCGCTTTGGACAGATCCGTCTGAATCGGCTGATGGTCGCAGCCGTTCATGAACAACAGATGCGGCGTGGAAGCAAATTTCTCCGCATTGTCGATATTCTTCTCCCAATAGGCAATCGCTTGCTGCTCGTCGACCGGCACTTCCATACCGTTGCAGTACCAGTTCGCGAACAGAATGCCGATGACGCGCGAGCCGTCCGGCGATTCCCAGATCATTTCCGAGAACGGGGACTCGTATGCGGCATCTTCGGATACCTGGTTGTTGAAGCCGGTCGGCTTCACGCCGCGTCCGAACACGGCTACATCGATATTGGCCTGCTTGAGCATCTGCGGCGCCTGGCCCATATTGCCGAACGAATCGGGGAAATACCCGATCTTCGAGATCGTGCCGCCGTAATGGTTGGCATCGCGATGTCCGATCTGCAGGTTGCGCACATTCGCCTCGCTGCTCGTCAGGAACTCATCCTGCAGAATGTACCATGGACCGATATGAATGCGGCCTTCGCGAATATATTTCTCCAGCTTATCCTTCATTTCCGGACGGACCTGGAGGTAATCTTCCAGCATAATCGTCTGGCCGTCGAGATGGAAGCTCTTGAAGCCCGGATCGTTATCGAGCGTATCCAGCAGCGTGTCCATCAATTCGATCAGCAGCGCATGGTGATACTCGTAAGGCATATACCACTCGCGATCCCAGTGCGTATGAGAGATGATGTGAGCCGTTTTTTTTGTCATGTTCTGTCCCTCTCTTCTTGTCGGATTAGGCTTTCAACCAATATTCACGGTAGATTAGCTCAGAGAACAAGCTGTTCGACCAGGCGAACCATTCACGAGTGAATTGGGCCGGATCGTCCACATGGAATCCTTCATGCATATAACCGGTGTCGGCATCCGTCGCCGTCAGCAGTTGAATCAAGCTGTCGATCTCTTGCGGCGATCCGGCGGTCAATCCCTGCATCGACAAGGCGATATGCCAGATGTATTGGTCAGGGGTATGTGGGCTGCCGATGCCCTGAGCGGCCTTGCCGGAATAATAGTAAGGATTGTCCTCGCTCAGAATGAAGCGGCGCGTATTCTGATAGATCGGATCGTCCTCCGTCGTATAACCGAGATAAGGAATGGCCAGCAAGCTAGGCACATTCGCATCATCCATCAGATTATAGTTGCCGAAGCCGTCGGTCTCATAGGCATAGATTTCTCCGTATTTCGGGTGATGAAAGATGCCGTAATTGCGAATGCCGTCTTCGATCTCTTCACACAGCGCGCGGGCCTTGGCCGCGAATGGCGCATCCTCGTAGACAACCGTCGCGATCTCCTCCAAATAACGAAGCACGACAACGGCGAACATGTTCGAAGGAATCAGGTAACCGAAGGTGCACGCATCGTCGCTTGGCCGGAAGCCGGACCACGTCATGCCCGTGTAGTTGACCGGCATGCCTTGACCGTTGTTCTTGAGCGTGTCCGTCTTGCGGCAGTCCATGCGCGAGAAGCGGTAAGGCGATTGCTCGAAATGGCGCTGCTCTGTCGTCCACAGGTTCATGATGATATGCGCTACCGTCTTGTACTCGCCATCGAAGAGCGACGTATCGCCCGTCTCCTTCCAGTACAAATAACTCAATTGGATGGGGTAGCACAGTGAATCGATCTCATATTTCCGTTCCCAGACCCAGCCGTTCAATTCCGTCTGATCCCGGTGATGAATCTGATCGAGCGGAATTTCTTCTTCATTGAATGCATTGGCATACGGGTCGATTTGAATATATTTCATCTGCTTGCGCACCAGCCCGGCAATGATGCGGCGAATATCCGCATCCTCCTTGGCAAGCGGCATATACTGGCGCACTTGGGCGCTGGAGTCGCGCAACCACATGGCGGGAATATCTCCGGTGAAGACATAAGACGTGCCGTCTTCATGCAATTTGGTTGTCGTCTGCAGCGTATTCGGGAAACAGTTCAAGAACAGCTGCTGCAATTTCGGGTTGTCCGCTAATCGGGTCTTGGCTTCTTCCATCACGCGAAGCACGGCTTGCGGTAGGCGTTCCATGTCAGCTCTCTCCTTCTCCATCCATCAATCAAAGTAGTCGTGCCGTGTGTTCCGGCTATTGCATTATTTATTACATTAGATATGTCCATCATATTGTATATAAGGCTTGTGCAAAATTCAACCAACAATCGTACCTATTCCGCAGTCTTGAGCGCGAATAGCAGACAGTCAGGTGAAGCCTACGCTCCACCTGACTGCACAGTTGCGGCGATTCATTGCTGGCCGGCAGCAGGCTGCCTTTATCCAGCGAATGGAACGATGCCGTTATTTATTTTCTGGATGCTTTCCACTCTTCCAGTTGTTTTTCCATTTCGGCTTGAACTTTGTCCAACCCAGCCGCTTTGAATTTCTCGACTGCCTTCGGCACGTATACTTTCGGATCTACCGAGCCAGTGAACAGGGACGCATAGAACTCGTCTTTTACGTTCGTCAACGCAGTCATTTCCGTTTTTACGCTGTCTGCATTGAAGTGGAAGCCAAGCAGCGGCGCATTTTTCGCGCTGTCGTTGAACTCCGCGAACTGCTCCCATTTATCTTTCGGGTCGGCAGGAAGCTTATCCAAGATGAAGAAGTTACCCAGCGTAAAGGTTGGCATATCATACGATTCGGTTTTTGCTGGCAAGTACTCAACCGTTTCCTCATCAATGCGTTTGTAATGAACGTCTTCGATACCGTTGTTCACCAGGTTGCGCAAGTAATGATCCGAGTTCAACAGGTTTAGGAATTGCATTGCTTTTTCAGGGTACTTGGAGTTCGCTGAAATTGCGTGCATGGAACCCATTACGGACCAGTTATAAACATATGGCTCGGTGTAAGGAACCGATACGACCGGGTAACCCAAAGATTGAGACCACAGGTTATCGGCAAACGGCTGCGTATCCGGCATATCTACCAGCCATTTTCCGGTTTTCATTTCATCCCCGCCGGAAGCGGTTGCAGCATCCTTCTTCAGGTAACCTTTTTTGTAATACTCATGCATCGTCTCGAAGCCTTTCATCATGTCTGGCTGTTCGAGAATGTTGACGATTTTGAGATCGTTCGTGTCTGTCAGCGCGACGCCCAATGGCAGGTTCTCGTTCACCAGGTCGTAAGGAACGGCAAACTTGAATTGCTTATCCGCAGACAGTGGGTACAATCCTGGCTCGCCATCTCTGACCTTCGCAAGCAGCGGCTCCAGATCTTCCAGTGTCTTCACGCTGTTGATGTCCAGATTGTACTTGTCAACCAGCTCTTTGTTGAAGCGGAATACTTTTTGCGCAGGCAATTCTTTGTTTACCGGAATTGCATACGTTTTTCCATCGATTTTAGCGCCTTCGAGGAACGAAGGGTGAACCAGCTTTTTAATGTCTTGACCATACTGATCCATCAACTCATCAAGCTCGTAGAATGCACCTTTCTTCGAATTGGCAACGTATTCAAAAGCCCACGAAGAAGTAAATGCGATATCAAACGGTTCACCAGAAGCGGCAATAACACCCATTTTTTGGTTGTAATCACCGAAGTCGAACATTTTCATTTTGACGGTAACACCGATTTTTTCCTTGGTGTACTCGCTAACCTTTTCCATGACCTTGTCCAAATCTTTTTGCGGCGCTCCGATGGAATACCAGATCAGCTCAACCGGCTTCTCGCTCGTGCCCGCTTCTGCTCCACCCGCTTCTTCCTTCTTGCTGCCGCAGCCAGCCAGTGCCAGCGAAGCAACCAGGACAAGACAGAAAGTCATGAGCAACATTTTTTTTGCCTTAGCCATGTTTTTCCTCCCCTTTTTGTGACCAAGTTTTTGTGTATATTATTTCCGGAGCGGCAGATAACTTATGTACCGCCGCCCGGGAATAATCGAAGGTTGTCTTGCTTATTCTTTGACAGCTCCAATGGTCAAGCCTTGAACGAAGTAGCGCTGGAAGAACGGATATGCACAGGCGATTGGCAGCGTGGCCAGGACGACGAGCGCCATCCGTGTCGATTCCTGCGGCAGCGTCCGCATCAATTCAAGCGTCTGACCCGATGCATTGAGCTGCGCATTGTTGAGCAAGAATTGCATACTGTTCTCGATCCGCATCAGCATCGATTGCAGTGGAACGAGCGCAGGATTGTCGATGTACAACAGCGCGTTGAACCAGTCGTTCCAGAAACCAAGCGTGGCGAACAATCCAATCGTGGCAATCCCTGGCAAGGAGATTGGCAGCACAATTGTAATGAATGCCCGCAGCTCCCCGGCTCCGTCGATCTTGGCGGATTCAATAATTGCGTCAGGAACCGTCGTCTTATAGAAGGTCCTCATAATCAGTACATAGAAAGCATTCATGATGAGCGGCAGAATCAGCGCCCAAATCGTGTCCTTCAAATGCAGAATCTGTGTCAATACCATGTAGGTCGGCACCAAGCCGCCATTGAACAGCATCGTGAAGAAGGCAATGAAGGAAAAGAAGTTTCTGTATTCAAAGTTTCTGCGCGATATCGCGTAAGCATAGAGACAAATCACGGCCAAGCTGATAACAGTCCCGATTAGGGTAATCATAATGGTCACCCCGTACGATCGAAGCAACTGATCTCCGGCTTCGAAAATGTACTTATAGGCGGAAAAGCTCCATTTCTCCGGGAATATGGAATATCCGTTCCGAGCAAGCGCCCCCTCTTCCGTCAATGAAATGACAATGACAAACAAGAACGGGTAGACGCACAGGAAAGCAAACAAACCGGCAATCAGGTTGAAAATCAGGTTGGTGCCTCTCGATAAATTGTGGAAATCTCGTGTTTTTTTTCTCAATGTCGTCCCCCCCTTAGAACAGCGCGTTGTCCTTGTCCACTTTACGCACAATCCAGTTCGATGTCATAACGAGAATGAATCCGACCAGCGACTGATACAAGCCTGCAGCCGTACTCATCGATATTTCGCCTGTTGCCTTCAGTCCCCGGTATACGTACGTATCGATAACGTTCGTTACGCTGTACAACGGACCGGAGTCGCGTGGAATCTGGTAGAACAACCCGAAATCCGCGTAAAAGATTCTGCCGATGGCCAGCAATGTCAGAATGATCATCAAAGGCGTAATCGCAGGTATCGTAATATGGCGAATCTGCTGCCACTTGTTGGCGCCGTCAATCATCGCAGCCTCATAATAAGTCTTGTCAATCCCGACAATGGCGGCCAAATAGACGACGCTGGAATACCCGATTCCTTTCCACAGATTGAGGAAGACGAGAATATAAGGCCAATACGTGGTGTCGGAATACCAGGAGACCGGATCCTTTCCTAACCAAGTCAGGAATTGGTTCAGTACCCCTTTGTCGACGCTCAGGAAGCTGAACGTGAAATAACCGACGATGACCCACGACAAGAAGTGAGGAAGGAACATCCCGGTCTGATATATCTTCGCCAGCCGCTTGTTCACAATCTCGCTCAATATGATAGCCATCGCCACGGCTCCGACCAGACCCAGCACGATAAACACCATGTTGTACAAAATTGTGTTGCGCGTAATGACATATGCGTCATTGGTACCGAAAAGATATTCGAAATTTTTGAAGCCTACCCATTCACTTTGCTGCAAGCTGGCAAGGAAGCCGTCTCTGCTAAAACGATAATCCTTGAAAGCGATAACAGTCCCGAACATCGGCAGGTAGGAGAAGAACAAAAACCACAAGGCTCCCGGAAGAACCATGACGAGGAAAATCCAGTTGCGGTTTAAGCTCCGAAAAACGTTCTTGATGGATTGCATCAGATTCATCCCCCGTTGCTATGTTGTAACTATAGCGTACCCCAATTGATGCGCTTACAATAGTCAACAAACTTTAGATTTGGTGTACAAAATAAAGGAAGGGCTTTCACAGATGCCACATTTTCATGTGATACCGTGGAACCCCTTCCCAGTAATGTATTTTATACGATTTCATTTCGGTTTACATGAAATTCTCTGTATTCTTTGGGGGAAACGCCGACGTACTTCCGGAACTGCTTATAGAAATAACTTTTATCCCAGTAACCTACATTAGAGGCAATATCGGTCATGCGCTGCGTCGTATTAACGAGCATCTCCTTCGCCATTTTGATGCGGGTCTTGTTCAAATAATCGGAGAAGGTGGACTGAACCTCCTTCTGGAACAATTGCCCTAAATAAACCGGATTAATATTATACACCTGGCTTAATGTCTTCAGCGACAGTTCCTCTGCATACCGGGCATGAATATCATGCAGCACCTGCTTGATGACCGGACTCATATGCTCCGGCTCCGCGAGTTGCTCCATGATTCTATAGGCGACCTGAAGCACATGATCCTTCAGGACTTCCAGCGTCTGAATATGATAGACATCGTCGAACCAGTCCCGCTCCTCCTCCAACAAGTAGTGGGCGGTATCCTTGACCGACTGCTTCCAGGCGATAAGCAATTCGACGGCGAAGTTGCGAATATCCCGCGGCGTAACCCCTGTCGTCGCCGACAGCTGCTCGAAATCGGCCTCCAGCTGCTTCCGCAGCAGCTCCTTGTCCCGATCGTACAGCAGCTTCACGTAAGGCTCGGTCTCCGGCTGCACGTCTGCCGGGCGGGACGAGCGATAATCGGCGATCTCATCGGCGTCGACCCATTCGTCATCTGCACGGACAAGATGATAAGGCTGGACCCGCTTCGCGTGCAAGTAGCTTGCCGAAGCATGGGCATATCCTTCCTGGACGCTCCCCAGCGTAATTTGCAGGGAGGTGCTCAGCATTTCCTCTACCTCCCGCTTCCATTCTCGCAGCCGGCCCATCAGCTCTTCCTTCTCCACGCTCCGGT
Source organism: Paenibacillus thiaminolyticus (assembly GCF_003591545.1). Classification (GTDB taxonomy): domain Bacteria; phylum Bacillota; class Bacilli; order Paenibacillales; family Paenibacillaceae; genus Paenibacillus_B; species Paenibacillus_B thiaminolyticus_A. The sequence goes on from NZ_QYZD01000005.1 coordinate 233,203, forward strand.
ACAGACCGAAAATGATCGCGGCTTCTCCATCCCATTCCGGGACGCAAAATCCGCCGTTCGCCTGCGTCAACAGGCGTCTTGCGTGACTAACGACCTCTTCCTGCTTATCATAATCCGCCTCATGATCCATTCGTGGCTCGGGGCGAACCAAGACGACCATATAATAAGGATGGATAAAACGGATATCAAGCAGGTCCGCCCGCTGCTGCAATTCTTCCAGATGGATGAGATCACGCAGCCAACGGTACAGCACATTGTCACGCAAAATATCCCGATTGTGCTGCTCCGCCATCCGATGAACCCGGGACTGGTCGATCTTCTGCACAGTCGTCTCCAGCGTGGAGCGGAACTCTTCAATATTGATTGGCTTCAGCAAGTAGTTCTCGACACCCAACTTGATGCCTTCCTTCACATACATGAACTCGTTATAGCCGCTCAATATAATGAACCGGGTCTGGGGATGAGTCTCCTTCACTTTCTCAATCAGTTGGAGGCCTGTCATACGCGGCATCATAATGTCGGTAATAATCAAATCAACCGGCTGCTCCTGCAGCTTCTCCCACGCATCCTCCCCATTCTCCGCCGTTCCCGCTACGCTTAGCCCGTAATCGTTCCATTCCAGAATTGTCTGCAAGCCTTCTATAATAAATGGTTCGTCATCTACTAAAAATACACTGTACATCGTATCCCCCCTTAACCACTTCCCAGCGTCGATTCAAAGGCACATCCTCAATGAGCCGTGCTCCTGAATGCTGGCCTGAACCAGGAGCTTCGTTATATTATAACCGCCCGGACGTTCATCCATTTCGATGGAGTACTGCTGCTTGTCCCGGATTATCATACCATAACTCGGCAGGCCCGTTTGAAAGCGCCCACGAATTCGCATATCACAAACTCCAAAAATAACCTTGTAATGAATGATTTGGAGGATATAATTAAAAATACAGGAGATTTGAATGGGCTCTCACCCAACTGCACTACCACTTTTTGTCACCCAATCTACTCTTGGATTTCGCCTCTATTTGTAATAAAGTAAACAATGTTGCATAATTATACCGTAATCCAAGGAGAATTATTCATATATGATAACCAAGAACGACAATACGCAAAAAAAACTTCCGCACACACCGCAATTGAATCTAAGAGGGGTGCTGCATTTCGCCATTCCTTCTTTAATCGGGTTGTTTCTCTTCGTCATTCCCGTCCCGTGGAACGGAGAAGTGACCGTGCCCATTGCATTCCTGACCAACGCGCTCACACAAGGGCTTGCGCCCTGGCTCCCGGCAGCGGTTACAATCATCATCGTGCTCGCCTGGCTGGGAACCGCATATACCCGCTGGTTGAAACCGGTCAAGCTGCTGGATATGCCGCTATGGAATGCACTGTTCAACATTTCTCCCTTCTGGTTCGCCGCACGGACGTTGGGGGTCATATTTGCGATACTTACCTTTTTCCGGGTCGGGCCAGAATGGATATGGTCAGAGGACACGGGAGGCATGCTGCTCTCCGGTCTTATTCCCGGCTTGTTCGTTGTCTTCTTGCTGGCGGGACTTCTGCTGCCGCTGTTGGTCGATTTTGGCCTGCTTGAGTTTTTCGGCACACTCATGACCCGGGTTATGCGCCCCATCTTTACTTTGCCGGGACGATCCTCTATCAATTGCATGGCATCCTGGCTTGGAGACGGCACCATTGGCGTCATGATGACGAGCAAGCAATATGAATCCGGATACTACACGAAGCGCGAGGCCGCCGTCATCGGCACGACATTTACGGCTGTATCCATTACGTTCAGCTTCATCGTGCTGAGCAATGTCAGGCTAGGGCATATGTTTCTTCCTTTTTATGCGACGGTAACCTTTGCCGGGATGGTAGCAGCCGTCATCATGCCGCGCATTCCGCCGTTGTCGCGCAAGCCGGACACGTATTCACCCGACGCCACCCCTGCGGAAGAAGAGGTCATCCCAGCCGCATGGAGCCCTTGGCGTTGGGGGCTGCACCAAGCCGTCGGCAAGGCGCGCCAGCACGGGGGAGCAGGCTCCTTCCTTCGGGACGGCTGCAAAAACATTGTCGACCTGTGGATCGGCGTTATCCCTGTTGTCATGGCCATCGGCACACTGGCTGTGGCCATCGCCACATTCACGCCAATCTTCAAATGGATCGGCTGGCCATTCATTCCGCTGCTGCAGTTGCTCGGTATTCCTGAAGCGGAAGCGGCTTCCCAGACCATTCTTGTCGGATTCGCGGACATGTTCCTGCCTACGGTGCTGGCCTCCGACATTACAAGCGACATGACCCGCTTCGTCATTGCGGCATTGTCCGTCACCCAACTCATCTATATGTCTGAGGTCGGCGGATTGCTGCTAGGCTCGAAGCTGCCTGTTAGCTTCAAGGATCTGGTTGTCATTTTCCTGCTCCGTACCTTGCTTACATTACCGATTATCGCGCTCATCGCGCATCTTCTATTTTAAATAATACTCACATGCGATATGGCCCTATCTTGCGAGATTCCCCCAAGCTTCTCCATGATTAGGGCCCTTGTCTTGGAACCGGGTAACCCTTCGTCAATTCAAAGGCACCCGAATGGTGACCGTCGTGCCGGAACCAAGAACGCTTTCCACCTTAATCCCGTACTCGTCTCCATACAATATCCGCAGGCGGTCATGGACATTTTTGAGCCCCAATGAACCATGCTCCTGAATGGTCGACTGTTTCAGTTCCTTTTGAATCTGCTGCAGCCGCTCAGACTCGATCCCTTTCCCGTTGTCGGCAATCCGAATCACCAAGTCCTTTTCACCAGACTCTACTTCGATGATAATATGGTTGTCCGTCCGGTCCAGCCCGAGCCCGTGGACCAGGTAGTTCTCGATAATAGGCTGCACCGAGAGCTTCATGATATTATACCCGCCCAGACGCTCATCCATATAGATGGAGTACTGCAGCTTGTCCCGGTAACGAATTCGGGTCAGTTCCAAGTAACGGCGGCAATTTTCTATCTCTTCATTTAAGGTAATCGTTGTCTTGTCCTTCACCATATGCCGGAACATGGAGGCCAGATTATAGATCATATCGCCGACATCGTTCGCGCCCTGCGAGATAGCCCTCATCCGAATAACCTCCAGCGTATTGTACAGAAAATGAGGCTTGATTTGCGACTGAAGCGCTACCAGCTCCGCATTTTTCTGCTTGAGCTCCGATTTATAGACTTTATTGATATACTGCTGCAAATCTTCGCACATTTGGTTGAAGCTGAGCGCGATAAGCCCAAGCTCGTCTTCCCGATCCACCGGAAGCTTCGTATTGAGATAGCCCTCTCTTACCTTCTTCATCCCTTTGATGACCGTCTGCGTACGGCGCGAGAGATGGAGCACGGAGAAGTAGGTTGCCACGAGAACGGTTATAATGCATAGCAAAGTAATAATGCCAATCGTATTTCGAATTCCCGACAGCCGGTCGGTAATCGCTTTCTCCGGAATGGCGTTGACGACCACAAGTCCCAATTTATTCGTCTCCGACACCATGACATATGACTTCTGTCCGTTCAGGTTCACTTGTTCCGACTTGTTGCGCGGCATAGACAGCAATTCACTGTAATATTGCTCGGCGACCGGAAGCGGCGAACGTTCCGTATGGTAGACCGTGTGGCGGTTGGAATCAAGCACGAGCCATTGTTCACCCGGCATTTGCTCGCCAATCTGCCGTGATATTCCGGCGGCGTTGAAGTCAATTGTAATATCTCCGGCCGTCGCCAGCGTCTCGGGATTGCTGATCCGATTGGTTACACTCAGAAGAGAGAGCGGGTCGGTCGTCTGTTCCGGCTCAAAGGGTGGCACATTCACGATTTCCTCGATGGGCTTCTGTGATATGTCGTGGTCCGTACCGGCCGGGAAATGGGAGTTCTCCATCTCCGGCGAGTATCGCTTGTTCGGAATGGCATAACGATTATTCTGCCATAGTTGCTGCGCCTGGCTGTTCTCGCTCCAGTCGAAGTAGCCGCGATAGAATCCGCCTTTATAGTAGATATAGGCAAATTTCTTCTTCTGACTAATCAAATTGATATTTTGCAGATCTTGATCCTTGACGAACTGCGTAGAGAAGAAATCGTGCATATTCCGGATATAGAATCCGTTGCTTGAACTGAAGCTGTCCAGCCGATAGCGGATGAACTCCTCCAGCCCTTCATTGAGCAAATAAACCGTCTCCTTCACGAGAATGGTGTCCTGGTATACTTGCTGAATGATAGCCTGGGCCGTATCATACTTCTGATCAAGAAAGCGGTTGATCGAATCCACATTCCGCTGTTGATCGAACAACGCATTGTTGACGTTGTTATGGACGAAGAATTGATACGCCGACACGGACAGCGTAACCAGAGAAGCGACGGCAATAATCGAGTAGACGACAATCAGCTTAATGAACAGCTTTTTCTTGAAGTGCTTCATATATATCTGTTTGATTGCCTTGAGCATCCTGATGCCTCTCCTTTATTCGACTGCGTGATCCGCGGCCCATCCACCATGTAATCGGTTTACGCATCTTCTATCATACCATAATCGCTATATCCGGTTGATGAGGTCCATTAATTAGCATATAAGAGAGTTTCCTAGTTGAGAACTGGCTGCTTTAGGCGCGTAAAGTGAGAGGATATGCCGCCGAGCTTTCAACAGTTTTCTCTAAAATATGATATATACTGCATTAAAATTAAACCAAATATCAATTCAATATTCTATACATCCTGGCTTATACTAAAAGAAACCACCTCAAAAATATCCATTAATTGAAAATTAAACAAACATTATTTCACCAATACATATAATGAACTATAGGAACAAGGGGGATCTATAAAATGGTATTCGATTATCATTTGGCACCAATACTCCGACAATATTTACAAGAGGAACTTATCAAGAAGGGATGGAAGCAAAAAGAGTTGGCGGAAGCCGCGGGAATCGATTGTTCTACGATTAGCAAAAAGCTGGTTGTATGAGTCAGTCGCCTTGAAAGGGATGAAAAACTTCGGAGGCGCATTAAAAGCAACTAAAGCGTATAGTAGCTATGGAGATCATTATGCCTGGCTGTCCAAATGTAACGAGCTCTATATTACTATTGAAATGAAACGGATCGAACCAATCGAAGAACTTATGGGTATGCTGAAGGGCCCTCAAGCGCTTCTTGTGCTCCCGGTTGCCTTAGACAGTTACCTCAGCAACAATGCGCTCATCGAAGCGAGAGGATACCTGGAAAAGTATAAAAGCTATGTGGACGACCTGTTATCCCGAAAAGATCCGTTTCATTTGAAGCATAAGCTGCGGCTGACACAAGCTTTGAGTCAGTACTATTTCAGATGCGGACAATATGATACCGGGTTCGATTATAACGCTGCTTCTTTGAAAATGGCGCTGAATCTTAAAAATATGCATCGTGTAGGAATGGCCGTTGTCTCATTTCAAGAACATGAAAAGCAGGCTTCAGCAGAACATAAAGAATGTTTCATAAATATCCTATTGAGTATGAATCACAATATCCATGGCTCTTTTCTTGTTCAGTATTACAGGAGTGTCGTCGCCGGGTGATATTGGTGGAGGTGGTTGGTTCGTCCACGATATTGGAGGTGGTTGCTAAGATGAGAGCTGCTCCAGTTGCTTAGAATTTATGAAGTTAAACATATTTATTCGGGCATAAAGTAATATGAGCCGCGAAACGATTTCGACGGCTCATTTTTATTATTGGTTACTATTATTTCCACTACTGGCAGGTGCTGCTTCTTCGGCAGTTCAATTCTCCTAAAAAAATAAGGGTAGCATAAGCTACCCATTCTACCTTTTTTCGTCCCTCACTTATACGGTAGAGGATCTCCGGCTTTTTTAGGAACAATCATGCTCCTTAAAGCTTCACTTTAAGGGATACATTGGAAGGTGTCAAGGTGCTGAATTGCACTTGTATTATTGAACGGTACCCGTGGCAAGGGAACTATTATCCAAGCCCGTCCTTCTATTTCACCGCACCCGCGGCAATCCCCTTAATAATATACTTCTGCGCGAAAATATAGAAGATGACAATCGGGATGATCGTGAGCGTCAGCCCAGCCATCGCTTGGTTCCATACGATCGTGAACTCGCCGAAGAAGTAGAAGGTCGACAGCGGAATCGTTCTCAGCCCCTTGTCCGCCAAGGTCAGGGATGGAAGCAAGTAATCGTTCCACAGGGCAATTACGTTAAGAATGGCTACGGTAATTGTAATATTTTTGAGCATCGGAAATACGATTCTCCAAAATACCCCGAACTTGCTGCAGCCATCGATGGTCGCCGCTTCCTCCAGGTCGATCGGGATCGACTTGATGAATCCGTGATAGAGAAAGACCGCCATCCCCGAGGCGAAGCCTACGTTCATGTAGATTAAGCCTTCATGGGTATTCAGCATCGGTATATGGAGATGGGTGCGAATCCAATCCATCACCTGCATCAACGGCATCATCAGCGTCTGGAACGGAATGAGCATGGTGGCGACCAAGGTCATGAAAATGATTTTGCTCAGCTTATTGTCGGTCCGAACCAGCATCCAGGCTGTCATCGATGCCAGCACAATGACAAGGATGGCGGAGACAAGCGTGACATACAGCGAATTGCCGAAGGCGGTGAAGAAATTCATTTTCTCCATAGCCTCTTTATAGTATTGGAAGCTGAATGAAGTCGGAAAAGCGAGCGCGTTCTCATACAGCTCCGCACGGTTTTTGAATGAATTGACCAGCATCAAATAGATCGGCGACAAAAAGAGGACAGCCAGCAGAAGAAGCAATAGTTCAAGCAGCCATTTGCTCGTTTTCTTCATTAGTACTGCACCTCTCTTTTCTTCGTCAGGAATACCTGAGTCAGGGTAAATACCGCTACGACAAGGAAAAAGAGCACGGCCTTCGCTTGTCCGAGACCGTAATTGCCGTAGGCAAAGATCTCATTGAAAATATTCATCGCGAACATCTCGGTCGCATTGTTCGGACCGCCGCGCGTTAAGCTCAAGTTCACGTCATAAATCTTGAACGCGCCAGACAACGTCAAGAAGAGACAGATGGTGAACGCCGGCATAAGGAGCGGAAGCATGATCTTGGTGAGGCGATGCCACCAATTCGCTCCATCCACCTTCGAGGCTTCAATCAGCTCATCCGGTACGCCTTGAAGACCGGCCACATAAATAATCATCGTATATCCGGCAAATTGCCAAGTGAACACGACAACCAGGGCGAACAAGGCAAATTGAGAGTCGAGGAGCCAGTTAAAGAATACGTTGGTAAGCCCCGTGCTCTCGCCGATATAGCCCATCGCATCGGTAAAGATAAACTGCCAAATATAACCTAGAATGAGTCCGCCGATCAGATTCGGCATAAAGAACATCGTACGGGCGAGATTGCGCACTCGCAGCTTTGTGGTGACAAAGAGAGAGAAAGCAAGACCGAACATGTTGACGATCAGCACGGCCAGAACCGTGAATTTCAGCGTGTGCCATGCCGATGCCAGGAATCGTTCATCCTGGAACAGTTGAATATAGTTGTCGAGCCCGACGAACACTTTGGGATTGGCCGGAATGCCATCCCATTGCACGAACGAATAAGCAATACCGAACAGGAACGGTATGACGACGACGGTCGTAAAGATAAAAAGCAGGGGAAGCGTAAATAAGGCAAACCATAGCCGGTCTTTCCGCTTCTTCATGGTTTATCCCTTCTTTCCGGTAAAGTTGGAGCCAGCCGCCCTATCACGCTGGAACATGATGACGAGAGTCCGAATAACAAAAAGCCTAACACGGTCATGCATGTAAACCCATGGGTTAGGCTTTTTGTTTTCAAGCTGTGTATCCGGTTATTTGGCCGCCTTGGCCCAGACCTCATCCAGCTTCTTGAGGAACTGCTCTCCTGTCATCTCCTTGGTCAAGAAGAATTCCTGGGCTACCGGCGTAAGGTCATTGGTAATGATGCCGGCCGGGAAGTAGGTGTGCGGCGTCATTAACGTCTCCCCGCTCTGAGTGGCTTCATATACCGCTTGAGACAATGGGTCCATGTTGCCTGCTTCGATATTCGTCATGGCCGGAATGAACTGGAACTCATCTACAATCGTTTTCTTGCCTGTCTCGCTATTGAACAACCAATCCAGGAAAGCGTTTGCAGCTGTGATTTCATCTTCATCGGCTGTCCCGTTGACAACCCAGTAGCTTGCGACGCCTACTGTCAGCTTCTTGTTGCCGTCAATTGGAAGCGGCATCATTCCGATGTTGGAGCCGAAGTCGCCGAAGTCCTTCAGCATCGAGAAGCTCCAGTTGCCTTGGTGCACCATCGCCGTCTTGCCGGTTGCGAAGTCACCCATTTGCGTATCGTACTTGATCTCCATCGGATTTTTCGCATAGGTCTTGATGGCATCCATGAACTTCGCGAATTCCTGGAACTCCTTCGTGTCAGCCATCTTCACTTCGCCATTGTTCAGCTTATTGATGTAGTCGAGAGGATCGGCTTGCAAAGCGAACGGCGTATTGATGATATGGCCGATGAGGAAATACGCTTCTTGAGAAAGAGCAAGACCGTTAATATTTTCGTTCTTGAACTTTTCCAGCGTCTTGGTAAAGGAATCCAGGTCCGTCACTTCGGAAGGATTGACGAGATCCTTGTTGTACACCAGACCGTAGCCTTCGACGCCATACGGCATGCCCGTCACTTTGCCGTCCACTTCCAGCGCCATATTCGGCGCTACATTTTTGGCATACCCTTCATTGCTCATATCATAGAAGTAAGACTTGAACTTCTCTGCTTCCGTTCCCGGCCCAATGCTGAAGATGGACGGCCCTTGGTTGCTCGTTAGCTTCGCCTGCAGCTGCGTTGTATAGTTATCGCCGGCAGCGCCCCATACTTCCGCTTCATTCCCGGTTTCCTCTGTATATTTCTGAGCCAATTTCTCTAATTGCTCTGCGATCTCAACCTTGGATTGGAAAATCGTAATCTTCGTCAGCTTCTCCTGCCCCGATGAATCCGTGGAAGGATTGGCATTTTTGCTGTCCGTTCCGCTGCCGCAACCTACAAGCGCCGTAATCACGGCCAGCACGGTCAGCAAGCTAAGCGTTCGCGTAATGTATTTTCTCTTACTCATTTCTTACGCCTCCCCGATTAAGATGAATACTTCTCAAGATGAATACTTCGTAGTTAAGCGCTTACAAACCCATCTTAACGGATATTTTGTGTGAATGCAATAAAAAATAAGTGAAATAATCTGATGTTTTTATATTCTTTAGATAAACTTTAACTCTTAATCAGATAAAATAACTATATATTTTTACTTATTTCGTTGTTTTTCTCCATTGAATCGTTGCATTGAGCTTCACCGGCTCCCGATTCGCCTGGCCGCGTATCATCGCAAGCAGCTCCTTCGCCGCCAAGTAACCGCATTCATACCGCGGAATCGCAATCGTCGTCAGCCCCGCCATCATCGCTGCGTCGGTGTTGTCGAAGCCCGTCACCGCAATGTCTTCGGGGACCTTGATCTTATTTTCCTCGAATGCCTTGAACGCGCCGAGCGCCATATGGTCATTCGCGCAGACGAGCACTTCCGGCAGTTCATTGCTGAGAATGATAAGCTTCGCCGCTTGGTACCCGCTTGTCTCGCTGTAATCGCCATGGAAATAATGACGCGAATCGAAGCTCAGGCCATTGTGGTGAAGCGTCTCCGTAAAGGCCGCAAAGCGTTCCTTGTGGTCCAGTGTGAAGTCGACCCCGCCGATATAGCCGAACCGCCTGTATCCCTTGTCCACCAGCCCTTGAACCATCTCGCCCATGACGGGATAATTATCGACGACGACGCTTTTCGTATTCGCGTAATCGTGGGCAATCATCCGATCCATCAAGACGACCGGGAAATGGGGCTTCGCATATTCGATCAGGACTTCATCGCTCATATGGCGATCCAGGCAGATCATCCCGCAGGCGAAGTTATTGCGCATAAATTTTTGACTGGACTTATTCGTGCAAATAACCAAATCATAGCCATTCTCCGTCAGACAATGGTTAATTCCTTTAGTAATCTGCAGGTAATATTCCCGATCAAAATCACTGAAAATGAACATTACGGTGCTGCTGCTCACCGCCTTGTTCGAAGAGCTTGAATAGTATCCCTTCTCCATGCATATTTTCAGCACTCGCTCCCGGGTCGCTGGTCCTACATTTTTACGGCCATTCAATACGTTGGACACCGTGGCGACCGATACATCCGCAAGCTCCGCAATTTCCTTCAATCTGCTCTTCAAGCCGCTTTCCCTCCTACAGCACTCGTTTTATCGATGAACCCGATTTTTTGGCGAACCCCTCCCCCTCCTGGCTGCATGGTTAACATTTATGGATTGCATTATTAACTATTTTACTAAACCATTTTACTAGAATACACTCTTTTTTTCATGCCGCTGCTATGGACAGGGATGATCGGTCCGTTCTCTCCATTCAAAAAGGCTGCAAAACCTTCTCAGGTTCTGCAGCCTCGGCGATGCTCTCTCGTATTTGGTAATCTTCCTTAATTCCGAAGTACCCTGCCCAGGAACCGCTTGACCGGACCGTACGGGGTATCGAGCGTCTCGTAGAAATTGACCATCACCGGATATTTGACGCTCGCCATGTCGATATTCTCGAAGTAGATATGCTGCTCTCCGTCCCTCAGGCGCGGCTCGTCGACGAGTGAGAACTGCTTCGCTCCCAGCACGCGGCCGCCGTGATCCGCCAGCTCCAGCCGGATCTGGGACAGGCTCGCATCGGCCATTACCTGCCGCGCCCGGTCGATATAGAGCTTCAGCTTCAACGCATAGGAGCTGCTGTCCGATTGCGTCATCGGGTCCCGGATCCATTTGCCATCCCAATTGTCGATCTTCAGGCGGAACGGGTACATGTCGTAAATGAGATCAGATGTGTTATCCAGCGTCGTCGAGAAGCGGAAGGTATCCAGGACGACCGGGTACCCCTTCTCTTCCCGGTTATCGACGAGATGCAGCAGCAGATCCTTGCCCGTCTCGCCTTCCGGCAAAATGAACAGATGCGACTCGACGATGGCGGCATTCGGGATGAGCGCCTTCGGTTCGGCCACCGGCGTGCCGATTCGCTCCCCGCCATACCGCGTCCCGTCTCCGCCCTCCAGTTCAGCATGGAACGGCGGCGGGATGATGGAGGATCCGCTCTTGTTCTCCAGCTTGAACCGAAGCAGCAGCGCAGTGAAGCCGGCCTCCTTGTTCACCAGCATCGTATCTTCCTCGATGGACATATTCAGCCCTTCCGGGAACAGATCCGAACCGGAGGAGAACTTCATCGGTGTCCGCAGCTTATAATCGGTCGGGGGCACAGAGGCCTCCGCCTGCCTTGGCACGGCAATCTGAATGCGTCCGACCTGGTACGTGACCGCCTGAGCCGGATCGGACGCATCGGGGAGCAGGAACGTCTCCGGCATCAGCACCCGCAGCATAGTAAGCTGCCGGTTCGCTCCCGTCTCGACGGCATAGCGGAGCTGAACCGCTTCGCCCGGCTTCAGGGCAGGGGGAGCCGGCTGGCCGAGCCGCTTGGCGTCATAGATGGCGGTATCTGACCATGCGGTCAAGGTGAACTCGGGGAGCTTCTCGCTTATATTATTGCGATTCTCCACCCGCAGCGTCACGATGTGCACCGTATCCAGCTTCTCTCGCGCCCGCTCCGTCGTCTGTTCCGGCTTGCCCGAGCTCTTCACGATACTTAACGGGGTGAAGATGAGCATCGAGGTTCCGGCAGGACCATTTAATTGAAAAGGCTGCCCCCACGGCTTCACCATCTCCGGATCGGTCATCGGGCTGTAGTCGTTCTCCCATACGTCCCGGATAGGCATTCCGCCGAGAACGGTCACCTTCGCCGGATAGACCTCCCGGTCCGTCTCCTTCCAGATGAACCGGACCGGATCGGATTCCTCAGCCAGCGTCCGGCTCATCCAGCGCCACTCCGCGGTCTGGCCCGGCATGAGGAAGCGCGGGCTGCCGGCGCTCGGCTCCATGGCGGCTTCCGCCCCGGACGCCATCCGGACGGCCAACTCATAGTCGGGGATGCGGACCCGCTTGCCGGAACTATTTTTCAATTGGAATACGGCTGCCACCTGACGCCCGTTGTCCCGCTGTCCGTAGATGACCCGCTCCACCGTGATCTCGATGCCGTGGGCAGACTTCATGAAGGCGGCCGCGTCCGTCTGGATCGAAGCGAACGAGGGCGTGGCCTTCCCGCTACTCCGCCCCTTCGCTTCCGCCGTACCGGACAGCCCCGGTACCGGCACCGCCCCCGTCATCGCCATGGCAAGCAAGCTGATCGCCCATGCTATGACCGTGATTCGCTTCAAGCTCCGCTTCGTCTTCGGCTTCATTGGTTCTCCCCCTTCTCTGGCTGCTGCGGCTTGGCGGATGGCGGCTCCACCAATACCGGCTCATTCTCCTTCAGGCGGTGCTGCCCTGTCACGATGACGGTATCTCCGTCCTTCAGTCCGCCCGTCACGGCATAGAGCGTCCCCTGCAGCGGGCCGAGCTCGACTTCCTGCCGGACCGCCTTGCCGTCCTGATAGACAAAGACGAACGTCTTGCTCTCGTCACGGATGACCGCGCTTGCCGGAACGGCCGGCACGAGGCGCTCCGCTTCCGTCTCCAGCCGGATGCGGACCTTCATGCCGGGCTTCAGGGCCCCTGTTCCGTTCGCGGCCCGCAGCTCCACATCATAGGCTCGGGTGCGCGTGTCCACCACCTCGGACAGATAGGAGAGCGAGCCCTTATAGGTCTGTTCCGGGCTATTGGATACATAAAAGGCAAGCGAGCTCTTTCCTTCCGCCAGCGGCAGCAGGTCTTCCGGAAGCTTGGCCCGGACGAGGATCGGATCAAGCTGCACAATCCGGCCCATCGTCCCTCCCTGGCTCAGCATCATGCCAGGCTGCGGCGTCCATTCAGTCAGGATCCCGTCTGTCGGCGCAGCAATCCGGGCCTCATCGATAGCCATCCCCGCCTCCAGAAGCTCCAGCTTCGCCATATCGAGCTGTTCGCGGGCGGTTGCCTTCGAATCGCTATGCTCCGCCGCCTCCAGTTTCATCTTCCATACACCGAGATCGATCGACGAATTTTTCAGCTGCAGCTCGGCCTGATCGACGGCTGCCTTCTCTACCGTGCCTTCGTCATATCCGTTTTTGAGCCGATTCAATTCCTTCGTCTGCTGCTCGATCTCCCGCTCCAGCTTCGTAATGCTCTGCTTCACCTCTTCTTTGCCTATCCGATCCTTCTCCTCTGTCTGCTCCAATAGACTCTCGGCGCTGCGGATGGCCAACTCCGCCCGCTTCTTCTTCATGTGGGCGGCGGAGTCATCCAGCCGGGCGATGACCTCTCCGCGCTTCACCCGATCGCCGCGCTTCTTCAGGACGGCGGTAACCTCGCCGCCTCCCTTCGCCGTCACGTCCATGGAGACGGAAGGCGCGATCTCGGCGATCAGCTCGGCCGGCATGCCGATTTTCTCAAGCTTCACGATGGCTGTCTTCACGAGCGGAGCCGCTTGCTTCGCATCCGCAGGCACCGCCCCATTCTCCGGTTGGCTGGCGCAGGCTGCGAGCAGCACGGCGCAGGCGGCGATGCCGGCCATCATGCCGAACCAGCGCTTGCGCCGGATCTTCTTACTCTGTCTCATTCGTTACATCCCCTTTCCTTCGGCCTGCTCCGGCGCGGCGGCCGGCAGGGCATTAACTTGTCGGCGCTTCCCGCGTCCGATCAGGTCGTACATGACGGGCACGACCAAGAGGGTCAGCAGCGTGGATACGGTCAGTCCGCCGATAACGACGACGGCGAGCCCTCGCGAGATCAGCGTGCCATGCCCGAAGCCAAAAGCGAGCGGCAGCAGCGCCACGATGGTAGCTCCGGCCGTCATGATGATCGGCCGCAGGCGCGACACGCCAGCCTCCACCAGCGCCTCCCGCACCGCGAAGCCCGCCTTGCGCAGCTGCTGCGCCTTGTCGATAAAGACAATGGCATTGGTGACGACAATGCCGATCAGCATCATGAACCCGATCAGCGAGGTAATGTTCAGCGATTCGTTCGTCACGAACAAGCCGAACACACCGCCGATTGCGGCGAACGGGAGCGAGAACAGAATCGAGAACGGCGCGCTGGCATTGCCGAACGTCAAGACCATAATGAGATAGACGACGCCGATGGCAGCGCCCATCGCGACGAACAGCTGGCCGAAGCTGTCCCCGATGTTCTCGCTGATGCCGCCCACGGAGCGGCTTACGCCTTCCGGCAGCTCCATCCGATCCAGTTCAGCGGCGATGTCGGCGCTGATGCCCCCCTTGTTTTTGCCGATAATTTTGGCCGTCACCGTCACGACCTGCTCTTCATTCAACCTCTTGATCGAGGCCGGAGCCAGTTCCCGGCTTACATCCGCGATGTCGGCGACGCGAATCATGCCGCCGTCCCCCGTCTCCATCGGGATATTGCTGACCGCCTCAAGATCCTGCCTGCTGTACTCTCCCGTCTGGACGGTCAGCGCGCGCAAGCCTTCATCGAATCGATATTCGCCCAGCTTCTGCTCGAACAGCCAGGTGCGAAGCGAATGCTGGACGGCAGCCGGGGATGCTCCCGCCTGAAGCCCCTTCTGCGGGTCCAGCCGGATCGTAACCTCGGAGGAAGCTTCGCTTAACGAATCCTTGATCTCCGTCAGCTCCGGGTAGCTCAGCACGGCTTCCTTGACGATGGCCGCGGCCTGCCGCAGCTTGCCGCTGTCCTCTCCCTTCAGCATGTAGGAGAAATCTTCACCTCCTCCCGAATCGCCCGACAAGGTTCGCGTGTCAATCTCGCCACCGGCCGGAACAAGGGACAGAAGCGATTCTTTATAGTCCAGCTTCACCTGATCGACATCGGCGTCTTCATTCACTTCGGTATAGATCTGAGCCATATACGGAATCGCATTCGGATCGCCTCCATAGCCGACCAAAGCCTCGACGAAGGTGAACAAGGGACGTCCCGCCTTGTCCGATGCGGATCGGAGCTTCGCCTCCATGTCCTTGACGACGGCATCCGTCGTCTTGAGCGACGTCTCGTAAGGCAGCTTCACCGTAAAATAAAACTGGCGCGGCGGATTCCCTTCCGGCATGAATGTGAAGGACAGCTGCGGCACAAGCGCGACCATCGTCACGACAAAGAGCAGCGCCGATGCCGCCAAGGTCTTCCATCGATGACGCAGCGACCATTCGAGGATGCGGCGGTACCCCTCCGTGAAGGTGGACGATCCCGGCTCCACATGGGCCTTGGCATTGGCGCTGCGGAGCACCAGCAATTTGGCCAGCATCGGAATGACGGTCAGCGCGACGACAAGCGAGGCCAGGATGGCGCAGGACAGTGTCACTGCGAACGGGCGGAACAATTGCCCGGCCGGTCCGCTGATCAGGCCAATCGGGGCGAAGACCCCTACCGTCGTCAGGGTGGACGACGTGATGGCAGTCGCCACTTCCTTCGTCGCGAGCAGGATGATCGACTCTTCCTTGCGGGCTGCCCGCTCCAGCTTGCTGTATATATTTTCGATAACGACGATGCTGTCGTCGACGACGCGGCCGATAGCGATGAACATGCCGCCCAGCGTCATGATGTTCAATGAAATATCGAGCCATTTCATCATCAGCAGCGCGATCAGGACGGATAACGGGATCGACACGAGCACAATCAGCGTCATCCGCATGTTGCGAAGGAACACCAGGATCATAAGCGATGCCAGCACGGCGCCGACCATGCCTTCGCGCAGCAGCCCGCCGATGGACTGCTTGACTTCGTCCGCGTAGTTGTACACCTGCTTGAACGTAATTCCCGGCAATTCGGTGGTCCACCGCTCCATTAAGCGATTGGCCTGGTCGGTGAATTGAACGGCGTTCGCTCCCCCGGACTTATATAGCAATACCCCGATGGCCGGCCGATCGTCCATGCGGGCCGCGAACGCGGATTCCCGAATCTCCGCCACGCTTCCCAGTCCGCCGACCGTCAACTGGCTCCCGTCCGGCGCCGTCAGCGGAATCGCCTCCAGCTGCGAGGTGCTGCGGAGGCCGTTGTCCATCCGGGCGAGCAGCGTGTTCCCGTCCACTTCCACGGTGCCCGCCGGGCCAGCAGCCATCGCGCTCTGGACCGCCTCAGACACTTGCGCAGGCGTGAGACCGTTCATTCGCAGCTGCTCCGGGGACAGCCGGATCGCCACCTCCGCCTTGCGCTCGCCGATGACATCCATATGATCGAGGCCCGGCATCGCCTGGAATCCGGGCCGAATCACATGCTCGAAATGATGCTCCAGCTCCGTCTGCTCCATCCCTTCCCCCGCCTGAAGGGCGAGGTAGTAGGTAGGAATGGACGCGACGCCGAATGTTGATACTTTGGGGCGTCCCGCCTCCGACGGCAGCTCCGTCTCCTGGAACAGGCTCTCCATGTCCGCCTTTTTCCGTTCCGGATCCGCTCCTTCCTCGAACGTCACGACGATCGTCGCCATCTGATCGCTCGAACTGGAATCAATCATTTTCACGTGCTCCATCCCGCTAATTTTTTTCTCCAGCGGCTTGGTGATGTCTTCCATGACATCCTGCGGCGATGCCGGATAGTGAACGGTGACCATGACGAGCGGCAGTGAAATATCAGGCATGTTGTCCACCTTGAGGCTGGTCGCGGCATAGATCCCTCCCCCGAACAGCATGCAGCACAGGATGATGACGGCCGCCACCTGTTTCATCGAAAATTGAATAAGCGAATTCATCGTTGTCTCTCCCTCCCCTCCTTTGTCATTCCCTGCACGACCGCAACGAACGACTACAAGATAGCAACGAACTATGAACGGAGTATGAACTAAAAAGAATAAAGGGAGTGTCTGATAGGCATTGCAAAAGGATTGAGATGAGGAGTAAAACAGTGAATGTGGATGCGGGAAAAACGAAAACGCTCGCATAGAGACTGTACAGAGCGAAAAATGACGGCGCGCAAAACGGTGGAAGCTTGGAAGCTGGATGAACCAGTGAAATGCTGCGTGGATGCAGCAATTTCTGCTCTTTAAGCCCCCATTTGATGAAATGCCTGCGAAAGTGCATTATTTCAATCGGTTTTTGTATTTTTATCTATTGGATAGTCGGAAATTGATGCCGTTTTGCAGGATTCCCTACAACGGAGTACATGTCATAAAGGAAAAGTGTACTTTTGCAGTTTTTCGGCGAGTCGAGCTTTGAGAATTGAGCTTTGAGAATCAGGGGGGCTGTCTCACTGTAGTTATTTAAATACTAATTGTGGGACACCCCCTGAGGAACTACGAATTACGCCGAATCGGGAGCGTCACGCTCACCGTCGTCCCCTGGCCGGGTTCGCTGTCCAGCCGGATCGTCCCCTGATGCAAGTTCGCGACCTTCTTCACGATGGCCAAGCCGAGGCCGCTGCCGCCCGCATTCCGTCTGCGAGCCTTATCCGCCTTGAAGAAGCGTTCGAATACCCGCGCCCGGTCCTCCTCCGCCATGCCAATCCCGGTGTCGGCAATGGTAACGAGGGCTTTGCCGTCCTGACGCGCAAGGCTGACGGTGATCCTGCCGTTCTCCGGCGTGAACTTGATGGCATTGCCGATGAGATTCGTCCAGACGAGGCTCATCAGATCCTCATCGGCTTCGATCGTGACGTCTTCGAGCCGGTCCGCCAAGCGCAGCGCCTTGTCGGCCCTTTGCGGCTCTGCGGCGACGATGACTTGACGGAGCTGCTCATCCAGCCGATAGATGCGCGGCGCGAACGGATGATGCTCCGAATCGAGCGAGGCCAGCTGCAGCAGATTGTCGCTAAGGCGCGACAAGCGTTCGCATTCCGTCATCATAATCTCCAGGTAGCGATCCTGATCCGCTTCGGAGATGACGCGATTGCGGAGCGCCTTGGAGAAGCCGTAAATCGAAGTAAGCGGCGACTGAATCTCATGCGACACGCTGGAGACGAAATCTTGCCGCATCTGCTCCATCTGGCCGAGCTCCTGCGCCATATGGTTGAAGCTGGCGGCGAGGACGCCAATCTCGTCCTTCCCCTGGAAGCTCAGCTTCGTGCTGAAATCGCCCTTCGCCATGCGCTTCGTCGCCTCGGTCATCTTCTTGATCGGCCGCACGACATAGCGGGCGGCGACGAGGAAGCAGAGGCTCCCGGCCGCCAGCACGACGGCAAGGGTGAACAGAATCAGCCGACTGATAAGGTTATTGTCGAGATACTTCATTCGCAAGAAGAGAGCATACGGCTCTCCTTCCTTCAGAAAAGAGATGCCGATGATGGGCTCGGTGCTCTCCGGCTCCGTACTGTGATAAGGCCTCCCGGACAGTACATCCTTCACCACTTGTGCCTCAATCGACTCCGGCGGCCGTCCGGCGAGGGCATGGTGCACGGTTGGATCGCCCTTGATGTCGAATACATGAACCTGCGTCCATTCGAATGTTTTCAATGAGTCCAGATAATCGCGGAACTCCGCTTCGGGCACCTGCTGATACAGCCGTACCATATCATTGCCGAGCTGGGTCAGGTCTTGCAAGGCAATCTCTTTCATCTCTCTCTCGAAAAAAAAGCCGGATGCGGTAAAAGCGACGATAATGCCTGCGATTACGGCAAATAAAAAAATGAGCACCACCCGAACGTACAGCGTCCTCATCATGAGCAGACCTCCAGCCGGTAGCCGAGACTGCGGGCGGTCTCGATGCGGAACTCATGCGCATGGCCGGCGAAGCGCTCACGCAGACGCTTAATATGGACATCGACGGTCCGTTCTTCCCCTTCATAATCGATGCCCCAAATGTCGCGTATCAACTGTTCCCGGGTCAGAATCTGTCCGGGATGGCTCGCGAGCTTGAACAGCAGCTCGAACTCCTTGAGCGGCAGCGCTGTCCCCGTGGACTGGTCATCCGCATAGACCTTGTAGCCGTTCCGGTCCAGCTTCAAGCCGCCAAGGCGGATAATTTGCTCGTACACGATCTTGTAGCGGCGCAGCAGCGCCTTTACCCGCATCACCAGTTCCATCGGATCGAACGGCTTCGTTATGTAATCGTCGGTACCGAGACGGAAGCCCTTTACCTTTTGGCCGGACTCGCCCTTGGCGGTGACCATGAACAACGGAAGATCCGGGTACTGCGACCGCAGCTCGCTGCAGAGCTGCCAGCCGTCCATTATGGGCATCATAATATCAAGGATGACCAGGTCGGCCGGATCCGCCTCCATCCGTTGGAGCGCCTGCTCCCCGTCTTCCGCCTCCAGCACCCGGAAGCCTTCATTGCGCAAAAACAAACCTATCATCTCGCGGATATGCTCATCATCATCAGCGACCAATATTGTTCTCATCGTCTGTCCGACACTCCATTCCCCTCGTTCTCCCTTACTTTTCTGTATCTCTTGCTTAAATGGATGGCCCGATGCCTACATGACAACGAATTCATTGTAATATAACTCACCTGTGGATTCCATGATTTTCCTGATGAATGCGAGCCATCTGTCTCCTCATCGAACCTATCCTTCCTGTCCTGAATCATGAATAAGACGATCGCCAACAGGCCGCTTCCGCTTTCGGAAGCAGCCTATCGATTCCTATCCATGCCAGCCGCATGGGTCAGTCTTGCACCAAGCGGTCCGCGAAATAAATCTCCAGATTCGGATGGACGGCCCGAAGCAGTCCGCAGCGCGGCCGAACCGCGCCGAACATCTCCCCTCGCTGCGGGGCGGTCAAGCCTTCAGCCGTCACATACAGCTTAATATCCATGACGATGCCTTCATCATTCCGTTCATCCTGCGCTTCAACCTGCAGGGCGGACAACGACCATCCCTGCTCCTCGGCATAGCGCTCCATCTCCGCGCCAACGCCGGATGCTAGCGCCATCAACCATAGTTCTTCAGACCTAACGCCCAGCTCTTGCTCGTCCTCCTGCACAATCGTAATATGTTGGGAACGAACGTTCCCCACCTGGCGATGAGGCCCCATTCGTTTGACTATAACTTGCAAATTCAACACCTCCTTTTCAATACGGCCTGACCTGGACGCAAGACTTATCCTGTCGAGCCTTCCCTCCGGATTCTCATCATGCCGTCCGGTAATCATTCCCTATTATTCGACGTCCCTTTCATTTCCATAGCGGCTTCCAATAACACGACTACAGCGCTGATCTGCACCAAAATGGCTCTGCACAGCGAAATAAAAGCGTCTCTCCGGAAAGGTTACATTTTTGTAATTATGATTCCCAGAGACTATTGTAATCATTTTGTAACCTATGTTAGTCTAGTTTTGTCGATTTTCTAGTAATCCATTTACAGTTTTAACAATGAAGGAGGAGATGCCGTGAAGACCGCCATCCGCTCTGCCCTTGTGGCTGGCGCCGTATTCGGATGCATGCTGTTGGCAGACAGCGCATTAACTCATGCGACTGCTCAAGCCGCCGCAGCTCCGAAGCAGATTACGATCCAAGTCAACGGTGAAGATTTGCAATTTACGAATGATATTATTCCCATTATAGATGAAGCGCAGAACATGCATGTTCCGCTGCGCCCCGTGGCCGTGCAATTGGGCTATGAATTGAACTGGCAGGCCGATGACAAAGGCGTGCAGACCATTGAAATGTCGAATGGCACGAACACGATCCGGATGAAGTCCAACAGCTCCAAGGCCGAGGTGAACGGCAATACGGTGAGCATGGGCAGCGCCCCGATGTCCTATAAGGATAGTACATACGTGCCATTCCGCTTCCTGTTGGACCAGCTTCAATTGAGCTTTACATGGGATGCGGAGCAGATGAAGGATATCCCCCGCATTAATCGGAGCCGGGGAGAGGTACAAACCGCTTCGGCCCGAGCGTCCGAGGATAAGGCCGCCGCGATCCTGAACACGGCCCGCAGCTATCTGGGCGTTCCTTATGTATGGGGCGGAACGTCGCCTAGCGGCTTCGACTGCTCCGGCTATGTGAGCTACGTCTTCCGCAAGCATGGGATTGAGCTTCCGCGCACGTCCCGTGCCATGTACAGCTCCTCAGGCTCGAAGGTGAGCAGCCTGCAGCCTGGCGATCTCGTCTTTTTCGCCAGCAACGGCAAGACGATTTCGCATGTCGGCATTTACATCGGTGACAATAAATATATCAATGCTTCTTCCGGCTCCGCCGGCAGCGTTACGATAACCAGCTTGTCCTCCGCCTGGTCCAGCCGCACCTACGTCGGCGCCAAGCGGGTGCTCTAATTCGATAACGAGCCCCTGTTCCCTTCTCTATAACACCTGCCCTGCGATGATGCGTCCGGGCGGGTGTTTTCTTGTTCCCCTTCCCTGAATCGAATTCCGCGATTGCACCGGTGCACCGAATGACTCGGCCAACCGATAGCGCCGCTGGCTCGGATGTGATTTCCATCACTGACAAATCCACCTCGATTTGAAGCAAACCTTCAGAATCGGGCGTTAGCGCGAGCAGGATAGTCAATCTGTTCTGTACACGGTATCAATATGACGGTATAGCCGAATTGTTCCCTTTTTCATAATCTGCTACGCTCGGATTGGAACACCCCATTTGAAGGAGGAGAGCAATGAAATTATCCATTGGAGGCTTCTCATTCAACACGATGCGCGTGGAAGGCAAAATGGATATCTTCACTTATATCCGCACGGTGCATGAACGCTTTGGGCTCCACGCCATTGATTTCTGGAATGCTTTCTTTGCCGATACATCCCGGCCAGTCTGGAAGGTGGCGGATGACGACCATCTGCGCCGCATTCGCCAGGCGCTGGACGAACGGGAGATGACGCTGGTCAACATCGCTGTCGATACGGCGCATCTCTGGGATCCGGACCCGGAGATTCGCGAGGCGCTGCATCAGAATGCGCTCGCCCATCTGCATGCGGCCGAGATTCTGGGCGCGAAGTCGGTCCGGATCGATCCGGTGCTGCATGGCGGCGATCAGGTAAGCGACGAGGCCCTGGAATATATCGCCGGCCTCTACCGTTCGTATGCGGACCGGGCCGCTGAGGGCGGTTATTGGGTCGGCCCGGAGAATCATTCCGGGTTCGCCCTGCACCCAGAAGCGCTCGTGCGCATCTCCGAGGCTGTCAATCACCCCCAATACGGCATCCTGCTTCATCTGGGACGCTGGCAGGCGAAGAACAAGCCGATCGTGAACGCCAAGCTGATGACGGATGAGAATGAGCCCTTCATCTGGGAGGGAGATAGCGAGGTTGCGCGCTGGGTGCGCCATACGCATGTCGATTGGCGGACGCTCCAGGCCCCGAATGCCGCGCTGCGGCTGTCGAATCTGATGAAGGCCGGGTACGACGGCTACTGGGCTCTCGAGTACAATGCGCCGCGCGATCAGCTGACTGCCATAGAAGAAGCGCTGGCACGGCTTCGGGCGCTTCTGCAGGAGACCGGACCGGGCAGCCACCCGGAAGCATAGCGCCCGGGAAGGCACGTAAGCCCCGCGCCGACAGGCAGTACACCAATTCTATTCGCATGAATTCAGGAACACCGGGAGGCAGATTCGATGGAATCAAGACGTATCGCGATCATTGGAGCCGGCCAGATCGGGAAGCATCACCTGAACGAATATAAGCGAGTGGGCGGCGCCGACATCGTCGCCATTTGCGATATTAATGAAGCTGAGGCGCGCCGGGTCGCAGGGGCGAATCACATCCCCCATGTGTACACGGATTTCCGCGAGCTGCTGAAGCGCGATGACATCGAAGCGGTCGATGTGTGCCTGCACAACAACTTCCACGCCCCAGTGTCGATCACGGCCATGGAAGCAGGCAAGCATGTCTATTGCGAGAAGCCGATTGCCGGCTCCTACCGGGATGGCGCCGCGATGCTGGAGGCGGCGAGGGCCACAGGCAAGATGCTTCATATTCAGCTGTCCACCCTGTATACCAAAGAGACGAAGGCTGCCAAAACCCTTATCGACGGAGGCAAGCTCGGCAAGCTGTACCATGCGCGCTCGACCGGCTTCCGCCGTCGCGGCCGACCGTTCGTCGACGGATACGGTACGACGGCGTTCACGCAGAAGGCTACCGCCTCGGGAGGCGCTCTCTACGATATGGGAGTCTACCACATCTCGCAGATTCTCTTTCTGCTCGGTCTGCCGGCGGTGACCCGCATTAGCGGCCAGACCTATCAGGAGATGGATATGCTGCCGGACCGGAGAGAGATCAGTCAATTCGATGTGGAAGAGCTGGGCGTTGGCTTGATCAAGTTCGAGGGCGGCATCACGCTCGATATTATCGAAGCCTGGGCGATCCATCTTGGCGGATTCGAAGGCAGCTGCATCGTCGGCTCCGAAGGCGGCATCCGCATGCCGGCCTACACGGGGGATCATATTCAACCGTTCACGTACCACAGCACGGCGCTCGACCTGGACCTCGACACGGTGATCGACCTGAATGCGATGGACAGACGCCGCCATCGGCTGAACCCGAACGAGTGGGCGTATGATTCCTCGCAGGGCCATTGGGTTGCCGCGCTGGCCGGTATCGTTCCGCTCCTGCCGACGGCCGAATTGGCTGTGAGCACGATGCTTATCAGCGAGGGCATCTATATGTCCAGCGCACTCGGCCGGGAAGTGGCCGCAGAGGAGGTCGCCGCTTCGTCCATATCGAGCGCGATCCGGTTGTAGAGAGAAGAGCGGTTGTCTGAGAACGCAGCATACGGCAGGAACAGGCGGAGCGGCTTTGCCAGCCAGCGCCTGTTCCTTTTTTTGTTGTCCTGCGGGCTTCGGCATCATGACGCTCGTCGTTGAACACAGGCGAAGCGAACGGCAGAAGTCCGTCTCCATGCAGCCGGACGCCCTATCTCGAGACGGGCGGTCGCTTGATCCCTGCATATCGTATATGATGGAGTAGTAAGCTTCATCACGAATGGAACGGGAGAGATGACTAGACAATGCCGACATCATTCAACGCTATGAACCATGCTCCGCTGGAGACCGCCGCTATCCACCGGTCCACAGTAGACGACCGGCTCTGCTTCCTGCTTGCCGATGAAGGAGGATGGGGGACGAGCCCCCTGACCTTGTACTCCAGTCCGCGCCCCGAATATGACCCGGAGCAGTCCGTCTTCGCGGCGACGATCGTTCCGGGACAGGAGATTTCATTCCCTGACCCGGCCCCTGGGCGCAGAAGCTACTATCATCTATGCCAAAATGGACAATATCTGCTGACAACCGCCGAGCGCGTGCTTCCGCTCGCCGGCGTCTCCAATTTCCGTGACCTCGGCGGATACCGGACGGCAGAAGGACGGTATGTCCAGTGGGGCAAGCTGTACCGCTCTCCGGAATTGTCGGATCTGACTCCGGACGATCTCCACTACCTGGATTCGCTGCATCTGCGCCAGATCTGCGACCTGCGTGACAGCGACGAGGTGGCAGCGATGCCTTCGCCGCCGCTTGCGCCTGCCGTCCGTTCCCATATCCCGCTCGTCGAGATGCTGGGCAAGGACGTCATGCGCCAGCCCGGGGATGTGGCGGGCGGGGGCAGCCCGCCGGCAAGCGAGCCGGGGCAGCTGCTCGTCGACATGAACCGCTCGCTCGTCCACTCGACGGCGGGAATACGCAGCATCTTCGATCATTTGCTGGCCGAGAACGGCGCTCCTCTGCTGTTCCACTGTACGGCAGGCAAGGATCGGACCGGTCTGGTAGCCGCGCTGCTGCTCCTGATGCTGGGGGTTCCGAAGGACACGGTCATGACCGACTACTTACTGACGAACCGGTATCTCAACACCGGGGTGCTGCGTGCGAAGACGGCTGCCAAGCTGGGTACAGGCAAGATCAGCAATGAAGCGTTCGACGCCGTCTTGGAGGCAAGGTCGGAATATTTGGAAGCCGCCTTCGCGGAGATCGAGCGTGAATCCGGCGCTGTCAACCGCTTCGTAACCGAATCGCTCGGCTTGTCCACGGACGAGATCGCCGTGCTGAAGGATAAGCTGCTGACCGCGCAGCCGTAATCTTGCAGGCCGCCTAATGCCTATCGGCGCTGGTTCTCTTCCACGAGGAGACACAGCGCCGATTTTCCCATTACTTTTTTATTTTTTTGTAATGTAACCCCTTTCAATTTTATACAGTTGTAATGCCTCATTACTTATAATTCAAGTCAAGATGAACACATTGGCTCTTCACTTTATGATGCCACACATCCCATTTTAGACGGGACGGGGAACAATGAAAAAGGCTCGCTCCTTTAAAAAGGAACTCATTTATTCTTTTTTAATCATTACATTTTTTTCGACTGTTCTTCTTGGAAGCTTTCAAATCTACCAATTAATTTCATTGATTAAAGAAAATAAAAAAAGCCAGGCCCAAACGGCGAAGTACCTTTCCGACTATATTAGCAGCTACATTGTAGAGCATAAAAAGGCGATCCAAACGCAGGCTGTAAATTTAAAGGAGCTTTTTGCCACTGGGGATGTTCAACGTATTCAAGATCATCTCAAACATATCAAAACGATTTACCCTGGCTTTGTCAATTTCTATGTAGGCGATCAAAATGGCCAATCCATCGTATTCTATCCCAAAGTCAATACCGATGGGACAAAAGGTGACGATCTTAATTTTAGTGATCGTTCTTATTATAAAGAATTGCTTAGAAAGAAAAGCACCGTCATCTCCCCGGTATTTCAAGGCAGAGGCGGAACCGATAATTTATTAGTAACCATTGTGTCTCCCATTATGGACGATGCCGGAGAGATGATAGGATATGTGCTTGGGGCTCTCGATCTGGATGCGTTAAGAATGCATATTCAGAATTGGAGCATGAGCGAAGCAGGATATGCCGTAGTCCTTGATCATGAAAAAAACGTCATTGTCCATCCTTATGTTGATACGAGGAAAGAACTTGTTAACCTGTCGCAATCTCAGATTGTTCAGCATATTGAAGAACAACATCAGGCTGAAGGAAGCGGTTTTTTCAGTCTGGAAGACCCGCCCGAGGATGTCTATATTACGTATGAAAAAATCAAACCTCTTGATTGGATGGTATGGGTAGGGAAATCAAATGATGTACTCACGGCTATGTATAGAAATTCAATTTTGACCATCATCATCATTCTTTTTCTTACGACCATCACCATGGTTGGCGCAAGTCTTTTCTTGACCAACCGGTTGGAAAAAACGATTCGGCAGTTGCTTAACTATATTAAAGAATATACGGTGGATTTTAAAGTAAATCATATTCGAACAAAGAAAATACAAGGTCCAAAAGAACTGGAAGAGTTGTTCTTTTATTTCAATCATATGATTGATGAGGTGGAGAAAAATAGAAAGGAATTAATGGAGCTAAATAAAGAGCTTGAAGGAAGAGTTCAAGAAAGAACCGCTATTTTAAAGCATAAAAATTCAGAACTGAAAGCGGTCAACAAATTAATCACTTCCGTATCTTCCAATAAGGATTTAGCTCAATTTATTCAACACTGTTTGCAAGAAATGACACCGTTTGTTAACTATTCGATTCATGTTCTCTTCCATGATCTCGTTGTAACGAATGATAAGATTCATACGAAGCAAAATTTACTTGACTATCTGAATAACAATATAGCAGGAAAGCTCCAGTATATTAAAATCATTCAACTCGAAGAAAAACATAACGGATTTCTCGTCGTCGATCTGGCATCCCAGCAATCCATTTCGGCCAGCGAGCAAGAGTTTCTGGATACGTTCTCCAGTTCTATGGGGGTCATGCTGCAAAATAAGTTTTTATTTGAACAAATCCGCAGTAAGAATGCAGTGTGGCTAGCTGTTCTGGAAAGTATGTCAGAGGGCTTAATGCTCGTAAACAACCAAAAAGTAGTTGAGTATGTGAATGAATTTTTCCTTAATGTCGTTGCTGACGGAGATGAGTATAAGGTAAAAAATCTAAATGATGTTTACGGAAGATTTCTCACCTTATTTGATGTCGACAAAGAAGAGTTGTCCGCCTTCTTCACCGATGAAAATGGAGAACTAAAAATGCAGCACAGGCAAAAATCAGAGTACTACAGGCTTCATAAATTTTTGGTCATGTTAGATGATGACAGGATCGGTGAAGGCCTATTGCTGCGTGATATCACGAAGGAAGAGGAAATTGACGCATTAAAAAATAATTTAATCTCGCTTACTTCCCATGAATTCAAAACCCCGATTACGAATATTAAGGGAAGTATCGAAACCTTGCTCCGGCAAGAGGTAGAATGGGGGCCGGAATTCCAGCAAGAGCTGCTGGAGGGGGTCCACGAAGATATTGACAGAATTCTATGTTTAGTCAACGATTGGATGGATATTTCGAAGATTGAATCCGGAACCATGTACGTGGAAATGAATAAGATCCGTCCCGATCAAGTGATTGCAAAATCGATGGAGCAAATTCCGCTGCCGCTTCGGCGAGATGCAGCATTCCATTTCCATAATCATCTGGGGAATGACTTTATATTATATGCGGACAAGCTCCGTGTTCAACAGGTTCTTGTGAATTTATATACAAATGCGCTTCGTTACAACGATGCCGCCTTGAAAAAAATCGATGTTTCATTAGATATAGAGCAGGATTACATTACAATCTCGGTGTCTGATAATGGGATTGGAATCGCTGAAGATCAACTTGACAAAATTTTCAATCACTTTTATCAGGTAGATGCCACAGCGGCCAGACGTACGGGGGGAACAGGCTTAGGACTTGCGATATGCGTTGGCATTATGGAAGCCCATGGAGGGAAAATCGAAGTATCCAGCGAGCCGGGGACAGGAAGCACCTTTACACTCTATTTTCCTATCAAGAAAGGGGAAGAATAAGATGAAAAAGCAAAAGATTTGCATTGTTGATGATGAACCGAAAATTCTGCGCTTTGTGTCTGCCAACCTCAAATCAATCGGGTATGAAGTAACCACAGTAGGTTCAGGGGAAGAGTTGTTTGCCAATTTCGATCTCGTCTCGCCTGATCTAATTTTGCTTGATATTATGATGCCGGGACAAGACGGATTTCAAGTGCTAGAAAATATACGCAAATTCTCTAATGTCCCTGTCATTATGCTAACGGCAAGAGGCAATGCCCAAGATAAAGTGCAAGGATTAAATTTTGGTGCAGATGATTATTTAACAAAGCCATTTTCATTGGATGAACTCTTCGCCAGAGTGAACGCGGTGTTGAGAAGAAGCCAATTTAATGGCGCCAAAGCCTATATGGTGAATACACCAATCATTCGCACCGGAGAACTTGTCATCGACTTGGGCAGCAGAAGATGCTGGATTCAACAGGAAGAGCTTAACCTGACGCACACGGAATACTCCGTAATGGAAATCTTAGCGCTTAATCTGGATAAAGTCGTTCAGCATGAGACCTTGTTATCAGAGGTATGGGGAGCCCAGTACCGGGATGAGGTGGAATATTTACGTGTTGGAATCGCAAGAATCCGCCGTAAATTAAAAAATCTCCTACACCATAAAGAAGAATATATTGTCACTTATTCTGGCATTGGTTATATGCTGAAAAGCGTCCCGATTTCGGAATAAGCGAATGTCTACGACTTTCCTGTATTGCACATGTGGCGATACGGGATTTTTTTGTTCTGAACCTCATTTCCCCTCTTCCTATTTATTTTTTCTTTATCATTTTTAATGTTTATGCAATGAAAGCACTTTCATTTTTATTCGACTGTTATGCCATTTATCTTATAGTTTTATTGAACGGTCACCGAGATAGTACAAATCTACATTCAGGAGGAAATCAAGATGGACAATCATGATGCCGCACCAAAGGGCCTGGTTCCGTACTGGGTCAAAATTACAATTGTTTTCTTTCTAGGCTGGATTTCCATTTACGCCACCCGCTCCGTGCTTAATCCGGTTATGGACAATATCCAAGCGGAATTTGGCTTATCGGCTTCTCAATTAGGTTTAATTAGCAGTATTTTCTTCATTGGTTACGCAGGACTCAACGTGCCGTCTGGCATATTAGGCGATAAAATCGGCAAGAAAAAAGTGCTTGTTCCCGGTGTTATTATATTCGGGATTTTCGCTGCCATAACAGGGATGATGCCCACATTTGCACTTTTCATGACAACATGGCTGTTTGTCGGCATCTTTCAAGGCTTTTACTACGGACCTCAGTACGGGCTATCCTCAGAAGCGATTCCCAAAAAACATATTACCGTAGGCAGCGCAATTATTAATAGCGGGATGGCATTCGGGCTTTCCCTTGGCTACTTCATTTCCAGTTATACGGTCGGTACGTTAGGGATGAGTTGGAGAGCCCCTTTCTATATTATTGCCGTTCCTGTTGTTCTGATCGGTATCGCAATGTGGATCGTGATTAAAGACAAGCCAAAAGCAAAAGGACAAGGAACAGACGAAAAAGCTCCTCAAAAGCTGAAAGTGAAAGAACTATTCAGCAAAAACCTGATTTTCGCGTACATTACGATTTTTTGTGCGATATATGCCTTCTTCGTCGTCGTCACATGGATCCCATATTATTTACAGCATGCCCGCGGCATTGAAGGTACCGAAGTCGCCGTTGTCTCTTCACTCGTGCCATGGGCCGCCATTCCCGGTTCCCTCTTGTTCAGTTGGATTGCGGATAAAATGGGTACACGCCGTCCTGTCTTGCTAGTCATGCTGCCCCTGTCCATTATCGCGATTATTTCCATCGTGGCCTTCGATAATATGTGGGTTTTGTATATGGCCTTGATCGGTTACGGGATTTTCGGAAAAATCAGCACCAACCCGGTCCTTGTCGCCGTTGTAGCAGACAATGCACCTAAGCATTCATTAGGCACCGCATTCGGTCTCTACAACTTCATCGGTATGTGCGGCTCGATTTTGGCGCCTTATATTACCGGCTTCCTTACCGACGTAACCGGCTCGCTGAATGCCGGATTCTATTTCGCTGGTTTCCTTCTCGTCATCGGCACCATTTCGGTACTCTTTATCAAGGAAGATAAAAAACGGAATATGGAAGCTCTCTCGAATTAAGAGAGCCGTAATCTTCATGTGAATGCCGTCTCATCTTGAAGAGACAATAAAAAACTGACCACTGCAATAGAAAAAACTAGATACAAATTAAGGAATGACCTGAATAGAGGTGTTCGTAAAAATGACGGACAACCTCTTTTTTTATTCTGTTAGGTTGTATACTTCTAAGAGTCTGCTCCCTATATAGTGAGGTGACTTTATGTGTCATCCTCTTACTGTTCTTATCTATTATCATTTCTTCTTACCTAGCCCACTTCGGTTATGCGGGCAGATTAAGCGAAAAGGTGGCGACGCGGGGTACACGAGCCCACTTTCATGGCGCGTACACCAGCCGTTGCACCCGCTTTTGGCCATAGAGGCTATCTGACATATTTCCATATATTGATTGCAAACGCCAGGACCTTAATGAAGCGGACTCCGACCGTCATCCTACTCCCCCATCCTGCATCAAATTGGTTATACATATGAACGGCTGGAATGGTTTAGTACGAGTGTCCGACCCAACCTGCAAAAGTGCAGGATTTTTCCCGGTTTTCGCTCGTTGGGAGGGAAATTGCTGCATTCATACAGCAATTTCGTCCGTTATGGCTTCGAATAGGAATAATATGAGGAAAATGATGCAGTTTTGCAGGAATGATCTGGAACGTGCCTCTCAAGGAAAGCAAAGCTGCATATTTGCAGGATTTATTGCTATTAACCATCAACCTTATTAACTAATAATGATACTAAATACCAGATAACGGAGTTACGGCCCGGTCTGCCCTATTCGCCAATCACTGCACGGGGCCCGCTTCACCCCAACAGCAAAAAGCCGGGTCCCCCTAGGAACCCGGTTCATGCAACGGCTGCACCCAGCAATACATTGCACGGTGCAGCCGCTTCTCACTATTCAGGTCTCGCCACCATGAGGGTGCTCACGTCAAAATTACCCCAGCGTCAGCACCTCATGCCGGGAGGCCAGCTGGACAAACTCGCCCATGCTTGAAATCTCCCCCGCCTCCAACTCGTCCGCGATGCCGTAATGATCTACGCATGTTTTGCAGGCAAGGACAGGCACGCCCGCATTGGCCAGATCAGCCAGCTGCAGCGAGGACATGGACCGGGAAGTCAGTGCAAGCACACCCCGATTCATGCAGAAAATCGCGGCCGGAAGCTCTTCCTGCTGCTTCAGCAGCGTCAGGAAGGTCTCCAGCACGGACGGGCCAAGCCCGTTCTCTTCAGCGCCGATACGATCCGACGTCAATAGAATGACTTTGTTTTTCATGACAGCCACCCTTTCCTTAGCGTGTATCCTTCGACTCTGTCGGCAGGCACCGCCTAACACTCCTCCCATTCCGCTTCCGCAGCGGGTTGTGCCCGATTCAGGGTCACGGCATCAGCAGTTCCAATGACTCCTCGGCGCATCATCCCGTTCGACGTTACTTCTTCGGCAGCTCGAACGAGCTCTTCAACGAGACGATGAGGTTGAATACGATTCGTCCATTATTCGTATATTTCGGATCCGCATTGAAATAACCGTGGCGGAAAAATTGATACTTGTCATGGCTTGCGACATCCTTCATATTCGGCTCCACGAAGCCCTGCTCCACGACCAGAGAAGACGGGTTGATCCGATCCAGGAACGTGGTGTCGCCTTCGTCCTCCGTCTCGTCCAGAATGAGCGGCTCATACAGCCGGAATTCAGCCGGGACCGCCTGAGAAGCCTCGACCCAGTGAATCGTTCCCTTCACCTTGCGGCCGGTGAAGCCGCTGCCGCTCTTCGTCTCCGGATCATACGTGCAGCGCACCTCGACGACCTGGCCGTCGCTGTCCTTGATCACTTCGTTGCACTTGATGAAGTACGCGTGCTTCAGGCGGACTTCATTGCCCGGGAACAGGCGGAAATATTTGCTCGGCGGATTCTCCATGAAGTCGTCCTGCTCGATGTAAATCTCGCGCGAGAACGGAATTTGGCGGATCCCCATCTCCGGATTTTCCGGATTCACTTCCGCGTCCAGCCATTCGATCTGGCCTTCCGGATAGTTCGTAATGACAACCTTCAGCGGCTTGAGCACACCCATCGTGCGCGGCGCCTTCAGCTTCAAGTCTTCACGGATGAAATGATCGAGATACTTCGAATCGACCACGCTGTTCCCCTTCGTCACGCCGATCTCCCGGCAGAACGTCCGAATTGATTCCGGCGTGAAGCCGCGGCGGCGCAGGCCGGAAATCGTCGGCATCCGCGGATCGTCCCAGCCATCCACGACCCCTTCATCCACGAGCAGCTTCAGCTTCCGCTTGCTCATGACCGTATTCGTTATATTGAGGCGCGCGAATTCGTATTGATGCGGCGTGGCCTCCATCTCGCACTCTCGTACGACCCAGTCATACAGCGGACGCTGATCCTCGAATTCCAGCGTACAGATGGAATGGGTAATGCCCTCGATCGCATCCTCCAGCGGATGGGCGAATGCGTACATCGGGTAAATGCACCATTTGTCGCCAGTGTTATGATGCGTCGCATGCGCAATGCGGTAAATGACCGGATCGCGCAGATTGATATTCGGGGAAGCCATGTCGATCTTGGCGCGCAGCACCTTCTCCCCATTTTGGAATTCGCCGTTCTTCATCCTTTCGAATAAGTCCAGATTCTCCTCGATCGAGCGATCGCGGTACGGGCTGTTCTTCCCCGGTTCGGTCAGCGTGCCCCGCATCTCCCGCATCTCGTCGGCGCTCAGATCGCAGACGAAGGCTTTGCCCTTCTTGATCAGAAGCACGGCGCGCTCATACATCTCGTCGAAATAATCGGAGGCGAAATAGAGTTCGTCCCAGTCGAAGCCGAGCCAGCGGACATCCTCTTTGATCGATTCGACGAATTCGGTATCCTCCTTGAGCGGATTCGTGTCATCGAAGCGGAGATGCGCGCGGCCCTTGAACTCCTTGGCCAGCTCGAAATTCAGGCAAATCGACTTCGCATGCCCGATATGCAAATATCCGTTCGGCTCGGGCGGGAACCGGGTCACGATCTTTTCCACCCGGCCTTCTTCCAGATCATTCACAATAATATTGCGAATAAAATTCGATGTAGTATTGGGGTTCTCCACCAGCAATCAACCTTTCTATGTCTAGCGCTTTGTCTATTAATATACCCATATCATGGGGGGAGTTCAACTCTGATTGGCCGGGAACCAATTCTCGATAAGCGTGGCATACTCCCGTTCCGAATCGGCCTGCCGCCGCTCCACGCTTACAGCCTCCTGCTCCAGGCGCCGAAGCGTCGCCTGAACATGCCGGATCGCCTCTTCCACCCGTTCCAGCGAACGGTTAATCCGGCCCTGCACCATCCAATCGGTCAGGAATCCGTCGAATACATAGTCAGCGAAGGTAAGACCCGCGCCGATATCGACGGCCTGCGCCGTCTGCCGCAGCTTCTGCACGTCTTCCAGCTCCCGTCCGAAGCGGCTCAGGCGGTGATTGGCATTGTGCAGCTCCGCCTTGGCATCGTCATAGCGGTTATGCTTGAGGTAGGTCGCGATCGTGCCGCCGCCGAGCATATCGTACCTTCCCCAGTTGCGGGCGGAACGGAACTGTTCCTCGGCCAGCTCCAGGGCGCGCAGCGCGTCGCGGCCCGCCTGAATGGCCTCGGCCAGCTCGCGCTTCTCTGTCTGCAGCCACGCCCGCCCCGAGATAAGCGCATCCAGTTCACCTGCTACGATGCGGTCACAGGCGCGGAGCAGGCGCTCCTTCTCCTCGATGGCCCGCTGCAGCTCCTCATCCGCCCCGCTGACTCCGATCAACTGGCGGTGCCATTCCGCCTCATCGGCCTCGGCCCGGCGGCAAGCATCCTGCGCCAGCTCATATCGCTCCTTGGCGCGAAGAGCCTCTTCCTCTTCCCGCTCGAGCTTGCGCTCCTTCTGTCCGATCAGCGTGAAGAAGAAATTCGCCATCGACCAGGAGCGCAGCCGTTCGACATCCTGCTCTTCCTCGCGCCACCACTTTTCCATCCGCCCCAGCTCCGCCTTGCACCGCTGACGCTCCCGCTTAGCCTCCTGCAGGCGCGTCTCATACTTGTCCTGCAGCCTTCCGTTCAGCCGCGCCCGCTCGATGCGGCGCTGCAGTTCATGCCATGACTGCATGCCATCTCCTCCTCTTCCCGCATTCCTTACCTATTTATACGAGAGGAACACCGCACGGGATGCGACCGAATCGCGCGAGGCAGGGGCCAGGGGCAGGAGATAGCGCAGGCAACATGATTAGACGAGCATATTATACAGCGTCGCGTTTTTGTTCACTTCCACGTACTTGATGCCCCGCTTCTTCATCCGTTCGATGAGCGGCTTATAATCTTCGGTATGCTCCAACTCGATGCCGACCAGGGCGAAGCCGTCATCCTTGTTATGCTTCTTGTTATATTCGAACCGGGTAATGTCATCATTCGGTCCGAGCACATCCTCCAGGAATTCGCGCAAAGCGCCGGCACGCTGCGGGAAGTTCACGATGAAGTAATACTTCAGGCCTTCATAAATGAGCGACCGTTCCTTAATCTCCTGCATCCGGTCAATATCGTTGTTGCCGCCGCTGATGACACAGACGACATTTTTGCCGCGAATCTGATCCCGGTACAGATCGAGTGCCGCAACAGGCAGCGATCCGGCCGGCTCCACGACAATCGCACTCTCGTTGTAGAGCTGCAGGATGGTCGTGCAGGCTTTGCCTTCCGGCACGAGAATGACATCATCAAGCACCTGCGAGCAGATCTCGTAAGGAAGCTGCCCTACCCGCTTCACGGCGGCGCCGTCGACGAACTTGTCGATCGTCTCCAGCGTGAGCACTTCACGGCGTTCCATCGCCGCCGTCATCGAAGGCGCCCCTTCCGGCTCCACGCCAATCACCCGGGTAGAGGGACTCACGGTCTTCACGTACGTGCCCACTCCGGCCGCCAAGCCGCCGCCGCCAATCGTTACAAAGACATAGTCGGCCGGCACATCAAGCGACTCCATAATCTCCATGCCTACCGTGCCGCTGCCTGCAACGATATATGGATCATCGAAAGGATGAATGAAGGTGCTGCCGCTCTCTTCGCAAATGTTCATGGCCGCTTCATAGGCATCATCGAAAGTGTCCCCCGTCAAGACAACCTTGACGAACGATCCGCCGAAGCGCTTCACCTGGGTCACCTTTTGGCTCGGCGTCGTGGTTGGCATCACGATCGTGCCCTGAATCTGCAGCGCTTGGCACGAATAAGCGACTCCCTGAGCGTGGTTGCCCGCGCTGGCGCAGACGATTCCCTTCTGCAAATCCTCGGAGGACAGATGGCGGATCATATTGTAGGCGCCCCTGATTTTGAATGACCGGACGATCTGCAGATCCTCCCGCTTCAAATAGACATTGCATTGATATCTGGCGGATAAAATCGGGTCGCGCTGTAAAGGCGTCCGCACAATGACTTCCTTCAATACATGGTGGGCACGGACGATATGCTCCATCGTCACGGCCGGTGCAGGATGAGTCGTCTCCATGTCACATTCCTCACTTTCGGTCGGTATACAGTCTAGTGTTGGGCAATTGCCGGAAAAATAAAAAAACTCGCCCCAAAAAAGGGACGAGAGTTACCGTGGTACCACCCTTGTTCCGCAAAAGTCCGGATTCACTCCCGAATCCGCTTCTGCGGCGCTTGGCCGCGGCATTGCCGCGCATCCGGGTAACGGCGGATGACCCGTCCGCGCTTACTGTCGGCCGCCAGGCGGCACAAGGTTCAGCGCGGCATCTCGGAGAGGATATTCAACTGGTCCAGACATCGACTCGCACCGGCCGTCGACTCTCTGCGGTCCGTATCCCAGCTTACTTGTTCTCGTCATCGATTCCAATACGGTTCATGAATTGTATCCTATTATTATGAACATGCGTCCGGCTTCATGTCAATGGGCACGGTCATAATTTGTCACCGTCCGTAAGGTGCGGACATTCGGTTATTCCTGGCCGACGGCAGCCTTAGCCGGCTGTGCGGGCTCCGGTGTCTTCCTCATTCGGAGAATCGGCAGCATGACGGCAATCCCGAACAGGAACAGAACTGCAGAGATCTCATACATGGTCGTAATGGAAGTCAAATTTTTGATCCATCCGGAGATCGACATCATGATAACCATCGCCCCCATGAACAACGGCGTCAATATGCCGTTAACCCGGCCGATGAAGGACCCTTCCGTATTTTGCAGAATCATCGTGTTGATGCCGATCTGAATCGATGGCAGCATCAAGCCGCTGATGAACTGCGCCACGAGCGTAAGCCACAATTGGGTCGACATGCCGGCCATCAGAATGCCGATACTGCTGAACAGCATGCCGATTGCCAGCATATGCTGCGGCAGCAGCCGCTTCGAAATGCCCATCGCGATGGCGCCGCCGATCATCATCGCCACGCCGTTCGTCATCATCAGATAACTCAAATTCTCCTTCGGCAGGCCAAGACGCTCCGTCACGAGGAAAGCCCCCATAGGCTGAATCATCCCGATCGCCAGCCCCGCGAAGGCGAAGCAGCCGCCAAGCGATTTCAGCAGCTTGCTTTTCATCACATAGCGCAAGCCGGCTCCAAGCTCATCCCATACCCGGGAATCCTGCTTCTTCTCTCCATCCTCCTGATCATCGCCAGGCAGGAACGTCAAGGCGATGGCCGACAACACGAAGGCCACTCCGGTCAGGACGAGCGATGTCGTAATGCCATAATGCTGGAAGATCATCGTGCCGATGGCCGGACCAAGCACCATGAACAGCGCCACCATCGTCTGGAAGATGGACATCCCCGCCTGCATCATCTCGGCCGGAACATGCTGCTTGAACAGCTTCATAGAAGAAGGCTGCGAGAACTGCGACAGAATAGCCGATACAAAGGTCGTGAAAAAAACGGCCTGCCACGATCCGAGCAGGATGGTCACCAGGACGGCGAACACGGACAAGGCGCTTAATATATCACACCATATCATGGTGCGCTTCGGGCGCCAACGGTCGGCGAAGGTTCCCCCGATGAACGAAAAGACGAAGATCGGAGCGAACTCTGCTACCGATATCATCGAGACCGCAAAGGCATCCCCGTTCGTCATCTCCATGACGAACAACAGCACCGCGAAGTTGCGGATCCAGATGCCGACTTGCATGAACAATCCCGCCATCATGATGGCTTGTACGAACCGGTTCCGGAACAGGCTGAATGCCGACTCGTTCTTCTTGTTAGTTGGTGCAGAATTCATGTTCATTTCCTCCACTCTATCCTCTATGTGGATGACTCCACTTTGGAATTTCTCTGATAATCCCTGGTTTCTTCTCTCTGAACTCAAATAGTGTACTGGATCATCACCGCTTTTCGCAATATTTTTGTTTTAAAAATTTTGTGTAGATGTTGGGTGCGGGACCAGCGATGTGATCCACTCCCATTAAGGCGTTCCGGTGCGAGGAATCCGGCCGGAGCTTCACGCCGCAGCATCCCTTCCGGACAGCCTTCAGCCACAATTTAGTGTACCGGAATAGCGGGAATGACTGCATCCGCAGCCAGCAGGAACTTCTGCTGCTTCCCTGAAATGAATATAGGCTCGGTCTATAGATGGATAGCCTCTCCGTCTCCGGACTGATCAGTTCGGATCGAGGAACGGCCCTGCCATCGCGATTCCGTTGATTACTGTGTGTGAGCGTGCTTGCGGCCACGCTATATTAAGGAAGAGAGGCGGATTCAAGCACAAGATCAGGAACCCACTGTCATAAAATGGATTGCAAGAAACGTTATACATTACTCTGGTAACGTGGTAATGTTTTAATTAATTATTATCATCAAGTGAGGTTGATCTTTTACATGAATGCGGTTCTTCTCTCTCTCGCGGTATTATTCGGATTAAGCCTGCTGCGAGTCCATGTCGTCCTCGCCCTGCTCGTGTCCGCCATCATCGGCGGCTGGGCCGGAGGGATGCCGATCTCGAACACGATCGCTGCCTTCTCCGAAGGGCTGAAGGATAACGCCGGCATTGCACTAAGCTATGCCTTGCTCGGCGCGTTCGCCGCCGGGCTGGCCGAGACAGGGCTGCCCGAACGGCTGGTGCACCGCGCGGTGGGGCTCGTCCGGGCCCGATCGGACAGCGGCCCGGTTCGCGCCTCCGTCCGGTACGGCATATTGGCCGCGATCGCAGGCATCGCCTGCCTGTCGCAAAATGCGGTGCCCGTTCATATCGCTTTCATTCCCGTGCTTATCCCGCCGCTCCTCATGCTGTTCAATACGACGTGGCTGGACCGGCGGGCCGTCGCGTGCGCGCTCACATTCGGGCTGATTACGCCATATATGTTCCTTCCGGTCGGCTTCGGCGCCATCTTCCACGATATTGTGGCGAGCAATATGACGCAGAACGGCCTAGCCGTCGAGGCTTCCCAGCTGCCGAAGGCGATGCTGCTTCCGGCGCTCGGGATGATTGCGGGCCTGCTGTTCGCTATGATGATCAGCTACCGCAAGCCGCGGCACTATGCCGAGGGGGCTGCGCTCCAGCCGGCTGCCGCAGCCGACGAGGCTGCCCCTTCCGCCAGCCGCTTCGCTGCCGGAGCCGGCATCGCCGCCATCGCGGCCATGCTGGCCGTGCAATTAAGCACGGGCTCGATGATCTACGGCGCGGCTGCCGGGCTGTCCGTGCTGCTGCTCTCACGCGTCATACCGCGCGGCAGGGCCGACCGCGTCCTCTCCGACGGTATGCGGTCGATGGCCTACATCGGCTTCGTCATGATGTCGGCGGCCGGCCTCGGCGCGGTGCTGCGCGAGACCGGGCACATCGAGTCGCTCGTGAAGGAAGCCGTCAGCATGGTCGGCGACAACCGGGCGCTGGCAGCCATCCTGATGCTCGCCATCGGGCTGCTCGTCACGCTCGGCATCGGCTCGTCGTTCTCGACGATTCCGCTGATCGCGACCGTCTTCGTGCCGCTGTGCGTCGAGCTCGGCTTCAGCCCGCTGGCGACGATATCGCTCATCGGCACGGCTGCAGCGCTGGGCGATGCCGGCTCGCCGGCCTCGGACAGCACCCTGGGCCCGACCGCTGGCCTGAACGCCGACGGTCAGCATGATCATATATGGGACACCTGCGTGCCGACCTTCCTGCACTACAACGTGCCCCTCCTGCTGTTCGGCTTCCTCGCGGCCATGATGCTGTAAGCTGAGCCCCCGGCCGGCACGGCCGATGCTCGGCAGGGCAGCTCCTGACTCGCTGGGCAGACGCCTGGCAAGGCAGGCTCCGGGCTCGCAGCGCAAGCGACTGGCTAGGCAAGCTCCGGTCTCGCAGCGCAGGCACCCGGCAAGGCAAGCTCCGGGCTCGCAGCGCAGGCACCCGGCAAGGCAAGCTCCTAGCTCGCAGCGCAGGCGACTGGCTAGGCAAGCTCCGGGCGCGCGGGGAAGATCCTGGCTGCTCAAGCTCTCGCCTAGTTCTTGCGAAGCCGGTGCTACACGCCGTAGCAGCGCTTCGCATTGGCCCGCAGCAGCGCCGCGGCCTCGCCGAACTCCAGCCGCTGGAGCGCGGCCCATGACGCGGCAACGTCGCGCACCATTAGCGGGAGCGTGACCTGCCCTGCAAATGGCCCTTCGAACGGCCAGGGCCCGTCCGTCTCCGTCATGACGCGGTCGCCCGGGTAGCGAAGCGCTAGCTCCCGGATCTCGACCTCATAGGCAAGGTCCGGCGTGAACGAGATATAGTAACCGTTCCCGGCCATCCGCTCCGTCGTCTTCACATCTCCCTTGAACCAATGGAAGTGGGCCGTGCGCACACTGTACCTTTCCAGCAGATCGATGACAATCGGCGCGTCGTCGTAGACCGCGTGCAGCACGATCGGCTTATCCCACGCAGCAGCCCGCTGCACGAAGGCCTCCAGCAGCTCCAGATAAGCGCCGCGGGGGAAGCCTGCCTCGCTGCCCCCCGCGCGTAGGGCTTCCTGCCGCATATAATAGGGCAGGCCGACCTCGCCGATGGCGATCATCGCATCGCGACGCTCATCCATCCATTGCAGGAGCGCACTCCGCTCCTGTTCGGCAGGCAGCGGCTGCTCCGGGTGAAAGCCGTACGCGGGGTGAACGCGCCCCGGATACCGCTCCGCCCAGCGCTGCACCTCGCGGCACGAGGCCGCATCCATTGACACGGCGATGACGCCGTCCAGTTCTTCCGCCTCCAGCGATTGCTCCAGCAGCGGCCGCTGCTCCGGGCCGTATCCGTCGAGATGGATATGGGCATCCATGAAGCGGAGCCGCTCCGTGTTCGTGGCAGTGTATCTTCCTTCCATTGTCCAACCTCTCCTCTTCCTAGTATGAATGGATGCCGGAATACGGGCTTATCGTACATGGAGGCAGTACGTGAATGCAGTAGGTAGCTGCCAAAAATAGCTGCCGTACGTAGTTGCCGTACGTGGGTACCGTCCCGAGCAGCGGATCCCGCCCCCATATGTTCCGGCTGAGTGAAGATTCATTTTAAACAGATCGACTTATCAAATACTGCAAGAACGCAGTATTTTACGCCGAAAACACCTCAAAATAAAGAAATTCCTGCAAAACTACATCAATTCCGTCGAATATAGGTCATTTGTGGCTTCATCTGGGAAAAATCATGTATTTTGGCAGGAATGCCATTGCAGCGGTATTCCCCCCAAAAATAATGCTGCATTATTGCAGGATACCTGCGGGTTGGCGCGTTATCGGGTGCGGTGTGAGACAGTATCCGATTCAGAAAGGCCAGCATGCGGTAGGGGCAAGACAGTCATACAAACAACGCAGCATGTCGTTCAGACAAACAGTAACATACAAACAACGCAGCATGTCGTTCAGACAAACAGTAATATACAAACAACGCAGCATGTCGTTCAGACAAACAGTAATTTACAAACAACGCAGCATGTCGTACAGACAAACAGTAACATACAAACAACGCAGCATGTCGTACAGACAAACAGTAATATACAAACAACGCAGC
>NZ_QYZD01000060.1:0-9748 GCF_003591545.1 Paenibacillus thiaminolyticus
ACAAGTGACATTTTCATAGCACAGTTAAAGTGACATTTTCACAGACGATTGACAGACCTAATTTGAAATAAAGGCTCGCTCCTCGCCTCTCTTCCGGCAGCGCTTGGCAGCTATTCCACCGACCACGCCTCGAGTGAGAACAGCGGCTGGGCCTGGAAATCAAGCGGCGTGAACTGCCCGTGCTTCCACTTGATATGCGCCGCGGCGGCGATCATCGCCGCATTGTCCGTGCAATATTCGAACGGCGGGATCAATAGCGGCACGCCCTCGGCCTGGCAGCGCGCCGACAGCGCCGATCGCAATCCGCGGTTGGCGGCCACGCCGCCGCACAGCAGCAATTGGTTCGCGCCGTATTCCTTCACGGCGCGCATCGCTTTCTCCGTCAGCACATCGATGACGGATTCCTGGAATCCGCGGGCGACGGCGGCGTACATCGGCGGCTCGCCCCGCATCTTCGCCTGATTGACGACGTTCAACACGGCGGACTTCAGTCCGCTGAAGCTGAAATCATAGGAATCAGGCTCCAGCCAGGCGCGCGGCAGCGTGATCGCGTCGTCCGCGTCCACGGCGAGGCGGTCGATATGCGGACCGCCCGGATACGGGAAGCCGACCGCGCGGGCGACCTTGTCGTAAGCCTCGCCGACCGCGTCGTCGCGCGTGCTTCCGATGACGCGGAACACGCCCTCCCGCTCCAGATGAACCAACTCCGTATGCCCGCCGCTGA
Organism: Paenibacillus thiaminolyticus; assembly: GCF_003591545.1. Classification (GTDB taxonomy): domain Bacteria; phylum Bacillota; class Bacilli; order Paenibacillales; family Paenibacillaceae; genus Paenibacillus_B; species Paenibacillus_B thiaminolyticus_A. Next base: position 725 of record NZ_QYZD01000060.1, read on the forward strand.
CGACGAGCGCCATGCATGGATAGGCCAGCTCCTGTACAAGCCGGTTCGCATAAATATGCCCGGCGATATGATGCGTCCCGATCAAGGGCACGTCCAAGGCCATCGCCAGCGACTTGGCCGCCACGATGCCGACGAGCAGTGAGCCGACGAGCCCCGGCCCCTGTGTGACCGCAACGGCCGTAATGTCAGTCAGGGCAAGGCCTGCCTGCTTCACCGCTTCCTCCAGCATGACGGTAATCGTCTCCACATGCTTGCGCGAAGCGATCTCCGGCACGACGCCGCCGAAGCGCTGGTGGACGTCGATCTGGCTGGAGACTTGATTCGCCAGCACTTCGCGCCCCCCGCGAACGATGGCCACGGACGTCTCGTCGCAGCTTGTCTCGATCGCGAGTATGACGTCCGCTTCTCCCGGATTGGTATAAGAACTTGATATATTCACGAAGGTCACCTGCTTTATTCCGCTTGTTGATAGGAAGAAGCGGCCAACGCTTTCAGGTCGGTCCACATAATGAGCGCATCTTCCTTGTTATCTGAATAGTATCCTTTGCGCACGCCCGCTCCCTGAAAGCCGAACTTCGCATACAACCGTTGAGCGATATGATTCGACACCCGAACCTCGAGCGTCATCGCCTCCATGCCGTAGGCCATCGCCTGTACGACCATCTCCCGCAGCAGGCGCTCTCCGAGCTTCTGCCCCCGGAAATCGGGATGAACGGCAATATTGGTAATATGAGCTTCATCCACAACCGTCCACATGCCGGAATAGCCGATAATGCGATCGCCTTGAAGCATTACCGTATATTTGGCAAAATGGTTCTGCGTCAGTTCATTCCGGAACGCATCAATCGTCCACGGCACCGTGAACGAAGCGTGCTCCACCTCAAGCACCCCGGGAATATCCTCAAGCCGCATCGGCCGGAACTCCACTCCGCCCGGTTCCGCCGTCCGTTCATCCTCATCGTATTCAGGTCGTTGTCCCATCTGACATGCTCCCTTCTATTACTGCTGCCTCCGGTCCGCCCGCTCCTTCGCCAGCAGCTTCGCTTCCGCTTCCGCCAACTGCGTATAATTCGGCTCGAGCCGATGGGTATCCGTCCGCTCGCCTGCCGCATAGGCGCGCAGCCCGAGACGGCCGATCCAGCTCGCCTCCATCCCGCACGGGATAACGCGAATCCGTCCTCCCCATTGCGCCTGCAGGCCGCTCAACGCTTCCTGCTGCGCTCCGGTATCGCCGACGAACCATACTTCTGCGGCCGCTTGCGGATGATCCGCACCTTCCGCCCTAGCTTCCAGCGCCCGGGACGCCTCCTCCGCGACCAGCGAGAACAGGCGAATCCCGTCCTCGCCATGCCGCTCAACCTCGTCCCTCAGGCCCTCGGACGCGCTTCCGTTCCAAGCAAAGGGAGCCGTATAGACCTGCCCCCTTCTCGCATCCATCAGCGGGTACACAAGGATGCGACCAGTGCCGCCCGCTTCGGCGCCGTCCTGTTCGGCCTGCTGCACGCCGGAGAGCGCCAACGCCTCCAGACTCGATACGCCGATAACCGGCTTGTCCCATATCCAGGCCATCGTCTTCCCGGCCGTGACCGCGATGCGCACGCCTGTATACGATCCGGGGCCGACACCGACGGCGACAAGATCCGTCGACTTCCCGCTCCACCCGTTATCCTCCATCAGCGACTGCACCGTCGGCAGCAGCTTGATCGAATGATTGCGCTCGGCCTGGGAATGGCGCTCGTCCACGAGCACGTCCCCTTCGAGCAGGGCGGCGGTCAGAGCGGCCGTCGATGTATCCAGGGCCAGCACCCGCATTCTATTATGATCCTGTTGATGCACGATGTCAGACTCCCATCCGTTTAAGTTCGTTAACCCAGCTTACATAGGGCTCCCCGTATGCGGTCAAGCGAATGATCCGCTCCGTCTCGCCTTCCGTCTGCATAAAAAGATGCAAATAACGCGGCGGCAGCAGCGGCGTAATCAGGCTTGACCACTCGACCAGCGACACGCCGTCGCCATACAAGTATTCATCCAGCCCCAATTCATCCGCTTCCGCCATCGAGATGCGGTACACATCCATATGATAGAGCGGCAGCCTGCCGCTGTCATATTCTTTAATTATCGTAAACGTCGGACTGTTGACGATCCCCTCGATACCGAGCGCACGCGCGACCGCCTGCGAGAACCGGGTCTTGCCCGCCCCCAGATCTCCGTCCAGCGCGAGGACCGTGCCGGGCTGACAGCGTTCGGCCAGCTTCGCGGCCAGCCGTTCCGTATCCGCTTCGCTCGCGGAGTAAAAGGCGAATTCCGCTGATTGGTTCATAATTCCCTCCACGACATTCAACTGTTACTGACAACTCATTATAACATAAAAACGCCGCCTCTCCTCACAAGCGGAAGGCGGGCACACAGCGAGCCTCCCGCTGCTGATGATTGCCCGTGCCCTGGCAGCCATAATACTTCTCCCCACGCATACTCCGCCCTGGATGCTAGATAAATCAGCAGCGTATTCTATCCCTTTTTACATTTATTCCCCGTATCTTGCAGGAAGTTTTGGTCAGGCGCAAGATCGATTTTGAGTTGGGCTCGGAAGAGAACAAAACTGGACGAGAGATTGGATTCCTGCTCAGAGTATGAAGCCCCTTTACAGTGCAGGACACGAATGATAAGATATTACTAACTAATTAGTTAGTAATGAAGGAGGTTGCCTATGGCACGCAATACCGCGCAGGAGAGCAAGCGCAAGCTGATGCAATCAGCCGAGAAGTTATTTGCCGCCAAAGGGGTGCGCGGCACGAAGGTCAGCGAGATCGTAGCCGGGGCGGGCTTGACCCAAGCCGCTTTTTATCTGTATTTCACAAGCAAGGACGATCTTGCCGCTCAGCTCCTGCAGCAATTCAATGAGCACTTGCTCCGCCTGGGCAACGCCGGTGCGGAAGTGAAGCATCTCCCCACTTCAGAGGTCGAGGCGTATATCGTCTCGTCTTTTACCGCGTTGTTCCGTCTGTTCGGGGCACAGCCGCAACTGACGAAGATCGCGCTGCAAATCTCCGACGACAGCGATCAGGTGCGGGAACGCATCGTCCGCCAGATCGTCGCCAACATGCTTCATAACCAGTCGCTTGGAATCGTCAAGCCGGAGATCGATCCGGAGCTGGCGGCCGAATCGGTCGTCGCTGCGATGGAGAGACTCGTCTACCGCTATGTGGAGACCGGAGAAAGAACGCCGGAGGAGTTGGGCGCCCATACCGCACGCCTGTTCCTTCAAGGCATGCTGCTTCATTCGAAAAAGGAGGGGTAACCGATGATCAATGCGATAATCGGCTGGATAACCGCTCATCTTGATGCGGTTACGGTGATGTGGCTGTTTCCTATCGTATTCATGTTCCATGATTTCGAAGAGCTCCTCTATGTCGAGCCCTGGCTTCGCCGTCACGGCGAGCGCATTCTGGAACAGATGCCGCCTGCGGTCCGGCGCTTTGCCGGGAGCAGCCTGAAGATGACGACGCGGGACTTCGCGGGCGATGTATTCTGGGTCTTCCTCGTCTTCGTTACGGCGACGCTCGCGGCCGTACTGTTTTCCTGGTACGACCTGTACCTGATTCTGCTCCTTATCTTATTCCTGCATGTATTTACCCATATCGGACTGTCCGTCTATACCCGCAGTCTTGCGCCCGGCGTCATTACCGCCGTCCTGCTCGTCCTGCCCTACTCCGGTTATGCCTTCTTCCGTCTATCCGCAGATCGTGTCATCGTGCCGGAACAGCTGCTGTGGGACGGCCTGGCCGCCATCGTGCTGCTCCCTGCCATATTCCTGCTCATCTCCCGCTGGCGCAGCAAATTCAGAATTGCGCGCTGACGACAAGTCGGGAAGGCCGATGCCACACAACGCGCCTTCCCCCTGCTGCCGCTCCTATTCCAGACGCAGACCGACCAACTCCTACCGTTCGCTTATTGTTGCGGCTCCTGCAACCGGTCAACCGCTACCGTCTCGGTATTTGTCGGGTTGGTGCCGACTTGCACCGTCGCCATTCCATTGGCAACATCCACGCTCTCGATCCAGACCGGCTGCTCGCCGTCAAGATGGACAGGGACCGTATCCTTCATTTCCAAAATATGCTTCGCACGATGTACATCCATGTTCAAAACCTCCCTTCCACAGCATTCTAAGCCTTAACGTGACGCAAAAGCGCCTTTTTCATGCATGCGTAGAAGAAAGCGAACTATCGCATACTGACCTATAGAGGTTGTCCCAGAAGTCGTCATTTGAACACTGACATATAGGCAGGAACCCGATGAATACAGTGATACAAATGCCGGCACAGCGATGTGCAGGCGAATGAGCGAACAGGCGCGAGGAGGATAATTGATGCATACGGTCTGGAAAGGGGCAATCAGCTTCGGCTTGGTCCATGTCCCCGTCAAAATGCATACCGCCACCGAAGACAAAGACATCTCAATGCGAATGATACACAAGGAATGCGGCAGCCCGCTCTCCTATGTCCGCTCCTGCCCGGTCTGCAAGGAAGAGGTAGGCTGGGACGAAATCGTGAAGGGCTATGAGTATGAAAAAGGGAAATTCGTGCTGTTCCCCAAAGACGAGCTGGAGCAGCTGCAGGATGATGCAAGCCGGGCGATTGCGATTCTCGATTTCGTCGACCTGGCCGAAATTGATCCGATCTATTATCAGAAGACGTATTATTTATCTCCCGATCAAGCGGGGAACAACGCGTATCAGCTGCTGCGCGAGGCGTTGGTCCAGACGGGCAAGATCGGCATCGCCAAAGTGACGATCCGGGCAAAGAGCAGTCTCGCCGCCATTCGCGTCATCGAGAATTGCCTCGTCATGGAGACGATGTTCTACCCGGATGAGATTCGCGCGGTTACCCAGGTTCCGAATATTCCGGAGCATGTGGAGGTCAATCCGAAGGAGCTGGAGATGGCGAAGCTGCTTATCGGCCAGCTGTCGACAGCCTTCCAGCCGGAGCAGTACACGGATGAATACCGCCAGCGCTTGCTGGAGCGGATCGGGCAAAAGATTGCGGGCGAGGAAGTGCGCACCGCTCCGGCCGCCCAGCCGGCCGCCAATGTCGTCGACCTCATGGCGGCGCTGCAGGCGAGCATCGAGGCGATGAAGGGGCCGCGGCCGATTGGTACCGCCCCGGGTCCGGCGGCTGCAGCGGGTTCAGCCGCAGCAGCGGAACCGAAGCGGCGCAAAAAAGCCGCTCCGGCGGCCGCCGCCGATACGCCTGCTGAGGAAGCTGCCCCGCGGCGCAAGAAGACGGCCCGCAAGGCGGAAGCCGGCGCGCAGAAGGCGGCCAATGACGGCGAGGAGCCAGCCGCCACCGGCGGCACGCGGCGCAAGCGGACGCGGACGGAGCCATAATGCCACGGCCGCCGATGGAAGGCTCGGGACAGCCGCCGCACCGGGAGGAACGGAACGCCGCGGGCTTCCCCGAGGCACTCCCGGCTTCCCTGGCGCTGCCTGCGGCCCCGATGTCTCCGCTTCGGAGCGACCGCATCCCCGCAGGCGAAGACTGGCTGCATCAACTGAAATGGGACGGCGTCAGGATGCTCGCCTTGTGCGTTCAGGGCCGGGTGCGGCTGTTCTCCAAACGGATGCTGGAGAAGACGTCCATCTATGCGGACGTGACGATGATGATGGAAGCGCGGCCCGAGCTTCGGGGGCGTACGCTGCTGCTCGACGGCGAGGTCGTCGTCTTCGATCCGAATCTCGGACGGCCTTCCTTCCCGTTGGCACTCCAACGGGAGCGGATGCGCCAGCGGCCCGACGGCGCCCTTCCCGCCGTCTACGTCCTTTTCGATGTGCTCGGGATCGAAGAGCGGAATGTAAGGCGGCTACCCTATGAGGAGCGGCACCGCTTGCTGCTGGATCTGTTCCCCGACAAGCATCCCGCTTGCTTCGTGGCGGATATTTTCGAAGATAGCGATCAATTGTGGAAATGGGTGGAGCAGCACGGCTGGGAAGGCGTCGTCAGCAAAAAGCGACGCTCCACGTATCAGGAGGGCAAGCGTCATCAGGACTGGTTCAAAATTAAGAAGGATCTTCTCGTCGAAGCCTTGACGGTCGGCTATATGATCAATAACGGCCGTCCAGCCAGCGTCGTCCTTACCGATTTGGAAGGACGCTATATTGGCAAGGCGTCCATCGGACTTGATGAGACCCGCCGGCTGCTCTTGGAAGGCTGGGCGGCGCGTTATCCCGCCTCGGGGCCGCCCGGAGGACCGATTGTGGCTCTCCGCCGGGAGCCAATCGTCTGGATGAGTGTGCCGATTCCGTGCCGGGCCGCGGCCTTGGAATATACGCCGACCGGACAGCTCCGCCATCCACGCATCGATACACTGCCGCTGCTGAGGTAACGGGAGAAGCGAAGCGCGGGAGTTAGAGGGGAACGAGATCAGAATGCCGAGAATACGGGAGTGCAGACACAGGAAGGTGGGGCTATGGCCAGCAAAGAACCGCCCGCGTACTTAATGGTAGAAGGGCATGAACTCCAAGTCACGAATCCGAACAAGCTGTTGTGGCCGGAGGCGCGCATCACGAAGACAGACTATATCAGGGAAATGATCCGGCTAAGCCCTTTTTTGCTGGCGGCGTGCCGCGACCGCTTCCTGACGACGATCCGGTATCCGCACGGCGTTCCGGGGGAGTTTTTCTACCAGAAAAACGTGCCTCCTGGGGCACCCTCCTTCGTCGAAACAGCGATGTCCGGGGACATCCGCTATATCGTGCTGCAAAATGTGCCTACGCTGCTCTGGCTGGCCAATCTGGCCTGCATCGAGTTCCATCCTTCACTGCACCGCATCGGCGACCCGCTCCCGGCCGAATGGATTATTGACCTGGATCCGTCCGTTCTGGAGGAGGAGCGGATTATGGAGGCCGCCTGGATCGTAGGCGAAGCCATGGAACGGATCGGCATCCGGACGATTCCGAAGACGTCCGGCGCCACCGGCGTGCAGCTCATCGTGCCGATCAAGCGCGGCCCGACCTTCATGCAGCTCCGCGAGCTGGGCGAGATGCTCGCCATCTACCTGTGCGAGCTTCACCCGGAGCTGTTCACGATCGAGCGGTTGAAGAAGAACCGGGGCACCCGCATTTACATCGATTACATGCAGCATGATGCCTCCCGGACGATCGCAGCGCCATACACGCCGCGGGCGACGCCGTATGCCTCGGTGTCGATGCCGCTCACCTGGGACGAGGTGAAGCGCAATCCGAAGCCGCGCGATTACCATCTGCTGAATGCCGCCGATCGGCTCGCCCAGGTCGGCGATCTGATCCGCGATGCCGAGCCGCAGGCAATCGAGCCGATTTTGGAGGCCTTCTCCAGCCAGATTCAAGCAAGCCGATCCCGCAAAAGCTAACCACAGTCCGTATCCATCGGATCACGAAAGCGGTCTATAAAAGCGGCCTATAACAGAGGCGACAGCAGCCGCATCACCGCTTCGGCGGCACGCTGACCGCGGGAACGGGTCACGAACTTGTTATAATCGATCTCGACACTGTCTCCGAAATCACGCAAAAAATCTTCCTCCAGCCGATCGACCGCGGCAGCTTCGAACAGCACCGCATTGACTTCAAAATTGCTGAAGAAGCTGCGCATATCGAGATTCGCCGTCCCTACGCATCCCAATGTCCGGTCCATGAGGAAGGTTTTGGCGTGAGCGAAGCCTTTTTGATACTGATAGAAGCGGACGCCCGCCTGCAGAAGCTCCTCCACGTAAGAGAGGGACGCCCAGTCGACGAAGCGGGAGTCCGACTTGCCCGGAATAATAACGCGAACATCGAGACCGCTGACGGCGGCCGTCTTGATCGCGAGCCGCACGCTGGCATCGGGAATGAAGTACGGCGTAATGATCCAGACCCGCTCCCGCGCTGAACTGAGGACCCCAAAGAACAGCTCCTGGATCGCATCCCAGCTTGCGTCCGGACCGCTCGAGATCATCTTCACCTGCTCCGTCCCCTTGCATTGATGCGGCGGGAACAGATCCTGCAGCGCTAGCGACTGGCCGGTCACGAACGTCCAGTCGTGCAGGAAGATCGCCTGCAGCGCATATACTGCATCTCCTTCCACCTGCAAATGCGTATCGCGCCAAAAGCCAAGCTTGCGATTCAAGCCCAAATAATCGTCACCGATATTAATTCCGCCGACAAACCCGCTCCGGCCGTCTACGATAAGCAGCTTCCGATGATTGCGGTAATTGAGGCGGCGGCGGAAAAACGAAACCGACAGCGGCAAGAACCAGTGAAATTCCACGCCCGCTTCCTTGAACGTCCGCAAATAGTTGCGGCCCAGCTCGATGCTGCCAACGCCATCGGCCACGACCCGAACCTTGACACCTTCCTTCGCCCTGGCAATGAGCGCCTGCTGAAAGATGGTGCCGATGCCGTCGTCCCGCAGTATGTAGAATTCCATATGGATATGATGCTTCGCTTCCCGAATCGCGGCCAGCATCGCTTCGAACGTCGCTTGTCCGTTCGTCAGCACCCGGGTCTCGTTGCAGCTCGTAATCGGACTTTCCGACAAAGCAGAGATGAGCGAAAATAACCGTTCCTGGCTATGCATTTCCAGATTGTTCAGCTCATCCGGACGGCGGACCGTCTGGATCCGGAGATCGCCGATCCGGTTCTTGGGATGGGCCCAGCCTCCCCTTTTCCGCACTCGCAGCCGGGCCGTATATTCCTGGGCGAGAAAGTAGTACATAACGAAGCCGATAAGCGGGAATATGAACAGGATCAACAGCCAGGCAACCGCCTTGGAAGGTTGCTTGTACTCGAGCAGCACGATCGTAAAAATTTGAAATATATATATGAGCAAGGCGACTACCAGCCATAACATCAATTTTCCAACCTCCGCCTGTCATTGACCTCGTTGCATTTACAGGGCTTATTTCTTGTATTACATCACAGCGGACATCCTGTCAACTCTGCCCATCCTGCTGTACCTGTCTTGTTTCCGGTTGCCCCGTTCTTCCAGTCCCCCTCTGGCTCTCCTTATCCTGTTC
>NZ_QYZD01000060.1:9848-12461 GCF_003591545.1 Paenibacillus thiaminolyticus
CCTTATCCTGTTCCGGTTGCCCCGTACTTCCGGTCGCCCTTTCCTTCCAGTATTGTGTATTTTTCGGCGTAATCATACGTGCAAAATCGTTCCTTCGGACAGATATCCGTTCTGTATAGCAGGACAATGGAATAGAGTGCAATAGGTAGACTTTGCAGGAATACGCGGAATCTGAGGTGATGTGATGAAAGGGCGTTGGTGGAATGGCCGTATGACACTGCTCGTCATCCGCGACGCGGAACAAGCAGTCAAGCAGATGAATGTGCCGAAAATGCTCGTTGTCTCCGTCCCGATCGCCGCCGTCTTGTCGATATCGGGTCTAGTGTTGAGCATGCAGTGGAAGGCCGCGACGGAGATCCGCGAATTGGAAGGCTTGCTGTCTCATCAGTCCGAGGCGCTTGAAGTTACGGTCAAGAACAAGGACGAAGCGATTCAACGGCTGCAAAACGAGATCATTCGCCTCTCTTCGGAGACCGAGAACTTCAAGCATCGGCTTAATCACATGAGCAGTCTGGAGAAGCAACTGGAGGATTTCGTGGAAGGAACTTCCGCCGTGCCACAGAAGAGCGGCGAGGAGCAGGCCCGCTTCGTCCACAGCACCGCCTGGAACGAGCAGCGGCAGGTCGGCGGCGAGGAGATAGGCGTCGGTTTAGAGCAGATGCTGGAATTGGCTGAGCGCTCGCGGCTTGATCTCGTCCAGATGCAACGCATGCTGTCCTCCATACAACGCAGCGCCCCGGCTGTTTTGAATCAAGCGCAGAAGAAGCAGGAACTCATCGCGGGAACGCCGTCCGTCTGGCCGACAAAGTCACGTCGCCTGACCTCCAGCTTCGGGTACCGGAAGGACCCGTTGACCGGATATGCCGCTTTCCATGCCGGCATCGACATTGGCGGCGAGACGGGCGACTCCGTCCTCGCAGCGGCCGAGGGAGAAGTGATTGAAGCCGACTTCAACACTTCGCGGGGCAATTATATTATTATCCGGCACGTCAACCAATTGGACACATGGTATATGCATTTGCAGCAGATTCACGTCTCCGTCGGCGACCAGGTCGACAAGGGCGATATCATCGGCGCGCTGGGCACGACCGGCCGGAGCACCGGGCCTCATCTCCACTTCCAGATTGTTGAGCGGGGCGAGCCGATTGATCCGCTTCCGTTCCTGGGCGATGCAGCAGCCGCAGACACCCCGCCCGAGGGGCGGCCCGTGAAGGTCTCTGCAGCCTCCGGCGTTTCCGGGCCCGGGAGTTCCGGTCCTTCAAGATCCCCGTCCTCCCCGCCATCCGTTACGAGACTGTCGCCGCTTCCGAAGTGGATTATGGGGGATGCGCAAGCCTACGGAACATAAACCGGGCGCATGCAAGCCAAATCTGTCATAGCAGGAGGGATTACGATGTTTCAACGCTCATCCCAGCGCATCAAGCCGACGGATACGTTCATCGGTCACGGCACCGATATGAGCGGCACCATTCACTCCCAGACGAACGTACGCATCGACGGGAAATTTACGGGCGAGCTGAGCAGCAGCGGCACAATCACCATCGGCGAGCGCGGAGAGGCGCACTCCACCTTGACCGCCCGCCATGTCGTCGTCGCCGGCACCGTCATCGGCGATATCAAAACGACGGGCAAGCTGCTCATCACCTCGTCTGGACAGGTGCTGGGTCACTGCGAATCGGGGCTGCTTGTCGTCGAGGAAGGCGGTATTCTGAACGGAACGAGCATGGTGGTTCGGGAGGCGAGGGAAGGCGCCGCAGCCGCTCACGAGCCGCCGCCCGAACGGGAACGCGGAGAGAAGAAGGACGACAAGGCCGATATCGTAGAAAAGCAAGCGGGATAACCAAACCGCTTGCTTTTTTTCGTGGCCTCTCCCTTCCACTCAGGGGATGATCGGGCGGCCCCACGCTATATGTAATTATGAGTCTTCAGCCCTTGCGAAATAGCACTTTGCTTCAAGCTCTTCATAATGTCAGCTCTTGCTTTTTCATTCAACTATTTCGGGGCAACAACGAGTGCTTGGCTTACATGCGGTATATACGTAAGCTTGTACTCTCCAAACGGACAAATTAGCAAAAGTGTCTACATATAAGTGGACACAAGGGGGATATGATTTCTCATAGGAAAAATATCAGTATATAGATTTAAAACGCTGCAACGACACTACTTATAGTAGGCGCGGAGAAATAAGGGACTAAACCCTTTCCCAAAAATATGTCCACTATTTGAAAGACATAATTTATATTTTTCCACAGTAAAGGAACAGTGAATAAGGCTCTCATAGATCGTAACCTGGCACCCGCTTCCCCGCCCGTTGCTTCGCCGTAGACCAGTCGCCTCAGCCCTTATACCTTCATCGCCCTCCCTATCGTTCCTGTTCCTTCTTCCCCATCTGCTCTCTCCTTCTAGCCCCCTGTTCCTTCTTCCCCATCTGCTCTCCTTCTATCCCTTGTTCCTTCTACCCCCATCTGCTCTCCTTCTATCCACTGTTCCTTCTTCCCCATCTGCTCTCTCCTTCTATCCCTTGTTCCTTCTACCCCCATCTGCTCTCCTTCTATCCCCTGTTCCTTCTTCCCCATCTGCTCTCTCCTTCTATCCCTTGTTCCTTCTACCCCC
>NZ_QYZD01000060.1:12561-16524 GCF_003591545.1 Paenibacillus thiaminolyticus
CTGTTCCTTCTTCCCCATCTGCTCTCTCCTTCTATCCCTTGTTCCTTCTACCCCCATCTGCTCTCCTTCTATCCCCTGTTCCTTCTTCCACTATTCCTACTCCTTTCTCCATACCCCTTATCTCTCTATCCACTCTGCCCGTTGCAGCTTGCTTCCTCCCAGAACGCTTCTTGCCGGAAGGCCGCAGCCGCTCTTGGCGGCTAGTGCAGCGAATCATAGGGCAAGTCCGTCAGCCGGACGCGCCACATCCGGTTCAACGGCGCATGCTTCGCGACGCACTGCTCGCACCCGCCTACTGGAGCATCGCCGTAGAAGCCCGTCCGAAATACCAGCATCGCTTCCTCATTGGCCAGCAGGCGCTGACAGCCTAGGCACTTCACTTCCGTGTGCAACTTCGCTCTCATTTGCTTGCTCCTCTCATCCGGAACTGAATTCTTCCTGTATCCCCCGCGTTGCCGCGATCTCGCCGGGCACATTCCGCCGCACCGGCCCGGCCACGTCCGTCGGCGACAGCTTGCCCGGCATCGGCTTGGGCCAGGATGGATAGCGCAGCCGCTCCACCCTGTCCAGCTCCGGGCGGCAGCAGCTTCGCCACAGCCGGCGTGCTTGCTCCTCCGCCGGTTCGGCGGGACGTTCCCGCCAGATAGGGACCCCGCCGCGCGCCGCCCAGCGCTGCGCGTATTCCGCTACCCGGTACGGCACATAGCGTACCGGCCGCTTCATCGGCGCGAACAGCTCCGTGAGCGCCGCCAGCGGCTGGCCGTCCGCCGTGCCGAGGAGGACGGTGCCGGTCGCCTGCAGCCAGGCGGGAGGCAGATACGCGACATCGGTCGCCGTAACTGCCTCCCAACTCCTGCGCAGGCACTCCGTCGAGCCGGGCGCAGGAGCCGGCGCGGCCACGATGGCGAGGCGCATCGCATCCGCCAGCGCAGCGCTGCCCGGCCAGGAGCCCGGCACGATGACGGCGTCGGCACGGCGGACGGCGTAATCCGCATGCACCGTGCACAGCATGCGGTCCGCGCAGACGCGGCGCCAGCGCTCGGCCTCTTCGGCTTCCGAGAGGACGAGCCAGACGTCATGGCCGAGCTTCCTCAGCCGCCAGGCCAGATCCAGCCCCCCCTCCCGCGCTCCCAATACGGCACATCGCATGACTTCCCCTCCTTTGCCGCCATTATTCCTTGCGAACCGGACCGTTCGCGGCGTAGCGGCGCAAATAATCCGCCAGCGCTTCGCGCCACGGGCGCATCGGCGGAAAGCCGTTCAAGCGCAGCGCCCATCCCTCCAGAGCCGAAAAAGACGGCCGCCGGGCCGGACGGGGGAATTGGGATGTCGGCACCGAACGCACCTTGACGGACAATCCCGCCTCCTCCATAATGGCAAGCGCGAATTCATGCCAGGAGCAGATCCCCGCATTCGTGACATGATACGTTCCAAAGCGGTTCGTCCGCAGCAGCCGCAAGATCATCTCAGCCAAATCAAGTGTATACGTAGGGCACCCCGATTGATCGTGCACCACTTTCAGCTCCGGCTGGACCGCCGCTTGACGCAGCATCGTCTTGACGAAGTTATTGCCGTGCGGCCCATATACCCAAGACGTGCGAACGATGAAAGAGGCCGGCTGCAGAAGCTGCACGAACCGCTCCCCTTCCCGCTTCGACGCGCCGTATACATTGATCGGGCGAGTGCGGGCTGTCTCGTTGTACGGCTTGGTCGCCCGGCCGTCAAATACATAATCCGTGCTGATGTAGACGAGCTTCGCGCCGGCCTGGCTCGCGGCCGCCGCGACATTGCGCGTCCCGAAGGCGTTGACTTGATACGCCAGATCCGGGTTCAGCTCCGCTTCATCCACCTTCGTATAAGCAGCGGCATGAATGACAGCGGATGGCCGTTCCCGCAGAAATATCCGCAGCACATCCTCCGCATCCGTCACATCCAGCTCCTTGCGGCCATAGCCCCGGGCCGGAACGCCATAGCGGCGCAGCACCGCCATTATATCTTTGCCGAGTTGACCCTCCGCCCCGGTAACGAGTACAATTCCTCCCTGATTCATCGTCTCACCCACCTCGTTCCGGACTGGACAGGAAGAACGTCTCGGCGTGATCCAGTAGCGGTAGCGCCTTGTCCTTGTCCGACATTATCGGATTCGATGCTGGCCACGGAATCCCGAGGGCGGGGTCATCCCACCGGATGCCCCGATCCCGCTCGGGCGCATAGTGAGCATCCACCTTGTACATCACCTCGGTATCATCCACCAAGGTGCAGAATCCGTGGGCATAGCCCGGCGGAATAAGGAGCTGCCGCTTGTTGGCTGCGCTCAGAATCACGCCCGCCCATTGGCCGAACTGCGGAGACCCGCGGCGGATATCGACCGCCACATCGTAGATCGCACCGGCGAGTACCCGCACCAGCTTCGTCTGCGCCATCGGCTCCAACTGATAATGCAGTCCGCGAATCGTGCCAGCCCGGGCAGAGAGCGAATGATTATCCTGCACGAACGTCTGCGGAATCCCCGAAGCCTCCCATTTTTCAAGATGATAGCTTTCCATAAAAAAGCCGCGTCCGTCTTCAAATACCTGCGGCTCCAACATCACAACGCCGTCCAGTGGCGTAGATATGATTTTCACAAACCCCAACTCCTTGTTCTGACGAATCGGACGGTTCAGACGCCTAGCCGCGCCCCGTTCGTGGGGCCGCCTCGCCGTGCGCTGATTACCTATTTCCTCATCTTATGCAGAACCGCAACGCAGCGCCTGTATGGCCGAAATCACATCGACGCCTACTCATATATATGCCCGCGGACGCCGAACGATGTTCCCGCCGCAGCGGCCCGTCTCCGCGCTTGAGCCTTTCGCCTGGAGTCGGAGAACGTTGTCCGGTGCCCCCGGTGACCGTGCCGGTTCCAGGGGCTTTGTCATCGGGCAAGTCGGGGTAGCCCGTTGCGCGCCTTGTCCGCCGAGAAGCCCCCCTGAACATGTCAATCCGGGACGGCAAGCCATGCCTGGACAGCAAGCCATGCCGGGACGACAAGCAGAGCCTGGAATCCATGCTCATTGCGCCCCGGACGCGACCAGGCCTATAATGAGACGGAACCCGGCGGCAAAAGACAAGCCTCTCGATGGGCGCAGCACGACTGACAGGAGTGCTGTAGCCGCATCAGTTCAACGCGGTCGCACATCCGTGACCTCATACGACGCATACGCTCGGACATATGTGTCCGAAGCAAAGGAGGAGCAATAATATGGAGTTGGGAAGGCGCCTGGGGCAACTGCGCGAGCGCAGCGGCTGGACGCAGGAGGAAATGGCGGAGAAGCTCGGAATTACGCGGGCGGCTCTCTCGCATTACGAGAAGAATCGGCGCAAGCCCGATTTCGACACCTTGATACAGGCAGCCGACCTGTTCGGCGTATCGGTTGATTATTTGATTGGCCGCCTCCATCGCGGGGACATTCCGTCGAATTCGGAGCCCGCTGAAGCCGCCCCCGGGATCGAGCTGGCCGATCCGGCAACGCTGAGCCGCCTTCGTCTTGAGGTAGACGGGGAGGCATTGACTTACGAGGAGGCGCGCCGGTTCGTCGCGTTCGTGCGGGCGGAGCGGATGATGCGATAAGGGAACGGGAACGAATCCATTCGGTAGCGAGCCCTTCCCCGTTCAGCGGCTACAAAAACCTGCAAAAGTGCAGGATTTGTGCCATACCCGCTTTTCGAAATCGAAAAGCCTGCAAATCTACATCAATTTTCCCACTTATCGCTTGGATTGGGATATAACGGTCGAAAAACCTGTAATTTTGCATCAATTATACCGAAAATGCCCTTCACCGCCATGAAATGATGTAATATTGCAGGATTGATATCCTCGGTGTATCATACGAAGCACAATGGGCTCGAAAGAGGCGGCCATGCACATAGTATGCTAGAGTAAAGGGCAGAAAATTTCTGCCCCTCCTCATCAAACCGTACGTGAGG
>NZ_QYZD01000061.1:0-16273 GCF_003591545.1 Paenibacillus thiaminolyticus
ACAAGTGACATTTTCATAGCACAGTTAAAGTGACATTTTCACAGACGATTGACATCCCTCAGCGGTTCTTATCCATCGTTGCCGCCTGCGACAAAAAGACCGCCTGCGACGGCAGACGGTCTTGTCAGTAATCCATTATGCACTTGTGCCTGGCGTGACGGAACCCGGCTTCTTCTGCGGTGCACGCTTCGCCTTGAAGCTGCGCGGCACGGCGCCGAATCCGATCCAGGCGAACGGGATGAAGCGGAATGCCGCGTAGACGACGAGCCAGGACAAGCCGATCGCCACGGCATAGCCTCCCGCGATAAACAGCATATACGCAAGCGAGCCGCCTCCAAACCAGGCATATTTGCGGTACAAGGCAAGGAAGACGGGATGCAGCAGGTAGATGCCGAAGGACAGGTCCCCCAGCTGCATAAGGGCTTTGCGAAGCCAGTCCGGCAGCTTCCGTTCCAGGAAAAAGGCCAGCTGCATCAAGACGATGGCCGATGTGAGCGTGTGGAAGTTCCACAGCATCTCATAGACCAGCGAATTGGTCCATTCATTGGTTGAACGCGACCAGAACCAGACCTGAACATGAAGCATCGCAAATAGCAGCCACGCGCCCCACAGCGCAAGCGACCCGATCCGGAAGCGAAGCGGATTGCCCTTCTGCCCGAGCGACGTCAGCCACGGTCGAATTTTCTCGAAGTTCAAGCCGACATAGGCACCCAGGAAATAATAGCTGACATAAGAGAGCGAGAAGCTGCCTTTATTGACAATCTGGAGGTCGTATTTGTTCCAGAGCACGAAGCCCCACTGCAGCAGCAGCCCCAGCGGAATCGACCAAGCCAATATCGTCTTGGACCGGAACAGCTTGAGCATCAATGGGAACAAGATATAGAACTGAATGCTGATAAAAACAAAGTATAAGTGCGTATAAGCGGAGCCGGTCAATAATTTCGTGAAAAACGAGTAGATCGAATCCTCGAAGCCGCGGGTACGGTAATACATCATATGCTGCATCAGAAAGTACCCGATCGATGCGACGATATACGGAATGATGACATAGAGCAGCCGATTCCGGTAGAACTTGCCCAGCACGGCGGGCTCCAGCTTATCCCGTCCGCCGTAGTTGTAGAACAGCACGAAGCTGCTCAGCAGAATGAAGGTCGGCGTGCCGTATTTGAAAAAGATGTTGAAAAAGTTATACAGATAATACCAGCTAGAATCAACCATATCTACCGTTGCCTGCGATGTGGAATGCACGCTGATGACGCCAATCATGGCCAGCGCTCGCACAATAGGAATGGCAGTAATGTGCTCTTTGCGGCTCATTGTCCTTCCTTTCCGACACCTGCCGCCGGCAAGCATCTGATCAGGCAGGCGCGGCCAATCTCGAACGACCGGCAGCGCCTGCTCCTTAATTATCCATGTTTTCATGTTGCGAAATGAAACACATTTACAACATAAAATTATATGTCAAAATCGGCCTAGCCTCAACCGGAAACATCGCTTATCATGGAAGATTCGACTAGTAAAGTTTACGTGTGACGGTATATTATATCCCATTACCCGAATATTGCCCCGGGAACAATTCAATGCTGCGATCCGCATCTCTCATCTCATAGCTCAACCGGAAATGATGCTTCAAATCGTTGAGCGCAATATACCATTTCCCGTTCTTCACGAGAGGAGGGACAGACAGCACCAGCTCGGCGCCATTCCAGGTCACGATTCTGCTCGGCTTCACGCGGGCCACCTTCGTATGCGCCCCCCGGTTGCGCATCTGCTCAACAAGCTTCGGCGTGGCAATCAGCTGATTTCCCCCATTGATTCTGAACCCGTTCCGATTGTTCCGCCCGTTAATCCCTGGACGAACCGTGAACGTAATCGGGATATCCAGCTCGCGGCAAATCTCCAGCACCTTGCTGTTATAGGCGCCGAACGGGAATGCGAGCAAGCTGTTCGTATTGCCCAGTTCCTTCTTCAGCACCTTCTCCGCCTTGGCCAGATCGCGGCGAACCCGCTCCTCATATTCCTCATCGGTCTCCTTGCGATCTTCCTTTTTCAGATACGTATTCCAGGTCAGCATCGGGCGAAGGAAGCCCCGATCATTCACCGGGCGGTACTCATGCGAGTGGAAGGTATGGCTGTAGAAGCTCATCCCGTACTGCTTCATCTCCCGCATTTGCGCCCATGACAGCTTCTTGTGCTTGGACTGCTTCGGATTGTCAATCGTCTCGACGATAACGAAGTTCGTGGCGGTCAGATGGTATTTCCGCAGCACCGGATACACATCCGTATAGAACGACTCGTACCCGTCATCGAAGGTAATCAGCACGGCATTCGGCGGAACCGGAGCGCCGTTCAGCATATAATCGATATATTCATCCATGGATATAAAATGAAACCCGCTGCTCATTATCGCCAGCAGCTGCTCCTCGAACTGCTCCGGCGAGATAAACGTGACATGGTCCGGGTTCTTCTGAACATTATGGTACATTAACGTAATAACCTGATCCTCATAAAAAACCGGTTTGTAATCCCACTGCGATTCCTGTCTCGTCGTCGGGAACAGCTGAAGCTCCTTCCCGTCATCGACGATATGTACGTCCACTCCGTATGCTTGCTGCAGCGCATTAGCCGATATATACCATTCGCCGCCCGCCTGGAGCGCATATTCCCTTTCGCCCGCTTGTCCCTTCCAGACAAGAGGGCGGCTATCGATATGATTCCTGTCGATATCGATGAACAGCGCGACGCACAGCAAGGCAATCAGGAGCACGGCGCCTGCGGCCCGTCTCATGCCCATTCCCTTCATCCTCTACATCATCTCTTAGTTGCATCTATCCAACATTAGCATATTTCCCAATGCTTGTCATTTCTCGCTTTTCTTATTCAGCCGAAAAATACATAGCAAATATCGAAGCAGCGGCCATGACCCCCAACAGGAAAACCGGCAGCCTGCCATACGACTGCCGGTTCATTATACGACGCCCGATCCCCCTGCTCCCCCGGGAGCCGAATTCGCTTCGCGGATCACCCGCATCGGATTCCCGGCAACCATTTGGCCGGGTAACACATCCTTATGCACGACCGTCCCGGCCGCGATTACCGCATGATCCCCAATCGTCACACCAGCTAGTATGGTGCTGTTCGCCCCAATCATCACGTGACTGCCGATGCGGACCTTGCCGAGACGGTATTCCTTCGTCAAATATTCATGGGCTAGCAGCGTCGCATTGTATCCGATAATCGTGTTGTCCCCAACCTCGATATATTCCGGGAAGAAGACATCGACCATGGCCATCAGCCCGAAAGCCGTATGGCGGCCGACTTTCATGTTCAAGATACGCACATAAATCCACCGTTTGAGCCGCACCGAAGGGCAGTAACGGGCGAATTGAACCCAGATGAAGTTCCAGACGCCCTTCCACGGGCTTACCGACCGGTATATTTGCCACAGGCTGTTCGGCCCTTCGACAGGGTGCCGCTCCACATCTCTCACTTGGATTCCCGCTCCTATCCGACGAGTGTCAATATATCGCGCATATCATGAATGATATGGCGCGGTTCGTATTGGCTAAGCACCGCTTCGCCCTTCAACGACCAGGCAACGCCGCAGGAGATGGCGCCGGCCGCATTGGCCGACTGGATGTCGGCCGGGCTGTCGCCCACCATGAGCGTCGTCGCCGGATCGGCCTTCAGCTTCTCGATGGCGAGCAGCACCGGCTCCGGATGCGGCTTCGCATGCTGGACATCGTTGATCGTGACGACTACGCCCATCTGATCCAGCAAGCCGAACATGCGCAAAGCCCGCTCCGTCGTCTCGCGCATCTTCGTCGTGACGATGCCGAGCTGAATGCCGCCCTCGTGCAAGGCGCCGATAACTTCCTTCACATGCGGGAACTCGCGCACCAACTCATCATGCCGGGATATATTGTAGCGGCGGTACGCGGCTTTGAGCTCCTCCACATCGTCCAATCCGCTGAACTCCCGCAGCTGATATTCGAGCGGCATTCCCATGCTCGGAATAATCTGCTCCCGTGTCAGCGGAGCCGGCGTGCGCTCCAGCAGCACATGCAGGAAGGTCTCAATGATCAGTTCATTGGTATCGATAATCGTTCCGTCCAGATCGAACAGTACTGTACGAATCATTATGCTATTTCTCCTTTACGTCACGTTCCTCTTCCACAGCCGCAGGCGGCTCCGCCGATTCAGGCTCTTCCTTGGCCACGTCCCGGGAAGGGGAGGCTTCCTCAACGGGCCGCGCCTTCGCAGGAGCTTCCGCTTCCGTCTTGCTTCCG
This sequence comes from Paenibacillus thiaminolyticus, assembly GCF_003591545.1. Taxonomy (GTDB): domain Bacteria; phylum Bacillota; class Bacilli; order Paenibacillales; family Paenibacillaceae; genus Paenibacillus_B; species Paenibacillus_B thiaminolyticus_A. Next base: position 4,290 of record NZ_QYZD01000061.1, read on the forward strand.
GCGTCATTCGTGCCGCGATCCGTCGCTTCGATAACCTGTGAAGGCTTCGTCGATACAATCGGATCCCGATACAGAACCTTCGATGCGCCGGTTACCCGGCGAATAACGATGAGCGAGATGCCGCCGATGATCAAGAAGATGGCCAGCAGCTGCGATATCCGAACATTGCCGTAATTCGGATCGAGATACCCCGGCTCGAATACGATCTGCATCGGCGACCACAGCGAACCGATCATCGATTCCACCCATCCGGAACCTTGGTAGGCCAGACTGTCGGTACGCAGCCCTTCAATGAAGAACCGGCCGATCGAATACCAGATCAGGTAGCCGATGAACACTTCCCCGCTGCGCACGCCGCGCAGCCGGCGGAAGCCGAACAGCAGCAGCACGCCGACGAAGCTCCACAGCGACTCATACAGGAAGGTCGGATGATGGAAGGTTCCGTTCACATTCATCTGGGTGACGATGAAGTTCGGCAGATGCAGCGTTTCGCTCAGGAACGCTTCCGTTGTAGGCCCTCCGTACGCTTCCTGATTGACGAAGTTGCCCCATCGGCCGATCGCTTGTCCGATCAGCAGACCCGGCGCGCAAATATCCGCGATGCGCCAGAAGGAGTACCCTTTTTTTCGAACATAGATAAGCGCGCAAATCACGGCGCCGATTAATGCGCCATAGATTGCAATTCCGCCATGCCAGATTTTGAAGATTTCCAATAAGTTATCTTTGTAATCATCCCATTTGAAGGCAACGTAATAGATACGCGCCCCGACAATGGCGGAAGGCACACCGAACAGCAGCAAATCCATGAAAAAATCTTGAGAAATGCCAAATCTTTTGCCTTCCCGAATGGCCAGCAGCAAGCCGACCACCGCGGCTGTCCCTAATATAATGCCATACCAGTGCACCTTGATCGCGCCGATCGAAAATGCAACCGGATCCAGCAACATCGTTGCCATCCATACACACTCCTTATGGATTGAGAATACGAGTCTCAATCAAAGTCTTCCATATCCTCGGCGATCGTCTCGGTCAGCTTGTTCGTGAATTGAAGCGCCGCATTGTAGCCCATCCGCTTGAGGCGGAAGTTCATCGCAGCCACCTCGATGATAACGGCCAAGTTCCGTCCGGGACGCACCGGCACGGTGACGAGCGGTACATCCGTCTCGATAATGCGCGTCGTCTCCTCATCCAGACCAAGACGGTCATACTGCTTATCCTGCTGCCAGTTCTCGAGGCGAATGACGACGCTGATCCGCTTGTTATTGCGGATGGCGCCGGCTCCGAACAGCGTCATCACATTAATGATGCCGATGCCGCGAATCTCCAGCAAATGCCGGATCAACTCCGGGGCTGAGGCATGCAGCTGGTTGTCCGATGTCTGCCGAATCTCGACCGCATCGTCGGCGACCAGACGATGGCCGCGCTTGACCAATTCCAACGCCGTCTCGCTTTTCCCGATGCCGCTCCCCCCGGTAATCAGCATGCCGACGCCATAGACGTCGACCAATACGCCGTGAATTGTCGTCGTCGGCGCCAGCTTCTTCTCCAGGAAGCTCGTAATGCGACTGGAGAGAATCGTCGTCGCCAGCTGCGTCCGCAGCAAAGGCACGTCTTCTTCCTGGCATACGGCGACAATCTCTTCCGGCACATCCAATCCCCGCGCCACGATGATGCAGGGCATCTCTTCCGAACAGAAATGATACATCCGATCCCGCTTCTCCTCTGGAGTCAGCGTCTCGAAAAACGCAAGCTCGGTCTTGCCGAGGAGTTGAACACGCTCCTTCGGATGGTATTCGAAGTACCCCGCCATTTCCAGGCCGGGGCGATGCAAATCATCCACTGTAATCGGCCGCTTCAACCCCGGTTCCCCGGCCAGCACCTCCAGATGGAACTGCTCCACCATCTCGGCCACTTTTACTCTCTTGGCCATTCTGTCCACTCCTTCGTCTCCCGCACTCCAACCGTTCCCGCTCCTCGTCTACGCAGGCAACGAAGTGCCTATTCCTCATTGTAACCATCGTATCGGAAATCGCCGGCCAGATCAATTAGCGCACGTGCGCTTGCTCTTTGATCGGGACTGTTTTTTCATGATAACTTCCAAAAATAAAGATTTTGTGCAAAGTCCTCCATTTTTCTGTGTTGCATATTTACCAAATTGTGGCACTATGCTATAGTGTTACTTATTGCATGATTCGTGTTACGGGATATTGGCAGACAGGAGGAACGATTTGCGAAAATATCTCTTTTCCAGAGCGGGCGAGGCCGTTATCGTCTTGCTGATCGTCAGCCTGATCGTATTTATCTTTATTCGTCTGCTGCCGGGCGATCCGGCTATGGCGCTGTATGGGGATCAGATTCAGAAGCTGACCCCGGCCGATCAGCTTCGCATCCGCGCCAACCTCGGTCTGGACCAACCGCTCTATAGGCAGTACGTCAAGTGGCTGCAAGGCATTTTGCAGGGCGATTGGGGACGCTCCTACCTGAACGGAGAACGCGTCGACATCCTGATCGGCCAAGCTGTCGGACCGACGGTACAGCTCATGCTGGCCGGCACATTGCTTACTCTTCTCCTCTCTCTCCTCTTCGGGACGATGACAGGCTTGAGGCCTTCCTCGAAGATGGATCGCACGGTGACTGCAGTCAGTCTCGTGCTCATGTCGTTTCCGACCTTCTACCTTGCTCTTTGCTTGATTCTGGTGTTCTCCATTGCGCTCCAATGGTTCCCCATCGCCGGAATGGGCAGCAGTGCGGAAGGCTGGATCGGACGGCTCCGGCATCTTGCGCTGCCTGCCGCCGCCCTCGCGCTATCACATCTTGGATATTACATTCGACTATTCCGGAATCACGTTACCGTCATCAACGACAAAGAATTTGTGCGGGCTCTGCGCATGCGCGGCGTCTCCCGGTACCGAATTATTTTCCGCCACATGCTGCCGAATGCGGCACTGCCTTTCTTATCTTATATCGGCATGTCCCTATCATTAACTTTTGCCGGATCGGTCGTTATTGAAACACTGTTCTCCTGGCCCGGACTTGGCATGCTCGCGCTCAAATCGGCGCAAAGCCATGACTACCCCGTGCTGCTCGCCGCCATTCTGCTGAGTACCTTCGTCGTCGTGGCCGGCAGCCTCATAATCGACTTGTTCTGCGCCTGGTATCATCCGCAGATCCGGCGGCAGTTATTATCAGGGGGGAGAGCGCAATGAAGAGACGCCGCTATATGACGAACCTGTCTGTTCTGTACTTGGCTGTACTGACCCTATGTGCCGCCGGCGCTCCGCTCTTGACCGGGTATCATCCGGTCGATGTCCAGCTGGACGCAATTTTGCTGCGGCCCCAACCCTCTCACCTGCTGGGGACGGATGAGATGGGACGGGATGTGCTGACCCGATTTCTATACGGGGGGCGGGTCTCGCTTGCGGTCGGGTGCGCTTCGGCGCTCGTATCGCTAGTGGCCGGCGTGGCCTACGGCATGATCAGCGGCTACTGCGGCGGCTGGATCGACCGCATCCTGATGCGGGCCGCCGACGCCCTGCTAAGCATTCCGAGCCTGCTGTTCATGATTAGCTTGCAGGCGCTGCTGAAGCCAAGCCTGCTGACCGTCGTGCTTGTCATTGGCTTGACCGGCTGGATGCCGATGGCGAAGCTGATTCGCACCGAGATTCTCGCACTCAAAGAAGAAGCGTTCATTCAAGCTTCCTACGTGTTGGGGGCCACCCCCCTCCAATTGTTCACCCGGCATTTCGCCCCCCATTGCTTGCCGACGATACTCGTCATGACGACCGCCGGAATCGGCCATGCCATTCTGTCGGAGTCGACGCTCAGCTTTCTCGGCCTGGGCATTCCTCCGCATGAGCCTTCCTGGGGCAATATGCTGGCGGGAGCCCAGAATCATTTGCTGTCTGGGGCCTGGTGGGCTGCGGTCTGCCCCGGACTAGGCATCGCGCTCACTGTGCTGGCCGTCACCTTCCTGGGCGATGACGGGCAGCAGCGATGGGGGAGCCCGCAGTTCTACCGGAGGGATCGAAGATGACCGGACCACTGTTGGAGGTTAGCGATCTAACGTTAACCCTTCCATCCACGGCTGACCAAGACAACGACATATTGAAGAAAGTTTCGTTCACCTTGCCAAGGCGGGGCGTTACGGCGCTCATCGGCGAGAGCGGGTCTGGGAAAAGCGTCAGCGCCCAGACATTGCTGGGCATGCTGCCGCGCGGCGGATCGATCGCCTCCGGATCGATCCGGTTCAAGGGAGATGATATTTTGAAGCTCCCTCCCCGTGAGCTCCAGCACTATCGAGGAAGCCGAGTCGGCTACGTGTTCCAGGATACGAGCGGAACCTTCGATCCGCTGCTCCGCATCGGGCACCACTTCGCGGAGTTGCTCGCGATACATACCTCGCTTCCCCGCACGGAAGCGAAGCAGCGGGCGCTGCAGCTGCTGCGGGATATGCAGCTACCTGAGCCGGAACGCGTATATGACGCCTACCCTCACGAGCTATCGGGCGGCATGCGGCAGCGCGTGCAGCTCGCGCTAGCGCTGTCTGCGGAGCCGGAGCTGCTTATCGCCGATGAACCAACGACGGCGCTAGACATGCCGGTGCAAGCCGACATCCTGCGTCTCATTCGCCAATGGAGCGTGCGAACCGGGGGCACCGTCCTGTTCATTACCCACGATCTGGGCGTCGTCGCCGAGATCGCGGACGAGGTCCTCGTCATGCGGTGCGGGACGATGGTCGAAGCCGGACCTGCCGCTCAGGTGCTTCATCATCCAGCTCACCCGTATATCTGGCAGCTCGTCGAGGACTATGCATCCTTCTCTGCTCCGGGCGCGAAGCCCCTGCCGGACGGGCCGCCGATCATGGAGGCACGCGGCCTGACCAAGACTTACCGTGCCGGACGCCGCTGGCTCCTGCGGGCCACTCCTGTGCCGGCCGTCCGTGAGGCGTCCTTCGCGATTCGCCGCGGCGAGATGGTCGGCCTCATCGGCGAGAGCGGCAGCGGCAAGAGCACGCTGTCCCGCTTGCTGCTTGAGCTGGAGCAGCCGGATCGCGGCACGGTACAATGGGCTCCTGCCCAAGGAGGAGGAAGCGCCCGGCCTTCCGTCCAATGGGTCCATCAGGATCCGTTCGCTTCGTTCGATCCGCGCTGGCAGGTCAGCCGGATTATCGGGGAAGGACTCGATTATAGGCCGCAGCGGAATTACGCTGCCGGCTCTCCCGCGGAACGGATCCGCGCGATCGCCCGCGAGACGGGGCTGTCCCCGGAGCTCCTGGATCGGTACCCTCACGAGCTGTCAGGCGGCATGCGGCAGCGCGTCGCGCTGGCCCGGGCGCTGCTCTTGGACCCGAGCCTGCTTATCCTGGACGAGCCCTTCGCCAGTCTTGACATGACGCTGCAGCGGCAGATGCTGGGGCTCATCCGCTCCTGGAATGAGAAGACCGGCATGGCCGTCCTGTTCATCACGCATGACCTCCGGGCCGCTGCCCACCTCTGCCATCGCGTCATGGTCATGTATCGCGGCGAGCTGGTGGAGCAGCTTCCGGCCGCAGACTTGTCCGCTTCGGACCATCCATATACGAAGCGCATGCTCGCATCGATTCCAGGCGGCTGCCGATGGGGCTGTACAGTGAAATGAGCCTGAACCGATTTACATTGAACATAGACCATAGTAAGGAGTAGATCATAATGAAGCTACGATATTCATCCCTGCTCGCGGTTCTCTGCCTTGTCAGCATGCTCCTGGCGGCCTGCTCCGGGACCGCGCCATCGGCTCAAGCGCCCACAGGCCATGCGCCGGCGGGAGAATCAGAGCAGGCCTCCGGATTGAAGCGGGTTGTCTATGGAGCGGAGAAGGAAGTCGAGAAGCTGAATCCGATATTGAATGACGAGCATGATGTCGATTCGATCCTGTTCCGCGGGATGACCCGGACGACATCGGACAATGAAGTCGCGCCGGATATTGCCTTGAGCTGGACCATCTCCGACGACCAGTTGACCTATACCTTCAAGCTGCGGACCGATGCCCGCTGGGACGATGGCAAGCCGGTGACCGCAGAAGATGTCAAATTTACGCTCGATACGCTACTGAACCCGCAGACCAATTCTCCGATTAGCGGAGACTTCACCGAGATTCGGCAGGTGGACGTATTGGCCGCCGATGAGGTCCGGATTACACTGGCCCATCCGTTCCCGCCGCTTCTTCACAAGCTGAAGCTGGGGCTAATTCCGAAGCATGTATTGGAGGGCCAAGATATTCATACCTCCGATTTCAACCGCAAGCCGGTAGGGAACGGGCCGTTCAAGCTGCGAGAGTGGAGAGCAGACAAGACACTCGAGCTGGTGCGCAGCGATACCTACTATGGCCACAAGGCCCAGCTGGATGAGATCATTGTCCGCCCGGTCCCGGATCCGAATACGAGGCTGCTGCAGCTCAAGACCGGAGAGCTGGATCTCGCCTTTGTCGAGCTGAACCAGCGGGACAGCGTGAAGGAACAGGATCCGTTCCGGGTTATACAGATGAAGACGGTCGACTATCGCGGGATGCTGTACAATTTCCGCAATCCTTTATTTGAAGACGTGCACGTCCGCCAAGCCATCAGTGCCGCCATCGATCGGGAGACGCTCGTCCAGGGCGTCCTGTTCGGGCATGGCGAGCCGGCTTACGGGCCGCTGCAAAAATCATGGGCCAACTACCCGTATCCGGAAGGAGCGGAATTCCGGCCGGAAAAAGCGAAAAAGCTACTTCAGGAAGCCGGTTGGACACCGGACGAAGATGGCATCCTGACGAAGGACGGGAAGCGCTTCGAATTCGAGTTCGTCGCGCCCGCCACCGACTCCGTACGGGTCGCCCTGGTCAACGCAATCAGCACGCAGCTCAAAGCGGTCGGCATCTCCGTTATTCCGAAGCCGCTCGACTGGAGCGCCATTCACTTCGATCAGGCGGATACGTTCATGATCGCCTGGGGAAGCGAGTTCGATCCGGATGATCATACCTATCCGGTCTTCCACAGCAGCTCGAGCGCATACGGCTTGTACAATTACGGCGCTTATCGCAATGCCGACGTCGACCGTCTGTTGACTGAAGCGCGCATTGAGCCGGATCGCGAGCAAAGACGGGAGCTGTACGGCCAATTCCAGCAAGCGCTGAATCAGGATCCCGCCTTCGCCTACCTCGTCTATATTGACGCGCTCTACGGTGTGAGCAAGAAGATCACCGGCGTCGGCGATCGTGCGCTCGGTCATCACGGTACCGGCGTGTTGTGGAACATCGAAGAGTGGGATATGAATTAGAACTGGAGAGGGTATGCCTATGTTCGCCTGGCATGCCCTCTTGCTTTATTTTGTGGTACATTAATAAGAAAAAGTGTGTAATAAGAGGTGTCCCATGAATGAATCGAATATAAAGCGCTTTGGCGTATCCATGGACGGGAAGCTGCTGGACAAGTTCGACGAATCGATCAAGGAGCAAGGATATGAGAACCGATCGGAAGCGTTCCGCGATCTGGTCCGCGACGCGCTGGTGAAGCAGTCGCTGGAGGCGGAAGACAAGATCGTCGCCGGCTGCATCTTGCTGTTCTACCGCCATCATCGCCGGAACCTGCTGGAGGACTTGGCGCGGATTCAGCATGAGATGCATGATTCCATATTGGCTACGACGCACTTCCATCTCGATCAAGACAACTGCCTGGAGATGATTGTCGTCAAGGGGAAGCGCAGCGAACTGCGGGCGCTGAGCGATCAGATGACGACCTTGAAGGGAGTCACCTACGGCAAATTTACCGTCGCCCCGTTGGAAGAGATTCATACCTAGATACGTAGGACGGCCGATTAGCGGTGGATATCGGTAGAGAGCGGCCGAAGCAGCGGTAGAGAACGACAGACAGCGGCTCCGGCTCCGCAGCCAGCGCGAGCGCCAGCTGTACAGACAGCAGCAGCAGGCGAGGTCGCCTTACTCGGAAATACGGCCCTAGGGGTAGCGCTCCACGCGCTCTTCAGCGAATCTCACGTTCCCCATCTCGAACGAACCAGGGTGACGCGCATTTCCCATTCAGCTGCAGCAAAATTCCTGCAATAATGCAGTTTTGCCAGCCGGCGCCGCTTGCCACCAAAGTAAATCCTGCAAATATACATCAATTTCAGGTCATATCACCTCGAATTGTGATGATTAGCCAAAAAAGATATAGTTTTGCAGGAATTTTACCCAATTCGCCCCATAATTCGCTAAATCGATGTAATTCTGCATCATTTTTACTAGACCCGCTTCATGCGGAGTTCGAGGGCTTGCGTACTAGACCCGCTTCATATTGTGGAGTTCGAGGGCTTGCCGAGATCATGTGCGATTGCTCAGAACGGATGCGCTCCTCGGAATTCATGCGGTCCTCAGAACGGATGCTAATGAACGCATGCGAATGCGACAGCACGAATTCATCCGGCGCATCCACAGGCGGCGCACTCTTACGGCCCCGCAGTGTACGGCGCAGGCGCAAACATACCAAAAGCGGAGGCTCCCATCTGGGAACCTCCGCTCTCATTATATCGGATTAGTTTTCGAATACGTTCAATTCGGACTCGGTATCGAAAACATGTACTTTGTTCATATCGATAGCAAGCTTGACGTTCTGGCCTTCTCTCGAGTTGGAGCGGCCATCTACGCGAGCGATAACCGTCTCGGAACCGATGCCGGTCAGGTACAGGAACATTTCATGACCCATGTTCTCTGTAACTTCAATCGACGCAGTAAATACGGTGTTCGGCGAAGCTTCCAGGAAGACAGGCTCTTCATGAATGTCCTCTGGACGAACGCCCAGAATGACTTCTTTGTTGAGGTAGCCTTTTTCCTTGAGCACTTGAGCCTTGCCTGCTGGCACGGCAACGTCCAGACCTGTCGTTCTGAAGCGGGTAGTGCCGTTCTCTTCGACCAGGGAGCCCTTAATGAAGTTCATCGTAGGGGAACCGATGAAGCCTGCGACGAACATGTTGAGCGGGTTGTTGTAGAGCACGTCAGGTGCTGCCGCTTGTTGAATGATGCCGTCCTTCATAACGACGATCCGATCGCCCATCGTCATTGCCTCGATCTGGTCGTGCGTTACGTAGATAACGGTAGTTTGCAGACGCTTCGACAATTTCGTAATCTCGGAACGCATCTGTCCACGAAGCTTCGCGTCCAAGTTGGAGAGCGGTTCGTCCATCAGGAACACTTGCGGCTCACGAACGATAGCACGGCCGAGAGCGACACGCTGACGCTGACCGCCGGACAATGCCTTCGGCTTGCGATCCAGCAAATGCTCGATGTCGAGAATGCGAGCAGCTTCGCGCACGCGCTTGTCGATGTCTTCTTTTTTGAATTTACGCAATTTCAGACCGAACGCCATGTTTTGATATACGTTCATGTGCGGGTACAACGCGTAGGATTGGAACACCATCGCGATGTCGCGGTCTTTTGGAGCCACGTCATTAACAAGGCGGTCGCCAATGTACAATTTCCCGTCGGAGATTTCTTCCAGACCTGCAATCATGCGAAGCGTTGTCGATTTACCGCAACCGGACGGACCAACCAATACGAGGAACTCTTTGTCCTCAATATCGAGGTTGATGTCTTTTACGGTTGGATTATCGGATCCCGGGTACTTTTTGTAAATATGCTCTAAGCGAACGCCTGCCATGTGCGTTTCCCCCTTATACGTATATTCCTGAAATCGGTTACTCTTATTGTATCGGAACCCTGTACAAATAACCATTCACAATATGCACAAAAAATGAGCGTCTTATTTTGTTACTTTATACAATAGCAATATCAGCTTTACTAAAACCGCGTCGGAAAATTTGCGCACATCGAGCCCGGTTTCCTGTTTGATCTTATCCAAACGGTACAAAAGGGTATTACGATGGATATACATCCGCTTGGCGGTCTCGCTCACGCTGCAGTCGAATTGGAAAAAATGCTGCAGTGTCGCCATCGTCTCCGAATCCGCGAAGCTCTCGGCCTTCGTGACGACCCGCTGCAGGAACTGCTTGCGCACCTCGTCGGGAATGCTGTTGACCAGCCGCTCCAGATGCAGTTCCCAAGGCAGATGAATAGTATCGGCCACGTGAAAAGCCCGTCCCAAATAAAGCGTCTCTCTCAATTGGGATACGACGCCCGGAATGCCCTTCACCGGGGTGAACGGGTATCCGATAGTCAGGTGGCTCTCTCCGACCCATTCGCTCGATAGCAGCTCATAGAGCCCGAGACAGTAGGACGTGAGCAGCTCTTCCATCGTCTCGCGCTCTTCGCTCTCGTCTTCTCCGGAGCCGGCCTGGGTCAGCTGCTCCGGGCACAGAATAAGCCATTCCTTATCTGACAGCGGAATGAGATTGACCTCGCCGCCGAAGTAGGAACGAAGCAATTTGTACAATTCTTGATAGGCAGGAGCCTCCCGATGAGCATGCTCTGCCACGAGCAGGAACGGGACAACCTGAATGAACAGCTTACTTTTCCAAGAAAAACTGTCCGGCACCTCCGCATTCGGCTCGCCTTCCTTCACCTGGTCCGCGACCCATTCCCCGAACAAGTGGGCCTGCTGCTCATCGGTGATATGCGCTGCGGCTAGCGAAGACTTCGAACGGTGCTCCATCCGCAAAATAAGCTGAAGCCATTGCTTCTCCTGTCCGGCAAGTTCCCGGCCTTCCAGCTTCAGCACTTCCGTCGCCGCCGTTCCCGGCTTCCATAGCATATACCATGCGTTCCCCTGCTTCGCCAGGACCGCCGACTGGCCCTTCGCCAGCGCCTCTCCTCCAGCCCATTCCCTCCATGTCGCAGAAGGCACGGACAGCTTCTCCAGAGAGGCATCCAAAATATGTTCAATTTGCTGCTGCAGCGCTTGCTTATCCATACCGAATCTCTCCACCCGTCTTATCCTTCTTCTTTATGGTTCTCATTGTATCATATCTGATAGGCCGTCTTCATATACACACGGGCTACTGATTGCAGAGGTTGCAGGGAGTGAAGCACCGCTTCCCTCTCCGCCTGAGATCGCAAAAAGACCGGGCTTGATTCGATCAAACCCGGCCGAAAAAACAAAAAAAACTCCAGTTCATTCACTGAAGTCTTGAAATAAAAACTGGTGAGCCATGAAGGACTCGAACCTTCGACACCCTGATTAAAAGTCAGGTGCTCTACCAACTGAGCTAATGGCTCTTATAAATGGTGGAGGATGATGGATTCGAACCACCGAACCCGTACGGGAACAGATTTACAGTCTGCTGCGTTTGGCCACTTCGCTAATCCTCCATGTTATGCATGGTGGCTCGGGACGGAATCGAACCGCCGACACGAGGATTTTCAGTCCTCTGCTCTACCGACTGAGCTACCGAGCCATATGTAACTTTTCAAAAAAAATAAAGTGGTGCACATAAAGCGTCGCCACTCTCACGAAAGTTAAAATGGCGGAGCTGACGGGATTCGAACCCGCGTTCTCCTGCGTGACAGGCAGGCATGTTAGGCCTCTACACCACAGCTCCTTGGTTAAATGGTGCCGGCGATAGGAGTCGAACCCACGACCTACTGATTACAAGTCAGCCGCTCTACCAACTGAGCTACACCGGCAAAAGATGGTGGACGCTGACGGGATCGAACCGCCGACCCTCTGCTTGTAAGGCAGATGCTCTCCCAGCTGAGCTAAGCGTCCTTATGAAATTGGTAGCGGCGGAGGGGATCGAACCCCCGACCTCACGGGTATGAACCGTACGCTCTAGCCAGCTGAGCTACGCCGCCATATTATAAAGGTTGTAAATCACTGTGGCGGAGAGAGAGGGATTCGAACCCTCGCGGCTGTTACACCCTAACGCTTTAGCAAAGCGCCCCCTTCGGCCTCTTGGGTACCTCTCCACATCGCATGTAAAATGCCTGTCCACCGTATTATACGCGATTCACATGCTCAAATCAAGACATTGTACCTTAAAAACTGAATGCGAAAGTTCGTCTTGCGAATCATCTTAGTTAGG
>NZ_QYZD01000062.1:0-484 GCF_003591545.1 Paenibacillus thiaminolyticus
GGCCGCTTGGCTGGAAGTTGCTTGGCACTACATTCTGCTGCGCGCCATGGGTTTGCGCGGTAATGCTTTGCGTTTGGCCGCTTGGCTGGAAGTTGCTAGGCACTACATTGTGCTGGGCACCATGTGTTTGTGCCGTAATGCTTTGCACTTGACCGCTTGGCTGGAACGATTGGCTTGCAAACGATGGGGCTCCATAGCTATGTAAGCCGCTTGGTTGGTAAGCTCCATAGTTGGATTGAAGTCCGCTTGCAATGCCGCCGGACATGCCATAGCCGCTCGTCGGTGCGAAGCTTCCTTGGCCGCTGAAGCGGTTGTACGCGCCTTCGTTCGCCGTGCTGCCCGATGGGCCGGAGTTATTGCCGGCATACGTGCTTGCCACGATGCCGCCGCCGGACAGACCACCAGCCATGCCGTAGCCGCTTGTCGGCGCGAAGCTTCCTTGACCGCTGAAGTTGTTATACGCGCCTTGATTCGCCGTGCTGCC
>NZ_QYZD01000062.1:494-837 GCF_003591545.1 Paenibacillus thiaminolyticus
CGAAGCTTCCTTGACCGCTGAAGTTGTTATACGCGCCTTGATTCGCCGTGCTGCCCGATGGGCCGGAGCTATTGCCGGCATACGTGCTTGCCACGATCCCGCCGGACAGACCGCCGGTCGCGCCATAGCCGCTTGTCGGCGCGAAGCTTCCTTGACCGCTGAAGTTGTTATACGCGCCTTGATTCGCCGTGCTGCCGGACGGGCCGGAGCTATTGCCGCTGTACGTGCTTGCCACGATGCCGCCGGACAGACCGCTGCCAGCCATACCATGGCTGCTCATTGGCGCATAGCTTCCTTGACCGCTGAAGCTGCTGTATGCGCCTTGATTCGCTGTGCTGCCGGA
>NZ_QYZD01000062.1:847-15681 GCF_003591545.1 Paenibacillus thiaminolyticus
AGCTTCCTTGACCGCTGAAGCTGCTGTATGCGCCTTGATTCGCTGTGCTGCCGGACGGGCCGGAGCTGTTGCCGCTATACGTGCTTTGCACGATGCCGCCGGACATACCGCTGCCAGCCATACCATGGCTGCCCGATGGCGCATAGCTTCCTTGACCGCTGAAGCTGCTGTATGCGCCTTGATTCGCTGTGCTGCCGGATGGGCCGGAGCTGTTGCCGCTGTACGTGCTCGCCACGATGCCGCCGGACAGACCGGCTCCGGATGACGGCGCTTGACTTTGAGGTCGTAATGGTTGAAAAGTCATGCCTTAGCCTCCTTGTAGGATATGAAATGGGCCGAACCTGCGCTCAGCACTCGCCATTATTATGGATAGACAGGCAGGAGGTTTATGCATTTTCCTTTTTAAATTGTTGCTGCATGGACAAGTAAGCCTTTGGACTCTCGCGGCAATTGATTGTACAATGGATATGGCTTGTTTTGGACTTATCGAAATGTAAAGGAGCTTATCAATGTTTGAGTGGAAAAATATCTTTCGTGGAATTCTGATTGGCGCCAGCGATCTCATTCCTGGCGTCAGCGGCGGAACAATCGCTCTCGTCCTCGGGATGTACGAGCGCCTCATCGCCGCCATAAGCGGGTTTTTCAGCAGGGAATGGAAAAAGCATTTAGGCTTTCTCATTCCGTTGGGAATCGGGATCGGGGGCTCGCTGCTGCTGCTCAGCCACTTGATTAAATGGCTGTTGGCAGAGCATCCCCAGCCGACGTTCTTTTTCTTCATGGGATTAATTGTCGGCATACTACCTTTTCTGTGGAAAGAAGCGGACGTCTCCCGATCCTTCAACGCCGTCCACTATTTATTGGCGATTGCCGCAGGGGCAGCCGTAGCGGCCACCGCTTTCCTCCGGCCCGACGGACAGGCTCCCGTTATTGAATTGACTGCCTCATCCGGCGTTTTCTTATTTCTGGCCGGATGGCTCGGAAGCATGGCCATGATTCTGCCGGGCATCAGCGGCTCCTTCGTACTGCTGCTGCTCGGAGCCTATCCAACGGCGATTCACGCGCTCTCCACCCTCGATATTCCGTTGATCGCCATCATCGGGAGCGGAGTAATCGTCGGCTTTATCGTCAGCAGCAAGTTCATCCGCATGCTGCTCGCCCGCTTCCCGGCCGTGATGCACGCATTAGTCCTCGGGATGGTCGTCGGCTCGCTCGTTGTCGTATACCCCGGGTTGAACGGATCGGCGATGATGCTCATCATCAGCATCGTTACGCTGGCAGCCGGATTCGCCGTGGCATTCCTTCTGGGGCAGCGCCCGACGCAAAAAATAGAAGCAAAAATCACCTCCCAATAACAGAAGGCACCGGCCGCCACGGCCAGTGCCTTCTTCCGCATATATGAAGTAGATCGTAGATGATGTGAGATTATTTGGCGTCGGTGTAGCGATGATATTCTGCATGCAGCGGGCGGAGCTCCAGCCACCGCTGGAAGGTTACCCCTTCCCGCTGCTCTCTGCCCAGGAGATGCTCCATGTCGTGAATGCGGACCTCGGGCAAGGACCCTCTGCCCTGACAATGCACGCTGACAGCCAGCGTCAACGTATCCGGATAGCCGGGAATCGCGGAAGACAGCCGCCCTTCCAGTGGCGCATTCCCGATCGGGTGTGCCCCGCGCTCGAACTTGGATGAGCCTGCGGCGTTATCGGGGCGGATCTCCACCCATACTTCCCAGCGGATATGTCCGCGGCCATTGCCGTACGGGACGCTCAGGCTTCCGCGTACATAATGATAACGGCCGTCCATGACGATCTCGCCGCCCATGAAGCGGCAGCGCTCCTCCCGCTCCCAGGGCTCGATCTCCGTCACATAGAATGGAGCCGAACAATCCGTATATACCCCGAAAGTAAGCTTCTTCTCCGGCTTGCGCAGCCGGATGCGATGGCGCCGTCTCCTCCCGACGCCGGGCGAACTCGAGTTACCGTTCACATCATCAATCATTCTCATCTCTGTATCTCTCCCTCCACTAATAATTTACGCAAATTCTGGAAGATTGAAAGAGGGAGATTGTGAACATTTTGTAACAAAAATCAACATAAATCAACATGAATCAACATAAATATTTCGAATTATGTCGAATATTCTCAGGAATTACACGTAACTCCATGCATCTGGCTTAAAACGGTACGCTGATACTATCTCTCTTTTTGATTTCAAAATGGGATTTCATCTCAATTAGACCCATCCTCAAAAAAACCTGCAAGCCGTTCGCTTGCAGGTTTGCTTCATGCCCCTATTCGTTTCCATCCGCTTAGCGGTTCAATAGGCTGCCCACATAACGCAGCAGTTCGTTCGCGCAGACCGGGCAATAGCCGTGCTCCTCCATTAACCGGGCGGACACCTCGTTGATGCGCTTCAATTGATTCTCGTCCGGCGTCTTCGTCGAGGTCGTAATTTTCACGATATCCTTCAAATCAGCGAACAGCTTCTTCTCGACCGCTTCCCGCAGCCGTTCGTGGCTGTTGTAATCGAACTTGCGTCCTTTGCGGGAATACGAGGACAAGCGGATCAAAATTTCCTCGCGGAATGCCTTCTTTGCGTTTTCCGATACGCCGATTTGCTCCTCGATCGAGCGCATCAGCCGCTCATCCGGATCCATCTCCTCATCGGTAAGCGGATCGCGAATTTTTTTCCAATTGCAGAAGGCTTCGATGTTATCAAGATAATTCTCGAACAGCGTCTTCGCCGACTCCTCGAAGGAGTAGACGAACGCTTTCTGCACTTCCTTCTTCGCCAGATTGTCGTATTCCTTGCGTGCCACCGAGATGTAATTGAGGTACCGCTCCCGCTCCTCCTTTGTAATCGAAGCATGCTGATCCAGACCGTCCTTCAACGCCCGCAACACATCCAACGCGTTGATGCATTGCAGATCCTGCTTGATTAAGGCGCTCGATATCCGGTTAATGACATAGCGCGGGTCAACCCCCGACATCCCTTCCTCGGAAAATTCGCTCTGCATTTCCTTCAAATCATTCTCTTTATAGCCCTCTACCTCTTCACCGTCGTACATGCGCATCTTTTTGACCAGATCCATGCCCTGCTTCTTCGACTCCTTGAGCCGGGTCAGAATGGAGAAGATAGCGGCGGCCCGCAGCGCATGCGGCGAGATGTGAACATGCTTCATGTCGCTCTGGTTAATCAGCTTGGCATATATTTTTTCTTCCTCGGACACTTTAAGATTGTACGGTATCGGCATCACGATCATCCGGGACTGAAGCGCTTCATTTTTTTTGTTGGCAATGAAGGCCTTGTACTCCGATTCGTTCGTATGGGCCACGATTAGTTCATCCGCACTGATCAACGCAAATCTTCCCGCCTTGAAATTGCCCTCCTGGGTAAGAGACAACAGATTCCAGAGGAATTTCTCGTCGCATTTGAGCATCTCCTGGAACTCCATCAAGCCGCGGTTCGCCTTGTTCAACTCCCCGTCGAAGCGGTATGCCCGCGGGTCGGACTCCGATCCGTATTCCGTTATCGTCGAGAAATCAATGCTTCCGGTCAAATCCGCGATATCCTGGGACTTCGGATCGGACGGACTGAAGGTGCCGATGCCGATGCGGTTCTCCTCGGAGATCAGCACGCGTTCGACCGGTACTCGCTCAATGTCGTTCCCATATTCGGTGCGGAGCCGCATCTGGCACGCAGGGCACAGATTGCCCTCGATGCGTACGCCCAGCTCTTGCTCCACTTCAGCTCTCAGCTCATTCGGAATCAGGTGCAGAGGCTCCTCATGCATCGGGCAGCCTTTGATCGCATAGACGGCTCCCTTCTCCGTGCGCGAGAATTGCTCCAAGCCCCGCTTCAGCATGGTCACCAACGTTGATTTGCCGCCGCTCACTGGACCCATCAGCAGCAGGATGCGCTTGCGCACATCAAGACGTTTGGCTGCAGAATGGAAATACTCCTCGACCAGCTTGTGAACGGCACGGTCCAGACCGAAGATTTCCTTCTCGAAGAAGGCATATCGCTTATGCCCGTCAGCCTCCTCGACGCCGTGTGACGCAATCATCTCATACACGCGTGCATGAGCCGTCATCGCCGGTGTCGGATCTCGACGCAGCAATTCCACATATTCTTTAAAGGTACCAGTCCAGGCCAATCGTTCGCTCTCGGCGCGGTGCTCCGAAATCCGCTTGAAAATATCCATACTCTATACCTCCATTGCTCCCGATTTGCAACACAGCCCTTCATCGCCGTTCGCTTCGTATACGGTATGCACGTTTCTCAACGATTGCTCATGCTTCTTACAGACTGGCCGCGCCTCGCGGGCTTTCTCGGCCCTGCTGGAGCGGATGCGTGAACAAAGTGTAATACATACTTATGCGGCCCGGACGGATGATTAGCACGATAATTTGCAGACCAAATTGGAGAAAAGCAAGCCCGCTCCGCTCGTGTTATACTCGTGTTATTAACGATCCGCGGATGCCAATAGCGCAGGAAGCGACCGGAACATGCGAGTCGGCCAATGTTCGGATGGATGAGAGGGGTATCGGGCATGGAAGCTTTAGACCATCATGAAGCAAAGCCGGCCAGAGCGGCGGCTCGGAAGGAATCGGAGCTGTACGCTCCGTTGAAAGAATTCTTCGAAGCAAGGGGATATATCGTGCGGGGCGAGGTGCGCCATTGCGATCTGGTCGCGATGCGGCCCGAGGACGAGGAGGGGCAGGAGGAGCCGCCGATTATTGTGGAATTGAAGCCTTCCTTCAATCTGACGCTTGTCCTGCAGGCTCTCGAACGGCAGAAGCTGTCGCCGCAGGTGTATGTCGCAGTCGAGAAAAAAAAGGGAGGCAAAGGTCACTCCGTCTCTTCCCTGCGCCAGCTGTGCGGCAAGCTCGGCATCGGCTTCCTGCTTGTAACGTTCTATAAGCGCAAGGCGCCATTCGTCGAGATCGTCTGTACGCCGGCCGGCTCGGCGGCCAGCTACATGGAGACACGGCCCGTGAAGACGAGAGCGGCCCGGCTCGTGCGCGAATTCAGCGCCCGCAGCGGGGATTACAATGTGGGAGGCACGACGAAGCTGCCGCTCGTGACGGCTTATCGGGAGAAGGCGCTGCGCGCGGCGCATTGCCTGGCGGACGGCCCGCTCCGGGCCGCCGCCGTACGGGACGGCAGCGGCGTCGGCGATGCGGCCGCCATCCTGCAGCGCAATTATTACGGCTGGTTCGAGCGCATCAGCCGCGGCGTCTACGCACTAACCGGGGAAGGGCGTGAGGCGCTGGAGCGTTACGCCCATGTCGTGCTCGATTGGCACAAGCCCGGGGCCGGGACGGCAGAGGTCACCGGCCTGCCGCTGGCGAGCGATACATGAGAGGCCGCCCGGGGCTACTCGCCGGCATAGCGGCCGAGGAATTCGGATGCGGCTTCGCTCAGCCGCTCCATGCCCGTGCGGATCACGTCCGGCTCCGCGAAGGAGAAGTTGAGCCGCATCGTGTTGCGCTTCGGCTCTCCGGCATAGAATGGCGTTCCCGGAACGAAGGCGACGCCCTTGTCGACGGCGCAAGTCAGCAGCGTCTTGGAATCCAGGCCCTCCGGCAGTTCCACCCAGAAGAACATGCCGCCTTGCGGCTTGTTCCAGACGGAGCTGCTCCAGATGCTTCGGGACAGCTCCGCTTCCATCGTTTCCATTCTTTCCTTGTAAATGGAAGACAATTTATGGATGTGATCATCGAGCTTGAACACTTCCGGCAGCAGCATCTCGCTCAGAATCAGCTGATCCAGCACACTGGTATGCAGATCAGACGATTGCTTCGCCCGCGCCATCATGCCAATAATCTGGCGATCGGCGACAGTCCACCCGGTTCTTAATCCAGGAGCGACCGTCTTGCTGAACGTGCTCGTATAGGCGACGAGACGATGATCCGTCTCGCCCTCCAATGCAGCGATACTGGGCACGCGATCTGAAGTGAACCGCAATTCCCCATACGGGTCGTCCTCCAGGATGACCGTTCCATGCTCCCGGCACAGCTTCAGCAGCGCTTGTCTCCGCTCGACGCTCCATACCCGGCCGGTCGGATTACCGAACGTCGGAACCACATAGACGAACTTCGGCTTATGCCGCTTCAGCTTCTCCGCCGCATCCTCGGGGATCATGCCTTGGTCGTCGCTGTCCACCGGGACGATGTTCGCTTGATTCATACCCAGCACCTGCAGGCAGGCCAGATAGGTCGGATTTTCCACGAGGACCGTATCCCCCGGATCCAGCATGGCCCGCGCGAACAGATCCAGCGCCTGCTGCGATCCGCTCGTAATCAGAATCTCATCGACAGCGGCCGGAATGTTCCGATGCGATCCGAGACGGGCTCCCAGACGCTCCCGCAGCACGGTCGTCCCTTCCGTCAGGCCGTATTGAAGCGCTTGCGGGCTTTGCTGCAGCACGCGATCTGCCGCGTAGCGAATCGCTTCCATCGGGAAGTATTCTTCGGCTGGCAGGCCTCCTGCGAACGAGATAATCGATTTTCCTTGCGTTAATTTTAAGATATCGCGTACGGCCGAGCTCTCGACAGATGACACGCGGGTAGAGAATGAGTATTGCATTCGGCTATCGCCCTTTCCCATTTTTCAAAAATGATACACCCAATACTTGTAATATGCAATGGGATAGCCGTTGCAAGAAGTGCAGTCTTGTCACTTGTGAGCGCATACGTCATTATTCAAACGAACAGAGCTTTTTTTCCGCATCTTGGGGGAAATCTAGTATTTTTTTGTTATTTCTATGTCTATTTTGTATGTTTTTTGCAAAATTCTATCCCCCAGTGATAGAATACATGCTAGAATAGTAAATGTTTTGACGAAATACGACTTCATTCGAGGTGATTAGACTATGCAGCCATCCACGAATTCCACTCCCGAGACCACCCGTCGCGCTCGAACGAAGACTAGCGGTTCGAATGCCAAATGGTTCCTTCTGTTCTGGGTCGTCATGATCGGGATTGGCGTGACTGCGACCTACTTTTATAGTGATCATATGAAAAAGACTCTGCTGCAAGATTTGCAGAAGCAGACCGAAGCCCAGTTGAAGACCGTACAGCAGTCCTACGAGCAGCAGCTGGCCGACATGAACAAAAAGCTGGACGAGATGCAGAGCAAGGTGGACACGTTCAACCAGCTTCTCACCTTCACGAAGGACAATGCGTCGGATAAGACCGACAACAGCAACAAGCTGTACACCCAATTGAATGAAGTGAAGAAGCAGTTAAATGAATTGAAGAAAAAAATGGATCTATTGAAATAGCAGTGAGGCGATATGATGAATGTGCGAGTGAAACAAATAAACCGGCTGTTCATGCTGGTTACCGCCCCGTTCATAGGGATGATGATCTGGATGCTGGTCTCCACGCTGCACGTCACGGCGGAGGTGGACTGGTCCCCGTCTCCTGAGCCGGCGGGCTGGACGGACAAGAACGAGAAGCTGTACATAAGCTTGGATGAGGCGCAGCATACGGCCTCCTTCACGGTAGAATCCATACAGAAGACGTCGACACTGTACCAGCAGACGACCCAGGCGATGAATGATATCGTCAGCACCGCCGGCACGCAGGCGAAGCGTCCGGAGCAAATCTATGACCGTCGCATCTCGGCCAAGCTTGGCACCGTGAAGGAACGGATCGACAGCGATAAGCTGCGGGCCGAATTGTACCGGATTAACCAGCCGACCTATCAGGGCTATGCCATGAAGGTCAAGCTGAAGGATCCGTCCGCCATGCGCCTGACGCTGGGCAAGGACAAGTACGGCGGGGCCGAGACGACCATGCAGGCCGTCAAGCGCTATGGTGCTGTCGCCGGAATCAATGCCGGCGGGTTCGCGGACGGGAAGGGCAACCGCTATCCGCTCGGCACGACGGTCATGGACGGGGAATATGTCAATTCGTTCGAGCCGACCTACAAAGACTTGGCGTTCGTCGGACTCGATGTCGGCGGGAAGCTGATCGGCGGCAAATTTTCGGAAAAGCAGCAATTGGATACATTGAAGCCGCAGCATGGGGCTACCTTCGTGCCGGCGCTGCTCAAGAACGGCCGCAAGCTGGCGATACCGCAGAAATGGCAATCTTCCCGGGCTCCGCGCACCGTTATCGGCAATTATAAGGATGATCAATTATTAATCCTCGTCGCGGATGGGTATGATGAGAAGGGAAGCTCCGGCGCCAAGCTGGAGGAGCTGCAGGCGAAGCTGTCGAACCTTGGCGTCATCGATGCCTACAATCTCGATGGCGGCGGCTCCTCGTCGCTTATCTTCAACGGCCGGGTGGTCAACAACCCGTCGGACGGAGAGCTTCGGGCGCTGCCGACTCACTTTTTATTTTTCAAATAAAACAGTATAGCAGCAACGGGCCGAAATAAACCTATTAGAATACCACAGAATGCGTTCGTCGCGCCGTGCGATTTTTCACGTTTATCATTTCCTTTTTGGCATGTCTTGGTTATAATGAGATTAGATCAATGGAGGTGGGCGTACCATGACGATGACGTTCTGGATTATCGTGCTCGTGATGGCCATGTTCTTGACAGCTATCTTAACGGCAGGTTATAACGACGATAAGACCACAGGCTTATAAAGGCGAAGAAGCTTCCCGGACACAGGGAAGCTTTTTCTGTAGCTGGGACAAGCCGAACACTGGTTAGCGCAAGCCAAAGAAAAGCCACGGCATTTTCAGCCGCGGCTTCGTTCGTTCGACAGGATCTAGCTCGCTTTTAGCCCAATTTCATACGAGTTAATTTCAAAGGTAATAATTTTATCATAGATAATGACATCCTTGCGCTGCTTGAACGGGCCTTTATTATTGCCTTGCTTATCGATAGTGAACGTGACTGGTCCCGTTCCGCCAGCCCGGCCTTCATACCAGCTGATGAATGCATTTACTTCTTGCATGGACACGTCGTATTCTTTGTCCGCCCCGTTAATCAGCGTAATCCGGAGCAGAGCCCGATCCCCCGTACCGCCGGGTTCTCCTGGCTCTCCCGGTTCACCCGGTTGACCTGGTTCTTCAGGTCCCGGCCCCGGATTGTTCCCCGCCTGCGGCGTAACGGCCACTTCATTGGATGTCGCGAACTCCTCAGCTTCATATAAAGCCGTGACGACATAATAGTAGACGGTTCCGTTCATAACACTTGTATCGGTATAATCGTAAGTGCTCGATGTAACGGTAGCAAGCGTTGCGTATGGGCCTCCCATCGTATCAGAGCGTTTCACGTTGTAGCCTGTTGCCTCATTGATAGTATTCCAGCTTAGCGTCACACTCGCGTCTCCTGCCGTTCCGTTCAATAGAATCGGCTCTGCCGGAGGCACCCCGGTCGTCTTCCCGAACACGTTCCACTCGGCAACCGTGGAATACGATCCGGTCGACTTCAGCACCACCGTTGCCACATTCTGAACGGGCTCCGGCAGTGTTTCCACGCTATCGTTGGCGGCAGGTGTATAAGAAAGCAAGAGATTGTTGCTCGCATCGTACAATTCGACTACCGCATTGCTACCGGAATATCTATTGATAATGACAGCCGAGATTTCCGTTGGCCCACTAAAGGTGTGCCAGACGAATTTGCCAGCGTTCACGTCATAGCGCGAAGACGCATTATTATCCGTCAATACCCGCACGGATTCAGTCGGATTCGCCAGTGAAGCTCCTGCCTTGAGCGTCCGCCCGTCCAGCAGGCCGCCGGTGTACTTCGTAGCGTTCGGTCTCATACTCTTCTCGCCGGAGTGGGCGCTCTCTCCTGCTTCGTTAAGCGCGCTTACGACATAGTAGTATGTGGTGCCGTTGGTGACGGCCTTATCCGTATAAGCAGTGCCCTTTACATTCGAAGCGAGCATGGCGTATGGGCCTCCGGGGGAGGTTGCCCGCTTGATATGGTATGCTTTCGCCCCCGTCGATACCCACTCGAGCGTTACCGTCTGGTCGCCACCGTAGATCCAGTTGATTGCGGGAACGGAAGGCGGAAAGGAAGGCGTTGCGAACAAGTTCCATTCCGCAATGGTAGAATAGGAGCCCGTCGTTTTTAATACCGCTGTCTTCACATTTTTAACGGGAACAGGCAATGATTCAATTCCATCGTTGGCGACGGGGTTATAGGAGAATAGCAATTGATTGTTCGCGTCATAGAACTCGATCACCGCGCCACTGCCGGAATACCGATTGATGATGACGGCGGAGATTTCCATTGGTTCGTTGAAAGAGTGCCAGACGAATTTGCCAGCGTTCACATCATAACGCGATGACGGGTTGTTATCGGTCAATATCCGGACGGATTCGGTCGGATTCGCCAGAGATGTACCTGCCTTCAGCGTTAGTCCGTCGAGCAGACCACCAGTATACTTGGTGGCGTTCGGCCTGATACTCTTCTCGCCGGAATGGGCGCTCTCTCCTGCCTCATTGACAGCGCTAACGACATAGTAATACGCAATGCCGTTCGTTACGGCCTTGTCCGTATAAGCAGGATCTTTCACATTCGCAGCCAGCATGGCGTACGGTCCGCCCGGTGACGTGGCACGCTTGACATGGTATGATTTCGCCCCTGTCGATCCCCATTCGAGCGTTACTGTCTTGTCGCCAGCCTGAATCCAATTGATGGCGGGAACGGAAGGAGGCGCCGAAGGCGTGGTGAACACGTTCCACTCCGCAATCGTGGAATAGGAGCCGGACGATTTCAATACTACCGTCTTCACATTCGTGACGGGAACAGGGAGCGATTCAATTCCGTCGTTCACGATAGGTTGATGTGATAACAACAGATGGTCGTCCGCATCATAGAATTCGATTACGGCATTACTGCCTGAATACCGATTAACAATTACCGCGGAGATTTCCGACGGTGCGGAAAAAGAATGCCATACCGGTTTACCAGCGTTTACATCAAATCTCGTCCCCGCATTATTATCCGTCAGCTGCGTTACCGGACTGCCCGAAGGCTGCCCTATGGCGCTTCCTGTTAGCAGCGGGATTCCGTCCAGGAGACCGCCCGTATATTTGCTTGCCGCGGCGTTCACGGGTCCGGCATGGATCAAGCTTGCAATCAACGTTAGCACGATGCACAACCAGCCGATTTTGTGTAATCTCATCTTTCTGCCCCCTAAAAAATAATTTTTAAGTAATAATATGTAATTCAAGTTCCATTATATAACATTACAGCGGTTTGAGGTATTGTCGTTTTTATGACTTTATACAAAAATTATGTAATTATTATTAATAATCATCATGGAATCTTTATAGAAGGAGTAGCAGATGAACAGGTTTTGCCAAAAAATGATATAAAAAAAGAAGCATCTTGCGATGCTTCTTGGCCTAGCTAGCGAACGAGATGCGTCATCTCATTCATGCATGGAGAACATATGTATCGTTCCTTGAATTCAGCGACTCCATCCATGGACCCGCAAAATACGCACTTCGGACGGTAGCGCTCCAAAATAATATGGTCGCCTTGCACCAAAATTTCGACAGGATCCCCCTCGTTCATCTGGTAACGTTTTCTCAATGATTTGGGCAACACAATGCGTCCCAGTTGATCGACTTTACGAACTACTCCGGCAGGTTTCATCTGTTCCACCTCTCTTGTATATACTTCCTCATGATTACCCTTAGAAAACTCTGCTTCTATTACTTCGCTACTAGAGACGAAATTCCTGCTGAAAAATGTCAATTAATTTCGTTTTTATCTATTCTGTTCATCTAATGTCTATATGTCCCTGGCAGGAAAGTATGCCGCATTCCGCTGCTGGCGGGCAATCCAGGCGCACGATGTCTAAGCACAACGTCCCATATTTCCTTCAAATTTTCTGCGACAATAGACTCAGCGGCGAAGACTGTCCCTGCCGGACGCAGGAACAAGCCTTCCCTCCGCCGCCTATTTGAGCAGGCCGGGAAACTCGAGCTGGCGCAGCGCTTCGTAGACAATGATCGCCGCCGAATTCGACAAATTGAGCGATCGGACCTTGTCGGTCATCGGCATGCGCATGCATGTTTCGCGGTTCGCCTCGATCAGCTGGGGGGGCAGCCCTTTCGTCTCTTTGCCGAAGACGAGGAAGTCGCCGTCCTGGAACGAGAAATCGTTGTAGCATTTGTCTGCCTTGGTCGTGGCATAAAAAAAACGCGAATCCGCGTATTGATCCAGCACCTCTTGGAACGAATCATGATATTCGATATGGACAGCGTACCAATAATCCAGACCGGCACGCTTCAACGTCGCGTCATCCGTGCGGAAGCCCAGTGGCCGCACTAGATGCAGGTGGGTGCCTGTCGCGGCACAGGTGCGGGCGATGTTGCCGGTATTGGCCGGAATTTCCGGTTCCACAAGCACGATATGCAGTGCCATTCTGTTCACCTCACATTCTGAACCCATTATACAACATCATGCCAAAAATCGCGATTTAACATCCCGTTTACGTTTGTTTAATATAGCGCTGACGTTCCCCTTGCATAATAGAAGCAGAATGTAATCGATGGGAGGGAAAGTTATGAACTCCAAAATACTTGTCGTTGACGATGAGCCATCCATCTCTACCCTCATTGAATATAATCTGAAGCTGGCCGGTTACGAGGTCATGTGTGTCTACGATGGGGAAGCGGTATTCGACGTGCTTCCCACCTTCCGGCCCGATCTGATCGTGCTGGACCGGATGCTGCCGAAGAGCAGCGGCCTGGAAGTATGCCGCAAGCTGCGCGAGCGGAGCAATATGGTGCCGGTCATCATGCTGACCGCCATGCAGGAGGTCGGAGATAAGATCGACGGGCTGAACAACGGGGCCGACGACTATATGACGAAGCCCTTCTCTCCGCAGGAGCTGATCTCCCGCATTCAGGCAGTCATGCGCCGCATCCGTTCCTTGCCGCTTCATGACGACGGCCAGGTCTATCAGATCGGACCGCTCACCGTCATGGCCGATCAGCGGGAAGTGAAGCTGGACGAGCGCGCCATCGAGCTGACGCCGAAGGAATTCGAGCTGCTCGTCTTCTTGTGCCGGCACCGCGGCAAAGTGCTTAGCCGGCAGCAGCTTCTGCAGGGCGTCTGGGACTATCATTTTCTCGGGGATACCCGTATCGTCGACGTCCATATCAGCCATCTGCGCGACAAGCTGGAAAAGAATGCGCGCAATCCCGACTATATTATGACGATCCGCAATGTCGGCTATAAGCTGACCGAGCCGGCCCGGCGCCATCTCGCCGCGGAAGGATAAACCCCCATACCGTTAAGGCGTGCCCGCTGTTCTCAGGAACAAGCGGGTTTATCGCTTATGTGACAAAAAAATAGCGCGGATCGCTTCGATTCAATCGCGATTATATCCGCGCCGGGGAACGCTATGGCTCACATTGATGCGTGAGTTGGCAGCCGCAACACCGCAGATAGAGCCGCCGGACTTGCTGCATCGTCACTTAAATTGTCCTGCCAGCGTTTCTTTAAATCCAAAAAAATACGTAAATAAAAACCCGCAACCATAAGCTGTCAAAATGCCTGCCGCATAGCCGAACATTCCATTCAACCCGCCGTCTATAAGCGGAAATAAAGATAAACCGGCGACTCCAATCGATATCGAAGCGACCTGGAAATAGGCGATAACAGCTCCACCAACGCCTGCCCCTAAGCAAGCCGTCAAAAAGGGCCGCCCCAATGGTAAGGTGACACCATATAACAATGGTTCTCCAATACCTAGAAATCCTACCGGCAAAGCTCCAAGAATCGCTCGTTTCAACGTTTTTTTCCTAGTTCTAGCGAGGATGGCTAGTGCAGCCCCCACTTGACCTGCCCCACCCATAGCCTGAATGGTAAAAAGCGGGTCATTGCCCGTCTGATTAATAAGTTCCAAGTGAAAAGGAAAAAATCCCTGGTGCAATCCGGTTGCTAGAAGAGGCAGGAAAGACGCTCCCAGAATAAAGCCGGCTGCAATTCCGCCAACATCTAATAAGCCCATTAATAGCTGCGTGATCCCCCTGGCAATAAATCCTCCTACCGGCATAAAAACGAAATAGGTCAACAACCCGGTAATGAAGAGTGTGGTCGTTGGCGTAACAATAATATCTAAAGAAGCCGGCACTTTTTTTCGGATTTGCTTCTCGATATAGGACATGAGAGCAACCGAGAGAAGAACACTCACGATTCCCCCGTTGCCTGGAACGAGCTTTTCTCCGAATACGGAAATGTCTGCAATCGCGGGATTAATGATTAGACCGCCTGCTATCGCTCCCAGGACGGGAGTTCCCCCAAATTCTTTTGCCGTATTAAGACCTACCAAAATAGCTAAATAGGTAAATAAAACGCCCCCAATTGCTTGTAAAATCAAAATAAACGTATGTTGCGTAAAATCGATTCCCAGTGCCGTGTTTAAAATTTGTGGAACCGCTTTCGAAATACCGTTAATTAAGCCGCATGCGACAAGCGCAGGAATAATCGGAACGAATATATTGGCTAACCGGCGAATAAATTGTTGGAGCGGATTCTTATGTTTCTTGCGAAAATTTTCTTTGTTTTGTTTGGAAATTTCTTTAATATCGATATCTTCTTCATTTTCTTCTCCATCATTTTTATAAATTTTCTCAAGCTCTTCCCGGACATGATTTACTTTACCCGGCCCGATAATGATTTGAAGAGTATCCTCTTGCACCACTCCTGCCACGCCTTCAATCTGCTTTAAAGCATCTATATGAACCTTTTCTTCATCAATTACCTTAATTCTTAACCGGGTCATACAATTAAAAAAGGATTCGATATTGTTCTTACCGCCTACCGTCTTATATATTTCACCAGCTAGAGCGTGTCTTCAAACCTAATTTAACCATAACAAAATAGAAGCCAACGAT
>NZ_QYZD01000063.1:0-15675 GCF_003591545.1 Paenibacillus thiaminolyticus
TACTGCAAACATGCACTTCAAGCGCGTCTTCAATCGTCTACTGCAAACATGCACTCCAAAATACTGTAAAATTACATGATTTTCATCAACAACGGTGGGCAGCCTAATGAATCCTGCAAATATACAGGAATTCTCGCTGTTTTGCTCAAAAAGTCGTCTGACCAGCGAAAAAAACTGCACTTTTGCAGCATTTCACGCTAATTCCCGCTCCGAGATGAAAAATTGCTGCGTTTTTGCAGGATTGACGGCAGTCCAAAAACGTTGCCGGCCTACAGACTACACTGACCCGTGGCCCCTTTGTGCCCTTCATACAAAAAACGCCCCCGCAGCCCGTAACGGCTGCAGAGGCGCAAGGCGCGGTTCCACTCTGCATAGACAGCGATAAGGCGCCGGCAGTCCCCTTTGCAGGATCCCGTCGCGCGAACGAATATCGCTATCCATCTTCACTGTCCCGTAACGCGGACAACCCGCCGCCCCCTACCCGTGCTGCTGCACGCTCAAGGACGGAGCTTCCGGGTGCAACGCGCCAGCCGCGAACCGGAACGACTTGCAGCCTGCCAGGCCTCGGCTGTCTTGTCTGCCGCGTCCTGCCCGGTCGTTCTCTCTGTGCGGTTCGGTATCGCTGACGCTCTCCCGTTCATCGCCTTTTTTGGATGATTCGACTTCCTGTCGTCAACCTTATATTATTGCCTTTCCTAACATTCCAACTATCCTGATGCTTCTCAGTATATCGGATCGGTCCGCCGGCTGACAATAAGAAGTTGACCCCTTAGAGGCGGTCGACAGTTATGCCCCTTGGCGGAGATGCCCACAGTTATGCCTCTTGGCCGAGACGGCCCGCAGTTATGCACCTTGGGCAGGCCCGCAGCTATGCACCTTTGGCGGAGACGGCCGCAGTTATGCCACCTTGGCGGAGATGGCCCACAGTTATGCCCTCTTAGCCGAGACGGCCCGCAGCTATGCATCTTGCCCGAGGCGCCCACATCTGCGCTCCTCGCAGTGGCGATTCCGCGCAGCTACACGCCTAGGCGCTGACAGACCGCCGGCCCGGCCGCTGACGCCGCCTACGCGCCTTGGCGGAGACGGTTCAGCACCGTCTCTTTGCCGAGCAGCACAATCGTCTCGTTCAGATCCCGCCCGTGCATCTGGCCGGATACGGCAACGCGGACTGGCATGAACAGCCCTTTGCCCTTGGCGCCAGTCTCCTTCTGCACTTCCTTCAGCGCAGCCTTAACCGTATCGGCATCCCACGCGTCCGCCGCTTCGAGCTTGGCGTGCAGCGCCTGCAGCACTGCCGGAACCTGCGGCTCCTCAAGGATGGCCTTCGCCTCTTCGTCTATCGCCAGCTCATCGCGGAAGAACATCTCCGACAGCTCAACGATGTCCGAAGCGCAGGTCATCTGCTCCTGATACAGCTTCACAAGCGCCTTCGCCCAAGCATGCTGCTCTTCGCTCAGCGTCTCCGGCAGGCGTCCCGCCTTCTGCAAGTGCGGGATGGAGAGCGCCGCAATCCGCTCCGGATCCGCCTGCTTCATGTATACGTTATTCAAGTGAGCCAATTTGTTCGTGTCGAATACTGCCGGACTCTTCGACAGCCGGTTCGCATCGAAGATCCGAATCAGCTCCTCGCGGGAGAAAATCTCCTCTTCCCCTTCCGGCGACCAGCCAAGCAGCGCGATGAAGTTCAGCATCGCTTCCGGCAAATAGCCGAGCTGCTCGTATTGCTCCATGAACTGGATGATCGACTCGTCCCGCTTGCTGAGCTTCTTCCGGTTCTCGTTCACGATGAGCGTCATATGCCCAAATACCGGCGCTTCCCAGCCGAACGCTTCGTAAATCATCAGTTGGCGCAGCGTATTCGTGATATGATCCTCGCCGCGCAACACATGCGAGATGCGCATCAAGTAATCATCGAGCACGACCGCAAAGTTGTAGGTCGGGATCCCATCCTTCTTCACGATGACCCAGTCGCCAGTCGTCTCAGACTCGAACGTAATCTCGCCCTTGACGAGATCGTGGAACGTATAGGAGCGCTGCTCCGGCACTGCGAAGCGGATGCTCGGCTGGCGGCCTTCCGCTTCCAAACGGGCCCGGTCCTCTGCCGTCAGATGGCGGCAAGTGCCGGCGTACTTCGGCGTCTCCCCTCGCGCCATCTGCGCTTCCCGATCCGCCTCCAGTTCCTGCTCGGTACAGTAACAGTGGTAGGCGAGACCGCGCTCCAGCAGCTCGTCCACATGCTTATTATAAATATCGAGACGCTCAGTTTGACGGTACGGCCCGTATTCCCCACCGACATCGACGCTCTCGTTCCAATCCATGCCGAGCCATTTCATATACTTGAACTGATTCTCTTCGCCGCCTTCCACATTGCGCTTCACGTCCGTATCCTCGATGCGGACGATAAATTCCCCGCCATGATGACGTGCGAATAAATAGTTGAATAATGCCGTGCGCGCATTGCCGATATGCAGATGTCCTGTTGGACTTGGCGCATACCGGACACGAATGTCGTTGCTCATTAGGATTCCCCTCCGGACACATTACCTAGTCTTGATCTATCCAATAATGATACCATATCACTGCGAAACGTGAAATAAGCACACAACCGCTTGCGCAGCGATGCCTTCCCCCCGGCCCGTGAAGCCCAGCTGCTCGGTTGTCGTCGCCTTGACATTGATCTGCGACACGTCCGCTTCAAGGAGCCGCGCCAGATTGGCCGCCATCTCCGGCACATACGGCAGCATCTTCGGCTTCTGCGCAATAATCGTGCAGTCGAGGTTGCCCAGCCGGTAGCCCCGCTCCTTCGCCAGCGCCCATACCTTCTCCATCAGGACGCTGCTGTCGGCGTCCTTATATGCTTCGTCCGTATCCGGGAAGTGCTTGCCGATATCGCCCAGCCCGAGCGCCCCGAGCACCGCGTCGCTGACCGTATGCAGCAGCACGTCCGCATCGGAGTGCCCTAGCAGTCCCTTGTCATACGGAATATGCACGCCTCCGATAATGCAAGGACGGCCTTCCACCAATTGGTGTACGTCGAAGCCTTGTCCCACTCGTATCATGTTCTGCCTCTCCCTTCGTCGATCCATCCGTTCTTACCGCTCTTCCCCTGGCCGTGCTGCGCGGCGGGCGAGCCACCAGGACGCCCATTCCAGATCGTCGGGCGTCGTCAGCTTCACATTCGTGTATTCCCCTTCCACGATGCGGACCTGCATCCCGGCCCGCTCCACCAGCATCGCATCGTCGGTGCCTATGAATCCGTCCTTAGCGGCCTGTTCATGCGCCGCCATCACGTCGGCAAGACGAAAAGCCTGTGGGGTCTGAATCGCCCACAAGCTGCGGCGGTCCGGCGTCGCCGTAATGACGCCTCCGTTCACCTGCTTGATCGTATCCTTCACGGGCACGGCCAGGACGGCCGCCCCATGCTCTCTGGCAGCCTGATAGCATGCCTCTACGCTGTCCGTCTCCACGAATGGCCGCACGCCGTCGTGAATCAACACATAGTCCAGACCTTGCGCCCGGACCGCCTGGAGCCCGGCGTACACGGAATGCTGCCGCTCCGCGCCGCCGGCTACGATAGCCCGGACCTTGTCCAAGCCGTACTCCTCTTGCCAAGCGGCGCAGCGGGCCGTATCGTCCGGGGAGACGACCCAGACGATGGCTTCGCATGCCGGCATCGTCTGGAACCGCTCCAGCGTATGTATAATGACCGGCTTGTCCAGCAGCGGCAAATATTGCTTGCTCTCGGCGGCGCCCATGCGCGATCCTCTGCCGGCCGCCACGATAACCACTCCAAAGCCCTGTTCCATCCCTGTCAACCTCCATGATGGTGCTCTTCCCATCATACCTGTTTATTGGGCTTTTTCCAACAGTTTTGGCTTGGCAAAAATCATGCGTCCGGCCGACGTTTGCAGTACGCTCGTCACGAGCACCTCCATCGTCATGCCGATATACTCGCGCCCGCCTTCGACGACGATCATCGTCCCGTCATCCAGATAAGCGACGCCTTGGCCATGCTCCTTGCCGTCCTTGATGACCTGGACGACGATCTCCTCGCCCGGCAGGACAACCGGCTTGACCGCATTGGCCAGGTCGTTGATGTTGAGCACCGACACGCCCTGCAGCTCGCATACTTTATTCAAGTTGAAGTCGTTCGTGACCACTTTGCCTTTCAACACTTTGGCCAGCTTCACCAGCTTGCTGTCCACCTCGGAGATTTCCTCGAAGTCCCCTTCGTAGATCAGCACCTTCACTTCCAATTCTTTCTGGATCTTATTCAAAATATCCAAGCCTCTCCGGCCGCGGTTCCGCTTTAGCAGATCCGACGAATCAGCGATATGCTGCAGCTCCTCCAGCACGAATTCCGGGATGACGATCGTCCCCTCAATGAATCCTGTCTTGCAGATATCGGCGATGCGGCCGTCGATGATGACGCTCGTGTCCAATATTTTATGCTCTTCGAAGCGAACCTCTTCTTCCTCCGGCACTGGCTCGCTCAACCATGGCAGGGCGGCGATCCATTCCGCCATATCCTGCTGTTTCATCAGCGCGATCTGCAAGCCCGCGCTGGCGAACAGCACCAATAGCACGGCCGACAGCATCAGCCCGCCGCTTCCGAATTCGCGCAGCAGCGGCGTCAGCAGCGCGGCGAAGCAGATTCCGGCGAAAGCGCCGGCCGTGCCCGTAACCAAGGTTCCTGTGGACACGAGCGAGATGCGCTCCCGCCATCCAATCCAGCTTTTTGCCAACGGCATATAAAGTACACGACTGAGTACGAATAAGCAAAATGCCCCGCCTAACGCCCATGTGAGCCGGCCGGCAGATAATCCCGGATTCACCAATCCCGTGAAGCCCATGGTCTGGGCGTACCAATAGCCATGGAGCTCCCAACCGGCCCAGGCGCCGATAAGGCCCGCCATTCCGGTAAACCAACGTTTGAACATGTGCGTCCACCTCCTCACTTTCAATCGATTTCCTTACAATTATGGCCCAAGCTCCCGGCTCCTAATCGTTAATTTCCATATTTTCCTGCCTGTCCAAGTTGAAATATGGTAATTCAGAGACGTATAATGGACATGAAACCGTGTTGTGAGCGATTCATGCGGGCTGTGCGCCGCATCATATCAAGAATAGAGGTGGATGGAAATGAGTACTCCCAATTTGCAAGCGCTCCAAGAGCAAGTAGCCGATCTAGTATTAAGACACCGGAGCCTGTTGGACATTCTGTCCAAGTACGGCCAGTCCGAGGCCTCCGTTAACCGTGCCGTTACGAAGGCAATCACTGAATGCGGATGCCTGGAGCTTCATGCCAAGCGTCAGCCTTATAAGGCAGAGATGGACGTGGAGGAAGCTCGCCAGTCCCTCGAAAGCCATGTACGCGGCCATTTATGCGAAAATTGCAAAGATATCGTGAAGCACGAACTGGGCAAGCATCTGTTCTACATGTCGGCTCTGTGCAACCTCCTCGACATCAGCCTTGACGAGGTGGTGAAGCAGGAATCCAGCCGGTGCGATACGCTCGGTATCTTTAACTTGTCTTGAAGAAGCAGCCGCAGCCGCGGCTGTTTTTTGTTCAGGCACGCGAAAAGCCCTCTCCGCCAATGGAGAGGGCTTCTTTCGTATAAAATCATGAACGATAGCAAGTGCAGGATGCCGTTACGAATGCTTCGAACGGACCCATTCTTCCGAATCACGCTGCTTGCCTCGACGTCGGTTCAGCATCCTAACGTTTTTTTTTAAGCCGAGCAGAGCGTACAGGACCAGCGGCACGAAAATAAGTTTCGGCGTCTGCTCCGGCTTCCAGAGCGCGATGCCGACAGCTGCCGCGATGACGAAAGGCGTCAGCCAGAGCGCTTTTTTGGAAATGCCAACCTTTTTGAAATTCGGGTATTTCACGGTGCTAACCATTAAGTACGATAACAAAAGCATGGCGATGATTAGATACGGTGCCGGAATACTTTCATGGAACAGCGCCAAGGTGCAGGCCACACCGCCTGCAGCCGGAATCGGCAAGCCGATGAAGTAACCCGGAATGCCTGCCTTCACATTGAAGCGGGCCAGCCGGAGCGCGCCGCAGATCGGGAAGATGGCGGTCACTACCCAGCCCAATGCCGGACTCATATCGCTAAAAGCTACAACGTACATAATAAATGCCGGCGCCACACCGAAGGAAATGACATCGGACAAGGAATCAAGCTCTTTGCCGAATTCGCTTTGCGCGTTCAAGGCCCGGGCCACGCGGCCGTCGAGACCGTCCAGCAGCATTGCGATGATAATCATGAGAGCAGCCAAATCATAATTATTATGAAACGCAAGCATGATGGAAATGATTCCGAGGAACAGGTTACCAACGGTAAACAAGCTCGGAATGGACTTTGTAATCATAGGTTCACCTCTAATTTTACTATGCCCAACGTTCATCTTTTCATTGTAGGAAAATCAAATTTGCCTGTCAATGAATACCTGCTCCTGAATGCGCTTGAGCCCTTCCTTGATAGCGCGTGCACGCACTTCGCCAATTCCGTCCACGTCGTCCAGCTCTTCAATCGTAGCCATCATGACGTGAGGCAAGTATTGGAACGTGTCCACCAGGTTCTGTATGATGACGTTCGGCAAGCGAGGAATCTTGCTCAACACGCGGTAACCGCGCGGCGATACGGATTCATCCTGAATTGCGCTTGTCGTCGGGTAACCGAGCAGCCGAATCAGATGATGCGCGTCCAGCAGCTCGTCGGCAGTGCTCTTCTTCAGCAGAACGAGGATATCGCGGACTTTGTCATCCCCGTTGTCGCGGGCATAGTCTTTGAGCAGCAGCCACGCATCCTCCTCCGTATTGCTGACCAGCTCTTCCAACTGCATGCTGATGAGACGGCCTTCCGTTCCCAGCTCGTTGATGTAACGCTTTATCTCCATTTTAATACGTAATACCATCTCGATCCGTTGCAACACATTGACCACATCGTACAACGTCACTTGCTCCTCGAACTCGGAAGCGGTCAAGTTCGTCATTCCCTGAACAAGCACGGCTCGATATTTCTCCAAGGTCTGTATCGCCTGATTCGCCTTCGTCAGGATGACGCCGATCTCCTTCAGCGCATAGCGTAGGCTGCCTTGATACAGGGTAATAATATTGCGGCGCTGAGAGATCGAGACGACCAGCTTGCCCGTCTGCTTCGCCACCCGCTCGGCCGTGCGGTGGCGAATCCCCGTCTCAATCGACGGGATGGAGGAATCCGGGATCAGCTGCGTGTTCGCATACAGGATCCGCTTCACGTCTTCGCTCAAAATGATCGCGCCGTCCATCTTGGCCAACTCATATAAGTAGCTCGGCGTGAAATCGCTGTTGATGGAAAAGCCGCCATCGACGACCTCCATCACTTCCGGGCTGTAGCCGACAACGATAAGCGCGCCTGTCTTCGCCCGGAGCACGTTCTCCAGCCCATCGCGGAACGGAGTGCCCGGCGCAACCATGCGCAACAGATCGTTCATAATATCCTGCTGAGTGTCCTTCAT
Source organism: Paenibacillus thiaminolyticus (assembly GCF_003591545.1). Taxonomy (GTDB): domain Bacteria; phylum Bacillota; class Bacilli; order Paenibacillales; family Paenibacillaceae; genus Paenibacillus_B; species Paenibacillus_B thiaminolyticus_A. The sequence continues at coordinate 7,510 of NZ_QYZD01000063.1, forward strand.
TCTATATCTAAGCCCCCTAACCTAACGCTGCGGTCAATGCTTCCGCTACCGTATTTACGCCCACTATCTCAATAAGTCCAGAAGGGGTCCATCCCCGCAGGCTTTTCTCTGGCAAAATAATCCTCTTGAAGCCCAGCTTCTCTGCTTCCTTCACGCGCTGCTCCGCACGGGACACCGCGCGCACTTCTCCTGTCAATCCCACTTCGCCGAAAACGACGTCATACGCCTGGGTCGGCATATCGCGGAAGCTCGACGCCAAGGCGACCGCAATGGCGAGATCGACCGCCGGCTCATCGAGCTTCAGCCCGCCGGCCACATTCACATAGGCGTCCTGGTTCTGAAGGAACATGCCCATGCGCTTCTCCAGCACCGCAATGATGAGCGACAACCGCTGATGATCGATTCCCGTCGACATTCTTCGCGGCGAAGGGAAGTTCGTCGCCGACACGAGCGCCTGCATCTCGACAAGAACTGGGCGCGTCCCTTCCAGGCTGGCGACGACTGTCGAGCCGGAGACGCCAAGCGGGCGTTCCTGAAGGAACATCTCTGACGGATTCTTCACTTCCGTCAAGCCGCCTTCCGTCATCTCGAAGATGCCGATCTCGTTCGTGGAACCGAAGCGGTTCTTCACGGCCCGCAGGATGCGGTACGAATGATGGCGCTCGCCTTCGAAATAAAGCACACAGTCCACCATATGCTCCAGCATGCGGGGGCCGGCAATGGCTCCTTCCTTCGTCACATGGCCGACGAGGACGGTCGCGATGCCTCTTCCCTTCGCAATGCGCATGCACACGCTTGTGCATTCGCGAACTTGAGCCACGCTGCCGGGAGCCGATTCGACCGACGGCTGATATACCGTCTGGATCGAGTCGATGACGAGAAAATCGGGGCTCATGGCCTCGATCGCCTCTTCAATATACTGCAAATTCGTCTCGCTCAGGACGAACAGACGCTCGGACAGCACCCCGAGCCGGTCAGCGCGCAGCTTCGTCTGGCGCGTCGATTCCTCGCCAGACACGTACAGCACCTTCAAACCGCTGACTGCCAGCGCATTGGACGCCTGGAGCAGCAGCGTCGATTTGCCGATGCCCGGGTCGCCGCCCACGAGGATGAGCGAGCCCGGCACCACGCCGCCGCCGAGCACACGATTCAATTCGTCAATCGTCGTGGACAGGCGCGCTTCCTGTTTACTTTCTATTTGTATGATCGATTGCGGTTTTTCTTTCGTCCCAATGAGGGATGTGTGGACGCCCGCCGTCTTGACGACCGTCTCCCGCTCCTCCACCATCGTGTTCCACTCGCCGCAGCCCGGGCATTTGCCCATCCACTTCGGCGATTCATATCCGCAATCCGTACAGAAAAACTTGGTTTTTACTTTGGCCATATCAGCCGACACTCCTACTGACGCATCATTGTATAGGTTGCCACATCTATATTAGGTTTATCGGCATAACGCGATACAAAGATAAAGCGTGACAAATTTTTACTGGCTATTGCCGAAGATTGTACATTACCTTTAAGTTTACCATTTTTAAGTAGGGGGCGAAAGGACTTTCGCATTTCATGAAAAAAACGCATCTCCTCCCAGAGGAAGAGATGCGCTTGGATGGAGCCGTTCTATGAAAATGTCAGGCCTTGGTCGGCGTAGTGCGCAGCACGACCAGGTTGCCGTCCTGTTCGTCGATCGTGACGGAATCCCCCTTATCGATGTCGCCCTTCAGCAATTCCTCGGATAGGCGATCTTCGATATGCTTCTGAATCGCCCGGCGGAGCGGACGCGCTCCGTAGGCCGGATCGTAGCCTTCCTTGGCCAGGAACGCCTTGGCCGCATCAGTCAATTGGAAATCGACATCCTGCTCCTTCAGCCGCTTGCGCAGTTCCTCGGCCATCAGCGTTACGATCTCGGCAATATGCTTCTCCTCCAGCGAATGGAAGACGATAATCTCGTCGATCCGGTTCAGGAACTCCGGACGGAAGCTCTTCTTCAATTCCGCCATCACTTTGTCTTTCATATTGTTGTAGTCGCGCTCATTGTTGTCGGAGGAGGTGAAGCCCAGCGTTGTATTGCGTTTGATCGCCTCTGCACCGACATTCGAAGTCAGAATAATGAGCGTGTTGCGGAAGTCGACGACCCGTCCCTTGGAATCGGTCAGGCGTCCGTCCTCCAGCACCTGCAGCAAGATATTAAATACTTCCGGGTGCGCCTTCTCGATCTCGTCGAGCAGCACGACGGAGTATGGCTTGCGCCGCACCTTCTCAGTCAGTTGGCCGCCTTCCTCATAGCCGACATATCCTGGAGGCGCTCCGACCAAGCGGGCGGTCGAATGCTTCTCCATATACTCAGACATATCGATGCGGATGACCGCATTCTCGTCGCCGAAGAGCGACTCCGCCAGCGCACGGGCCAATTCCGTCTTTCCGACCCCGGTCGGGCCGAGGAAGATGAACGAGCCCATCGGGCGCTTCGGATCCTTCAAGCCTGCGCGTGCCCGGCGAATCGCCCGGCTAACCGCCTTGACTGCTTCGTCCTGGCCAATGACGCGCTCATGCAGGACCTCTTCCATATTGAGAAGACGCTGCGTCTCTTCTTCCTTCAGCTTGACGACCGGCACGCCGGTCCAACTGGAGACGATCTGGGCGATATCTTCCGGCGTTACCTCGGAATCCATGCGGCCCTGCTTTTCCTTCCACTGGTTCCGCACCGAATCCAGCTCCTCGCGCATCTTCTGCTCCGTATCGCGAAGCGCTGCCGCTTTCTCGAATTCCTGGCTCTGCACGGAAGCGTCCTTCTCCTTGCGGATGTCTTCCAGCCGAGCTTCCAGTTCCTTCAGATTTGGCGGTACCGTGTAGGAATTCAAGCGTACTTTGGAGCCTGCCTCGTCAATCAGGTCGATCGCTTTGTCCGGCAGGAAGCGATCCGTAATATAGCGGTCGGACAGCTTCACGGCCTGCTCAATCGCTTCATCGCTAATTTTGACGCGGTGATGCGCTTCATAGCGATCCCGCAGCCCTTTCAAAATCTGAATCGTCTCTTCAAGCGTCGGCTGATCGACGGTAATCGGTTGGAAACGGCGCTCCAGCGCGGCATCCTTCTCGATATATTTGCGGTACTCATCCAAGGTCGTCGCCCCGATGCATTGCAGCTCGCCCCGGGCTAGCGCCGGCTTCAAAATGTTGGACGCATCGATGGCGCCTTCCGCTCCACCCGCACCGATGAGCGTGTGCAGCTCGTCGATGAACAGGATGATATTGCCTGCCTGGCGGATCTCATCCATAATTTTTTTCAACCGATCCTCGAATTCGCCCCGGTACTTCGTGCCGGCCACGACGGACCCCATATCGAGCGTCATGACGCGCTTGTCGCGCAGCGTCTCCGGAATCTCATTGTTGATAATCTTCTGAGCGAGCCCTTCCGCTACCGCGGTCTTCCCGACGCCCGGCTCCCCGATGAGGACCGGATTGTTCTTCGTCCGGCGGCTCAGCACCTGGATGACGCGCTCAATCTCTTTGCTGCGGCCGATGACAGGGTCGAGATTGCCTTCCTTGGCGGCAACCGTTAGGTCACGTGCCAGACCGTCCAGTGTCGGCGTGCTCACATTTTGTGATTGGCCGTGATGGCTAGATACCGCTTCACTGCTGCCCAGCAACTGCAGCACCTGCTGGCGCGCCTTGTTCAGGCTGATGCCGAGGTTGTTCAGCACACGGGCCGCTACGCCTTCGCCTTCACGAATGAGGCCAAGCAAAATATGTTCCGTGCCCACATACGTATGGCCCAGCTTGCGGGCTTCATCCATGGACAGCTCAATGACTTTTTTGGCGCGTGGGGTGTAGGCGATGTTGGTCGGCTGCTCCTGCCCGCGGCCAATGAGGGACTCCACTTCGTCCTGTATCTTCTCCAGACCGAGGCCGAGCGCGACGAGCGCCTTGGCGGCAATGCCTTCGCCTTCCCGGATCAGGCCAAGCAAAATATGCTCGGTTCCGATATTGTTATGTCCGAGACGCACGGCTTCTTCCTGAGCCAATGCCAATACTTTCTGGGCACGTTCCGTAAATCTTCCGAACATCATATTCAAGCACCTCCATTGGTCGTTCTTGATTTGCTTAATTTGTCGCGTATCAGTCTTGCCCGATACATGTCGCGTTCTTCCGTAGACAATGATTTCTTGTATATATGCTGAAGGAAGCCTGGCTGTGTCATCACAAGCAGTTCATTGAAATCGGAAGGATCAAGATGGTTCAAAATATTCAGATCCGAACCGAGTCGGATGTCCGACAGCCGTTGGGCCGCTTCCTTGGAGTCCATTATCGCCGCATGCTTCAATATCCCGTAGGATCGGCAGATGCGATCCGTCAGGCGCATGCGGTTGTTCTCCAGCAGCTGGTCGCGCGCCGCCTTCTCATGCCCGATGATTTGCTTCACGACGCTGTACAAGCTGTCGATGATCTCAGTTTCCGATTGGCCAAGCGTAATCTGATTCGACACCTGGAACAGGTTGCCTATCGCCTCGCTGCCTTCGCCGTAGATGCCGCGCACCGCAAGCCCCACCTGGTTGACCGCCTGCAAAATGCGGTTAATCTGCTGGGTCATGACGAGGGCCGGCAAATGCATCATGACGGAGGCCCGGATCCCCGTGCCCACATTGGTCGGGCAACTGGTCAAGTATCCCCGCTTCTCATCGAATGCATAATCGACATGCGCCTCGAAGACATCGTCGATGCGGCTGGCTTGCTCCCACGCTTCCCGGATTTGCAGCCCCGGGTACAAGCATTGAATGCGAAGATGGTCTTCCTCGTTCAGCATAATGCTGATAGACTCATCCTCGCTCAGAATGACCGCCCCGTTCCGCGATTCATTCACGAGGGTCGGCGAGATCAAATGCTTCTCAACCAGCACCTGCTTCTCCAGATCGCTTAGTTCCGTCAGGCTCCATCGATGGAAAGACGTATGGAAGCTCGACATCTCCGGCTGCTCGATGACCGCGGTCAGTTGGTTCAGCACTTCGGCCGATTGCTGGTTCGTCGCAAGCAGCGGGAACGGCACGCCGCATAGGTTCCGCGCTACGCGGATGCGGCTGCTGATGACGATCTGGGAGTCCGGTCCCGTTCCGCGCATCCAGTCACTTATCGCATGTTCCATGAATTGGCGTTGGGCCATTTCGTCATCTCCTTTCACCTTAACGATCATTCGTCGTTGTCATGATATCGTTCTATCGTTCAGGGGGTTAGCCATGCTGAGCAGGCGAGTCAGGGCCCCCTTCGCTCCCTTCCTTCTCCAACTGCCGAATACGGTCGCGCAGCTGAGCAGCCCGTTCGAATTCTTCCTGCACAATGCTCTTCTGAAGCTCGAGCTTCAGTTCATCCAGTTCGCGCTTGCGTTGGATGCGCCCGCCGCCGCGCTTCGGAATTTTACCGGTATGGACCGTATTGCCATGGACCCGCTTCAGCAGCGGATCAAGCCGGTTGCCGAAGAAGGAATAGCATTCGTCACACCCGAACCGGCCCAGCTTGCCGAACTGAGAGTAGGTCAGACCGCATTTCTCGCAGCGCATCGCTTGAGGCTTCTGCCCACCGTAGTCTCCGCTTCCCTGGGCGGCTCCGCCGGACAAATCGAAGTCCAACAATCCTGACAGCAAATTATGGATGGAGAAGCCGTTAGTCGTGCCCGGTATCCATTCGCCTTTCTCACGAGCACATGATTCACAGATGTGAAATTCCGTCTTCTGCCCGTTTATGATTTTCGTAAAGTGCAGTGTAGCCGGCTTCTGACCGCATTGTTGACACATCATGGCCATTCTCCTCCTTATCCTCGTGGATTCAATTATAGTAAAGGGATCGGCAGTCCTACTATCGCCTGATTCCCGGGTTAAAATAATGGCGGCATGCGCTATTGCTTGCTTAGCAGCCCGAGCAGCATCGCCCGCAGGAGACGGGCGCGGATCTCGTCCCGGTAAGGCAGCTTCAACGCCAGATTGTCGCGTGATACGGCTGCCCGCAGCAAAATCGCTTCCCGCCGGGAAATGACACTCGCTTCTTCCAGTTGATAGATGAGCCCTTCCGCTGCCTCTTGCCCGATCCGGTTGCCAATCGATTCGCATAGATGGGTATGAATCGCCCGCTGAGCCGGAAGCTCAATCCGCTGAATGCGGATATAACCGCCGCCGCCGCGCTTGCTCTCCACAACATATCCCTTCTCCAAGGTGAAGCGAGTGCTGATCACATAGTTAATCTGGGAAGGAACACAGGAGAACTGCTCTGCGAGGTCGTTCCGCTGAATCTCCACGGCGCCTTCCGGACTATCGATCAGCATAATTTTCAAATGCTGCTCAATCAAATCGGAAATATTGCGCATCTTCTGCCCTCCTCTGCGTCCATATCTCTCTATATTAGCTTTAACCATTATTGACTGTTACTTATTCGGAGATGACAAAAACAATGGGTTTTTGTCAAATTAAGTCTGACTTTGACTTTCTTTGACCTTGACTTTATGATAGCACTTTTTTCTTGTGGTTTCAAGCAGCTTTTTCTTACGCTTCGTCCTTATTTAGTGTAACAAAAATGGACCAATATTAAACTTGCATGCCAAAGAATTAAGGGATTCCGAAGCTCTAGGATCGAATGCGCGGCCCTAGCCAACAAGGCGATGAACTGTCTAGCCCCGGAGATAGATGCTTGTTTTTATGATAAATATAACGAATGCCCCGTTCAAAGGTTACATCCTCCATTGGAATCTTGGCAAGCAATCCGCTGTCGCTTTCCTGCTTGACCGCGAGCCCGGATACCGCCGCAATGCCTAGTCCGTGAATGACACCTTGCTTGATCCCCTCCAGGCTGCTGATTTCGATTGAATTGGAGATGGCAATCCCCGACTGCGCAGCTTGTGATCGAGAAAATGCCTCGTCGCTCATCCACGACCCGAGCATCCGCAAAGATCGGGTGTAACGTCTTATAATGATGGCGCCTAGGACGCATGTCCGGCATGAGTTCGTGAGGTCCTTGCTCGGTCTGATGGGATATGTGAAGAAGCTGGGAAACTAAGATCAATCCGAAGCGGAGTTTTTAATGGCATCAATGATTCCGTTTTTTTGTATGTGGACATTGCTCGCCTGAGTTCAATATGACCGCTCGTTGGGCACTTGGCTCTCCGCGAAGCTGTGGATATCCGTTTTGGAAATGTATTCTCTCAATCGATATTTGTGAACATTCCGTGGATACTGTGTATGAAAATGTGGATGGTGAGGATAACATGCAGGATTTCGCAGGCCAAAAAGATATTCACAGGTGGATAACTTTTTTTGTTTGCGGTTGGGCTTATGAAATAGCGTCGTTCTTCGTCAGGTCTGATATGTGGACAACTTATAGCTACTCATACCATCGAAGTTCAGTTCTTCCGCGCAATACTTGTCTCGAAAAGTGAAGCCAGCCCTGCAAGCCTTGTCGCTCAACATCGCCTGTTGTGTCTTTATATTCTGCATGCTTGAACTACCTGCACGGTTAGCGTTGCGTATATAGTCTTCGGGGGCTATACGCATTATATAATCTTGTAGTCTATTTCATTGTACAGCCCCTTACCTTGTACCGCCACTAAAGTGCTAACCCCCTCTGCGGAGTCTGCTTGGCCTGTGACACCGAATTCAGCCAAGTGAGGACTGCTTGGAGGCACTGTAAGGTAACATGACTAGTTGAATCCTGCAAAATTGTAGTAGTTCGCTAGAGTCGCCTATTCGAAAATGGAAATCCTGCAAAAACGCAGCAATTAGATATGCACAGCTTCATCAAAAGGAGAATCCTGCAAAAGTGCAGGAATTTCACCCGTTTCTCTTCGATTTGGAGCAAAAGGAACTAAAATGATGTAGATTTGCAGGAATTCCTCTCGATGTGGGCTCATTGGGCCGAAATTCCTGTAAAAACGCAGCAATTCCCTCCACACGCTCTACCTCAGGAGGTCCGCCCCAGGGAACAACGACGCCTCGAGAATGCGATGATGCCTCAGGATGCAACCGAGCTTCTGCGCCTCCAGGATCAGAGGGTGCCTCTCTGATGTTGCTCTAGGAAAAGAAAACGCCTCTCCGATGACGCCTCAGGTAACGGCTCAGATAACGCCTCAGGATGTAACGAGCCTCAGGATGCGATGACAGGTCCGACCGGTTACCGCGTTGCCCTGCACCG
>NZ_QYZD01000064.1:0-15019 GCF_003591545.1 Paenibacillus thiaminolyticus
TCCCGCGACCGGACTCTCACCGGCTAGATGATGCGTGCTTCGCTGGGCACGCTGACATAAAAAAGACACCCCCGCCTTATAAGCGAGGATGTCCCGTTGAGTTAGGGAAGCTATGTTACGAAATGACGCTAGGGATGCTAGGGATGCTATCTTACTGGATCTATGTTTACTGAAAATATGCTAATAGAGCAATGTTATTGAAACTACGTTAGCGGAGCAGTTACCGAAACCAAGTTACTGGATCTATGTTACGGAAACTATGCCTAATGGAGCAGTTACTGAGACCACGTTAGTGGATCTATGTTTACTGAAACTATGCCAGTAGAGCTATGCTACTAAACTATGCGAGTGAAGCGCTGTAACGAAACTATGCTGTTGGAGCTTTGTCAGTAAGGCTAGGGAAGCCATGTTAGGGAAGTGCTTGGGATCGCCCTTTACCCGTGCATCATTATGTTATGCTGCGGAGAACGCTCCTTGCGCTGCAGCGCCGCGTGCATGATGAAGCTGAGGACGGCCAGCACCACGATAAGCACGGAGATGAACGCTACCCCATCGAGGCCACTGTGATCGTAGGTAAGGCCAAGCACATATGGGCCGATCATGCGCCCGATGGAAGCAATTCCCCCGGACACGCCCATATAGAAGGGCGCCTCCCGTCCTGCGCGGGCCGACAGGAAGGCCGGCACCGCCGGGGAGACCAGCATCTCGCCCAAGGTGGCGAGCGCCATCGCCAGCAGAAAGCCGCTGTAGAAGGGCAGGAACCAGATGACGACATAAGCCAATCCGTAAAATATCGCGCTCCATGTCAACTGCGACGTCAACGGCACCGCGATCGTCCGCTTCATCCAGGACGTGATCGGCTGCGCCGCGAAGATAAGCACTCCATTCAGCGTCCACAGCAGGCTGTACATGGAGAAGTTCATCCCTTGATCCGCAATATGCGGCGCCACCCCGGTTCCCCAGAGGGAATTGGCGAGCCAGATGAACAAGGTGCCTACCGACATGAACAGATAGATGCGGTAGGCAGACAGCTTCTCCCACAGACTGCGCTCCGGCAGGATGCCCCGTTGGGCCCGGGCGCCAGCTGTCTTCTCCTTCCCGTTGGCTCCATCCGCCGAATCTTCCTTCACCGAAGCTCCATTCACTGACGTACCGTTCACCGGCGTTCCCTTAGCCGACGCTCCATTCACCGACGTACCGTTCACCGGCGTTCCCTTAGCCGACGCTCCATTCACCGACGTACCTTTCACCGGTGTTTCCTTCGCCGATGCTCCATTCACCGGCATGCTCTTCTCCGCGGTTCCGTTCACGGCGCCGGCCGCAAGCGACTCCTCGTTCTGTCCCCGCAGGAAGCGGTAGAAGAACAGGGCGAAGCCAGCGGACGTCAGCCCGTTGAGCATGAACGTCAGGTTGAAGGAGATATCCGCCAACACCCCGCTCAGCGCGGTGCCCAGCGCAACCCCGACATTGTTCCCGACGTAGATGACGTTGAACAGCTCATCCCGCCGGTCCGCCCAGCGGAAGCCGACGAATGACTGGATCGCCGGCATCGACGCCGAGTTGGTCAGGCCAAGCACCGTCATCGTCATAACGTATAGCCACCAGTCGGCATGCGCCGTCACGACCAGCGACAGCTGCAGCAGCGAAGTCGCGGCCAGCGCGCCGATAAGCAGCCTCCGCACCCCGAGGCGGTAATACAGCCCCCCGCCCAGCAGCTGGCCGAAAAATCCGCCGAGCATCTGCATCAAAATAACGAAGCCCGCATCCGCCAGCGGCCGGTTCAGCTGCGTATGCACGAACAGCGTCGTCAACGGCCACATCAGGGCGCCGCCGGTCGAGTTGATCATACTGGCCCATATAAATACTTTCATTTCCCCTGTATATTTGCTCATCATGCCGCGCGGCATTAATTTCATGTTGATTCACCATCAGTTCCCCGGAAGTTAGGCCTTCCCCCCAACGGGAAATAGCCTTGCTCCGCTGCCAGCCCCGAGGGGCCCGCACTGCGAAACAAGGCTATCGTACCATATTTTAGGTGCCTCCGGCACGTGTTAAATCTTTTACATTGGCCATAAATGCCGCGTGCAGCGCATCCTTGCCCGTCATTCCGGACGCCTCCGCGAGCGCGATTTGCTCCCGCATCCGCTTGTAATCCTTCGGAATGACCCGGATGAATTGCTGGCGCGTCAATTCCCACCGCGACAGCAGACATTCGGCAAGATCGCTGCCAGTGTAGGCGGCATGCCGTTCTAGCATGCGGCGAACCTGTTCTTCCTCCGCATCCGAATCAAGCCGTTCCAGCAGGACCATCTCCAGATTGCAGCGTCCGGCGAAAACGCGCCCCGGATCGAGCACATAGGCGATGCCCCCTGACATTCCGGCCGCGAAGTTGCGTCCGGTCGGGCCCAGGACGACGACCGTTCCGCCGGTCATATATTCGCAGCCATGATCGCCGACGCCCTCGACGACCGCTTCGGCGCCGGAGTTGCGCACCGCGAACCGCTCGCCCGCCACGCCGCGGATGTATGCCTCGCCGCCCGTTGCGCCGTACAGCGCCGTATTGCCGATGATGACATTGTCCTCCGGCCGGAACGTCGCTTCCGCCGGCGGCTGCACGATCAGCTTGCCGCCGGACAGCCCTTTTCCGACATAGTCGTTGCAGTCGCCCATGACGGTCAGCGTCACGCCAGGCGGCACGAATGCGCCGAAGCTCTGCCCCGCCGAGCCATGGAAGTTGTACCGGATCGTGTCCTCCGGCAAGCCGGCGGCGCCATGGCGGCGCGTAATCTCGCTGCCAAGCAGAGTGCCGGTCGCCCGGTCCTCGTTGCAGATCGCGAACACCCCTTCCACCGGATGGCGGCGCTCCAGCGCCAGCTTGGCGCACGGGATCAGCTCCCGGGCATCAAGGGTCGCGGCCAGTTCCTGCTCCTTCCGCTCTGCCATCGCTTCCTTGTCAGCCGCGGCGCCGTTCCCGGCGGCGCTGGACGGGCGGTGGAAGAGCGGCGACAGATCCAGATGCCGCAGCTTCTCATGGCGCTGCATCTCCGCGCCGGCCTGCAGCAGGTCGGTGCGGCCAATCATCTCCTCCAGCGAGCGGAAGCCAAGCTCTGCCATCAGTTCCCGCAGTTCCTCAGCGATGAAGCGCATGAAGCGGACGACATGCTCCGGGTCGCCCTTGAAGTTTTTGCGCAGCTCCGGATTCTGTGTCGCTACCCCGACCGGGCATGTATCAAGCTGGCAGACCCGCATCATGACGCAGCCGAGGGCGACCAGCGGCGCGGTGGAGAAGCCGAACTCCTCGGCCCCGAGCATCGCGGCGACAGCGACATCGCGGGCGGTCATCATCTTCCCGTCCGTCTCCAGCACGACGCGCTCCCGCAAGCCGTTCAGCAGCAGCGTCTGGTGCGTCTCGGCCAGACCGAGCTCCCACGGCAGACCCGCATGGCGGATCGAGCCTTGCGGAGACGCTCCCGTGCCGCCGTCATAGCCGCTGACCAGGATGACATCGGCCTTGCCCTTGGCGACCCCGGCGGCGATCGTTCCGACGCCCGCTTCCGAGACGAGCTTCACATTAATGCGGGCGCGCGGGTTGGCGTTTTTGAGATCGAAGATCAGTTCCGCCAGATCCTCGATCGAATAAATATCATGATGCGGTGGCGGCGAGATGAGTCCGACGCCTGGCGTCGAGCCGCGCACTTCCGCGACCCACGGATACACCTTGCGGCCCGGAAGCTGTCCGCCCTCGCCCGGCTTGGCGCCCTGTGCCATCTTAATCTGAATCTCATCGGCCTCCACCAAATATTGCGAGGTGACGCCGAACCGCCCGGAAGCGACCTGCTTGATCGCGCTCCGCCGGAAGTCCCCGTTCTCATCCCGCTGGTAGCGCGCCGGGTCCTCGCCGCCTTCGCCGGAGTTCGAACGCCCGCCGATCCGGTTCATCGCGATGGCCAGACTCTCATGCGCCTCCTTCGAGATCGATCCGAACGACATTGCCCCCGTCTTGAAGCGGCGCAATATGTTCTCGGCAGGCTCCACTTCCTCCAGCGGAACCGCAGGGCCGTTCGGCTTCAGCTCCAGCAAGGAACGCAGCGTGTAGTGGCGCTCGCCCTCGCCCTGAACCCGCTTCGAGTACATCTTGTACTGCGCATAATCTCCGTTGCGGCACGCTTGCTGCAGCGCATGGATCGTGTGAGGATGGTACAGATGCTCCTCCCCGTCCCGCCGCCATTGGTACTCGCCGCCGGGATCCAGGGTCCGGTCGCGGTGCTCCGCTGCGGCGAAAGCCCGCTCATGCGGAAGCAGCGCTTCCCGGGCGACCACCTTCAGTCCGATTCCCCCGATGCGGGACGGCGTTCCGGTAAAATACTGCTCCACAAATGCCTGATCCAGACCGACCGCTTCGAAGATTTGCGCTCCGCGATACGATTGGATCGTCGAGATCCCCATTTTGGACAGCACTTTGACAATGCCTTTGATAGCCGCTTTCCGGTAATTTTTCACGGCCTGCTTCGGCGAGACGCCGGCGATCAGCCCTTCCCGGATCATATCCTCGATCGATTCGAACGCCAGATAAGGATTGATCGCGCTTACGCCATAGCCGAGCAGCAGCGCATAATGATGCACTTCCCGCGGCTCGCCCGATTCCAGCAGCAGGCTGACCTTCGTCCGCGTCCCCTGCCGAATGAGATGGTGATGCAGACAGGATACCGCCAACAGCGCCGGAATGGCCGCTTCCTCTTCGCTGACGCCGCGATCGGAGAGGATGAGCAGATTATGCCCCTTCCCAATGACCCGATCCGCCGCTTCGCACATCGTCTGGAGCGCCTCGCGGAGACCATCCGTCCCCCGGGACGCCGCGAACAGGATCGGCAGCGTGATCGCCCGGAAGCCCGGCAAGCGGATATGGCGCAGCTTCGCGAATTGCTCGTTCGACAGAATCGGGTTCGCGATCTTAATCTGGTGGCAGCTCTCCGGCCCCGGCGCCAGCAAATTCCGCTCCGGACCGATGGTCGTGCCCGTAGCCGTCACGACCTCTTCCCGAATCGCATCGATCGGCGGATTGGTGACCTGGGCGAACATCTGCTTAAAATAGTTATACAGTCGTTGAGGACGGCGGGACAACACAGCCAGCGGCGCATCATAGCCCATCGAACCGATCGGCTCCGCCCCGCTGGACGCCATCGGCTCCAGCACCTTGCGCAGATCCTCGAACGTGTAGCCGAACGCCTGCTGGCGGCGGCGCACACTCACATGCTCCGGAGCAGGCATTCGCGGCGCATCCGGCACCTCCTCCAGATCGACGAGATGCTCATCCAGCCACTGCCGGTACGGCTGTTCAACGGCGATGGCGGATTTCACCTCTTCATCGGAGATAATCCGGCCTTGCTCCGTATCGACCAGCAGCATCCGTCCCGGACGAAGGCGCTCCTTGCAGAGCACCTGCTCGGGCGCGAGGTCGACGACCCCGGTCTCCGAGGAGAGGATAATGACATCGTCCTTCGTCACCCAGTAGCGGGAAGGACGCAGTCCGTTCCGATCGAGAATCGCCCCGATCTGAACCCCGTCGGTGAACGCCATCGCAGCCGGTCCGTCCCACGGCTCCATCAGACAGCTATGGTACTCATAGAACGCCCGCTTCGCCTCGTCCATCCGCTCATCATTGGCCCATGGCTCCGGCACCATCATCATGGCGACATGAGAGAGCGGCCGTCCCGCGAGATACAGAAATTCCAGCGCATTGTCGAACATGCCCGTATCGGAGCCGTCCCCGTGGATGACAGGAAGCACCTCCTCCAGTCCGACGCCGAACGCCTCGGATTCGAATTGCTTCTCGCGGGCATTCATCCAATTGACGTTGCCGCGAAGCGTATTGATCTCCCCATTGTGGATCATGTAACGGTACGGATGGGCCCGCTCCCAGCTCGGGAACGTATTCGTGCTGAAGCGCGAATGGACGAGCGCCAGCGCCGTATCCAGCGACTCCTCCTGCAAATCCACATAAAAGCGGCCGAGCTGCTCTGTCGTCAGCATCCCTTTGTACACGATCGTGCGGCTGGACAGGCTCGCGATATACATCGCTCCGTCGCCTGCATCGGCCGCATAGCGGATCGTGCGCTCCGCGCGCTTGCGGATCACATACAGCTTCCGTTCGAAGTCAAGCGGGCTTCCCGCTTCTTCCCGCAGCGCCTTCCCGCGGCCGATAAAGACTTGCCGGATGCACGGCATCGCTCCAAGCGCGGTGGCCCCCAATCCGTCCGCATTCACTGGGACCGTCCGAAAGCCGAGCAGCGTCTGCCCTTCTGACGCAATCAGCCTGCCGAGATCCGCTTCCTGTCCCTCACGGATCGATCCATCCGGGGAGAGGAAGAGCATACCGACAGCGTAGTCTCCGGGCGGAGGGAGCTCCACCCCTTGAGCGGCCATCACTTGCGCGAAGAATTGATGGGGAAGCTGAAGCATGATTCCCGCCCCATCCCCGGTATTCGGCTCGCTGCCTTGGCCGCCGCGATGCTCCATCCGAACGAGCATGCCCAACGCTTGCCGAACGATATCATGGGACCGCTTGCCCTTGATATGAGCGACAAAGCCCATGCCGCATGCATCTTTTTCGAATTGGGGATCATACAAGCCTTGCTGTGGAGGTAAACCATTCGGCTTCATGAGGGCACCGTCCTTTCCTGATGAAAATGTATTTTGAAAATACGAAACCACATATTTATGCATTTGTATTGTTTCATCATTTTATCATTATGTTTTTTTTAGAGCAATTGAATGTTTTTATGAATCCGATAACTTATACGGATATCGGGAGTACGCCTATATTATCATTATTTCACACTAAATAAGGATACATGAACATCCTCGATCCCGATTTGCACCGATTGATATTTCTTTTGCACAATACTACATATTATTAAGTAATTTACTATAATACCCCCAATCATTTCCTGACAAGACCGAATTTTTATTCATTATTACGAATAAAAAAACTGCACCTTCCTTTTTCCGAAAGATACAGTCTGTGATTCAAGTTCTGCTATGGAATTTTACCTCAGCCCCACATACTGATCAAGGCCATTCCGGCCGCGACAATCGTCGATGCGACCAGCCGCTTCTTGCCTTGCTTCTCCTTCAGAATCCAATACCCGAGAAGGGTACCGATAACAATGCTGAACTCGCGTATCGGCGCCAGATGAGCCAGCGGCCCCAAGGTCATCGCGAACAGGAATAGCAGATACGAGCCTGGCGAAATAACAGCCCCGAGTCCGATCGTACTCCAGTTCTCCCGCCACTCGCGCCGCAGCAGCCCGGCCCGCTTCACGGCAGGCGCCAGGAAGATAACAGCCCCGATGTTCGAAATCTCGATCAGCCCCAGCGGGCTGAAAAATTCGACGACCGCTTTGTCGGTCAAGGTGTACGCCGCGGTGCACATGCCGACGGTGGTCGTCAAGGCCAGCAAAATCCACCACGACTTATCCTTCTGCTTCACGGAGAGCATCCCGCTCAGGCCGAACAGCCCTCCTACGATCAAGCTCCACCCGAGCCAGCCGATTACCGACATGCTCTCTCCGTACAGGGAGACGCTGACGAGCGGTACGAGCAGCGCGGCCGTCCCTCTCATCATCGGATACACCTGCGACAGCTCGCCTACCTTGTATGCCTGGGATACCAGATACAGATAGGTCCCCTGCAGCAGGAAGGATACGATAAGGAGCAGTGCATGTCCCCATGTCCAGGTCATCGTGATCAGATCGCGGATAAAAAAAGGCAAAAACAAAACCGTGGCAACCGCATGGAGCGAGAACAAGAACGATTCCTTGTGCAGGCTGCGCTTGGCGAATAAGTTCCACAACGCATGCGTGAATGCGGATGCGATGACGAGCAAAAGGCCATAAGCCATCATGTTCTGCGTTCCTTCTTTCGTGTCGCCATCCCTTGGCCAGGGACGAATAGTCCGGTACCATAAAACAAACAATGCTATTGTCTCACATTAGCTGTGAACGACAAGACGCGAATTGAATCCGCTGCCAATGCAAAAACACCGGCATGCGGTTTTCCTTCCACGCCGAGGCTGACCCGTCATATACGGACGGCCTGCCGCTTCATAGGAAGCCGACAGGCCGCATATCATTGCTTTATTTCACGCTGACACGCAGCGACGTGCTCTTGCCCTCGAAGGTCAGCTTCACGCTGGTCGAGCCTTTGGATACGCCCTGCACGCTGCCCCGCTCTACCTTCACATTCGTATTGGATGGCACGAACGTGACGGAGGAAGTGACATCGACGACTTCCCCGGTGTCGTAGATCGCCTTCACCTTCCAGTTGGCTTTCTGGCCGACGGTCAGCTTCAGGCTGCTCGGTTCGGCAATCAGCTTCGTCAGCTTCGGCGTCACCGACACCGGAACTTCCAGCTTCTGCCCCTGGAACTCGCCGGTCAGCAGCGCGCTGCCGATAGCGACTCCCTTGACGGACGTCCCTTTCACCGTCGCTACCTTTTCATTGTCCGACTTCCAATCGACCTTGGATCCGAGCGATACCTTCTTCCCGTTCTTGTAGTAGCCCGTTACCTTGATGCTTTGGCTCTTCTTCACATTCAAGGTCACCTTCTCCGGTTCAATCTCGAAGCGGACAACCTCTTCTTCTACCGTGACTTTGACCGATATTTTGACATTGCCATAGGTTCCGTTCAACGTCACCTTGCTTGCTACCAGTCCTTTGAGCTTGCCGTTGACGACAAGCAGATTCGGAGAGCTCGACTCCCATTTCACTTCGGAGGTGATATTCTCCTCATCCCCGTTCATATAGATGACCGTCACATCCGGGACCACCTGCTCCCGTCCCGTCACGATAGTCATTTCCGACGTGTTCGATTGGAGAATAAGCGCCTTGCGCTGTACGGTCACTTCCACCGAAATCGTCTGATCGCGAACGGTCGCGGTAAGGGTAGCCGTACCCCTGCTCTCCGCCTTCATCTTCTCGTCTTTAATGGAAATGACGCCGGTATTGGAGCTTGTCCATACCGCCAGATCGGATACATCTACAGTGTCTCCCCCCAGCGTAACCGCGCTTACCTTCGGCAGGCTCTGGGATTCTTCCATATAGATATCCATTTTGCGGATGCCGTCATTATCTTTATCCTTGTCTTCCTCTGGCCATTCCAGCTTCTCGATCGCCGGAATGACATTCACTTCGACCGATTTGGATAGTCCTTTGTACTTCGCTGTCACAGTCGCTGTGCCGGCTGCCTTGGCATAGACCCGGCCCTGTTCGACCGTCACCGCCATCACATTGCTCGATGTCCATTCCGCGAGATGCGTGACCTCTTCCTGCGTGTCGGCCGAGTTCAGAACGAACGTCTGCACTTGCAGCGGCGCGTCGCCCAGAAGCATCGTCTGCTTCTTGTCCGGCGAGATGCGCATCGCTTGGTACGATGGACGCACGACGACCGATACCGACTTCGTCACGCCCAAATAAGTGGCTGTAATGGTAGCCGTGCCGACGCCAATCGGCTTGACGGACCCGTCCTTCACTTCCGCGACGCCGCTGTCGCTCGTCGACCAATCGGCCTTGTCGGTTACATCCTCCAGATCGCCATCCTTCGTCTTCGCCTTCGCGATCACGTTGACTGCCGAATCGCCGAATTCAAATTCAATCAGCTTGTCCGGAGACAAGGTAAGCTCTTCGTACGGAAGCTCGACCTTGATTTTGATCTTGCTGCTTAAGCCTTTATACTTAACCGTGATCTCGGCTTCGCCCTTATCCTTCAGCGTAAGCTTGCCTTTGTTCACTTCAACGACGCTTGAATTGGAAGAGCTCCAGGAAGCGTCGGAGGTCACATCGTTCTCCGTATTGGCTTCCTTGTCAAAAGCGAACGCCTTCCAATTCGGCTTCATGCCGAGGTACAGAGTCGTTTCTTTGTCAATATCTGCGCCGGTATCTTCGGAACGTACACTCAAGTCATCATACATATAATTGGAGATAACCGTCTTCTTCAGGGTATACCCTTGGTACTTCGCGGTAATCTCCGAACTCCCCTTGCCGGCGCCCTTTACCCAGCCCGCATCTACCGTCACCGCGCTCGGATTGGAGGAGCTCCAGTCCGCCAAGCCGGTCACATCCTTCTGTTCTCCCTTGATCGTGCCGATCAGCTTCAATTGAACGGACTGTCCCTCCACGATGACATGAACCGGGTTTACATCAGATTCAAAGTGGACGTCGGTTACCGTATCCGCTGCGTAAGCCGCTCCATGAAACGGCAGCAAGCCGATCACAAGCGCACATGCCAACACGATGCTGAGCCACGATGTTTTTTTCCACGTTGGGTTCACTCGTTATCTTCTCCCTTCCAGCCTTGCTCTGCACTAAAATACAAATTACTGCTAGTTAATATAACGGACAAAAGACGCCAGAATGTTACCTCATGAAATAAAAATATATGCGGAGATTTCTGATTTAGGGCTTATGTCCTATATTCATCCGCTTAAGTCTCACTGGGCCGTTGGCCGTACCATCCAACAGAAAAAGCCCGCGGCAGAGGCCAACGCCGGGGCTGTTCGTTGGCATATGGTCAGGGCGAACGTTCCGTTCTATCCGGAGACCGCCCGGTGCCCTTCCGTATTTCTTTTTGAAGGAGCGTTCGAAATGCTTCAACCTGCTGAAGCCGGAAGCGTAGCAGATCTCCGTGACCGGAAGGGCCGTCACGCACAGCAGGGAATGGGCGAACTGGAGCAACTGCTCCTCCCGGAAATGCGGCGTGTCTAGTTCAGCGGACAGCTTGTCGCCCTCTGAGCCAATTGCTCCTCGAGTATGCCGGTGAGCTCGGCCACAGCCTCCGGCCCGAAGAGCGGCTTATTTTTGTGCCGGAACAACAAAAAGATACCAGGCCGGCATCCTTCGCGGTCGCGGACCAGGTATCTTCTCTATAATAGCCGGAAATTCTACGGAGCAAGCCCTTCCATAAAATGAAGCCGGAAATGGAACTTAATCTCTTCCTTATCAAGCGGATCGTACAGCTTGTTCCATTCTGTCGTCAGCGCCTTGTACATCTGCAGCATAACGAAGCTGATAATCTTCGGATTATGCCCCTTCACTTCGCCCTTGTCCATGGCAAGTCGCACCTGACGCTCAATATAGGTAAGCAACTCGCTCTCCATCTTCTGAATCGCCTCCCGGGCCATTGGCGTGCCCAGGTCGCGGACTTCCTGCGAGAGCTTGATGGCCAGCTCATGGCGGCCCCGGAATTCAAGCACCCGATCAAGGACGCGATACAGATTGTCGAAGAAAGGCTTGTCTTCCTGAATTTCCCGGTCGGCAATCCCTTTCATTTCCATAATCAATTGTTGTAAAATCTCATCAAAGAGTTCTTCCTTGTTCGTGAAGAACGTGTAAATCGTTCCCTTCCCTACCTTGGCGATCTTGGCGACTTGATCCATCGTTGTCGCCTTATAGCCGAACAAAGCAAAGGACTGAGCAGCCGCATCTACGATGAGCTTACGGCGGTCAACTGACATGTACTCCTCCTCCTTCCTCCCGCTGGGAGGCTGATATGACTAAATGACCAATACGATTTTCCGGTCATCTCTTTTATACTATTGAACATAGCATATATCCGGCATGTTTTCAACTTTGACAGCTTCCAGGACCGCAGCTGCTCTTTGGCATTTCCGAATGGAGTAAGATGCTTCCTTTTCATTTTCCGGTTATAATGAGAGTAGGTGAGAATATGCGAAAGAAAAGAATTCTTCTGTTGTCCGAAGGCTTCGGAACCGGACATACGCAGGCAGCCTATGCATTGTCCGTCGGAATCAGGCAGCTGGCGCCGGAAATGCAGACCCGCGTCATGGAGCTGGGCAAATTTTTGAACCCAACGGTCGCTCCCTTAATTTTTGCAGCCTATCGCAAGACGGTCAGTGTATCGCCGAAGCTGGTCGGCATGCTCTACCGCAAGCAGTATAAAAAATCATTGAACCGGGTTACGCAATCGGCTCTGCATCGCATATTCTATACGCAAGCTTCTCATGTCATCAGACAGCTGCGGCCGGATGCCATTGTCTGCACTCATCCGTTTCCTAATATCGTCGTCTCCCGGTTGAAGCGGGCGGGAATCGACGTTCCTTTGTATACGCTGATTACCGATTATGACGCGCACGGCACCTGGATCACGCCGGAAGTGAACAAGTATCTTGTCTCCGCCCCCGAGGTGGAGCAGAAGCTGATTCAACGGGGCATCTCCCCCGGGCAGATCATCGTCACCGGCATTCCCGTCCACCCGAAGTTCTGGCAGCGGTGTCCGCAAGCGGAGGCCCAGCAACGGCTCGGCCTGAAGCCGCTCCCGACCGTCATGCTGATGGGCGGAGGCTGGGGACTCGCGCTGGACGAAGAGCTGCTGCGTTATATGACGAAATACCGGGATCAGATCCAGCTTCTCCTCTGCATGGGAAGCAATGAGAAGGCGATGCAGCGGATCGAGCAGGACCCGGTCTTCCAGCATCCGAATATCCGGATCTTCGGTTATACGCAGGAAGTATCGATGCTGATGGACGCTTCCGACCTGCTCATTACGAAGCCGGGAGGCATGACCTGTACGGAAGGGATGATGAAGGGCATTCCGATGCTCTTCCATGCGCCGATTCCCGGTCAGGAGGAAGAGAACTGCGACTTCTTCATCGAGCACGGCCTGGGGGAACTGCTGGAATCGAGAGAGACGATCGACCGCTGGTTCCATGATTTGAGTCAACACTACGAGACGCTTCGGCAGAAGCGGCAGCTCGGGCCTTCCCCGGAGATAAAGCCGGACGACTGCCCGCGCGCCGTCATTGATTTGCTGTGGCATCCGCAATACTGAATACAAAGGAATGATTCACTTATGATGTTCACCCCGATAGGGTTCGCAGGCTACATGATTATCGGACTGGCCCTGCTCTCCAAGACGCTCGGCTGGATAACGAATTCCTTCCTGTTCGCTGCGCTGATTATTGCCGGCTTCGTCTGCTTCGGCATCGTGGAGAACCGTTGGGGGCGGCGGCACTGGCTTGTCCGCTATCTCGATTACATGCCGCTCATGGTTCTCGTCATTGCCTATGTCGTTGCCGGGAGCACGGTTCCCCAATACGTGGCGATTGCGCTGCTGCTCCCGCTCGGCGCCGCCAGCTCCTTCGGAGCGATCCGGCTCGCGCGCACGAAGAAGTACCGGACGATGCCGGTCATCGACGAGCATAAGAAGGAACCCCCGAAGTTCCAGTGACCTGCCGCCCATCCCCGCGCTCCGGCGACATGCCCGCATGCTCGGAATATATCGCGAACGAGAAAAGAGGCCCTTGCGGCCTCTTTTCACACTGTCGACAGTTTGAGCCTCAGACGCAGCAATGGTCTGAGGCTGTTTTTCTTAAAACAACTTGTATACACTATTAATTAGTGCCCTTTTCCGATTGTAAAAGTGCTATCCCAACGCCACTTATCACCAAACCCTGAGAATGGAATTCCAGTTGATTTTATATTTATTGTTACATTGTTGACTATCATCTCTTACTGAACCCATGTCATAAGCGGTAATATCATCGAGTCCAATTTTTTTCATATCATTCATTCTAATGACAGATACAGTTTCTTTATTTTCTTCGGTAATGACATGATCGGTACCATTTAGATCGGTATAAATATGTTTCATTTGCTAATGTTGAAATCAACTTTAACGCCGCCTTCTTATTCAATCCTTTAATATATCTTTCATTAGATTGTTGGACACTTACCTAGAACATTGTAAAGGTAAATATTTCCAAGAAGGTGATATATATTAAAAGAAAGATGATTAGTAACATTGTTGTTTGTCTTGTAATCTTATCGCCTTGGCTGCTCAGTACCGAGAAAACGGCAGCGATAGTGACCCTAATCCAAATCAATCAAAACTCAATCCGAATTGAAAAAAGAGATAATAATCAGATTACGGTGTATGGTAGAGAGGAAATTATCCGAACGCTGCAAGTTAATAAGAACTACTATATTATGAGAGCCGCTGGTTTACGCGACCGACTCTGGTTTCGATTAAGCTGATGCCCGATGATGTATGACTCCAGGAACAGTTTATATGGGTAAAAAAATTGATAACCGCCTTTCAACTACTCATTCAGCTATCATGCGAATGCTCCCTGAAAGGCGGGAATGTCTCATACTAGGGAGAGTTCGTTTAAAAATGACGTGTCATGATGTTGCTCTATTATAAAATCGTCCTTCTATAGTGGAAATCCCAAGATTCACCTCACTAGAAGACTAACCCCCTCATGTCTGCCTTTGTATAGACAATGGTGCTGTTCTTCCATTCTGGGAGTACAAAAACATTGCTTTTCCCTTAGTCAACTTATCATCTCAGTAAGCAAGGCTGTCCAAAAAGATGAGACATGATCGGATGGACAACTTTCGTATAGTTAGGCCAACCAGAATACTGTGATTAGCCTAAGACTGTCGACAAAGTCCTGTCGCAAATCTTGTTTTTATAAGATCATTTCGCTTATCCACGCATTAATGCGATATAAACATAGATGAATCACTTGTGATTGGGCTGAATAGGGAGGCGGAGCACCTTCGCCATACAGAAGAAAACAAACGGATTTATCAGGCCGTTGGAAAACCCCTGTTTTTTACGAAGGGGTGGAGATGTCCATTTACACAATCAAAACTTGGCACTCAGAGCGTTTTAAGTCGATTTTTTCTACTGAGAGACGAGATCCACCATATAAAAAATGAAGTATCAAAAATTCCCATATAATTCTCAACGGCCTGATTTTACGGGATCCAAGAGACCGCGTCGGATCCTGGGGGCATCATCGCCTTCAGGAAGCATCATTGCCTTCTGGAGGCATCGTTGCCTCCTGGGGCTTGAACGTGTGGAGGGAATTGCTGCTATTTTACAGGAAATTCGGCTCAATGAGTCCAAATCCCGAGGAATTGCTGCAAATCTACATCATTTTAGCACTAGCGTTGCATTGAGCGGTTAGTTCATAATCTAATTACAATTAACATCAAT
>NZ_QYZD01000065.1:0-13932 GCF_003591545.1 Paenibacillus thiaminolyticus
ATGTGGAAGTCGCTGTCAGCCTCTTATGTCCGTTATCCCCCTGGCACAGGATAAGCAAGTCCTTTTTGCTCAAGTGCCATTTACGCCATCTTTGAACTTTGACTTTTGGTCATAACGTATTGATAAGGGCCATCTGAGCGGCAGGGATATTAACCATAAGGTCTCAAGTAAGATCAACTGAGCTGAGGGGATATTGGCCATAAGGCCCAAATAGGGCCATCTGAGCGGCAGGGATATTAACCATAAGGTCTCAAGTAAGGCTAACTGAGCAGCAAGGATATGGACCATAAGGTCACAAGTTTCATTCAGAAGAATATCAATTAATTTTTCCATGAAAAGTGTGTCAAGACAAGGCCAATCTATCTATACTGTCATTACAACATGGGCATTTGCCTGGGTTGATGCTGGAGATAGGGAGGAGCTCCCATGATCGCTTGGAGCATTCTGCTTGCGGCCGTCGCTTGGACGGCACTATGCGGGGCCGGAGTCGTCGTGCTGCTTCGCTTGGGCCGGACGCTGGCTCGGGCAGAGGAGTGTGCCTATGAAGTGAAGCGGCTGATTCGCCGGCTGTCGGCTCTGTCCAGGAAGGCCGAGCGGACCGTTGAGGCTGCCGAGGAAGTCATCGACGCTTTGAATGAATGGAGCGGGGCGCTTCGCCAGACGGGAAGGCTGCTGGCGGATTGGGGACGCAAGGCCGAGCGGTGGTTCGGCCACAAGGGGCGACAGGCGGGCGGATCACAGGACGAATCAGGCCCCCATTCCCGTCGTTCCTCCGGCCAATGGCTGGAATGGGTTGCTGCGGGATGGGACGAATGGCAGCGGCGGAAGCCTCGGCACGAATCCCCGCCGGATTCCCGGCAACAGCATGAACCCGGAGCAATGCCGACAGGAGGAGAGCAATAACATGGCAAACGGCAACAAGAAGTTCTGGATCGGGACGCTCGTCGGCGGTATAGCTGGTTCGGTTGCGGCATTGCTCCTAGCGCCCAAATCGGGCCGCGAGCTGCGCGCCGATATTGCGGAGGGTGCTCAGGAGTTGAATGAGAAGACACAGCGGTTGGCGAAGCAGATCGGAGAGCAAAAAGATAATTTGCTGGCAACCGCGCGGGAGAAGGCGGCCGGGCTGCAGGAACAATGGAGCCAATGGCGTCGGGCAGACGACGAGGCTGAGCTGACGGTGCTTGATGATACGGTGGATGTCGCACCCGAGGAGCAAGAGAAGGAGTTGGAAGTAACCCGGAGATAAGGTTATCTGCCTTCCATATGAATTATGGCATCCCTGTTCTTCTTGGCATTCGTCAGGACGGAGCAGGGATGCTTCTTTGCACGGAGCGCTTCTGGTGCGCTGCTGTCTCATGCGTTGTGTGAAAATGGAACGATAGTCGACTTGAACCTTGTCTGTATTGCTGTTAAGATCGAGGTACATTTTAGCTCTGCCGTACATATGGTATCACAGGTCAGTCAATCAAGAGACAAAGGAAGCGGTGTATTCGTGCAACAAGCTATAGCAATGCTCGATTCGGGTGTGGGAGGTTTGACGGTCGTCAAAGAAGTCATGCGCCAGCTTCCACAGGAACAAATCATTTATTTCGGCGATACCGCCCGATCCCCTTACGGCCCCCGATCCTCGGAGGAAGTGAGATTGTTTACACGTCAAATCGTGGACTATCTTATCCAATTTCAGCCGAAGATGATCGTAATTGCCTGCAACACAGCGACGGCGGTCGCCTTGGAAGAGATTCGTGATTATGTTCCGGTTCCCGTTGTCGGTGTCATCTATCCGGGAGCCCGGGCCGCGCTATCGGCCACGAAGACGGGCTATATCGGCGTCATCGGAACGGACGGGACAATTCGGAGCGGTGCCTACGAGCAGGCGCTCAAGCGGTTATCTCCCCATGTGGATGCGGTCAGCAAGGCTTGCCCGACCTTCGTTCCTCTAGTCGAAAAAGGCTTGTTCCAATCCAGTGAAGCGCTGGGCGTTGTCCGGGAAGCGCTGGATCCATTGCGTTCTTTACCATTTGATACATTAATATTGGGGTGCACGCACTATCCTTTTTTAACCGATGCGATTCAACAGGTCATGGGCCCGGAGGTGCAACTTATCAACTCGGCCGAAGAGACGGCAAGGGAAATCAGTACAATTTTGCATGACAAAGGTCAGCTCGCCCATAGCTTGGAGACGCCGGTTCATCAATTTTTTTGCAGCGGAGATCCGGAATTGTTCCAGAAGATCGCACGCGCTTGGCTGGGCGAACAAATATGCGCCATGCCCGTCGTGTGGCGAATGTCCCAAATCTTATAGCTATTATACGTTTTTCCTTATGCCAAAGTGCATGCCTTTCGCGTTTGTCGCGGAGGGCATGCTTTTTTTGGTATGTGCCAGGTCGAGTCATGTCCGCTTCGTACGGGGCATATGCATCAATGAGGAAATGAAGGAGGTTCGAACGATGCATATCCCCTACACGGTACAGCCTGGAGATACCTACTTGCGAATCTGCGCCCGGCATGGGATTAATCTGCCTGCGCTCTTTGCTTGCAATCCACAGCTTGATCCCGACGAATATGCGCTTCCCGGGCATGTTCTCATGCTACCGGCGCGTCCATACGATACTTATGCCGTCCAGCCGGACGATACCTTGTTCCGGATTGCCGCCCGGCATGGCGTTCCGGCAGGCCTGCTGCGCTCTGTGAATCCATCCTTGACTCCGGACCGGCTAACGGTCGGGCAGAGGGTGTTTATACCATACGTCTGTACAAATGAGATGCTTCGGAAAAAAGCAGAATATGGCCCTGCCCAGCTGATGGGGGATCTTCAGCAATTAAGCCGCCGCTATTCATGCATCCAACTCAAGACGATCGGACATAGCATCCTAGGCAAGCCGATCCTGGCCATCAGCATCGGACGCGGGAATGTGCCGATTCATGCGAATGGCGGCGTCCATGCGAATGAATGGATTACTTCGGCACTGCTCATGCAGTTCATCGAAGATTATGCAAGAGCGTGCGGCAGCGGAAAGACATGGCTTGGCTGGGATGCATGGTCTGCTTACGAGCGAACGGTGCTGAAAATCGTGCCTATGGTCAATCCGGACGGCATCGAATTGGTGCAGGAGGGCATCTCCCCCCGACATCCGTTCTATTCCTCGGTGATGGAATGGAATCAGGGATCCCGGCGCTTTCAACGGTGGAAAGCGAACATCCGCGGCGTCGACTTGAACGATCAGTTCCCGGCCTATTGGGAGGAGGAGAGGGCACGACGCGGTATGTGGTCTCCGGCGCCGCTCAATTACGGTGGGGAGCATCCGCTGTCTGAGCCGGAGGCCGCCGCGCTCGCTTCCTATACGGAACGGAATTCGTTCGAGCTGGCGCTGTCCTTCCATACACAAGGGCAAGAAATTTACTGGAATTACCGTGATTACGAGCCCCCCGAAGCGGTCACATGGGCGGAACGGTTCGAATCGGTCAGCGGTTACCGGGCCGTCAAGCTGTCGGGCAGTGACGCTGGATACAAGGATTGGTTCATTCAGCGCTTCCGCAAGCCCGGCTTCACGGTCGAAGTCGGCCTCGGTGCGAGTCCGCTGCCATTACATGACTTCGACGGAATGTATAAGGAAGTGTCGGCGATATTGCGGGAAGCATTGAACGGGCAAGTCCAGGAATAGACCGCCAGACCTCCTCAGGAGAGCAGTATGATGCGAGCCGGATGGCGCACACTAGGAGCAAGGAGGTGTGCGGATGGGCCGCAATCATATGTCCGCCAAAGCCGGAAGCAGGCATCCTCTCCGCCGGATTATCTACCTTTTCCGATCGGCTCCGCGGTTGTTGTTCTCCCCCCGGGTTCCGCTGAAGGAGAAAGGAATATTTATCGGACTGGTCCTGTTGTATTGGGTAATGCCTGATGTGATGCCATTCATGCCGATCGACGATATCCTGTTCACGATGATTCTGATGCCATGGTTCTCCAGGCGGGTCCTGAAATACGATCCCGTTCGCTAGAAGTTGTGGTCATATCGGTTGCTTCTGCAGGGCTATTCCCTTACAATAACTATAGCAACACCGGTCGTTCTTTTTACATCAAGACGAAGGGATTAAGATGGAGTGAGCAATCATGGCAAATGATATACGTATATGTGATAAATGCCGCCACATCAGCATGAAGTCGTTCCTGCCGAAGGTGAAGAAGCTGGATCCAGAGGCGGAAATTAAAATAGGCTGCAAGTCGTACTGCGGCCATTGCCTGAAGCGGGTATTTATTTTTATTAACGGAAGATATGTAACGGCGCCGACGGAGGACGAGGCCATCGAGAAGGCGAAGGCGTTCCTGAAGGGATAGCTGTCGGTATAGAAAATGCTGTCGAGCACATCCTAACGTTGCTGATGATTAACACAGACGAAGGAGGCTTACAGCATGCCGAACAAGTATGACTCCAGCCTGCAGTCGCAGAATCCGATCTCCCAGGCCCAGAATGCGGTCAAGACCGCGCGCAATGCGGTATCCCAGGCAATGTCTCATCCGTCGGATCAGTCCGTTGAGCAAGCCGGGCAATCGCTGGAGCATGCGGAACGGGCCGTCGAGCAGGCCGGACTTAGCTTGAACCAGCAGCCGGTGGAACTGGCCGAAGCGATGCTCGAGGAGCAGCAGAACCGGTTAAGCTCTCTCCTTAACAGCGAGCAGTGGGAAAATCATGAAGAATGAAGTTGCGCTATTTTTTATGAAAATAATGCCGGAATCCCAGACAGCCGTCTGGGATTTTTTTTGCGCATACTACATGCTATCAAGAGCAAAAACCAAGGGGTGGGGATATGGTATTTGGAATATCGGTCGTTATCATCCTGGCCTTTGTCCTGTGGGGCTTGCTGTCCCCGGGAAGCATGGCGCAGCAATCGGAAGCGGCGCTCTCCTTCACGACAGAGCGGTTCGGCTGGTTCTATCTGATCACGGCCCTGCTCGTGCTGTTGTTCTGTCTCGTGCTGGCCTTCGGTAAGCATGGGCACATTCGTCTCGGTCAAGACGATGACGAACCGGAATATTCGAATCTGACGTGGTTCGCTATGCTGTTCAGTGCGGGAATGGGGATTGGGCTCGTATTCTGGGGAGTCGCCGAGCCGCTCAGCCATTATATGAACCCGCCCGCCGCCGCGGGAATGACGCCGGATGCGGCACGCGAAGCGATGCGCTACTCCTTCTTCCATTGGGGCCTTCATCCATGGGGGATTTATTCGCTCGTGTCACTTGCTCTCGCTTATTTCACCTTCCGCCACAAACATAAAGGACTGATAAGCCATACGTTCTACCCATTGCTCGGAGAACGCGTGGACGGATCCATTGGCAAAGTGATTGACGTTTTGGCCATTATCGCCACTACCTTCGGTGTCGCGACGTCGCTTGGTCTCGGCGTAATGCAGATTAACGGCGGACTGCAGCATACGCTGGGAATTCCGTCGAACATCACCGTTCAAATCATCATTATTATCGTGGTCACTGTATTATTCCTGACTTCGGCTATTTCCGGCCTGGACAAAGGGATACGCATTTTGAGCAATACGAATATGCTCCTTGCGTTGGGACTGCTTGTCTTCACGCTGCTGCTCGGTCCGACATCCTTCATCGTTGATACGTTCACGACGACGTTAGGCGGCTACTTGCAAAATATAATCCAGATGAGCCTTAGTATATCTCCATTTACGGAAAATGACTGGATTGCGAAATGGACCCTGTTTTACTGGGCGTGGTGGATTACGTGGGCGCCGTTCGTCGGTTTGTTCATCGCCCGCATATCCCGGGGGAGGACGATTAAGGAGTTCATTCTCGGGACATTGCTGCTGCCAAGCGGCTTTAGCTTCATCTGGTTCTCCGTATTCGGGGCGACGGGCCTTCATCTGGAAATGTTCGAAGGTATGAATCTCGCACAGGCGGTGCAGCAGGATATTACGTCCGCTTTGTTCGTGACGCTAGACGCCTTGCCGGCCGGCTATGTGCTCGGGGTGCTGGCCACGCTGCTCATCGTGATGTTCTTCATTACGTCGGCCGATTCCGCCACCTTCGTGCTCGGCATGATGTCGTCCAACGGCAACCCGAATCCGAGTATCCGGATCAAGCTTATTTGGGGAATCTTCCAGTCACTGATCGCTATCGTCCTCCTCCTGAGCGGCGGACTGAATGCGCTTCAGACGGCTTCCATCCTGACGGCACTGCCGTTCGCGGTCGTCCTGCTCGGCATGTGCGCGTCACTCTCCAAGGCGCTGCGCCGCGAAGAAAAAGATCGGCGCCTGAAGGAGAAGAAGCGGCGCCGGAAGCTGGACGAGCTGCTGCAGGAGCGGTAGTGCAGATGAGAGGGGACAGGCGAGGCGGCGCAGGAGTTGCAGGTGAATGGATGACGGGCACCCGGGAAGCGATACGCAGACAGCCGCTGTCAATGGGGACAGCGGCTGTCATATCACGGTTCCGAATGAGAAGATTGGCGGAACCGCTTGATCAGATTATGCGTAATCACGTGGTCCGAGATGGTCAAGCGGCGCTTCGCTTCGGCCTCGTACGGCTGGCAGCGGGCGACGTCCGTCTTTTCTCGGGCCGCGTAATCGTAGCAGGTGCCGTGCTCGAACAGTCCGTCGGCCGAAGAGACATAGAAAATGCTCCCGTCCGTGTACGAGCCGTTCCGCAACACGACGAGCCGCCGATCCGGCAGCAGCAGATTATGGCCCATCATATAGGCGTCAGCCGCATTGATTCCGAGCCAGTGCAGCACCGTCGGGGCGACGTCCAATTGGCCCGTAACCGTATCGTAGGTCCCGGCCTGCGCCCCATCAGGGAGATGGATGAAGAGCGGGACCTGGTTCTTCATCTCCAGCATATCCAGCTTGCTGACTGGATGGGCGAGAAGCCTGGAGAGAGGCTCCGTCTCTCCGATCGAGTTGTCATGATCTCCGTAGAATACCCAGATTGTCTTGTCCCACAGCCCGCGCTGCTTCAGATCGGCGATCATCTCTCCGACCGCTTCATCAACGTAATGCATCGACTGCAAATAATCGCCGAACATCGTATCCTTGTACGTGCCGACATCGAGCTTCTGCACTGATTTCGGCAGCTTGTACGGATGGTGGCTTGCCAGCGTAATTAAGAAGCTGTAGAACGGCTGCGTATCGGAAGACATTCGTTCGACCGATTGGCGGAAAAAGGATTTGTCTCCGACGGTCCATCCGACAGGCTCGTCAAGAACATAATCTTTTTTGCTCATGAAAAAGTCGTAGCCCATATTTTGATACATAATATAACGGTTCCAGAACCCGGCGTCATACGCATGGAACGCTCCGGTGCGATAGCCTTCCGCGCGGAGCATGGCCGGCAGCGTATCATAGGTCTGGCCGGGGTAGCGGATGAAGACGGAGCCGGACGGCAGCGGATGAAGTCCGGCGTTCACCCCGAAATCGGCATCAGAGGTGCGGCCCTGGCCGGTCTGGTGGAAGAATCGGGTGAAATAAAGACTCTCCTCGCGAAGCGCATTCAGGTTCGGCGTTATCTCCTGCCCGTTCACCTTGGCGCCGATGACGAAATTTTCGAACGCTTCAGCCTGCACAATAATGACATTGCTGCCGGCATACCGCCCGAAAGAGGACGCAGGGCCCTGCCGGTCGGTGCGATGGGCGGCGAACCACGCTTCCGCGTCCTTGATCTCGGCTTCCGAGAGAGAGGCCCCTCCCATCATATTTTCCTTGACGTACCGGTACACATCAAAGCCGTGAAAGCCCAGCAAGCCCGTAATATTATAGACGGAGGCACTCCACCAGACCGAGCTGAACAGCCCTTTCGCCCATGTGCTGGTCGCTTGCTTCACCGGCACGGCTACCAACACGGTGCCGACGACGATGGCAAGCAGGCCGGCCGCTGCCCGCTGCAGCATGCGTCCCGGGTTCTTCCGGCCGGAGAACATGGAGCGCTGATAGCGGTATTCCCGGGACCGAATGCGGGCATGCCCGATTGTGAGCGGAATGAGGATGAGCCAGTCCAGGAACAGCCGCACATCCTTGCCGTGAATAAGCGAAGCGATGCTCTCTCCGAGCGAGCTGACCTGCGCGGCTTGAAGCAGGACGGGAATCGTGATGAAGTCCTGAAAATAGCGGAAATAGATCAAATCGGCAAAAATGAGCACCGTCAGTGCAAAGTTAAGCAGCAACAAGAGCAACGGGCGCCATCGTTCCTTCGCCCAGAACGTCCAGCTGCCGGCAATCAGCAGCGATCCCAGGGCGACCAGGTAGTCGTCCCGGTTCATCGCCATATTCGGGATCGCCAGCGAGCGATTGAAATAGATCAGCTTCCCCATCATCGCCGCGAGGAAGAAGACGAAGCTAAGCCATCCGAACAGGGCGGCCGCCGAACTTTTCCTGCCGGTGGAATCGGGCCGGGCTTGACGAATTGGACTCATTGTATGTACCTTCCTTGACATGTAATCGTACCTCCCATCTTATCAGATTTTCATAAAATGTTAAAAATAAAAGAACACCGCCTGCCGCTGTAGGGCAGATGGTGTTCGCTTGGGCATAATTATGATTCGGAAGGCGATGCCGGCGCCTTGCTGCGCGGTGGAAGCGGACCGAAATATTGATAAAGCTGGCATTCGATATTGCCGTTGAACAGCTTGCGGCGCTTGTCCGCCGGGCGGCCGAAGTAATGCTCGAACTGTCGGCTCGGGCTGATCGCGAAGAACGACCAGGTCGGCAGCGTCTTCGCCATGAAGCCAAGATCTCTCACCATCCGCTCGACTTCATCCTTCTCGTTCAACCGTTCGCCATAAGGCGGATTCGTCACGAGGCACCCGTAGTCTCCTTCCGGCTTCGCCTTGCTCGCAGGACAGACGCGGAACTCAATCTCGCGGGCGAAGCCGGCGCTCTTCGCTGCCGCTTGTGCGAGGCGAATCGCTTCAGGATCGATATCCGATCCGCTCAACTGGAGATCCGTGTCGTCACGGACCGCGTCGAACGCTTCCTCCCGCGCTTGTTCCCATGCCTGTTCGCCGATGATGCCCCATGTCTCCGCAGAGAAGGAGCGCCGGAGTCCGGGAGCGACATTCCAGCCGATCATCGCCGCTTCAATCAACAGGGTTCCCGAGCCGCAGAACGGATCATACAGCGGACGCTGCGGATTCCAGCGGGTCAGCAGTATGATGGCGGCCGCCATCGTTTCTTTAAGCGGTGCGACTCCGGTCAGCTTGCGATAGCCGCGCTTATGTAAGCCGGGTCCGGTCGTGTCCAGCGTAATCGTCGCCATGTCGTTCAGCAGGGAGACCTCGATCCGGTACAGCGGACCGGTCTCTTCGAACCAGTCGGTATGGTACCGCTGCTTCATTCGCTCCACGACCGCTTTTTTCACGATGCCCTGGCAGGCGGGGACGCTGGAGAGCTGGGATTTAAGAGAACGCCCGTCAACCGGAAATTCGCCGTGCATCGGGATCCAGTCCGGCCATGGTATGGCTTTGGTGCCCTCGAACAGCTCCTCGAAGGTTCGCGCGCGGAACTCGCCCATCTTGACGAGCACCCGATCCGCGGTCCGGAGCCACAGATTGGCCCGGCACACGTCGACAGGCCCTCCGGAGAACAGGACGCGGCCGTTCTCCACTCGCGTATCCTCGTATCCAAGTAGCTTCAATTCGCGCGCGACGACAGCCTCCAGGCCCATCGGGGCGGTCGCGATTAACGTCCAAGGTCGGTTCATTCGATAACAACACTCCGTTCTACTTCTCTGACTTGTACTTGTATGGCATTCATCATATCATAAAATGCAAGGAGGATGGAAAATGTCGAGTGAAGCAGTAGAATCTTATTTGGAACAATTATTTCCGGCGGATCCGGTCGTGGAGCGCATCAAGGAGCGGATCCGGGCTCAGGGCATGCGGGATATTTCCGTGGCGGAAGGTTATGGGCGCCTGTTGACGATGCTGGCCCGCCTGGCGCATGCGAAGGATGCGCTGGAGATCGGCGCGCTGGGCGGCTACAGCGGCTATTGCATATTGCGCGGACTGGAACCGGGAGGGCGGCTTGTCTCTCTGGAGCTGCGTCAAGATTACGCCGATCTGGCGAAGCACAATCTCACCGAAGCCGGCTTCGGAGAGCAGGTGGAGTACAGAGTGGGCGAGGCGCTTCATTCCCTTGCGGAGCTGGAGCGGGAAGGAGCCCGCTATGATCTGTTCTTCATTGACGCGGACAAGGAAAATTACCCGGCCTATCTCGAATACGCAATTCGGCTGGCGAGACCGGGGGCCCTGATCGCGGGAGACAACCTCATGCTCCGCGGCAGAACGCTCAATCCGGACAAGCAGGGCCCGTCCGTGCAGGCGATGCGCGTCTTCAATGCCGCGATTGCGCAAGATGAACGATTGCTCAGCACGCTGCTTCCGGCCTATGACGGTCTGGCGCTTGCTATTGTGAAATAAGACTCCAGCTAAAAAATATGTGGAAGCAGGGGCTTTATACCATTGCTATGCTATAATGAATGACAGCAATCCAAAGAGAAGGATGGATTAGAACGAATGACACAGCAAGAACAATGGACTTCGAGACTCAGCTTCGTGCTCGCCTCGGCCGGATCGGCCATCGGATTGGGAGCGATCTGGAAGTTCCCGAATGTCGTCGCTACCAGCGGTGGCGGCGCTTTTTTTCTTGTATTTATTATCTTCACCTTCGGCATCGGTCTGCCGCTGCTGCTGGCCGAATTCATGATTGGCCGCAACACGGGCAAAGAAGCGGTATCCGCCTACCGTGAGTTGGCGCCGGGGAGCAAGTGGCACGGTGTGGGCTATTTGGGTATGGCGACGTGCTCTTTGCTGCTGTCTTTTTACAGCGTGGTCGGCGGGTGGATAGTGCTCTATTTCCTCAAGGGCCTAACCGGTTCGCTGCTGCAGGATGGGCGCAACTACGGAGAGCTCTTCGAATCGACTGCCGCCAACCCTTGGGCGGCTGTGCTAGCGCAGGGACTGTTCCTGCTCATCACGATCGTTATCGTGGCCCAGGGAGTGAAGCGGGGCATTGAAAAGGCAAACCGCATTATGATGCCGGGCTTGTTCATACTGTTCCTCGTCCTGATCGTGCGGTCGCTCACCTTGCCTGGGATGAGCGAAGGACTCGTCTATTTCCTGAAGCCGGATTTTGACCAGTTGACGCCGCAAGCGCTGCTATACGCGCTCGGACAATCCTTCTTCTGCCTAAGTGTGGGCGGGTCCTGCATGGTGACCTACAGCTCCTATTTGAAAAAAGGGGAGCCTCTCGGGAAGCCGGCCCTGTCCGTCGTCGGCTTGAACGTGCTGACCTCGTTCATGGCGGGCATTGCGATTTTCCCAGCTTTGTTCGCGCTTGGCATGAAGCCGCAGGAAGGCGCCGGGCTGCTGTTCATTACGCTGCCGGCTGTCTTCGAGCAGCTTCCGTTCGGTAGGCTGTTCATCGTGCTGTTCCTGGCGCTATTCTTATTCGCGACGCTGACATCGGCGTTCTCTCTGTTGGAAATCGTCGTAGCCGCATTTACCCGGAACAAGGCGGAGCAGCGTGCGCGCATGTGCTGGCTGGTCGGCGGCGTAATTTTCGCCATGGGTGTTCCATCGGCTCTTTCCTTCGGCGTGGGCAGCCATCTGCAGTGGCTGGGGCGCAATATATTCGATTGGGCCGACTTCGCGGTTACGAACGTCATGCTTCCGCTTGGCGTGCTGCTGATCTCGTTATTCGTCGGCTTCCGGTATCCGCGCCGGCGCCTGCAGGAGGAATGGGATACGCTCGGCAGCCGCTGGCACAAAGGCTTGGCCGTGTATGTCTTCATGCTCCGCTACCTTTTGCCGCTCATCGTCCTTATCGTGTTTTTGCACGGAATGAAGTGGCTACCGATGTAATAGGCAGCATTCGCACACAGATTGACAACAGGAGGCAGTAATGACAACTCGAGAGCAGTGGACTTCGAAACTCGGATTTATATTGGCCTCAGCCGGATCGGCGATCGGACTGGGGGCCATTTGGAAATTCCCCAATGTCGTCGCGACCAGCGGCGGGGGTGCATTTTTTATTATTTTTCTACTATTTACGCTGGGAATCGGACTGCCTCTGCTCCTGGCAGAGTTCGCTATCGGGCGCAGTACAGGCCGGGGAGCCGTATCCGCTTATCAGGACATTGCGCCGCGTTCAAAATGGCACTGGATCGGATACTTGGGCATCGGAACCTGCTTCCTGCTCTTGTCCTACTACAGCGTCGTCGGCGGCTGGATCGTGCTCTATGTAGGGCGCGGTATTGTCGGCGGCTTGCTATCGAGCGGCCGGGATTACGATGTGCTGTTCGCGGAGACGGTAGCCAATCCGTGGTACGCGGTGGCAGCGCAATTCGTCTTCATGCTGATTACGATTGCGGTGGTTGCGCGCGGAATCAAGGGGGGGATCGAACGGGCAAGCCGCATCATGATGCCGGGCTTGTTCGTCTTATTCCTTGTACTTATTATCCGTTCCCTGACCCTTCCCGGGATGGGCGAAGGCCTTCGTTATTTTCTTCAGCCTGATTTCAGCAAGCTGACGGGACAAGCTGTGCTGTATGCGCTGGGTCAGTCGTTCTTCTGTCTCAGCGTCGGGGTATCCGTGATGGTGACCTACAGCTCCTACTTGAGCCGCCAGGAATCGCTGCTCAAATCGTCGGTTTCTGTCGTCGGCCTGAACGTTCTGACCTCGCTGATGGCGGGGCTTGCGATCTTCCCGGCCATATTTGCGCTGGGCATGAAGCCGCAGGAAGGCCCGGGACTGCTGTTCGGCACCTTGCCGGCCTTGTTTGAAAAACTGCCTTTCGGCGGTCTTTTCATCGTGTTGTTTTTGGCGTTGTTCCTATTTGCGGCCTTAACCTCGGCCTTCTCTATGCTAGAGATTCTGGTCTCGGGATTGTCCAACAACGACCAACAGCGCTCCCGGTTGAGCTGGCTGTTCGGCATCCTTATCTTCATCGTCGGCATTCCGTCCGCCTTGTCGTTCGGCGTCTGGTCGGATGCGCGCATCTTCGGCCTGTCTCTGTTCGACGCGGCCGACTTTGCTGTGACGAATGTGCTCATGCCCGTCGGGGCGCTGTTCATCGCCTTGTTCGTCGGCTACCGCTTCCCGCGGAAGCGGCTGTACGAGGAATTCGCGACCGAGGCAGCATGGTGGCGCAAAGGTCTGGCGTTCTATATCATACTGCTGCGCTACGTCATTCCGGTTGTTATCGCCATCGTATTCCTTCACGTGCTTGGCCTGCTGTAGCTGTAGGACGTTAATGAGGAGATGATGGGACATCGTCTCTCGCATATTTTTGCCTGTAACTGCGGAAATGCGCTTGCTGCTGGTCTGCTAGGGTTGCGCGTTTCAGCCCTCTCCCGTTGGGTCAGGGGGGACAAGTGGTGTCTGACGGACCTGTTATTCAGTCTCCCATTGAGTCAGGTGCAATTAAGTGGGGCCGTCCCTTCTGCTTGGTACTCTCCCACTGCATCAGGAGGAGTAGAGTGGGGACAGAGAGTCCTTTTGTGCACTCTCCATTTGTCTGGCTCGGAATAATGTGGGGATCAGGAGCTCTTTTGTGTAATCTCCCATTGAGTCAGGCGCAGAGGAAAGTGGTAAGTTGTAGTCCTTTTATGCAGTCTCCCATTGAATCAGGTTGAGTATATAGGTAGGGTCTAGCGCCCCTTTTAAGCATTATCCCTTCCGGTCAGGGCAGGGAAAAAAGACTGCGGAGTGGGATAAAAATCGCTAGTAGTCTTCATCTGACGAAATAGGATAATGTTGCAAAGGAACGTGTGCGCGTCCAGTCTGACGGAATGGAAGAGTGTCGCAAAGGCGCTTGTACGCATACAGTCTGACGGAATGGGATAGTGGCACAAAGGCGCTTGTACGCATCTAGTCTGACGGAATGGGATAGTGGCACAAAGGCGCTTGTACGCATCTAGTCTGACG
>NZ_QYZD01000066.1:0-13266 GCF_003591545.1 Paenibacillus thiaminolyticus
CGGTGTGGAAGAGGGGAAAAGGCGGAGATTACCTCAAAACCTTACCTATTCTTATGATCGGACAGGTGAGCCTTAATCTCCCGGCGGTTAGATTGCCGATCTATGCACATCCGATGATTCGACTGCGCACCAACCGTCAAGGAGGCATCGCTTCCTTACGGCTTGTTCCCTTGTCCTTCTCCGAATACTAACACAGGCAGATGTCCCGCCTGTGTTTTTTGCGTTCCGCGAGTCATGTAATGGCCCGCCATTTTGAGGGAAGGAGGTCTACGTGTGGTAGATCAGATCAACTGAGTTCAACCTTTGCGCACATACCGATTTTTGCCAAAGGCTCTTCCGGCGTGCAGAGGACTCAGGACTGGTCTGCCCATTTATCGAGGTACGCTTCCACGTTGCGAAGCCTTCCGATCCGCTTATCCGGATGGATTCATCCCGGAACGGGCGATCATGCGGCATGCCGGCAGACAAGGTATAAGACCCGATGCCAAGTATTGCGGGAAGCACCTGCTTCTGAACGAGCGGATCGTTCGTGAAATGATGGATAAGGCCAAGATTCGTCCGGCGGACACCGTGGTCGATCTCGGAGCCGGAACCGGCGCGTTTACCTTCGTCCTGGCCGAGAAGGCCGGCAATGTGATCGCTATTGAGAACGATCCGAAATTTGCGAATATGCTGCGGTGCAAGTCGAAGGAGCATGACAATATTACGATCGTGGAAAGGGATATCCGGAAGGCTTATCTGCCGAAGCAGCCCTTTTGCGTTGTGGCCAATATTCCGTTCTCCATCACGACGCCGATTCTCAACATGCTGATGGATGCCCCTGCGGCCTCCTTCCAGCGAGCGGCGCTCATTCTGGATTACGGCGCAGCCAAGGGCTTGACTGCCCGGCTGATACGGCATCCTCGCCTGCTGATATGGCGAATGGGGCATCGTGTTCCAGACGATGCTGGAACGGGTCGAGGCGTACCGCTGGCCCCGGCGGCAGAGGAAGAAATAGTCCAGTGCAGCACATCTGGACAAAAATATAAGCAGAAGGCACGGTAAACATGGATGACAAACTTACCGTGCCCGCTTTTTTTCGGGAGGACCGGGCCGTCGGTTATACGAGTTGACCGACCCGAGTACATGCTCCGGTAGATTCTCTAGTAGCAGGGGCAGAGCCCCCTGCTATTTGTGGTTACGATAAAAGTCCAGCCAACGACGCTTCGTTGATATTTTCGGTAATCACCTGTTGTATCTTCCCTTCCGTTACATAGACGACGGCCGGGACGGCATCAATTCCCAATCTGGCCGCAAGTCCAGGCGATTTGTAGACATCGACCTTGGTCACTCGGAACTCCGATGAATGCGCCTGCTCGAATGCCTCCATGACCGGCAGCAGCTCCCGGCACGCCGCATCCGTCGCGTTCCATAGATAGACAACCGAAGGCTTGCCATGATTCAGGATCTGATTCTCATATACTTCACATTCCGATAAATATTTCTCCGCCCCATATCCCGCTATCGCTCCGTCGCCTACGGCCGTCGCCACCTGCTTCAGGAATTTGTCGCAGACGTCGCCCGCAGCGAAGACGCCGGGCACGTTCGTCTCCATTCTGTCGTTGATGCGGATATAGCCGTTCCGGTTCATCTCGATCATGCCGTCGAAAATCTCCGTGTTCGGCATATAGCCGATGAACAAGAAGCAGGAATCGACCGGAACCTGCTGCAGCTCATTCGACTTCACGTTCCTCAACACGACGGTATCCAGCCGCTCCTCCCCTTCGAAGGAATGGACGACCGTATTCCAGATGAACTCCATTTTCGGATTTTCGAGCGCCTCGGTTTTGGCGATTTCGTTGCAGTCCATTTTGCCGTGCTCATGCATGACGGACACGATTACCCGGTCCGCGAACTTGGTCAGGAACATGCCTTCTTCAATAGCCGCATCGCCGCTTCCAACCACCATGACCGTTTTGCCTGTATTCGAGGCGGCGTCACAGGTCGCGCAGAAGGAAATGCCTTTGTCATACAAATATTTATCCTCATTCAGGGCTCCGGTCAGTCTTGGCTTGCCCCCGCTGGCAATAATGATCACTTTGCATTCGTACCGGATTCGGAACGTCTCGACGATTTTGACATCGCCGTCAACAGATACCGATTTGACGTCGGTCATTTTGAAAGCAACGCCGAACTTCTTCGCCTGCTTGTGGAACAAGCCCATCAGCTCCGTCCCGGTTGCTCCCTCCGGAAATCCGGGGTAGTTCTCTATCTCGTTCGTGTAGGTGGCGAGGCCGCCTACGAGCGATTTCTCCAGAATAAGCGTCTTCAATCGCGCGCGTCCGCAGTAGATTCCCGCAGTCAAGCCCGCGGCGCCTCCGCCAATAATGACAACATCATATTGTTCCGTTTTCTTCTCCATTGCCTTCGGTCCTCCTATACTGGCGTTGTTCGTTTATGAAAAGAGGCTGACTCTCGTCAGCCCTCTTGTTCCTACATAAAATATTTGGCCAATAGCTTGCTGCCTACAAAGGCTCCGGCGAACAAGAACAGCCAGAAAATCCAGCCGGACAGCGACAGCGAAGAAATGGAGGTGAACAACGCGCCGATGTTGCACCCGTTCGCCAATCTCGCGCCGTAGCCCATCAGGAGGCCGCCCAATGCCGCTGCAAAGATTTGCTTTTTGGATTTGATTTTCTTCAATTTGAATTCGGATGCGAACAGCGTAGCCAGCAGCGCACCCAAAATAATGCCAAGATTGCGTATCGAGCCGCCGTCGTTCATGAATCTGCCGGATAATGTTTTTTGCGCCTTTTCCGAGCTGAAATAAGCCCAATCGTCAACATTGCCGCCCACGAGCTGATACAGCCATGCCCCCCAGTCCGCGAACGTGCTCGTGACGCCCCATCCTTTGGAGAAGACGGCCAAATGGGCGATGGCGAAAATCGCGAGCAGCACAGCTCCGGTCACATACGTAAACGGTTCTTTCAGCAGACGTTTGTAAAAGCGGTTCGATGTGATTTTCAACCAAAATGCGTTCACCGCTTTCACCCCCTCCTTTCTTCCTCAGCGAAGGCTATTTGGTCTTCTCGATGACGATTTCCCATTCCCCGTCTTCGATCTCTTCGATTTCCACGTTATGCCCCTGCTTTCTCGCCCACTCCGGCACATTCTTCATCGCGCAGCTATGGTCGATCGAGACAACCAGGACATCGCCGACATTTAGTTCGGCCATTTTCTTCTCTGTTCTCATCAGAGGTACCGGACAAGCTTCTCCCATGCAATCAAGTGTAAATTCAGCCATCTTGATAACCACCTTTATCATGTTATTTTTATGAAAAGAAAAACTTTGTGAACAAAATCACTTAATTCCGCATTATTCGGCACTGCCCATCTTCTTCTCCTGCCATTTGACCGAAGCGATATAGAGCAGCAATATAATGAGGAACTGGACGATCAAGGCACCAAGCCATCCGAATATATCCGGCAGGAACACCGCTGGCGCATCCTTGATGACGTGAGCCCGCCACCAGCCCATATCATGCGCTCCCCAGAGAGAGCCAAGCACGAAGAAAAACAGTGAAATCATTTGCATCGTGAAGCCTTCCCCTACGCGCATCAGCGTTCCCGAGGCACAGCCTCCGGCGATGACCATTCCAATGCCGAACAGTACGGCGCCGATGACGAGGGCGAAGCTGATCGGCCCGACATTGTCCATGCCGGGAATCGGATTCCCTTGCATGTAGGCCGAATATTTGATGGCCGTGAATCCAATCGTGGCCAAGGAGCAGGCAACGAGTACCGCTCTCGTTACCGACGTGCTTCCCGTAATGCACGGGTCCCTCATCGAAGCGGTGAAGCAGAATCGCGATCTTTGCAAAATGACGCCAAACGAAAGACCGAACAGCAGATAGACGACCATGTTGTCATTGAAATGATTCAAATAGAATCCGAATGCAATGACGAGAGCAGTTGCCAATAACGCATAGGGCAGTTGACTCTTCTTTGGCTTTCTAGGTGCCCGGGTTCGGGTCGATTTCGTCGCGGGACTCGGAGTTTGTCCCATATTGCAGCACCTCCAGCAATAAGATTATTTAACTTTGTGAAAATAGTAACATACTTATCGGTACCGTGGTTATATGCTTTATTTATGCTGTATAAGTTTTGCTAATGGCACGATACACGAACAGAAGGGCTTTCAACAAGTTCTAAGCGGGTAAACAACAGGAGGTAGTCACGCATGAATGTGGAAACGCTTAAATTGTTCCTGGACATCGCGGCGCTCAAGAGCATCTCGAAGGCGGCGCATAAGGCTCACATTACGCAGTCGGCGCTCAGCCAGCAGGTCAAATCATGGGAAACGTTGTTGGGGGCCGAGCTTCTTCAACGAAGCAACAAAGGTGCCCAGCTCACCGAAGCAGGACAGATCGCTCAGAAATACGCGGTTCAAATTTGCAAGCTGTACGATGATATGCTGATGGAAATGAAGCATCTGGAGCACGGTCCGCACCAGTTATCCATCTACGCGATTCCGGAAGTATGCAATTACGCCCTTCCCTGCACGCTGTATGAAGTGAAGAAGCATTTTCCCGACTTTTTGATCACCTTGAATGAAGGCTTTTCATCGGAAATCGAGAAGCATATTTTGCTTGAGGAAGGCAATATCGGATTTATCTCGGGGCCTTCGACCAATCCCGAATTGGACTCCTGCAAAGTATTCTCGGACAAGGTCATGCTCGTCACCAGCAGCAGCGCCCTGCGTCCCGACACCATAGCATTAAGCGAGCTCCCGCGGTTTCCGCTGATCTGGTCCGCCCAGCTCTCCTGCGTGCAGCGGGCCTTGAATGCGATGACGGAGGGCAAGCCAAGCTTGAACATTCTCTATAATCTGGATTCGATCGAAGCCGTCAAGCTCGCCGCCATCAAAGGACACGGGGCCGCCTTTCTCCCTTATATGTCCATCAAAAAAGAACTGTATAACAAACAGCTCCGAATCATTGATATCGATAATTTTCAAGTATACAACGAGATTCACATGATCAAAAAACAGAAGCGGCGCGGCGACATGGAGACCCGGCAATTAATTCGCTATATCGAGAAGAGACTGGTCGATACGGTGTGTTGAGGGGGTGGCTGTTCCCGCAAGAAAAAGACGCTTCCGTCCCCGCTTGTTTCGCGGTTTTGGAAGCGTCTTGGTTCATTGATCAGCTCCGTCTAGGCCCCGATTGCTTCGGGGAGCATCTGGCGTTGCTTATAGCCTAATGTATTGGCAACGACAGTGACGGATTCTGCTCTATTGGCGTTCTCTTGCGGGTTAATGTTATTGTTGTAACCGCTCGCTCAGAATACCTTGAGCGATTGCCGTTTCTACCGACTTCACAGCCCACTTGGATACCTTGTCTTGGTCATTAAATTTTGCATTCGGTTGTTCATGCTTCAGCTCGAACGCTTTGACAACCATGGCGGCCATTTGTTCTCTTGTAATCGGATCATTAGGTCCGAAGGTCGTTGAATCATAGCCGTTCACAAGCCCATGCGCGCTCGCGATGGCGATGTTATCTTTCGCCCAGTGCTTCTCGATATCCTTGAATACGTTGCCGTCGGTACCCTTCAAATCGAGCGCTTTAACGAGAATCGTGGCGATTTCAGCTCTCGTGATTTTATTTTTTGGCTTAAACGTGTTGTCTTGATATCCGGTAATGGCGCCTCTTTGAA
This sequence comes from Paenibacillus thiaminolyticus, assembly GCF_003591545.1. Taxonomy (GTDB): domain Bacteria; phylum Bacillota; class Bacilli; order Paenibacillales; family Paenibacillaceae; genus Paenibacillus_B; species Paenibacillus_B thiaminolyticus_A. The sequence continues at coordinate 5,695 of NZ_QYZD01000066.1, forward strand.
CCAATTCGAGAATCTCAGCCCAATGTCCATTAATGTCCTTCAACAGGAGTTGTGGAGATTTTGTTTCTTCAGCCTTGGCTTTCTTCTTTGGCTTTTAAAAAAAGAGTTGTATGCGGAATACATACAACTCGAACTCAACATTTCATATAAGGCAGTTATTACGCCTCTATCGTAATCTCCCACACGCCATTGATGACTTCGTGAACCGAGCATTTCAAATTATTGCTGCGGCAGTAATCGCCTATCGATACTTTGGCGCAGCTATGATCAGTGACGATCAGCACCTTCTCTCCGCCGCGGATCGCTTCCTGATGCTTTTTCAACATCATCACGGGCACCGGACAGACTTCACCCAAGCAATCGATCTCAATCATTGATACCGCCTCCGTCCATCGGGATGTACTCCTATGCTCCGCTACCGAGTATACGCCGTCTGACGGTGAACTACAAGAGCTCTTTTAAGCGGCGTCTCCTACAATCTGCGGCTCATAGTTCGCATGATCTTGGCCGGTTACAGGTTAATCACAAGAACCCTGTCCCTTCTGAATAATTTGACATGCGCAGCCCGTGAAGCAATCAAAAAATGCCGACTCCTCGATCTGCCTTACATTTTCTCCGCTGCCTCCCTTATACCATGGATCCAAATTAAGTAAATACCGGGCCCTTCTTGTCTACGACGACGATCCAGTGCCCGTGCGGCTCAAATTCGTCTCCATCGTCTCTCATCAGCACCATGATAGGCCCGCCCAACAGACAAGCTTCCCACTCATGCTTGAAAAAAGACCCTCCGGATGATAATCCTCAGCATGCTGGCTTACAAAAAATGAACGATACATCATGCCTGTCCTTTCCCTCGAAAAATGTGGATTAGATTCCTATGCCTAACGCTTCCCGCACTCTATCGAGTTTTGCCTTGGGCAGCATACTCCGAATCCAGGATCGAATAAAAGAACTGATCCGTCCAACGTTTATTCCAATACAGCTCTTCCTTGAACACGCCTTCCCTTCTCATCCCAATATGCTCCATCAGCGCTGAATCGCTTCGCGTCCGAATCCGCGTCCCCCATATTCCGGCAATATCGCGAACCCGATTTCCCAGCTTTTCCGCCAATCGACATAACTCCATATCTGTGCTATCCCGATAGGGCTCGCTGCTTGATTCGAAGCCAGCCTGACGAAGAAATCATAGCTTGCCCCTTCCTCGTCTTCGTGTACAGCGAATTTCTCCAGAAAATTCTCCCTTGCCTCTTCCTCACTCGGAACCGATTCCTCAAAATACCATAACTCCTTATCACATTCCACTTGGCACAGAAAGTCCAAGTCTTGTTCTGAGATCACCTCCCCACATTGTACCAAGAAAGAGGTTTCTTTGTAATATATTCCTCTTGTGGCTTGCACAGCCCCTTCGCTCTTTTCATCGGGCGAGCAATCAACCATTGTTTGTATTCGGCCACACAAAATGGCGCCAAAGCTGAACAATCAGCTCGGCGCCATTTTGCGATGTTTCATTTTCCGCTAAAAACGATATACCAAATAGGCTGTTTCGAATATTTCATTTATGATGCGTTGAATGACCTTCGCGTTCTCCTCGACAAAACCAGGTACAAGCACCTCCATATGTTGGCCATGCAGCTCATACTCGACATAACATTTTGAGGTCGCCTGCTTCCATAATAGAACATCGTGATTTTCAGCTTCCCTGATTGTTGAACTTTCTGCAACCAAGCCGTGGATGTTCGCGTGGACGCCCCCTGTATTTACGAGTTCATTCCAATACATATGGTAAGCACGCATTTTATTTCTCACTTTATCCCTTGTAACTGGTGCATTTAGAACTTGTTTAAAATGCTCAGGAACAACCTCCAATAATTGAGTGATCTGATGGTCTATTTCCTCAGGCGATTCTTCTTTCCGACTCTTTCGTTTCATCGAATCTACCATAATGATATCCGATACTTCGTACCCTCTTTTTTCCATTGCCTTAGCAACTTCAAACGCCAGATTGCCTCCCGCAGAGTAACCCAAAAATACATAAGGCCCTTTCTCTTGAATACTTATAATAGAATCCACGTATTGTTCCAGCATCTCTGTGTGAGCATAGTTACCTTCTATAAATTCGATCGCGTAGACTACACAGTGGTCTTCAAGATGTTTGGCCATTTCGGAAAAAGCAATGCCATACCCCAGCGCAGGAGGAAAGCAGAAAACATTCATTAGCCCATTTTTGTTCAGTTTTATGATGTTGCTTCCATTCTGCTGTTCAAACTTGTTAAACTTTCGTTGTAAAAGCTCAATAGCCATCTCTTCTATGGTAGGCATCTCAAATACGACACGAAGAGGAATATCCATGTCCATCTCTGCATGAATCTTCTGAGTCAATTGCAGCACTTTTATAGAGTGCCCCCCAATGTCAAAGAAGTTGTCCCTCACGCCAATGCGTGGAAGTCCAAGCACCTCTTGCCAGATTTGGGCGAGCTGCGCTTCCATCGCTGTGCGCGGAGCCACGTAGTCAGCTCCGGTGTCCATGCTTCCGTCGGGTGCCGGCAGGGCTTTGCGGTCGATTTTTCCGTTTGGCGTCAGCGGCATGTGCTCCAACTGCACGAAGCAGGAAGGCACCATGTAGCCCGGTAGTTTCTGAGAAAGTGCGCTTCTCAGTTCGCCTGCCGTCATTTCTTTGTCCGCTACGATATAGGCACATAAATACGGCTCTCCGTCTCCATCCTCCCGGGCGATCGCGACCGCTTCCTGTACCGAAGCCGTCTTCAACAGTTGGGCCTCCACCTCGCCCAGCTCGATCCGGTACCCCCGAATCTTGACCTGATGGTCAATTCGGCCCAGATACTCGACATTGCCATCCGGCAGCCATTTGGCCAGATCCCCCGTCCGGTACATCCGCGTGCCCGGTTCGAACGGGTTGTCCACGAACCTCTCCTCGGTCAGCTCCGGACGATTCAAGTACCCGCGCGCCAGCCCCACACCTGAAATGCAGAGTTCCCCGGGGATACCGACCGGCAGCAATTGATCGTTCGCATCCACAATGTAAACCCGATGATTCGGGAGCGGACGGCCGATAGGCACCAGCTTCCCGGCAGGAGCCACTACATTTCCGACCGGAGCAACTGCATTCCCGGCCGTGGCGACAGCATTTCCGGCCAGAGCGACCGTCATTGCCTGCCATGTTGTAGTCACAATCGAGTCTTCAGTCGGACCATAGGCGTTAATATATAACACGCGGTCTCGCCACTGCTGAACCAAATCCACGGAGCTGGCGGAGCCTCCCGTGATCAGCTTTTTCAAGCTCGGCAGGTTGCCCGGAGTTAAGGCTGCCGCATAGGTTGGCGGTAAAAGAGCGGCCGTAATGCGGTGACGGTTCATATAGCTTTCAAATAACCGCAGATCCAAAATCGTCTCTTTCGTCGGAATATACAACGTCGCTCCCGTAAAGAGCGCCTTGAACATCTCCCAGCACGACGCATCAAAGGACAAGCTGGCGAATTGGACCACGTGGTCCTGTTCTCCGATGTGCAGCGTGTCCTCGAACAGGGGCTTCAGATTGCAGAGGCCGCGATGCTCGACCATCACCCCTTTCGGTTTGCCCGTCGTTCCCGACGTATAGATCACGTAGGCCAGATGATCCGGCCCGGCACCCGGCTCCAAGTTCGATCCGGCTTCCCTGTACATTCGTTCGTCATCCAGCATCAAGCGTTTGCCGTCAAAGGATTCACACTTCTGCAAATAGCTCTGCGTCAATAACAGCTTCGCTCCCGAATCCTCAAGCATATAACCAATCCGTTCCTCCGGATATTCCGGGTCGATCGGCACATAAGCGCCTCCCGCTTTCATGATCGCCAGGATGCCCACGATCATCTCCAACGAGCGCTCGACCAGGAGACCGACGGGCTGATCCGGCCGTACTCCTTCGGCTCGTAACGTTCGCGCCAATTGATTCGCTTTGGTGTTTAATTCACGGTACGTCAGCTGGCTTCCCTCGTAGACGACAGCCGCTTGATCCGGCGTTCGCTCCGCCTGTTCCTCAACCAACTGATGAATCGTCTTGTCTCGCGGATAAGCTGCCACCGTATCATTGAAGGTCTCCAGAATCTGCGCTTTCTCCTCCGGGCTGATGATCTCGATCGACGACAGTTTCGTTTGCGGATCACGTATAATGGCGTCTATCACCTGCTTAAAGTGCGCGGCCATCCGCTCGATCGTTTCTTCCTTGAACAGCGAGCGCGCGTACTCGATGGTGCCTGCAAGTCCTTCGGCTCCTTCGGTCAAGCTGAAGGTCAGGTCAAACTTGGCGATGTCATGTTCGTTCGGGTAAAGCTTACAGGTCAGCCCTTCGATGCTCACTTCGCTTTGCTCTATGTTTTGCAGAACAAACATCGTATCAAAGAGCGGATTGCGGCTCACCTCTCTTGCCACATCCAGCTTGCTGACCAATTCTTCAAACGGATAGTCTTGGTTCTCGTAAGCGCTCAGCGTATTTTCCTTGACTTCCTGCATGTACTCCTGGAACGTCTTCTCCCCAGACGGCGTATTGCGCATCGCCAGCGTGTTCACGAACATCCCCAGAAGCGGCTCCAGGTCCGCATGCGTTCTTCCCGCAATTGGCGTTCCCACAATAATATCGTCCTGCCCGCTGTACTTGGACAGCAAGGTGGTATAGGCCGCAAGCAAGACCATGTACAGCGTCGTTCCGGTTTGCAGGGCAAGCTGCCTTACTTTCTCACTTCTCTGCTGGTCGATGACAAAACGAAACGTGCTTCCTGTAAAGCTTCTGACCCCCGGCCGGGCATAGTCCGCGGGCAGATCGAGGACCGGAATTTCACCGCCGAACACCTCCAGCCAATACGCTTCCTGCTTGCTCATCCGTTCACGCTGCATTTCTCCCTGCTGCCATGCCGCATAATCCTTGTACTGAATGCGAAGCGGCGGCAGTTCCGCTCCCTCATACAACTGCGCAAACTCCCGAAGGAACAGGCCCAGGGAAGCTCCGTCCGAGATGATATGGTGCATATCAAAGAGCAACAGATGGCGATCCGGCTGCAGTTCGAGGAGTCTCGCTCGCAAGAGCGGCGCCTGACGCAGATCAAACGGGCGCATGAACTCCCGAAGGTGAGCGTTCGCTTCCTCTTCATTTACCCGTACATGCTCCACCGCAAATTCGACGTCCCGATGCACCCGCTGCACCGCTTCACCGCCGACCAGTTCAAAGCCGGTCCGCAACGCCTCGTGACGACGAATCAGTTGGCGGAACGCTTCCTCCAGCCGCTCCCGATCCAGCGCTCCTTCCATCCCCAGGACGCCCGGCATATTGTAGCTCAGCTCTCCGCCTTCCAGCTGGCTCAAAATGTACAAGCGTTTTTGTGCGGATGAGAGGGGGTAATAGGCGCACTCCTCCGTAATCGGGATCGATCTATACGCGGCCTGGCGTTCCTTGCCCGTGATGACTTCCGCCATTTGCTCAATCGTCGGGTATTGGAAGACCTCCCTCAGCGGCATCTCGCTCCCCATCTCTTTGTGCAGCTTGGCCACCAAAGTCGTGGCCCGCAACGAATGTCCGCCGATGTCAAAGAAGTTGTCCTTCACGCCAACACGCGGAAGCCCAAGCACCTCTTGCCAGATTGGCGCGAGCTGCGCTTCCATCGCGGTGCGCGGAGCCACGTAGTCAGCTCCGGTGTCCATGCTTCCGTCGGGTGCCGGCAGGGCTTTGCGGTCGATTTTTCCGTTTGGCGTCAGCGGCATGTGCTCCAACTGCACGAAGCAGGAAGGCACCATGTAGCCCGGTAGTTTCTGAGAAAGTGCGCTTCTCAGTTCGCCTGCCGTCATTTCTTTGTCCGCTACGATATAGGCACATAAATACGGCTCTCCGTCTCCATCCTCCCGGGCGATCGCGACCGCTTCCTGTACCGAAGCCGTCTTCAACAGTTGGGCCTCCACCTCGCCCAGCTCGATCCGGTACCCCCGAATCTTGACCTGATGGTCAATTCGGCCCAGATACTCGACATTGCCATCCGGCAGCCATTTGGCCAGATCCCCCGTCCGGTACATCCGCGTGCCCGGTTCGAACGGGTTGTCCACGAACCTCTCTTCGGTCAGCTCCGGACGATTCAAGTACCCGCGGGCCACACCCGCGCCTGAAATGCAGAGTTCCCCGGGAATGCCAACCGGCAGCAATTGATCGTTCGTCCCCACGATATACACCCGATGATTTGGGATCGGGTGGCCGGTAGGCACCAGTTTCCCGGCCGGAGCGACAACATTTCCGACCGGAGCCCCAACATTTCCGGCCGGAGCCCCAACATTTCCGGCCAGAGCGACCGTCGTTGCCGGCCATATCGTGGTCACAATCGAGTCTTCTGTCGGACCATAGGCGTTAATATACAACACGCTGTCTCGCCACTGCTGAACCAAATCCACGGAGCTGGCGGAGCCTCCCGTGATCAATATTTTCAAGCTCGGCAGGTTGCCCGGAGTTAAGGCTGCCGCGTAGGTCGGCGGTAAAAGAGCGGCCGTAATGCGGTGACGGTTCATATAGCTTTCAAATAACCGCAGATCCAAAATCGTCTCTTTCGTCGGAATATACAACGTCGCTCCCGTAAAGAGCGCCTTGAACATCTCCCAGCACGACGCATCAAAGGACAAGCTGGCGAATTGGACCACGTGGTCCTGTTCTCCGATGTGCAGCGTGTCCTCGAACAGGGGCTTCAGATTGCAGAGGCCGCGATGCTCGACCATCACCCCTTTCGGTTTGCCCGTCGTTCCCGACGTATAGATCACGTAGGCCAGATGATCCGGCCCGGCACCCGGCTCCAAGTTCGATCCGGCTTCCCTGTACATTCGTTCGTCATCCAGCATCAAGCGTTTGCCGTCAAAGGATTCACACTTCTGCAAATAGCTCTGCGTCAATAACAGCTTCGCTCCCGAATCCTCAAGCATATAACCAATCCGTTCCTCCGGATATTCCGGGTCGATCGGCACATAAGCGCCTCCCGCTTTCATGATCGCCAGGATGCCCACGATCATCTCCAACGAGCGCTCGACCAGGAGACCGACGGGCTGATCCGGCCGTACTCCTTCGGCTCGTAACGTTCGCGCCAATTGATTCGCTTTGGTGTTTAATTCACGGTACGTCAGCTGGCTTCCCTCGTAGACGACAGCCGCTTGATCCGGCGTTCGCTCCGCCTGTTCCTCAACCAACTGATGAATCGTCTTGTCTCGCGGATAAGCTGCCACCGTATCATTGAAGGTCTCCAGAATCTGCGCTTTCTCCTCCGGGCTGATGATCTCGATCGACGACAGTTTCGTTTGCGGATCACGTATAATGGCGTCTATCACCTGCTTAAAGTGCGCGGCCATCCGCTCGATCGTTTCTTCCTTGAACAGCGAGCGCGCGTACTCGATGGTGCCTGCAAGTCCTTCGGCTCCTTCGGTCAAGCTGAAGGTCAGGTCAAACTTGGCGATGTCATGTTCGTTCGGGTAAAGCTTACAGGTCAGCCCTTCGATGCTCACTTCGCTTTGCTCTATGTTTTGCAGAACAAACATCGTATCAAAGAGCGGATTGCGGCT
>NZ_QYZD01000067.1:0-13134 GCF_003591545.1 Paenibacillus thiaminolyticus
ACCTCGCCCTCGGCGATATGGCGGCCTACTACTTCACCGGCTCCGATATGTTGGCCCGTTACCTCAGCCTCAGCGATATGACGGCCGCTCACTTCACCTGCTCCGATATGATGGTCCCCTATCTCGCCCTCGGCGATATGACGACCTGTGAGTTCGCCCGTTCCGATATGATAGCCCGTTACCTCACCCTCGCCGATATGACGGCCAGTCAGTACACCCGCTCGGATATGATTGCCGGCTACCTCGCCCACAGCGATATGGCGGCCCTTTACTTCCCCCGTTCCAATATGATGGCCGCCTACTCCGCCCTCTGCGATATGGCGGCCTTTTACTTCACCGGCCCCGATATGCTCACCGGCAATTTCCCCCTTGCCGATATGATAACCAGCGACTTCGCCTTCAGCGATATGACGGTCCGTTATTTCGCCTGCTCCGATATGCCACCCGGATACCTCACCCTCGGCGATATGACGGCCGGTGACTTCACCCGCTCCGATATGACGACCCGCTATCTGGCCCTCGCCAATATGATGGCCGGTGACCTCGCCTCCTCCGATATGCTTACCAGCTACCTCGCCCTCAGCGATATGATGGCCGGTGACCTCGCCTCCTCCGATATGCTCACCAGCTACCTCGCCCTCGGCGATATGACGGCCGCTCACTTCTCCCGCTCCGATATGATGGCCCGCTACCTCGGCCTCGCCAATATGGCGGCCGGTCACTTCTCCTGCTCCGATATGATGACCGGCTATCTCAGCCTCGGCGATATGATGGCCGGTGATTTCGTTCGCTCCAATATGACGACCCGCTACCCCGCTCTCGGCGATATGACGGCAAGTGACTTCGCCCGTTCCGATATGCCTGCCCGCTACTTCGCCTTCGGCGATGTGACGGCCGGTGACTTCCTCTGCTCCGATATGATGACCAGCTACTTCTCCTTCCATGATATGGCGGCCGGTGATTTCGCCCGCTCCGATATGATGGCCGACTACCTCGCCTTCAGCGATATGACGGCCGCTCACTTCTCCTGCTCCGATATGATGGCCCGCTACTTCGCCTTCAGCGATATGGCGGTCCGTTATTTCGCCTGCTCCGATATGCCTTCCGGATACCTGGCCCTCGGCGATATGACGGCCAGTGATTTCCCCTGCTCCGATATGCTCACCGGCTAGCTCGCCTTCAGCGATATGACGGCCGGTCACTTCGCCCGTTCCAATATGGCGACCGGCTACCTCACCCTCGGCGATATGGCGGCCGGTGACCTCGCCAGCTCCGATATGATCGCCGGCTACCTCGCCTTCAGCAATATGACGGCCGGTCACTTCAGCCGCTCCGATATGATGACCGGCTACCTCACCCTCGGCAATATGGCGGCCGGTGACCTCGCCAGCTCCGATATGATGACCCGCGACCTCCCCTTCAGCAATATGCCGCCCGGTGACTTCTCCCTCGCCGATATGCGATGACGCTACCTCGCCCTCGGCGATATGGCGGCCTTTTACTTCACCCGAACCAATATGCCAACCGGCCACTTCGCCCTTAGCGATATGATGCCCTGTGACTACACCCGCACCGATATGCTGACTGGCTACCTCACTCTCGGCAATATGGTGCCCCGTTACTTCGCCCGCAGCCATATGGCTGCCGAGCACGGCTCCGCTCGATATATGCTGGGACTGGATAGCCCCCGTGCCGATATGCTCACTGGCGACCGCTTGCGGGCGGATATGCCGCCCCTCCACCGCGGCCTCCTCCAAATGTGAGGAATTGATGGCCTGATCCTGCAGATGAGTTGAGCCGACACTGTGATGAGCCAGCTTCTCTCCCGTAACCGCCCCGGAATGCAGCATCTCCGTCGCGATCGATTCTTCCGGAATCACAACGGCCTCCGCCGGCTTCGGCGTTGTCGCAGAGGTTAGCAGCTCCATGACCTCTTCATTCAAATGCGACAAGCCGACCGTTCCGTCTGCCAATTGATCGTTTCCGATTGCATTTGTCTCAATATGGGCGCTGCCAATGGCACCAAGCTGCACATGAGACGATTGAACTGCGCCGCCTGCCAGCTCCGTGCTGCCAATGGCTCCCGGTTGCACATGCTCACGCGCGATGCTGCCCAAGTCCAGCTTGCTGCTCGTCACACAGCCGTCACCCAGGCTCCGTTCCGTCACGGCGCCGTCCTGAAGCATATCCGCACGAATGCTTGCGGCCTGCATATGCTGCTCTCCGATTGTCTGCTCCCGCAAATGATGTGGAAGCACAGCCCCTTCGCTTAAATGAGCGGATACAATCAAGCCGGGCTGGAGATGCTGGCTGTCAATTAATCCCGGCTGCAAATGATGGTTGCCGATCGCAGCCTTCCGGATATGCTCGCCCGTAATCGCGTTCTTCTGCAGATGCTCGGCTTGAATCGCTCCGGAGGCAACATGATGGTTTTGCACCGCGCCTGCCGAGAGATGGCCGCTGCCGACAGCGCCTTCCTTTATCGCCTCGCCGCTGACCGAGTCGGAAGCGAGATGCTCGCCGGACACCGAACTGGCGGTAAGATGCTCCGAACGGATCACTTCCACCGCAATATGGCGGGAGTGAACCGCATCGTCGGCCAGATGGCTGGCCTGGATGGCGGCATCCGCCATATGTCCGCTCGTCACAGCCCGAGGTTGGAGCTTGCTCCCGGCTAGACTGCCCTCCGGGATAATATCGCTGGAGAGCACATCGGCGCCCAAATGCGCCATCGTAATCGTTCCTTTGCGCAGATGGTACCCCTGAACCGATTCTGCCTGCAAATGCTTGCCGGATATCGCTTCCAGCGCCAGATGCTTCTCCGTGATGGACTGGGGAGCGATGCTGGCCGCAGTTACGCTGTCCTCCTGCAGCATTCCTGAAGATATCGATTTCGGCTGAAGCTGCTCCTCGCCGATCGAATGCGATGCCAGATGGACGGACCGGATCGCTCCTTCCCGTACATGGTGAGATCCAATCGAACCGGGAGCCACCTTCAAGCCGGTGACGGCTTCCTCCGCCAGATGATCGGTATCTACACTTGCCGCTCGGAGATTCCGGGCCGCGACGCTGTCATCTGCCAATTTATCTCCTGTAACGGCCGCATCGACGAGATGATCGGCCCCGATGCTCCCGCCTGCGATATGCTTGGCATGAATGGATCCCTCAATCACGTGTTCGCTGCCTACGCTGTCTGCATCAAGCTGAACCGAACCGATGCTGCCGGGATGCACATGCTCCGCGCGAATCGCTGATTCTTGGATCGTCGCCCCTGAGACCGAATCCGGCTGCAGTTGCCCCGCCCCTACCGAATACGGTGCGAGATGCCGCGCCTGGACGCTCTCGTCAGCCAGATTGTCGGACGTGACGGCTCCATCGACGAGATGTGCCGTTGTCACGCTGTTCTCCGCCAGTTTGTCTGCGGTTACGCTACCGTTCGTCAGCTTGGCGGTCGTGACGGACAAATCGCTCAGTTTATCGGTCGATACGCTCTCCGGAGACAATTTCAAAGATGTAATAATGTGGTCGGCCAGATGATGGGAATAGATTACCCCCGTCCCGATATGGCGCTCACAGACGGCATTCACCGACAGCTTCTCGCTCGTGACGGCCTCGGGAGCCAGCTCGGTAGACTGGATGGACTGCGAATAGATATGTCCCGACCGGATCGCTCCAATGGCAATATGCTCCTCCTGCACCGCATGCGGGCCGATCGCTTCCGGGCCGACCGCTCCTTCCGCCAAATGATGCTGCTGTACACTGGCGTAGGCAAGCTTCTCCGACGTGACGCTGGCAGCCCCCAGCTTCCGGGCTATAACCGCTTCATCCGCCAGTTGATCGGACGATACGGCGCTCGGAGCCAGCTTGGCTGTGGTAACCGCTTCATCGCCTAGATGCCGGCTCTCGATCGCCTGATAGCCTACATGCCGGCTTTCCACCGCTTGATCGGCAAGATGCTCGCCATGAACCGCTTCCGGCATAAGATGAATTCCATTTACAGCAGCGGGGGCGATGTGTATCTCATTGACGGCCTCCTCCGCGATGTGAAGGGATTCTACGGCCTGAAGAGCCAGATGCTGCCCGTCGACCGACTGCTTGCCGAGGTGCCGGGAACGAACCGCTTCATCCGCCAGCTTCGTCGACAGCACGCTTTGATCCGCCAGCTTGGAGGAGGTGACCGCGTGTTCGACAAGCTTCATCGTGCTGACGGATTGATCCGCCAGCTTAGCGGTGGTAATGACTCTATCGGCTAGATGGCGGCCGCTGATCTGTCCTGGGCCGATATGCCCCTCGCGAATACTATCTTCTCCCAGATGACGGGATTGCACCACCTCGTCAGCTAGCGGCTCGCTGGTGATGCTCTTGGCTTCAAGCATCGCTCCGGAGAGCGTGCCAAAGGCGATATGAGTGCTGTCGATCTGCCCGGGGCCGATATGGCGGCTCTCCACCGCCTGCATTCCGATAACGCGGCCGTCAACGGACCCTTCGCTGAAATGGCGCGCGTCGATGCTGCCTGGCGCCAACTTGTCGCCGGTAATCGCCCCGGCGCGCAGCTTGGAGTTCGTAACCGACTCAGGCGCCAGCTTGGAGGCGTCAACCGATTCGTTCGCCAGATTTTCCGTGCGAATGGCGCCGCTGCGGATTTTCTCCGCGGTAATCGCTTGATCTTGAATCAGATTGCCTGAAATCAACAGCTCGCTCAGATGCTTTGCTTGGATCGATCCTTCCGCGATCTTGGACGAATCAATCGTTTTGTCCGCCAGCTTCTCGGAAGTGATGCTGCCGTCCTTAATTTTCTCCCCCGTAACCGAGCGGTCGCGAAGCTTTCCCCCGGACACGGCATTGCGTATTAAATGCTCCCCGGCGATCGAGTTGGGGGCAATTTTCGATCCGGTTACTGCCTCCTCCGCGATTTTCAGGGACGTAACGGCATAGTCAATCAGCATGTCGGTGCCAATGCTCTCGCGCCGCAGCTTCGATCCGCTGATCGAATAGGCGGCCAGCTTCTCCTCTGTCACCGCTTCATCCGCGATATCATCCGTATAGATAAAGGCGGTCGATCGCGCCGAACTACGCTTCTCTGCCAGCAGCTTCTCTTTCGCCTTGCGGGTATCGGCAGCATGGGCTTCAGGCTGAGCGCCCGGAGAAGGCGGGGGAGCAGGGGCGGCCGGTTCATCCGTGCCTGACCGTGCAGCAGCAGCATCGCGCGCCGCAGGACCAGTCGGCAGCGTCCCCGGCATGCTGAATGCCGACGTATAAGTCGGATAATCCTCCTTGCGCGATGGCCGTTCCTCTTCGCCCGATCGGGAACGTTCCGTACTAGCATACCGCTTCGCAGTGCGCTCATTGCGGCGTCTGCTCCCTGCTTGACGGGACGTTGGCCTTCCCGGCGCTATAAGATCATCTGTCCCTTCGGCTCTGTCTGGTTCATCCTTAGCGGGCAGGTTCTCGAGGGGCAGCAATTCCTCTTCGGCCTCTGCCGCCCCCGTCAGGACTTCCAGTTCCTCCCCGAGCCGATTGTCATCGTGAAGGTCTCCCTCGGGTATAGCCGTGATCGGCGGCAACGAATTCTCTTGTTCCGACTCTAAGGCTTCAAGGGCAGCCAGCGCATTGACGCTTGCTCTATCGGAAGCATCCGGCAGGTTCTTCGTTGAACTAAGACGGTCCAACAGTGATAACTCCGATTGGTTCGGATTGTCGACAAAGTATAGCGGCTTTCTGGGCGATTTCTTTACTGGCTTCTGTCCCTTGGTTGTCCGCTTTTCATTTTTCCTTTTCATGTGCTCTCTCCTTTCCGTTCTATGCCCAACATATAGAGCATCATATGCGTTATAGGCTCATATCGTCACTCGCCTATATTGAGGAAATGACATGTCAAGGAACGGACAACACACACACAGCGATTCCGCGGGCAAGGCTTACATCAGCCAAGGTAGTCTATGAAGCTGGCCCAGCGCTCCGCCGTCTGCTTCCAGGTGAACGTGCTGCGCACATGCCGGTCAGCGGCCTCTCCCATCTGCCGGAGCGCTTCCCGATCCCGCAGCAGCCGGACAATGGCCGAAGCCAACCGGACAGGCAGACGGTACGGCGGGACGAGCAGCCCGGTCTCACCGTCCCGGACGACTTCCTTAATCCCCCCCACCCTGGATGCCACGACCGGGACTCCTGAAGCCATCGCCTCCAGATTGACCAGTCCGAACGCTTCCCGGCGCAACGACGGGACCGCAAGAAGGTCGGCCAGCGCGTACCAAGCCGGAACCTCCTCATGCGGGACATAAGGGACCATTCGGATATGATGCGGGTACTTGCGCGCGAACCGTTCCAGACGGCGCACATACGCTGTCTTCCAATTCGAACCGTAAGATACGCCCCCGACAATGACGAACAGTGCCCGCGGATGCTTACGGATGACTCGCGGTACAGCCTGCAGCAGCTCCCAGACGCCTTTTTGCGGAATGAGACGGCCGACATACAGGACAATGTCCCGCTCTGCCCATCCGCGGATCCGTTTCCCTTCCGTGTAACGCCGGATCCCTTCTTCGGTCCAGCGTGACGGGAAGCGATCGGCGTCCACGCCGAGCAAATTGACGGCCGTCTTCTCCCTGCATCCAGGACATGCCCTTGTCACCTGCTTTGCCAAATAGCGGCTGTTCACAAAAATCTGATCGGCAACAGACAGCGCCCGCCGGAGCCCGGCCGGCGCGATCGCCGGTCTGTGCATGAAGGTGGTGGAATGAAGCTGCAGCCAGATGCGAGCGTGCGGAAAATGCCGCTTCATTATCGGAATGTATCGGGGACGGTTCTCGATCTGAATAATATCGGGGCGGAACTGAGCTATGCACCGGATCGCTTCATACACATACAACCGCAAGGAAACCGGTCTGATCCGTTCAACTTTGACGCCGCGCACCCATTCCGACTCGGCCTGCCCCGGCCATCTTCGGCCGTACACGCGAATGTCCGCACAGGACGATACGAGACCGGTGACATTCTCGACGACTCGCTCCACCGAACTGCTGGAACCTGACGGATAAGGATAGGATCCTGGCGTTAGGATTGCAACCTTCTGCATACAGCTTTCTCCTTTCTAATTGCCTCGTCTGACATGTCGGCTTGCGGCAGGACGGGTCTGAAGGCGCCGTTGGCCAAGCTGGGGACTTAATTTGGACTAACCTCCGTCTACACTCGTCCACTCGTAGCCGATAGCTCGTTCATACAATACACCAGCGACAGCGAGTCAGTAGATCAGTAGTTCAGAGGAGGTGCTTCCATGGCAGACAACCGCATCGGCATCCTGTTCAATTCGAACATGCTGCCGGGATTGCTGCGGAACAAGACAGGGCATGAAGCCATTGCCTTCTACGAGGAAGCCGGCAGGCGCCACGGCGTTATTCCGTGCTTCATGCGCGTGGAAGATGTGAATGTGAAGCAGATGGAAGCTGTTGCATATATAAAAGACGGTACGGGCTACGCCAGACGACGCATCCCCGTTCCGTCCGTCATTCATAACCGGGCTATCTACTTCCATTCCGGGGCGCATGCACGAGTCCGGTCGATGGTGAACCGCGGCACGGTTATTTTCAATCAGGTGAATCGATACGGAAAATGGAAGCTCCACGTGCTGCTCCAGCAAGATCCCGAACTTGTGCCTCATTTGCCTATTACGACGCTTGCCCGGCCAGGCAACGTTGCGGCATTGATGGACGGCTACGGCGCTATCGTGCTGAAGCCGGACAACAACAGTGTCGGACGCGGCATTATGAAGCTGGAGCGCAGCAGCACCGGCTGGACCATTGTCTATTCCAGGCGAACAGCCGGCGGATCGAGAAGGTGGAAGAAGGCCAAACTCCCCGGGGGAAAGCTGCCGCGATTCGTGCTTGCCCAACTGCGGCGGACTCCCTATCTTGTGCAGGAGCTGCTTCCGCTCGCCCGGTACCACGATCGTCCCTTTGATTTGCGGGTCTCTGTTCAACGCGACGGAAGCAGAGAGTGGCAGATCACGGGAATCGTCGGCCGGGTCGCGCCTCAGCATACCTTCGTTACCAACGTTGCACAGGGAGGGACGGTACATCAGCTTGAAGAGCTTGTTGCCGCCGGTGTACCGCATTGCTCCGTCTTAGAGGTGGTGGAGCGCGTCAGTGCATTCTCTCTTCATATCGTGAACCGGCTTTCCCACAGCTTGCCCCATATGGCCGATGTCGGACTCGATATCGGGTTGACGTCCGATGGCAAGCCTTTGTTCATTGAATGCAACGGACGCGATCAACGCTACAGCTTCCGCGAAGCCGGGCTTTACGACATTTGGAAGGCCACTTACAGCAATCCCATCGCTTACGGGGCCTCTTTTCTGCAGAGATAGTCAAGCGGCGGGGTATGGATTATCATATTGAAAAAACAGGCGTTCTGTGTCAAGATAATCCACAGAAGGGCGGTTTGCGCTCTTTTCTGCGGAATACAAATATACAGGGCGCCTGTCCCGCTCCCGGGAGAAAGGGCACCTGCCACTAGGTGATGAACAATCATGAAGAAACGATGGATGCGCCTGCTGACCGAATTGTCCTCGCGCAAATGGGTATCGCGTACAGCCGGCCGCGCGGCAAGCTCAGGATGGAGCCGCCGATGGATTCCTTCCTTTGCCAAGACCTATAACATACAAGTAGACGAGGCGGAGAAGCCGATGTCTGAATACCGAACGCTGAACGAATTCTTCACCCGCCGCCTGAAGCCGGGAATGAGGCCGCTTGCTGCCGGCGACGATATTTTACTTAGCCCGGTGGATTCGCTGATTACCGGAATGGGTCCGATACAGCAAGGCACGATTCTCAATGTCAAGGGGCAAGATTACATGCTGGACGAGTTGCTGCACCGTTCGCCTTACCAGCAGAAATACATGCATGGCTACTATTTCGTTCTCTATCTCAGCCCTACTGACTATCATCGCATTCATTCGCCGGTCACCGGGAAGTTGGTAGAGAGCGAGCACGTGCCGGGCCGGGTGTATCCGGTGAATGACTTCGGGCTGCGCCACATGCCTCGCGTGCTGAGCCGCAACGAACGGTTGATTACGTATCTTCGCCATGCGCATGGCGAGGTGGCGGTCGTGAAGGTCGGAGCGCTGAACGTAAGCAGTATCCACTATGCAGACGGAGCGCCGCTTCCCGCCTATGAGCGGGGGCAGGAACTCGCCTATTTCGCATTTGGTTCGACCGTTGTTCTATTGATGGAGAACGGTACATTTGAGCCGCGGAGCGATTTGACTGTCGGCTCTGTCGTGAAGATGGGAGAAGGCTTGGGCCGGCTTCAGGGCATACCGGCCAGTCCGCGAACAGGGGAAGCTTGATAGGCCCCGCAGCAGAATAAAGGCCGCTTGTCAATGAACGGAGCAACGTTCATCACAAGCGGCCTTTTCTCTATTCCGTCAACGTATTTCAGAAGGGCTTCGCCCTGTGTACTGCTTGAACTGCCTGCTGAAAAAAAAGATATCCCGGTATCCGAGCGCATCCGCCACTTCCGTTACATTCATCCCCGCATGGTGCAGCAGATGCTCGGCCCGTTCAATGCGGGAGCGGATAATATACGTTTGCACTGAGGTACCGATCATCTCTTTGAATTTGACCGAGAAATAACGCGGCGACAATTGGGCGCGCTGCGCCAAATCCTGAATGCGGTGATTGGCCCCCGGATTTTGCCGGATATAGTTGGCAATCTCATGAATTGCCTCGGAGAGATGATAGCTTGTCTTCCGTTCTCCGGTTCCTTCTCGATCGATGCGCAGCAGATGAATCATCAACTGCTTGAGGACCAGCTTCGCCTCTTCCTCCGCCCCGTAGGATCGGGACAGGAACAAGCGGACGTAACGGGCCAGCAGATGCTCAAAATCGACAGTCTCCTCCAGAACACGGTATGGTTCGGGTATCTCGTAGACAGGAACTTCCACATCAAAATGGATATACGTCAGCGTCAGCGGTTTCTGAGCATTGTGGGAAGCGACCGTATCGTCTCCCGGCCGGAAGAGGAAGCAGCTGCCTTTGCTGAGATGATACGATACATCATTCAACTGCAGTTCTCCTTCTCCGTTCCATACATAAAAGAGATCATAATTCGGCATCGCATTCTCGCGCTTATGCCATTTCCAGTTCGGCTCGCATGTTATCTTCGCGCAGGCCGGCTTAATGACATATCGGTTCGGTTCGGCGTTCAACACGGATGGTTCCTCCCTCCTTCCCGGATTCCATTCGGGAATTCTCTATAGTAGGTAATATACGGCACCTCATTCAAGGCCTGTTGCCATTTGCACTATTCTACTACAAATCGCTTCATGAACACAATCATGCCGGCCGCCGATCTGTCGTCTTGATTGGGCCATATTCGCCCCACCCCCGTGACGAAAGCGGAAATTTGATGATATAATGGGAAAAATCAATCTAGAATGATGTTGGAAGGATGGACGAAATGAACCCACTGGCTCAGCAATTGAATGACACGATTCAAAGAGACAACCCGAACATTCACGCCATGCTTTCGCGCCTCGGCCGCCAGATCTATTTCCCGAAGGAAGGCATATTAAGCCAATCCGCAGAAGCGGGGAGCAAGGCGAAGCAATTCAACGCGACGATTGGCATCGCGACGGAAGGCGGCATCCCGATGCATCTGGACGTCATCCAGGATACGCTGTCTGCCTACAACCCGAAGGATATTTACCCGTATGCCCCGCCGGCAGGCAAGCCGGAGCTGCGCAAGCTGTGGAAAGAGAAGATGATCAAGGAGAATCCTTTGCTTGCTGACAAACTTATCAGCATGCCGATCGCGACCAATGCGTTGACGCACGGATTAAGCATTGTCGCCGATTTGTTCGCCGAGGAAGGCGACGTCGTCATTATGCCGGATAAAAATTGGGAGAACTACGAGTTGACCTTCAACATCCGCCGCGGGGCCGAGATGGTCTACTATCCGTTGTACGACGGCAACTGGAAGTTCAATAGCGCCGGACTTCGTGAAGCGCTGTTCGCCCATCGTGACAAGGGCAAAGCCATCGTCGTACTGAACTTCCCGAACAATCCGACCGGATATACGCCGGGCCGGGAAGAGGGCCAAGCGATCATCAAGGCCATTCTTGAGGCGGCGGAAGCCGGCATGCGCCTCGTTGTCGTGACGGATGACGCTTATTTCGGCTTGTTCTTCGAGGATTCGATGCATGAGTCCCTCTTCTCGTCTCTCGCTTCCCTGCATCCGAACGTGCTGCCGGTCAAGGTGGATGGAGCGACCAAGGAAGAATATGTATGGGGCTTCCGTGTCGGGTTCATCACCTATGCCGCAGAGTCGGAAGCGGTGCTCGCGGCGTTGGAGCAGAAGACGATGGGCATCATTCGCGCGACCATTTCCAGCGGCCCCCATCCTTCCCAGACCTTCGTCCTGCGCGCCCTCCAATCACCGGAATTCGAAGCGCAGAAGCAGGAGAAGTACCACATCATGAAAGCGCGGGCCAACAAGGTCAAAGCGCTGCTGGACAGCGGGAAATACGAGGACGTATGGAGCTACTATCCGTTCAATTCCGGATACTTCATGTGCCTCAAGCTGAACACCGTGCCAGCGGAGCAGCTCCGCACCCATTTGCTTGACGCGTATGGCGTCGGGACGATCGCGCTTGGCGACACCGACTTGCGGGTTGCCTTCTCTTGCATCGAGGAAGCGGATCTCGAGAAGCTGTTCGATACCATTTATCAAGGCGTGCTTGATATTAGCCAATAATAACTGCGTGACCTATGCGCGCAGATGACGAAGAAGCCGGCAGCCCGATATGCTGCCGGCTTCGGCATGAAAAGGGAGGAGAATCCATATGAGAGTGCCCCGGATTGGCATCGTCGGCTTGGGAAGCATTGCGCAGAAGGCCTATTTGCCGGTGCTTGGCCGGGCCGAGGAATGGACGCTCGTCGGCGCCTACACGCCGAACGAAGCGAAGCGCCTCGACGTATGCGCCCAGCATCGGATAGTGCCGTATGCGAGCATCGGACGCCTCGCCGAGGATTGCGACGCCATGTTCGTTCACAGCTCGACGGCTTCCCATTACGAGATTGTCGCCGAGCTGCTCCGGCGCGGCATCGATGTCTATGTTGACAAGCCGCTGGCCGCCACGCTGGAGCAAGCGGAGGCCTTGGCGGAGCTAAGCGAGAAGCTGGGACGCACGTTGATGGTCGGCTTCAACCGCAGATTCGCCCCGCGCTATGAAGCGTTGGCCTCGAAAGCGGCGCAAGCCTCCTGGATCCGCATCGAGAAGCACCGCGCCGGCAAGGTGAAGCCTGTTCCTTACCTGGACACGCTGCTGGACGATTATATCCACGTCATCGATCTGGTGCGCCATTTCAGCCGTGCATCCGGCGATGGGCTGCTTTGGACAGGACGGGTTCATATTAATTCGCAGGGGCATTTGCTCGATGTCCATCATCTCTTCACGCCCGCCGATGGTACAGGCCCGTCGATTTTTGCAGGCATGCACCGCCACGCTGGCATCGATGTGGAGCGGGTCGAACGGATCGGCCCCGTATCCACCCATCGGGTACGCAATCTGACCGAACTGACGGTGGAAGAGAACGGAGTAAGCCGCATCGAATCCGCGGGATCATGGACTTCCGTGGCGAAGATTAGAGGCTTCGAGGATGCGATTCTGCACTTTATCGGGTGCATCACCTACGGCGGCCGGCCCATTACCGATGGCCGGGAAGCCTGTGAGACCCAGGCGCTTGTCCACGCCCTTGCTGCAGAAGCGGTCGTCACGGACGAGGAGTGACAGCGCGCTGGAAGATGGATGGGGCCGTGAAATCAAATGGCTAGTGCAGTAAAGAGTTAGATGTAATGCCGTAAAGTCAGATGGCTAGTGTAGTATAAATCCTGCGACGATGCAGGATTTTTCGCTCTTTGAGCCGATATTTTATTCAATTCCTGCAGAAGTACATTATTCGCGCTGATTCTTCTTTCTATCTCCTTCAAATTGCTGAAATTGATGCAGTTTTGCAGGAACTCCTGTAATAGAGTAAACGTCATAAGGGAAAACTGTAATTTTGCAGTTTTTCGGCAAATCTCAAGCTGCTAGAGTAAAGGGCAGAAAATTTCTGCCCCTCCTCATCAAACCGTACGTGA
>NZ_QYZD01000068.1:0-2386 GCF_003591545.1 Paenibacillus thiaminolyticus
CCTCACGTACGGTTTGATGAGGAGGGGCAGAAATTTTCTGCCCTTTACTCTAGCGGGACATAATGGTGGCGGAGCAGAGATGATGAAAAACTGATGATAAAAAAGAGATATGAAGAAGATATGATGAGAAGAGATGATGAGAAGTAATGATGAGAAGTGATGAAAAAAGAATTGACGAATGGGGTAATGTTCGATATAGTTGCTTTAATGGATAAAAGCTTAAAAGCGTATAAGCGTTGAAATGAGAAAGCGATAAATTGAAAGAGCAGAAAGGATGTAGCCCCATGATCGTTATCGTCTCGAATCAGACTTCGGAAGAGCGGGTTGCGGAACTCGTGCGCATCATCGAGAAGGCGGGCAACCAGGCCCATATCTCGCAGGGCACGGACCGTACCGTCATTGGCATTATCGGTAAGGCAGAGCCTCAACTGGCTGAACATCTTAGACAAATGAAGGGCGTAGAGAACGTGATTAAAATTACGAAATCATATAAGCTGGCTAGCCGTGACTTCCATCCGGAAGATACGGTGATCAATATCAAAGGCGTAGAAATCGGCGGCGGCAATCTCGTCGTCATGGGTGGTCCGTGCGCCGTAGAATCGCCGGCGCAGATTGACGAGATCGCGCGCCTGGTGAAGGCGGCCGGCGGACAAATCTTGCGCGGAGGGGCCTTCAAGCCGCGGACGGGCCCGTACAGCTTCCAAGGGGTCGGCGTGGAAGGTCTCGTCATGATGGCCGAGGCTGGCCGGAAGCATGGGCTGTTGACGATTACGGAGGTCATGACGCCGGAATACGTCGATATTTGTGCGGAGTATGCCGATATTCTTCAGGTCGGGACGCGCAATATGCAGAACTTCGATCTGCTGCGCAAGCTGGGGGAATGCGGCAAGCCGGTCTTGCTCAAGCGCGGATTCAGCGCCACCTATGATGAATGGCTGAATGCGGCCGAATATATATTAGCCGGCGGCAATCCGAATGTCATGCTGTGCGAGCGCGGCATTCGCACCTTCGAGACGTATACTCGGAACACGCTGGACTTGACCGCTATTCCGGTGGTGAAGCAGCTGAGCCATCTGCCGGTCATTTCCGATCCGAGCCACGGCACAGGCCGACGCGAGCTAGTGGAGACGATGTCCAAGGCATCGGTGGCCGCGGGCGCTGATGGATTGATTATCGAGATGCATACCGATCCGGACAACTCGATGACCGGAGACGGGGTACAGTCGCTATTCCCGGATCAATTCGCCAACCTGCTGCGCGAACTGGAGCAGTTGGCGCCGCTATGCGGCAAGACCTTCAATACGGAGAAAATGGAGCCGTCCCATTTCGCGACATGGATCAAGTAAATCTATTTTACTTGCAAGTAGAACAGTCTCTTTCTATGAGGAAAGAGGCTGTTTTTTTGTTTTCAGCGGCAATCGGGTGCCGCTTCGATA
Organism: Paenibacillus thiaminolyticus; assembly: GCF_003591545.1. Taxonomy (GTDB): domain Bacteria; phylum Bacillota; class Bacilli; order Paenibacillales; family Paenibacillaceae; genus Paenibacillus_B; species Paenibacillus_B thiaminolyticus_A. The sequence goes on from NZ_QYZD01000068.1 coordinate 1,437, forward strand.
GCGCATTGCCGCACGCCGGCCGTGCCGAGGGGCCTTGCGGCCATGACGGCCAGGCTGAGGGGCCTCGCGGCTATGGCGGCCACGCGTGCTCGTCGCTATGCGGCCAGGCGTGCTCAGCAGCCATGTGTCTTGGTGCCGCTGTGGGCAAGCCCTAGGTGCGTGCGCCTAACCGAGCGTGTTGGCAAGCGGACAGCGGATGCGTCTATGCGCAGCTGCGAGCAAACGTGGAGCTTGCAGTGCCTATACGAGCGAGTGGGAAGCGGCCGGCGGATGCGTCTATACGCAGCTGCGGGCAAACGTGGAGCTGCGTATGCGACTACCGGTCCAGGGTTAAACAAGAAATGCTGCAAATTTACAGCTTTTCGTACCCCTATTAAGGAGATTTTGTGAAATTGGTGCAAAAATACATCAATTTGCCCATTTCTGTCCCGATTGGAGCCGAAACGAGCAAAATTCCTGCACATTTGCAGGATTCCCTTATTCGAAAATTGATTGTTCTATAAATCCTGTATTTTTGCATCATTGCGGAGTAGCCGGATGGGCGCAGTGAGTTCACGGCTGAGAAGGTGCATTGCGGAAGCTGGTCAAAAGACGGGATCTGCAAGCCAAGAAAGGGGAATAATCGAAGCCGAGTAAATGGGCGAGTTCCCAGCCAAGAAAGGGTCATGCGGAAGCTGGGGAAAAGGCGGAAACTTCGAGATAAGAAATGGTAATACGGGAACTCGGGCAAAAGGCGAGTAAGGGTGAGGACAAAGGCCCAAACCGCAAAAGAGGCGAACGCCAAGCCAAGATGTGCCCATATTGAAGCGAGAAAAGAGGCGTGGCCCTACAAGACGAAGAAGTTGGCAACAGAGCGAGAAAAGAGGCATGGCCCCTACAAGACGAAGAAGTTGGCAACAGAGCGAGAAAAGAGGCATGGCCCCTACAAGACGAAGAAGTTGGCAACAGAG
>NZ_QYZD01000068.1:2396-2571 GCF_003591545.1 Paenibacillus thiaminolyticus
AACAGAGCGAGAAAAGAGGCATGGCCCCTACAAGACGAAGAAGTTGGCAACAGAGGGAGAAAATAGGCGAGGCTCTACAAGACGAAGAAGTGGCAGTAGAGAGAAAAAATAGGCGAGGCTCTACAAGACGAAGAAGTGGCAATAGAGAGAGAAAATAGGCGTGGCCCTACAAGAC
>NZ_QYZD01000068.1:2671-13106 GCF_003591545.1 Paenibacillus thiaminolyticus
AGAGAGAGAAAATAGGCGTGGCCCTACAAGACGAAGAAGTGGCAATGGAGAGAGAGAAAATAGGCGTGGCCCTACAAGACGAAGAAGTGGCAATAGAGAGAGAAAATAGGCGTGGCCCTACAAAACGAGGAAGTGGCAATGGAGAGCGAGAAAATAGGCGTGGTCCTACAAGACGAAGAAGTTGGCAACAGAGAGAGAAAATAGGCGAGGCTCTACAAAACGAAGAAGTGGCAATAGAGAGAGAAAAGAGGCGAGGCTATACAAAACCTAGGAAGTGGCAATGGAGAGTGAGAAAAAGAGGCGAGTTCTTACAAATCGAGGAAGACCATAATGAGCGAGAAAAGCGAAGCTTGGCAAGGGGCGCCCTTTTACGCGGAAAAAGGCACTACCGCAGCCGGTTAACAGGCGGGCCCATCGGACTGGGTCAAAAGCATTCTTGACCCGAGAGGCCAACCCGCTCCCCATGGAAAAGAAGGGGAAAACGTAGGCATTATGTGGATTTTCTGCCGTTTCCCATCATTTGATGTTAGAAAACTTGACATAAAACATAAAAATACCTGACATAGATATTGACGAGATTTCTCCGAAGCGATTATAATGACAACAACTTAATTTTGAAAGTGGAACAATGAGTGCGTGAGGAACGTGTATTGTTCGGAAATGGGAGGAATCATCATGTCGACAAAGCCAGCTTTGATGGTTATTCAAGAGAAAAAAATCCAGTACGTAGATTTCCGCTTTATTGATTTGGTCGGTCGCGCGCATCATATTACCCTTCCTGCTTCAGAGGTGGATGAGAGCACGTTCACGAACGGAGTTGCATTCGACGGTTCCTCTATCAAAGGATTCCGTGGAATTGAAGAATCTGACATGGTGATGATGCCGGACGCGAACTCCTGCTTCGTAGATCCGTTCACGGCGCATCCGACGCTTATCGTCATGTGCGACATTTTTACACCGGATGGCGAACGCTATGATCGGGATCCGCGCAGCATCGCGCAGAATGCGGAAGCGTATTTGCACACGTCTGGGGTCGGTACGGCTGCATTCTTTGCCCCGGAGTCGGAATTTTTCATCTTCGATGAGGTGCGGTACGAGAATACGATGAACCGCTCCTCCTTCTATGTAGACTCGGTGGAGGCGTCTTGGAATACGAATCGCGAGGAAGCTGGCGGCAACCTCGGGGGCAAAATTCCGGCAAAGGGCGGATACGTCCCGGTAGCCCCAGTGGATACGCAGCAGGACATCCGCAGCGAAATGTGTCGCCTGCTTCAGGAATGCGGCATCCGCGTCGAACGCCATCATCATGAAGTGGCGACGGCGGGGCAAGGGGAGATTAACTTCCGCTTCGATACATTGACGGCCTCGGCCGATAATCTGATGAAATATAAATATATCGTTCATAATACGGCACGGCAGTTCGGCAAGGTGGCCACCTTCATGCCGAAGCCGCTCTTCGGTGACAACGGCAGCGGGATGCATGTGCATCAATCGATATTTAACGGCGACACGCCGCTGTTCTACGAGAAGGGCGGGTACGCTAATCTGAGCGAGATGGCGCTTCATTATATCGGCGGGATTCTGCATCACGCGCCTGCGCTTATCGCCTTGACGAACCCGAGCACGAACTCGTTCAAGCGGCTCGTTCCTGGCTACGAAGCTCCGGTCAATCTGGTCTTCTCCAAAGGCAACCGTTCCGCTGCGATTCGCATCCCGGTGGCTGCCGTCACGCCGAAGGGCTGCCGCATTGAGTTCCGCACGCCGGATTCGACAGCGAACCCGTACCTGGCGTTCGCGGCGATGCTGATGGCGGGGCTGGACGGAATCAAGCGCAAGATCGATCCGACCGCGGACGGCTTCGGTCCATATGACCGCAATCTATATGAGCTGTCCGAGGCAGAGAAGCTGGACATTCGCCGTGTTCCGGCCACGATGGAAGAGGCGCTCGACGCACTAGTGGCGGACCATGAATTTTTGCTCGAAGGCGGCGTATTCACCCGCGCGTTCATCGACAACTATGTTGGCATCAAGCGGAAAGAAGCTCAATCCGTTGCCATGCGCATTCATCCGCAGGAATACAGCCTTTATTTCGACTGCTAATCATATTGATGTATGTATCCTCCTATATATCCTCCGCATCCAGCTTGGATGGGGAGGATTTTTTATTAACTGAAGGGGGGGGGAGGAATGAGTGCGAATGGAAGAGGAAGGCTTGTTGACGGCTTCGCCAACCTTGCTCTATCATATACTACGAAAACAACTTAAACGTTTAAGTCGAGATAGATGTGAGGGAAATGGAATGTCAAGACGCTTCTTCATGTCGACATTGTCGGCAGCTCTGGTGTTTCTATTGCTTGTGGGATGCAAGCCTGCAAAATACGAATTCGGCTAACGAGAAGGCAGGGGCTGCGATGCAGCGGCATGCGGGAGAAGCCGGATTGCAGCCGGAGAAGGGCGCCACATTGCTCAGACAAGGGTTAAGAAGGCGTGCCCAAAAGCAGCCAACACGCCGGATCGTTGCCAATCGAGGACGGCAAGATGACCGTAGCTTGCCTATGTCCGGCTGGATGATATGGAAGCGTTGAAAGTAGGGTGCAGTTCGGAAACAGAGGGGGAAAATTGACACCCCATGGGAGGTATGCTTTAATTGCTTAAACGTTTAAGTCTACGCCAAGCGAGGTCGGATAAGATGAAAAAAACGACGATTAAAGATATCGCCAAAGCGGCGGGTGTGTCCATCGCTACCGTGTCCTATATTTTGAACGATGTCAAGACGCAATCGATATCGAATGAGACCCGGGTGAAAGTGCTTAAAATCGCACAGCAGCTCAAATATGTTCCGAACCGGACGGCCCAATCTTTAAAGATCAAGAAGACGGGATTGATCGGGATTTTAGTATTTAGGGATGAGCGGCAAAGCCCTTGGGCGGAATTCAAATACGCCAAAACGATAAGTAAAATCGAGCAGCAATGCAGCGCGCTCGGCTACCACGTCATCTTTATTCAGATCGACGATACGGCACCGTCTTACAAGGTCATTATAGAGCGGAATTTGGACGGCGTATTTTTGATGAATGTGGATCAGGAGCGGTTTGCCACGATCACGCCATACTTCGGGTTCGGTATCCCCGTGTTTGTGGTGGACAGTTATATTGAGGATTCGCTTTTTCATAAAATTATGCCTGACGTGGAAGCGGCCTTCCAACGATCGCGCGCCCTGTTGGACGAACCGCCTCAATTTCTAGTGATGGATCGCTACAACAATGAACAATGGACGGGCTTCATCAAGCAGGCATCGGGCTTGCCTGACGATCGAATTCATGTGTACGAGCACCGCCGAGGGATGGAAGCCTTTTTGGCGAAGTTCGAGGGTCTGCCGGGTATCGTCATGAACGAATTTATTGCCAATGAGGCCGTCCAAGCTCATCCGAACTTGATTGCCTGGTGCACCTGCCACTGTCCTGACATCGTTGGGGAAGCGACGGCGAGGGTCTCATTCAACCTGGATGAATACGCGGCATTCGTAAATGTAATGAACAGCTTTATTTATGATGTGGAATATGTGCACGAGGAGAAGTTTCTGAAATTGCCTGTCTCCTCGTAGATTAATGTGTGTGTTCAAAAGGCCGGTTTGCGGACTTTTGGAGCCGCCTCTATAAGGAGAAATGTCTAGTGGACTCATCACGGCTTGACACCATCAGCGGGTTTTATTCGAGCATTCTGGCGAACCGCCGGCCTGGGCATGCATGAGACCGATCGTCACGGTAAGGAGGTTCCTTATCGCAAATTTACGGTGGCGGATGGCTTGGAGCTGTATTACGAAGTCGAAAGCTGGGTCGATGTTGCGGCAGAAAGGGGGGGAGATCGATGAGCGCGAAGAGTTTGAAAAGCGTGAAAAGCGTGAAAAGCGTGAAAGGCATGAAAGGCATGAAAGGCATGAAAGGCATAAAGAGTGTGGAGAGCTTGGATAGCGGATCAAGCTTACTGCGAATGGAACGGTTTCACTCCGACTATTTGAATAACGACAGAGAGCTATTCATCTATGTGCCTCCCAGCTATCAGCGGGAGCCGAATAGGCGCTATCCGGTCTTATATATGCATGACGGTCAAAATATTTTCCATCCCGCCTTCAACGGCTATTCATGGAACGTGGATGCGGCTGCCGACAGGCTGATTGCCGAGCGGCGCATGGAAGAGATCATTATCGTCGGCATCTCGAATATGGGAATGAAGCGGGCCGATGAATTCACCCATGACCTGGAAGGCGTGCGCTATCAGGACGATAAATTCCCGGTTCAACCGCGCGGCCATCTGTATGAGCGATTCCTGATTGAAGAGGTCAAGCCCTATGTGGACGCCTTGTTCCGCACGCAACCGGAGCCGGAGCATACGGCCTTAATGGGCTCCTCAAGAGGCGGGCAGGTCACATATCATATTGGGCTGCGGCGGCCCGACGTGTTCAGTATGCTTGGAATTATGTCGCCTTACATGTATTGCGTATATCCCGATACGTTGGCAGAAGTGCCGTTGTACCATACCTTCACTATCAAGCAGCCGCTCAAGAAAATATGGATCGATCTGGGCAGCCGCGAAGGGCTTCTCGTCATGGAAAAGCATGTGCGTGAAGTGACGGAGAAGCTTCTGGACCTGGGGTACGAAGTCGATGACGAGGTGGTCTATCTCTATGAGCCTGGAGCGATTCATGTGGAGAAGGATTGGGAGGCGCGAGTGGCTGCGCCGCTGCTCCATTTTTTCGGTCATCGGGGCAAGCCTTGCACCTTGACGCTGCATGGCGATCGAGAGGCGGGCATTACGGGGCCAGCATGCCGCTTGAATCCAATCCTAGAGTTCGATTCCGGGTTCAAAATGTCGCCGCTGCGTGCCGTATATCGCGTAGCGGATGAGCGTATCGCGCAGGTTCGGGACGATGGAACGGTTGTTCCGCTGCAGCCGGGCGACACGGAGGTCACGGTTCAAGTCGATGGCCGGGAAGCGTCGCTGCCGCTTCGCATCCTAGAGGAAATTCCCGTACATGTCACCTTGGATATTGTCGTCCAAGTGCCATCCGATACACCGAAGGGCCTCAAGCTGTACGCTTGGTTCCCGTTAACCTATGATCAAGACAGAGGCGCATATACAGCCCGTCTGCGTATCCCGCTGCATACGGAGTGGGTATTCCAGGTGAAGCGCGAAGACGGGATCGTCGAGGCTGATGGAGCGGGCGCCTCAGTTGAACACAGCTATAAAGCAGACAAGGACGGAACATTGCAGATATTCGTGGAGAGATGGAGCGAGCGGAAGGAATAAGGAAGGGAACGTAACGTAACGGAATGCAACGGAACGCATCAATGGAATGAGCGAAAGGAAGGAAACAGGATGAGAAAACGGGTGATGGGCTTCCTTGCCGGCGCTCTGGTGGAAGCGACGGCAGTCAATTCAAGCCATTGCCGCTTACCCACACTGTGAACGATGTGGAGATAACGATTCATTCCATCCGGGTTACGGAGCAGAACACCGGCTTCCCAGATGCAATAGGCCGAGTGAACGGCCGGACAGTCCCCGAATCCAGGAAGGATGCGGGGTTTTTTAATGGCGCAGGATGCCTGATGAGCGCAGACTTTTTTGCGTTACCTCCTTGAAGCGAGCTTCAATTACTGCTATGATTATCGATAAAATATTTGATAGACAAGAACACGAAGGTGGGAGAAACGGATGGAACAACATCAACGCGCGTACAATTTCAATGCCGGTCCGGCAGCTTTGCCATTGGAAGTATTGGAGCGGGCTCAGTCCGAATTCATCGATTTCCGGGGCCATGGCATGTCCATCATGGAAATGTCGCACCGCGGCGCCGTCTACGAACAGGTTCACAATGAAGCGAAGCAATTATTGAAGGAACTGCTCCATATTCCGGAAGGCTACGACGTGTTGTTCTTGCAGGGAGGGGCGAGCACGCAGTTCGCCATGGTGCCGATGAACCTGCTCGCTGAAGGCAAGGTGGGCGCTTACGTTCATACGGGAAGCTGGGCCAGCAAGGCGATTAAGGAAGCGGAGCTTATCGGCGAGACCCGGGTCATCGCCTCGACCGAATCCGACGGCTTCATGCGCATGCCGGCACCGGAGGAGATCATCGTTCCGGCGAATGCCGCCTATGTTCACCTGACTTCCAATGAGACGATTGGGGGAACGCAGTTCGCCGCTTATCCGGATACGGGCGCGGTGCCTCTTATCGCCGATATGTCGAGCGACATTTTGTGCCGTTCGATCGATGTGTCGAAGTTCGGGATGATATACGCGGGCGCGCAGAAAAATCTTGGTCCGTCCGGGGTTACGGTCGTCATCGCGAAGGAAGAACTGCTGGCGAACAGCCCTGCGACGATTCCGGCCATGCTTCGTTACAGCATTCATTATAAAAATAATTCCTTATATAACACGCCATCCTCCTTCTCTATCTATATGGTGAACCTGGTGCTGCAATGGATCAAGGAACGCGGCGGATTGCAGCAGGTCGAGCGGGACAATCAGGCGAAGGCGGAGATGCTGTACGGCATCATCGACAACAGCGGCGATTTCTACCGCGGCTGCGCGGCGCGTGACAGCCGCTCGATGATGAACGTCACCTTCCGGCTCGCAGATGAGGAGCTGGAGAAGGCGTTCATCAAGGAAGCCGGGGAAGCGGGCTTCGTCGGTCTGAAGGGTCACCGCAGCGTCGGCGGCTTGCGTGCCTCGATCTACAATGCGGTGCCTTATGCGAGCTGCGAGGCGTTGGCGGAGTTCATGAAGCAATTCCAACAGAAGAACGGATAACCTATACGTTGATGATGCCCCGCGAGGTTTGCTCGCGGGGCGTTGTGTGTCGCGCAAGGGACTCGCGATGTTCGCTTATCGTGCAAAAAACCAAAAGAGCCCATTCAAGGCATTCCCTTGAATGGGCTCTCTGGATGTCTACTTCACTGCTTGCCACACATCGGCGCGGCCCGGCTCCTCGCCGCGGGTCCACCAGCGTGCCTGGTAGACAGCGCCGTTATGCTTCACCTTGTCTCCGCCGGTGTAGGCTCTATCCTTGCTCCAATCGAGGATGACGTTGCTGAGCAGCTTCCACGCATCTGACACGTCAGGACGATTGTTCTGCGTCCAATATTGGGCTTCGTATTCCAAGCCGTCGTAGAGTACGCGGTCGCCTTGGTTGTAGATGACGTTGGACTTCCAGGTCGTCTCGCCGGTCACTGGAGGCTCGGTGCCGCCTTCTTCCCCGCCGTTCCCGCCTTCACTGCCTCCGCCGGTATTGTCCTGAGGCAGCGTCGCTGCAACAAGCGGCGCAGACAATGGGGAGAGATTGCCGGCCCGATCGATGGCCCGCACGGTATACGTATAGGATGTATCCGGAGTCAGTCCGGCATCGCGATACGATGTTCCGGTCGTCTGTCCCAGCGAAGCGCCATTGCGGAATACTTCGTAGGCCTTAATTCCGTTCGAAGAGGAAGAAGATGTCCAGGTCAACGTGATCGAGGTCTCGGTCCGCGCTGAAGCCGCGAGCTGGCCCGGCGCTGCTGGCAGGTCGATTTCCGAACCGTCATTGACCAGATCGACGTCGATCACTTGGTAGAATGCTCTGCCTGTGTCCGCGATCTCCCAGACGCCGAGAATCAGATGGTAGCCGCTGCGATCGGTCGGAACGCTGCATTCATGCGTTACGGTTGAAGGCGGAACTTTGCCCCCTTCCTGAATCGTGCAGAACGGCACTGGCTCCAGATCGGCGCGAGTAAGCGGCTTGTTCGGATCCCAGTCTTTTTTTGTAATATAGTATTTCCATTCCGTCGTCTTATGCGGCATGGTCAGATACCATTGGAACGTATTCGTTCCGCCTTGCATCTTCACCTTATTCCACCGATCGGCCGATTGCTCATCAAGCGGGTCGAAGATGCCGCCGCCGGCAATATGGCCGTCAGCCGGGCCGCTTTGCGGGAAGTTGCCTTTGGCTTCCACACTTTGCGGTTCATACTGAACCCGTCCGCAATCCGAATTCAGGCCCAGCTTGCATTGATAGGCACGGCTCGCCGGAGATTCGATGTAGCCGTGGGCCGATGCGCTGTCCGCGAAGACGGCGCTAACGGCCAATCCGAGCACGATAAGCCCGAATGCGGTGAAGAGAGGGGATACCTTGGACAGCAGACTGCTGCCGATTTGTCTTGTCATTGGTGTCAACTCCTTAGTAGATTGATATCGATACCTGTGTAAGGTGAAAGCGATTTCATTTTATCAATTATTTATTTAAATTCATATGAACATATCAAACTATTTTGAGAGGCTCCCATAGTACCGGGCCGGACAAATGAAGCAGTGCTTTTGTCGAATCAATCCCTCAATCATCCTGAACTTTCGGGATTTTTTGTCGAATTATGTCTTATACCTGATTGCTAGGAAAAGTGAGGGTGTAGGCGCGCGACGGGGAAGTGGGACTATAAGGGAAGGAATATCTTGTTGACATTTAAATGTTTATGAATTATTATTTCCTTATTAAACGCAATAACGGAAATATTAATTAAATACGAAATATTATTTCCGAACCGGGAGAGTGATATTTTGACACATCTTGATCGATTATTTACGGAAATGCGAAATGAAAAAACGATGAATCTGGATTCCTTGCGTCCCATTGAAATCGTAAAGTTAATCAATGAAGAAGATAAAAAAGTGGCTTTATCTGTTGAGAAAGAGCTGGGAAATATTTCTACAGCCATAGAGGAAATCGTGAAACGAAGAAAAAAAGGCGGCCGCCTAATCTATATTGGAGCGGGAACAAGCGGAAGACTGGGAATTATTGATTCGGTTGAATGTCCTCCAACCTTTAGCGCTTCTTATGATGAGGTCATCGGTATTATTGCCGGAGGGAAGAATGCATTTGTGCAAGCCGGGGAAGGAGCTGAAGACTTTGAAGATGCTGCCGTAACAGACTTGAAAAAAATCGATCTCAAGCCGGAGGATAGCGTTGTTGGCATTACAGCAAGCGGCAGAACCCCTTATGTGTTGGCAGCCCTTGCGTATGCAAATGAAATCGGGGCCTTAACGATTGCGCTGACAGCCAATTCGAATTCAATCGCTGGTGATAAAGCAAATATCCGGATTGAGACAGAGACAGGTCCCGAGGTGTTAACCGGTTCGACAAGGATGAAAGCAGCAACGGCACATAAAATGGTGTTGAATATGATTTCAACGGGCACGATGATTCAGCTTGGAAAAGTGTATGAGAATTTAATGGTCGACGTTCATGTCAGCAACGAAAAACTGCGTCATCGAGCGCTCGGGATTATTCAAACGATTACAGGTTTATCAAAAGAGAAAGCAGAACAGATTTTTGAACAAGCCAACGGCGAACTGAAAGCTGCGATTGTAATGCACAAGAAACAAGTAAATTATGAAGAAGCCAGTAAATATTTAGAAAAGCATTCAGGGCATATTCGAAAAGCGCTGGAGGAAGGAGCCGAATAATTATGGGATATGGCGGTATTACGTTAATTAAACAAATTTTGCACCAGTTCTCCCCCTCTGAAAGAAAAATAGCGGACTATATCATTAATCATCCCGAAGAAGTGATTCATATGACCGCGAAAGAGGTTGGGGAAGCTACGCAATCAAGCAGCGCCGGTGTCGTTCGTTTATCCAAGGCGATGGGATTATCCGGTTGGCAAGAACTGAAGATTTTGATCGCAAGCGAGAGCAAGGAGCCGGAATCGGTTGAGTACCGTGAAGTGTCCAAAGGCGAATCTGTCGGCGATATCATTTCTAAAATATCGAACAATACCTATTCCATACTGGAGCAAACAAAAAAATTAGTAGACGAGAAAAAGTGTGAGCAAGTGATCCGACTCATGCACGAAGCAAAAAGGATTCATTTTTATGGCATCGGCGCATCTTATGTGGTGGCATTAGATGCGATGCAGAAGTGGACCAAAATAAATAAGGATTCCACTTCGTTATCTGACACTCATTTGTTGTCAAGTGTCATCTCCAATGCGGATAAAAATGATTTATTATTCGCCATTTCCTTTTCAGGAGAAACGAAAGAAGTTACAAGACTGGCAGAAATTGCAAAAAACAAAGGAATCCAGGTCATTTCATTGACAAAATTTTCAAAAAACCAGCTTTCCAAATTGGCCGATGTTTCCTTATATTCAACTTCTACAGAGGAGCCGATTTTTAGAACGGCCGCTACCATATCACGGATATCACAAATGCTTGTCATGGACATCTTGTTTTTCTCCTATGTATCGACGTATTACCACGATTCCATTAAAGCAATTGATAACAGCAGAACTATCGTCAGGGAATTTAAAGACAGCTTATAAGGGAGGAGAAGCCGATGGCTGATCAATATAAGCAATTAGAGTGTGTCTTCAAACTATAAGCTCACATTAAAACATGGTAAACTTAACCT
>NZ_QYZD01000069.1:0-12950 GCF_003591545.1 Paenibacillus thiaminolyticus
TGCGCAAGGCCAGCGTGTTGACAAACATCCCCATTATGTCCGCGAGATCCGCATGCGGACGCCCGGCTACCGGCGAGCCGATAATAACCTCCTCGTCGCCGGAGAGACGAGACAGCAGTGTGCTGTACGCGGCCAAGAACACCATATAGACGGTAACTCCTGTGTCCAGTGCCAGTCGCTGCACCGCTTCCGACAATGTTCTCCCTAGCTTGAAATCAATCCGATCGCCTGCAAAGCTGCGCAGGGCGGGACGCACGAAATCGGTTGGCAGCTGCAGGACCGGCAGCTCGCCCGCTAACTGATCGAGCCAATATTTCTCCTGCTCCCGATAAGCATCGCTGAGCACGTATTCCTGCTGCCATACCGCATAGTCTTTGTACTGCAGCTTCAGCGGGGCCAGTTCTTTCCCGGCATACAGCTTCGTAAACTCCTCTACGAAAATGTCCATCGACACGCCGTCCGAGATAATATGGTGCATGTCCAACAGAACATAGTGAAGCCTGTTCGCCGCACGTACAATCTCCACACGCAGCAGCGGCGCTTGACTGAGATCGAATGGATGTATGAATGCTGCAATAATCGAATGAAGCTGCTCTTCCCCTGCTTCACAATAGTCAACGGCAAGCTTCCCTTTGTCGTGTATTCTCTGCACCGGCTCTCCGTCCGCCATGATGAAGGAAGTGCGCAGCGATTCATGACGAGCGACCAGCTGCTGCAGGGATGTCTCTAAAAGCAACCTGTTCAACTTGCCCTCCATTCGAAGAACCGCGGGCATGTTGTAACTAAGCTCTGCTCCCTCTAGCTGCTGGAGCACATACATTCGCTTCTGTGCAGAGGTAAGCGGATAATGTTCCCGGGAATCAGCCTGTTCAATCCCGTGAAATGCTTTAGTCTTCCGAGAAGCTATCACTTCGGTCAATGTCTCCACGGTCGGATGCTGGAAGAGATCCCGAAGCGTGATATCGGCGTCCAATAGCTTTTGGATGCGCGAAACCAAAACGGCTCCTTTTAATGAATGTCCGCCTCGTTCAAAAAAGTCATCCCGCACGCCTAACGGACGGACGCCCAGCACCTCCTGCCACATCTCTGCCATCTCCTGTTCGGCAGGATTCCGCGGGGTGATATAACTGCTGTCTTTCTCCAATCGGCCGTTCGGCAAAGGCAATGCCCGCCGATCCAATTTGCCGTTGGCTGTGAGAGGCATCTTCTCCATCGGAATAAAATAAGCCGGAATCATATAAGACGGCAGCGTTAGGCCAAGCGCCGTCCGCAGTTCTTTTACCGGATAATCCCGTTCCGCTACAAAGTAAGCGCACAGACTGAGGTTGTCCCCCGCTTCTCCCACAACCGTAACGGCTGCCTCTCGAAAGCCGGGAAGCGTCAATAGATGGGCCTCGATATCCCCTAGCTCAATCCGGTTGCCGCGAATTTTGACCTGATGATCGGTTCTTCCCAAATATTCCAAAGTTCCATCCGGCAACCAGCGGGCCCAGTCGCCAGTTCGGTACATTCGCTCACCCGGCACAAACGGATCGGAGGTGAACTTATCGGCCGTTAACTGCGGCTGGTTGATATAACCGCGTGCCACGCCGGAACCGGCAATACACAGCTCGCCCGGTACGCCGAGCGGAGTGAGCAGCCCTTGCGAGGTAAGAATATATACCCGTGCGTTGGGAATCGGCCGTCCGATTGTAATAGCCTTCTCTTCCACGAGCTCAATTGCGGTCGTCACTACGGTATTTTCGGTCGGACCGTACTCATTCATCAATTCCATGTCGGGATTCATCGCCTTCAAACGGCGGATGAGCGCCATTCCGACGGCTTCGCCAGCCAGTACCGCGCTGCGCACCGTATGCCAATCATCGGAATTCATGCTCTCCAGCAAGGCGGAATAGAAGCTCGGCGGACTCTGCATATGGGTAATTCGGTGCTTCGCGATGACTTCGCGAATGGCCGACGGTTCTTTGCTATCTTGATCATGTAACAAGACAACCGCCGCCCCCGACACGAGAGGTCCAAAAAAGTGAGTCACGAATGAGTCGAAAATAAAAGGATTCAACATCAGCGCTTTGTCACCGGCGCTGAACCGGTAGCGGCTCGCTTTCCAGTGAATGGTATTGGCAAGGCTGCCATGTTCGATCATGACGCCCTTTGAGGCCCCCGTAGTGCCTGATGTATAAATAACGTATGCTAAATGCGCGGGTGCGACGGTTCTTTTCAAGCTCTCTGCAGCCATATCCTGACACTCGTTGTCTTCGAAATAAATAACGGGAATACTGCTGACGATCTCCTCCGCCAGAGACCGATGCTCTATCGAAGTCAGCAGAACCTTGGGATGACTGTCGCTCAGCATATAACGAATCCGCTCCAACGGGAATTGCGGATCGATCGGAAGATAGGCTCCTCCTGCCTTCAAAACGGAAATTAAACCCACCGCCATGTCGCAAGAGCGGTGCATCATGACGGCGGCAATTGTCTCCGCCCCTAACCCTTGCACGCGAAGCATAGCTCCCAGCTGCTCCGCCCGCTCGTTCAGTTCACGGTAACTCAGCTCCTCGTCTCCAAAAATAACCGCAGGCAGATCAGGAGTGCGGGCAACCTGCTCCTCGAACAGAGTGATCACCGTTGCCTCAGGGCGATAGTTGGCCTTCGTTCCGGCAAATTGTTCAAGCAATAATTGTCTTTCCTGACCGATTACCAAGTTATACTCACCCAATCGAGAGTCCGGAGACTCTACAGCCTGACGCAGAAGCTCCAGGAAGCAGCCGCTCCACCGCTCTATCGTATCGAGGCTGAACAAGGCTGCGGCATATTCCAAGGTGAAGGAAAAACCCCCGGGCTCTTCCGTAACGGTAAGCGTCAAATCGAACTTAGACGCAATGTAGTCGAATGGATAGGAAGAAAGACGCAGACCCGGAAGCTGCAACACCTCATGATCGCTATTTTGCAGCACGAGCATCGCGTCGAATATCGGATTGCGGCTCGTGTCGCGCTGCTGCACGACCCGCTCCACCAGCTCCTCAAACGGAAAATCCCCATGGTCAAAAGCGGATAACGCCGTCTGGCGAATCTCCTGCAAATGATCGGAAAAACGTTTGTCCCCCGCTGGATGCGTACGCAGCGCCAGCGTATTTACAAACATGCCGAGCATGCTTGCCAGGTCGGCATGCGGGCGGCCCGCCACCGGCGTGCCGACAATGATCTCCTCCTGCCCGCTAAGACGGGACAGCAGCATGCTATATGCCGCCAGCAGCACCATGTACACCGTACTGCCGCTCTCTTGTGCCAGCTTGCGGACACCCTCCGCCAACTCGCCTTTCACTTCGAAATCCGCCCGGCCACCCTCTATGCTTCGCATCGCCGGGCGCGGATAATCAGCCGGCAGGCTCAGCACCGGCAGCTCTCCCGCCAGCTCCTTCAGCCAATAGGCTTCCTGCTTCGCGTAGGCCTGCGACTGCCTGTATTCTTGCTGCCATACGGCATAGTCCTTATACTGCAGCCGCAGCGGATTCAGTTTTTCTCCGGCATATAAGGAGGCCAATTCTTCCGTTAGAATTTGCACGGAAATTCCATCCGAAATAATATGATGCATATCGAACAAGAGCAGATGGCGTTCTTCCCCGAATTGGATCACCTTCGTGCGCAGCAGCGGGGCCACGCCGAGATCAAACGGGCGGATAAATGTCCGGATCTGCTCGTCCGCCCGGCCTTCTTCTGTTGCCTCGCAGGATACGGAAAAAGAGACATTATCATGGATCTGCTGCATCGGCTCGCCGTCCACCACCGTACACGAGGTGCGCAGCGCCTCATGGCGAGCAATAAGCGACTGAAATGCCGCTTCGAGACGCTCCTTATCCAATGGACCTGCCAGTTGGAAAGCCGCCGGCATATTGTAACCGAGACCTGCCTCATCCAGCTGGTGGAGCACATATAATCGTTTCTGCGCCGACGATAGCGGATAATAAGCCTGCTTCGGTGCGGGAAGCAGATCCTCATAGGCCCTTTCGGCTGCCGAAGTGACGGCTTGGGTCAATGTCTTCAGGTTGGTTGTCTGAAAAATGTCGCGCAAGCCGATCTCGGACCGGAACTCCTGATGAATGCGTGTTAGGAGCGTCATCGCTTTCAGCGAATGGCCTCCGAGCTCAAAGAAATTATCATGGAGTCCAACGAATTCTTTATTCAGGACCTCTTGCCATAGTAACGCCATTTTCTGCTCGGCGTCTGTCGTTGGACGAACGTATTCTTTGCGGGATGCAATCGCATCGGGTTTCGGCAAAGCTTTACGGTCCACCTTGCCATTTGGCGTCAAGGGAATCCTCTCCAGCCTCATATATATGGCCGGTACCATGTAGTCCGGCAGCATCGAAGAGAGGAATGCCCGCATTTCTGCAATCTCCAGTTCGGTCTCGCCCGTGTAATATGCACACAGCACAGGCTCTCCCTGCCGATCAGGCATTACGGCAACCACTGCCTCACGGATGCCCCCGAACTGCATCAACTGCGCCTCAATCTCTCCCGGCTCGACCCGGTAGCCGCGGATACTGAGTTGATCGTCCAGTCGGCCGAGAAACTCCAAATTGCCATCCGGCAGCCAGCGGGCCTGGTCTCCGGTACGGTAAATCCGTCCGTCTACCGCATAAGGATCTTCGACAAAACGCTCGCTCGTCAACTCCGGCCGATTCAGGTAGCCCCGGGCTACTCCTTTCCCTCCGATGCACAGTTCTCCTGGGACACCTACAGGCTGCAGAGTTCCTCCCCGCCCCAGTACGTACAGATTGACATGGGGAAGCGGCTTGCCAATCGGCACATTCCCTTCTCCAGGCAGCTGCCCCCCCTGTTCCACTTCATAATAAGATGCATCGATGCACGCCTCCGTCACCCCATAGCTATTGAGGATGCGCATGTCGGAGCCAAATCGGCTGTGCAGCCGACGGAAGTCTGTGGCCGCGAGACGATCCGAGCCCAGGATGAGCAGTTCTAACCTGCCGGTGCCCAAGCGATGTTCGTAAATATAATCCATTAGCGGTACTAGCAGGGCAGGCGTCGACTCCAACAGCGTAATGCCGTACTCGACGATCATTCGATGAAGCCGAGGCAGCTGGAGCCGAACCTCATCCGGGCAGAACACCATCATTCCCCCATTCGGCAGTGCTCTGCCCAGATCGCCGGCAAATACGTCAAAAGAGAAGCTGGCCAGTTGCAGCAGCCGGATCTCCATCTCCTCGAGCTTGTACTCTTGGCGCCATGCCCAAGTCGTCTGCATCCAGCTATGGTGTTCCACCATAACTCCTTTTGGCGTTCCCGTTGTCCCTGACGTATAAATGAGATAAGCAAGCTGCTCCGGTCGGCACGGAAGACGTAAATTCGAGGCGTCGCCGGCATAGCATTCCTCCTGCCGCAAATCCAAGACCCTGCATCCGTCGGGCAGAGCAAATCCAACAGAATCAACCGTCAACAAAATGCTGGCTCCGCTATCCGCCACCATATAAGCCAGCCGGTCGGAAGGCAAAGCGTGATCCAGAGGCACGAAGGCTCCTCCCGCCTTAAGGACAGCAAGAACGGCCGTTACGATTTCCGGCGACCGTTCCCCGAGAATCGCCACGGGTTGGCCCATCCCAATCCCCAGATTGCACAGGGTACGGGCCAGCCTATTCGCGCGTTCATTCAATTGGCCGTAGGTCAGCGACGATCCGTCCAGTCCCGATAGAACAGCTATCCGTTCCGGTGTCTTCGCGGCCTGTTCCTCGAACAGCTCGTGCAGCAGATCGCCAGTCTGCCGGCCGATATTTCGTCCTGTGCTAAAGGCTTGAAGGATCTGGTGACATTCTTCCGGCGGCATCACATTAACTTGTTCTACCGCCTGCATAGGCGCGGCCATCCCTTCCCGAAGGACATGCATCAATCTGGCAAACAGGCGATCCATGTCCTCCGCTGTGAACAAATCGGTTAAATAATCAATTTGAACAGCCATCTCGCCGGTTTTTACATTTTCGCGGATATGGACCGTTAATTCATTATCCTGATGTCCATTTCCGAGAGGCATCGTGTCATATTGTATGGGAGCATCATCCGGAACAGTGTCCCATGCCAACGGATGATAATTAAAAAAAATGGGCAGCAAGGCTCCCGTAAAACCAAAGCGCTCGCGGAGCTCCGGAATGATTCGATTGTAAGGATATTTCTGATGCCGAATCAGCTCGCCCTGCTTCATTTTCACCTGCTTCAAGAGATCGGCGAAAGACAAAAAAGCATCCACGCGCAAGCGAAAAGGCGTTGTGCTGACGAGCATGCCTACCATCGTTTTCTGATCAACGGATGTTCTGTTGGCATACATGGTTCCCAGCACAACTTCTTCTTCTCCGCATATTCGGGCGAGATACAGACATAGAGCGGTTACAAACAAATTGAAGGCAGAGACTTGATGTTTTTCGCAGAATTGATGAATGTCTTTGCATACGGATAAGGGAAGCTGATGTTGGCTGTAAGAGGCCGCGCTGGTGGCAGTCTGGGCTGCCCGTTCGGAAAAAGCCAAGCTTGTGATTGGCGGCAGCGTACTGAATTCTTTGTCCCAGTATGCCTTATCTTTGAGGAAGCGGGAAGATGCAAGATAGGTGTCCTCGCTAGCAAGCAGTTCTGTAAAAGAAGGTGCTGGTTCCATCGGAAGCTCCTCATTGCGTAACAAGGACATATAAGCTTGAATGATTCCGTTGCCAAGCAGGTTCAAGGAATAACCGTCAGCAATCACATGGTGAATTTTCAAAAACAAGCGGGCCTCCAGCTCTCCTGTCCGGAACAACGTGAATTCAAACAATGGGGAATCAAAGAGAGCGAAGGGCTGGCGCGAACGCAAATCAACGATTTCTTGCCATGCTTCGGCTCCTTCCCCCCTGACGTCTAATACATCAACATGGAAAGGCTCGAACGGAACGACATAAATTTGCGGCTCCTGACCATCGATCTGTCTTAAACGTACTCGAAGGGAATCATGCCGAGAAACCAGCATCTGTATAGACTGCATGATCTTCTCTTCGTTAATCGTTCCCTTCAAGGTCAGCAAACTGTTCAACGCGGCAACGGTCGTGTTGGGACTGAGCAGTTCCATATACCACACTCTTCGCTGCGCTTCTGTTAATGACCAAGTATTTTTGATCGTTAATTGTGATTCTTTTCTGTTATTTGACATAATTCATCCTTCTCCCTATTTAAATTAAGCGTGCTAGAGCGTCCTTGAAAAGACTCTATACAGCCTGCTTGGGGTTCTGGGATGTCAAAAGCAGTGCGGCGTGCATGGTGAGGGACGTATAGCCCATTACTTCTTTTGCCTCGGATCGGACTTTTACGGTTTGGCGGAATCACACCCGAGGTTCTATCTTATCCGTAACGGTGCGTTTGGCTTGAGCGACGACGTCAATGCGCTCCTGTAAAAAGATATCGAACGCGAATCCCCCCGTGCCTTTGGCAACGGAAGCATCTTGATTGCGGATATATCTGGTGACTAGTCCCTGATGAACATTGCGGAATTTGATGATTTCGTCGTAAATGTCGACAAGAAGGTTCAGTTCGGAAGAACGGTCTCTCCCGGATTTCATATCGGCAGAATAGATTTGCTTTAAGGAGGAGGCAGCCATCGCATTTTTGATGCGGAATTGCTCGCATGGCTCCAAATACGGCAAAAGATCATGAGTCGTTGCAATATAGGCATCATCTGCGGTACCTATAATCAGATCAGTCAGGATCACGCCCGCAATGTGCACGCCGCTAGGCGCATTGTAGCTAACCCCTTTCACCTCGACGGGAAAAAAATAATCTCTGAAAAAGGTAATAAAAAAGACGGGATCCACCCCTTTGTGCACCTCGGCGTTTTCCTTGCGCACCTGCCTCATAGCCGCCTTTACTACCCCAAGAATTTCCAGGCGTCCCGGCATATCCGGCTCCAATTGAAGCTTCACCAATTCTTCAATCGCAGGTTTAAGCGCCAGTTCCGATTGTTGGTGCCGAGTGATAAAAGCGACTTCACTGGCATCCCCCGTAAACGTTCGCAGACAATGGGCAGGATTGTAGGCAATATACGAAGCATAGGTATCCCGTGGAATTAAACCGGTCACCAAGGAAAAAAGGTCCAAAATCGAATACACCTGGTCCAGTTCGGAAGCAAGAATCCCTTGCTTCAAGCACGAAATGAGGAAGATGCCCAAATCCCCCATTGCCAGCACCTTTTCATTGTAAGGACGGTGATATGCGAAATCGATGAGTTGCTGACTATCATCTGGCAGAAGAGAAAGGCCGAGCCGCAATAGGTCAGCCGGGGAGCCGGTCTTATTGAGGGGAGGAAGGTCATTTACCACAAAGCGACTAAAGGCACCCAATGGGTATTGCAGGTCTTCGCACATGCAATTCACTGTAGTCATAAAACTCTCTCCTTCTATCGAAGTTAGTAACGAGAAAGAATTCAAACTATCATTCTTGTGGAAAGCAAACGACTTCGCTGAAAGAAAAACTATAATTATGAAAAGTATCACAAAAAGGTTATTAAGTCAAATTTATCCTTTGTATTGAAGGGCAGTGATCAAGCAAAAAGGCCGAGTACGGGAATAAATGCACACCCTAACTCGACCTTTTTTCGAATCTAACGGTCATCCCACAGGTAATCAAAAACTACGTGTGAGACAGCCTCTTCTCTTATTATAAAGTTAGTTAAATACGTAACTGCCAAAAATTCATTAGTATTCTAAGGTTGATCGCGATCTGTTCCACTGCCGTATCCAGTTGGCCGCCACTGTCCGCCCACAAGCCTTGCCAGCCTGGTGCTAGACCCGCTCCAAAATGCCCGCCAATAAAGCTGTGCGGCGGCTCAGCTCATGCACCCAGATGTATTCGGAGGGCGAATGCGCGCCGCCTCCGCCGACGCCGAGCCCGTCGAGTGTCGGCGTGCCGCAGGCGGCGGTGAAGTTGCCCACATTGATCTGGATGCTGCGGTCCGCATCAGACCACGAGTGCAGCCGGATGATCTGCCGAGCCAGCTCCTCCACGGCGGAGATGCCCGCTTCCGGATTCACCCCCGCATGGGCGGCTTGCCCTTGCACCGACAGCAGGAAGCGGCCGCTGCTTTTGCGGGCCGTCTTCAACGCCCCGTTCGCCTCCAGCGGAGGCTCGAGCACGAGAGCCGCTTCGCTCTCCTTCGCGTAAGCCTCGATCCAGGCCCGCGACGTCGGGCTGCCGATCTCTTCATCGCTGTTGATGAGCAGCACGATCGACAGCGAGTCGCGCATCCGCCCCTCCGCCTGCACCAGCTTCATCGGGTACAAGGCTTGGATCAAGCTGGCCTTCATGTCATACACGCCAGGCCCGTAGGCCCGCTTGCTGTCTGTTCGGAACGGCCGTCTGCCCGCTTCCCCGGCGGTCCATACCGTATCGGCATGGGCGACGAGTAAGATGCGGCGGGGACCGCTGCCTATGCGGAGAGCCAGCCGATCGCCGTATAATTCGTTCGGCACCCCTTCGACTTCGGCCTCCAATTGCTCGCGGAACCGCTCCTCATACCAGCCGATCAACCTATCCGTCAACGCCTTGTCCGCCGAAGGGGAATCCATGTTCACGCTTTGCTCAAGCAGCACCATCATCTCGGGCAACCGCCGTTCCAACCGTGATAAGTAGTTCATATCCGTTCAACCTGCCTTAATGAGAGTGGGAATGGGAGCCGAACAACCGATCCAGGCCATATACCCGTTCCAAAAGGAAAATGAAGACCAGACTCAGCAAGATCATGATCGAAGAGATCGAAGCGACCAGCGGCGTCAAGGACTCCTGCATATAATTGAAGATCGCCATCGGCAGCGTCGAAGGCGAGATCAAGAACAAGGACACCGTCACATTATCGAAGGACGTCAGGAACGCGAACACCATTCCGGAAAAAATCGCCGGCCGGATGACCGGCAGCGTAATATCCCAAAACGTCCGCACCGGATGCGCCCCCAATATGGCCGCCTCCCTCTCTAGCGTGTAATCGAAGGAGCTGAGTCTCGTCAGCACGAGCCGGACGACATAAGGCACCGAGATCAGAATGTGGGACAGCAGCAGCCCGGCGAACGTTCCCGCCAGCCCGATGCGGGTGAAGAACAGCAGAGCCGAGATGCCCATAATAAGCGAAGGCACGGTAAGCGGCGACACCCGCTCCCTGGCGGCTTGTACTTGTGCAGCGCGAAGGCGGCCAGCGTGCCGATGAGCGGCGACAGGACGGCCGGCACCGCGGCTAGCTTCAAGCTGACCCAGAACGATTCGATGACCTCCGGCCGTTTCAGGATTTTCGCATACCAGTGCAAGGAGAAACCCTCCGGCGGAAAGCGAAGCACCCCTGTCGCCGTGAAGGAGGTCGGCACAATAATAAGAAGCGGCGAGACCACGAAGAAGACGACGAGAAACGCAATGATGCCTAGCGGGGAAATGCGAAACCGCCCCGTTCGGTTCGTCATGACGAGAACACCTCCTTTCTTGATGTACGGCTCCGGCATGTCATACGGATCGTATGTATCTTCCGCCCCCGCCGCAGGCATCAGCAGGCTTGCCGTTCGCGCGGTCACTCCCGACTGCTTCAGCCATTGGCGCGCCAGCGATCCCGATTCGAAATGGCGCAGCCACTTGCCTGGCGTCATATCCGGATCATCCAGCGCGACATCATTCGTCATATCCATCTCGTCCGCCTTGACGTCTTCGTTCAAGCAGCCCATCTCCGAAGTCTGACGAACAGTAATGGAGGAGAACGGCGCGCCCGTTGAGGATGGCAACGCGATCGTAAGCTGGAACTTGGATTTGTAGATGTTCAACTCCCCGTCCGCATACAGATCCATGACTAGCTTCGTCGCCGGACTGAACAGCGCTCCTGCCTCCGGATCGTTCTTCAACACCTCTTCATCCAACTGCTCCAGCTCGGCCAGCAGCTCCGGCGCGTACTCCATGAACGATTCGTATAAGAACAACCCTGCTGCTTCGCCGTCGTTCAGCGCATCAGGCAGCACGTCCGGATCCAGCGTCTCATCGTCCAACGCCCCTTATGCACCTGGGTAGAGCAGGCGGCCGGCCGTCACGAACCACTGCTTCAGACCCCCTTGTCCTTCATCGCGGCCCGAAGCAGCTCCTTCGCCCACGGCAGAAGCTCATCGCCCCCGAATTCCAGATGCACCTGCTTCAGCTCTAGGTTCTCCCCCAGCATCGGTTCCGTGACCGGCTTCACGGTGATTGAATGAGCCATTGGCTCTTTCAATAGATCATCTTCCCAATTGGCCGCTCGGACTTACCTGGGCGGTATTTTTATTGTCCAAGAAAAAAGGCACTCCTCACTATAAGAAGTCCTTAACACCAAGTTTCTGCTTCAATGCTTTCTGGGGCGTTTGAGAAAAGTTTATCCTTTCCTCGGGAACAACATCGTTTAGCAATTTTGGAATTGTTTTATTGCCTATTTCTTCATTTCACTGATTCGATTGACTTGAGTTGTGGTTTTGAAAACAATGAGCTATGATATCTAACCATGTATCTTTTACTTTCATCTATGAGTTGAATGGTAGGCATTTCAGCAAAAATTTCAGTTTCCCTACCTATATTATTTATAATTACAATGCTTTTTTCAGTTTTTCTTACTATGCCAACTTCTTCATAAGAGACAGTTGAAGTAAATTTGTTAGTTAAATACAGAGCAGTCACACTAAATACTATGAGAGTCCCCAAAATGAGTAGGTATTTGGTGATGTTCTTCATATTAGACCTCCTTGGATTTTGTGTATTGAAAACACTTTATTAGTATGTTAACCTATTATTTGGGATGGGAAAATTATGTAAAAGGCGGTGCTGGTATGAAAAAATGGTCAGTAGGCTTTCTTTCACTATGTTTATTTGTCCTGCTTCCTTTATCAACAGCATATGGTCAAGAAAAAGATAATATGTATAATAATGACATTGTCGCGCATCAGATGCAAGTTGGGGATATTACTATCTCTGAGTTAGAAGATGGTAGAATCCAGGCAATACCACAAGCATCTGAGTTGTTGGAGGAACAAAAAAATCGATATCTGAAATATATGGGTTTTACTGATAAAGAAATATCCAGCCTCTCAGATGCTGTTAAAATTGAGATTATTCAAGAAGGAGGAAAAAAAGTAGCGACTGTTCGAACTGACGAACAACACTCGTATATTTCTCCTGACGGGAAAGAATATATTATTACAGAAAAAACAAAAACGAAATAAACAACATAAGAGTTCGTGATTTAGCTCAAAGAAATAGAGACGTACCTATTGCGGCTAGTGGTGTAGTTGATGGAATTTTCGAGGGATGGAGTAGTGTAATTTATATTGGGAAAACTGCAAATGCTAAAGAATTTAAGTACACTTACCGGACTCATTTCCAATGGAGCAGACTCCCAAATTTCTATTGGACTGACAGTGTTGGGCACTCTTGGGGTGGAGATGTTGTAGGAGTACAATCACATGGCGATTACGTAATTGATACTGGGTTAGTCTGTAATGGTTGCGATAGAGGCTTTGAGGAGATTGATCAATCTTCAGTTTATGGAACTAAAGGAACAGTTGATTTATTTGGAATTGAAGGGATACACTACGGCACACTTAGAACAGAAGTTCGCATTCCAGTAGAGCATAAGGGGCGTACGGCTGCATTTGCTTCGGTATATGGCCATGCTTATACTCCAAGCAGTATGAGTATTTCTATTGGACCTATAGGCATAGACATTTCTGGTTATGGTGATAAATGGTCTTGGAGGGAATCATTTATTGTTAAACCAGACTAAACGTTCTCAGCATATTGTTTTTTAGTACGACCAGTAGGTAAGGCATTTGGAAAGGCGTCAATGAAATACATGGACGACATGGAAAAGTCGCTGATTATTCAGCGGCTTTTCGTATTATTAGGTCAACCGGAATTTCTGGTTGGCCTATTTTTGT
>NZ_QYZD01000006.1:0-229463 GCF_003591545.1 Paenibacillus thiaminolyticus
CTCCCTCCCTATTGGTCATCCGCCCATCTATGATTTTCTCCACCACGAGTACCTTTTTCATTTCTGCTTTCGTCAATGTCATTATCTCCTGTTCCATAGTGACATTATCTCAGAACAGTTATAGGGTGACATTATCAAAGAAGAACAACAGTAAGGTGAGGGATAGCCTTGCCTTTTTCCGCTTGAAGTGATAAGATCCGTTACGTAATCGATTGTAGATTCACTCAATATCATATCTGCTGAACCTTCAGGGCAGGGTGCAATTCCCGACCGGCGGTGATGGAACGGTAGCGCAGTTAACGGCTATCGTCTTCCTTAGTCCGTGACCCGGACGAACTTTCGTTCGAACGGTGGATCTGGTGCAACTCCAGAGCCGACAGTATAGTCTGGATGGGAGAAGGGCGTCAGGAGAAGAGTTTTCTTTTTAACTCTTTTTAGTTCTTTTTTTCACATAGTTTTTTCAGTGGCCGATATTCAGCCGGTTTATTTGTCATACGTGGGAAGGCGGTTTCCTCTTTTTCGCGAACGATTCCGGACTGTTTATTTGACTGTACCTATGATGAAAAGAAGTACATACCTGTAAGCTCACAACCTAGCCCTTCGGAGGATTCCGAAGGGTTTTTTGCTGCGATGGGGCAAGCTGTAAAAAGAAGGAGGGACGTTCTGGTGCATCCGGTAATCAATGATGAGTTCTACATGCAGCTGGCGCTGGATATGGCGGAACGGGCCATGGGACAGACCGGTATCAATCCGGCCGTCGGCTGCGTCATCGTCCGCGAAGGCCGGGTCGTAGGCCTAGGCGCCCACCTGCAGCGCGGCGAGGGCCATGCGGAGGTGCATGCGCTGCAGATGGCCGGCGAAGCTGCACGCGATGCTACCGCCTATGTCACGCTCGAGCCATGCAGCCACTACGGCAAGACGCCTCCCTGCAGCCTTCGCCTGCTGGAAGCCGGAATCAAGCGCGTCGTCATCGGGTGCCTCGATCCGAACCCGGCGGTCAGCGGCCGGGGAGCCACGCTGCTGCGCGAGCATGGCGTTGAGGTGGTTGCGGGCGTGCTCCAGCCCGCGGCCGAGGCGCTCATCGAGATGTTCGCCAAGTACATCACGACCGGCCTGCCGTACGTCACGCTCAAGACGGCGAGCACGCTGGATGGCCGCATTGCGACGCATACGGGCGACAGCCGCTGGATCTCCAACGAGCAGGCGCGGGAACAGGTGCACGCGATGCGCCACCGCCATCAAGCGATTATGGCCGGAATCGGCACGGTGCTCGCCGATAATCCGTCGCTGACGACGCGGCTTGCCGTGCCGGGTCTTCATCCGACGCGGCTTATCGTCGATTCACAGCTGCGGCTTCCACTGGAAGCGAAGGTTGTCGTCGACCGCTCCGCGCCGTCGATCGTGTTCACGACTTCCCGGGCGGACGCCGGGAAGCGGGAAGCGCTGGAGGCCCGCGGTGTGCGGGTTATCACCGCTGGCGACGGGCCGCAGGTCGATCTGCGGCACATGATGGAATGGTGCGGAAGCCAGGAGATCGGCTCCATCCTGCTGGAAGGCGGCGGCCGCCTGAACGGCGCGATGCTGGATGGCCGCTGGGTAGATCGGGTCGTGCTGTTCTATGCGCCGACGATTGTCGGCGGCAAGGCGTCGCCGGCCAACTTCGCCTTCGATGGCGTAAGCCGGATGAATGACGCTTACCGGCTCCGGCATACGCGGGTGGATACGCTAGGAGACAATGTTTGCATAAGCGGATATCCGTTCGGCACCGTATTTGAACGGATTGCTGCAACGCGGGATGAGAAGGGAGGAAGCGACAATGTTCACGGGACTCGTTGAAGAAGTTGGCCGTCTCCAGGCCGTTACGAAGCGCGGAGAAGCAATGGTGCTCCATATCCGGGCCGCAAAAGTGCTGGAAGGGATGAAGATCGGCGACAGCATCGCCGTGAACGGAGTATGCCTGACTGCGGTCTCCTATGACTCCGGCTCATTCATGGCGGATGTTATGCCGGAGACGTTCCGGCATACGAACCTGAAGGATTTGCAGCCGGGCGCCCCGGTCAATCTGGAGCGGGCCATGGCGGCTGACGGCCGCTTCGGCGGACATATCGTACAGGGTCATGTCGACGGGCTGGCGCGCATTATGCGCCGGACGGAGCAGGCGAATGCGGTGGTGTTCGAATTCCTCGCCGAGGATCCGGGTATGGCGAAGTATATGATCCCGCGGGGATCGGTTACTGTGGACGGGATTAGCCTCACCCTGACCCGGGCGGAGGAGGGCATGTTCGCCGTCTCGATCATTCCGCATACGCTTGCCGAGACGGCGCTGCACGGCAAGCAGCCGGGAGACACGGTCAATATCGAATGCGACGTGCTGGCCAAATATGTCGATCATTTGCTGGCCTTCGGCAGCCGCTCCGCCACCGGCGGAAGCTCCCGCATCAGCAGCGCCTTTTTGGCGGAACACGGCTTTATGTGACATCATGCAAAGGGGGAAGGGCGATGAGTGAACAATTTCAGTTCGATACGATAGAGGATGCCATACGAGATTTAATGGAAGGCAAAGTGATTATCGTCGTCGATGACGAGGATCGCGAGAACGAAGGCGACTTCGTGGCGCTTGCAGACAAGGCGACGCCGGAAGCGATCAACTTTATGATTACCGAGGGCCGCGGGCTCGTCTGCGTGCCGATTACTCCCGAGCGGGCAGAAGAGTTGGATCTGCCGCCCATGGTGTCGCACAATACGGACAACCATGGAACGGCCTTCACGGTGTCGATCGACCATGTCGAGACGTCGACAGGCATCTCGGCTTATGAGCGCTCGCTGACGATTCAGAAGATGCTCGATCCGAAGGCGCAAGCTGCGGACTTCCGCCGTCCGGGCCACATCTTCCCGCTTATCGCGAAGCGGGGCGGCGTACTGCGCCGCGCAGGCCATACCGAAGCGGCCGTCGACCTGGCCCGCCTGTGCGGAGCGCCGCCGGCGGGGGTCATCTGCGAAGTGATCAAGGAAGACGGAACGATGGCGCGGCTGCCAGACCTGATTGAGATCAAGCAGAAGCACGGCTTGAAGCTCATTTGCATCAAAGATCTGATTCATTATCGCAATGAGAAAGAGAATCTGGTCCGGCGCGAAGTCGAAGTCAACATGCCTACCGACTTCGGCGTGTTCCGGGCGATCGCTTACACGAACGAGGTCGACAACAAGGAGCATGTCGCCTTGGTCAAGGGCGAGATCGACGGCTCGAAGCCGGTGCTGGTCCGCGTCCATTCCGAATGTCTGACCGGCGATGTGTTCCATTCGCACCGCTGCGACTGCGGGCCTCAATTCGCGGCCGCCTTGCGCGCGATCGAACGGGAAGGGAACGGCGTGCTCCTCTATATGCGGCAGGAAGGCCGGGGGATCGGACTCATTAACAAGCTGAAAGCGTACAAGCTTCAGGAACAAGGCCTGGATACGGTCGACGCGAACTTGAAGCTCGGGTTCCCGGCGGATCTGCGGGATTATGGCATCGGCGCACAGATCTTGAAGGATCTCGGCGTCCGCCACATCCGGCTCATGACGAACAATCCCCGCAAAATCAAAGGGCTGGAAGGCTACGGCCTGGAAATTATCGAGCGGGTTCCGATTCAGATGCAGGAAAACGAAGACAATACGCGTTATCTGCATACGAAGGCGGCGAAGCTCGGACATATGCTCGTGTTCGATGACATCGAGCAGAACGAACAAATCGAATCCTGAATCGCAAGCTAGTGACAGCAAATTATATTCCATCGGGAGGTTTTATCTATGCCACATGTATTTGAAGGTCATTTAGTATCGGAAGGGTTAAAATATGGCATCGTCGCCGGACGCTTCAATGAATTCATCGTCTCCAAGCTGCTGTCGGGGGCGCTGGACGCGCTGAAGCGCCACGGCGTGAAGGATGAGGAGATCTCAGTCGCCTGGGTTCCCGGCGCGTTCGAGATTCCGCTCATCGCCCAGAAAATGGCGGAAAGCGGCAAATATGACGCGGTGATCACGTTGGGCGCCGTCATTCGCGGATCTACGCCGCATTTTGACTATGTGTGCAGCGAGACGGCCAAAGGGGTCGCCCAAGTCAATATGAAAACAGGCGTGCCAACCGTGTTCGGCGTGCTGACGACGGATTCGATCGAGCAGGCGATCGAGCGCGCAGGCACGAAGGCCGGCAACAAGGGCTGGGAAGCGGCCGCAACGGCGATTGAAATGGCAAACTTGACGAATCAGTTGAAATAGTGCTTATTTAATGTAGTGCCCTTTATAGAGGTACATGCCTTTATAATAGGGCGCTACATTTGTTTTTTACGGGAGGAACGTTCGTGTCCGTCACTTACAAGCTTGAGCTGTTCGAAGGGCCGCTTGATCTGCTGCTTCACCTTATCGATCAGGCGGAGATTTCTATTCAGGATATCTCGATCAGCGAGATTACCGATCAATATATGGATTATTTACATAGCATGAAGGAATTGGAATTGGATATTACGAGTGAGTTTCTCGTTATGGCAGCGACCCTGTTAGCGATGAAGTCCCAACAGCTCTTACCGAAGCCGCCCGTCATGGAATGGGATGACGACATGATGGATTACGAAGAAGAGGACCTGGATCCGCGGGCGGAGCTGATCCGCAAGCTGGTTGAATACCGGAAGTACAAAGGAATCGCCGAGCATTTGCGGGAAAAGGAATCGGAGCGAAGCCTTCTGTTCACGAAGGAGCCGGAGGATCTGACTCCGTTCATGCCGTCGAAGCCGTCGAATCCGGTGGAAGGGCTCCATGTGTCGGATTTGATTGCGGCCTTCCAGAAGGCGCTGCGCAAAGCATCCCGGCGTACGATGGTCGCCACGATTCACCGCGACGAGATTTCCGTGAAGGATCGGATTCGCGATATCGTCACCGTTCTGCGGCCGGTGGGAAGGGGAGGCAAGCTGCTGTTCTCCAAGCTGCTGAGCGAGCAGTTGACCCGCCACGAGGTGGTCGTGACTTTCCTGGCCGTGCTGGAATTAATGAAGTTGAAGCAGATTCGTTGTTTTCAAGATCGGGTATTTGATGAAATTGTGATTCAGTGGCAAGGGGATGTGGAAGACGATGGACTTTCAGATGTTGAAGTCGATTATTGAAGGACTCCTGTTTATGGCGGGAGATGAAGGTTTAAATAGTAAGCAAATCGCAGAAATTACGGAACAGCGGCAGGAAATCGTCATGGAGGCGCTGCATGATTTGCAGGCGGACATGGAGCGTTCGAAGCGCGGGATCCAGATCGTGGCCATTGCCGGCTTGTATCAATTGACGACGTTGCCGGATCATGCGCCTTATTTCGAACGAATGGCCTATTCGCCTTCCCGCTCGTCTCTGTCCCAGGCAGCCCTCGAGACGCTGGCCATCGTGGCTTACCGCCAGCCGATCACCCGCGTGGAGATTGAGGAGATTCGCGGCGTCAAGTCCGATCGGGCCATTCAGACGCTCGTGAATAAAGACCTGATCGAAGAAACGGGCCGGGCCGAAGCGATCGGAAGGCCGATACTGTACGGCACGACGCGCGCGTTTCTCGATTATTTCGGGCTAGCCAGCTTGTCCGAACTGCCGGAAGCTTCGGCCTTCGAACAAAGTGAAGGCTTGGAGGAGGAGACGCAGCTATTGTTCGAGAAGTTAGAAGGACGGCAGCTGACAATTGAAGATGTGAACGAAGAAGGAGGAGAACGTTAAAATGCGAATTCAGTTTCATGGACATGCCTGCGTCGAAATCGATACTGGGAGCCATCGGCTTATCATCGATCCGTTCTTGACGGGCAATCCGGCCGCGAAGGCCACACCGGATCAGATTCAGGCGGATTATGTGCTGCTTACCCACGGCCATGGCGATCATATCGCCGACGCGGCGGACATTGCGAAGCGGAATGACGCCACCATCTTAGCCATCGTGGAGCTGGCCGAGTACATGGAGCAGCAGGGCGTGCGCGCTATCGGCATGAATCTGGGCGGGGGAGGCACCTTCGACTTCGGTTCGATCAAATGGGTCAATGCCCTCCACAGCTCCTCGGTCACAGTGAACGGGCAGGCTCAATATTTGGGCAACCCGGCAGGAATCGTGCTTCAGATGGATGGATTGACCGTGTACCACGCCGGAGATACCGCCTTGTACAGCGACATGAAGCTGATTGGTGAGCGGTATAAGCCGGATATCGCCTTTTTGCCTATCGGCAGCTTCTTCACGATGGATCCGGAGGACGCGCTCCTGGCCGCGCAATGGACCAAGGCGAAGGTCGTCATCCCGATTCATTACAATACGTTCCCGCCGATTGAACAGGACGGCGCGGCCTTCGTCACTCAACTGAAGCTTATCGGCATTCAGGGCGTTGAGCTGGCCCCAGGGGAATCGCTTGACACCGATGAATTGGAGCTGGGCTGACCCAAGCTGACAGGAGCCGGAGGAAGCCCGGAGAGCAGCAGAACGAATGAATTGGATAAGCGCTGAAATAAGCGGTATGAACAGCCCGCCAGCGGACGACGTCAGTCGATCTGCGGCGGGCTTTGCCGTGCCCGGCGTCCGCCTCTCAATGACACAATGGAACTTCCTGCATGTCTGATTGGATAAAAGGCCATAATACGGTTAGTTCAGGAAATCATTCGGAACGGAGGCAGACTATGGGGATTTGGATTACGGCAGGCATCGCAGCGGTCATCGCCATGCTGCTCTTCCTGATTCTTTTCTCGACCGTCGAATGCAAGCTGGTCATTCACAAAGCGGAAAAGCATGAACGGGTATTCCTTATTATCCGGGCCTTCTACGGATGGATTCGCTGGCGGTACGAATGGCGATCCATCCGCTTCATCAATATGGAGGAAGGATTGAATCTGAAGCAGAAGAAGAAGGAGAACTTCGGCGGGAGCAGCCAGGATAAAGCCAGGCGGAAGGTGAACCGGGAGAGCGTCGCCCGGTACGTCAGACGGATCAAGCGGCTGGCCCGGTATACAAGAGGCATCGTCGAGTGGATCGAGGATACGATGGACAACATAAAGTGCAGCCTGTTCATCTGGGAGACGGAAATCGGGGTCGGGGATCCGGCCGGAACCGCCATCGCCACTGGCACGACCTGGTCAGTCAAGTCATGGCTTGTCGGCAAGCTAAGCTATATCCTTCGTTTTCAGGATTATCCGATTCTAGGAATTACCCCTCAGTTTCATCATCCTTACTTCTCCACCCGCATTATCTGTATTGCCGAGATACGATTCGGCCATGTCGTTCGCTCGCTGGCCCGGCTTGCCTTCCGCATTGTGCGTGCCGAAGGCGGGATCGGCATGTGGCGGCGGACGCTGGCGGAGGCCGCTGCACGGAAAGTGCAGGGCTAGGCTATACATACTACGCTTTATTTGTGCGCAAGCTATGGACGTGCAGGCAGTACCTGATGTGGGGATAGGTGTGGAAAAAGCCGATATACGGCTGTTGGAACTTATATATGTGGAGGAGGACTCAAGGCAATGGCAGAACATCCTGTCGAAGGATTGATGCAAGCTGCGTTCGAAAATATCAAGGCCATGGTCGATGTGAACGCGATCGTTGGCGATCCCGTTCAGACCCCGGACGGGAGCGTTATTCTTCCGATAAGCAGAGTCGCTTTCGGCTTCGCTGCAGGGGGGAGCGACTTCCGGGTTGATTCGCGGCGCTCCGGATCCGGGAACGGGCATGACGATCGGAAATCATCGTCTCATGCCCTGCCGTTCGGCGGCGGAAGCGGCGGCGGGGTGTGTTTGACCCCGATTGCGTTCCTTGTCGTCGGCCAGCAAGGCATCAACGTCGTATCGCTCGATAATCAGACCCATTTGCTCGAACGGATTATCGATGTCACACCAAGCGTGCTTGACCGGATTGAAGCGATGTTCAAGCGCGACGGGCACGGCGGGCCGAGTGAAGAAGAAGAGGCGTGAAATCGTCATGCGTGTCACATGCAGAAGCGTCAAGTTCGTCTGCCTTCCCCATCCGCTAGGCGATGTGCGAAGGAGGAACGGGCTTGGCGCTATTTGCCGTGCTGCCTTCCTCTTCTTTCGCATCTTATCTCGTCAACTTCGTTATTTCTCGTCTCCTTCCGCATACCTAGGAGAAGACAGGCATACACATGGTAACAATTGGACTGGCATCACATAAAGGAGGACCCTATGATCCGATTCACCAATGCGGGATTCACCAAAAAGCTGCTGCTCATTAGTTCCGTGCTACTTGTCCTTAGCCCGTTCAGCGAGGCGAGGAACGGAAGCGCGGGATTTTCCGATACTTCCGGCATGGTGGTGCAGGCTGAACCCGAACGCGTGCCTGAACGCTTTACCCAACGGATGAAGCCCCCGGGCATCCATGCCAAGGCTGCGGCGCTGATCGACGTCGCCAGCGGACGTATTCTGTATAGCCGAAATGGCGAAGCGCCGCTCCCGATGGCAAGCACCACGAAAATTATGACCGCCATCGTGGCGATTGAAACCGGGCAGCTGAGCGATGTCGTGAAGACGAGCAAGCGGGCCTTCGCCAAGGAAGGATCCTCCTTGTACCTGCGCAGAGGCGAGGAAATGAGCCTCCACCATCTGCTGTACGGGCTGATGCTGCGCTCCGGCAACGATGCCGCCGTCGCGATCGCGGAGCATGTCGGCGGGTCTGAAGAAGGGTTCGTGTACATGATGAACGAGAAAGCGGAAATGCTTGGCTTGGAAAAGACGCAATTCCGCAACCCGCATGGGCTGGATGCCGACGGGCACTATACGACGGCCAACGATCTTGCCCGGCTCTCCGCGTACGCGCTTCACAATCCGACCTTTCAGGAGATCGTGCGCACGAAGGTGAAGACAGTGCCGAATCCGAATGAGAATTGGGCTTATAAATGGACCAATAAAAACAAA
Organism: Paenibacillus thiaminolyticus; assembly: GCF_003591545.1. Classification (GTDB taxonomy): domain Bacteria; phylum Bacillota; class Bacilli; order Paenibacillales; family Paenibacillaceae; genus Paenibacillus_B; species Paenibacillus_B thiaminolyticus_A. The sequence goes on from NZ_QYZD01000006.1 coordinate 8,899, forward strand.
ATGCTGCATCTGTACGAGGGAGCGGACGGAGTGAAGACCGGCTATACGTCCAAAGCGCTTCGTTGTCTCGTCAGCTCGGCGACAAGGCACGGCCAGCAGCTGGCGGTCGTGACGCTGAATGACGGCAATGACTGGCTCGATCATTCCCGCTTGCTTGATTACGGGTTCTCGGCCTTTCCGGAAGTGCCACTGGTCGCCAAGGGGGATAAGATCCAAGGCAATGAGCATCTTCAAGCTTCGGCCTCTGCCGCCTATCCGCTCGGAGCGGACGAGCGCGACCGGGTGAAGGTGTCCGTGCGGCTTATACCGGCGGGAAGTCTCGATTACCGGTTGGGCTATCGCGGATCGCTTCGGTATGAGCTGGATGGCAAGCCGCTGATTTCCGTCCAGCTGAAGGAAGCTGCGGCAGGCGGCGACGAGGCCGGGACAGGCAAGTCGGATACCTCCGCCGCCAGATGGCTCCACGGGCTGCGGAGTGCGGTAGGCTCGTTATTCCTTGCGCGCTAATCGTCAGCGCTAATCATCAGGGAAGGATGCCGGATGTCATAAGGGGGGAGAACGATGGTCAATGCAATATGGATGTTCATGCTGCTAGTCGGATTTATCGCGGCAGCCGCTCAAGGACGGATTGACGCGGTGACGGAAGCCGTTTTTGACGGAGCGAAGACCGGAGTTACGGTCAGCTTCGGTCTGATTAGCGTCATGGTGTTCTGGCTGGGGATGATGCGCATCGCGGAAGACGGAGGCCTGCTGGCCAAAGTCGCAAAAGCGCTAGGCCCGGTCGTCCGCTTTTTGTTCCCGGACGTGCCGCCCAATCATCCGGCGCTCGGGTACATCATGTCCAACATGAGCGCGAATCTGCTCGGCTTGGGGAACGCGGCGACGCCGATGGGGATACGGGCGATGCAAGAGCTGCAGAAGCTGAATCCGGACAAGGAGACGGCGACGCCGGCGATGTGCACCCTGCTTGCGATCAATACGTCCAGCATCACGCTGATTCCGACGACACTGATCGCGATTCGGATGAATTTCGGCTCGGCCAATCCTGCCGAGATCGTCGGCACGACGCTGCTGGCTACGATGGTGGCGACGCTCGCCGCGATTGCGGCCGATCGGTGGTACCGCAACCGGGCCTCGGCCCGTCCGCCGAGCACGACAGCCGGAAGCGGCCGGACAGGGCTTGGCGTGCCGCCGATGCCTGACTAAGAGCGGGCAGCTGGGGTCATGCGGTCAAGCGCCATTGGCTGAAGAGGGAATTCATCACTCGTTCGGAAAGGACGGCTGCTCATGTATGCTGTAGTGTCGCTTATTTCTGCATGGGCCATCCCGGCCATTATCGTCTTCATTCCTTTATACGCGTATTTCAAGCGCATCCCCGTCTATGAATCGTTCGTGGAAGGGGCGAAGGACGGCTTCCAGACCTCGATCAACATCATTCCTACGCTCGTGGGGATGATGGTTGCTATCAGCGTGTTCCGGGCCTCCGGGGCGATGGAGTGGATCGTCGGCTGGTTCGCTCCGCTGCTCAGCTGGTTCGGCGTTCCGAGCGAGGTGCTGCCGCTCGCCTTCCTGCGGCCAATAACAGGTGCGGGGTCGCTCGCTTTTACCACCGATCTGATTAAGAACTACGGCGCAGATTCCATGATCGGACGAATGGCCTCCACCATTCAAGGCAGCACGGATACGACGCTCTATGTGCTGATGGTCTATTTCGGAGCGATCGGCATTAGCAAGGGACGCTATGCGCTCAAGGTGGGACTGTTCTCCGATTTGGTCGGTTTTGTGGCCGCCATTATCGTCTGTCTGCTTGTATTCGGGTGAGATGGCGGAATCGAAGCATGGGAAGGGAGTGTCTCATAGGCATTGCAAAATGAATGCGGTGACGAGTCAACAGAGAATGTGGATGCGGGAGAAAACGGAAACGCTCGCATAGAGACTGTACAGATCGAAAAATGGCGGCGCGCAAAACGGTGGAAGAGGGATGAAGCAGGGAAATCCTGCGTGGATGCAGCAATTTCTGCTCTTTCAGCCGCTATTTGATGAAATTCCTGCAAAAGAACACTATTTTAATCGATTTTTTCTTTTATCGCTTGGATAGTCTGAAATTGATGCCGTTTTGCAGGATTCCCAATAATGGAGTGCGCTTATAAAGGAAAGGTGTATTTATGCAGTTTTTCGGCGAGTCGAGCTTTGAGAATCAGGGGGAGCTGTCTCAATGTAGTTGAATACTACTTTTGGGACAGCCTCTTTGTCATGGATTTCGACAATTTTTTGAACCTCTGGCTTGTGGTCTTGTTCACAAAAGGATATCATAGGTTTGAGGTGACAGACATCGATGGAAGAACGATTGCAAAAAATTATGGCAAACGCAGGGGTTGCGTCACGCCGCAAATGTGAACAATTGATACTGGACGGGAAGGTGGAGCTTAACGGAGAGGTCGTGACCGCGTTAGGGGTCAAGGCGGATCCTGCGACAGACATCATTACCGTGAACGGCAAGCCGATTACCGCGAATGCCAACAAAGTATATGCCGCCTTCCACAAGCCGAAAGGGGTTATTACGAGCATGTCGGACCCGGAAGGGCGCAAAACGGTGCTTGATTTCGTCAAGGGCATCGGAGGGCGGGTCTATCCGGTAGGCCGGCTCGATTACGATACGGAAGGGCTGCTGCTTCTGACCAATGACGGCGATCTGGCGAACATGCTTATGCATCCGCGCCATCATGTGGCGAAGACGTATCATGCGACCGTCAAGGGCATTCCGCATGGCGATCTGCTGGAGAAGCTGAGAGAGGGCATTCAGCTCGAAGACGGCATGACACAGCCGGCCGAGGTGGAATATCATGATGTCGATATGGAACGCAAATCGGCCACGATCAGCATTACGATCTATGAAGGCCGCAACCGTCAGGTGCGCCGGATGTTCGAAGCGATCGGGCATCCCGTCGTGAAGCTGAAGCGGGTTCAATTCGGCAACATCTTCCTGCAAGGAATTCCTCGGGGCAAATTCCGGCACCTGACCAAATCCGAGGTCAACGAATTGAAGATGGCGATTAAAGCAAACCGCACAGAGGCCTGAACCGATTCTTGAATCGGTTGGAACGAACCCGGCAGGTGTGGGGTTTGTTTCCCTTTGCTATGACACATAATTTTCATATTAAGGAAGAGGGGGCGCTCCACCCATGAATTATAATGATCGTGGATGGTGTGCGGAAATTGTAGCAACTCTTCTACCTGGTTGTGAAAAATGTCATAGAAATGAGTGTTCGCAAAATCCAGTGAAAGCGGATTTTTGAACAACCTCTGGAAGGGGCGTAGATGATGGGGAAACGCAATAAGACAGTCCAAATCATTATTTTAGCGGGTATCCTTCTGCTCGGGGGCTTCGCTGTCAGTTCCGCATTCAAGAAGTCGGAGACGCCGAAAGCCGGGGATGCGATACCGAACCTGACACTCCAATCCGTGCAGGGCGATCTGGTTCAGTTAAGCGATTACCGGGACAAGACGGTGGTCCTTAATTTCTGGGGATCATGGTGCGAGCCGTGCGAACGGGAAATGCCCGCCTTGCAGAGCACGGCAGATGACTGGAAGGAACGCGGGGTCGATGTTGTAGGCGTCAATGCGGGGGAAGATCCTCTGGTCGTCGAGAATTATATGAGAAAAGTGAACGTGGATTTCACGATGCTGCTGGATCAGAAGAAGAAGGCAATCAAGGCGTTCGGTATCGGGCCGATGCCGACCACGTTCTTCATTAAGCCGAACGGCAAAGTCCATGCCATCCATATCGGAGAATTATCCCCTGATCAGCTGAATGCTTATCTTCAGCAGATTACAGGCACATAACCGGGATATGGAAGGAGGGCAATGACGTGGCGTTTGTCAACACGAAATGTGAATGCGGGCATCAGAACGCCGTAGGAACGGTGCTGTGCGAAGCCTGCGGCAAACCGCAGAACGAGGAGCCCGGGTCCGATACAGTGCTCGAAATGAGATATGACGGCGTCGCCCGCAAATCGCAAAAGGCGAATCCTTCATGGATTGACCGGATATGGAACTTCTTCTCCTCGGTCAAAATCGCGATCATCATTATTATCATTACGCTGATCGGGGCTTCTCTCGGAACGATTTATCCGCAGGAAAGCAATTTCATCTCGATCGACGCCGCGACATACTACAAGCAGACCTATGGCACGCTCGGGCATATCTATTATTTGCTCGGCTTGTCCCATACGTATGAATCGTGGTGGTTCATTACGCTGCTCGTCATGATCGGGGCATCACTCGTTATATGCAGTCTGGACCGGGTCCTTCCGCTGTACCGCGCCTTACATAAGCAAAAGGTTCGCAAGCATGAGCAATTCATTACGCGGCAGCGCGTCGCCTATCAGGGCGACATCAGGGAGGAGCCGAAGGCATGGCTTGACACAATGTCGAACGCCCTCAAGAAGCGGGGCTATCGCATCGTCCGCGACGACGGGGCGCTGCTCGCGGAGAAGAACCGCTTCAGCCGCTGGGGGCCATATATTAATCATATCGGGCTAATCATCTTCCTGCTGGCGGTGCTGGCAAGAAGCATTCCGGGATGGCATATGGAGTATTATGCCGGATTTCCGCAGGGAGAGCCACGGGAGATTCCGAATACGCCGTACTATTTGCAAAATGATCATTTCACGGTCGAGTATTATTCGGAAGAGGAGATGCCGGAGCATTTCGTCAAGGAAGGCCGTGTGTTCGCGAAGCTGTACGAGACGAAGGCGACCCTGTTCCGCTGTGTCGACAAGTGCGACGATCCGGTGGCGGAGCCGGTGCTGGAGAAGGTTCACCAGTATGATATCCGGGTCAACGATCCGTTGGAATTCGACGGCATCTCGGCGTATCAATTCGATTTCGATCTGACGCCGAAGCTCGTGGCGGTCAAGCCTGAACTGCGGAATCCGGCTACCGGCGAAGTATACGGGCAATTCGAGCTGAAAGTGAACCGGACGGAACGCGAGTATACAGTAGGGCCTTATACCCTGGAATTAACGAGCAAATTCATGGACTTTGGCTTGAACAGCAATGGCGAGCCGACGAATATGTCGCAGGAGCCGAATGCTCCCGCTTTTATTTTCCTGATTAAGGGACCTGGCATACCGGTTGAAGGGGAGCCTTATCTCTATTTCCCGCTACAAAAAGACAAGGTCCGCTTCCAACAGGATGTCATCAACGGCAAGATGGCGGAGCGGTTCGAGCTGCGCGTCCCGTCGATGGATGATGTGACGATGTCCGAATCCATAAGCTATCTGACGGTCCGCAAGGATACGGCGATGCCGTTCATCTGGATCGGAGCCGCCATCAGCATGATCGGCCTGATTATGGGCTTTTACTGGCAGCACCGCCGCGTGTGGCTGCGGCTGGATGGACAGAATCTGGCATTGGGAGCGCATACGAACAAAAATTGGTTCGGCTTGCGCAATGAAGTGGCACGAGCATTGGCGGCCGCCGATGTGCAGGTGGATTCCAAAATGATAGATCGTGGGGGGAATAAGGCTTGAATCTGCTACAATTTAGCCAGGATGCCTATTTAGTCGCATTTTTCTTGTTCTGCATCGCGTTCATTCTGTTCGTGTTCGCCCTGGGAGGCGGCAAAGCCCAGAATTCCGGCCGCCGGGAGCGGAAGTGGGGGAAGATTGCGTTCGCCGTGACGATTATCGGCTTCTTGGCGCAGGCCGCCTACTTCTTCACGCGCTGGATTGGCGCGGGGCATATTCCGGTCAGCAATATGTACGAATTTATGTCCTTTTTGGCGATGATGATTATTGCCGCTTTCGTCGTGGTGTATCTGATATACCGTTCAACCGTGCTCGGCGTATTCGGGGTGCCGCTGGCCGTTATCATTATGGGTTATGCCTCTGTCTTTCCAAGTGAAGTCCAGCCGCTTATCCCGCAGCTAGACTCCATCTGGCTCTATATCCATGTAACGATGGTCGCGCTTGGCTACGCATTCTTCGCGGTCGGCTTCCTGGCCGGGCTGCTGCACCTGCTGCGGTCGGTCCGCTGGGATGCCGGGGCTCCGCGCCGGCCGCAACGCTGGCTTGAGTTCACGATGGCCAGCATTGTTATCGTCGTTGGGTTTATCTTGATCGTGTTTATTTTCCGCGGGGCCGGATACGAGGTCATCATTGACCAAAAGGTGGAGAGCGTCAAGAACGGTCAAATTGAGACAAGGCTTGAAAAGGTGACGTATCAAATGCCGCCGCTGGTCGCTCCGTACAACAGCGATTCGGCTTCCTTGCAGAAAGTGCCGAGCTTTATCGGCATTTCGCTTCCGCTCATGGAAGCGCCAAGCTGGATGAAGGGCGTGCAGGCAGGACGGAAGCTGAACACCGTCATCTGGTCGCTGCTGGCCGGGCTCGCGCTGTATGGTCTCATTCGCTTGCTCATCCGCAAGCCGATTGCGAAGTCGATTCAACCGCTTGTCCGCGGCGTCGACCCGGAGCTGGCCGATGAGATCAGCTATCGGTCCATCGCGTTGGGCTTCCCGGTTTTTACGCTGGGCGGGCTCATCTTCGCGATGATCTGGGCGCAGATTGCCTGGTCCCGATTCTGGGCCTGGGATCCGAAGGAGGTCTGGGCGCTCATTACGTGGCTTTTTTACAGCGCCTACCTGCATCTGCGTCTGTCTCGCAGCTGGATCGGGACGAAATCGTCCTGGCTTGCCGTCATTGGCTTTTTGATCGTTATGTTTACTTTGGTCGGAGTCAATCTTATTATCTCCGGGCTGCATTCCTATGCCGGAGTATAATCCGGGCAGCTGCGCATGCGACTGGACAGGACTCTTGTTCTGTCCAGTTACGCGTATAACCATTGGAAGGGGAGTCGTATATGTCTGAACAAGTGAATCGCATATTGGTAGTTGATGATGAAGAACGCATTCGCCGCTTGCTCAAAATGTACCTGGAAAAAGAGGGGTACGCGATTGATGAGGCAGAAGATGGAGAAATGGCGCTCCGGAAAGCGGTAAGCGAAGATTATGATTTGATCCTGCTCGACGTTATGCTGCCGGGAATGGACGGCATCGAAGTATGCACGCGGCTGCGGCAGGTCAAGGCAACGCCGATCATTATGCTTACCGCGAAGGGTGAAGAAATGAACCGGGTGCAAGGGTTCGAGGTGGGGGCGGACGACTATGTCGTCAAGCCGTTCAGCCCGCGCGAAGTGATTTACCGGGTCAAGGCGGTGCTTCGCCGTTCGTCGGCGACCGCGTTCTTGACCAACGATCCGAAGACGAGCAACAATATCGTATTCCCTCATTTGGTTATCGAGCATGATGCCCATCGGGTAACGGCGGGCGGCCAAGAAGTAAGTCTGACGCCGAAGGAGTATGAGCTGCTTCACTATTTGGCGATATCTCCGGACAAAGTGTTCTCGCGCGAGGAATTGCTGAAGGATGTATGGAACTACGAATTTTTCGGGGATCTACGGACTGTAGATACCCATGTGAAGCGTCTGCGCGAGAAGCTGAACAAGGTGTCGCCGGAGGCGGCGGCCATGATTACGACCGTATGGGGCGTCGGTTACAAGTTAGAGGTGCCTAAATAACGTGAAATTTTGGCGAAGCATTGTCGGAAAGCTATGGATGACCATCATCGGCCTCGTCGCCTTCGTCATGGCGACATTGGGCGTATATCTGCTGCCGTACATTGACAGCAACTTCGCGCATCCGAATGACATTAAGCAATTGTTCGTCTATACCGCGATTACCGGCTTCTCGCTGACGACGTTCTTCGCGTTGTTCCTGTTCACGAAGATTACGCAGCCGCTCCGTAAGCTGAAGGAGGCCGCCGACACGATCCGGCAAGGAGAATATTCCACGAAGGTGACGATACGCTCCTCCGACGAGATTGGCGAGCTCTCGCGCACGTTCAACCATATGGCGGAGGAGCTGAAGCTGACGATTCAGGATCTGCAGCATGAGAAGGAGCACTTGGCGAGCGTGCTGCGGAGCATGACCGACGCGGTGATTACGTTCGACGCGGCCGGCCAGATGCTGCTCACGAATCCGCAGGGCGAAGCGATTCTGAACACCTGGAATCAGATGGAGTGGAACATTCAAGAGGAGGGAGCCGAATCTTCGGCGGTTCCCGATCCGTTGGAGCCTTATTTCCACACAGTCGTCAAGGAAGGGAAGGAAGTCACGGCGCGGGTACACGTGCAGAAGGAAGTATGGTCGGTCGTGATGGGCCCGCTCCATGCGGACAGCCGCGTACGCGGGGCGGTCGCCGTGCTGCGGGATATTACGGAGGAAGTCAAGCTTGAGAAGATGCGGACGGACTTCGTCGCCAATGTGTCCCATGAGATTCGAACCCCGCTCTCCATGCTGCAAGGGTACAGCGAAGCGCTGATGGATGATATCGCCGCTTCCCCGGAGGAACGGCAGGAACTGGTTCAGGTCATTCATGATGAGTCGCTGCGTATGGGCCGTCTCGTCAAGGATCTGCTTGATCTGGCCAAGATGGAATCGGGCCATATGCAGATGCATTGGAACGAGACCGACGTGAATGAACTGATTCACCGCGTGTACCGCAAATATACGGTGCTCGCGAAGGAGCAGCAGATTCCGATCGTCCTGAAGCTCGAAGCGCATGATCCGGTGCTGCCCGCCGCTGACGAGGATCGGCTGGAGCAGGTGCTGACCAATTTGCTAGACAATGCGATGCGGCATTCCTCGGCCGGCGAGGAATGCCGCATCGCTACAAGCCGCGGTCTTTCGGCCGACGGCGGCGAGATGCTCAGCATCGTCGTTCAGGACCACGGCCAGGGCATACCGTCTGAGGATCTCCCCTATATTTTCGACCGCTTCTACAAGGCGGATAAGGCCCGCAAGCGGGAAGCAACCGGCGGAACCGGATTGGGTCTGGCTATCGTCAAAAATATTGTGGAGGCCCACAAGGGCTCTATTCAGGTTCACAGCATTCAGGGCGAGGGGACAACGTTCACCCTTCAGCTCCCGATCCCGGTGTCACAAAAAGAGAACGGATGACGAAATGAGAAAACTCCCTTTTCCGCTTGGCGGAGAAGGGAGTTTTGTGTCGTGCGGCAATTCGCTAATGATGTCAGAGCAAGCCGGATTTTTTACCAAAATCTTGTTGTCCGTGGAACATGCCGCATTGCTTGGCTTGATCCGGGCAGCTTTTTGTTATAATACGATGACTTTCGCTTTATTGATGTCCGAATGGGCTTTCAGCTCCGCGAGGACATCCTGCGGCACCGACTTGTCCACGGACAGCACCATAATCGCGTCTCCGCCGGCGATTTTGCGTCCGACCTGCATCGTGGCGATGTTCACGCCGTTGTTCCCGAGCAGGGAGCCGACCAGTCCGATGACGCCCGGCTTGTCATGATGCGAGATTAGAAGGAGATAGCCTTCCGGCACCAAATCCACCGTATATTTGTCGATCTGGACGATCCGTTCTCCGTATCCGTTCAACAGCGTGCCGGCTACGAGCCGTTCTTCGGTGCTGGTGCGCAGCTTGACCGTCAGCAGATTCGTAAATCCTTTGGCGATATGGGATTTCTCAACCAAAATATGGATGTCGCGGACCTTGGCGAGATGCATCGAATTGACCTCGTTCACATCGGAGCCAAGATGGCGGGACAGCACGCCTTTGACGATGTGGCGCGTAATCGGCTGGGTATCCACCTCGGCCAGATCGCCGCAATAATTGACGACAATCTCCAGGACAGGGCTTTTGGCCATTTGACCGGCGAATTGCCCCAACTTCTCGGCGAGCTTGAAGTAAGGCTGGATCTTCTTTAGCACGCTTGGCGCGACCGGCGGCATATTCACCGCATTTTTGAACGGTTCGTTCCGCAAAATATGCAATAACTGCTCCGAGACGTCTACGGCCACGTTCTCTTGCGCCTCGACCGTCGATGCGCCCAGGTGAGGGGTGACAATGATTTTCGGATGACTCAAGAACGGATGATCCGCAGCCGGCGGTTCTGCCTCGAAGACGTCGAAGGCCGCGCCGGCTACGATGCCCTCGTCAATCGCTTCAATAAGTGCCCGTTCATCGATAATGCCGCCGCGGGCGCAGTTGATGATGCGCATCCCCCGCTTCATCACCTCGAACTGCGGACGGGAAATCATATGGCGTGTCTCGTCGGTCAGCGGAGTATGGACCGTGATGAAATCGGCCGCGCGGATCATCTCGTCTACCGTGCCAAGCTTGACGCCGATCTTCTCCGCCCGCTCGTCCGTCATGAACGGATCGTAGCCGATGACTTCCATGCCGAACGCCTTGGCGCGCTTCGCGACCTCGCTCCCGATTCGGCCCATGCCGAGCACGCCGAGCGTCTTGTTCATCAATTCGACGCCAAGGAATGATTTGCGGTCCCATACGCCGCTAATCGTCTTCACGTACGCTTGCGGAATATGGCGCGACAAGGCCATCATCATGGCGAACGCATGCTCACAGGTCGTAATCGTGTTGCCGTCCGGCGCATTGATAACGATGATTCCCCGCTTCGTCGCGGCTTCCAGATCGATGTTGTCGACGCCGACACCGGCGCGTCCGATAACCTTGAGCTGCTTGGCGACTTCCATGATGCGCGCCGTTACCCGCGTCTGGCTGCGAACGAGCAGGGCATCGACATCGCCGATGATGTCGATCAGCTCGTCTTCCGACAATCCAGTCTTCTTCAGGACCGTTACATCCTGTGCGTCGACCAGCTGCTGGATGCCGAAATCGCTGATTGGATCCGATACGAGTACTTTAAACATGGATATCTCCTCCCAATATCTACATCATAAGTTATCTATAAAAAAACTCCCGTCCGCATACTACGACCGTAGTAAGGGACGAGAGTCTTCTTCCGTGGTGCCACCCTTATTCGCCCGGCGCTTGCACGCCAGACCTTAATCATCTCGGGAGCGAGATGCCGAGCGGTAACGGGCTCTAGCCGGTCGGACCTACGCACTTGCCGTCTGCAAGCTTCAGCACAACAACTCCGGAACGCTGGAACAGAATGGTCCGCCGCCGATTCCCACCACCCATCGGCTCTCTGGAGGCCTTCGCATCTGTTCTTTTCCTTCACCGTATTACATCATGAAATTGTACTTACTGTATCACGCTTACTGATCGGTGTCAATAGGGTGAAAAACGGCATAATATAGCGAAAACAGAAGTGAAAGCGGTTATTTGGATGCGTTGTATCGTGCAATGCTCTGTTCGTACAGATTTTCAGCGAATTCGGCATCCTTCCAGCCTTCGATGGTCGTTTTCTTGTTCTCCAAATCTTTATAGACTTGAAAGAAGTGCGAGATTTCGTGCAAAAGATGCGGCTGTACGTCGTGCAGGGACTTCACTTCATTCCAGCGCGGATCCTTCGTTGGGACGGCAAGGAGCTTCTCGTCGCGGCCTTTGTCGTCCGACATGACGAGCACTCCGATGACGCGGGACTCGATGACGCAGCCCGGGAAAGTCGGGAAGGTGGTAAGAACGAGAATGTCAAGCGGATCTCCGTCCTCTGCCAGCGTATTGTTCAAATACCCGTATTCAGTTGGATAATGCATCGGGGAGTAGAGAACGCGATCGAGAATGAATCGGCCTTTTTCCTTGTCATACTCATATTTGTTTTGGCTTCCAGCCGGAATTTCGATGAAAGCCTCTACGACTAAATTGGACATACCGACTTGCCTCCTTCATACATGTTCGTTTTTCCTGAACCGGGACAGAATGTCAATCATTGCTAACTTTACCTATTGTAGAGGAAGCGTCGAGCCGATTGCAATGGCTGAGGTTGTATCGAAGTCATTTTTTCTGATATGATTCATCTGTCGGTTCGTCGCAACTTTAGTTGCATCTTCGTGTATATATCGGTAAGGCAGGGATTAAATGAAACAGAAATGGAATCAATTTAAAGAACGGCAGGTTCGTGTTCACGAACTCGACGATCGCCTTCTGCTTCTTAACCTGTATCTGACGCAAGGCTTGACCCTATTGGCGGGATTGATATGGATATGGCTGCAGGGCAGAAATCCGTTCGCCCTGCTGGTACTGCCGGAAGGATGGCAGTGGCTGTGGTGGAGCGCCGGATTGGCCGTCGCTGTCGTGCTCATCGATATTGCCGTATCGCAATTCGTACCGGAGGACATGACAGACGACGGAGGCATGAACGAGAAGCTGTTCGGCAAGCGGCCGGTGTGGCATATAGTCGTCATGTGTCTTATTGTGGGCATATGTGAAGAACTGCTGTTCCGGGGGGCGGTACAGCATGCTTTTGGCCCGTACTGGACCAGTATTTTATTCGCCGCGATCCATGTCCGCTATTTGCGCCATTGGCTGCCGACACTAATGGTATTTCTAATCAGCTATGCGCTTGGAACCGTCTACGAATGGACGGGAACATTGTGGGCACCTATTGCGGCTCACTTTTTCATTGATTTGATTATGGGACTTATTTTACGCTTTCGGAGGGAACTATGAGCGAGAAGCGGCCTGACCCGTCATTCCGCGGGTTCACACGCAGATCTGCGGCCCCCGACATGGAAGACAGTCCGGCGCTTACTGCGCTGCGTCGGCTGCGGGAAGATTCGGTGCCCGAGGCTTCCGCATCCGGCAAGGAGGCGGCCGGGTCCCATCCAGACACCACGCCAACAGCAACGAAGCATCTGGGAGACGAACCGGGGGATCATGCGGGGGCTCTCCTTGATGAGGAAGAGGATGAAGATCGTTATTTGCCATCCCGCAAAGAATTGTATCCTTCCAACTACGCAAAAATTACGCAATGGTTTTATAATATATTGTTTTTGCTGTTTATCGGGCTTTTAATCGCGCTCTTCTTGTGGGGGCGGCATAAGATGGCGTTGGAGGGATAATTCGCCATGATTGTTGTTATCGGTCTTGTTGTACTGGGCTTCTGTGCCGTTACGGGCTACATGTTGCGGGAAGCGAGCGGATGTAACATTGTAGAAGAGGAAGTGTCGTTAATGCGGCTGCCGTCATCTTTCGACGGCACCCGCTTGTTTTTTATTTCCGATATTCATCGGCGGACCATTACCGAGCGGGAGCTGGCGGCTTTGCTGAAGCATGACAAGGCGGATCTCGTCATTCTTGGCGGCGATATGACGGAAGCCGGCGTTCCGCTGGAACGGTCCAGACATAACATACGGATGCTGTCGCGTCTTGGTCCGGTCGTTGCCGTTCATGGCAATCATGATTACGAGTCCGATATCCGCAGGCTTGACGATATGCTGAGGGAATTGGGCGTGAAGCTGCTGGACAATGAAGCCATCCGGCTGGAGCGGGACGGAACGGGGATATGGCTGGTCGGCTGGGATGACTTCAGCACGGGAAGAACGAACGCCAGGCTCAGTATGCTTGACGTCCGGGAGCAGCCGGGGTTCACCATCGTCGTTACTCATGATCCGCTCTCCCTTCGTCGAGAGAATATGGAGGGCATCGATCTGGTCTTGTCCGGACATACTCATGGGGGACAAATTTGCTTGCCCGGGCTCGGACCTATCCGGACCGGGAAGTTTTACCGCCAATTCTTGGCAGGGTGGTATGCGTTCGCCGGCAAGGACGGACACCGCACACGGTTGTTCATCAGCAGGGGATATGGGACCTCGCATGCCCCTGTTCGCCTGTGCAGCCCGCCGGAGGTTCATTTCATTACGCTTCGGGCACCTTAATAAGCAAAGGACGGATTTCGCGGTATCGGCGATGGCCTATCCCATTGTTTCCTGAATTTATTGCGCATGGTTCAGGTGGGCGGCGACCACACTAACAACTGAATCCTAATAATCGAGGAGGGAACAGCAGTGAATATCAGGGCATTCTTTACCGGTACGGCTCTCGGGGTCATCGCCGGCATGTATATGGCCGATCGCCGATCGCTTGCGAACCTGCAGTCCAAGCTTCAGTTGGCTGGAGACGTGATGCAGGACGTGATGGGCAAAGCGAAAAACAAAATGATGGACTCTGCTATGATGTCCAATCTGTCTGACATGGGCAGCGCCATGTCCAAAGCGGCCGGCCAATCGAATGCGAACGAGTTCAGCCTGGACAAAGTTAAGCAGCTGATCGATCGCGATCCGGAAGTCAAGCGCAAGGTTGACGCGATTCTGAGCGAGAACGGACTGGCTCCGCTGCCTTCATCCATGAATTCGGCTGCTTCCACAAGCGCCCAAAACGCCTTGAAGACTTCGGCACAGCCGTTCGAGTCCAAATCGGACATGCAGCAACAAGCCCGCCACTAATGAAATAGCAAGGGCTGCACGATCATGCAGCCGATTCGGCCGTCTTGATCGAGCAACCGGCAACAAAAGCCGTCGAGCGTTCATCGACGGCTTTTTTGGGTATTTCCAGTACATACCTAAGAAGATGCGAACAGGCTATTTTATGTAGTGCAAAACATTTGAATTAATGATAACATGAGTTTACAAGGAACCATTTTCAGCACATATTATATGTTGCTTCATAATCTGTTATAACCGAAGTTGCAAAGGAGGGTCCTGTCCATGAAAATCGAACGTCTGAGTCAAGACAAAATCCGTGTTTTTCTTACGTTCGACGATTTGTCGGAGCGCGGGATCCAACGCGAAGATCTGTGGCGCGAGATGACGAAGCTGCAGGAGTTGTTCGCGGAAATGATGGACCAGGCTTACACTGAACTCGGATTCGACGCGACGGGACCGCTTGCCGTAGAAGTGTTCGCAATGCCTGCCCAAGGCATGGTCGTCATTGTAACCCGGACCCGCTGGGATGGCTCGGGGCATCATGCGAGCGGCGCGGATGAAGACGAGCTGGATGATGTGTATGAAATGGAAGTGACGCTGGAAGAGAGCGACACCATCGTTTTCGCTTTCCGCGATTTTGAGCATTTCATCGAGGCGGCCCATACGGTGAATACCAATTTCTCCGTCTCTGGGGCGCTATACCAATATAATCATCAGTGGATATTTTATGCGGAACCGGCGGATCTCGACTCTCACCGTCTGCAAGGTCTGGTCTCCATTCTTGCAGAGTATGGGGAGGCCGCATCCGTAACGGCCGCGGTTCTGGAGGAGTACGGAACCTGCATTCTCCCGGAGAATGCGATTTCCGTCATTTGCAGTCATTTCCCTCCTCGGCACGCCTAAATGGTTTCTGTTGATTAACAGGGAGCGCCCGCTTCGGAACGGAGCGAGTCCCCTGTTTTCATTTGTCATCATATGTCAGTCAGTATATTCAAGCTTGCTCTCATTGGACACATCAATGTCCAGACACCCGGGTTCAATGAGTATCTCTACTATAAACCTATGAGGTGAATAATGATGACCGCTAATGATCACAACTCCCTACTTGCTTCCACTCAGCTCGTAATTGAACAGGCATTGCAGCGTCTGGGTTATGGACAAGATATGGTGGACCTGATGAAGGAGCCGCTTCGCATGCTGACGGTGCGGATACCGGTGCGCATGGATGATGGCAAAGTTCAGGTGTTCACCGGCTTCCGCGCCCAGCATAACGATGCAGTCGGTCCAACTAAGGGAGGCGTGCGATTTCATCCGGGTGTGACAGAAGAAGAGGTCAAAGCCCTGTCCATTTGGATGAGCTTGAAATGCGGAATTGCAGACTTGCCGTACGGCGGCGGCAAAGGCGGAATTGTGTGCGACCCGCGCCGGATGTCGTTCGGCGAACTGGAGCGGTTGAGCCGCGGATATGTTCGCGCGATTAGCCAGATGGTCGGTCCGAATAAGGACATTCCGGCGCCGGACGTCATGACGAACTCGCAAGTGATGGCATGGATGGTCGATGAGTACAGCCATATTCGGGAGTTCGACTCCCCGGGCTTCATTACAGGCAAGCCGATCGTGCTTGGAGGATCGAAGGGGCGCGAGACTGCCACAGCGCAGGGCGTCGTCATGATGATCTTCGAAGCGCTCAAGGTGCGCGGCATTGCGCTCAAGGATGCGCGCGTCATCGTGCAGGGCTTCGGGAACGCCGGCAGCTATCTGTCCAAGTTCATGCATGAAGCGGGAGCGAAGGTGGTCGGCATCTCCGACGTCAACGGTGCGCTTTACGATCCGGAAGGGCTCGACATTCCGGATTTGATAGATCGCCGGGATTCATTCGGAACCGTCACCAATCTGTTCAAGAATACGATTACGAACGAAGAATTGCTCGTGCAGCCTTGTGATATTCTCGTTCCGGCAGCGATTGAGAATCAGATTACCGAGGACAATGCCCATCAGATTCAGGCAAGCATTATCGTCGAAGCGGCCAACGGACCGACGACGATTGAAGCGACCAAGATTGTCACGGAACGGGGCATCCTGCTCGTGCCGGACGTGTTGGCCAGCGCCGGCGGCGTCATCGTCTCTTATTTCGAATGGGTTCAGAACAACCAAGGCTACTATTGGAGTGAGGAAGAAGTTATGCAGAAGCTGCAACAGCTGATGACGCAGGGCTTCAACAAAGTATACGAGACGCATCAGATGAAGCAAGTGGACATGCGGCTGGCCGCTTATATGGTCGGCGTGCGCAAGACAGCTGAAGCGGCGCGCTACCGGGGGTGGGTGTAAGTGTGGGCATAGTACCGGCTATCACAGCGATAGCCGCCAGCACTCCAGATACGGCCGTGCAGACGATGGAATCAACGACGCCGATACTGCCTTTGCTGACGGCCGCGATAGCCCCCGGCATTGCGCTGTTGGTGTACTTCTATCTGAAGGACCGCTATGATTATGAACCGATTCATATGGTCGTGCGTTTGTTCCTGCTCGGATTTTTGATCGTCTTCCCGATTATGATTGTGCAGAACGGGTTGGTGAAGTGGTGGGGAGACAATCCGCTTGTAGCCTCCTTTGCCATTTCGGCTGGGGTGGAAGAGGCGGTCAAATGGTTCGTACTGTATCATATGATCTATAATCATATTGAGTTCGACGAGCATTATGACGGAATTTTGTATGCCGTTGCAGTGTCTCTAGGCTTTGCCACCATCGAGAACGTTCTGTATGCTTGGATTAATCATTCTTCCTTCTCGCATTTGCTCCTGCGGGCGCTGCTGCCGGTATCGGGGCATGCGATGTTCGGCGTGATGATGGGCTACTATATGGGCAAGGCGAAGTTCACCAAGGACAATGGCGGACGGACCAGGCGATTCCTGGCCTATTCCCTGCTAATCCCTCTTTTCTGGCATGGCATTTATGATCTGATATTGTTGACGGTAACACGTTACTGGATATGGTTTGTCGTACCGCTGATGATTTTTCTGTGGTATTACGGCATGGGCAAGGTGCGCCGGGCGAATGCCCGCTCGCCTCTGCATCTGGTGAAGCGGGAGGAAGAGATTAATATGTGAACCGGCAGGCAATACTGGCACATAGGAAGCGAGGGCGATCCTTGCTGTTTCCTCTCCGAAGCGGGGTATTCACAGCGACGTTGTGAGCACCTCTTACAGATAATGGAGGAGTGAGCGTGTGCGGGTAAAAGTAACCATTCGCTGCAACCGGTGCGGCGAGAAGTTCGTGCTGCGCGGCAAGCGGGAAAAAGGCCGTGTGGAAACGGGCTTCAAGCAATGTCTATGCGACAACCGCGATAATTTTGAAGTCGAAGAAGAACCGATTTGATGGCAAAATTGTCTGAATGAAGAGCGTAACATAGGAAACGATGCATAAACCTTCCGCTGTTCCAGCAAACTATGGACAAATCGATGTACAAGTTGCTGTGAAGGGAGACGTTTGTACCATGTATAAACGATTTAGTGCCGTTATGTTTCCGATCGTTACGCTCTTTTTCATTGGAGCGATCGTGTGGGGCTATCAAGAGCATCAAGAGAAGAATTCAATATTGATTAAGGCGGAGAACCAATATCAACGGGCATTCCATGATTTGACGTACCATGTTGACAGGCTGCACAGCGAACTGGGACGCACTCTCGCGGTCAACTCAACATCGCAGGCCATGCACCGCAAAGGGCTCGCCAATGTATGGCGGATTACGAGCCAGGCGCAGAATGAGATTAACCAGCTGCCGCTGACCATGCTACCGTTCAACAAGACGGAGGATTTTCTGTCCCGGATCTCCAATTTCGCTTACCGCACCTCGATTCGCGATCTGACCAAAAAGCCGCTGTCGGATGACGAAGTGAAAACGCTGAAGACACTGTATAAGAATGCGGGCGATATTTCAAAAGATTTGCAGAAGGTTCAGCATAAGGTCCTCGCCGACAATTTGCGTTGGATGGATGTAGAGACCGCAATGGCATCAGAGCAAACGTCGCTGGACAATAAAATTATCGACGGCTTCAAATCGGTAGACAAAAAAGTCGCCGAGTATCCGGAGCTGAATTGGGGGCCAACCATCGCCAACATGTATACGAAGCGTTCCGTCAAGATGCTGAAGGGTCAGCCGCTAAGTGTACAGCAAATCCGGCAGAAGGCGGAACAATTTTTGGGTAAAAAGAATTACAAGAAGATTGAAGTCAGAGAGAACGGTAAAGGAACGGAGCATGAATCCTACACGGCGTTCGCCGATTATGGCAATGACGGGAAGGGAACCGTAACGATTGATTTCACGAAGCAAGGCATGCTGATGGCGTATATGGACGCCCGCGAGATTAAAGAGAAACGAGTTTCGATGAAGCAGGCCACCCAATCCGCGAAGCAGTTTTTGAAGAAGCACGAATATCCCGACATGGAGGCCGTCAAATACAATGAATTAAACCGGGTCGGCAGCTTCACCTTCGTCCCCGTCGTGAACGGCGTCTACATCTATCCGCAGCAAGTCGGCGTTCGCGTCGCGCTTGACAACGGGGAAGTGACCGGGCTCCAGGCGACGGATTATGTATATGAGCATAAGGAGCGGACCAGCGGCAAGCCGAAGCTCACGAAGCAGGAAGCGCAGAAGATGCTGCACCCGGAAATGGAGGTTCAGTTCGATCGGCTGTCCCTGATTAAGAATGATGAAGGGGAAGAAGTGCTGTGCTATGAATTCGGCGGCAAGATCAACGGCAACACGTACCGTATCTATATTAATGCCGAAAATGGGCAAGAAGAGCATATCGAAGATATGACTATCGTACACGAATAACATTTGCGCCGTAGAAGCGCCGGAGGAGCGTCTATCCTGGAGACGGGAGGATGCTTGCCGGCGCTTTGTGCTGTTGGACCACAGAATCCCGTGGTATAATTGCCCACAGGGGGGAGCTTATGTTACCGAAAGTCAATGATATGCTGTATATGCAGCTGGAGCGTTCTCCGGAGGAGGCGACCTATAAAGCAAGGGTGACCGAATTGGATGACCAGCGCATCTGGATGGAGGTTCCGCTCTGCCAAGAGACCGGCCGATTCGGATTGTTCGCCATCGGGGAAGAGCTAGATGTCTTCTACTCCCGGAACGACGGGATCAAATGGCATTTCCGTTCCCGGGTCGAGGGCAAGCGCAACGAGGAGATTCGCATGCTGTCTATCCGCAAGCCGAACCCTGACGATATGACGAAAAGGCAGCGCCGCAACTATTTGCGGGTGCAGGCTCAGCTGGAGACGGCGATATCGACGCTGGACGGCGTTCAATTTTTGGCGTGCACGGAGGATGTCAGCGGCGGCGGGATCTCGCTTACGGCCGCGCCGAAATGGGGCCTTCGCGAAGGACAGCTGATGCAATGCTGGCTTGCGGTTCCGTTCCGGAACGGAACGATCGAGCATATTCCGTTCAGCGGGGAAATCGTACGGGTTCGCCCATTTCATGAGGAGCGGAATCGGATCATGATGAAGTTCGGGCAGATCGCCGAATTAGACCAGCAGAAGCTGATCCGGTTCTGCTTCGAACGTCAAATTGACGCCAGAAAATGAGTCTTGTCTCCGAATGCATCATACATACGGGGGGCCAAAAAAGTAGTTTCACTACAGTGAGACAGCCCCCCCCTTGATTCTCAAAGCTCGACTCACCGAAAACTGCAAAACTGCACTTTTCCTTTATGAAGTGAACTTCGTTACAGGGAATCCTGCAAAACGGCATCAATTTCTGACTATCCGATCGATAAAAGACAAAAATCGATGAACATCATGTACTTTTGCAGGAATTTCATCAAATAGCGGCTTAAAGAGCAAAAATTGCTGCATCCACGCAGCATTTCACGGCTTCATCCATCTTCAAACGGTTTGCGTGCCGCCGTTTTTCCCGCACCCACGTTCTCTGTTGAGTCGTCACCTCAATCATTTTGCAATGCTTATGAGACACTCCCGCGCTAAATCAACAGTGCATAATCTGATGGAAGGGCAGCCATAATATTCCTCAAAGCCAAGGAGGAAGTGGAAGCCGGTGCGGGATCGGGAAGAGGCAATGATGGATTGGTGGGAACTGATTTTCAGGTGGATGGTCCGCATTGGTCTGGCCTTCGCCGCGGCGTTGCTTGTGGTGCAGCTGCTGCTTACGCACGGCGGGATACGAAGCTTGCTCTGCAAGGTGGAGAGGCTGGAAGGCGTGCCGTACCCGGCGGCCGGAGCCACGAAGAAGCCGTGATGCCGATTCGGGAACGAGCGGATCCGCTCATTGCCTGTTTTGCATACCTACATGAAGTGTGGTATAATTTTGACGTCGCAGGCAACGCCTGCTTTTTTAGTGATATCTCTACACACGGTGATTGTTCCAGGAAGGAGTCAGACTCGTTGACATTACAGTCAAACGCTCCTGCGCTTCGTTTGAATATCGCTATCGACGGGCCCGCAGGAGCAGGGAAGAGCACAGTCGCCCGCCTCGTCGCCCGCGAATTGGGTTATACGTATATTGATACCGGTGCCATGTACCGGGCGGTAGCGTTACATATGTTGCGATTGGGAATTGATCCGGAGGATGCGGATGCTATTCATGAAGCGATGAAGGATGTCGCGATTGAACTGATCCCGCTGGATTCCAGGCAAGCCGTTCTGTTGAACGGAACCGACGTTACGGACGAGATCCGGACGCAGGAGATTAGCCGGCTCGCTTCCTCGTATGCCCGGTCATCCGCCGTTAGGGAGAGGCTTGTCCACCTCCAGCGCGGCATGGCGGCCCGCAAGGGAGTCGTCATGGATGGCCGCGATATTGGCACGCATGTTCTTCCCGATGCCGAACAGAAGTGGTTCGTTACCGCGTCCGTAGAAGAGCGCGCGCGCCGGCGCTACGCCGAATCGAGCAGCGTTGACGGCGCGACCGTAGAGCAGTTCATGCGGGAGATTGCGGCTCGCGACAAGCAGGACGAGACGAGGGACGTATCTCCGCTACGGCAGGCGGAAGATGCCGTTCTGCTCGATACGACGCGAATGACGATAGATGAGGTCGTTGGTGTCATCGTGGATCAGGCCAAATTATTATGCAGAGATGGGGAACGGTAATCAATTATGTTTTATACGATGATTAGGGCGCTGCTTCGCCTGATTTACCGCCTCCTTTTCCGGTTGGAGGCATCTGGGAGAGAACATGTGCCGAAGGATGGCGGCGTTGTCCTCTGCTCCAATCATATCAGCCTGCTGGATCCTCCGGCGATAGGCATCTTGCTCAAGCGGCGCATCCGCTTCATGGCGAAGGCCGAGCTGTTCAACATCCCGGTATTCGGAGCGGCCATCAAGGCGCTAGGCGCATTTCCCGTCAAGCGGGGCGGCGTCGGCAAAGAAACGATCCGCACGGCGTTTCAATTGCTTCAGGACGGGGATATTATGGGCATATTCCCTGAAGGCACGCGCAATACGGACCAATCGGCCGCTGCGAAGAAGGGAGCGGCGATGATTGCGCTCCGCAGCGGCGCGGCTGTCGTTCCGGTGGCGATTATCGGCAACTATAAGCTGTTCCGCAAGACCCGGATCGTCTATGGTCCGCCCATCGATATGTCGGATCTGCTGGAGCAGAAGGGAAGCGACGTTCTGGAGCGGGCAACCGAGCGCATCATGGACCATATCTACCGGCTGAAGCGGGAAGGTTGACGATTCCGAAGGCCATCGTGCATGAATTTCCGCTAACGTCAGATACTACAGGTATTATTTACAGGTTATATTCGACAATGTTACGACATCCCGATGCGGAGCGGCTGTTCGAACAGCTGCGGACGCGGACGGATTCGCATATAATGGCATTCGCGTTAGCGATGCCAGCTGCAGAAGGGCACGGAAGAGTCCTTGCGAAGCCCGCCTCTAAGGCGGGGTTCTATTAATGGGGTTTCAATTGAGGAGGTAGTTCACATGTCTGAAGAAACAAAAGTCAACGAAACAGCCGAAACGGCAAACCAGGAAGTGATGGAAAACATCGTGTCCGTCAAAAAAGGGGATACCGTCAAAGGCACGATTGTCAAAATCGACGACAACCAAGCGGTCGTTAGCATTGGATATAAATATGACGGTGTCATTCCTGTCCGCGAATTGTCTTCCTTATCCGTAGACAACATTGCGGATGTTGTCCAAGTAGGGCAAGAAGTCGAATGCAAGGTTGTCAGCATCGACGATGACAAGGAGCGCATGGTTCTGTCCAAGCGGCAAGTAGACAGCGAGAATGCATGGGATGTCATGCAGCAGCGTTTCGACAACAACGAAGTATTTGAAGTTACGGTTGTTGATGTCGTCAAGGGCGGCGTTGTAGCCGATGTCGGTGTCCGCGCATTTATTCCTGCATCCATGGTAGAGCGTCACTTCGTAGAAGATTTCAGCGATTACAAAGGCCGCACGCTCCGCGTAAAGGTCAAGGAAATCGATCGCGAGAACAACAAGCTCATTTTGTCCCAAAAAGAAGTGCTTGACGAAGAGTTCGAAGCGAACAAGAAGCGTGTCATGGAGAACCTGAGCGAAGGCCAAGAGCTGGAAGGCACTGTACAGCGCCTGACTCAATTCGGCGCATTCGTTGACGTGGGCGGCGTGGACGGTCTCGTTCACGTATCCGAGATGGCTTGGCATCATGTCGAGAAGCCGGCGGATCTCGTTCAAGAAGGACAGAAAGTAAACGTAAAAGTATTGAAAGTCGATCCGGCGAACGGCAAAATCAGCCTGAGCATGAAAGCAACGCAGCCAGGACCTTGGGAGCAAGCTGGCGACAAGATCAAGACAGGCGATATCTTGACT
This sequence comes from Paenibacillus thiaminolyticus, assembly GCF_003591545.1. Lineage (GTDB taxonomy): Bacteria > Bacillota > Bacilli > Paenibacillales > Paenibacillaceae > Paenibacillus_B > Paenibacillus_B thiaminolyticus_A. The sequence goes on from NZ_QYZD01000006.1 coordinate 31,952, forward strand.
GGTGAAGTGAAGCGCCTCGTCGACTTCGGCGCCTTCGTTGAAGTGGCTCCTGGCGTGGAAGGCTTGGTTCACATTTCCCAAATCGCGCATCGCCACATCGCGACGCCATCCGAGGTGCTGAAGCAAGGACAGACGGTTCAAGTGAAGGTGCTTGACTTCAATCCGGCTGAGAAGCGTGTCAGCCTGAGCATCAAGGAAACGGAAGAAGCACCGGCTCCTGCGCCAAAAGCAGAGAAGAAAGTAATGAAGGAAGAGTTGAACAATAACCCGAACGTTTCTTTGAACAATCAAGGAATGAGCGTCACTCTGGGTGAGCGCTTCGGCGATATGCTCAACAAATTCAAAAAATAATCGAATCCGTGTCCTTCGGCGGGCTCCTCAGGAGCCCGCCGTTTATTTTTGCAGACTCCTTCAAATAATAAGCAAAAAAGGAATCGGAGTTGAAGCGATGTGTTGCCTGGGATGCTGTCATTCATTTTGTGGCTCTGTTGTGCCATATTGATGGCGACGGGATGGAGGGATGTACTGCTGCCCGGAACCGCCCGATCGGTTCTGCTTCTGGTCGGACTGTTCTGGCTGTTCTATCATGATGCGGGCTTCGGGCTGCTGCCGGATGGACGCGGGCTTCAGCCGGTATGGCTGCTGTGGTGCATGATCGCGGGAACTCTGGCCGGCATGCAGGCGCAAGCCTCCGGCTGGGTCATGTTCACTTTGGCCGGGCGCATCGTATTCATCGGCGCGGTCTGGCTGTGGACAGCGCTGCTGTCCCAGTCGGCGGTCTGGCCGCTCCCGCTGCTCCCGGTATACAGCGCCTCCTATCTGATGATTATCGCGATCGTGCTGCTGTGTTCGCGAGAATGGACGCATCAGTGGATCATGCTGACGCTGGGGCTTACAGCAGGCGAAGGACTCATTCAATTGAAAATGTCGTCTTCCGGAGAATTCGGCAGCGCCGCCGTGCAGGATGCGTGGTGGCTCATGTTTGTCACCGTACGGTTGCTGTCTGCGGTCATTGAATGGTCCCGGGACAAATGGATTCAGATGCGCTTGCAATGAGCTGAGGCGCATCGTCGGTGCCGGAGACAGGAGAGCTACAAATTAGTCAGGTCTCCTGCAAATTGGTTAGCCAAGGTGCTGATTTTTTGATATGATGAACTACGTGTAGATGTTGCATTAGAGATGAGGAGTGAACTGCATGGCAAAACCCGTTGTTGCCATTGTCGGGCGGCCGAATGTCGGCAAGTCCACCATTTTTAACCGAGTCATCGGCGACCGTTTGGCCATAGTGGAGGACAAGCCTGGCGTGACACGCGACCGTATTTACGGAACGGGCGAATGGAATGGCAAGCCGTTCAGCATTATTGACACGGGCGGAATTGAAGTGTACGGCGAAGACGAGATGCTCCGCTCTATCCGTGTGCAGGCCGAACTGGCCATTGAAGAAGCGGATGTCATTGTTTTTATGTGCGAAGCGAAGAGCGGCGTAACCCAGGCGGACGAGGAAGTGGCTGAGATTCTGTTCCGTTCCGGCAAGCCGGTAGTTCTTGCGATTAACAAAGTAGACAACTTGCAACGCATGGACGATGTTTATGAATTTTACAGTCTTGGATTCGGGGATCCGGTGCCTATCTCCGGCTCGCACGGCACTGGACTTGGCGATTTGTTGGATGAAGTGGTCCACCGTTTTCCTGAGACGACCGAGGAAGAGTATGATGAGGATGTTATCCGGGTCGCGCTGATCGGAAGACCGAACGTAGGCAAATCCTCGCTCGTCAATGCCATATTAGGCGAGGATCGCGTTATTGTGAGCGATATTGCCGGCACGACGCGCGACGCGATCGATACACCGTTCGAGAAGGACGGACAGCGGTTCGTGCTGATTGATACAGCAGGAATGCGCAAGCGCGGCAAGGTGTACGAGACGACCGAGAAGTACAGCGTCATGCGCTCCATGAAAGCGATCGAGCGGGCCGATGTCGTCCTTGTCGTCATTAACGGCGAAGAAGGCATTATTGAGCAAGACAAGCATATTGCAGGCTATGCCCATGAGGCCGGCAAGGCGGCATTGTTTGTCGTCAATAAATGGGATGTCGTCGAGAAGAACGATCGCACGATGCATGAATTCGAGACGAAGATTCGCGATCACTTCTTGTTCATGCCTTATGCGCCTATCGTCTTCCTGTCCGCCAAGACGAAGCAGCGGCTTCAGAAGCTTCTGCCGGTCATCGAGCATGTTGCAGAGCAGCATGCGAAGCGCATAACGACCCATCTGCTCAACGATGTTGTCAGCGATGCGATCGCATACAACCCTCCGCCAACGGATAAAGGCAGACGACTTCGCATTAATTATGCGACGCAGGTCGCGGTGAAGCCGCCGACGATTGTTATCTTCGTCAACGATCCGGAGCTGATGCATTTCTCCTACGAGCGCTATTTGGAGAACCGGATCCGGACGTCGTTCGATTTCGAGGGCACCCCGATACGGCTGTTCACCCGCCGCAAATCCGATGAAGGTTAGGGGTGATCGGAATTGGTATATTCAATCATTGCCATTGTGGCAAGTTACTTAATCGGTTCAATCAGCTTCAGCCTGCTGTTCGCCAAATGGCTGCGCGGAATCGATATCCGGCAGCATGGGAGCGGCAATGCCGGCGCGACCAATACGCTGCGCGTGCTGGGCAAGGGACCAGCGATCTGCGTGCTGCTGCTGGATGCGGTCAAAGGAATTACTGCCGTGCTGCTTGGATGGTGGCTGACCGATAATGCTTGGTTGATGGTCGGGTGCGGCATCGCGGCGATCGTCGGTCATAACTGGCCGGTATACTTTCGTTTTCGCGGCGGCAAAGGGATCGCGACGACGATTGGCGTCCTGGCGATGCTGGCGTTTTGGCCTGCCTTCACGGCAGGTGTGCTGGCCATCGCCTCGATTGTCTGGAAGCGGTATGTGTCCCTCGGTTCGCTTATTTTCACGTTGCTGACACCGGTCTTTATTTTGATTTTTCGTTATGATTGGCCGATATTTTGGGGCAGCCTGCTTATTTGCGCGTTCGCCTTCTATCGTCACCGAAGCAATATTATGAAGCTGTGGAGAGGCACGGAGAATCGCCTCGGATCGAAGAAAGGAGAGGTGCCACGTGTCCGCTAAAGTTGCCGTACTCGTCGCCGGAAGCTGGGGGACGGCACTCAGTGAGGTGCTTGCGCAAAATGGGCATGACGTGTACTTATGGACACGCCATTGCGACCAAGCGGAAGAAATTAATGAGAAGCATCGGAACGGAAAATATTTGCCGGACGTCAAGCTTCACCCCGGATTGAAGGCGACATGCAGCATGCAGGAAGCCATGGAGGGAGCCTCGGCATGCGTTGTCGTGGCGCCTTCTTCTGCCATGCGCCAAGTGGCCGGCCAGATGAAGCCGTATGTTACGGATGAGATGATTATCGTGCATGCGACCAAAGGCTTCGAGACCGAGTCGTTGGCCCGCATGTCGGAAGTGTTGGCCGCGGAGCTCGAATGCGGCTTGGAGCGAATTGCGGTCCTGTCTGGGCCGAGTCACGCGGAAGAAGTGGTTCTGCAGTGCCCGACGACGGTTGTCGTCGCTTCCGCCGGCTTGGAGACGGCCGAGCAGGCGCAGGATCTGTTCATGAACGATACCTTCTTCCGGGTGTATACGAATCCCGATGTGCTCGGCGTCGAGCTGGCCGGCTCACTGAAAAATATTATTGCGCTGGGCGCGGGTCTGACCGATGGGCTTGGCTTCGGCGATAATGCCAAAGCGGCCTTGCTGACGCGCGGATTGGCCGAGATCGCGCGCCTCGGAGTGAAGATGGGCGCCAATGCGCTCACGTTTGCGGGCCTGGCCGGCGTCGGCGACCTTGTCGTCACCTGTACGAGCCAGCATAGCCGCAATTGGCGCGCAGGCTCGATGATAGGGCAAGGCATGGCCGTGGATGACGTGTTGTCCCGGATGGGGATGGTCGTCGAAGGCATCCGCACGACGAAGGCGGCCTATCATCTGTCCGAGCATTACGGGGTGCAGATGCCGATTACTGAGCAGTTATATCGCGTCCTGTTCGAAGGCAGGGAAGCGAAGACGGCGGTAGAATATTTGATGGGCCGCGTCCGCAAGCATGAGATCGAAGAAGTGGCTGCCTGGACCTGACCGTTCAAGGAAGAACGCGGAAATCCGGTGGTATCTCTCACCTCCATTGAAGTCTGTTCATACATTGTAGGTAAACAGACTTAAGGAGGGAGTATATGGCGAACAGTAAATTCCCGAGGGAAGCCTTGAACAAGATCAACAAGAAAGCCGGAAAAACCATAACCGAAAACCAAATCAAAAAGCTTGCCGGATCGGTTAAGCCTTCCACGCTTCAGAGCGAGGCTCAACTGCGCCAGCTCATCAAGCAGGTCGCTTCGGTGGCTAAGCTTCCCGTGACGGAATCTACGATAAATGAGATTGTTAGCGCCGTGAAGAAGAGCGGCATGAATCCGAACAACATGGAAACGTTGATGAAAATGATGATGAAGAAGTAGCGGTTCCCGTCCTTAACCGGCCGGCAGCGTGAGCGGATGCTTGCGCTGCTTTTTCTATTGGTTGGAAAGAGCTGGATCTATGAATTGTCCACTCTCGTTTTCTTATGAGGATACGAATGGTATAATGGGAGCAGTTTGTGAGGAATGGGAGAATCAGAGAGTATGAATGGTATGACGAAGATGTGGGTATCATTTATCGGAATTGGCCTGATGGCATTTTCCGCCTTTTTAATCATGTTCGCCAGAACGAAAACCAAGGGTTGGGTCAAAGGCATTCTATCGTTAATCGCATTCATTATGTTATTGGCCGGCATGCTGTATAGCCTGATTTCCATTATGTAATCAATACGCATATTCAGGAGGAACAACAGGTTATGGCAGACATTAAGGTACGGGGACGTGAACGGGAGGCTATCGTGACGATGCCGATCGGAACGACGCTGCTTGAAGCAGCTATCCAGGCCAAGGTGGACTGGGCCTATTCCTGCACGCGGGGGACCTGCGCCCGCTGCCGCTGTCAGATTGTCTCCGGCTACGACAACCTGGGCGATGTCACCGATGCGGAATGGAACCGGATGGACGAGGACGAATTCCATCAAGGCTACCGTCTCGCCTGTCAGACGGCGGTGGTGAAGGACGGTCAGGTAGAAGTGATACATAAGCCGTATTTTGGATGACGCAGCTGCGTCTATTGGCGCTGTTCATCAATACGGGCATTCATCATTTGCACGTGATGCGGAAGGGCTTCATGCCCTTCCCGCCGCGTCAAGATTCACAGAAGAAATGGAGCACGCCGCATGAACGAACATTCATTGTCTCAGTCGCTTGAGAATTGTATCTGCCTTTTGACGGAGGCCTGCCCGCCGGAGACGCTGCCCTGGATGCTGGGCGGAAGCTGCGGGTTGGTCCTGCAAGGCGTGGATATCGACCGCGAACCGCGCGACATCGATATGTATGCGGATGAAGCGGAGGCGGGGTTGCTGCACCGTGCTTGGGGCTCCTGGTCGACGGATAAGCCGGAATGGAGCGTCACTGACCGCTACCGCTCGCTATTAAGCCATTACCGCCATGAGCAGGTTACGGCCGAACTGGTCGGGAGCTTCACGGTCACGACGCCGGAATGCCGCTATGAGACGGTGATTGTCGAAGGGCTGTGGCCCGTCGGGCCGGAGTATACGCTCGGCCGCTATATTATTCGGCTCATGCCGTTGGCGCATGAGCTGGTCTTCAACCTGCTGCGGGAGCGGGAGGATCGCACAGAGGCCATCGTGCGTGTCATCAATCGGGAGCCGGACCAGCATGTCGAGGCGATGCGGGCCGTATGGAACCGCTGCCGGGCCAGCTCTCGCTTCGCGGAGCGGCTATGTTCGCTCTGTCCGCAGGTGATGGCCGGTGTCATCCCGAGCCGAATCGATCGGGAAGCGGAGGAAGAATAGAAATCGGTGTTCCAGAAGACGGGTTATCAGCACCGGGAAGGCTGCAGTCAAAAGGAGGAGCGCTGTGGGAACACGCGTGACATTTATGCCGGCCGGCAAAGTCATTGAGATTGTCCGGCCGACGTCGATACTGGCGGCCGCCCGTCAGGCCGGAGTCGCCGTGCGAACGCGCTGCGGAGGCAAAGCGGGCTGCCTCCTGTGCAAGGTGAACGTGTCCGGCGATGCGCATGCCGTTACGGCGCCGACGCCGCCTGAGGTGCGGAAGATGGGGATGGAGGAGACGCTGGGCCCTCGCCTGGCGTGCCAGGTCCGGCTGAGCGGCCGCGCGGGAAGCGTAACGGTCGAGGTGCCGGAGGATCCGTTGAAAGCGCTCGTCCGCCGCAAGCTGGAGGAACAGCAGGGCGAGGACACGTTGTGGTAGCAGGCTTAATAATAGATGTTCATTCGTGATCAAAAGCGGACTTTTTGAACAACCTCTAATAGACACAGGCTGGAGGGAATGATTGTGAACCGAAATCAAAGGGCCGGCATCGTGGCGGTAACCGCCCTATTGCTGGCGCTGCTGCAAGGATGCATGTATCCGAAGGAATTGCGGAATGAGAACCAGCAGTCCGCCCGCGAGGGCGTGCTGCTCGTGCAGAGCGCGGTAGATGAATATTTGAAGGACACCGGGCTGCTCCCGATACAGAACAGCGAAGAGGATGTTCCGCGCTATGAGAAGTTCCGGGTTGACTTCGAGGCGCTGAAGCACAGCGACAAGCTGAGCGCCACACCGGCCAGCGCGTTCGAGGCGGGCGGCAGCGGCTCCTATCTCATTATCGACGAAGAAACGGAGCCCAAGGTCCGCATCATGGATTTGGCGGTGGCGCAATATGTGAACGATGCCGCCCGTGCCGTTGATTCTTACAAGCGCAAGAAGGGACGCCTGCCTTCGAAGGAGGAGGCCTACCCTGGCTTTTATCGCATCGATGAAGCAGCCGCCGGTCTCAAGCCGTCGATCGTGAGAAATCCGTTCAGCGGAGAACCGTTGGCGCTTATGATGGATGAACAGGGACGCGTCTACGCCGATTACGCGATGGAACTGATGCAGGTCATCGAGGCAGGGGACAAGCCGCCCGCGGAGGACGGAGCCGACCTGCGCCCGCTGCTGACCGAGAAATCATTCTATGTTCCGGTCAAATCCGTCCCATACATATGGAAGGACGGGGCTCCGTGGCCGCTAGCGGAACCCGAATCGTAATCCATGCGCAAGCAAGCGCGTGAGCAATAGCAGACCGTATGGAATTTTTCCGTGCGGTCTTGTTTGCGTTGTCATACTTTTCTATGACTTTCATATAACTGATTTGGAAGGCGTGAGTGCGCCCGGCGAAGAAAAATGTTGCTATTAGGGGTCATATTTGCGAGAGATGCGAAATAAGATGGTACTAGTCCAAAAACATGTACGAGTTGCGTCGCAATGCCCTTGTACAACGTGAAGTCTCGGCGGAGAACACTGGCGACAACGGCAACAGCTCAATCCTAGCAACGGTGCCAATCGTTTCAGAAGGACGAGAGGCGGACGAAAGCCTCTTGTCCGTCGGAACATTTTGAGGAGGGGATATCATTGGAAAAAGTGGACATCTTTAAGGACATTGCCGAGCGTACCGGCGGGGATATTTACCTCGGGGTCGTCGGTGCGGTCCGCACGGGGAAATCGACTTTTATCAAACGCTTCATGGAGACGGTCGTTCTTCCGAATATTACAAATGAATCCGACCGCATTCGTGCTGTCGACGAACTGCCGCAGAGCGCTGCGGGCAAGACGATTATGACGACGGAACCGAAGTTCGTGCCGAATAATGCGGTTCAGATCAAGGTGGCGGAAGGACTGGACGTGAACGTCCGCCTGGTGGATTGCGTCGGTTACGCCGTGGAAGGCGCAAAAGGCTATGAAGACGAGAACGGACCGCGGATGATCAATACGCCGTGGTTCGAAGATCCGATACCGTTCCAGGAGGCGGCGGAGATCGGCACGCGGAAGGTCATTCAGGAGCATTCCACCCTGGGTGTTGTCGTTACGACCGATGGTACGATTGCCGAGATTCCGCGCTATTCGTATGTCGACTCCGAAGAGCGGGTCATCAATGAACTGAAGGAAGTCGGCAAGCCGTTCGTGCTCGTCATCAACTCGACGCGGCCGAAGAGTGAAGAAACCGTCGCGCTGCGCAATGAGCTGCAGGAGAAGTACGACATTCCGGTGATGGCTCTCAGCGTCGCGACGATGAGCGAAGATGACGTGATGGGCGTGCTGCGGGAAGTGCTGTACGAATTCCCGGTTCATGAAGTCAATGTCAATCTGCCGAGCTGGGTCATGGTGCTTCATGACAATCACTGGCTGCGCAGCAGCTATGAGAGCTCGGTTCGCGATACAGTCAAAGATATTCGCCGGCTGCGCGATGTCGACCGCGTCGTGCAGCAGTTCATGGATTATGAATTCATCGCCCGCGCCGGACTTAGCGGGATGGATATGGGGCAAGGCGTTGCCGAAATCGACTTGTACGCGCCGGATGAGCTGTATGACCAGATTTTGATGGAGGTTGTCGGCGTTGAAATACGGGGCAAGGATCATTTGCTCCAACTGATGCAGGAATTCTCCCATGCGAAGCGGGAATATGACCGGTTCGCCGATGCGCTGGAGATGGTGAAGACGACGGGCTACGGCATCGCGGCTCCGACGTTAAACGAGATGGCTCTCGACGAGCCGGAGCTTATCCGCCAAGGATCCCGCTTCGGGGTGCGGCTGAAGGCGACCGCCCCGTCCATTCATATGATTCGGGTCGACGTCGAATCCGAATTCGCGCCGATTATCGGCACGGAAAGGCAGAGCGAGGAATTGATGCGCTACCTGATGCAGGACTTCGAGAACGATCCGACGAAGATCTGGGAATCCGATATCTTCGGCCGTTCCCTGCATTCGATCGTCAGGGAGGGCATTCAAGGCAAGATCGCCATGATGCCGGACAATGCGCGCTACAAGCTGCAGGAGACGCTGGGGCGCATTATCAACGAAGGGTCGGGCGGCCTGATTGCCATCATCCTCTGACGGAACATTCATACCGGATACGGAGCATAGCTCAGACGCTCCTTGTTCTCTCGGGAACAGGGGGCGGATTGGGCTATTTTGTTTATTTCGCGGCACGGGGCTGATTTTACCCCCTTGCATTTGTGATAGCGGTATATTACTATAAATTTGTTCCTCGGCCATGAAAGACGGCAGAACCAAGCTGTATCTGACGTTTTTAGGGTTGATGAGGTATATTTTCATAGGAAACAGTGAAAAAAGGGATAACAAGACATATTTCATCGGGAGGTGAATTAAAAATGAACAAATCCGAATTGATTACCGAGGTTGCAGAGTCCACGGAATTGTCCAAGAAAGACGTGACGAAAGTGGTAGACGCCGTCTTCGAGGCCATTTCGAACGCGCTGCAGAACGGTGACAAGGTCCAATTGGTAGGCTTCGGCAACTTCGAAGTGCGCGAGCGCTCCGCCCGTAAAGGACGGAACCCGCAAACGGGTGAAGAAATCGAAATTCCTGCGAGCAAGATCCCTGCGTTCAAACCGGGTAAAGCACTTAAAGACGGCATCAAATAAGTGAACTTACATACTCTAGTGACTATGGGGAACGCGAGCTCAGTGAAGCCGTGACGGAATTCCGTCGCGGCTTTTCTCTTGTTGCGGGCGACGTGTCCGGGCGAGACAGGCTATGGGCAAGCGGCGCAACCATGTTATAATAGCGAGAGAAGAGGAGGGAGTTCTGTTGGAGAACCAGACCGACTATATCGTTATCAAGGCCAAGGATCAAGGCGTGCAAGTATTCGGATTGACACGGGGCCAGGATACCCGCTTCCATCATATCGAGAAGCTGGATAAGAACGAAGTGCTGATTGCGCAGTTCACCGATCATACGTCCGCGGTCAAGGTGCGCGGCAAGGCCGTCATCCTGACGAAGCATGGCGAGATACATACCGATACGGATTAAGGCGAGCTGCTCCGCCATGCTGCGGGGCGGTTTTTTTGCGGCGCCCGGGAATGCCCCGCGGCTGGTCTGGGGCGGAATTGCTGTCATACCCCGCGCAATTTCACTGTATGATGAGGTATGGACATCCTTTTATGGGTCGAGACTGAGAATAGGGATTCACAGCGGATGTCTTCAACATGTACAGTAGGGGAGCGGGTATAATGAACCGGGTTCAACGATGGCGGCCGGCCATGCTGACGGCGATGGCGACCATCCTGCTGATGGCGGGGCTTGGCTGGCTGTCCGCTGCGCAACACGCGGACGGGAACAAGCCGCAGGAGGCGGCTGCCGTAACGGCATCGCCGCAGATCGTCTCCGTCACTGAGGCGCGGCTGGTCGACTATTTATCCGATATTCCGCTGCAGCTCAGACTAAGCCGGGCGGCATGGAATGGAGACGGACTGACGATTGACATGAAGGTCGCCTCCACCATCGCGAGGCCGGATGCGATCTATCATGACATCTATGAGCTGCTGCAGCATAGCTTCACACGAACGGACAATGTGAACCGGCTGCTGCTGCGGATCGTCATACAGGATGAGCGCTTGAAAAAAAATTACGTTCTGCTGTCGCTGGACGCGCGCAAGCCGGAAGTGACTCCGGAACGGTTGAAGGCTATCCGCGCCAGCATCGTCTCACCCGATACGGAACAGGCGCTCCGCTTTATTTATACGCTGCTATGGGATCGGACTTTTCCCGGAGACAGATAGTAGACATGCCTGGTTCAGCGGCACAACAAGAAAATGTGCCCGTTCATATGGAACCTATGATATAATGACTTAGATTGCGACATCCCGCCAGGATGACTAACCGCTTATTGTCGGAGGACTCATAATGGAAGTAAACTACATTTCGCAATTGGCAAAACGGTACGTAGAACATGACATGATACAGGCGTACACTGACCTGCCTGCGTTCCCACACACGCGGGTGGAGCTGATGTTCGCCTTTTTAAACCGCAGCAAGAAGGGTGCGGAGCACAGCGATCTGATTGCGCTAGTGACTTCGCTCGTGCAAGTGGGCCTAGACACGCACGACATGATTGAGATGGCGACCAAGGATGAGAGCGATCGCAATCTGCGTTCCCGGCAGCTCAAGGTGCTGGCGGGAGATTATTTTAGCAGCCGATTCTATCATCTGCTCGCCCATGCGGGACAAGTCGATGCCATTCGGTCGCTGAGCCAGGCGGTCTGCGCCGTCAATCAGCTCAAAGTGGCCACGATCGAGAAGATGAAGCTGTGGGCGATGACGGCGGAGGAATATTTGCGTGCGTGCGTATCTCTGCGCAAGACGCTGTTCCAGTCGTTCAACCATCGTATGGCTGCCCAGGACATAAGCTTATGGGAGCAGCTGCTCGACCAGGTCGCCGAGCTGGAAGTGATGAAGCAGGAGCAGGAACGCTCCGAGCAGTTCCAGTGCTTCGAAGGCAGCTGGTCTTATTGGCATGTGTGGCAACAAGGCACGGAAGAAGAGAGAAGGAAAATGAAGCAGCGCGCCTACGACACCGCGTTCTGGAGCGCGATGATGGCGAAGTATGAAGTGAGGCAGCAGCTGGCGTACCAGATTCGGGTCATTCAGGACAAGCTTCAGAGCATTACGTCCGCGATGCCGCTGGACGCCGGAACGACCGGACGGGTTGTCCAATTGCTTAGCCCGCTCGTGCTGACGTCTTCTCCGACCAATGCTGCGGCTCAACGCAGCTAACATACCGGATTAAGGTGAAGGGCAAGGTGACGCATAACATGGAGACACATTCTCCAAAAACGGGGAAGTCCAAAGAAAAATATGTGCATGATGTGTTCGAGAACATTGCTCATAAATACGATATCATGAATGATATTATGAGCCTCCGGCGTCATAAGGCGTGGCGGAATTATACGATGCGCCGGATGAATGTTCAGCCCGGAGAGACCGCGCTCGACTTATGCTGCGGGACATGCGACTGGACCATCCAGCTGGCGCAGGCGAGCCGCACGGGGCAGATGATCGGTCTGGACTTCAGTCCGAACATGCTGTCCGTCGGACAGCGCAAGATAGAAAAATTGGGCTTGCAGGATCAGATCCGGCTTGTTGAAGGCAATGCGATGGATCTCCCGTTCCCGGATGATAACTTCGATTATGTGACGATCGGCTTCGGGCTCCGCAATGTTCCTGACTATGATCAGGTGATTCGGGAGATGCGGAGAGTGGTCAAGCCCGGGGGACGGGTCGTCTGCCTGGAGCTGAGCAAGCCGACATGGCAGCCTTTCAAGGGGCTGTACTATTTTTATTTCGAACGGCTGCTTCCGTTGCAGGGGAAATTGATTGCCAAGCGCTACGAGCAGTACAAATGGCTCCCGGAGTCCTTGGCTTCGTTCCCGGGCCGCGAGGAACTGGCCGACATGTTCCGCGCCGCCGGCCTGGAGCAAGTGGAGGCAAAGCCGCTAACGGGAGGAATTGCCGCGCTGCACATCGGCACGAAGGGGAATGGACATGTTTAAAAAAGTGCGTATTTTCCTAGAAATGATTAAAATCGAACATACGTTATTCGCGCTTCCGTTTGCGTTCATGGGCGCTATCCTTGGCGCCATGGTCATGGATAACCGCTTCCCTACGCTAGCCGAATGGGGATGGATTTTGATGGCTATGGTCGGAGCGCGAAGCGCGGCGATGGCCTTGAACCGGCTCATCGATGCCGCCATCGACGCCAAAAACCCGCGCACGGCCAACCGCGCTATTCCGGCCGGCCTACTCAAGGCAGGAGAAGTGATATTATTCACGGCCGTATCGTTCGGACTGCTATTCTGGGCAGCCGCCAATCTGCAGCCGCTGGCTGTTTATTTATTGCCTATTGCCGTCTTTATGCTGGTTTTTTATTCATTCACGAAGCGCTTTACATGGCTGTGCCACTTTATTCTCGGCTTGACGATTGCCCTGGCTCCGTTAGGGGGCTGGGTTGCGGTCACGAATGAGATCAACTGGACTTCTATTATTTTTTATTTGGCGGTGGCTTGCTGGACGACAGGCTTTGATGTCATCTATGCATGCCAGGACTACGAATTCGATCGCAAGGAAGGCTTGAAATCAATTCCCGCCCGGTTCGGCATTGCGAAGGCATTGTGGATAGCGCGCGGGTTTCACATTGTCACCGCGATCGGCTTCCTGCTGCTGCTGTTCGTCACGCAATTGAGCTGGTGGTATATTATCGGCACCGTGATTGCTTCCGGCTTGCTCATCTATGAGCACATGCTGGTCAAGCCGTATGATCTGAGCCGGACGGACACCGCATTCTTTACGCTGAACGGCATTTTGAGCATTGTCGTATTCGGCTTCACTTTGCTGGATTTGGTGGTGCTGGGGTCATGACAGCGGCGGACAAGCGTTATGTCGTCGGCATTACCGGGGCAAGCGGAGCGATTTACGGCATCCGGCTCGCGGAATGCCTATTGCAAGCCGGCTGCATTGTGCATTTGCTCGTCTCGGATGCCGGATGGCGGGTGCTGAAGGAAGAGCTGGGTTGGGAAGTCACCCGGCGCCAGGAGGCCATCGAGCGGGCGTTCGGAGAACAAGCCGGCCGCATCGTGTACCATCCGATCCAGGATATCGGGGCTACGATCGCCAGCGGCTCATACCGCGTCCAAGGAATGATCATCATGCCTTGTTCCATGGGGACGCTGTCATCCTTGGCCCACGGCTCCTCGGATAACCTGATGGGACGGGCTGCCGATGTTATGATGAAGGAAGGGCGCCCGCTCATCATTGTGCCGCGCGAGACGCCGATGCATGCGATCCATCTGGAAAATATGCTCAAGCTCGCACATATGGGCGTACGCATCGTGCCGGCGATGCCGGCGTTCTATTATCATCCGCAGACGTTGGATGACATCGTGAACTTCCTGGTCGGGAAGGTGCTGGACACAATCGATATCGAGCATCAATTGTTTAGAAGGTGGGGGGAACCTGATGGTACTGCAGGAAGAGACGAACAATAACCCGTCCCATATTCGCATCGGCCGTATCGATTATACGAACGTATGGCCGATCTTTTATCATTTTGAGCCGAAGAATACCCGGGCGATGTTGGACATGATCCCGGCCGTTCCTGCCGGGCTGAACCAAGCGATGCGTGAGGGCAGGATTGATATGGGGCCGATTTCGGCGTTTGCTTACGGCATTTCCTCCGAGCAATATACGCTGTTCCCGAATTTGTCGGTCAGCGCGCACGGCCGCGTCAATTCCATCTTTCTCTTTTTGAAGAAGCCGCTGGAGGATGCGCTTCGGGGCAAGATCGCTTTGACGACAACGTCGGCTACGTCGACCAATCTATTCAAGATTATCGCCGCGAAGTTCTATCATGCCAGCCCGGACTACATTCCGATGGATCCGGATCTGGACGCGATGATGGCTGAAGCGGACGGCGCCGTTCTTATCGGCGATCACGCCATCCGGGCTTCCTGGAATAATCCCGGATATGAAGTGATCGATCTAGGCGAGCTGTGGCGCCAATGGACCGGGCACTGGATGACCTTCGCGGTATGGGCGGTCAATCGGGACGTCATCCGCCAGCATGGCGACGATATCAGGATTATTATGGAGGCGTTCGAAGCCAGCAAGCGGAAGAGCCTTCTCGATCCGCGCCCGCTGGCGCAGGAGGCCGTACGCACGATCGGCGGCACGGTCGACTATTGGATGAATTATTTTACCAATTTGAATTACGATTTCGATCGTCCGCAGCAGGAAGGGCTTCAACGCTATTTCCAATACGCATACGAGTTAGGGCTTATTGATCATGAAGTTCGGCTTGAACTCTGGTCGGAAAATACGGTTGGTTAGGTGAAGGCATGAAATTGTGGGACATTTACGCAACAATGAAGCAGGATGTATCGTATATCGAGGAGCAACTGGAACGATCGATCGCTACCGATCTCCGGACGCTGAATGACGCTTCGCTGCAGCTTCTCAAGGCAGGTGGCAAGCGCATCCGTCCGGTCTTCGTTCTCTTGGGCGGCAAATTCGGAACCTATGATCTGGAGAGACTCAAATATGTAGCCGTCCCTCTGGAGCTGATTCATATGGCCTCGCTCGTTCACGACGACGTGATCGATGATGCCGATATGCGGCGGGGACAGCTGACCGTCAAAGCAAAATGGGACAACCGGGTTGCCATGTATACCGGAGACTATATCTATGGGCAGGCGCTGGTGCTAGCCACCGAGCTGCAGGACCCGCAAATTCACCGCATTCTGTCGAAAGCGATGGTTCAAATGTGCATCGGGGAAATGGAGCAAATACGGGATTTCTTCAATACGTCCCAATCCGAGCGGCAGTACCTGCTGCGAATCCGCCGCAAGACGGCGCTTCTGATCGCGATCAGCTGCCAGCTGGGGGCTATCGCTTCCGGGGCTACGGCCGCCATCGGCCGCCAGCTGTACCAGTTCGGCTATAATGTCGGGATGGCGTTCCAGATTCGCGATGACGTGCTGGATTTGACCGGGACCGAAGCGCAGTTGGGGAAGCCTCCGGGCAATGACATCCGGCAGGGCAATTTGACGTTGCCTGTCATTTATGCGCTGGAAGAGGCCGGCCGCCGGCAGGCGCTACTGCGCGATATTGAGCGCATCCGGTGCATGAACGGACATACGGATGTATCTTCGATTTTACATAATATTCGGGATAGCGCAGGCATCCGGCGTGCGGAGCAGCTCGCTGAACGCTACATCAACAAAGCGATTCATGCTCTTGAGCAGCTGCCTGATATCCGTGCGCGCAAAAACCTGCGGGATATCGCCTATTTTATTGCCAATCGATCCCATTAATCCGGATTCAAAAAGTCAAGGTGCGCAATGATGAAATATTTGGTATACTTGGTTCGCTGGACTACTTTCACATAATTGAGGAGTGAACCTATGGAACGCACATTCATCATGGTCAAACCTGACGGCGTGCAAAGAGGCCTCATCGGAGAAATCGTAAGCCGCTTTGAACGCAAAGGATGGAAGCTTGTATCCGGGAAATTAATGATGATTACGCGCGAACAAGCCGAACACCATTATGCCGAGCATGCCGAAAAGCCGTTTTTTGGCGAATTGGTTGATTTCATTACTTCTGGTCCCGTGTTCGCCATGATCTGGGAAGGTGATGAGATTATCAGCTTGTCGCGCTTGATGATTGGCAAGACGAAGGTAGGAGAGGCGCAGCCGGGCACGATTCGCGGCGATTATGCGTCCCACACCCCACTCAATCTGGTGCATGGTTCCGATTCGCAAGAAAGCGCTGCCAGAGAGATCGCGAATCTATTTGCCGACAGCGACATTATCAGCTATGATCGCGCGTTGGCGAGCTGGATCTGATCATAGCCCGCACTTCAAAGATTCTCCTGCATTTTCGGACTTATTTATGAAAGAGCTTACATAAAGCAGGAAAAGCATCGGTACACGGCGAATAGGAAACTGTTCAGCCGTGTTCTTTGCTGTTGTGAAGAACGGCTCCTATGATGAAGTGGTGGAGAGTGAATAATGATGCATGAATCGAAGCGGCAGCCTGCCCTATCGTCCTATCCTTTCGGTCAATCGACAACCGAAGGCGGAGCCTCTTCCGCAGCCGCGGGACAAGAGGATGAGGATTACCGGCAGTTCATGGTGGAGGTCAAGCGCCTGACGGGAATTGATCTGCTGCAGTACAAGGAAGCGCAAATGAAGCGGCGGTTGACGACGCTGCGCATGAAGAACGGATATACGACATTCCGCAGCTTCTCCGAAGCGATCCGGCAGAACCCGGGTTTGCTGAATGAATTTTTGGATCGGATGACGATTAATGTCTCCGAATTTTGGCGCAACCCGAATCGTTGGGTCACCCTGAGAGACAGCGTGCTGCCGGCATTGGCGGCCAATACGAAGCAGCTGCGCTGCTGGAGCGCTGCCTGCTCTACCGGAGAGGAGCCGTACACGCTGGCCATGCTCTTGAATGAGTCGGGCCTGCTGCAGCGCACTCAGATTACCGCTACCGACATTGACGAGAACGTGTTGTTGAAGGCGAAGGAAGCGTGCTATGTAGAACGTTCACTGAAGGATGTGCCGGATCTGTACCGGCAGAAATATTTTCAGCAGGCGCCGGAAGGATACCGGGTTATCGAGTCATTGAAGAGCGCGATTCAGTTCCGCAAGCAGAATCTGCTGGAAGACACGTTCGACACCTCGCTGGATTTGATCATTTGCCGCAATGTCATGATTTATTTCACGGAGGAAGCCAAATTCCAGTTGTACCGTAAATTCGCCGATGCGCTGAAACCGGGCGGGGTTCTATTCGTAGGAAGCACGGAACAGATTTTCAATCCGGGCCAATACGGGCTGGAGACGATAGAGACGTTCTTCTACCGCAAAATGGCATCTAGCGTATAATCCGCATCCCTTCTTCCGATACTAGACTTACGTAGACGGTATGAACATCCTCTAGGATGACTACGAGGACGGAGGGACGACCAACGAGTATGGATAAGAGGACGGTCATCGCGGCTTACCATCGAGGAGATTTAACGATCCACGAATGCGCCCAAATCATTGGGGTGGAAGTCACATTGAAAAACTGGCTCCCTTTGTTGGCGGAGGGGGAGCGGGCGGGAACGGTTCCTGCTCCTGTGCGGGGGGCCTCGAAGCGCGCCTCTCTATGGAGATAGCGGAGCCGAAGACCTATTCCGGTTCTTGGGGTCCCGCTGCCGGATAGCGGCCCGCGATATATGTGCACATAGTCATGACACGCTCTTGGCGGCATAACGCCTCCAGAGCGTGTTTTTGTTTTCTTGTCAAACGTTGCCTCCTATACTATAATGAGCAAAAGAGTTAAGGATTTTAGCCATTTACAGCAATACAGCTTAAAGGGGGAGCAACGGTGAGTCTACGTTATTTGACAGCAGGAGAGACCCACGGACCGCAATTGACCGCCATCGTTGAAGGGATGCCCAGCAACCTGGCGATTGACTTTGAACAGTTGAACTTTCAGCTTCAACGCCGGCAAAAAGGGTATGGCCGCGGACGGCGGATGCAGATCGAGACGGATACGGCCGCAATCGTCGGCGGGGTGCGTCATGGTTATACGACCGGGGCTCCTATCGCGTTGGTAGTCGAGAATAAGGACTGGGAGCATTGGCGGAATATTATGAACGTGGAGCCGATTGAAGGCTCGGACGAAGAAAAGCGGCGGGTCCATCGTCCCCGTCCGGGACATGCGGATCTGAACGGCGGCTTGAAGTATCAATTGACCGATTTGCGCAATGTGCTGGAGCGCTCCAGCGCGCGAGAGACCGCGGCCCGCGTCGCGGTAGGCGCTCTCGCCCGCCAGCTGCTGGAAGCATTCGGCATCAAGATAGGCGGACAAGTTATCCGCATTGGGGAGATCGAGGCGCCTCCGCATTCTCTCCCGCTGGATGAGATGATTGAACGGACCGAGCAGTCTTCGGTTCGGGTCGTCGATTCCGCGACGGAGCAGGCGATGGAGGCCTATATCGATCAGATTAAGACAGAGGGCGACTCGATCGGCGGCATCGTGGAGTGCATCGTCGAAGGCGTCCCTGTCGGATTGGGAAGCCATGTGCAATATGATCGCAAGCTGGATGGGCGTATCGCGCAGGCGGTTATGTCTATCAACGCGTTCAAAGGCGTCGAGATCGGCATCGGCTTCGAAGCCGGACGACTGCGCGGGTCGCAGGTGCATGACGAGATCCTCTACGATGAAGAGAAGGGTTATACGCGCGATTCCAACCGGCTCGGCGGCATCGAGGGCGGGATGACGAACGGGATGCCGATCGTCGTTCGTGGCGTGATGAAGCCGATTCCGACCTTGTATAAACCGCTGCGGAGCGTAGATATCGATACGAAGGAAGCCTTCACGGCTCAAGTGGAGCGTTCCGATGCGTGTGCCGTGCCTGCGGCCAGCATCGTATTGGAGCATGTCGTCGCTTGGGAGGTCGCGAAGGCGTTCCTGGAGAAATTCGGAGGAGATTCGATGGAGGAGATTCGCGCCAACTACGAGCAATACTTGCAGCAAGTGGCCCGGTACTAGGAGGGAGCGTCATGGAGAACAAGGAAGCGATGCAAGCCGTGGAGCTGAGAGTCGATCTTGGCGAACGCTCTTACCCTATCTGGATCGGAAGCGGACTGCTAGACCGGCTTGGCGAGGCGAGCCGGCAAGCGGGCATCCCTTCGGGAAGCCCGGTTCTCATCATTACCGATGAGCATGTCGGCCGCCGTTATCTGAATCTCGCGGAGCAGTCGCTGCACGCGGCCGGCTACCGTACCGCTTCGCTTACCGTACCGCCGGGGGAACAATCAAAATCGCTGGCCGTCTTCGAGGACTGCGTCCGCGCCGCGCTGGAGGCGGGCTGCGATCGCATGTCCACGGTCGTCGCGCTGGGCGGCGGCGTCGTCGGCGATCTGGCCGGCTTCGTGGCGGCCTCGTATATGCGCGGCATCCGGTTCATCCAGGTGCCGACCACGATTCTGGCGCATGATAGCAGCGTCGGCGGCAAGGTTGCGGTGAATCATCCGCTGGCCAAAAACATCATCGGCGCCTTCCATCAGCCGAAGTTCGTGCTCTATGATACGGCGACCCTACACTCGCTGCCTGATCGGGATGTCCGTTCCGGTCTGGCTGAGATGGTGAAGCACGGCTTGATCTGGGACGCCGGCTTCGTCGATTGGTGCGAAGCGAATGCCGCGAAGCTGCTGGCCAAGGATGAGGAAGCGTTGGCCTATGGCTTGGCGCAAGGCTGCGCCGTCAAGACTGCCGTCGTATCCCAGGACGAGCGCGAGAACGGACTGCGGGCGATTCTGAATCTGGGCCATACGATCGGCCATGCCCTGGAGGCGGTTGCCGGCTATGGCGAGCTGATGCACGGCGAAGCGATCGCGATCGGAATGGTAGGCTCGGCCCGTCTGGCGGAGCGGATAGGAGCGGCAACCGATGTCGCAGCGCGCACGGAAGCGTTGATGCGCCAGTTCGGCCTGCCTGTATCGATTCCGGCCGGCTATTCGACCGAGGCGATTCTGGATGCGATGATGCATGACAAGAAGTTCAAGGAAGGCCGGACGGTATTCGTGCTCCCGACAGCTATCGGCAAGGTGGAGATTCGGCGTGATGTGCCGGTCGAACTGGTGCGGAACATCATCGAAGAGTTGAAAGGGGAGACGACATAAGCATGTATGCAAGGGGAATACGCGGAGCGACCACCGTCCAGCGCAATGATGCGGAGGAAATACGGGGCGAGACGACCGTCTTGCTTGAGCATATCGTGGCAGAGAATCAGATCGTCCCGGAGGACATCGTCAGCATATGGATTACGATGACTCAGGATCTGAACGCTTCCTTCCCGGCACAGGCGATTCGCGCGATGCCGGGCTGGGAGTGGGTGCCGTTAATGTGCGCCGTAGAGGTGCCCGTCGTGGGCAGCCTGCCGCTGTGCATCCGCTTGATGGTAACCGTCAATACAGACAAATCGCAGCGGGAGATGCGTCACGTGTATTTGAATGAGGCCTCCCAGCTGCGCCCGGACTTATCTACTTCATAGCGGAGAAGCGTCCCCGGGAATCAGCGTTCCCGTACGGAAGGAAGTGACCGCGATGCCGTCTGCTTCCGTTCGGGTGTTGACGCATCGTCCATTTGCGGGTATGATGTGAAGAAGCATAGTTGAGTAGAGTAGAGTTGAGATGAGATTGAGTTGAGTCGAGCTGAGAGCATGGATACGTCATAAGCGGATGCCATCGCTATAGGTGTAGGAACCTCCCTTCCTTTTTGAGTAACAATCGTGGAGGATTGGGTGAGTCTGACCTTTATTTAGCGATCCGTCCTTTGATATACCTTGAGCTTGCTCATCCACAATGTCATGATTGAATCAACGGACCTCTACCTTACGGTAGAGGTTTTTTTGTTTCTTGCTTCCATCCGACTCACCCGAACTCGAAAGGAGTGGATGTCATGCATCCTCATGTGGATGAAGTATTGCGATTATCCCGCACTTATCCTGTTGTACCGGTCTCCGAGACCATCACGGCCGATACAGAGACCCCGATTCGTTTGTTCCAAAGGTTGAAGCAGGAGCCTTATGCTTTTCTGCTGGAAAGCGTGGAGGGCGGAGTCCAATGGGCGCGCTACTCCTTTATCGGCACCGATCCCTTTCTGATCCTTCAGGGCAAGAACGGCACGCTGCGCATTACCGAACGGGAGGCGGTCGCCGAGATTCACGAGCGCCCGCTCGCCGCTGTGAAGAAGCTGCTCCGCAAGTATGAAAGCCCGACGTTGGCGGGCATGCCGCCGCTGACAGGCGGGGCGATCGGCTTTTTCGGCTATGATCTGGTGCAGCAGTATGAGCGGCTTCCGCGCCATCGGCGGGACGACCTGATGATGAATGATATTCGATTCATGTTCTGCGATCAGCTGATCGTATTCGATCACGTCAAGCAGCAGATGCAATTCATCGTCAATCTGCATCTGGAGCGGGACGATACAGCAGAACATATCCGGACGCTGTACGTGCAGGCGAAGGAGAGGCTGAGACGGCTGCAGGAGAAGCTGCTGGCTGCTCCGGCCACCGAACTGCAGCGCGGCCGCTTCCTCCCGGGAGGAGCGGCCTCCGAGCTGAAGCCGTACCGTTCGAATGAGACGCGGGCGTCTTTTATGGATAAGGTGGAGCGGGCGAAGGAGTACATTCGCGGCGGCGACATCTTTCAAGTCGTCCTCTCGCAGCGGTTCGAGCGGCAGACGACGGTTGATCCGCTAGATGTGTACCGGGTGCTGCGGATGACGAATCCTTCCCCGTACATGTACATTCTGAAAATGGACGATGAAACACTCGTCGGCACTTCGCCCGAGGCGCTCGTCCGGGTCAACGGCGAGCGAGTGGAGACGCGGCCAATCGCCGGTACCCGGCCGCGCGGCCGGACGGAAGAAGAGGATCTGGCGCTGGAGGAAGAACTGCTGAAGGATGAGAAGGAGCGGGCCGAGCATGTGATGCTGGTCGACCTGGGGCGCAACGATCTCGGCCGGGTATGCGAATTCGGCACCGTTCACTGCGATACGTATATGGGCATTGAGCGCTACTCGCATGTGATGCACATTGTATCGAACGTATCCGGCACGCTGCGCCGGGACAAAGATTTCTTCGACGCCTTCCTGTCCTGTCTGCCGGCCGGCACGGTCTCCGGCGCGCCGAAGCTGCGCGCGATGGAGATTATCGCGGAGCTGGAGCAGGAAGCGCGCGGGGCGTACGCCGGCGCTATCGGTTACTTGGGCTTCAACGGCAACATGGACACCTGCATTACGATTCGGACGATTATTTTCAAGGGGGGAACCGCCTATGTTCAGGCCGGCGCCGGCATTGTATGGGATTCGGCTCCCGAGAAGGAATACGAGGAGACGCTCAATAAGGCGAAGGCGCTGCTGCTTGCCATTCAGACGGCGGAGGAGATGTTCGAATGCAGGGAATCCGCTGCTGCATCCGTCGAAGCGCCGAAGGACGGCCGTCCATCCGTCCAGGCTGCGGAGCGGGCCGCGCTCCCGGTCAATTGGGACTATTACACGGCCGTTCAACCGGGGAAAAAGCTTATGGCAGAAAGGAGCGTATCGCAATGAGTACTCACACGCTTCCAGACAGCGTCTTGACGAAGCAAGCGCTGGCCCATGTGCTGGCTGGCGGCCATCTGAGCCGCGAAGAAGCGCGGGAGGTTATGTCCGACGTGATGGACGGCCATGCTTCCGCCGCCCAGATTGGCGCTTTGCTGGCCTGCTTGCGCCTGAAGGGCGAGACGGTGGACGAGATTGTCGGGTTCGCCGAGGCGATGCGCAGCCATGCCCGCCACGTCATCACCGCGCAGGATCGGCTGCTTGATACATGCGGGACCGGCGGCTCCGGCATCCACAAGCTGAACATTTCTACGGTATCGGCGATTATCGCGGCTTCCGCTTCCGTGCGGGTCGCGAAGCACGGCAACCGCTCCGCCTCCAGCCGCTCGGGCAGCGCCGATGTGCTAGAGGCGCTCGGCATCAATATCCATCTGACGAGCGACGAGGCTGCGGAATGCCTTGACCGCGTTGGCATCTGCTTCATGTTCGCGCAGGTGTTCCACCCCGCGATGAAGCATGCCGCCGCCCCGCGCCGGGAACTGGGCGTGCGCACGGTGTTCAATATGCTCGGCCCGCTTACCAATCCGGCGGGAGCGGATCGCCAGGTGCTGGGCATCTATGACCGCAGACGCACCGAGACGATCGCGGCGGTGCTCCGCGAGTTGGGCCTGAAGCGAGCCCTCGTCGTCGCGAGCGAAGACGGCCTCGACGAGATCAGCCTGTCCGCTCCAACCCGGGTTAGCGAGCTGAAGGATGGCGAGCTGAGAACGTACGACATTACACCGGAGCAGCTCGGGCTGCAGACGCAGCCGCTGTCCAGCGTGCTGGGCGGCGATGCCGCGGCGAACGCGGGCATTATCCGCCGCATTCTGCACGGGGAGCAGGGACCGCATCGCGACATTGTGCTTGCGAATGCCGGCGCCTGCATCTACGTCGCCGGGCAGGCGGATAGCATCGCCGCAGGCGTCCGCATCGCGGCCGATGCGATTGACAGCGGACAGTCGCTCCGCAAGCTGGAGCAATGGAGAGAAGCGACAGGGGGATGGAGTCATGTTTCTTGATCGAATTGTGGAGACGAAGCGCCGGGAGGTAGCTGAACTGGCAGCGGAGCTGAACCGCCGGGAGGCGGAGCGGGCCATCGCGCAGCTGCCGCCGTGCCGCTCGCTCATATACGCGCTGACGGCCGGGAAACGGCGCTCCGTCGGCTTGATTGCGGAAGTGAAGAAGGCATCGCCTTCCAAAGGGCTGATTCGCCAAGATTTCGATCCGGCGGCCATCGCCCGCGGTTATGAAGCCGCCGGAGCCGATGCGTTGTCGGTGCTGACGGATCGCGATTATTTTCAAGGCGGCAACGATATTTTGCGCGAGGTGCGCGGCCGGACGGGGCTGCCGGTGCTGCGGAAGGAATTCATCATCGATGAGCTGCAGATGCTGGAAGCCCGCGTCATCGGCGCCGATGCCGTACTTCTCATCGCGGCGATCTTGAACGACAGCGAGCTGGCGCGGCTGAACCGCTGCGCGCTCGAGCTGGGCATGGAGACGCTGATCGAGGTTCATGATGAGCAGGAGCTGGAGCGGGTGCTGGCGCTCGATAATGCGCCGCTCATCGGGATTAACAATCGGAATTTGCATACATTTGTAACGGATCTGGAGCAGACGGAACGGCTGCGCGCGCTCATACCGGCCGATCGGACGCTGGTCAGCGAGAGCGGAATCCATAAGCCCGAGCATATGAACCGTCTGGCGGACATGGGAATCGACGCCGCGCTCGTCGGCGAGCATCTGATGCGGCAGCCGAACGTGGAAGTGGCCGTAGAGCAATTGATGAGCGGTCTGCCGCGGATCGCGGTATGACGGGGGTTGCGGGTATGACGGAAGGAGCGCGTGTTGTTATGCCGGAAGTGACGGAGGCAGCAGGGAAGAAGCGGAGCGGCGGCGGCCACGGAAGGCTGCCGAGCGTGAAAATATGCGGGGTGACCGGGCTGGAGATGGCACGGGACATCGTAGAGGCCGGACCGGACTGCATCGGCTTCGTGTTCGCGCCAAGCCGGAGGCAAGTATCGCCTGCCGATGTGCGCGGCTGGTTGGCCCGCCTGAAGGAAGAGCTCGAGAAGCTTCCGCTCACGGTCGGGGTGTTCGCCCGTCCGCGGCGGGAGGATGTGGACGCGGTGCTGGCGGAAGCGAACCTCGACGCCGTACAACTGATCGCCGATCACGATCCGGACCTTCCCGCTTGGTTGAAGAGCCGTCATGAGGTACAGGTATGGCTGACGGTGCCGATTGCCGGCGCGGAAGCGGATGGGGACCGGACAATTGCGGCGCAAGCGATGCTGCGCCGTATGCAGCACTCCATTGACGCTGTCCTGCTGGATACGCATGATGCGTCGCAGGGAGGCGGATCCGGGCGCACATTCGATTGGACCGTGATTCCGGACTATCGTTCGCTTGCCGAAGAATTCGGCCTTCCCCTGTATGTAGCGGGGGGCTTGAACCCGGACAATGTGGGGAGGCTGCTTGCCAGCAGCCGCATCGATGGCGTAGATGTATCGAGCGGGGTAGAGACTGACGGGGTCAAAGATATTCGTAAAGTAACCGCATTTATCGAAAGGGTGAGAGCACATGGAACAGACACAGACGAAGGGAACGGCGGCGGCGTTGCCTGACGCTCACGGCCGCTTCGGCGACTTCGGCGGCAGATACGTGCCGGAGACGTTGATGAACGCGCTTCTCGAGCTGGATGAAGCTTATCATAACTATACGAAAGAGCCGGAATTCCAGGCAGAACTCATCAAGCTTCTGCGGGAGTATTCCGGAAGACCGACCTCGCTTTATTATGCGGAGCGGTTGAGCGAGACGCTGGGCGGGGCCAAAATTTATTTGAAACGGGAAGACCTCAATCATACGGGCGCGCATAAAATCAACAACACGATCGGCCAGGCGCTCTTGGCCAAGCGGATGGGCAAAAAGAAGGTCATCGCCGAGACGGGAGCGGGGCAGCATGGCGTGGCGACTGCGACCGTAGCGGCTCTGCTCGGCATGGAATGCAAGGTATTCATGGGGGAAGAGGATATGAAGCGTCAGCGGCTGAACGTATTCCGCATGCAGCTGCTTGGGGCGGAGGTCGTTCCCGTCCTGTCGGGAACCCGCACGCTGAAGGATGCCTGTAATGAGACGCTGCGCTACTGGGTCAGCCATGTCGATGATACCTTCTATATTCTCGGATCGGTGACCGGTCCGCATCCTTATCCGATGATGGTGCGTGACTTCCAGCGCATTATCGGGGACGAGACCCGCAAGCAGATGTTGGAGAAGGAAGGGCGGCTGCCCGATCTCGTCATCGCCGCCGTCGGCGGGGGCAGTAATTCGATGGGCATGTTCTACCCGTTCCTTCAGGATGAGTCAGTGGAGCTGCTTGGCGTCGAAGCTGCCGGCAAAGGGATCGACACCCCGTTCCACGCCGCCACGATGACGAAGGGATCCCGCGGGGTGTTCCAGGGCTCGCTCAGCTACGTGCTGCAGGATCAATTCGGACAGGTGCAGCCAGCACACTCGATATCGGCCGGATTGGACTACCCGGGCGTCGGCCCGGAGCATGCCTACCTGAAGGACAGCAAGCGGGCGAAGTACGTGCCGATCACGGATGAAGAGGCGCTGGACGCGCTTCAATTGCTGAGCCGGACCGAAGGAATTATTCCGGCGCTGGAATCGGCTCATGCCGTGGCGCAGGCGATCAAGGAAGCGCCGTCGATGTCCCCGGATTCGATATTGGTCATCTGTCTGTCCGGACGCGGTGACAAGGACGTCAATCAGATTATGGAGACGCTGGGGGGAGAGGTAGAATGAGCGACATGGCTGCACAGGCAACGAACCGGCTGGATGATATGTTCGCGCGCTACCGTGCGGAAGGGAAGGCGGCGTTGATGCCGTTTATTACACTGGGCGATCCGGATTGCGGAACGACTTTGAAGCTGCTGCTCCGCTTGGAGGAAGCGGGCGCGGACGTCATTGAGCTGGGCGTGCCGTATTCCGACCCGCTGGCGGACGGGCCGGTCATTCAACGGGCAGCGGAGCGGGCGCTTCGCGGCGGCGTGACGCTGGAGGACAGCTTCCGGGTAGCGAGACAGGCGCGGGAGCAAGGAGCCCGCATTCCTTACGTCCTGTTCACGTATTACAATCCGGTCATGCAGTACGGAATCGAACGCTTTTTCCGGACAGCGGCGGATGCCGGCTTCAGCGGGGCGATCATCCCCGACCTGCCGTACGAAGAGAGCGGGCCAGTGCGGGAAGCGGCGGATGCTAGCGGCATTCACCTCGTTCCGCTCGTCGCGCCAACCTCGGAAGAGCGGATCAGCCGCATCACGGCACAAGGCCGCGGCTTCATCTACTGCGTATCCTCGCTAGGCGTGACCGGGATCAGAGACAGCTTCGATGACGAGGTCGAGCGGTTCATCCGGCAAGTAAAGGCAACGACCGAGCTTCCTGTCTGCGTCGGGTTTGGCATCTCGACGCCCGCTCACGTGAAGCAATTTTCAGCGTACTGCGACGGCGTTATTGTCGGCAGCGCCATCGTGCGGAAAATAGAAGAAGCTCAACCATTGTTGTCCGATGAGGGCACTTTTGAAGATGGGATCTTGCAAATTTGCGATTTTGTGCGACAATTAAGAAATTAACGCTTTGCAGCGACTTCCCATGTAAGAAAGGTGGTAACCGGATGCAACCGAAGAGCAGTATTGTACATCTCCCTGTCTATCAGCCGGGGAAATCGGTCGATGAGGTGAAGCGGGAACTGGGCTTGGACCGCATCATTAAGCTGGCGTCCAACGAGAATCCGTTCGGATGCTCCCCTCAGGCCAAGGAAGCGATGAGGCAGGAAATTGAAAATGCCAGCATCTATCCGGACGGGGCTGCCGTGGCGCTGACTGCAGCGATAGCCGAGAAGTTCAATGTCAACACGGATCAAATCGTGTTCGGCGCGGGCTCGGATGAAGTGATTCTGATGCTGTGCCGGGCGTTCTTGGTGGCAGGCGACGAGCAGATTACCGCCGACCAGACCTTCCCGCAATATAAGCATAATGGGGATATCGAAGGCGCAGTCACGGTCGAGGTTCCGTTGAAGGAAGGGGCGCATGATCTGGACGCGATGCTCGCCGCCGTCACGGAACGGACGAAGCTGATCTGGATCTGCAATCCGAACAATCCGACGGGGACGATTATCGGCCGCGCCGATTTGGAGCGGTTCATGGAGCGCGTTCCGGAGCGCATGCTCGTCGTGCTGGACGAAGCCTACTGCGAGTATGTGACAGACGAGTCATTCCCTGACGGTCTTGAATATTTGCCTCAATACAAAAACTTGATTACGCTGCGGACCTTCTCCAAGATCTATGGATTGGCCTCGCTCCGGATTGGATATGGCATCGGGCATCCGGATGTCATCCGCCTGATCAATCAGGTGCGCGAACCGTTCAATACGTCGCGCTTCGCCCAAGCGGCCGCCCTGGCTGCCGTTCAGGATCAGGCATTCATCGAGGAGTGCCGCCGTCTGAACGCGGAAGGGATCCGCTATGTGCAGGAACAATTCGCAAGACTGCAATTGTCCAGCTTCCCGGCCCATGGCAACTTCATTATGGTGGACGTGGGTCATCCGGCGCAGCAGGTGTTCGAGGCGCTAATGCGCAAAGGAATTATTACGCGGGCAGGCCATAAAAAGTATCCGACACATATCCGCATCACGATTGGCTCCCGCGAACAGAATGAAGCGATGATCGAAGCGTTGGAAGCGGCGTTGGCCGAATTCAAGGTGGGCAAATGAGCACGAGAATCGCGATTCTGGGCGTAGGACTGATTGGCGGTTCGCTCGCCCTGTGCTTCAAGAATAACCCCGGGATTCATGTGGTCGGATACTCACCGAATCCTTCTTCAACAGAAAAGTATGTCAAGCGCGGGGTCGTCGATGAAGCCACGACCTCGCTGCAGGATGCCGTGCGGGATGCGGATTATATCTTTGTCTGCTCCCCGGTCGGCATGCTGGAATCGATGCTGAGAAGTCTTCATCAGTTGGATGTGAAGCCAGGCTGCATCATGACCGATGTCGGGAGCACGAAGGCGTCGGTTGCCCGCTGCGCCCGCGAGCTGGCGTGGAGCGGGGTGCACTTTATCGGCGGTCATCCGATGGCCGGCTCGGAGCGCTCCGGCGTGGAGGCGGCTTCGACGCTGCTGTTCGAGAACGCTTATTATGTCTTGACCCCGGATGAGAATGTCGATGAGGATGCGTACAGCAGGCTCGTCTCCTTGCTTCGCTGCACGAAGGCCCATATTATCCGCATGAATCCGGAGGAGCACGATGCAGTCGTCGGCGCCATCAGCCATCTTCCGCATATTGTCGCCGTTGCTTTGGTCAATCAAGTTCAAAAATACAATGAGGACAACAGTCTCCACGAGGTGCTGGCTGCTGGCGGATTCCGCGATATTACGCGTATTGCTTCGAGCGATCCGGTTATCTGGCGGGATATTTTGTTAAATAATCGGGATACCCTTCTCCAAATGCTTCAGGACTGGAAAGCGAACACGGAGCAATTCATCAATCTATTGCAGCAGCGGGACGGCGAAGGAATTATGCACCAATTCGCGAAGGCAGGGGAGTTCCGCAGCCGGATGCCGGAGCGGCGCAAAGGCGTGCTGCTCGGGCTCCACGATCTGTATATGGATGTCCCAGACACGCCGGGCATTATCGGGAAAATCGCTACCGAGCTCGGCAAGCATCATATTAATTTGAGCAATCTGCAAATTATTGAGAGCCGCGAAGACGTGCCCGGCGTCCTCCGCCTGTCTTTCCGGCAGCAGGAGGATGCGGATCGGGCCAATGAGCTGCTGACCGGGAGCGGGTACCAAATCTATGTGTAAGGGAATGTCCCAACGGCATATTCTCATTGTGCACTACAGAGCAGCTTGAACCGTAACCAGGGTAGAACGGGCTAGTCGAGGAACATCCTTGACTAGCCCGTTTGCTTTTACAGTCTATAGGGTTCTTCACGGCGGGTGTATGACAATGGCAATCCTTGGTGCTTAGACAGGGAATTGACCATGGATGTAGAAGAAGTAAGGCGGTAAAGTGAGTTAGGGAAATCGCTTGAGCAGAGCGGGCCTATCGTCGTCTTATCTCGGGGAGGGAGCGTGGCATGCCGCCTATTTGCTGCATACCGCCGAGCATGAAGCCCTTGTCCTCCGCGTTCCTAAGCCAGCAGCTTACGGCGCCCCTTTTGTATATAAAGAGCAAGAGATGGTGGGGGAGTACGCATCCCGGGGGCTTTATTATCAACATGCTAATCAGGTGATGCCGGGAATCTGTCCCGAATTTTTCGCTTATCATGTGGAGCCTGAACTTACCTTTACGATGGAATCGTATTGCGGGACGACGTTGTCTTTGCAAGAGACGACCCGATCGGATGCGGTTGAGCTCGGACGGCAGTGCGGACAATTTATGTCAGCCATGAGCAGAGCGGAGGTGCCGCTGCGCGGTTTTGGAATTCTTGGCTGGCAGGAGGAAGGTCTTGCCGGAGAAATCCAAGGGGATCTGCAGGCCTATTGGGAAGAAGAAGCGAACGAGTACCGGGAGCAATTCGAGCAGCCTACGACTGTGGAGTAGGACGGTTGAGATTAAAGCCAAGGAGAAAAAGAATCACTTTTATGACGTGTACTGTATACGGATAAAAAAAGAGCCGCCACTACGGGCGGCCTGCGCTATAGTAAGCGCTAGATATTGGATAGGAGTGGAGAGAAACCATACTGTGCCTTTATTATAATGTATCCGTTTTCATCCCGTCAATAGGTTTTATAAAATAATTTACTTCATTTCACATATTTTTCCGTAACACCGCAAATCAGGGCGTTCCACCATAATTATTTGTTCGGCCCTCTATCAAATGCAAATTGCTCCAATCGCCGAATATATTCAGGAATCCGCTCCTTCACAGCTGCGCGGTCACCGACCCGCAGCTGGATTCCTTCATTCCATTCCTCGTTAAGCAGGCCTGTATGATGGCAGGCCAAATCAAGCAGCATCAGAAATTCCTCAACCTTGAGCGAGTATTCAATACTCTCGTCTCCTGCCGCATAGCCGGCAAGATAGCCTTCGGCGAATCCGTTGAGCTGGGCCCTGTAGCTGCCGAAGTTATGCTTCGCATAGCGGGGAGAACGGTCGTAAGATGGAAATAGGGTGTTAAAATTATTGAGCAGATTTCCGGCAAACGCATGATCATCATACTGCAACGGCAGCGCAGCGATCAGCCGCAGAAGCTGGTTGTCAACGATAATGTTTTCCGGCGATATGTCCCGGTTGGTCAACGAGAGCCGAGGCGTCCGCCCTAAGCGATAACGGATGGCCTCTTCCAGCTTGCCCCTAATCTGGTCTTCACGAAGCGGAATTTCAGCTTGAACGAGTCTATTGGTTACATGGGCTCAAGATATCTCGGGTATCGTGTAACTTTGACAAAATCCAAGCAGGACATAACAAAGCGTCAAACTGTTCCGAAGCGAAAGGAATGGGAATCACTATGAAGAATGATCTGCTCCATAGTGGTCCAATAACTATATATGGATATGGATTGATGATTGCGATCGGCATTATTGCAGCATATCATTTGTTGGTAACACGGGCAGAGAAAAGGCACTGGATCCTTCTCATATTTTCTCGATTACGCTTTGGAACGTTTTGGGTGGATTTCTAGGCGCAAAGCTCTTATATTGGATAACCCATGGCAAAAATATCATGGACCATCCTGAAATTTTATGGGATCTCTTCAGGCTTTGTTGCTTACAGTGGCATTCTGGGCGGGCACGCTCCTATTACTTATAGGCACGTGTCTGATCATGCTGGTGAAGTCCTATCGAAGCTTGAGACATCGGAATGCTTAATTCTCATTGCATGGCGCCATTTCGGTGCCGTTTTTTTGTCCGTTTTTCGATGCCCAATGATGAAGCGGAAGGGCTGCATGATCTACGCGCTTCAAAGGACAAGCCTATTTCCTTGAAAATGCCAACTAGATAAAGCACTTTTTGGCATGAAGCAGCATACGGTAAGGATGTAATCTTACGGAATCGTAAGCTTGGTCATCAAATACCTTAAAAATTTTTAATCATTATTCGACTTTTGTATGCTAAAATACGACTATATGTGAGAAATTTGTTTAACATTTTGAAGAATAATCTTACATACGCTTTATAGGTGAATGAGAGAACGACGTAATTTGATCTCCGATCCGCAACTTTTCTATACTTCGAGAGTATACCTTAACAGGTAGCGCATCGGGAAGGATATGGAAAGCAAGGAGGAACTTGAGTCCATGACCGATTCCCAGATCATCCGCGAGATTAAAGACGGCAACGTCGAGTTATTCGCGGAATTGATGAATCGTTATCAACGAAAACTGCTATCATTTATATTTCATATGTTAAAGAGCTCCCAGTTGGAATTGCTTGCCGAGGATTTATGTGCCGAGACGTTCTTCAAGGCATATCGGAGCCTGAATACGTTCCGCGAGGCAGAGGCCTCTTTTTCGACTTGGCTATATACGATTGCTCGTAATACGGTACTGAGCGAGCTGCGGAAGCAGCGCAGCGTGCAAGTATCGTTGGACGATGATTACAGTATCGTTCCGGAAGCGCCGCGCGAGGCGGCACCG
Source organism: Paenibacillus thiaminolyticus (assembly GCF_003591545.1). Classification (GTDB taxonomy): domain Bacteria; phylum Bacillota; class Bacilli; order Paenibacillales; family Paenibacillaceae; genus Paenibacillus_B; species Paenibacillus_B thiaminolyticus_A. The sequence goes on from NZ_QYZD01000006.1 coordinate 64,247, forward strand.
GAATATGCATTGCTGCGGAATGAGAAGGTGTCTTTGGTGCGTGAAGCCATTAACCGCCTGCCTGAGAAGCAGCGTTCGGCCCTCATCCTGCGCGAGTATGACCAACTGGATTACCAAGAGATTGCCCATGCCTTGGGGCAGACGGTAAGCTCCGTGAAATCGCTGCTGTTCCGCGCTCGTGCGAGTGTGAAGTCTCAGTTGGAGGCATACATTACCGAGCCGGGAGTTGAGGGGATGAATTAATGATGAAATGCGCGGAAGCGCTCGAGTGGATGCCGGTCTATTCCCAATTGCCAGAAGACGATCCGCAGCGGCTAGCGATTGAGAAGCATTTAAGCGAATGCGAATCTTGCGCTGAGCAATACAGCGTATGGGCTGCAAGCGAGGAATGGATGGAAGACGATTCGGACATCCTCATTCGGGAGGCGTCCGGTTCCGGATTTTCACCGGCACGGGTTATGAACATGATTTACGAAGAACAAGACTGGCTCGTTCCGGTTCATCAACGTTCACAGACATGGTCCCTGCGATCTCGCAATATGCTTGCAGGGATTGTTGCTTTTTGTATGGGGATATTTTTGTGCGCGCTGATTTTGCTGCTTGTCCGCAGAGAGCAATCGAACATCGAAGATATTAGCGGAGTGATTCCGACGGTCGTTGCCGGCGGCGATCAATCGGGCTGGGGGAATATGACGATAGGCGTCCCGGTAGCCAGCATCAGCGATCCGGTCATTTTGCAAGTGGTGCCTACCATTCCTCATTATTGGATAGCGTTGTCCCTGTTCGGGGTTACGTTTGCCTTGTTGCTGTTGAATTGGCTGACGCGGGTGCGTCGATAATTTTTATTGAGGTTGTTCACACATTTCCACGGTACAGAAGGAGAAGCAATGGCCCAATATATCGGATTGGTTAGACACGGGATTACCGATTGGAACGCCCAAGGGAAGATTCAAGGACGAACGGACATCCCGCTTAATGATACAGGCCGGAAGCAAGCGGCGCTGCTGGCCGAGCGTCTGAAGAAGGAAGACATCGCTTTTGAAGCCGTCATCTCTAGCGGCCTTCGGCGGGCTGACGAGACCGGATCCATCCTGGCGAACGCGCTGAATATCCCGCTGCTCGCTCCGGAGCCGGGATTGGTCGAACGTGCTTACGGCCAGGTGGAAGGAACGACGCCGGAGGAGCGGGAGAAGCGCTGGGGCGCTGACTGGCGCGAGCTAGATCTGGGACAAGAGCGAGATGACGAACTGCGCGACCGGGCCGTGAAGACGCTGGAGTCGCTGGCGCTCCGCAGTGAAGGCCGGAACCTTCTGGCGGTGACGCATGGAAGCTGGCTCGCCCAATTGTTCATTGCTTTGTTCGGACAAATGTCGCAGGGCCATATCGGCAACTTGTCATACTCGATTGTTGAGCGGCGAGGCGCGGAATGGCATCCTGTACTATATAATTGCACAAAACATATCCAACCCTCTGATGCGGTGACTATCCACCGCGGGAGATAGAAGCAGGCCTTGGTTCCGATCGATGAACCGGGGCCTGTTTATTTTTCTTTTGCTGAATAAATGCCGGACTTTTTCCAATAATGGTTAATGTAACAAGGACTCGGTCAAGGAATGAAGCTACAGAGAACGGAGGTTCGGCATGAATCTGGCAGATATGCTTAGTTACGCGGATATCGGGCAGCTGGCCCGGATTGCGAAGCGGTACGGCTGTGTATGCAATGAACGCTCCAAGCATGAGTTGATCCAATCGATTTTGCTGACACTTGGCAGCAGGGATGTGTTCGAACGCCATGTGAATGAGATGACGCTGGAGGAACGGCGCTTTCTCAATTCCATCCTGTTCGATAAGCGCTCCTCCTTCAGTCTGGAGGAACTGGTGGCCCGAGTGCAGCAGACGAAGTTCGATACGGTGGTGCCGGGCAAGTCGGATCCTGCTCCGTCAGGGCCTCAACCGCGGGATACGATTGCGAAGTTCAAGCATAGCGGCTGGCTGTTCAACGGCTGCAACCCGCAGACCAAGTATTTGTTCCAGATTCCGGCCGATCTGAAGCAGCGCTTCAAAGATGTGCTGTATCAATCCTTCTCCAGCCAATTGCAGGTTACCGCTGAACCGCACGCATATCGTGACGAGGATGGGAGAATCGGCGATGACATCGTGCAACTCCTTGATTTCGTCGCGACGGAATCTCCGCCCTTGAATTCGGAAGGGGTGATGTATAAGCGGGCTCAGCAGCAGCTTCTCGATACGTTCGCGATTCGGGAGACACCGATAGGCAAGGGAGAATGGCGATTCGGTTACGGCAGGCGGTTCCATGATTATCCGAACCGGTTATCTTTCATCTATGACTATGCCTTCTACCAAGGCTGGCTGGAGGAAGGAGACGGGCGGCTGCGCTGCTCCCCGCCGGGCGAGGAGAGGCGGAGCAGAAGAGGAACCGAGCCGACGGCCTCGCTCTACCGATTCTGGTTGAAGCTGTACAAGAACGCCATTCCGAATCTGTTGTCTGTCGTCCACTGGATCCAGTTGTGCACATCAAGGTGGACGACGCTGGAATCGCTGGAACGGACGCTGCTTCCTTATATACGGCCGTTCTATTTCGACACATCCGAATCCGTATTTCGGCAGCGCATCATCATGATGATGGTTCATCTGGGTCTGCTTCGGCTGGGGGAGACTGCGAGTGGAGCCCAGGTGCTGCAGATGACGAAAAAAGGGCAGCAAATCATTCAAGGCGTCTATGTCGCCCATGAAGACAGGATTCAGCTAAACGTTGACAAGCCGCATGCCCATTGATACGATGAGACCACCTTTTATCCCATAGGATGGCATGATGAATAGGTGTGTCGGAGGTGTGCGAACATATGATTATCCCTTACAAAGGAGTTCGACCGAGCCTCGATCCGTCCGTGTATGTAGCGGAAGGCGCGAAGCTCATCGGTGACGTAACCGTCGGTCCCCTGTCCAGTGTATGGTTCAACGCCGTGCTGCGCGGTGACCTGGCTCCGATACAGATCGGCCGGGAAGTGAACCTGCAAGACGGTGTTATCGGCCATGTCAACACGGATCAGCCATTAATCATCGCGGATCGCGTCTCGATTGGACATAGCGCGATCGTCCATGGCTGCCGGATAGGCACAGGTACATTGATTGGCATGGGGGCCATTGTACTGAACGGAGCGGAAATTGGTGAATATGCTTTAGTAGGAGCTGGTTCCGTCGTCACTGAAAATAACAAATTACCGGCCTATACTCTTTCTCTCGGTTCACCCGCAAGAGTCATACGGGAGTTGACAGACGAAGATTTGCAGCGCATGAAGAGAACAACGGATAGCTATGTGGTGAAAGGAAAGGAATATAGGATCTCTTAATCGTTAGGTTGGAGGTGCATCCTATGGATAAAATGAAAGTGACGTATGAAACGATGTTAAGTTTGACTGCGGAAATGATCTGGGACGACGCGATACGGAAATATCGAACGGAACGAATTTATGAAGAAATTGACAAGGCATTGGCAGCAGGGGATGAGACCACATTCCGATCCTTAACGGAAGAACTGAAGACGTTACAGTAACCCCTAATGAAGAAGCGCGCTGAGCGATTCTTCATTTTTTTGTACCACGGGTTATAATATGGGGAGGAGTAACTGGAAAAAAGGGGGAGCAGCATGAAATTCAGCGAGTTGACTGCAGAACAATGGAAAGAATGGGGACCTTATCTGGACACTTGCATCCTGCCTGTGACCGGACTGTCAGGGCTGGAATCGCCGGTCGAAGCGGTGGAGCGGCTCGAACAGCTGCGGGACTGGCTGGACGGGGTAGAGATTCCGTTCCACGGGCGGACTGTTACTTACCCGGCTTACCACTTCACGGGAGGGAGCGAGCCGGAGCCGGCGGATATCGAGTTGTTGGACAAGGTGTGCGGACGGCTCAAGGAGCAAGGGTTTGCCTATATTGTCATTGTCTCGCAAGCCGTCTGGCTTCGGCAGGGGGAGGTGCCACAGGCAGATGCTGTCTTTTCTCCGGCAGAGCTTGGAACGGAAGATGCGAACACTGTCAAGGAATTGATGAAGGACAAAATTCAAAAAATGTGGTACGCATCACAGTTTGAAGGGTAATTGTGACAAAATCTCAACATTTTCTGTCGTAAATCGTGTTCCCATTTGCATTTCAGCTGGTAAATTCTTGACGCTTTCATGGCACTGGGATATTATAATGATGTCCTAGTTAGATTGTGATTCTAATCATTGCAAGCTGCGAGAACGGTTGTGTAAAGGGGGTAAGACAGTAATGGGCAAACCGCAAAATAACGAGCAGAAACCTCACCAACCTCGCAAAGAAATGTCTCGTAGACAATTTCTTTCTTACACATTGGGTGGAGCGAGCGCTTTCATGTTCGTCGGTCCAGCTATTCCCATGGTACGGTTCGCCGTGGATCCGCTTCTGCAGAAAAAGACAGAGGGGAACTACATAAAAGTTGCGGAAGTTAGCAAGATTACCAATGAACCTCAGGAATTTACATTCGATGTAACGCAAATCGACGGCTGGTATGAGAGCAAGCCTCAATTGGTTGCTTGGATCAGCAAAGACGAGAACGGAGATATTTTCGCGTTATCACCGGTCTGCAAGCACTTGGGATGCACGGTTAACTGGAATTCCAACCCGAAGTACAAAGATCAGTATTTCTGCATGTGCCATGGCGCGCATTACACGAAGGAAGGCAAGCAGCTGGCTGTAGCACGCGCACCGCTGGACGAGTACAAAGTGAAAATTGAAAACGGTTTTGTATATCTTGGTGACAAGATTCCGAACCAACACGTGCAGTAACAAGGAGGCGTAGGTCAGATGTTTAAAGGGGTTTACAACTGGATTGACGAACGTCTGGATATCACGCCGATATGGCGCGACTTGGCGGATCACGAAGTGCCGGAACACGTGAATCCGGCGCACCATTTTTCCGCGTTCGTGTACTGCTTCGGTGGGTTGACGTTCTTTATCACCGTGATTCAGATTTTGTCCGGTATGTTCTTGACGATGTATTACGTCCCCGACATTGTCAACGCTTACTACAGTGTTGAGTATTTGCAGACCAAAGTGGCCTTCGGCCAAATTGTTCGCGGGATGCACCATTGGGGCGCGAGTCTCGTCATCGTAATGATGCTCTTACATACGTTGCGGGTGTTCTTCACCGGCTCTTACAAATCGCCGCGCGAAATGAACTGGGTCGTGGGCGTACTGATTCTCTTGATTATGATCGGTCTCGGGTTCACGGGATACCTGCTCCCATGGGATAACAAGGCGTACTTCGCGACCAAGGTCGGTATGGAGATCGCCGATACCGTTCCATATATCGGACCGTACGTCAAGGAATTGCTGCAGGGCGGTACGATCGTCGGAGCGCAGACGCTTACACGGTTCTTCGCAATTCACGTCTTCTTCTTGCCGGCGGCTCTACTAGCCTTGATAGGCGCTCACTTCTTGATGATTCGCCGTCAAGGTATTTCAGGACCGCTATAAGAGAGGAGGAGAGACCAATTGGCACACGATAAGTCGTCGAATAATGAGAAAATCGTATATGTCGGTGATTCGCGGATTAAGAAGAAAAACCACAACACGATCCCGCCGGATTATACCGAGTATCCAGGGAAGTCCGAAGCCTTTATTCCGAACTTCTTATTGAAGGAATGGATGGTTGGCGTTGTTGCGTTGGTGGGAATCTTCGTGCTGACCATTGCGGAGCCTGCTCCGCTAGGTTATCCGGCTGACCCGAACAATACGGGGTTCGTTCCAATTCCTGACTGGTACTTTTTGTTCTTGTATCAGTTCTTGAAATACCCATATGCGTCTGGAAGCTATGTCGTAATCGGTACGGTGCTCATACCGGGTATCATGTTCGGCGGATTGATGTTGGCTCCATTCCTGGATAAAGGGAAGGAACGCCGCTTCTACAAGCGCCCGATAGCTTCCTCGCTCATGATTGTCAGCTTGATTGCTTGCTTCTATTTGACGCGTGTCGCTTGGCTGGGGTATGAAGCCGAGCTGGCAGAGCTGAACATTAGGCCAGAGCATGAGGTCCGGCTGGAGAAGGCCCGCGAAGCTGCGATGGCTGGCCAGCCTACAGGGCAGCCGAAGCCGAACAAAGAGATCGCGCTGGTTGACAAGGATGATCCGGCAATGGATTATATGAAAAAAGCAGGATGCTTGAGCTGTCACGCCACTGACCTGAAAGGTCAATCGGGTCCTCCGCTCCGCGGCATCGGCGATACATTAACCAAAGATGATATCCTCGACATCCTCCATAATGGTAAGGGCAACATGCCGCCAATGAAGGATGCGGCAAGTGAAGAGGAATTGAATCATATCGCAGAATGGCTTGCGAAACAGAAAGCAGAGAAGTAAAATAAGTAGAGACTCGAGCCTGACCGTTGTTACGGTCAGGCTCGTTCTGTAGATGAATATTAGTTCATTCGATCCGTGCTTGTTCTAAGCGAACTCATGCACGAATTGGCGGATCGGAGCGGAAGAAGGTAGAGTACATATGAAGCTGACCTCTTTGTTCAGCAGGTCTTTTTTAAGCCGGCGTTGGGTGCTGTGGACATTATTTTGGTGCAATCTTGTTGGTACGGTGTACGGCTATTATTGGTATAAGGATCAATTGATCTATACGTGGAACAATCATCCGCTATGGCAAATTCCCTTTGTCCCGGATAGTCCGACCGCAAGTTTGTTTTTTACAATCAGCATTCTCTTCCTCTTAATACGTCCGCAGCCCCGTTCGGTATGGGGGAGCGTCATAGTCAAGATCATTGAGGCGCTTGCGGTAGTTACCTCCATCAAGTACGGGGTATGGGCCTGCGCTATGATCTTTGCCGGTGCTGCCCTAGGAGCGCCGATGGTGTGGCAGGATTGGATGTTGATCAGTTCCCATCTGGCGATGGCGGTAGAAGCGCTGCTGTATGTGCGGTTATTCCGATTTGGAAGTGCCAGCTTAACGATAGCGGCCTGTTGGACATGGCTGAATGATACCGTCGACTACAGTGCCGGAGTATTTCCTTGGCTGCCTCGGACCCTGCATCCTTATTTGTTGGAGGTATGCGTGTTCACGTTCGCCTTGACGGGCGTCAGCGTGGTAGTAAGCTGGGCAGCGATGAAGCAGGCAAGAGGGAACGGTTAGCGGAGGCATAAATTTGGACATCTCCCCATACGATGATGGGGGAGGGATGTACATGCTTATTAGGCGTTCACGTTGGCTTGTTATCGTAATCGGAATCATCGGCATGTGTACACTCGGCCTGGCGCCTGCCGGTGCTGCAACAGAGCCGAACAGCATGGCCGGCAAGCCAGAGGATCGATGGCTGAAGCTGGACCAGCAAGCGGAGGAAATATATCAGGCCGTGAAGAAGCAAGAGCTTGATCAGGCGCGGCAGCTTGTGCAAAAGATGGGAGAATCGATGACCGACACTTCATTTTATGGCGCGACGGGTGTCGAAGGGGTTCGGGCGTTAAGTGACGCGATCGTTCAAGTGAAGCGCGCGCTGCCCGCGATAGAATTGAATGAGGAGCGTCTGATGCATGTGGCGGCTCGCTTGCGGCTGGCATCAGATGCGTTAATCCATAAAAAACAAGCGATGTGGCTTCAATACGAACAGATGCTGCGTGATGAAATGAACCGAATGAAGCAGGTAAAGCAAGACAAAGAGTGGTTGTCCAGCGCAAAACAGTGGCTGCTGCATGTGGACCGCATCCGACCGGCAGCGACCATTCAACGCAGTCCGGAGACGATGGAGGTCATCGACTCCCTCGTGCGGCTTGTCCAACGGGCCGTAGCCAAGCAGACGCCCCTCGCTGAAGTCAATCAGGCGCTGAACCGGCACGGGGATGAATGGCTTCGCCAATTGTTCGGCAAGACCAAGGACGCGCCGACATTCGGGCATGAAGATAGAGGGACACTGCCACTGCAATGGACATTATTATTTACATTTATTATCTGCTCCGTCTTATTCTATGTCGCATTGCAGAAATACCGCTACGAGCATGACTCGATTCGCCCTGGCCGCTTCCGCAAGTAATGCATACCACAAGCGCTTGTAAGTCAAGCAGCTTGAATACGAGCTGGCAAGCGACTGAGTGGATAAACAAACATCTCGTTATTGCTCGGTTCATGTTCCGGGGGTGCTGGTGGTTGGAAAATGGCTGTGCGAGACGGAAGGGGAGAATTTCAAATGGAAGGGAGGCAAATGTCTTTGCGTCCTTATGCATATTCTCCCCTTGGCTCAGGACGATCAACAAGAATCCATTCCATCGCTTCATTATGCACTCCCAGTTTTCCTCCCCGTTGAAAGTAGCTTTTGTCGCTTTCCATCCATGTAGCCCCTTCCACCCACGTCCGGTGTAGGAACCTAACACAATAAGGCGGAAGCGCTGAAGATAAGCAGGAAGAAAGTATGCCCCTCAGACTCATTGGAGCTGGCAAGACGAACACAAACACCCAAAATACAACTTTTACGTTGCCCAGGACATACGAGAACAAACAACGTCTCACGCTAATGGAAGAGGCGTTTTCAGAAAAACGACAGGAGCACTCACCTACGCAGTGAAAGACGACGTCCAGAATAGCGAAACAAAAACTGTCTAAGTCTGTTGCAAGATGCCGCTCAGAAAAGCGAAGCAAACACCGTTATATTCTGGTGGGAGACGAGATTCAAAAAAACGTAACAAACACTGTCTCACGCAGTTGAAAGACATTATTCAGAAAATCGAAATAAACACCATCATGCGCTGTGCACGATGCTGCTCTGCAAAGCAAAATATTCACCGCCTTATCCTGAACAAGACGCTATTCAGTAGCTCAAAGTACAAAGGCACACCGTCTACGCCATCTACGCCGCGCAAGACGCTGCTCGAGCTCGAGGAAACGTTTGTCCTGTATGTGTTACGCTAACCGGCGAGCGCATAAGACATACTTGGAGCAATTGAGATGCGACGGAAGCTACTGGCCCATTGAGCCGGAAGATAAATTCATCCAGATAGCGCTGAAGGTACTTGGCGCCGATGCCGTGGAACATCTGATTCAACCATTGGCGGGCCTGCCGATACATCAAATAAAGCCGGCTGTCCCGGCGAATGCGGAAAATGTAGCGGTTAATCTCCGTCTCATAGTCATTGTTCTTCTCAACATGCTGCTCTGTGAAGTGCTGACATCCCGAAGGAAGAAGCAGCTTGCCTGATAGATGCTCTCTCCCGATAAGCTTCATCTTGTAGTGTCTTGCCGGTCCGCACGCGGAGAAGGATGTACCTTCCGCAACGATAATTGCCGTCTCCTTGTCATGCATCACGATGGGTGAACTGAATGGGCGTCCATAGAACACGATAATGCCCCGCACGTCTCCCTTCATAAAATTATGGGTATCATGACAATGAATCGCTCCTCGAATTTTATGTAAAATGAGCCAGGACGTCTTATAGGTAACTTGAAGTACAGCTTGCAATTGAACGGCATTGATTCCTGTCTTCCTTAGCGAGACGAGCCAAATGGCCGCAAGCCATTTCCTGAGAGAGGTTCTGCTTCCTTCCATAATCGTTCCGGCAATAAGCGAGGTCTGATGACGGCAGGAGCGGCATTCATACAGAGGAAGGCGGCGTGTTCTGATGACATAAGACTGGCGGTGCTCACAGCGCGGACAAATATAGCCTTCCGGCCATTTGATTTTCTCCACATAAGCGGCGCAATCCGCTTCGGTAGCGAATATCTTCCACAACTCCTCCAATGTCGCAATCTGATCCAATGGTTCCATCTGCACTCCCTCCAAACGAAGACTTTTCCAAAAAAACGAACAAATGTTCCTATAACAATTATAGCGAACATAGATTCGGATATCAACCCCTTTTTTTCCAAAAATGGAGCCGAACAAGTAAGATTCAACGCTGGATTTTAAAGTTATATTATACACAGCGTTTTACATTGACTTGGGGCTGACGTTGTACGTTGTAACGGCCGACGATGCTTTACCATTTCGCTCTTCATCTCCATCTCTATCCTCATCTCCATCTCCACGTCTATCTCAACCTCTATCCAATATCTATCTCAACGTCTATCTCCACCTCTATCGCAACCTCTATCCCAATATCTATCTCGATACTATCTCAATCTCTATATCTATCTTTATATCTGTCTCTAAATCCCTATATCTTTATATATTTTTCCCTTCTTATATTCAATCTCCCATTGCGTCAGGAAAAAAGAAGCCTATGTTCATTTCCTGAAACCTAACATTTAGACTTGTAAAGTGTGTTTTGAAAATGGCAGCGAGAAAAATGAAAGGGGGCATTTAGAACAGCGATATTTGATAATGGGGTTTAGAAGCTCTATCGTGCAGGTGGTGTTCGTACGATAATTCGTACGGTAAATCGTGAGGAAACGCTTGTCCTGAACGATCGGGAGAGTAAAGAAAAGAGGCGGGGGAGAGGATTTTCAGCTGATGAGGGTCAAAAATGTTGATGAAGCCTGATGCCAGGGACTGCCTGACGCAACGGGAGAATAGTGAAAAGAGCATGGACTGCATGTACTTGCTCCGGATCAGATGCATCTTGGATCAGATGCGCTTTGAATCCCATTCGCTGTGGATCACATGCCGCATCGCAGAGGGGACACTTTTCGTTACCGAGGCAGCACTCTTATCGTAACGGGTATTCCCTCTATAGCTAGGGCGACATAGCACAACCCCGGCCTAAATGCTCAGCCAGCTCCAATAATAAAAGCCGATAAAGCGATAGTAATGCATGATAAAGAGATAACTAAAACTTGCAACCGCAAAGATAGATGCGGCCGATCAAAAGGGCTCCAGCATTTGTGAGCGAAACATGATACCATGGGATTCGTTCAAATGGACCCCCGTGGTATAAAATTCGATTTACTTTACCGGAGTCATTCTCAGAAAATGTAATGTATTGATCTTGGTCGTTTTTAAATAAATGCGATCCGATAAAAATTGGCGATGGCTTCGACGTGCAACTCCGGTGTCATCTGACTTCTTTATTATGGGCGATGATGACCCCCCCATGTCTTCTGGCGTCGCAATGACGCTGACTGCAGGTACTACATTATTTTCGTATAAGGTCACCGGTTTGTAGGAACCGTTTTTATATACATATTCCAAGGCTAACTGTTCTATTGCGTCCTCCGTCAACGTGCTCTTTTAAGTACAACTCAAGTCCCTCGAAATCCCTATAGTCCCGAACCGAAAAGCCGTTATAATCCTCGTCGAAGCCGCCTGTATGCGTGAGCAGATGATGAAGCGTTATCGGTTGTCCGAATGTAGCCGGGACTTTAAATTCTGATAAGTACTCGTTAATATCTGTATGTAAATCCAGCTTGCCTTGTACTACTAACTGCATGACGGCCGTTCCGGCAAACAGTTACTAATAGAAGCTACGCGAAACATCGTTTTATCCGGAGACACAGGAACCTTCTTTTCGAGAGCGGCATAACCGAAGCCCTGGTTATACATGATGTGATCGCCTTCGACAAACGTAAACGCAGCGGAGGTAATATGATGCTTCTGCAGTGCGAGAGGAGACTCCATCCGGTTTATATCTTCTATGACGAGAAAATTTTGGTCGCATTCTTTAATAATTACTCGGAGTTAAAGGGAGGGTGTTAAGGAAGGGGCTAAATGAAGTGAAACCGAGGAAGGGAAAAGATGGGGAGCAGCCGAAAAACCGGAAGCTTGTGCTTCCGGCATTTTTTTTTAGTGTACGAAGCTGTGTCGGTGCGGAAATCTTCATCCCCGGCATACTGCAGGGCTGCTATGCTTCGCGGAAGCCCTCTCCAAGCACGTCGTGGACATCGCTGACGACGATGAAGGCGCGCGGGTCGATTTGCTTGACGAGCACTTGGAAGCGGCGCATTTCGGTGCGGCTGACGACGCAGTACACGATCTGCTTTTGTTCACGGGAATAGGCTCCGATGACGGGAATGAGCGTCACGCCCCGCTCCATCTCGTTCGTTATCGACTGCGAGATCGCTTCGGCATGTTCGGTGATGACGGTGAAGGCTTTGGCCGCATATGCCCCTTCCTGAATAAAATCGATAATTCGGGAAGCGATAAAAACGCTTACGAGAGTATACAGTATTTTTTCCTTCGGGATGTAGAACAAGGCGGAGCCGATGATGAAGATATCGAGCAGCAAAATGAATTGCCCCATGCTGATGCCGAATCTTCGGTTCGCGATCCGCGCCAGAATGTCTACGCCTCCGGTGGTGCCTCCGAAGCGGAACACGATGCCAAGGCCGGCTCCCAAGGTCACGCCAGCATACAGGGGAGCAAGGATGAAATCATGCTCCGTCTGGAACGGGACTATCCATTGATTGGCCACCGCTCGTTCGAACAGCCACAAAAACAGAGTGAGGGACAGAACGCCATAGATGCTGTATATTAATTGCCGGGTTCCCAACGCTCTCCATCCAATCGCAAAAAGCGGGATGTTCAGCACAAGTGTGGAAAGGGACGGGTGAATGCCTGCGGCATAGTTCAGCAGCACCGTAATTCCGGTGACGCCGCCTTCCATCAGCTGGTTGGGAATAATGAAGTAAATCAGACCGAACGCGTACACGGCCGTTCCGATCGTTATCGGCAGGTAGGTCTGCCATATGCGCTGCAGCCAGGTGGAATTCACGTGTGGCAAGGCTCCTTTTTCAATGAAGATAACTATCGCGCCTGAGCGGCGCATTCTTAGTATATCGAAATAAGTTACATATAAAAAGCATTTGTTTTCCAGCCGGGTATACGTTAACATAGTAGCAGAATGAAACAGCTGAAGAAGGGGATGGCATGGCGACAAATTCGGATTTGCAGGTGCTCTTGTCGACGCTGCGCGAGAAGCCGTTAGCAGAAATGCAGCGCGAAGTGGACCGTTACATATCACAATTCAAGGAAGGATATTTCAGCCCGCTCGCCTTGCTGGCGCGCTTGTCGGAAGAGGTAGGCGAATTGGCCAGGGAAGTGAATCATTCGTATGGCGAGAAGCCGAAAAAGGCTTCGGAGGCGGACAATTCCATTGAATTGGAGCTGGGAGATATCCTGTTCATTTTATTATGCTTTGCCAATTCCCTTGGCATTGATTTGACGAAGGCGCATGACGATGTCATGCACAAATTCACCACGAGAGACGCTGATCGCTGGACGCGGATTGAGGAACATCCGAACGGTTAGCGGGCACGTTAAGGAAAGGAATGGGCGAGGATGGAACAAATCAATGTAGCCGTTGTCGGAGCAGGAGGCCGCATGGGCCGTGAAGTCGTAAAAATGGTGCTGGGAGATGAAGCGCTTCGCCTCGTTGCCGCTGTCGATCGTTCGGCAGGAACTGTCGACGCCGGTTCGCTGGTCGGATTGCCGGCCTGCGGCGTGATCGTTGAGTCCGATCTCGAGAAGGTACTGCAAGTAAATGCGCCGGATGTCATGGTTGATTTCACGACACCGCAAGCGGTGCTCCAGCATACCGAGCTGGCGATAAAGCACGGGGTTCGCCCGGTAATCGGAACGACGGGGTTCGCTCCGGAAGATATCGAACGGTTGGGCGGCATGTGCAAGGACCAGGGAATCGGCGGATTAATCGCACCGAATTTCTCGATTGGAGCGATCCTTATGATGCGCTTCGCGCAGCAGGCGGCCAAATATTTGCCGGATGTTGAGATTATTGAATACCACGGTGAGCAGAAGCTGGACGCGCCTTCGGGGACGGCAATCAAGACGGCCGAGCTGATTTCCCAGACGAGAGAAGAGAAGCGCCAGGGCAATCCGAATGAAGAAGAGAAGCTGGAAGGTGCGCGTGGAGGGTACTATAATGGATTCCGAATCCATAGCGTACGGCTTCCGGGGGTGTTTGCGCAGCAGGAGGTTATTTTCGGCGGTTATGGACAAACCTTGAAAATTCGCCATGATTCTTATGATCGGGCCGGCTATATGCCGGGCGTCAACGTCGCGGTGAAGAAAGTGATGGAGCTGCAAGAGCTGGTTTACGGATTTGAACATCTGCTAGACGACTAAGCCCGTTATATTACAGGGGATATCGCAACGGAGGTTACAGCATGTACAAAATCGCATTTATCGCACATGACCGGAAAAAAGACGAGATGGTCAATTTCGTGACGGCGTATGAAAGTGTATTCCATGGCCACCAGTTGTATTCTACTGGCACGACGGGGCTTCGGATTATGGAGAGAACCGCTCTGGATATCCATCGCTTCCAATCGGGGCCGCTCGGCGGCGATCAGCAGATTGGCGCATTGGTCGCCGAGAACGAGATGGATCTCATTATTTTCCTGCGCGATCCGTTAATGGCCCAGCCGCATGAGCCGGATATTATCGCGCTGCTTCGTCTATGCGACGTGCAGGGCATTCCGGTGGCCACGAATGTGGCGTCGGCTGAAATTTTGGTCAAGGCGCTGCAGCGCGGCGATTTTGCATGGCGGGAATTGGCTCATAAATACAAGCCGGGAGTGGAAGAGTAATGATTGAACTGGATATCCTTGCCTTCGGCGCGCATGCGGACGATGTGGAGATCGGGATGGCGGGCACGATAGCCAAGCATACGAAGCTCGGCTTCCGTGCCGGCATCTGCGATCTGACTGAGGCGGAGATGTCCTCGAACGGAACGGTCGAGCGCCGGCGCGGGGAGGCCCAGCAGGCAAGCGCCATTCTTGGGCTGGCGGTTCGCGACAATCTGAAGCTGCCTGACAGGGGGCTGGAGCTCCGGCGAGAGCATATCGATGCGGTCGTCGGCGCGATTCGCCGCTATCGTCCACGCATCGTGTTCATGCCTTACTGGGAGGATCGCCACCCCGATCATATTCAATGCAGCCGCATTGTGCAGGAAGCGATTTTTAATGCGAAGCTGCGCCGGTATATGCCCGATGCGCCCGCCCATACGGTGGAGCAGGTTTTTTATTACTTCATTAACGATATCGCTCCCGCCCAGATACTGGTCGATGTGACCGATGTCTATGAAGAGAAGCGTAAGGCGCTGTGCGCCTATTCTTCCCAATTCGTCCGCCCAAGCGGTACGGACGATGTCGTCTTGACACCGTTGAATCAAGGATATGTGGAACGGGTCGAGGCAAGAGACGCTTTGCTTGGGCAGGCCAGAGGCTTTGCCATGGCCGAAGGCTTTGCCATGAAGGGGCCGTACGCCGTTTCCGCCTTTTTATAATTATCAGGTCAAGGGCATGCTGGATGCCGTTGAACGAAGCATTTTGGAACAGATAGGAGGGAATCGGCTTGAAGGAAGGACTAAAAATCGGAATTACCTGCTATCCGTCTCTCGGGGGCTCCGGCGTCGTTGCGACCGAGCTAGGCAAGCTTCTGGCGGAGCGCGGACATCAAGTGCACTTTATTACCCACAATATTCCATTCCGACTCGGATCCGGGTTCTTGAAGAACATCTACTATCATGAAGTGGATGTCAACGATTATTATGTCTTTCGCTATCCGCCCTATGATTTGTCGCTGGCGAATAAAATGGCGCAGGTAGCCAATATGCAGCAGCTTGATGTGCTGCATGTTCATTACGCCGTACCGCACGCGGTGTGCGCCTACTTAGCCAAGCAGATGTCCCATCCAGATCTGAAGGTCGTCACGACGCTGCACGGGACGGATATTACGGTTCTCGCCCAGGATGAATCACTCAAGGACATGATCCGGTTCGCTATCAATGAGAGCGATGCGGTTACTGCCGTCTCCCATGATTTGATCAAAGAAACGCGGGAGCTGCTGGAGATTACCCGCCCGATCGATTTGACCTACAATTTCGTTGACAAGCGCATCTACTATCCGCGGGATGTCACTCAGCTTCGGGCTGAATTCGCCTATCCGTTCGAAAAAATTTTGATGCATATTTCGAATTTCCGTCCGGTCAAGCGGGTGGCGGATGTGGTGGATATTTTTTATCGCGTACAGCAGGAAGTTGCTTCCCGTCTCGTCTTCGTCGGTGAAGGACCGGATATGCCGAAGGTACAGTGCAAAATCCGGGAGATGGGGCTGGAGGACCGGGTTCACTTTCTCGGTAAGCAGGATGAAATCGCCCAAGTCATCTCGATGGCCGATTGCTTGCTGCTTCCTTCGGAGAAAGAGAGCTTCGGCCTAGTCGCGCTTGAAGCGATGGCTTGCGGCGTGCCGACGATCGGCTCGGAGGCCGGAGGCATTCCGGAGCTGGTGAAGCATGGAGAGACCGGATTCCTCGCTCCGATCGGGGATACGGAAGCGATGGCGGATTACGCCATTCAGCTGCTAAGCCAGCCGCAGCTCGCCCGCATGATGCGCGAGGCGTGTCTGCATCGGGCTCATCACGATTTCTGCAATGATCTGATCACATGGGAATACGAACAAATATATTACCGGGTGCTCGGGCAAGAGGTCGGCATTCCGAAGCCCGTCTGTTAACGTACAGCCGGAATCTCCTGCGCGCAATGGCTGCCATTGCGCGCGCTTGTATGTAAAGGGGGTGGCCATGGATGAAATGCAATCTTGAAGAAGAGTTGCTATATGTAGAGGCGAAGCAAGTGATGCGCCATCTGCTGGACGCGGGGCATGAAGCCTATATTGTCGGAGGCTCCGTGCGGGACAGTCTGCTCCGCCGGCCGGTTGGCGATATTGATATCGCTACCTCCGCTCTGCCGGAGCAGGTGACGGCGTTGTTCCGGCGCGTCGTGCCCACGGGGCTCGCGCATGGTACGGTTACGGTCGTCATGGATCATTATATATATGAGGTAACGACGTTCCGCAAGGAATCGGCCTACGAGGACCATCGGCGGCCCGAAGAGGTCGAGTTCATCGACGATCTGGAGGAGGATCTTCGGCGCCGCGACTTCACGATCAACGCGATGGCGCTTGATATTGAGGGCGGCCTGCGCGATCCGTTCGGCGGCCGCGCTGATCTGGAGCGGCGCCTTATCCGCTGCGTCGGCGATCCGGAGATGCGCTTCCGGGAGGACGCCTTGCGCATGCTGCGGGGCGTCCGGTTCGCGTCGCTGCTGGGCGGACGCATCGCCAAGTCGACGTGGCGGGCGCTCCTCCGCCAGCGGGAGACGCTGCGCTACGTCGCGATGGAACGCGTGCGCGACGAGCTGTGGAAGCTGACCGCGGGAGCCGATCCGGCCCGCGGGTGGGCCATGCTTGCGCGTAGCGGGCTCCTGCGCTATGCGAAGGAGCCGCTTGGCGCGCTGGCGGGCCCTGCGCCGGACGGCTGGCCGCGGCTCTTGTGCGCGCTCGGGTCCGTGGCTGGACCCGAGCTGCGCTTCGCCGCGCTGCTGCTCGGCCTGGCGGCCGGCGAGGCGGAAGCGAAGCGCATCGTGCAGGCGCTTCGCTTCTCGGGCGCGCAGCAGGACGCGGTGCTCGGCGTCCTGCGCGCGGAGGCGCGGCTGGCGGCCGGAGGCGAGGCCGCCCTGGCCGGGCCCGGCGGCGAGCGCGCCTGGCGCCGGGCCTACGCGGAAGCGCTCTACGCCTGCGGCGAGGACGCGCTCCGCGGATGGCACGCCTGCCGCCGGGCGCTGGCCGGCGTGCCGGAGGAGCGGCTTGCGCCGTTCCTGCGGGACGGCGAAGCCTGGCTCCAGCGCATTGCCGTCCGCCGCTTGCCGGACATCGCCCTGACGGGCGGGGATCTGCTGCAAGCATCGGAACGGCCGGCCGGGCCGTGGCTTCGCGAGGCGCTCGAAGCCGCCTGGCTTGCCGTCGCGCTCGGTGATGTGCCGAACGAGCGCGACGCGCTTAGGGAATACATGCAGAAAGAGTGGAAGCGAGAATGAATCAACAATTACTGGACTGGTTCCGGGAACACCCGGGTCAATATATTTCCGGAGAGGAATTGAGCCGCCGACTCCAGATTACGCGGACGGCCGTATGGAAGCAGATCAACGTCCTCCGCGCGAAGGGCTACGCCTTCGACGCCGTGCCGAAGCTCGGGTACCGGCTTGTGGCCCAGCCGACCCGGCTCGATGAGGCGGCGCTGCTCAGCAAGCTGGCTCCGGGCAACTTCGGCAACCGGCTGCGCATTGTGGAGAAGACGGAGTCGACGCAGAACGAAGCGGCCGCTTGGGCGAAGGAAGGGGTGCCCGAGGGCGCGATCGTGCTGGCGGAGGAGCAGACGGGCGGACGGGGCCGCCAGGGGCATCACTGGCATTCGCCGGCGGGCAAGGGGGTCTGGATGAGCATCGTCCTGCGTCCCCGCATTCCGCTGCCGTATACGCCGCATCTGACGCTGCTCGGGGCGGTGGCCATGTTCCGGGCGATGAAGAAGCTGACGTCGGCCCCGCTCGGCATCAAATGGCCGAACGACATCTTGGCCGACGGCAAAAAAGTGGCCGGCATATTGCTCGAGTCGGCCGCCGAAGACGAGCGGCTGCTCTATGTCATCGCCGGCATCGGCATCAGCGTCAATCTGGATGCGGCCGATTTCCCGGAGGAGATGCAGGAACGGGCGACGTCCTTGAAGCTCATGACGGGCCGGGAAGTAGACCGGGCGTCATTGGTGGCGGCATGCCTGCAGGAGCTGGAGCAGCTGTACCGGCTTTATGAGGAGGAAGGGTTCGGGCCTATCCGGACGCTGTGGGAGGCGCAGAGCATTACGCTCGGCCGGCAATTGACTATCGAGACCCCCCAAGGGCCGCTGGAGGGCATAGCGGAAGGGCTCGATGAATCCGGGGCCTTGCTGCTGAGGGACAAGATGGGAACGGTGCAAAAAGTTTTTTCCGGAGATGTGCATTTTTCCGGGTGAAACCGATCCATGGATCTGCTATACTGTAGTCGGTGAGGCGGTATCTCGGGAGAGAATCGCACTCACCCGAGTAAGCAAGGAACATCGTGCCGACAAGTACATATTCCTTGACGAACGTGGTGCACGTATCTGCTCTGAGCCGAAGGGACCGAGACAGAAGGACGTCCGCATGCGACCTCTTTTTCTCTTTGGTGACCTTTTTAGCAGGATATGCTGAAAGGTTTTTTTGTTTTGCGCACACTAAAGAGAAGGAACGAGGCCGAACAACAAAAAGGAGGCCGACCTCGAAGGGTCTGTGTTCCACAAGATTCCGCGATAAAGCGGAACTTAATGAGCAGCCTCTACAAAAGGAGATGGATGTACGAGATGGCAACACAACCGTTAAGCATTGTGAAAATGAAGGCGATGAAGGGGCGCGGGGAAAAGCTGGCCATGGTGACGGCGTATGATTACCCGTCGGCTCAACTGGCGGAAGCGGCCGGCGTCGATTTGATTCTCGTCGGCGATTCCCTCGGCAACGTCGTGCTCGGCTATGACTCGACGCTGCCGGTCACGCTCGACGATATGGTGTATCATTCGCGCGCCGTACGGCGCGGCGCGTCCCGCACCTTCATCGTGACAGATATGCCGTTCATGACATATCACGGCAGCATTGCGGACACGCTGGCCGGCGTCCGCCGCATCATGCAGGAAGGCCATGCCCATGCGGTCAAAATGGAGGGCGGCAAGGAAATCGCCGCCACGGTCGAAGCGTGCGTGCAAGCAGGGGTGCCCGTCCTCGGGCATATCGGCTTGACGCCGCAGTCGGTGCATCAGATCGGCGGCTACCGCATTCAAGGCAAGACGGCGGAGGATGCGAACCGTCTGCTGGAGGATGCGCTGGCACTGGAGAAGGCCGGCGCCTTCGCGATCGTGCTTGAGCTGGTAACGGCGCAGGTGGCGGCTTATATTACCGAGCGGCTCTCGATTCCGACGATCGGCATCGGGGCGGGTGCGGGCTGCGACGGCCAAGTGCTCGTCTTCCACGATATGCTGCGTTATACGGCGGATTACCGCGAGAAGCGGTTCGTGAAAACCTATGCCGATATTGGCGCCATGATTCAAGAGGGGATCGGCGCTTATGTGCAAGAGGTGAAGACGGGAGCCTACCCGGCAGAAGGCCATTCGTTCACGGCTGATGAAGAAGTGCAGGTCCAATTGTACGGGCATGCCGGCCGGGAAGGGGAGGATGTCCGATGATCACCGTTCGGACCATCGCCGAGCTGCGGGCTGCGGTCCGCAGGCTCCGGCAGGAAGCGGAACAGCAATCGGAACGGGCGAAGGTCGGATTCGTCCCGACGATGGGCTATCTTCACGAAGGCCATGCCAGTCTGATGCGGCAAGCGAAGGAGCAGTGCGCGGTCACGGTGCTGAGCATCTTCGTGAATCCGATTCAATTCGGGCCGAACGAAGATCTGGCCCAATATCCGCGCGATGAGGAGCGGGATCTGAAGCTTGCCGCTTCGCTTGGCATCGATATCGTCTTTGTGCCGTCCCCGGAGGAAATGTATCCGCAGCCGACGAAGACGACGATTCATGTGCGCGAAGTGACCGAGCCGCTGTGCGGCGCGTCCCGCCCGGGTCATTTCGACGGGGTGACGACCGTCGTCGCGAAGCTGTTCCATATCGTCAAGCCCGATCGGGCATACTTCGGTATGAAGGACGCGCAGCAGGTCGCTGTCATTCAACAGATGGTGGACGATCTGAACTTCGATGTCGCAATCGTCCCTTGCCCGATTGTGCGGGAAGCGGACGGACTCGCGCTCAGCTCGCGCAATGTGTACCTGAGCGGCGAGGAGCGCGAGCAGGCGCTTGGCTTATCCCGCTCGCTCCGCATGGCAGAGGAATGGCTTCGGGAAGAACCGGCGTTCACGGCGGAAGAAATAAAGTCACGCATCCGCCAGGTTATCGGCAAAGCGCCGCTGGCGGACATTGATTACGTTGACATATTGACGTTCCCGGCGCTGCAGGCGCTGCCTTCCGATGAAGCGGTCGGCAATGCAGGGAGCGACGTGCTTATCGCGCTGGCGGTCCGCTTCGGGCGAACTCGCTTAATCGACAACCGGCTGTTCAGCCACCAAGGAGGACGCTTATGTTCCGTGAAATGATGAAATCGAAAATTCACCGTGCGACGGTGACGGAGGCTAACTTGAATTATGTGGGCAGCATTACGATCGACGAGCATCTGATGGAATGCGCCGACATTTGGGCCAATGAGAAGGTGCAGATTGTCAATAATTACAACGGCGCCCGTCTGGAAACTTACGTCATTCCGGGACCGCGCCATTCTGGGGTCATCTGCTTGAACGGGGCGGCGGCACGCCTAGTCCAGCCCGGAGACAACGTCATTATTATTTCATATGCGTCGATGACCGACGAAGAAGCGCGTTCCTATACGCCGAAGATCGTATTCGTGGATGGGGACAACAAGCCTGTCGAATTGATGAACGGCACGGAAGCCCACGCGACGATCAAGTAATTGGTTCGATAAGGCCCGTCGGCAACACAGCGAACAACGGTACGCTTCATACTGGACAAGTCCAAGCTCTTGACAGCGCCAGGCTCCGTTGGGTAAACGTTGGAGCACGGAATGAAATCCACCCCCTTAACACACAATGAACGTAGATCCGTTATGACGACGATACGCATCACTCGTAAAGGTGGGATGGAATCGTGCTGCAACAAGTATTCGCGACGATGAATGAAGTGCTGGATGAGTTAATTCGCCAGTATCCCCAAGCGGCGGGAGAGCGCAAGCAGGAATTGGACCGGCAATTGAAGGTGCTGTCCACCATGAGCGATTACATCGTGGAGGAGTGGCTCCGGTTCGAGGAGAAGCTCGCCTCGCTGCGTCCGCACAGTCCAAATGACATGATCGAGGCGCAGCCGCAGCCGACATTGCCCGATTTTACGGATCCGTTCCAGCGAGGTCAGGGATACTACATGCTGATGATGTATGATGAAGCCCTCAAGCATTTGGAAGCGGCGGCATCGATAAGGCCGGACCATATCGACAGCCGCATTTATTTGGCCATGAGTTATTTGCATCTGGGCCGGAATCAGGAAGCGGGACATCATTTTCAACTCATCATTCCTCTGACCGAGAGCAAATGCCTCAAAGCGATCGCTTACAATGCCTTGGGGTGCATCAGCGCCGAGCAGCGGGATCTTTCCAAAGCGAAGGAATACTTCAGCAAAGCGCACCTGCTTGATCCTTCACTGCCAGAACCTGTTTTGAACTTGAAAGCGTGTCTGTCGGATGGCGATCATTTGCAATATGGCGGTGAGTGGATTCACATGCCGTAACCAGAGAGGGAAACCTGTACGTAAAAATGCGCACAGATGTTTCCCTCTGTGCATTTCCAAATGGCCGATCATCTGTTATGCTAAGAACAGTAACGGTGAGAGGAATTAACAGATAATGAGATTTGCTGTGTTGGATTTTGAGACGACGGGCAATCAGCCCAGCGATGAAATTATACAGATTGGCCTTGTCGTTCTGGGGCATGATCTGAACGTAGAACAACAATACCACACCCTGGTCCGTCCGACGGTAAGCATACCCGAATTCATTACGAATCTTACCGGCATCTCCGACGGGGATGTTCTGGATGCCCCAGATCTGGACGAGGCCATGACCGGGATGGTGCCGCTGCTGAGTGATGTGGTCCTGGTTGGCCACAATGTCGGCTTCGATTACCAATATTTGCGCCAAGCGCTGGAGCAGACCGGTTATTTGCCGTTCACCGGAAGGATATTGGACACGATTGAGCTGCTTCGCATTTTGTTCCCTTCGCTTCCTTCCTATCAGCTAGGCTCCGTAGCTCATGATTTCGGCATTGCCCATAAGAGGCCGCATCAGGCGGACAGCGATGCGCTTGCAACGGCGGACATCTTCCGCCAGTGCATGGAAGCTATAGATGATCTGCCTCTGCTTACGCTGCAAGGCATCGTCGATGTGTTCGGGGATCACGAGGAGCGGGATTTGAAGTGGCTCCTGGCGGAGAAGCTAACTGAACGGGAACGCAATATGGCAAGTTGGGAGGATGAAGGCTATTTCCCCCACCGTCAATTAATGCTCAAACAGGACGATTGGACCGACACACCGCCGCCTCGCGACGCGTCCGCAGATAATCCGCTGTCAGGCAAGTCGTTCCGACACTTTCTGGATGAAGTGAAGCAGCGGATGGAAGCGATGCTGGATCATTACGAGCCACGCGCCTCACAGGAGCAGATGTTCAACGAAGTGATGGAATGTCTCGATCAGGACAAGCATCTGCTGATTGAAGCCGGGACGGGAACCGGCAAGTCGCTCGGTTATTTGCTTCCGGCCCTGTATCAGAGCGTTCTTCATGAGAAGAAAGTGGTCGTCAGCACCCATACGATCAATCTGCAGGAGCAGCTGAGACAGCGCGATGTGCCGCTTCTGGAGCAGATTGTTCCTTTTTCGTTCAAGGTATCGATACTAAAAGGACGCAGTCACTATTTGTGTTTGCGTAAATTTGAACATAAAATAAGTAACAGAGAGTTCGTTCACGCAAGAGATGACAGCATTACAGCAGCGCAGCTGCTCGTATGGCTTAGCCGGACGGAGCATGGAGATGACGAGGAGCTTCATCTCGTTCACAAAGGGCCCGAGTTCTGGGATTCGGTATCCAGCGACAGTGATTCCTGCCTGAACCGTTCCTGCCCTTGGTTCCGCCGCTGCTTCTATCACCGGGCGAAAAATAATGCGAACCTCTCCGATATCGTCATTACGAACCATTCGTTATTATTTACCGACGTGATGGCGGACCATCGGCTGTTGCCGGGTTATGAGCATCTCGTCGTTGACGAGGCGCATCATTTCGAGGAGACGGCCGGCAAGCACTTGGGGACGAATTTGCAATATTTTTCACTCATTCACCCGCTCACCCGGCTGTTCAAAGACAGCAAGAGCGGCGCTCTTGTCGTGCTTCAACAGCGACTCCGGTTGTCAGGCCATGAGAAAGCGCTTATCTGGGCCGAAGGGATCGACAAGCTGCTGCAGCAGATCGTCGACGTAAAGGAGCAATGGGATCGGCTGCATGACATGCTGTATCAGCTGCTTCCTTCCGGGGAAGCCGGACAATTCGAGGGCGGGCAGACGGTGCTTCGCCTTCCGGCGGGCGAACGCCCCGAAGGCTGGCCCGAAGCGGTGGAGCTGGAGCAATCGATTCACACCCGTCTCAGCGATATTGTGCGCTCGGGCGAGAAGCTGGTCAATGAGTGGAAAGAGGCCGATGACGACGAACTGGAGGGCGTCATCGTCGATATTAGCGGGCTTCTGAAGGATGTAGGGCTGGTCCGCGACGATTTCCGGCTGTTCATGCAAGGAACGGATCCGGAGACGGTCTACTGGATGGAGGGCAACACGCAGTTCAAATTCAAATCGCTGCAGATGTATGCCGTGCCGGTTGACGTGAGCGAGGCGCTGAACCGTTATTTCTTCGAGCCGAAGAAGAGCGTCATCCTCACTTCGGCCACATTGTCCGTAGATAAGTCCTTCCAGTTCGTGCAGGAGCAAATCGGGCTGACGGAGGCCGCCAACGACGGCAGGCTGCATACGGTCATTCTGCCTTCCCCGTTCAATTACCGGGAGCAGGCACTGGTTGTTATTCCGCGCGATTTCCCCAGCGTCAAAGGAGCGTCCGATGCGGTCTTCAATCAGACGCTCGCGAAATCGATTGGGGATGTGGCGCTCGTTACGCGCGGCAGAATGCTCGTCCTGTTCACCTCGTATCGCATGCTCCGGGATGTATACGAGCCGCTGAAGGAGGCGCTGAGCGCGAGCGGCATTCAGGTGCTGGGCCAAGGCATCGACAGCGGGAACCGCAGCAAGCTGACGCGCCGCTTCCGGGAGCAGCCGGCCTCCGTGCTGCTCGGTACGAGCAGCTTCTGGGAAGGGGTCGACATTCCTGGCGACGCGCTGACCTGTCTCGGCATTGTCCGGCTGCCATTCCAGCCGCCGAACCATCCGCTCGTCGAAGCCAAATGCGACCGGCTGAAGCGTCAAAAGCAGAACCCGTTCCGCAAGTATTCGGTTCCGCAGGCAGTTATCCGCTTCAAGCAAGGCTTCGGACGCCTTGTGCGGACCGCTCAGGACAAAGGCATCGTCATCGTGTACGATACACGGGTCATTGAGACGAGCTACGGCAAACATTTCTTATATTCGCTTCCTGGGCCGAAGATGGAGCACATGGCTAATGTGCAGCTGGTGCCCAGAATCGAAGCGTGGTTAAGCGAGCACGAAAAATAGGCGTGTAAGAGCGATGAGGGGGCAACGAAATAGGTATGAAAACGTTGAAAATATCAGAAGCTGTCGTTCGCAGACTGCCGGTTTATTTACGTCATCTGATGGAACTGAAGCAGCGAGAGGTTCTGACGGTTTCTTCACAGGATTTGGGTCAGAAGCTGGACCTCAATCCCGCCCAGATTCGCAAAGACTTGGCATATTTCGGCGATTTTGGACGCAAAGGAATTGGGTATGACGTCTCTTACCTGATTCAACAAATCCGCCATATACTGAAGCTGGATCAGATTATTAATGTCGGTCTCGTCGGAGCGGGTAAGCTGGGCCATGCATTGTGCAACTATACGGCATATATGAAGGACAATATGCGGATTGTGGCTGTATTCGACGAGCTAGAGTCGAAAGTAGGCACCGAGATCAATAATCTGCGCGTACAGCCGATGAGCGAGCTGGCGGACACCGTCCGCGAACATAAAATCCGCATCGGGATCATCACCGTACCCGCCTCGGAGGCGCAGCCTGTCGCGGAGCAATTCGTTGACGCAGGAGTGGAGGCAATCTTGAACTTCGCTCCGGTTATTCTTCGCGTTCCGCCTCATGTGCGGGTGCATACGGCCGATTTTACGACGGACATGTTCAGTCTGGCCTATTATTTATCCGATGAGAGAAAGGAAGCTCCGGTAGAATGACGACGAAACTTATTATTAGTAACGGGACCTTTGCGTCGCTGCGCCCAGGCGCGGAGCGCACGGCGGTTAATGGTACGATGGTCATTGAAAATGACATGATTGTCTATGTGGGAGAACATTTGCCGCAAGAGCATGATACGCCCGACGCGGTGCGGATCGACGGCAAGGGACTGTTCTTCATGCCGGGGCTCATTAATACCCACGGCCATGCGGCAATGTCGCTGCTGCGCGGTTATGGCGATGACATGGTGCTCCAGACGTGGCTGCAAGAGAAAATGTGGCCGATGGAAGCGAAATTCACTGCAGAGGATGTCCGTTGGGGAACGGCGCTCTCCGTTCTGGAAATGCTGAAAGGCGGGACGACGACATTCGTCGATATGTATGACCATATGGATGAGGTGGCCAAGGTCGTCGAGGAGTCCGGCATGCGCGCCTGCCTGATGCGTGGCGCCATCGGCCTATGCCCGGAAGACGTGCAGGCAGCGAAGCTGCAGGAAGCCGTTCAATTCGCCCGCGATTGGCAAGGCAAGGCGGACGGCCGCATTACGACGATGCTCGCTCCGCACGCTCCGTATACATGCCCACCGGGCTTCATCGAGAAGTTCGTGCTGGCGGCGCATGATCTCGATCTTCCGCTCCATACGCATATGTCGGAGACCGCGGCGGAAGTCGCCCAGAATGTCGCGGACTATGGGCTACGTCCCGTCGCTCATCTGGAGAAGCTCGGCTTCTTCTCGCGCCCTTCCTTCGTAGCGCACGGCGTTCATCTGACCGATGAGGAGATCGAAGTATTGGCTCGCCATGACGTGGCCGTCTCCCATAATCCGGGCAGCAATCTGAAGCTGGCTTCCGGCGTGGCGCGGGTTCCGGAGCTGCTGCGCGCCGGAGTAACCGTGTCGCTTGGAACCGACGGGCCGGCAAGCAACAACAACCTGGATATGTTCGAAGAGATGCGCTTGGCGGCGCTGATCCATAAGGGCGTAACCGGCGATCCGACGGCGGTGCCAGCGGCCGAAGCGATGCGTATGGGCACGCTGTACGGAGCGCAGACGATCCGGGCGGAGAAGCTGGGTCTGCTGGAAGCCGGCATGAAGGCGGATATCGTGGCGGTCAATGTGAACCAGCCGCATTTCGTGCCGCATACCGACTTCGTCTCGCATATGATCTATTCCGCTTCCGCCAAAGACGTCGCCCATGTATGGGTCGACGGGCGTCAAGTGATCAAGGACGGCCAGTGCCTGACCTTGGACGAAGAGCGCATTCTCTATGAAGCCGGGCGGTGCTTCGAGCGCCTGCTCGAGCGCTGACGGGAGGAGCGCATGGCCAGAAGCCGCAGTCGCCGCCGCCGCAACCGGTGGTTCATCGCCGTGCTGGCGTTCCTCGTGCTTATCCTATTCATTGTCGCCTTGGTAATGTACGTCAATTACATTTATTCCGATGAGCGGGTGAAAGAAGCAGAGATCCTGCAGCGCGCGCAGCAAGAGATTCCGTTGACCGAGGTTAACGGCATCGACAAGAGTATATGGGAAGAAGTCGTCTATGTTATTAATGGGATCAACCAGGAAGAGAAGGCCGTCTGGGTATGGGTATTTCCCGATCGGGTCACCTCGATCCAGGTAGCCGACAGCGTGGATAAGGCCACGGTGAAGGCCAATATTCATCAGGCGTATCCGGATGCCCGCATCGTCCGGCTGCTGCCCGGATACAAAGATAATCAATATGTGTGGCAAGCCTTCGTCCAGCGTAAGGATGAGCAAGGGACTCGCCGGTATTTTTATCAGTTTTATTCCTTCTACGACGGTTCTCCCGTCGGCGAGATCTATGGATTGCCCAATCAATAGCCAAGGGCAGCTTGGACCTGCCCTTCCATTCCGCACCGCTTCCTTCAGCGTGTTATCGCCGCTGAGGGGAGGCGGTGCTTTTTGCTGTGCTGGCAGTCATGGAACACTTTACATTCCGAAATCGTATATCATCTATGATATACTATTGTATGTCGTGAACTGATAGATAAAAAGTATGACTTGCACACATTTAGCACCGTATGTCAGCCAAAGCAGATGATATCGTCTGCACGCCAGCAACATGTCCAGCCTGCAATTTTCAGCGATATACAGGAATAGAAAGGGGTTTTCGTGGCATGACGAAGAACATTCGCATTGTGCCGACCCTGCTTATTATGCTGCTGACCGGCGGTATTTTATTCGGCGGGTGGGCCGTATATCAGACAAAGTATGTGCAACAGCCCGTAGATCGCGTTATGCGGCAGCATGCCGCGATTACGAAGTATCAGGTAGATTGGCATTCGGATACGCTTAGCATTCAAATTCAGGCCGATCCGAACGCCGATATTCGGGAAGTGGTGCAGAAGCTGAATACCGATATTGCACCGTATGCCAAAGGTAAAAAAGTGCAGATTGAATATATCAATGAGAACAGTACGCCATCGATTGACAAATGGTGGTCGCAGGCGCTGTTCGATGTAGCTCAGGCGATGGTTCACCAGAATTACAGCGATATTCCGAAGAAGCTGCAGGAGCTGAAGACGAACCAGCCAGACCTGGAAGTCGTGACGGAGATGGATAACCAGTATGTCTATATTCAACTGAAGGACAAGCAAGGCAGCAAGACGATGCTCTTGCCGCTGGACGGAACCGCAATGGGGGTGTGGCCGCATGAAGAACAGACTGTCGATCCGCTGGCCTGAGGCGGCTATCGGAGCGGCGATTTCGATCGTCATCTTCCTCGCTTTTCGTGGCGTGAATATCCTTCCTATCGTGTTGGCAGCCGTTGTATTAATTGTGCTCTCTTATGCCGTTAAGCGGGGCGGCGGCGCCGGAGTGACGAACGGAGGCGCCCGCAGCGATTCGCGCAAGGCGGACGTAGCCCCGTTAAGCTTCGAGCAGATTGGCGGCCAGGAACGGGCGAAGAATGAATTAATTGAAGCGCTCGATTTCCTTGTTCGCCCGGATGAGATCCGGAAGTTCGGGATCCGTCCGCTCAAGGGCATCCTGCTAACCGGGCCTCCGGGGACAGGGAAGACGCTGATGGCCAAAGCGGCGGCGCATTATGCCGATGCCGTTTTCATCGGCGTCGCGGGGAGTGAGTTCGTAGAGATGTTCGTCGGCGTCGGAGCCGGCCGCGTGCGCGAGCTGTTCAAGCAGGCCCGGCAGCGGGCAGCCAAGGAGAAGAAGCAGAACGCCGTCATCTTCATCGACGAGATCGATGTCATCGGCGGGAAGCGGGAGGGTGGACAGCAGCGAGAGTACGATCAGACGCTGAACCAGCTCCTGACGGAGATGGACGGGCTGTATGCCGACATGAGCCCGCGCATTCTCGTTATGGCCGCGACGAACCGCAAGGAGATGCTGGACAGCGCCCTTCTTCGCCCGGGACGGTTCGACCGCCATATTCAGGTCGATCTCCCCGATAAAAAGGGGCGGCTTCATATTCTGAAGCTTCACGCCGTCAATAAGCCGCTGGCCGATGACGTCGATCTGGAGCGGATCGCCGACGAGACGTTCAGCTTCTCCGGGGCGCAGTTGGAGAGCGTCTTGAATGAAGGCGCAATCTATGCGATGCGGGATGAGTCGGATGTCATTACGACGAACCATTTCTCCCAAGCGATCGATAAAGTGATGATGGGCGAGAAGATCGACCGGGAGACGAATCAGGAAGAGCGCCGGCGCGTCGCGATCCACGAGTTGGGCCACGCGATTATGGCGGAAGTGGTCCGACCCGGCAGCGTATCCCAGGTGGCGCTCAGCCCAAGGGGACAGGCGCTTGGGTATGTCCGTCATCAGCCGCAGGAAGAGCGTTATCTGTACACGAAGCCGTTCCTGGAGGAACAGATTATGATTGCGCTGGGCGGAGCCGTGGCCGAGGAGATCTTTTACGGCAACCGCAGCACCGGCTCGCAAGGCGACTTCGATCAGGCGCTGAACATCGTCGACACGATGGTCAATGCGGGCCTGACGGAGCTGGGCATCGTCCGCTTGAAGCAGGTGTCGCCTGAAGCCTTGACCCGGCAGTCGCAAGTCATTATGGAGCAGCTCTTTCAGCGTACGCACGCGCTGCTGGGCGAGCGCAAGCCTGCCTTTGAGCGCATTTTGCACCAGCTTTTGAGCCAGGAAAATCTGAGCGGAGAGCAATTCCGGTGTCTATTATGTGACAGGCAGTAATTCCCAGCGTGAAATCACGCTGGGTTTTTCTTTTTATATGCAGGATTCATGTTATGATAGATTAAGATCCCTGTGCACTGATAACGAATGCCTGTTATCGGGTACACTATACAGAGCATAGATGGAGGAAAGGTGGAAGAAACCATGTTTTTCAAGAAAATCGGCGTCATCGGCGGCGGTACTATGGGCCAAGGCATTGCGGAAATGCTTGCTGTTAAAGGCTTGGACGTGCTGTTGGTGGAAAAGTCGACAGAGAAGCTGGATCATGCCTACTCGATGATTGAAGCGAGTCTGGACAAACAATTGGAGAAATGGGCAATTACCCAGGCGGAGAAAAAATTGATCCTGTCCCGCATACATAAAGTGACGCATTTGGCGGAATTGGGATCTTGTGAATTGGTCATTGAGACGATCTCGGAGGATTTGGAAGCGAAGAAGCAAGTCTTTGCTGAATTGGATCGCGTTTGCCCAGGCAATATTATTCTGGCAAGCAATACATCTACATTGTCGTTAACCGAGCTGGCCAGCAAGACGAAATATCCGGAACGGGTTATCGGCATGCACTTTATTTATCCCGTCTCGAAGGTTGAGCTTGTGGAGATTATCCGCGGGCTGAAGACTTCGGACGCTACATTTAACGAAACGAAGCGCTTCGTCGAAGAGGTTGTGCAGAAGAAAGGCGTTATGGTCTATGAATCTCCGGGATTCGTGACGACGCGCGTTAGCTGCATTCTCATCAACGAGGCTCTTCATGTGCTTCAGGAAGGCGTCGCTTCGCCAGAAGATATCGACAACGCGATGCGTATCGGATACAATTTCCAATATGGGCCTTTGGAAATGGCGGACCGCTTCGGTCTGGATTCGGTATTGGCGGCGTTGGAACGCATGTTCCGCGAATTCGGCGATATCAAATATCGTCCGTCCGTATTGTTGAAAAAGATGGTGCGAGCCGGCCACCTTGGTGTGAAGACGGGCGTCGGATTTTTCAAGTATGATAAGGATGGGGATCGACTATGAAAATACTCGTAATCAACGCGGGAAGCTCCTCGCTTAAATATCAACTGTACGATATGACGGACGAGTCAGTGTTGGCGGCAGGCCGGGTAGAGCGTATCGGGATGGATTCTTCCATCCTCGTGCATGAGCCGCATCATACGGAAGAGATCACGGAAGTCAGCGAGATTCTTGATCACACGACGGCAATCCGCAAAGTATTGGACAAGTTGACCGATGCGGAAGTCGGCGTTCTGAAGTCGACCGACGAGATCGATGCGGTCGGCCATCGCGTCGTGCATGGCGGTGAATCGTTCAAAAATTCGGTACTGGTCGATTCGGAGGTCAAAGCCGAGATTCGTCGCTTGTTCGATCTGGCGCCGCTGCATAATCCGGCCCATATGATGGGGATCAAGGCCGTAGAGGTGAATATTCCGAACGTGCCGCAATCCGTTGTCTTCGATACGGCTTTCCACCAGACGATGCCAGAGAAAGCGTACATGTACGCCATTCCAAAAGTGCTGTACAAAAAGCATAAAATCCGCCGCTACGGCTTCCACGGCACATCGCATGATTATGTCAGCAAGCGCGCGGCCGAGCTGGTGGACCGCCCGCTGGAAGAGCTGAAAATCATCACGTGCCATATCGGGAACGGGGCCAGCCTGACGGCGGTCGAGGGTGGCATCTCGGTCGATACGTCGATGGGGATGACGCCGCTTGAAGGCCTGATGATGGGTACGCGCAGCGGCGACCTGGACCCTGCGGTCGTTCCGTTCACGATGATGAAGGAAGACCTGACGGTCAATGAAGTCAATTCGATGCTGAACAAGCATAGCGGGCTGCTCGCGATCTCCGGCGTATCCAGCGATATGCGCGAGATTACGGACGGAATGGAAGCAGGCGAACCGAATTCGACGCTGGCGTTCGAGATGTACACGTACCGCATGCGCAAGTATATCGGGTCCTATGCGGCTGCGATGGACGGCGTGGATGCGATCGTGTTTACCGCCGGCGTCGGCGAGAACTCGGTCGTCATTCGCCAGCATGTATGCGAGAAGCTCACGTTCCTCGGCGTAGAGATTGATCGGGAGCTGAACAAGGTGCGTTCGAAGGAACCGCGCCGTATCTCGACGCCGAATTCGAAGGTGGACGTATTCGTCATTCCGACCAATGAAGAGCTGATGATTGCCCGCGATACGTATCGATTGGTTCAACAATCCAAACAATCGTAAGGGAGAGACGAATGATGACGACCACATGTGTCATCCGTGATGTCAACCGCCATGTGGGCGAAGAAGTTCGCATCGGCGGCTGGCTGCATAACAAACGCTCCAGCGGCAAGATTCAATTTCTGCAGCTGCGGGACGGCACCGGGTTCATCCAAGGTGTCGTCGTGAAGAGTGAAGTGCCGGAAGAGGTATGGGAAGCGGCCAAGAGCTTGACACAGGAGAGTTCTTTATATTTTACAGGGATCGTTCGGGAAGAGCCGCGCTCCAAGTCCGGCTATGAAATGACGGTAACCGGAGTCGAGATCATCCAGTTAACGGAGGATTATCCGATTACGCCGAAGGAGCATGGGGTCGACTTCCTGATGGATCACCGCCATTTGTGGCTGCGGGCGCCAAGACAGCGCGCCATCCTGACGATTCGCGCCGAGATTATTCGCGCGGTGCAGCAATTTTTCGACGAGCATGGCTTTACGCTGGTCGATCCACCGATCTTGACGCCTTCCTCCTGTGAAGGCACGACGGAGCTGTTCCATACGAAATATTTCGAAGAAGACGCGTTCCTGACCCAGAGCGGACAGCTCTACATGGAAGCTGCGGCGATGGCGCTGAACAAGGTTTACTCGTTCGGCCCGACGTTCCGCGCCGAGAAATCGAAGACCCGACGCCACCTGATCGAGTTCTGGATGATCGAGCCGGAGATGGCCTTCGTCGATCATGAAGAGAACCTGCGGGTGCAGGAGCAATTCGTAGCCCATATCGTGCAGTCCGTGCTGAAGAACTGCCGCGCCGAGCTCGATACGCTGGGACGGGATGTCTCGAAGCTGGAGAAGGTCACAGGTCCGTTCCCGCGCATCACGTATGATGAAGCGATTCAGTTTTTACAGGAGCAAGGCCACGACATTCCGTGGGGTGAAGACTTCGGAGCGCCGCATGAGACGGCGATCGCCGAGAAATACGAGACGCCGGTGTTCATTACGCATTACCCGACATCGCTCAAGGCATTCTACATGAAGCCGGATCCGAACCGTCCGGAAGTCGTGCTCTGCGCCGACATGATCGCGCCGGAAGGCTACGGCGAGATTATCGGCGGCTCGCAGCGGATCGACGATCCGGAGCTGATGCAGGAGCGCTTCCGCGAGCATGAGCTGTCCGACGAAGCGTATCAGTGGTATCTTGACTTGAGAAAATACGGTTCTGTGCCTCATTCCGGCTTCGGTCTTGGACTGGAGCGCACAGTGGCGTGGATTTGCGGGCTTGAGCACGTTCGGGAGACGATTCCGTTCCCGCGCCTGTTGTACCGTCTGTATCCATAACGGTCTGTTTGCTGCGCAGCGCCGCATGGCGCCGCTAGGCACGGCCTGATAGCTAGCATATTATCCCGTATCGCTTCGGTGATACGGGATTACTCTTACACAAGTTCATGAATTTTTTGGAAACATTATCAATGTAAGCCTTACCAAAAGCGTTCGTTTGTGCGACAATAGGGAGAGCATGTTGGGAAGAGGAGGTACCTTGGTGAGTGTAGACGGGTTCCGGACCTTCGCCAAAGGGTTGGCGCTAGGACTGCAATCGGGCAGCATTAGTGTGCCGTATCATTTGCTGCGTTACTATAAGCAATGGAAGTTGAGCGATTCGGATGCGATGCTGTTGATTCACCTCATCGGCTTCAAGCAGCAGGAGATGAAGGAGTTCCCGACAATCGACGAACTGCAGGAACGAATGGGAGCAGCTCCTGATGCGGTTATCAAATCGCTGCAGAAGCTGATGAAAGAAGGTTTTTTGAGCATAGACGACAACATTGATCCGGCGACGGATGTTCAGTACGAGCAGTACAATTTGACCGGATTGTGGGAAAAGCTCGCCTTGGCCGCCGCTGAGGAAATCCGGGCGGAACGGCAGCAGCTGCGGGCGGCGGCCCCCTTGTCCGACGCGGAGCCTCCGAATCTATTCAATATATTCGAGAAGGAATTCGGACGTCCCCTCTCCCCGATGGAGTGCGAGACGATTGCCGGCTGGATTGACGAAGACCGGTATCCGGAAGAGCTGATTTTGCTGGCGCTGAAGGAAGCGGTATTTGCCGGCAAAGTGTATTTCCGCTACATCGATCGGATATTGCTCGAGTGGAGCCGCAACCGGGTCCGCACGATCGAGGACGCCAAGGCGTACACGCAGCGGTTCCGTTCCACCGGGAAGCTGCGCATGCCTTCCGACAATTGAGCATGATCCGCTGCCAAAAATAGCTCCACCGGAACCCCCGGCGCGAATGAGAGAGACTCATCGTGCCGGGGGTATTCTTGCTGGGGGAGCCGCAGCTTCGGACTCGTGATGGCGAATGTTTATCCGCTCTCGAGCAGCGCGAGCGCTTCCGCGACCGCTTCGGGACGGGTCACCGGCAGCATATGATGCACATCCCGCACGGTCAGAAGCGCCGAGTGCGGGATGTCACGGTGCAAGCGCAGCGACTGCAGCTCCGGCCGGTACGGCTCCTTGTCCCCGACAGCGATGATGAGCGGAACGGACAGAGCCGGATACCGGGGGCTTAGCTGTTCGGCAGCCTGCGAGAAATAATAGACATCCCCGCGATTGGCGCGAATCTGAGACGGGCGGCTCGACAGTTCGTCCGCTCGTTCTATTTAGACCGGGGAACAGGCGCAGGCGCGAAGGCGTCCTTCACCGACATGGCAGCGAGCGGCTCAAGGGGCATCAGCAGTCCGTGCATAAGAAGAGGGCGTAAGGATGGAAGAACGGATTCCCCGGAACAGGAGAGCGTCAATTCTGCCAGCCGGATAGGCATTCTGCCAATCTTGGCATGTAGCTCAAATTCCACGGGTCACATTCGTGGCTTGCGGATCATGCTTCTTTGTGTCTTAGGCGTGTTGGTCTATGCTATGCGCAGTGTTCTGCAGTGCTCTTTAGGTTTATGTAGTGGATGTAGTGCTATGTAGTGAGATGAGTGCTATGTAGTGAGATGTAGTGATATGTAATGTGATGTAGCGTTGCAAAGTGTGATGTAGTGCTGTGTAGTGCTATGCCGCGTTAGGCATGTTATGGCGCTTATGCATACTCTCCCTTCGGCTCAGAGTCCAACTGATCAGGGGGAATTAATTCGCAAGCAACAAGCACGCAGGGATGCCGGGGGAGCTTCGGTTCTTCAGCACTCTTAGAAAACGTCATGTAACACGGATAACGGTATCATTTTGACAGGTGCATGGCGTTGCGGGTAGGGGGGAAGGAGCCTTTTTTGAGAAGGGGATAGAAGAAGAGCAAACCTGCGATTATGACCTGATTGAAGGGGAGAATGGAGCAAAGGGCTGCGTAACCGCCGCCGCGTGGCCAGCTATCTCTAGAGGAGAACTTCCGCAGCGGCTTCCGGAAAAATGTGGTTGCGCAGCACGATGCCCGGGATGTCCGGATTGAGCTTGGCCGTAATGCAGGGAACGATGCTCGGAATATGAGCGTAGTTCGGAACGACCGGGATGTCGATCCGCCCATTTTCCTCCCAGATGTCGAGAGCTTTGATAAGCTCCACGCCTTGGACGGGAATATAGCCTTCGTCCCCGTAGATCTCGGACACGATATTATTGAATACTGTATGAATGTGAAAAATGGCGCCTGCCCCGGTTAACCGGTAAATCTCGCTGTGGATGAGCGTCTCCGCGCTTGGCTGGAGCCGGGTCGCCTCACAGGGCTGTCCGTCTTCATCCACGAACAGGAAGTCCTCCGGCGTATGTACGGACTTGTCCTTGCCGCTGGCCGTAATCGCGAATTGAAAAGGCCCCTCCTCGATGTTCCCCGTGCGAACGGACAGATTGCCGCTCGTCCCGGGAAACCAATGACGCGCTGCGAATTGTTCCTTGATGCTGCGCAGCTTGGCAAGGGCGTGCTGCTTTTCCTCCATAGTTAACCGGATGTCTATCATGAAGCCGAACCTCCCAGATGCTGGATAATATCATAAAACGTCTCGAACGGCGCATAAGGAAGATGCAGCTCTTCGCATTTGCTGATAAGCTGGGCCAGCCCATAGACGAACTCGACTAGCTTCGCTGCCGCGAAGTCCGTCACGCTGTCCCCAATAACGATCCTCTCATAGTGTTCCTCCGGAAAGCGGCGGACAATGGTTGCCTTGCACATGCCGCATTTGTTCTGGCACGGATCCTGGCAGGGATGCGGCCATGTAATCCGAATCGACTCTCCGCTGAAGTCACTTCCGTTGCAATAGATATGATCGGAAGGAATGCCGAACGGCTCAAGCAGCGGGTAGACGAAGAAATCGATGCCGCCGCTCGTGACGTACAGCTCGATATCGCTGTCGCGGCAGAAGCGGACGAATTCCTCGAACCCCGGCCGGATGACGGCTTGTCCGAGCGCGAACCGGATGACTTCATCCCGCATCGACGATGGCAGCAGAGCGAACATTTGCCCGATGCCTTCAGAAATGGAGATGCGTTCCTCCAAGACGTCCTGGACAATCGGTTCCCAGCCTGGCGGGTTGAAGTGGCGAATAATGGCGATAATATTGTCGTTCACAGTAATCGTTCCATCGAAATCGCAGAAGATGACCCGTCGTTGGCCCCGGCTCACTGCTTCACCCCCCATGCTTGAATCGCGGCCCGCAGCTCTTCCTGATCGGCTGCTCGGCTTTCCAGTGACTTGCCCTGCATGACGGCGTCGATAGCTTGCACGAATGCGCGCCCTCCGGCAGCGGTCCCGAGCGGATGCCCATGGATGCCGCCGCCTGCATTGACAATGACATCGGTGCCGAAGTCACGAATGATTAGCGGCACGCTGCCTGGCTGGATGCCAGCGGACGGCACCGGGAAGCTGCGCTGCAGCGCCATATCCGGCTGGGTGAGCGCATCGCGGATGGCGAAGGTATCCTCGGCCGGCATCGTTACGGAGCCGTATGGTGACGGGGACAGCACCAGATCCGCTCCGGCGAGCCGCATCAGCTTGCCGAGCTGCAGTTGGGCCGCGATGCCGTGATGCGGCGACGGATACATGCTGCCGGCCATCGCCAGCCTTTGGCCGGTCTGCTGGCTGACGGCATCTGCCGCCTCCATGCAGGCCTTGACCCGGCGCTCGATTGGCGTGAGCGGATTTTCGAACAGAATTTCGTCGTCCTTAATGATATTGACCCCGCCCAAGGCCTGCTGCCGGAATTGTTCGGTAATAGCCGGCAGATCATAGCCGATGACGGATTTGAAAATGCTCATAGACTTGTCCCAGATGCTTGGCCATATCCGCTTTTTGCGCTTCCGGCAGCCCGGTCCAGCTGCCGACCGTCATACCGACGGCGATGCCTTCCGCCTTGCTGGCGAAGTCGGTCTGATCGTCATAAATGCGATACGTGGCGGTGCAATGTGCTCTCAATAGGTCTCCCTCCCAATTTGTTCACCCATCTCTTGTGCGCGGGCTTCCGCACGGTGTATAGCGGAACGCAGCGCCTGCTGGAATTGGTACTGCTCCAGCGTCTCAATCGCGGCTGCCGTCGTCCCTCCGGGAGATGTCACCTTACGCCGAAGAGCGGCAGGCTCTTCTCCGGTTAGACGCACCATCTCGGCTGCGCCCCGGACAGTCTGCACGGTCAACTCGCGGGCTTGCTCCGCGGAGAGCCCGCCATCGACGCCTGCTGCGATCATCGCTTCCATTAAATAGTATACATATGCCGGGCCGCTTCCGGATAGGCCGGTAACCATATTCAGATCATGCTCGGCCACCACGGTTGCGTAGCCTACGGCCTGCAGCAGATGAAGCGCAGCTTCCTGCTGTTCAGCGGACGTCTCTTCCGACCAGCAGACGCCGGTGGCGCCGAGGCCGATCGAGCTGGATGTATTCGGCATTGTGCGCACGACGGGAACCGGACCTGCAATGCGCTGCATCGTAGCGATAGAGAGCCCGGCGACGACCGAGAGCAGGAGCGCACCCGGCCGCAGGCAGGTCTTCAGCTCGGCGAGTGCGCCTGCCGCATCTTTCGGCTTGACGGCGAGGAGGACGATATCGGCTGCTTGCAGAAGCCGTGATTTGCCCTGCGGAGAATTATCGGCGGCAACGCCGTAACGCCGCTGCATTTCCTCCAGCCGCTCGGTATTGCTCCGGTTCACGACCGCGATCCGGTCCGGCGCTATCAGCTGCTTCTCCGTCAGGCCGCGAATAATCGCCTCCGCCATGGAACCGGCCCCGTAAATGCCGATGCGAAGCGAGCGGAACGAGTCTGTTATATGTGTATGTCGATTGTCCATCAGTATCATTCCTCTCTCTTCCTATCCCTATCGATTTGCTAAGCTTCTCTCTTCTTTAAGAACGAATCTGTTCTGTTAGCAACGTTTATCTTGTTAGGAACGAATCTGTCCTGTTCCGTAGATTCGGTACTTGCTTGAGGTTAGAGCCGGCAATCCCATCGGTCCGCGTGCATGCAGCTTCTGGGTGCTGATGCCGATCTCGGCGCCGAAGCCGAATTCGAATCCGTCCGTGAAGCGGGTCGAGGCGTTGTGATAGACGGCCGCGGCGTCAACCTCCTGCAGGAAGCGCTCGGCATGCCGCGCATTCTCGGTAACGATGCACTCCGAATGCATCGTGCCGTAACGCGCAATATGCTCCAGCGCGGCATCAAGCGAATCAACGATACGCACATTGAGGATGTAATCGTTGTATTCGGTCGCATAATCCGCTTCGCAAGCGGGCGCCACCGACGGGTCAAGCGC
This sequence comes from Paenibacillus thiaminolyticus, assembly GCF_003591545.1. GTDB lineage: Bacteria > Bacillota > Bacilli > Paenibacillales > Paenibacillaceae > Paenibacillus_B > Paenibacillus_B thiaminolyticus_A. Next base: position 103,111 of record NZ_QYZD01000006.1, read on the forward strand.
ACGCGTCAGCTCGCAGCCGCGGAGCTCGACATCCTGGGCGCGCATCTGGTCCAGCAGCGCACGCAGATGCTGCTCCGCATAAGCCTTATGCACGAGCAGTGTCTCCATGGCGTTGCAGACCGATGGGCGCTGAGCCTTCGCATTGACGGCAATCGCTTCCGCCATCGCTGAACGGGCCGATTCATCGATGTACGTATGGCAGATGCCGGCACCCGTCTCAATCACCGGTACAGTGGCATTTTGCACTACATTCCGAATCAGCGAAGCGCCTCCGCGCGGGATGACGACATCGAGCAGTCCATTCAGCTTCAGCATCTCATCGACCGAGGAACGGTCCCGATTTTCAATCAATTGCAGCGCATCCGCCGGGAGCGCCGTCCCGGCCAGCGCCTCGTGCAGCACGGCGACGATGCGCTTGTTCGACTCCATCGCGGCCGAGCCGCCCCGCAGGACGACCGCATTCCCGGTCTTCAGGCAGAGGCCGGCCGCATCGACGGTGACATTCGGCCGTGCTTCATAGATCATGCCGATGACGCCGAGCGGGACCCGGATCTTCTCGACCCGCAGGCCATTCGGACGGGTGAACGTGTCCAGCACGTCGCCCACCGGATCGGGCAGAGCGGCAATCTGGCGCAGACCTTCCGCCATCGCTTCGATGCGGGCGCTGTTCAGTGCCAACCGATCGAGCAGGGAAGGGGAGGTGCCTTGCTGTCGGCCGTTCTCCAAGTCCTTCGCATTAGCTTCGATAATGGAGCGTTCTTGCTCCAGCAGTTTATCCGCCATTTGCTGCAGCGCCGCATTTTTCTCTTCCGTGGTCAGCCGGTTCATGATCTTGGCCGCTTGCCTCGCGAGCCCGGCTTTGTTACGCACTTCACTCATCGTAGGTCCTCCTCCATATACAAATCTATTTTTGCCGAAACATTAGGAATGCAGGGTAACCCATTCATCCCGGTGAATGACTTCGATCCGGTGCACTTCCATCCGCTTCATCACTTCGTCGCTCGACCAGCCGGCCGCCGTGCGCAGCTGATCCGAATCGTAATTGACGATGCCTCTGCCGATAAGCCGCTCATCTGGACCGATGACTTCGACCACATCGCCGGAATGGAATTCGCCCTCGATCGATCGGACGCCGGCGGGCAGCAGGCTGGAGCCTTTGGCCAGCAGCGCCTCCTCCGCCCCGGCATCGACACTGATGCGGCCATGCGCCGTCGAATGGAATCCGAGCCACTGCTTCTTCATCGGCAGCGCATGAAAATGGGTGTCGAAATAGGTGCCCTTTCCGTCGCCGTCCACCGCGTGCAGAAGATCGCCCGGTTCATTGACCTTGCCTACAAATGCGGGGACGCCCCCGCGCATTGCGATACGTGCCGCGTCCAGCTTCGACCGCATCCCGCCCGTGCCTACAGAGGAGCCTGCTCCACCCGCATACGCATACAGCTCCTCGTCGATCTGATCGACGCGCTCGAAGCGGGTCGCCTCGGGATTCGTCCGCGGATCGGCCGTATATAAGCCGTCCGTATCGGTGACGATAATGAGCCGGTCCGCGTGAACCAGATTGGCGACGAGCGCAGAGAGCGTATCGTTATCGCCGAATTTCAGCTCCTCGACCGAGACGGTATCATTCTCATTAATAATCGGGACGACCTCTCTGGCCAGCAGCTCCTGCAGCGTCATATACGCATTATGGCCCCGGCGGCGGTTCGCGAAGTCGGAGCGGGTGAGCAGAATCTGGGCCGCAGGCACTCCATGCAGCTGCAGCTGCTCCTGGTACGCCTGCATCAGCAGAGCCTGCCCGACCGCGGCGGCCGCCTGCTTCTCGTGCAGCTGCTTGGGCCGTTCCCGGTAGCCGATATGCCGGAATCCGGCCGCGACCGCTCCGGAGGTGACCAGCACAACCTGGGCCCCGCGTTGCCGCAAGGAGATCATTTCCCGGACATAGAAGGAGACCCGATCGCGATCAAGGCCGCCATTGTCCGACGTAAGGGAACTGCTTCCGATTTTCATTACGATGCGTTGCAATTCAATCACTTCCTGCCGTTATACTGCGTGCTTCTATACTTGTTGCGGAATATAAAAAAACTTTCGTCCTATAAAGGACGAAAGTTGAACTTCCGCGGTACCACCTTTGTTGAAGACGGACATCATCCCTGCGTCTGCCGGCCATTGCAGCATGATGCTGCTCAGGATCTACGGCCTTCCGCGGGCTTCCTCCGCTTCCTGCTTCCTGCCGATAACGGGGCTGCCGTTCAGCTTCACGATTCATCGCTTACGCTGACCGCTCAAGGATAGGTTCCGCAACGGTCAACGGCGGTGCTTGCAGCCGGGGCATCCGCTCTCTGGGCATGACTTGGTTACGTACTGGTCCTGTCATCGCGTTCCATGTATCCGGCGCCTGCCGTTCCATCGCGGCGGCTTCGGTTACCATTAGAATACCATGCGGTTCCGAGACGTGTAAAGCGGCCGCTAGCTTCGGATTGTCATCGCTGGGCGGAACCTTGTCCATTCACAGCAGATCGGATGCCGTATCAGCCTCCGAACAGACCGAGCGCTCCGATGCGTTCCGCCGCCTCGATCAGCCGCTCCTCCGGCGCGAGCAGGCCGAGCCGGACATATCCTTCGCCGTGCCCGCCGAATCCGATGCCCGGAGCGGTCACCACATTCGCCTGCTCCAGCAGCAGATCGGCGAAGGACGCCGACGTGAATCCGCCAGGCACCGGGAGCCAGCAGAAAAAGGAGCCGGCCGGCGGCTGTGCATTCCAGCCGATGCGATGCAGCGCCGCGTAGAGCGCATTGCGCCGTGATTCATAGGTCGCACACAGCTCGCGGACGCAGTCCTGCGATCCGGTGAGCGCGGCGGCCGCCGCGGCCTGCACTGCGCCGAACAGGCTGACGTACATATGGTCCTGCATCAGATTGATGAGACGGATAATCTCGGCGTTGCCCACGGCGAAGGCGACGCGCCAACCGGCCATATTGTAGGTTTTGGACATCGTATAGAACTCGACGCCGACTTCCTTCGCTCCTGGGAGTTCCAGGAAGCTGTTCGGACGGTGGCCGTCGAAGCCGATCGCGCCATAGGCGAAATCACTTGCCACGACAAGACCGTTCCGTTCGGCGAAGCGAATCGTCTCTTCGTAGAACGGACGATCCGCGATCGCGGCTGTCGGGTTGTTCGGGTAATTGAGGAACATCAGCTTCGCCCGTTCCAGACATTCGGTATCAATCCGCTCATAATCCGGTAAATATCCGTTCGCCTCAAGCAGCGGCATCATGACCATCTTGGCTCCGGCCAATGCGACGCCAGACCAGTAATCGGGATAACCGGGATCCGGAACAAGACAAACGTCGCCCGGGTTCAGTAATATCTGGCTAATCTCCACGAGCCCGGTCTTGCCGCCGAAGAGAACGGCCACCTCGGTGTCCGGATCCAGCTCGACGCCGTAATCGGTCATGTACCGCTCGGCGACGGCCTCCTTGAGGAAGCGGTAGCCTTGGAACGGGGGATAGCGGTGATATAACGGATTGGCAGCCGCCTCCTGCAGGGCGGCGACAATATGCGGAGCCGTGGGCAGATCGGGATTGCCTTGTCCGAGATTGATAACATCATGACCGGCCGCGACCCTCGATTGGGCGCGCGCAACCAGAGCGGCGAAGAACTGCTTCGGCAGACCGTTCATCCGATCTGCCGGCACGATTTGGGGTGTAGTAGGCTTCATCGTCATTCACTCCCGACACATATATCGCCAAACGCGAAGATTAACGATAATTTAGCATGTTTTTCCGGAAGTGTATATACCTCTTTTTAATACAATGAAAAGGAAGCAGCCGTCCCGATGGTCAGTTGCTGGAAGGCGTCACTTGCCGCGGGGAGGCCGGAGCGAGCAACTTCTGCATGAACGGCTTCACGTTCGACGAAATACGTAGCAGGAACGGCTTGCGCTGCTCGGAGAAGACCAGGAGCAACGGATCTTTGTCCGGACAGTAGATTAAGAAAACATCTTTCGTCTTCAATGGCCCCGGCGGGAGCTTGATCTCTACGGGCGCTTCCAGCGGGATGCGGACGATATAGCCGCAGCGGCTGTCGAGCGTCATCTGGGGAGCGAGGCCGGTAACGGATTGAAGCCATTCCCGGGCGGCAGCCTGATGTTCTTCCTGGTTCGGAATCGTCTTAATAATGCGTTCCTGCTGCATGTCGAACAGCTGAACGGGAGGAACCTTCGACGACGGGGCGGTGTTCCCGGGCTCGAATTCAGCAGGGAAGGCGCCAGCGGCGGCGGTCCAAGCGAAGATTCCGATCAGCAGTGCGGCAGCAGCAGCTCGAATTGCTTGACTTATCATAAGGAAAACTCCTTTCTTCTCAGTGCCGTAATAGAGGATGTTCAGAGAGTCGTTGTTGAGCACGAACCTATAGACCTTCTTTAGTGTGTCCGGCTTGACTCCATTCCATGAAAAGGTATCATGAAGGAAAGTGTGGAAAAACTGGACCGAATGAAGGAGCGTGGGAATAGAATGAAGCCGGAAGCATGGAGAATATGCCTGATTCAGATGGATGTCAGCATCGGAGAGCCGGATCGCAACGCCGACCATGTACAGCGCCGCATCGAGCAAGTTATGGACAGCCCGGAGGGCCGGCCTGATGTCATCGTGCTGCCGGAGATGTGGAATACGGGCTATGCGTTGGAAAAGCTCGATCAATTGGCAGATCCCGGAGGGAAAGCGGCGCGGGAGCTGCTGTCGGAGCTTTCCGCCCGGTATGGAGTGAATATTGTAGGAGGATCGGTATCGGTACGTGAAGGAAGCCGCTTCTATAACCGCCTGTATGTAACGGACCGCCAGGGACGGATTGCGGCTCAATATGATAAGATTCATCTGTTCCGGTTGATGGATGAGCATTCGTACTTGACTGCGGGAGACATGCTGGGACGCTTTGAACTGGATGGTGTGGCGTGCGGGGCCATCATTTGCTACGATCTGCGTTTCCCGGAGTTGGCCCGCACGCTGGCCCTCGACGGCGCGGAGGTGCTATTCGTACCGGCCCAATGGCCGCATCCGCGCCTATACCACTGGCGCACGCTGTTGACGGCTCGGGCGATTGAGAATCAGATGTTCGTCGCCGCCTGCAACCGGGTCGGCACAAGCATTGGTGCGGACGGAACGGCGTCCGCCTTCTTCGGCCATTCGGTCGTGCTTGATCCTTGGGGAGAGCCCATCGCAGGGGCGGAAGAAGAAGAGACGGATATTTACGCAGATATCCCGCTGTCATCCGTAGAGGAGGTCCGCAGCCGCATTCCGGTCTTCGCGGATCGGAGGGAAGCATTGTACCGCGGAAGCGGGCAGATCATTGCGGCCAAGGGGCTGGAATGAGCACGCCGTCGCGCTTGAACCGGCACGGCCGGACACGGCGAGGCGGCTTCCAGCGGAAGCTCATTATTCTGGCCTCGGTGCTGCTTGCTGTGGCTGTTGGCCTCGGTGTCTGGTTCGCCCTTCAGCCTGAGGCAGGACCTGAAGGCGGGCCCGGGACCGGTGCGGGCAATGCCCCGCCGTTGCCGAGCGGTAAGCCAAGCGGGGACGAGGGAACAATCGCCGAACAGGAGAAGGAAAGGGAGTTCATTGAACGGACGCTGTCTGGCATGTCGCTCGATGAGCGGATTAGTCAAATGCTAATGGTTGATTTGGAGGCGGTCGCCCAAGAAGCCGACGGCGTCCAGCTGGAGGAAGCGATGCAGCAGCTCCGTCCTGGCGGGGTCGTCCTGTTCCGCGGCGATATTCCGGATATCCGCACGGTCTTGACGCTGAATCGCCAATTGCAGCAGACGGCTGCCATTCCGTTATGGATCAGCACCGATCAGGAGGGCGGCATCGTCACGCGGCTGCCCTTCGCCTCGGCGATGAACGGCAATATGGCAATCGGCGCGACGGGGCGCCCCGAAGCGGCCGCCGAGACAGGGGAAGTGCTCGGCCAGATGCTTGCCAAGCTGGAGCTTAATCTCGACTTCGCGCCGGTTGCCGACGTCAACAGCAATCCGGACAATCCGGTCATCGGCCTCCGGTCATACGGATCGGATCCAGTGCAGGTTGCGGATTTCGTCAAGGCGTTCATCGGCGGTATGCATGCCGCCGGGCTGCCTGCGGTGGCGAAGCATTTTCCCGGGCATGGCGACACGGCGATCGATTCGCATATCGGGCTTCCGAAGCTTGATTACGGCCTCTCACGCTTCGAATCCGTCGAATGGGTGCCGTTCCGGGCCGCGATCGCGGAAGGCGTCGATGCGATTATGAGCGCGCATATTCAAGTGCCGCTGATAGAGCCGACGACAGCCGTCTCGAAGCTGGACGGGAAGCCGATTACGCTGCCGGCGACCTTGTCACCCCAGCTGCTGACCGGCGTGCTGCGTGAACAGCTTGGCTTCCAGGGGGTTATCGTGACGGATGCGCTCAATATGAAGGCTATCGCCGATCACTTCGGAAGCGAGGAAGCGGCGGTTATGGCGGTGAAGGCGGGAGCGGACATGCTCCTGATGCCGCCGGAGCCAGCCGCGGCGGTGAGCGCGATTCGCAGAGCAGTGGATGCCGGCGAGCTTGAGGCTGCCCGGATTGACGACAGCGTCCGCAGAATATTGCGGATGAAGCGGAAGTACGGCCTGCTTCCGGACACGGTCTCTCCGCCCGTCCCGCTGGAGGATGCAATCCGGGGAGCCGAGGCGTATTTCCAATCAGGCTCGGCGGAGCAGACAGCCGACCGCATCGCGTCCGAAGCCGTGACCGCATGGGGGAGGGGAGTGAAGACGGATTTGCCGCTGCTTCGCGGGGACGGCCGCCGCGTCATCCTCATCGGGGATCGGCGGACGGTGCTGGAGCGCGTACAGCGCGAGATCGAAGCGGCCGCTTCCTCTGCGGGCGGGGGGAGCCTCCAGATCGAAGCGCGGACGCCAACGGAAGCCCCTTCGCCCCGGCAATGGCCGACCGGGGCGATCGCGGTCTGGGTTACGCAAGACCTGCATCATAACCGCACCAACGCGGAGACGGAGAGAAGGTGGTTCCAGGCCGCCGCAGAGCAGGGCATTGCGGCGGCGGTACTATCGGTCGGAACGCCGTACGATATCGCTGAACTGTCCGATATTCCGCTCGGCATCGCCGTCTACGGGACGACGTCCAGCAATCTCCGCGCCGGGGTTCAGGCGCTATTCTCTGCCGAACCGCCCGCAGGCAAGCTGCCGGTGACGATGCCCTAGACAGACAGCCCCGGACCGACATAAGCGGTCCCGGGGCTGTTCTTCATTTAAGGGGTTCCGGCCTGGCCGCCGAATCGCTTAGCGACCGTATTCTTCAAGGTCTCCATGAACGCAGATGCCGCATGGGACATATAACGGCCTTCACGGTAGGCGATGACGAGGGTGCGGGCGGGGCGTCCGGCCAGCGGCAGGTAGGCGGGGACGAATTCGATGCGCGGCGCCCGCGCGATGAACGCGGGGACGAGCGCAACGCCCATTCCTGTGGCGACGAGCGATTGCACGGTCTCGATATTGCTGCTCTCGAATACGACATTCGGCCGGAATCCGGCCTGCTCGCACAGATCCATCGTCAGCTGGCGGAAGCCCTGGCCCCGCTTCAGCAGGATGAACGGCTCGTCCTGCAAGGAAGCGAGCGGGACCTCTTCGGCGGGAGCTCCGCCCTGGGGCAGGAGTGGATGTTGGCAGGGGACGGCGAGCAGAATCTCCTCATCGACGAGCGGCTCCCAGGTCAGGGCCGGGTCGTTCAGCGGCAGTGAGAGCAGGCAAAGATCGTTTTTTCCTTGAGCCGTCATCCGTTCCAGGTTGGACGTAGACGTATCCTCCACGAGCACGAGCTCGATATCCGGGTAGATGGAATGGAACGAAGGAAGCACATGAGGGAGCAAATGAGAGCCCGTAATCGGCATCGTCCCGATGACGACCTTGCCTTTTTTCGTCTGGCTGATATCGGCCATTTCGCTTTTTAATTGCTCCATCGCATCCCATATTTTTTGAGCGCGATCAACGAAGATCTCGCCTGCATGCGTCAGCTCAACTGAGTTGGTGGTGCGGCGGAACAGCAGCACGCCGAGTTCCTTTTCCAGCTTGGAGAGCTGCTGGCTGAGCGAGGGCTGAGCGATATGCAGCTTCTCGGCTGCCCGCGAGAAATTGCGTTCCTGCGCAATCTGCACCGCATATTGTAGTTGCCGGAATTCCATAGGTATGTCCTCCAGTCCTCCAAATGTATGAATATCGCTAACTCCCAGATGTACAGAGACGTTATAGGTTGAACCTATCATTGTTATAGATATTATATCTTGGATCAATGAAGAAGCAAATGCTATATTCATTCTAATAGTACAGCGCATTATGCGGAGAGGTGAAGAACGAATGGCTGCTAAGAAAACGATGTATGAAAAAATTTGGGATGATCACGTTATCGTTCAAGAGGAAGGAAAGCCGGGGGTATTGTATATTGACCTGCACCTGGTGCATGAAGTCACATCGCCGCAGGCGTTCGAAGGCTTGCGCATGAGCGGCCGCAAGGTGCGCAGACCGGAATTGACGTTCGCGACAATGGATCACAACGTGCCAACGAAGGACCGCTTCAATATTACCGATCCGATCTCGAAGCAGCAGATCGACACTCTGTCCAAAAACTGCGAGGAGTTCGGCGTGACGCTGTTCGATCTGAACAGCATCGATCAAGGGGTCGTGCACGTCATGGGGCCTGAGCTGGGGCTGACCCATCCGGGGAAGACGATTGTATGCGGAGACAGCCATACGTCCACCCACGGGGCGTTCGGAGCGCTCGCCTTCGGTATCGGCACAAGCGAGGTCGAGCATGTGCTGGCTACCCAATGCCTGCAGCAAGCCAAATCAAAGACGATGGAAGTGCGCTTCGTCGGCAAACGGAAGCCGGGCGTCACGGCCAAGGACATGATTCTCGGGTTCATCGCGCAATACGGTACGGACTTCGCGACGGGCTATGTCATCGAATATACGGGCGAAGCGATTCGCGAGCTGACGATGGAAGAGCGGATGACGGTATGCAACATGTCGATTGAAGCGGGGGCGCGTGCCGGACTGATCGCGCCGGACGAGACGACATTCGAATATTTGCTCGGACGCCAGTATGTTCCTCAGGGCGAAGCGTTCGACAAGGCGATCGAACGCTGGAAGCAGCTTGGCACGGATGAAGGGGCCTCCTATGACATGGTCGTGGAAGTCGATATGGACAGCCTCATTCCACAGGTGACCTGGGGCACAAGCCCTGGCATGGGAACAGATATTACGGCTGCGGTGCCGAATCCGGCCGATTTGAAGACCGAGAATGAGCGCAAGGCCGCGGAGAAGGCGCTTGAATATATGGGGCTGACGCCGGGAACGCAGATGACCGATATCGGCATCGATTATGTGTTCATCGGATCGTGCACGAACGGACGGATTGAAGATTTGCGCGCCGCCGCAGAAGTGGCCAAAGGGCATAAAGTAAGCAGCAAGGTCACCGCAATCGTCGTGCCTGGATCGGGCCGCGTCAAATTGCAGGCCGAGGGCGAAGGACTGGACGCCGTGTTCAAGGAAGCGGGCTTCGAATGGCGTGACGCCGGATGCAGCATGTGCCTTGCGATGAATCCGGACGTATTGCAGCCGGGTCAACGCTGCGCATCGACTTCGAACCGGAATTTCGAAGGACGCCAGGGCCGCGGAGGGCGCACCCACCTCGTCTCTCCGGCGATGGCTGCGGCCGCTGCCATTAAGGGGCATTTCGTCGATGTGCGCAATTGGGAATTCAAGTCGGAAGTATTGAATTAGGAGGGAACGGACGATGCAACCATTTACAACGATGACGGGATTGGTGGCACCGGTAGATCGCGTGAACGTAGATACGGACGCTATCATTCCGAAGCAATTTTTGAAGCGTATCGAGCGCAGCGGGTTCGGGCAATTTCTGTTTTACGAATGGCGTTTTGATGAGGAAGGGAAGGAAATTCCGTCTTTCTCGCTCAATCAGGCGCAATACAGCGGAGCGAGCGTACTGATCTCGCGAGCTAACTTCGGCTGCGGATCCTCGCGTGAGCACGCGCCGTGGGCGATTCTCGACTATGGATTCCGCTGTGTGATTGCTCCTTCCTTTGCGGATATTTTTTATAATAACTGCTTCAAGAACGGTATTCTGCCTATCAAGCTGTCGGAGGAGCAGGTGGAGGACCTGTTCCGGCGAACGGCGAGCCATGAAGGCTACAAGCTTCATATCGACCTGGAGAACAAACAGTTAACCGATGATTACGGCCTGTCCTGTTCGTTCGACCTCGATGAGCACCGCCGCCAATTTTTGCTTCAGGGGCTCGATGATATCGGGTTGACCCTCCAGCATGAGGATGCGATTGCCGCGTATGAGGCGAAGCATGCCGAGCGCCTGGCCGCTTCCGCATCTTAATAAAATTACAGTGCAAGCCATAAGACTCCCTGCTGCGAAGACTCTTCGCAGAGGGAGTCTTGTTCGTTGTTGGCAGCTTGACTCCGCATAGAGCGTGACATATACTCGGCATGATGATACGCATGATGCGAAGGGCTTACCTTGTTGTTCAAGAGGGGGAAGTTACATGAGAGAACGGCTGATGCAAGCGGCCTTGGACTTGATGTCGATACAGGGACTCAAATTTACGATGAGCGATCTGGCCGGGGAGATGGGGATTAGCAAGCGAACCATTTATGAGCATTTCTCGTCGAAAGAGGAGTTGATCGGCTCGATTGTTGACCAATCGATCAATGAAGTTATCCAGCTTGAGAAAGGGATTTACGAGAATCCGCAGTGGAGCAGTCTGGAGAAGCTGAAGCGGGTGCTCTCCATCGTGCCAAGCGGGCTGAAGCTGAGCGATCAGCGGCTGCTGGCGGAGATGAAGCGGCTAGCTCCAAATGATTGGAATAAGATCAATAATTATTTGCAGGAAGAATGCGGCTGGTCTACCGTGAGGAATATTATTGAAGAAGGGATCGCCGCCGGGGAAATACGGCCTGTCCATGTGCCGAGCGTCGTGCAGATGATGATCGGGGCTTCGGCCGCCTTGTTCGATCCTGAATTTTTGATGCGGTCATCCTGCACGCTGCAGCAAGCGGTAGAATTGATGGCGGAGACGATGACGCTGGGACTGGCGGCTCCGGCAAGCGATGCAGAGACGCCCGCTTGAACGGAAAAATAGCGGGAAATACAGGTTAACGATATACGAAGATGTACAGGAGAAGCGAAGCAAGCACGCTTGGCAGGCCGAGCAAGAGCAGCGTCCCGCTGAAGCCTGTCTGCCTGCGCGTATCATCCGCTGAGTTGTGGGTGAAATTGAATTGCCGATTGCTCTGATCACTGAACGTGCCGGACAGCAAGCCGGCGAATGCCCATAGTCCGAGACCGACGAAGCCGTTGATGAGGAACATGTGGTACAGCTTTCCCGTTACCAACGCATAGATTCCCGTAACTCCTAGAATGATCAATCCCCATAGGATGCGGATATACATAGATAGCGCCCCCGTTACTAATTATTCCATCGACATCTATCATACGATGAAATGGGTAATAATGGAATGGGGTGATTGCAAATAACCGCCTTATCCGAAGGGATAAGGCGGTTCGTTCGTTATGATAAGCATATTAAGATTTGGAATTGACAATGACTTGCTGTCTCGCTTCTCCTGCATGGTCGCCTTGCTTCACTCTGACATCATTCGCGGAGCGAAGCGGGATTTCTTTCAGGAAGAAGGTCAGGATGACGGCTACCGCCGTGACGACAGCTCCCGTTAGGAAGGTGCTGGTAACGCCGTAGCTAAGCGCTTCGCGCACCATATGAACGAGATTGTCGACCATCGTCTGCAGCTCGGACGGCAGCTGGCTTATGATGCTTTCCAGCTTCGGCTGATCGAGCAGCGTCTGCGGATTCATCACTTCCTTGAGCGGCTCTGCGTATTTCGGGTCGATTTGCATTTGTCCGCCAGCAGCGCCGGATGCCGCGCCAAGTTCGGTCATTTTGCTAGTCATGTTCGAGTTCATGACGGTACCCATTACGGCGATTCCGATCGTTCCGCCCAAGGAACGGAACAGCTGCGACGATGCGGTCGCCACGCCGAGCTGCTGCGGCTCTACCGCATTCTGAATCGTCAGGGAGAAGACAGGCATGCTGATCCCGAGACCGAGACCGACGATGCACATATAGATAACCGTAATATAAATCGCTGTATCCGGAGTCATAAAGTGCAGCAGCACCATGCCGAAGGTCATAATGAGCAGGCCGCCGATGGCCATCTTTTTATATTTTCCCGTCTTCGAGATGAATTGTCCGATAAATGCCGTACACAGAATCATAACGACTGACATCGGCATGGTGACATAACCCGAATAGGTCGGGGAGATGCCCTTCACCCCTTGCACAAAGAAGGGAACATAAATAATGGCGCCCATCATGCCGGCATTCAATACGAATCCGGCCAGGTTCGAGACCGTGACGATGCCGTTGCGGAACAGCGACAGCGGCAGCACCGGTGATTTGACCTTCATTTCCACCAAAATGAAAATAATGAGGGAAACGAGGGTGGCCGAGAACAAGCCGATAATTTGCCATGAACCCCAAGCATATTTGCCTACGCCGTCTCCCGCCCAGGAGAAGGCGAGCAGAAGGGGTACAATAGTCGTCGTCAGGAATACCGAGCCCAAATAGTCGATCGATTCTCCTACTTTGCGCTCCACTTTCGGGAACAGGGAGATAATCATAAAGAAGGCGATAATGCCAAGCGGCAGGAACATCCAGAATACCCATCTCCAATCAAGATGGTCGACCAGATAGCCCCCAAGCGGAGGCCCCAATACGCTGGACAGGCCGAACACGCCGCTCATGATGCCCATCCATTTCGCCCGCTCACGTGGCGCATAGAGATCGCCGACCGCCGTGAATGCGGTAGACATTATAATGCCGGCGCCCATCCCCTGGATGCCACGGAAGGCTATCAATTGAAAAATATCAGCGGAAAAACCGCACAAAAATGCGCCCAGCATAAAGAGCGCTATACCTGTCAAAATAAAAGGCTTGCGCCCATAAATGTCGGATAATTTGCCGACCAGCACGGTAGCGACCGTCGAGGTCAGCAGATAAATCGTAATTGCCCATGTATAATAGTCCATCCCGCCAAGCTTCGCGATTATGCGCGGCATGGCAACGCCGATGATCGTCTGATTGATGGCCGAGAAGAACATCGCTGCCATTATCGCGATCATGATCGTTAGTTTTCGTTTTTCTGATAAATGTTCCATATATCCACTCCTTGTCTTACTCCATTACTCTTCCAGCATTTCTTTTTCATATTTGTCCAGGTTCTCGAGCAGCTTCTCATAGGTACGATTGAGATGATGCAGATCGTCTGCCGGCAAGTTATTGAACAGATAGCGGATGATCTCCAGCCGCTCCTGATGAAGCTCCCTCATTATGTCCATGCCTTTGTCGGTAATCTCCAGAAAGACAACCCTGCGATCCTCCTCGTCGCGCTTCCGCTGCGCATACCCGCTCGCGATCAGCTTGTCGGAAATGCTGGTGACGCCTCCAGGCGTAATGCCAATGGACTCCGCCAGGCTGGACACCTTCTGCGGCCCTTCGGTCGCTAGCTTCACGAGAATATAAGTTTGCGAATCCGACAACCGATCGTTGAACTTCTTCTTGCGCAAGCACTGAATCTTGCGGGACACTCGCCAGAATAGCCGCTCGAACTGAATAAGCTCCTCATCCCCCGCCATTTTCCAACCCCCTTTAGTTGCTATACTTTATACAAACTATAATGTATACAAGTTAAATAGTTTACTAACTAAAATAAAAAACAATTCATAGTATATCCCTTTGATAAAATGGCGTCAATCTTTTTTTAAAGTTTTGGTTGCCACGGCGTCCCGGTTCTATTACCTTAATAAGTAAGGAAAAATATACCCGAAAAATGTTGAAATCACGCAACTTTTGGTCATGTTTTCCGTCTAATATATCGTCCGGCCTGAACACATAGACAGATAGGCCGGAACAATATGAAAGGATGTAGAGGTGAAGATGAAAAAAGGAAAAAAATTTGGTGTAGCTCTGATGCTCATGTGGTTGTTCATGCTGTTTCCTCAATTGGGACAAGCCGCTCCGACAGGAGCCTTGTACCTGGATGGCAATTCCATTCCATTGCCGGAAAAGATAACGTTGGTTAATTCGGTCACTATGATTCCGGTTCGCGTCGTCTCGGAACAATTAGGGTATAAGGTCGATTGGGACCCGAAGGCGAAGTCGGTAGCCATATATAATGACAGCAATCGATTGACTATGGCCGTCGATCAGAAGACGGCAACGGTAAATGACAAGGAAGTAAAGCTGGACGTAGCCCCGATGCTGCAAAAGGGCACCACCCTTGTACCGCTGCGGTTCATCGGGGAGAATATGGGATTGACGGTAGATTGGGACAGGGAGACCAAGTCGGTCTATCTGTTCACGGCTGACGAATCATCCGAAGTCGTCCCGCCAACGCCGGGTACCCCGAGCGGCGAGGACGCGAATGGTAGCTCGGATAACGGCAATTCCGATGACAACGGTGGCGGTGTCGTGAACCCTCAAGAAGGGGATGCCCTAATCACTGATTTTTCATTCATCGATAATAAGTTACATATCGCTGCTACTCGCAGCGTCACCCCGAGCATCATGATGATGGACTCTCCGGATCGGGTCGTTATCGACTTCCCGAAGGCAGTATTTGCCGATGAATTTTTGGAGGAATTCGGTTTCAACAGCGGCAGTCAGGGGGAAATGGTAATTACGGACTACCCTGACGTGCAGCGAATCCGCTTCGCGATGTTCAGCGACAACCCGAATACGGTCCGGTTCGTCATTGACCTGAACAGCCCGAATCACGGGAAGATTGCCTATAACGAATCGGGGCTGACGACGATCGAGCTTGTTCCGGGCAAAGACACCTCCGATCCGAAGCCTCCCATCAAGACGGACGGCAAGTATACGGTCGTAATCGATGCCGGACACGGCGCTCATGATTCCGGGGCCGTCAGCGTGAAGAAGCGGTACGAGAAAGATTTCAATCTGTCGGTCGCTCTGAAGGTTGGCGAGATTTTGAGTCAAGACGACCGGTTCAACACGGTGCTGTCACGCGAGGACGACACGTTCCTGGAGTTAAGTGAACGGGCGCAGCTCGCGAACAGTCTGAATGCTGATCTGTTCGTGTCGATTCATGCGAACAGCGTTGACAATAAGCCTTCCGTGTCGGGCACGGAGACCTATTACTGGCGCGCGGAGAGCAAGGCGTTCGCCGAGACGATGCACAAGCATCTGATGGAAGGAACGCAATTCAAAGACCGCGGTGTCCGCCAGGCGAATCATCATGTCACGAGAGAGACGAAAATGCCGGCCATTTTGCTTGAAGTCGGGTTTTTGACCAATGCCGCCGAAGAAGCCCAGCTTTTTGACGAACAGTTCCAACAGCGCGTCGCCGACAGCATCGTCAAGGGGATTCTTGACTATTTGGGCTTGTCCTGAGGATGAAAAACGCAACTTTTTACTTCGTGTTGCGTTAGGAACGGTGTAAAGGAGGTCATTACTGATGAAAAATAAAAAATGGTGGGGATTGGCTGCGATCGTGCTGTCGATCTCTTTGGTTACTGCGTGCGGCGCCAAGCCGACGACGAATGCTGGTCAGCCGGAAGTGCCTCCAGCCGAGGTGCTGCCGGATAACGGGGCTGTTCAGGATCCGGATCAAACGGATTCGAATCAGCAGGAACCGGATAAAGAAGAGCCTGCCAACCAAGAACCGGGGAAGCAGGAGAAGCAGGAGCAGTCGATTACGGCGTATGTGTCTGACAGCGATCTGATGGAATTAAAATCGTACTCCGCCAAGATTCAATTCTCAGATGATGAAGAGAAGTATAGAGAGGCGCTGAAGGCGCTCCAGACGTCTGATAATCCGGAAGACACTCCGTTATGGCAAAAAATCGAATTCAAGTCAGTGAAGCTGAGCGACGGAACATTGACCGTTGATATCCATATTCCGGACGATGCCCGTCTCGGCGCCGGTGGTGAATCGTTCGCTATCGAAGCGTTAACGAAGACACTGTTCCAGTTCGACGAGATCAAGGCGATTGATGTGCTCGTAGATGGCCAAGCTGAGGAGAGCATGATGGGGCATGTCACGCTGGAGCATCCGATCCACCGACAATAATACGAACTTTTGGGGAACAGGGGCAGGAATTGCCCCTGTTCTTGTCGAAATGGAACTACTTATAGCAATTTTTATGGACTATTTGGGGAAGGGGATTACATATGCACTCGAATAATACACAACCAAAGCGCAAGTTCCGTACGCTTGGCAGCGCACTGCTTGCCGTCTCGCTGACGCTCACTTCCGCGCCAATGGCAGTTATGGCGGCAGAGTCCGGACAGACGGCGCAGAATGAGTCTTCGTCCGCCGGAGTCAGCCCGATGTTCAGCGATGTTAATTTGGGATTCTGGGCTGAGAAGCATATACATAAGCTTGCAGCTTTGGATATTTTGAAGGGGAACAACGGCAAATTCCGTCCGAATGACGACGTAACCCAGCAAGAGGCAATCACGATAGCGATCCGCTTCATGGGTCTGCAGGGAGAATTGAACTCTTCCGATTCGGTTGCTCTGCCAGCCGACTTCAAGGTGGGCGAAATTTTCAAGCCTTACGTCGTGCTTGCCTTCCAGAAGGGGCTTATCGACAAGAACGAGGAAATGGCGAATCCGGATCCGAAGAGCAGCTGGGGCGAGAAGAAAGCGACGCGGGAATGGATTACGAAAATTCTCGTACGTGCCGTCGGCAAGGAAGAGGATGCCAAGCAGGCGAAGAACAAGCAGACTTCTTTTGCCGATAACAGCAAGATTTCCTCGTCTGCGCTCGGCTATGTCAATACGGCCGTCGATTTGAAGCTGGCAGCCGGCCTGAACGGCAACAAATTCGACCCGCAGGGCAAGGTCACGCGCGCGCAGATTGCGACCTTTTTCAGCCGCGGGGAGAAGATAGCGGACGTCAAACGCGAGAACGAGTCGATTGGCTATATTATGGAGCTGACGGACAAGGAAATCCGCTTGTACGGGGAGGATGGCCAGGCTTCGACGTTCCGCCTCGACGACAAGACGCTGTATTACCAGGCCGATTCGGATAAAGCGCTCAAGGCATCCGAACTGGAGCTGTACACGAAGGTGCGTGTCCTTGGCAGCGGCGGGGCCGGCGCCTTCGTCGAGCTGCTCGACAGCACGCCGCAGGTGGAGACCTCTCAAGCGACGCTGAAGTACGCTGTCAGCTCGGAGAACAAGCTGTACGTAAAGCGTGACGGCACAGCGGATTTGACTGAAATTTTTTATGATTCTTCGACCGTGTTGAAAGACGCAAGCGGCAATTCGATCCAGGCTTCGCAGCTGACGGAGGACAGCGTGCTTGAGATTAAGCGTGAAACCTTTACCTCCGATCGCAAAGTAATCGAGATTCAAGTGAAGTCCGGCCCTATCAACAAATCGGACAAGGGCACCGTTGTCGCCGTTGACGCGACCAACCGTTCCATTACGATAAAGCCGGAGAGCGGAAGTGAAGAGACCTTCACCGTCGCTGAGGACGCGGTTGTGCGCTACAAGGATCAACTGATGAGCGGCATCAAAGATTTGAAGCCGGATTCGGCAATCTCCTACGTGGTCAAAAACAGCATCGTCCAGTCGATTGAACTGACCCAACTGACGGAGATGACGGTGACGGGCCGTCTGTACGAGAAGGGGGCTGCGAAGACGAGCTTGACGATCCGCAAGGAGAATGACAAGCTGGAAGCGAAGATGCTCGCGCCTAACGTGGAAATCATAATGGAAGGCATCAAGGTACCGACGTTCGATGATCTGGTTGCCGGAGAGTTCGGCGATCGGGTGGAGCTGACGTTGAACAGCGAGGATCTGGTTACGAAGATCCATGTGCTCGATCGCAAGCTGGAGACGCTGATCGGGGTAACGGTTATCAACTATGACCGAACGAACAATCTGTTGACCGTAATGGACGCGAACAAAGTGCCTTACGCCTTGAAATTGACCAACGAGACCCGCTTCGAACGCAACGGCGATAGTGTGTACATCGATGATATCGTAAGCGAGCTGCGGGAGGGCAAGAAGAAAGCAAATATCCAGCATACCGCCAATCAAGCGCTGCTGGTCCAATTCGTCAACAAGTTCGAAGGCACATTCGTTTCGGCAAGCAGCACCGCCAAGACGGTGACGATGAAGCTGGAGAACGGCACGGCCGTTACGCTGCCTTACAAAAATACAACATTGAACGTGGAGAGATTCGATAAGTCGAGCGCGACGGTAGCCGATCTCCGTAGCGGCGATTATATCGTAGCCTACTTGACGGACGATCAGAGCACCGTCAACTCGCTGGCGCTGCGCACCGTCGAGCAGTTCGAGGTTCAATCCGTCGATACGTCGCGCAATCGTATCCGTCTGCGCACGTCCAGTTCGAGCGTAGAGGAGTTCAGTGTAGGCAGCACGTCATTCTATGATCTTGACCGCAAGAGAATCAAGCTGGCCGATATCAAGCCGAACGAGTATCTCAACGTGGTGATGGACGGCCGCAATTTTGTCGAGGCAAGCAAGGTGCAAGTGACCTATGGACGAATCGAATCGATTGATGCCTCTACCGGGGTGCTGATGGTTCGTGACAATGATGGCAGCGCATCGGTGCATCAGCTCGGCAAAAATCCGGTTATTCAGGTGGACGAGTCTTCCACAGGCAGTGTCAATGCGCTCAAAACCGGCGATCGGGTCTTTGTACGCAAGAACGTTGACGGTCTGACTACGGTCAATCTGATCACCGGCATGAAGCGAAGCTTCTGGAAAGTAAGCGGAGATCAGCTATATGTGAAGCGTTCGCTTGCCGAGAGCAATTATATCTTCAACTTGGCGTCAAATGTGTATGTTCATTCCAAAGGAGACAAAATTTCATTGTCTACGATTAAGGAAGACAATGAAATTATGCTCTATATCGTGAAAAACAAGGTTGTTGAAATCGAAAGATTGTCTTAAAATACAGTAGGGTTGTATCTGACCGTCTCATTCCTGTTCAGGGATGAGACGGTTTTTACCTAAGGAATGGGGGGGGAGAATTGGCAACCAGTGCACGTGTACGCCGAATATTGGATACGATCGCCAGCATGTATCCGGATGCGCATTGCGAGTTGATCCATTCCAATCCGTTCGAATTGACGATTGCCGTTCTGTTGTCGGCCCAATGCACGGACGAGACCGTCAATAAGGTAACCGCGGACTTGTTCCGGAAGTATAAGCGCCCCGAGGATTATTTGGCGGTGCCACTGGAGGAACTGCAGGCGGACATCCGGCGCATCGGGCTGTACCGCAACAAGGCAAGCAATATCCAAAAGCTGTGCCGTATGCTACTTGACAAGTATGACGGCGAGGTGCCTCGGGAGCATGCCCAATTAACCGAGCTTCCCGGTGTCGGGCGCAAGACGGCGAATGTCGTCGTCTCCAATGCGTTTGGCGTGCCCGCGATCGCGGTCGATACACATGTGGAGCGGGTATCCAAGCGCTTGAAGCTGGCCGATGAACAGGACAGCGTGCTGGAAGTGGAGAAGAAGCTGATGCGCAAGGTTCCGCGGGACGAATGGACGCTTACGCATCACCGGCTTATATTTTTTGGACGTTATCATTGCAAAGCGCAGTCGCCCCGGTGCGAGATTTGTCCTCTCATCGATTGCTGCCGCGTGGGAAAAGCACGTATGAAAGCGACCAAACCAAGAAAGACTGGAAAATAAAAGAACGTGAATAGGAGCGGTCGCGATGAAATGCATTTCTGTCTATACGAATGATTTTGAGCAGTTTTCCGATATCTACGAGGCCATCATTCAGACTCCGCTGCAGGAGGATGAGGAGAAAGAAGTAGAAGGCGTCATGATATACGGAGCCGGCGCGGTGCCTGCGCAATATGTGGATCGCATGCGCCAGAAGCGGGGGGTCGTCGTGATGAAGGTGAAGGATTTGGGCATCACCATTTTGCAGCACGGCGAGCAATTTGAAATTATCCTCCCGGAACAATAAAATATGGTAAACTAGAAACCGAGTCTAAGGCAGATGCTGCCAAGGCTCGGTTTTCATTATGTCAGGCCTTATTATCGCAGACCGGAGGACATGAAGATGCTGGACTTGAATGCAAAGCAAACGGCCGCAGAAACGACAGCAGGAATTAGCTCCATGGAAGCGTGGCTCGAACATACGGCGGATCAATTCCGCGAGGCAGGCGATCTCGCCCGGAGCCGGCAAATGCTTGATTTGCTCGGCAAATGGCGGGACGGCACGATTATTTTGGCGTTCTGCGGACATTTCTCTGCCGGCAAATCGACGGTTATCAACCGGCTGTGCGGAGCGGAACTGCTGCCGTCCAGCCCCATCCCGACAAGCGCGAACGTGGTCACCGTTCGCTACGGCAAGCGGCGCGCCGATATCATGCGCAGGGACGGCGAGCAATCGAGCGTCGTCTCCGTGCCGATTGAACAGCTGGCAGAGGTATGCCGTGACGGGGAGGCCGTGGAACGGGTCTATCTGTACAATGAAGCCGCCTGGCTGAAAGAAGGGGCCGCTCTGCTCGATACGCCCGGAGTCGATTCGGCCGATCCGGCCCATCGGGAAGCGACCGAAGCGGCTATGCACTTGGCAGATGTCGTGTTCTATGTGACTGATTACAACCATGTTCAATCCGAATATAATTTTGCATTTGCGAAGGAAGTGGCCGATGCCGGCAAGCCGCTTATCTGGATCGTGAACCAGATAGACAAGCACCGGGAGCGCGAGATCGCCTTCGACCTCTACCGCGACGACGTGAAGCGGGCGTTGGATGCTTGGCAGCTTAAGCCGGCTGCCATTTTCTATGTCAGCTTGAAGGAGCCGGAACATCCGTTGAATGAATGGGCTACGCTGGAGCGCTATATGCGCCGCATCGTCCAGGACAAGGCGGCGTTGGTACGGTTCGGCGTGGAGCGGGCAGCGAGAGAACTGGCCGTCTCCCATATCTCGATGCGCATCGCGCCGATTGAGCAGGCGCGGCAGGCGTGGATTGAAGGCCTAGGCGGGATGGAAGCGGCACAGGCGCTGCGGCAGCGCTGGGAGACGCAGCAGGCGGCCGTGCGTGCTGCGGAGGCCGAAGCGCAATCCGTGTCTTCGGCCTTCCAGGAGGCGCTGCAGAAGCTGCTGCGGGATGCGAATATTACGCCGGCGGCGACGCGCGACCTGGCCCAGTCGTATTTGGAAGCGCGGATGCCCGGCTTCAGGGTCGGGCTGCTCTTCTCCGGACAGAAGACGGAGCAGGAACGCGAGCGGCGACTCACGGCCTTCGCGGAGGCGTGGCGGGAAGGAATCCGCGCCAATGTGGAGGTCCATGTGCTGCGTATGATTCGGGAAGCGGCCCGCGCTGCCGGCATGGACGAGGCGAAGGCGGCCGCGGAGCTGGAAGCGGCGCTGCCGGCGCTGGAGGGCCCGTGGCTGGCGCAAGCGGTTCAGCCTGGGGCAGGAGCCCCTTCGGAGTATACGCTCAATTATTGCCGTGCGCTCGGCGATGAGGCGCGCTCGCTAATTCGCCGAGCCGTCCTGGCTCAGGCGGAGCCGTACCTCGCTGCGCAGCGGGCCCGGCTGGATCAGAAGGCCGGGACGCTACGGGCGCAGGCTGGCGAACTGAGCGCCGAGCTGGCGGAAGACGAGCGGCTGGCCGCGGAGGAGCACGCTATCACGGCACAGCGCGCAGCGCTGCTCGCCTCGTGGGAGGGCGTCCGTTCTATCGAAGCGGACGACCCGCAGCGCTTGCTGCCGCCAGTGGAGCGGCCGCAGACGCGCCGCCTGCCGGCACAGGACACCGGCGCAGCGGCAGCGGCGCCGCCTTCACTGCGCGGGCCGCTGCCAGCCGCAGCGGAAGCGCCAGCGGGCGCACCCGTGCAAGCGGCCGGGGCGCGCCGGCTGCTGCGCGATGCGGCGCAGCGGCTGACGCAGGCCGCGCAGGCGCTGGCGCCGCTGCCGGCGATGCGTCCGCTGGCGCAAGGGCTGCGCG
This sequence comes from Paenibacillus thiaminolyticus, assembly GCF_003591545.1. Classification (GTDB taxonomy): domain Bacteria; phylum Bacillota; class Bacilli; order Paenibacillales; family Paenibacillaceae; genus Paenibacillus_B; species Paenibacillus_B thiaminolyticus_A. The sequence goes on from NZ_QYZD01000006.1 coordinate 125,223, forward strand.
ACAAGTCCGCGCGGCTAGAGGCGAACCGGTTCACGGTCGCCTTATTCGGGGCGTTCAGCGCCGGGAAATCGTCGTTCGCCAACGCCCTGATGGGCCAGGATGCGCTCCCGGTCTCGCCGAATCCGACGACGGCGGCCATCAATACGATCGCGGCGCCGACGGAGGAGCATCCGCATGGTACGGCGCGCATTACGATGAAGAGCGAGGCGAAGCTGCTCGGCGATGTTCGCTTCGCCCTGGAGAGCATGGGTGAGCGCGGGACCGCTGCTATGGATATGGATGAGGTGCTGAAGGCCCTGGACCGGCATTCGCCGGAAACGCTCCATCCGACCGGGCGTCCGCACTACAGCTTCATCCAGGCGGTCAAGCGGGGATATGACGGCGCGCGTCCGCATCTTGGGGTGGCGCTTGATGTCGGCTGGGAGGAATACCGCGCCTACGTCAAGGATGAATGGAAGTCTGCGTTCGTCGAGCGAATCGACCTGCACCTGGACAGCCCGTTGACCCGGGAAGGGTTCGTGCTCGTCGATACGCCGGGCGCAGATTCCATTAATGCCCGCCATACCGGTGTTACCTTCAATTATATGAAAAACGCGGATATCATCCTGTTCGTAACCTATTACAATCACGCCTTCTCCCAGGCGGATCGCCAGTTCCTGGCCCAGCTCGGCCGCGTGAAGGACGCCTTCGAGTTGGATAAGATGTTCTTCCTGGTGAACGCTGCGGATCTGGCGGCATCCGGGGAGGAGCTGGAAGGAGTCGTAAGCTACGTCTCGGATCGGCTGACGGAATTCGGCATTCGCCGTCCGCGCTTGTTCCCGGTCTCGAGCCTGCGGGGACTGGAAGCCCGGCTGTCTGGCAACGCGGAGGAGTGGCAGACTTCCGGCCTTGCCGCCTTCGAGGAGCAGTTCCTCCGCTTCGCTTCGGAGGATCTGGCTGGCTTGAGCGCGGAAGTATCCCGCCAGGAGCTGCGCCGGGTGCTGTCGCAGCTCCTGGCGATGTGGGACGCCGCGCATGCGGACGCATCGGAACGGGCGCGCCAGGCGGAGCATATCCGGCAGGCGGCTGCCGAATGCGAGACGCGTGCCCGCGAATGGCTGCATGCGGACGAGCGCGCCCGGCTGGAGCAGGAAGCCGACGAACTGCTGTACCACGTTCGGCAGCGGATGCTGTACCGGTTCAATGACAGCTTCGCATACGCGTTCAATCCGGCCTCTCTGCGACAGGATGCCCGCGGCGGCGACGCCGCGCTGGAGCGATGTTATCGTGAATGGCTGCGTCTGTTCCGCAAGGAGCTATCTAATGAACTGTATGCGACGTCGCTTCGGTTGGAGCAGACGGCCAAGCGGATCGTGCAGGCACAGCGCGTGCGTCTGATCGAGCATTGCGAGCAGCAGCTTCCCGGCTTCGCCTTGGCGGCGGAACCGTTGGAGTCGTGGCCAACGCCGGAGGTACAGGAACCGGCCGAACCGGCGGACGTATCGGTCCGCTGGCTGCGCTCTTATTTCCGCAACGCCAAAGCCTTCTTCGAAGGAGGAGGCCGCGAGACGCTTCGTCAAGCGCTCGAAGAGAAAGCGTCGCAGGCGATTCAACTGACCGTGCGCGACCATCGCGATGCCTTCGCGGAACATGCGCTGCGGCAGATGGGCCAGACCGTCCAGCTGCTGCGCGGACAATGGGAGGATACGCTTCGCGCCCATGCCCAGCGTCTTGATGAAGCATCGCGGACGGACTATGACGTCGAGCCGCTGCGAGAAGCGATCGAGGCGATACGGCGCACGTTGAAATGAGATGAGTTGAACGGGTTTCTATATCAAAAAGGCATCAATTCATGGAAAACGCTTACCACGTATGAACGGGGTAAGCGTTATTGTGTCTCTAGCGGCTAGGATCGAAGGAAATCAGATGATTTAAAAGAGATCATCGGATTCGTTCTCTGAATTCTCGAAATAGGAAGTCATAGCCGGAATTATGAGCGAATTGACGTTTTGCCGTTGGATGGGGCCGATGATAAACTGCAATACATCTAATGAGTGTGCGTTCAAAATGTTTGCCTTCCGATTCGTTCCGGTGTGCCGCGTCGGCGGGGACAGATGGTTTGAGCAGCCACCACGAAAGATAGTTAGGGGAGGAGAAGTCCGATGAACGTCTTCAAACAGCTCGGCTCGTTCTACTGGCCCAAACGAGGCCTGCTGTTCGCATCGGTGTTTTGCTTGATTGTCGCGATGGCGCTCGGATTGGTTTATCCCAATCTGCTGCGCATTCTCATCGACGACGTGATAGCAAAAAAGCGGTTCGAATTGGTGCCTTGGCTGGCAATAACGGTAGTCGTCGTTGTCAGCATCAAAGGCATTTTGCAATTTATGCACGGATTTTTTGGCGGACGCCTGGGGAATCATGTGGCCTATGAAATGAGGGGCGCCTGCTATCGCAAGCTGCAATTTTTATCATTCCGCTATTATGACAAAGCAAGAACGGGCGACCTGATGTCTCGCCTGACCGCCGATTTGGAAGCGATTCGCAACTTCATCGGATTCGGGTTCGCCCAGATCCTGAACATGGTGCTGATGGTGGTATTCGGCGCGGCGATGATGTTTTCGATCGATTGGGGGTTAACGCTAACTACCCTTGTCTCCATTCCGCTGCTCGTGTTCGTTGCCTTCCGCTTCGAATCGAAAATTCATCCGGCTTTCCGGGAAATGCGGATTGCCTTCAGCCAGTTGACGACGGCGGTCCAGGAGAACATTACCGGCGTACGCACTGTCAAATCGTTCGCGCGCGAGAGCCATGAAGTCGACAAGTTCTCCGATCGGAACGAGGCGTACAAGGCAAACCAAATCTATGCATCGACCTTATGGGGGCGTTATTTTCCGTTAATGGAAATGCTGGCCTGCTTCTGTATCGTCCTCCTCATCGCGGTTGGGGGAACGAAGGTTATCAACCATTCAATGTCTCTTGGTGAACTGGTATCGTTCTTCAGCATGATCTGGTACATTATCGGACCAATGTGGGGAGTCGGCTTCCATATTAACAACTATACGCAATCGAAAGCGTCCGGCGAACGGGTGCTGGAACTTCTGGACACACCGGTAGACGTTGAGAACCGGAAAGATGCGATTGTGCTCCATGAGAGCCAGGTCACAGGCCACGTCCAGTTCAATGACGTGACATTCCGCTATGAAGGCGATGTGGACGCCATCCGCAATGTGACGATTGATGCGGAGCCCGGCAAGGTCATCGGTCTTCTGGGTGGAACCGGTTCCGGGAAAACGACGATTATCCAGCTGTTGATGCGGGCTTATGACGTGAAGCAGGGAAGCATTATGTTGGATGGACAGGATATCCGCAATCTGGACATTCGAAGTCTGCGGAGCCAAATGGCGGCCGTATTCCAGGAGACGTTCCTGTTCTCTTCTTCCATCTATAATAATATCGCCTACGGGCGCGATGACGTGACGATGGATGATGTCATTCGGGTAGCCAAGCTGTCCAAGGCGCATGACTTCATCATGGAGCTCCCGCTCGGCTACGATACGATTGTCGGGGAACGCGGACTCGGCCTCTCCGGAGGCCAGAAGCAGCGGATCGCGATCGCTCGCGCGCTGCTGAAGGATCCGAAGGTGCTTATTCTCGATGATGCGACCAGTGCCGTAGACATGGAGACCGAGCACGAGATTCAGGCCGGCTTCCATGAGGTGATGAAGGGGCGTACGGTATTCATCATTGCGCACCGCATTTCTTCTCTGCGCCATGCGGATGAGATTATCGTCCTCGACAAGGGTGAGATTATTCAACGCGGCACGCATGACGAGTTGATTCAGGTGCCGGGCACTTATCAGGATATCTACCATATCCAATATGCAGACCAGTTGCAGGGCGCTGCGGCAGGCATGAGAGAGCAGGTGAGAGCATGAGCGCGATGAACGAAGCCGCTGCCGCCGGCCGGAAGGGGCGGGAGACTACGCAGGATACATCACAGAAGCGATCCCGGTTCGTCTATCAGGATGACGAGATTATCGAGAAGCCGTTCAACTGGGCCCAAATGCGCCGCTTGCTCGTCTATATGAAGCCATACCGCAAGCAGCTGCTTCCGGTGCTGATCATCATGATGGTGCTGGGCACCATTACGAAGCTGGCGATCCCGTTCCTCATCAGCTACGCGATTGACCATGCGATACAGCCGGCGGTCGGGGATCCGTCGACACGGCTGCTCTATATTATTGCCGGAACGGCATTTGGCCTGTACCTCGTGCAATGGGCGGCCAACGCGTTCCGCATCAAGTTCATGAACATGATCGGACAGCGGATCATTTACGATCTGCGGGCAGACCTGTTCAAGCATATTCAGAGGCTGTCCTTTCATTTCTATGACAAACGTCCGGCGGGCTCCGTACTTGTTCGGATTACCAACGACGTCAACTCGCTCCAGGATCTGTTCACGAACGGCGCCGTTAATACCCTTGTAGACTGCTTGCAGTTACTCGGGATCATCATCATTTTGCTGTTCCTCAATGTGCAGTTAGCGGTCGCTGTCATGATTACCGTGCCGATTATGTTCCTGGTCTCGACCAAGCTGCGCAAAAAGATCCGTTTCGCCTGGCAGGATGTGCGCATCAAGCAGTCGCGCATCAACTCTCACTTGAACGAAGCGATTCAAGGCATCCGGGTAACGCAGGCGTACACGCAAGAGCAAGCGAACATGGAATATTTTGATCACATGAACCAGGTCAACAAGAAATCATGGGATCGGGCGTCCGCCATGAACCAGACGTTCGGCCCGGTCATCGAGATTACGAGTGCTATCGGAGCGTTCATCCTGTTCATGCTCGGCTCGCATCTCGTGCAGACCGAGGCGATTACGGTCGGTATTCTGTTCGCCTTCGCACAGTATATCGGGAACTTCTGGGAGCCGATCAACCGGCTCGGTCAGATGTATTCGCAGATGCTGATTGCGATGGCTTCGTCGGAGCGCATCTTCGAATTCATGGATGAGCGCCCGACCATTGCGGAGAAAGAGCAAGCCCGAAAGATGCCGGAAGTGCACGGCGACGTGAAATTCGAGAACATTGTGTTCGAATATGAGAAAGGCCGCCCGGCGCTGCGCAACATCTCGCTGTCCGCCAAAGCGGGCGAATCGATTGCTCTCGTCGGCCATACCGGCTCTGGGAAAAGCACGATCATCAGCCTGCTCAGCCGGTTCTACGATCCGACAGAAGGCCGCGTACTCGTTGACGGCATCGATATCCGGGATGTGACACTGGAAAGTCTTCGCTCCCAGATCGGCATCGTGCTGCAGGATACGTTCATCTTCTCGGGCACGATTCGCGACAATATCCGCTTCGGCCGGCTTGATGCGACGGATGCGGAAGTCGAAGCAGCCGCCAAGGCGGTATTCGCCCATGACTTCATCGTCAAGCTGAAGGACGGGTATGATACCGAGGTGCAGGAGCGGGGCAATCTGCTCTCCATGGGACAGCGGCAACTGCTCTCGTTCGCCCGGGCGCTGCTAGCGAATCCGCGCATTCTGATTCTGGATGAGGCGACGGCTAGTATCGACACCGAGACCGAGCTGAAAATCCAGGAGGCGCTGAAGACGCTGCTGCAGGGCCGGACTTCGTTCATCATTGCCCACAGGCTGTCGACGATTCGCCACTGCGATAACATCATCGTCCTGGATCACGGGGTGATTCAGGAACAGGGCACCCATCAAGAACTGATGGCGAAGCAAGGAACGTACTACGGCCTTGTCGCCGCCCAATATAAATATATGTAAGCTGAAGAAGGATGGCTCCATTCGCCCGAATCGACCTGGACCGCGCAAGCGAATTGGGAGGTTCCGCGGATGGAGCTTTTTTGGTGTGGGAAAGGCGCCGGGGCCGGAATCCCCTCTATGCTCAGAAATTATGGGGTCGTAAAGTCATTGATCTCGACTCTCTTTTCATGACTCTCTTTGGCAAATCAGGAACGGTGCATTCGATACACTACGCTCATATCGTCATTGGGAATGTGGCGCATTCGTTTTCTTAATGATTCCTGACTGGGTTATCCCTTTTGGTCAGGAGCTTTGTGGCAAAGAAAATATATTCGCAGCGTGTACGGAAGGCGTGTGAAAATACAGTGCTTCCTTATGGTCAGGCTGATGCGAATAGATGTATTTCCCTCTTTTAACTGTACTCTCCCCAATGCTCAGAAAATCGGACTAGATATGCAAGAAGCTGCTTACAGGCCATCTCCCATTCAGTCAGGTGCAGGTGAAGATGGAAGTCCAGTGTACATAGAAAATGAAGGTGGACTAAGTCGGAGCTTGAGTCTGTGCTGAACCCCTTATACATATTCTCCCCATTGCTCAGAATGGCGGGTCCCATACGGCTTTTCTCCTGAAAGTTCAGTCTTATTGTTTTTCATTTCTCGAATGGAAACAAAGTCTTGGTTCATTAATGTAAGGGTCCAATGATAAGTTATTGAATCCTTGAATAATGATGATCGCGTTTAGGCTGATTGAACGGGATAATACACCAAAGGCACTGCGAGAGACGCACCTAGGCGAACCTGCGTGGAAGGGAGAGTGCAAAGAGCGGTTAGGGTAGCAAAACTAGAAGGATGGCGATTGACAAGAAGAGAGTCAGCCTGATGAGAAGGGATAAGCGTAAAAGGGAATAGAACGTCCTGATTAGAAGGGATAGTGCGTTAAAAAGACAGAGCGACCTGAAGGGATAGTGCGTCAAAAGACAGTGCGAGCTGATTAGAAGGGATAACGCGTCAAAAGTGAACAGCGTGACCTAACGAGAGGGGAGAATGCGTCAAAGTGAAACAGAGTGTCCTGATGAGAAGGGGAAATGCATCAATGGATACCGGAGTAACTCCTGACCGGTTGGGAGAAAACATCAATGACAACCAGAGAGGGGATGGTCCTAAGTGAATGGGAGTATGGTGAAAAGAACAGCGAAGGGTTGAGGAGGGGGCGGGAACCAACCAATTGCTCCGGGAAGCGGATTTGTGTTGCACAGCGAAAGGGACTCGTTTGCAAATCGGTACGCGAACAGGTATTCTAATACAATATAGCATGTATTGTTAGTCGCATGGCAGTATACGTAACAAGTCGGGCATCTTTAGGCGGAGATCCGGAATACCCGGGCAAAGATGTTGAGGGAGGATGGATATGCAGCGCAGACCGATCTCGCAATTATGGAGCTGGATTGTTATATTCGGATGTTTGTCTACGGTTCTGCTTATCATCGGTTTTGGCTTTGGGGTAGCGGATATTTTGCGGCCGGCGTCTGTGCCGTTCACGGATAAGCCGGAGATGAAGCTGCCTCCTGTTGAGGAGACGAGCCGATCGAAGGAGCTGCTGATAGCGTCGCTCGGCGATTCGCTGACGAGAGGCACTGGTGACGGTACGGGAGAGGGGTACGTTCGCCGTACGGTGTCATTGCTGAAGGAAGGTACGGATAAGCCGGTCACGCTGCTTAATAATATGGGGATTAACGGCTTGAGGGCAGAGCAGTTAGCCGAACGGGTTGAGCAGGAGAGCACGGGGTATGTGCTGAAGAAAGCGAATGTCATTCTGCTTACCATTGGCGGCAACGATCTGTTCCAGAGTGCGCAGAGTGAGCAGATGAGTCCATCCGCGATGGATGAGCGTGCGCTGCTGGCGAAGACGGAGAAGGGGACTGCCGATCTGAAGCGGATTTTGGAGGGCATTCGCCGTTGGAATAAGGATGCGCTTATCGTCTATGTCGGGCTGTACAATCCGTTCGCGGATCTGAAGGAAATGCGGCAGATCGGAAATACTATCGTGCAGAAATGGAATGATGAGGCGTTCCGCATCATTAACCAGGACGAGAACATGCTGCTCGTGCCGACGTCTGATTTGTTCCAGCACAATATCGGAAGTTATTTGTCTTCGGATCATTTTCACCCGAACGGGGAAGGCTATCAGGCGATCGCGGAGCGCATCGTTCAGAGCATCCGGTAAGGATCGCGTGAGAGGAGGAAGCTTATGAGCATGGATTCATCCATCGTCCTGTCGGTGCAGCAGGTCGTGAAGCGGATCGGCCGCAAGTCAATCATTAACGATGTCACTTTCGATGTGCGGGCAGGGGAAATCTTCGGCTTTCTCGGCCCGAACGGGTCGGGCAAGACGACGACGATCCGCATGCTGGTCGATCTCATTAAGCCGACATCCGGGCGCATTCAAGTGTGCGGATTCGATGTGAATCGGGAGCCGGAGCGGGCCTTGCGCTATGTCGGTTCCATTGTCGAGAACCCGGAGATGTATAACTTTTTGACCGGGTGGGAAAATTTAGAACATTTCGCCCGCATGATGCCGGAGCTGGGACCCGAACGAATTCAAGAGGTCGTCGACATTGTTGGCTTGTCCAACCGGATCCATGATCAGGTCAAGACCTATTCGCTCGGCATGAGGCAGCGCCTCGGCATCGCCCAGGCGCTGCTCGGACAGCCGAAGCTGCTTATTCTGGATGAGCCGACGAACGGGCTGGACCCGCTTGGCATCAAGGAGCTTCGCGCCTTCATTCGCGAGCTGGCGGACAGCGGCATGGCCGTGTTCGTCTCCAGTCATCTGCTGAGCGAGATTCAGCTGATGTGCGATCGGGTCGCGATTATTAGCCGCGGGAAGGTGCTGGCTGTCGATGATGTCGAAGGGCTGTTGACCGGAAGGAATCAATTCGTTATCTGGCAGGCACAGCCGGCCGCCAAGGCGCGGGAGATTCTGGAGCGCAGCGGTGCGGTCCGGTTCTACAGCCGGGAAGAGGGCGTCATCGATGCCGCGGCGCTCGTCGGGCTGCCGGAGGGCGCGATTTTGACGGAGACGGCGCCGGAACGGATTGCCGGACTGAACCGAAGCTTGCTGGATGCGGGCATCGAAGTGGAAGGAATCCAACGCATCATGCCGACCCTGGAACAGCTATTTTTGGAAATAACGGAGGGGGAGCGCATTGAGTAGCCTGTTGCCTTTGATTCAGAACGAGACGATCAAAGTGTTGAGGAAGAACCGCTTCTATGTCATCCTGCTTATCCTCATCATTATTATTCCGGTCTTCACCTACGCGCAAATGAAAACCGTGGAAAACAATCGTGAAAAATTCAACCAAGACTGGCGTCTGGAGCTGCAGCAGCGGATTACGGACATCCAGAACTCGCTCGGAAGCGACCGGGTTCCGGAGGAGTGGAAGAAGTACCGGCGCATCGTGCTGCAGCAGCTTCAATATAATCTTGATCATGATATCAATCCGAGCGACCCGAACGGGGTTACCTTTACGCGTACCTTTTTGGATAACTCCGTTACGCTGTTCATTCCGCTGCTCGTCATGGCGATTGCGAGCGATATCGTGTCCTCGGAACGTTCGACGGGCACGATCAAAATGCTGCTGACCCGGCCGATCCGGCGCTGGAAGGTGCTGCTGAGCAAATGGATTGTGCTCATGATGTTCACCGGCATCATCGTATTATTGACAGCGCTGCTGTCTTATCTTATTTCCGGGCTCGTCTTCGGTTACGGAGGCTGGACCTATCCGATATTTACCGGCTTCTCCTTGACCGGAACGGATGTCAATTTCGAGACGGTACATACGGTGCCTTCCTGGCTCTATATGCTGATGCAGCTCGGACTTGTCTGGTTCTCGAGCATTGTCGTCGCCGCGCTCGGCTTCATGATATCGGTGCTTGTTCGCAGTACGGCGGCCAGCATCGTGACGTTGATGGCAACCTTGATCGCCGGATCGATCCTATACAACATGGCCTCTTCCTGGCCGACAGCGAAATATTTATTCATGATTAACCTGAAGCTGACGGATTATTTGGCAGGAACCCCGGCTCCCGTGGAAGGGATGACGCTGCCGTTCTCCCTCGCCGTACTAACGGTATGGGGGGCTGCCGGATTGATTGTCGCATTCCGCGTCTTTACGAAACAGGATATATTGAATTAGAATATACAAGTACTAGTTTTCCTTGTTCGTCAAGATTTTCGGACAAACTTATCAAGAAGGCGAAACATCTGTTTGCATCCGAACGATATACGTGGTGGGAGTGTTCTCCTTTCCTACGGGTGCGACAGATTTTCTTTTGATTATGAACAGATGCATTTGAATGAAGGATTGAAGGAGGAGCTGGAATGGTCGAGCAAATCGATTTGTTCAAACAGCTGCCGGGCAACGAGGGAGCATCGGGGAACCGGAACGGGGAATATGGAGCGGACGATATACAGGTACTGGAAGGGCTTGTCGCGGTTCGCAAGCGGCCGGGCATGTACATAGGCAGTACGAGTTCCTCGGGTCTGCATCATCTGGTATGGGAGATCGTGGACAATGCCGTGGACGAGCATTTGGCCAAATACTGCTCCCAGATCGATGTAACGATTCATAAGGACCAGTCGGTGATGGTCCGTGACAACGGACGCGGCATCCCGACAGGCATGCATAAGACCGGCGTTCCGACGCCGCAGGTCGTATATACGGTTCTGCACGCAGGGGGCAAGTTCGGCGGCGCGGGCTATAAGAAATCAGGCGGCTTGCACGGGGTCGGCGCTTCGGTCACGAACGCGCTCTCGGAGTGGCTTGTGGTGGAAATTTACCGGGATGGGCATGTTCATAGACAACGCTTCGAATCGTGGACTGATGAGAACGGGACGGAGCATGTCGGGGAACCGGTGACCGGTCTCGAGATTATCGGGAATACGAACAAGACCGGCACGAAGGTGACCTTCAAGCCGGATGCCAAAGTGTTCCATGGCAACATTCATTTGAGCTATGACAACCTGGCGGAGCGGCTGCAGGAGATTGCCTTTCTCAATTCAGGTCTGAAGGTTGCTCTGAAGGATGAGCGGACCGGCAAGGAAGATACCTTCTGCTATGAAGGCGGGGCAAGCGAATTTGTCCGCTTTTTGAATGAAGGCAAGAGCGTGCTCAATGAAGTCGTTCATTTCGCGGCCGAGAAGGATGAGACGGAAGTGGAGGTCGCTCTCCAGTATAATGATGGGTATACGGAGACGATCGCTTCGTTCGTCAACTCGATTCCGACGCGCGGCGGCGGCACACACGAGACGGGCTTCAAGACCGCCTACACGCGGGTAATGAATGAATATGCGCGCAAGAACAACCTGCTGAAGGAGAAGGACAAAAATCTCGACGGCAACGACCTGCGCGAAGGCATGATGGCCGTCATCAACGTGAAAATGTCGGATGTCGAGTTCGTAGGACAGACGAAGGATCAACTGGGCAGCGCCTCTGCCCGCAGTGCGGTCGATACGGTCGTGTCCGAGCATATGAGCATTTTCCTGGAGGAAAATCCGCAAGTCGCCCAGATGCTCGTCAAGAAGGCGATCCAGGCCTCCAAGGCGCGCGAGGCGGCGCGCAAGGCGAGAGAAGAAGTGCGCAGCGGAAAGAAGCGGAGCGAGAGCTCGAATCTGAACGGGAAGCTCACGCCGGCCCAGTCGAAGGATTATACGCGGAATGAGCTTTTCATCGTCGAAGGGGACTCGGCAGGCGGATCGGCGAAGCAGGGCAGGGATTCGCGCTTCCAGGCGATATTGCCGCTAAAGGGCAAGCCGTTGAATCCGGAAAAAGCCAAGCTGGCGGACATCTTGAAAAACGACGAGTACCGCACGATCATCCACGCGATCGGAGCGGGCGTTGGCACGGAATTCGAGGCGGATGAGAGCAACTACGCCAAGATCATCATCATGACCGATGCCGACACCGACGGCGCGCACATTCAGGTGCTGCTGCTGACATTCTTCTACCGCTATATGAAGCCGCTGATCGATCAAGGCAAGGTGTACATTGCGCAGCCTCCTTTATTTAAAATTACGCATAAAAAAGGGAAGCATCTGTCGGTACGCTACGCCTGGACGGATGAGCAGCTAAGCAACTATATGAAGCAATTTGGATCGAGCGCCGAGATTCAGCGGTACAAAGGGCTCGGGGAAATGAATCCGGAGCAGCTCTGGGAGACGACCATGGATCCGGAGACCCGCACGCTGCTGCAGGTCCGCATCGAGGATGCGGCCAAGGCGGAGCGCAGAGTGTCGACGCTGATGGGCGACAAGGTAGAGCCGCGCAAGCGTTGGATCGTGGAGAATGTGGATTTTGCGGAGTTCGAGGAATAGAAAGGTGAGAAACTGATGAGCGTATCGGAACAATTCAAACCAGCGTTTCTGGAAGATGTCGTCGGCGACCGGTTCGGCCGGTACTCCAAATATATTATCCAGGATCGAGCGATTCCCGATGTCAGGGACGGCCTCAAGCCGGTCCAGCGCCGCATTTTGTATGCGATGTATGAATCCGGCAATACGCCGGACAAGCCGTACCGCAAGTCGGCGAAGACCGTCGGGGACGTGATGGGGAACTACCATCCGCACGGGGATGCGTCGATTTATGACGGCATGGTGCGCATGGCCCAGCCTTGGAAGATGGGGCATGTGCTCGTAGACGGGCACGGCAACTGGGGCTCGCAGGATGACGATCCGGCAGCTGCGATGCGGTATACGGAAGCCCGGCTGTCTCCGATAGCGATGGAGCTGTTGAGAGATATTGAGAAGGATACGGTCCAGTTCCGTCCGAACTTCGATAATACGGATAAGGAGCCTACCGTACTGCCCGCACGCTTTCCGAATTTGCTGGTGAATGGGGTCAGCGGGATTTCTTCCGGCTTCGCAACCGAGATTCCGACCCACAATTTGCGTGAGATCATTGATGCTTGCACCGCATTGATCGACAAGCCGGCGATAGAGCTGGACGATCTGATGCAGATCGTGCATGGACCGGATTTCCCAACCGGCGGGATTATTATGGGAGAAGACGGAATTCGCGATGCTTATCGGACCGGCAAGGGCCGAATTTACATTCGGGCGAAGACGGAGATCGAGGATATCCGCGGCGGCAAGCAGCAGATCGTCATTACCGAGATTCCGTATCAAGTCGTCAAAGCGCGGCTTGTCACGTCCATGGAGAACATCCGGCTGGAAAAGAAGGTGGATGGCATTGCTGAGGTTCGGGACGAGAGCGGCCGGAACGGCCTGCGTATCGTCGTAGAGCTGAAGAAGGATGCGGATTCGACCGGAATTCTGAATTATTTGCTGAAAAAGACGGATCTCCAAATCGTATACAACTTCAATATGGTCGCGATCGTGAACAAGGCGCCGCAGCAGCTTGGCCTCAAGCCGATGCTGGAGCAGTACATCAGCCATCAGAAGGAAGTCGTCACGAACCGCACCCGTTACGATCTGAACAAATTGGAGGACCGGGCCCATGTGCTTGAGGGCTTGGTCAAAGCGCTCGATATTTTGGACGACGTCATCGCGACGATTAAGGGCTCCAAAAACCGCCAGGATGCGCAAGCCAATCTGATGGACAAGTACGGCTTCACGGAGCGTCAGGCTGATGCGATCCTGACCTTGCAATTATACCGCCTGACCAATCTGGAGCTGACAGCCCTGACGAAGGAGCTTGACGAAATCCGGAAAAAAATAACGGAGTTCCGTGCGATACTGGACAATGAGCGCAAGCTGTTCTCCGTGATCAAGAAGGAACTGAACGAGATTCGCAATAAATACGGCATCGACAGACGGTCAGTCATCCAGGGCGAGGTCGAGGAGATTAAGGTCAACCTGGAAGTGATCGTCAATGCCGAGGATGTCATCGTGACGCTCTCGAACGAAGGCTACATTAAACGGACGAGCCTGCTCTCCTTCACCCGTTCGGGCGGGGAATGGGAAGGCTCCGGCGTGAAGGAAGGCGACTATATCCGCCAAGTGTTTGAGGTCAATACGCTGGATCGGCTGCTGCTGTTCACGCAGCGGGGGCAATATTTCTCGCTGCCGGTTCATCTGCTGCCCGAATTCAAGTGGAAGGACAACGGCACGGCGATCGTGAATGTGATTCCGATCGGGAAGGAAGATCGCATCGTCAGCGTCATTCCTGTCAAATCGTTCGCCGATGAGCACTCCTCCTTGTTGTTCGTCACCCGGCGCGGCCAGGTGAAGCGAACCATGCTCAAGGAGTATGAGACGAACCGTTCCGGTGCGATCGCGGCTTGCAAGGTCGCGAACTCCGACGAAGTGCTGACGGTACTGCCGAGCGACGGCTCGCATGATCTCATGCTCGTGACGAAGCTCGGGATGTCCATCCGTTTCGCCGAAGAAGAGGTCAGCCTGATGGGACGGGCCGCCGGCGGCGTGCGCGGCATTCAACTGAAGGAAGACGATGAAGTAGCTGCGGCGCTTCAAGTCATTGGAGACGAAGGAGAAATAACGGTCATGTCGGATCTCGGATGGGGCAAGCGCTCGCTGCTGCTCGATTATCCGACCCAAGGACGCGGCGGCAAAGGGATCGCCACCTTCGAGTTCAAAGAGGGCAAGCGGGTGAAACCGAACGGATCCCGCCTGATCGGCGCCTTCTTCAGCAAGACCGCCTATCCGATTACGTTCATTACCGATGCGGGACATGCCTATACGCTGCTGACCGGACAGGCGCCATTGATGGATCGGAAGGCGCATGGCCGCTCCCTCGTGCCAATGGACAAAGGGGAAGAGATCGCAGCGACGGTCGTGATCGGCCCGCGCGGGGATTAGTCAAACGGCTTGTGCGGAGGATGCAGATCATCATGCATTCGGATTATCCATTCTAATAGGACCCGCAGGGGCACCGGTTCATCGAGCCGGTCGACCCACTGCGGGTCTTGCTGCAGGAATCCGGCCCTCACGGCCTTGTGGATAAGCTCGTCATCGGTGAACTTCATCAGCATTCCTCCTCGCCATTCGGAATGGAATTAGGCGGGACATTCGCCCATGTGCTATCTTATGCGAACCGGGCCCGCAGCGTGCCGAATCCGGCCCGGAACCGCGCTGGCAGAAGGGAACAATGGACGCGCCTCTGGCTGGAGTGATGACCGCGCGTGGATCATGTGGTATAATTTACTTGTTTTTGGGAATCGGATATTCTCGTAATTGAACTCGGCACGGAGAAAAGGGGGAAGCAGCGGACATGCATGCAACCGAATTTGCCAAGCTATGGTCGAAGTTGTCGAAGGATTACAAGGGGGTTATGGATGAAGCGCTGGCGCCTAGTCTGACGGAAAGCCAACTCGTCGTGCTTGAACTGGTGGCGGAGTACGGCAAGGTGAAGCCTTCCGATCTGCTGCCGCACCTGGCGACGACTCCGGCAGCGATTACGACATTGCTCGATCGAATGGAGAAGAATGCACTCATTATGCGTGAACGCGACTCGGTCGATCGGCGAATCGTATGGATTCAGGCTACCCCGTTCGGAGAACAAGAGATGCGGCGCGGCATCGAGATTCGGGAATCGTATTGGAATGATACCTTGCATCGCATCTCCACCCATAATCAGCAGCTGCTCATTCTGCTGCTGGGCAAGCTGGCGAACAAGCCGGCCGCCCCTGCACCCGATACGGTAGCGGCCGGTACGAAGCGTTGAACTCCCGAAAGGCGGGAAGCGCCGCGCCGTTCGCGCTAGTGGGCCGGCAGTGCCTGCAGCAGCACTGGCACCTCGGACATGGAAGAGACATGTCTGGCTGCCCGCTGCTTCAAGTTGGACATCTGCTGCCGCTGCTGCTTGGTGAACCGTGTATCCGTCTTATCCTTCAAGACTGAGGATAGAGGAATGACGCTATATTTACGTTTTTCATGCGGCCCATTAATATGCACCCATGTCGGCTCAGCCGAAATTTCCTTCAGCTCGATTGTTCCTTCCGGCATATGCTTCTCAATTGTGACACCGAAGATGACACCGACATCTTTGCCGTCTCCCCGTTGATTCGATATAAAGTTGCCCAGTGAATAAATAATAAGACCCTCCCGCGTCTGGCCGTGCTTATCTTTGACGGTCAAGCGCTCATAAGGCTGAAGCACATGCGGATGCGAGCCAAGAATGATGTCGGCTCCGGCTTGGACGAGCTTGCGCGCCAGCCGGATCTGCTCTTTGTTCGGATTCGGATCGTACTCGGTTCCGAAATGCAGGGCGATGGCCACGACATCGGCCCCGGCCGAACGGGTCTTCTGAATATCTTCAATCATGCGCTTTTCGTCAATGAGGGAGACGAGGTACGGCTTATCCTTAGGAAGCGGGATTCCGTTCGTCCCGTATGTATAAGCAAGAATACCCATCGTTATCCCGTTCTTGTCCATCAATGTCGGCTGCTTGGATTCCCACAGGGAAGCTGAGATGCCCTTCGTGACGAGGCCGCGATCCTTGAGCACTTCTCTCGTTCGCAGCGCTCCGCGCTCCCGCCGGTCCAATGTATGATTGTTCGCGGCGGTGACGATGTTGAAGCCGGCATCCTTCAGCGCGTCGGCCAGCTCGGGCGGGGCATTGAACATCGGGTAGCCCGTATACACCTTCTCGCCCCCAAGCAAAGG
Source organism: Paenibacillus thiaminolyticus (assembly GCF_003591545.1). Classification (GTDB taxonomy): domain Bacteria; phylum Bacillota; class Bacilli; order Paenibacillales; family Paenibacillaceae; genus Paenibacillus_B; species Paenibacillus_B thiaminolyticus_A. Next base: position 141,616 of record NZ_QYZD01000006.1, read on the forward strand.
GGTCTCAAGATTTGCCCAGCACCAGTCGGCTTCCTTCAGTATCGGCTTCACGTTCGTGAAGAACCCGCGGAAATCATACTTTCCCGTCTTCCGATTCAGATATGCCGGGAACTGCGGCGAATGCATCATAATATCGCCTACAGCCAGGAGCCTTCCGCTCAGCGTATACGGTTCGGCTTCAGCGGCGGGCTCTCCCGCTTCCGAGGTGGTGTCCGTCTCGTCGGTCTGGCCTGTCTCGTCTGTCGAGGCAGGCACCGCTTCCTCGAATGTGTCCTCGGCCGTCTGCTTCTCCTCTCCGGCCTCCAGCGCGGCTGCCTGCCCCTGATGGGCATGAGGATTGGGGGCGAGTGATCCGCAGGCGGTCAGCAGCAGGATGACCAGCATTGCATAAATGAATCTCTTGCCGAATTTGAATCGATGCTTGTTCATCGTATGCCACTCCCTTCCCTTAAGACGCAGGCAGCATCAGCCAAGGATGCTGTCCTTCCATATGGTCCAAGGGTATTCATGAGGCGGGGTGGAATAGAACTCCAACTCCGTCTTCGTAACCGGATGGGGAAGGGTCAACCTCCGCGACCATAGAGCGAGCTGCTGTCCCGGCCGATTAAGCTCGGCCCCGTACTTCTGATCTCCGTATAGCGGGCAGCCCAACTGCTTCATCTGCACGCGGATCTGGTGCGGTCTCCCGGTGTGCAGCGCGATCCGGACAATCGACATGCCTTCGGCGCTTCCAAGCACGTCATAGTCGAGCACCGCTTCCTTGCCTCCCGCCGTGCCGGGCGGCACGACGCGGACGGTATTGGTCCGGGCATCCTTGAGCAGTGTATGCTTCAAGGTGCCGTGACGGGAAGCAGGGACGCCATGCACGACGGCGATATACTCCTTGCCCAACTCCCGCTTGCGGACCGAATCGGACAGCCGGGAGGCCGCCTTCGATGTCTTCGCGAACACCATCGCGCCGCCGACGGGGCGATCCAGCCGGTGAACGAGGCCGAGATATACATTGCCCGGCTTGTTGTGGCGTATCTTCAAATCCTGCTTGATCGCCGTGAGCATGTCCATATCCCCGGTATCGTCAGCCTGAGACAGCAGATTCCGCGGCTTCACGACGACGATGACATGATTGTCTTCGTACAGGACATCTATGTTCGGCACCGGAGTCACGCCTCCCAGCGACCCAGGATGCCGCATGGAAGCACCAGTCCGGACTGCGTAATCGGCAGTCCGATCTCGCCGCTCGTAATCTTTCCTCCGTACCGCTTCTTCATCGTCATGCTGAGCATGTTGTTCAGTACGGACGGCGAGAGCCCGGTCGTATACGAGTTGATTAGCAGGAACAACGGGTTGTCCGACATAATTTTCATGCAGGAGGCCAGGAACGGATACAAGCTCTGCTCCAGCTTCCACGTTTCACCGCCAGGCCCTCTTCCGTACGATGGAGGGTCCATAATAATGGCATCATACCTGTTGCCGCGGCGCTCCTCCCGCTGCACGAATTTGAACACGTCATCCGTTATGAAGCGAACCGGACGGGAGGCAAGGCCGGACAACTGCACATTTTCTTTGGCCCACTGCACCATCCCTTTGGCGGCGTCCACATGGCATACTTCTGCACCCGCATAAGCGCATGCGACGGTCGCGCCGCCCGTATAGGCGAACAGATTCAGCACTTTGATCGGGCGGTTCGCCTGCGATATTTTCTCCATCATCCAGGCCCAGTTCACGGCTTGCTCCGGGAACAGCCCGGTATGCTTGAAGTTGGTCGGGCGGATATGGAACTTCAAGTCGCGGTACTGTATGGACCAGCGTTCCGGAATCGGCTTCTTCATGTCCCAGCTGCCGCCTCCCGAGGAGCTGCGGTGGTAGTGGCCGTGAACCTGATGCCAATGCTTCGCTTCCTGTTCGATAGGCCATATAATTTGCGGATCCGGGCGGCGCAGGATTACATCGCCCCAGCGCTCCAATTTCTCACCGTTCCCGGTATCGATGACCTCATAATCTTGCCAATCTTTTGCCATATACATATCGTGCACTACTTCCTTTCTGACTTCAGTCACTAAGCGTTATTGTACTATAACCGAACGGCGGGCGCCAGAAAATCCGCATGCAAACATGCCCGCATGGCTTGATCGTCTTCATACGGGCACTTGCGTCGGTTTTATTCATATTGAAACTTGTAGCCTACGCCTCGAACGGTGACGATATAACGGGGGTGGGCGGGATCGCGCTCGACTTTTTTCCGCAGATTGCTAATGTGCACCATCAACGTGCGCGTGTCGCCGAAGCTCTCGGAATTCCAGATATGCTGGTACAGCTGTTCGAGCTTGAATACTTTGTTCGGGGATTTGGCGAGATAGGTCAACAGATCGAATTCCTTCGCGGACAGCGAGACCGTCCTGCCGCCGACCTTCACGTCGTGGCTGAGCAGATTAATCTCCAGTTCGCCATAATGTAATTGGTGGGCAGAAGGTGAAGGCAGGATTGAGTAGGATTGCAACGTTCTGCGCAAGTGAGCCTTGACTCTGGCCACCAGTTGGCCGGGACTGAACGGCTTCGTGATATAATCATCGCCGCCTACGGTCAGACCCATTATAATATCCATGTCCTCGCTTTTGCAGCTGATAAACAGGATCGGGACGGAGGAAGTTTTGCGTATTTCCTTGCACACTTCGTAGCCATCCAGCGACTTCAGCAAAATATCGAGAATGATTAGATCCGGATTGGTCTCCTTGACCATGTGCAAGGCAGAATATCCGTTATCCGCCACGAAGACCTGATACCCTTCCCGCCTCAGATACAGCGAGATAAGCTCGGTGATTTCCCATTCGTCATCAACGATTAATATCCGTACGTCATTCATTACCGGTCATCCCCTCCGCTCTTCTTCCCATTATAGCGAATGTTGTCAGATGATGACAATCTATACCTGCGTTTTCATAGGAATAAGTGGAGGCGAGCAGCCTCCAGCACGCGGCCCGAGCAGGGTAGGGGCGTTCCGACATAAAACGGCGCCTGTCCGATGTGAGGACAGACGCCGCGATTCAGGTTCAGGCGAAGTTCCCTATTCGATTCATGGCGGAGGACATGTCCAGTCCGGCTCAATACAGTGACAACGCGAGCGAGTCCATCTCCCGCTTGGAGTGCAGGATCGCCTCTGACCCGATGATCTCGATGCTGATCAAGGATTCGAGACAGGTCTTGATGGCTTTCTTGCCTGTACGCACCTTCGTGTTCAAAGCTTCCATTAATAACGAGAATGTATTTTTGTGCGATATATTTGTGCAAAACACGGGAATTTTACGCTCCTGAAAATCGATAAAGACAGTTTTCATCGTAACGGACCTCCTTCAACTTCTGATTATTTCCGTTATAGTCATTCTACGAAAGGAACATTAAATGAACATTAAAATCATAAGACAATGTTGTTACAAATCGAAAAAAAATGTTACCCAAGGCATGAAATGGAGGCAGAAAATGATGAAAAAAACGGCGAAACGTGAAAAACGTATTCGTTTTCCTGTCTGCCGCTTACATGTATGAATGTGCGAACTGCATCTATGAATGTGATGCCGGAGGCAGGGAAAGGCGCAATCTTGCACGCCCCCCTGTCCGCAGCGATTATAAGCCGGTGTCGACTTGAGCCCAGATCTCATCATCCACTTCCAGGCGAATCTGATGCCGGAAGGCACGCTGCCCGTATTCCTTGTGGACGTATTGCTCGATCGCTTCCAGCAGGTTCATCTCGACCAAATATTGGTGACGCCTGTTCACCCATACCTCGGCGGTGAATCCGTGCTCCTCATCCCAACAGAGCTCGACTTCAATATCCGTCGGTTGAACCTGTCTGCGCATCGCCAGGTGCAAGCACACGGCGTTCACGATCTCATCCATACTAAGGCGAAGCTGCATTTAGTTCCACCGCCCGCTGTCCGGCCGCGGCGGCTTGCGGCGATCCTTGAATTTGCGGAAGATCATGACCACGAGCATGAACAGGGCGAAGAGCGCCATGAGATTCACCAGCAATCCCAATATTTCTCCGAAGAAGCCCATGTTGCCGAACAATCCGCCGAACAGCATGCCGGCCAGCCCGCCGACCATCAGGCCCTTCATGAAGCTGCCGCCGCCAAAAAATCCGCGGTTCCCCGTCGTGTTCGTGCCGGTTGTCTTGGTATTGCCGGTTGTGTCCGAACGATTCACTTGGTTGTTCGTCTCCGCTTTCTTCGGGGCGGGTTGATACTTCTTCACGCCCGAACGGAATGATCCCCCTCGCTTGGCATCCACCAGCGATGGCGTTGTCACCGCAAACACGAGCAGGAACGCCATCATAACGATAATCCATTTACGCATGAACTGCCTCCTCCAGTAGATTAGATGTATCCGATACTAATACGGGCAGTCCCGAAAGAGGTTTCAAAAAAATATTGAACTTGTTACAATGAATTTGTCTGTGCCGCAAATCATAGAAACTAGGATCCGTTAAGGCGGATTTTTTACTATTTTATAATTCACGGGAAGATGAATCCGGATAGATGAGAGGAGGAGCCGAATGGATTATCCGATAGCGTACATCGACTATATGCTGGAATTCCACGGCACGAGGGATTGGTTCGAATGCCATGAGATTATGGAGGAGCACTGGAAGGCGGAGTCATCGGCTGAACGGAAAGTCTGGTGGCTGACTCTCGTGCAGATTGCGGTCGGCTTGTACCATGAGCGCAGAGGCAATCTGGCCGGGGCCGGCAAAATGCTGCGCAGCGCGCTGGCGCATGCTCCGGAGGTTCCATGGGCGCAGCTGGGGATCGACGGCAAGGAGCTTATCGCCCAATTATCGGAGCGGGTGGAGTCGTATCGTCAAGGGGGTACGCCGGAGCGGACGTATGCCGAATGGAACTTCCCTATTGCCGATCCGGAGCTGGCCGTTCAATGCGAAGCCCGTTGCCAGGCCTTGGGCTGGCAGTGGTGCCGCAAGGGAAGCGAGCTAGACGAGAGCATTCTCCATCGCCATAAGCTGAGGGACCGCGAACCGGTCATTGCGGCGCGCAGGGCGGCACAGCGCCTGAAGGGGCGGAACCGGAAGCAGGGGCGTCCGTAGAATCCCGTTCCGCCAAGGGAGGCGCATGCCGGCGAATCGTCTTAGGAGGTCGAGTCCTCTTCCTCCAGCATCCGGACGACCCAACGGCACCATTCGATCTGAGCCGTCGCGAGCGAGATCGCGCGGTGCAGCAAAATGTAGCTTCCGAATTTTTTGGAGTGGACATGGCGCTCTTCCTCGGGAATGCGCTGCAGCAGCTTTTCATGGTAAGCGATTTTCGTCTCCAGTTGCTTCTTGCGTGTCAGGAACAATGGAATGGCGAGTTCACGATCGATCATCCAGATGCACTTGGCCTTCAGGCTGAGCTCGTCGCGGGACAACTGCTCCGCGGGCGGCTCGCCCAACCAGTCCAAGACAGCCTGCTTCCCCTGTTCCGTCAGCGAATAGACCTTCTTATCCGGCTTGTCCTTCTGTTCAATGCGCACATATTGAACGTAGCCTTCCCGCTCCAGCTTGGCCAGCAGCGGGTAGATCTGGCTGTGCTTCGCCTGCCAGAACGGCTGGATGCGAAGCATTAGATCATAGCCGGAGCAAGACTCGCTTGCAAGAAGTCCGAGTAGTCCGTAAGATAATGTATTAAGCACGGGGGTAACCTCCAATACAGGAATGGGTCTGCGTCCTGCCGCAAAGGGGAACGGACAGACCTTTTCACATTCCATTATATGTAATTGATTACATATTTGCAAGCGATATTTATCATCAACCCGCGATGCGGTTGCTGCAAGTTCAGGCAAGTGGAAATGGGGTAGAGTACGTAATGAAGAAGGCATTATCAGACAAGTCGCCAAAAATTCCCGTCGTTATCCTGGCGGGCTTCCTCGGGAGCGGCAAGACGACGCTCCTTCAGCAATGGCTGCAATGGAGCCTTGATGCGGGCATGAAGCCGGCTGTCGTCATGAATGAGGTCGGCGATGTGAATCTTGACGGGCAGTTGCTGCCCGAGGACGTAGCGATGACCGAGCTGCTGAACGGATGCATCTGCTGCTCGATACGGGGCGATTTCAGTCTCAAGCTGTACGAACTGGTTCAGTCGGAGCGTCCCGACATCATCTATATAGAGTGCACCGGCATTGCCCAGCCAATGGAGCTGGTCGACTCGATTACGGAGATATCGCTGTATTCCGATGTCGTATTGAATCATATCGTGACCTTGGCCGATGCTTCTCATCTGGCCGCGATGCTGGACGAAGGGGAGAAGCCGAACCGCAAGCTGATGAATCTGCTGCAGGAGCAGGTCCGCGCGGCTCAGCTCATTCTGGTGAACAAGGCCGATCGGGTGAACGAAGCGCAGTTGGAAGCGGTGCAGCGTGAGCTCCGCGCGTGGAATGCCGAGGCCGACATGCTCGTTACCGAGCGGGCCGCTATCGACCGTTCACGATGGCTGGATGCGGTTCAGACGGGGGATGCTCCTGCTGAGCAAAAGGCGAAGCCTGACTGCACGTCAAGGCCTCACGCGCACGACAAGGTTACCGTGTGGACGCGAGCCATTCCGCAAGCGGTCGATAGCGAGCGGTTCGAGCGCTGGCTGCTTGGACAGCCCTCGAACGTATACCGGGCGAAGGGAATCGTCACCTTCACCGATACGACGAAGCGCTATATGTTCCAGTACGCGTACCGGGCGACCGAGTTCGTTCCCATTATGCCGCAGGGCGAGGTGGAGGATGTTATCGTCATGATCGGCGAACAGATGGATGTCGCCGAACTGGAGCGCTCCCTCCGCGATGTATGCCAATAACTACGAAAGCTCCTGGAGCAGAACCGGATGTTCTGAGCCAGGAGCTGTCGCCGTTAGATCAACGGGTGGCCGAAGGGGTATGCGTCTCCTTGTCCGCCAGTTCCGGATCGGATCGGAGATCCTCCAGGTAACGGTATCCGTCCGCTACCCATTCCAGAGCGCCGGTATCGGGATGAATGACCATGCCATGCACGGGGATATCGTTCGGCAGCAGCGGGTGCTTCCGCAAAATGCGCACGCTGTTCAACACGCCCTCATGGACGTTGTCGAATCCGCGAAGCCAATGGTGAAGCTTGATGCCCGAATTGGTGAGCGTGTCCAGGACGACATCCTGAACTCCTCTTGCCTTCGCCTTCTCGATAATGCCCTCGGAATTCAGCCCGGTCATGCCGCATCCATAATGGCCGACGACGACGACTTCATTCGCTCCCAGCTCATAGATGGCGACGAGCACGCTGCGCACGACGCTGCCGAACGGCTGCGAAATAATGGCGCCTGCGTTTTTGATGATTTTGGCATCGCCGTTGCGCAGATTCATCGCCCGGGGAAGCAGCTCGACGAGCCGGGTATCCATACAGGTAATAATAGCCATCTTTTTGTCCGGGTACTTGTTCGTCAAAAACTGCTCGTATTCCCGCTTGTCCACGAATTGCTTGTTGAATTCCAAAATGGATTCCATGTTGTTCTTCATCGTTATTCCTCCTCTGAAGATGCCTCGGAAGCCGTGCGCCGATCCGAGCAAAAGACATGTGTCGAATAGATCTGCTGCGGGCTGCTGAGCACGAAGGATCCGGCAATCGCTCCGGCATCGAGCTTCATGCGATCTTCATAAAATACAGCCTGATGGCGGTCGATCAGCATGGGCAGGCTTGCGTTATTCGGCAGATCCTCATCGCAGGCGCCCCGTTCCCTCACCAGCCAGAGGGCCGGAACCCCGTTCACCGCGCATCCGCATCCATCCGTATCATAGATGAGCTTGACATAGCCTGCTTCGCAGGACGGCCCGTCCAGCTTCCGTCTCAGCGCTTCCTCTGCTCCCAGCGTCACTTCGATGCTGACTGACATAATACCAACTCCTTCTTCAGAGCTGCAGGGGGAATGCCGCTTTTGAAAGTTGATTATATCCCGAACACCACGTATCATCAAGAGGTGAGCGGAAACGGCAGCAGGAGCGCCCGTAGAATCAAGAAAAATGAGGTGAATGCCCAAATGAGCACAAACGAACATCCGGTGTTGCAGCAATTTCACGATATGTTGACGAAAATGAAAAGCTATGAGGAAGCGTTGGGCCTGATGCAGTGGGATCTGCGGACAGGGGCCCCGCGCAAAGGCGCGGAGCAGCGAGCCCACGCCATCGGCGCGCTGGCGGCAGAGATGTTCTCACTGTCCGTCTCTCCAGAGATGGGGAACTGTCTGGACGAATTGGAACAGCCTGGCGTGCTCGATTCGTTGAGTCAAGCGGATCGCAAAATGGTGAAGGACGCCCGCAAGGAATACAATCGCAGCCGGCTTATCCCGCCGAAGCTTCATCAGGAGTATGTCGTGCTGACCTCTCATGCTGAGACGCTGTGGGAGGATGCGAAGCAAAAGGGAGATTACGAGTCATTCAAGCCGTACTTGCGGGACATCGTAGCGAAGACCCAGCAATTCATCGATTACTGGGGCGTGCGGGATACGCGCTATGATACGCTGCTGGACGCCTATGAGCCGGATATGACGGTAGCCAAGCTGGATTCAATATTCGGACGGCTCCGGGATCAGCTCGTTCCGCTCGTGCAGTCGGTCCAAGCCTCCGGCAAGCAGCCGGCCGCGGATTTTCTCTTCCAGGAGTTCCCGATCGAAGGGCAAAAGGCGATCAGCCATTACTTGCTGAAGGAGATCGGCTACGATTTCGATGCCGGCCGTCTCGACGAGAGCGTTCATCCGTTCGCGATCGGGCTCAATCCGGGCGATGTGCGGATTACGACGCATTATAAGACGCATGATATGGCCGATGCGATATTCAGCTCGCTTCATGAAGGCGGACATGCGCTATACGAGCAAAATATTAGCGGAAAATATGCAGGCACGCCGCTGGCGTCCGGCACCTCGATGGGGATTCATGAATCCCAGTCGCGCTTCTGGGAAAATCTGATTGGGCGGAGCCGCGCCTTCTGGTCAAGATACTATGGACAGGTGCAGCAGACCTTCCCGTCCCAGCTCGGACAAGTGACCGACGAGATGGTGTACCGGGCGGTGAACCGGGTGGAGCCGTCGCTGATCCGGATTGAAGCGGACGAAGTCACATATAACCTACATATCATTATCCGCTATGAAATTGAGAAAATGCTGTTCAACGAAGGCTTGTCCGTGGACGATCTCCCGGATGTATGGAACGATAAGTATGAATCTTATCTCGGCGTTCGTCCGAAGCATCCGGGAGAAGGCGTGCTTCAGGATGTCCATTGGTCGGGCGGCGGATTCGGCTACTTCCCGTCTTACTCGCTCGGCAATATGTATGCGGCCCAGTTCATGCATGCGCTGAGTCAAGGCATGCCGGATGTGGAGGACCGGATCGCCAGCGGCGAGCTGCTGGCGATTAAAGAGTGGCTGACCGAGCGCATTTATCAGCACGGCAAGCTGCTTACGCCTGCCGAGATCGTAATGCAGGTGACGGGGGAAGCGTTGAACCCGCAATATTTGGTCGATTACTTGTCGGCTAAAATGAAGGATGTATATAACCTGTAATCTGTAATTGGAAACGGCAACGAGCCGAGTTCGCGGAGAAGCCGCGTCATCCCGGAAGGGAATGATGCGGCTTCTTCGTGCTGTGCAAATAACCATTTATTCGCCGCCTGCATACGATGCAATATCCGTGAACATGATCTCCGGCGGCCGGGCCGGCACGGCTGGAAGGACAGCGGGACCAGGAGCGGAGCAACGGTTTTTATTTTACCCGCAGAGGAGGGATCATTCGATGAAGCGTAGACGGCTTGGCTTCACCGTGCTCGCCGTGCTGCTATTGGGCTCGGCAATGCTGGGGGCTTGCGGAGGCAAGAGTGACAAAGTGAAGTTGAAGGTCGGGGAAGTGACCCGGTCGATCTTTTATGCTCCAGAATATGTCGCGATGGGCAAAGGATTTTTCGAGGAAGAGGGACTGGAGGTGGAGCTGCAGACGACGTTCGGGGGGGACAAGACGATGACGGCGCTGCTCTCCGGAGCGATCGACATCGCGCTTGTCGGCTCGGAGACGTCGGTATATGTCGCGCAGCAAGGAGCGGAAGACCCGGTGATCAACTTCGCGCAGCTGACGCAGACCGATGGCACGTTCCTGATGGCTCGCCATGCCGAAGGCACCTTCGATTGGAATGATCTGAAGGGCAAGGTGTTCCTCGGACAGCGCAAAGGCGGCATGCCGCAAATGGCCGGCGAGTTCACGCTGAAAAAGCATGGCATCGATCCGCACGGCGATCTGGAGCTGATTCAAAATATTGATTTTGCCAACGTCGCCTTCGCATTCGCTTCGGGCACAGGGGAGTACGTGCAACTGTTCGAACCGCAGGCGTCCATTTTCGAGAAGGAAGGAAGAGGGGCGGTCGTCGCTTCGTTCGGCGTGGAGAGCGGACTGCTGCCGTATACGGTCTTCATGACGAAGCAAAGCCATCTGACGAAGAACAAGGAAGCGATTCAGAAGTTCACCAATGCGGTCTATAAGGCGCAGAAGTGGGTGGAGTCGGAATCGCCGGAAGCGATCGCCGATGTTATTATGCCGTTCTTCAAGGATACGGAACGGGAAATTGTTGTCAGCTCGTTGAAGCGGTATAAGGAACAGGGCTCCTTCGCCGCCGATCCGTTGCTAGACGATAAGGAGTGGAGCAATCTGCTGGATGTGCTCGACTCGGCCGGCGAATTGAAAGAACGGATCGAGTACAGCCGGATCGTCAATAATGAATTTGCGGAGGAAGCCAAGCGGCAGGTGAAGTAGGTGACGGACAGAATAGAAGGAGGCGGACGCGTGATCCCTGCGGTAGAAATGTCTCAAGTCACTCATGTCTATGTGACGGAACGCGAAGCGAAGCTTGCGATCGATCGGCTGTCCGTCACGATTATGCCGGGGGAATTCGTTAGTCTGGTCGGGCCGAGCGGCTGTGGCAAGACGACGATCCTCTCCATTATTGCCGGGCTGCTGGAGCCGACGCATGGCAGTGTCCGCGTCTATGGCAATGCGGTCGCGGGACCTTCGCCGCGGGTCGGTTACATGCTGCAAAGCGGCTATTTGTATCCGTGGCGCACGATTCTGGAAAATGCGAGCCTCGGCCTTGAGCTGACGAAGCGGTGGAATCGGGAATCGGAGGCGCTGGTGCGGGATTTGCTGAACGGAATGGGATTGGGCGGCACGGAAGCATCGTATCCGCATCAGCTGTCCGGAGGCATGCGGCAGCGGGTCGCGCTCGTACGGACGCTGGCGACCTCGCCGGAGCTGCTCTTGCTGGATGAACCGTTCTCCGCGCTCGATTATCAGACGAAGCTGAAGCTGGAGGATCTGGTCGTCCATACATTGAAGTCCCGGCTGAAGACCGCCGTGCTGGTAACGCACGATCTGTCGGAGGCCATCGCGGTCAGCGACCGGGTGATCGTGCTGAATCGCGATCCCGGCAGCATGCGCAAAGCCTTCGCTATCCCGGATGCGATACGGGAGGCGCAGCCCTTCTATGCCAGAGAGCAGCCCGGCTTCAACGAGATGTTCCACGAGCTGTGGAAAGAGCTGGAGGCATCGGACGGAAAGGAGGGCGAACATGCAGAGCGGAACTGATATACACAGAGCGGCGGGGGAAACCAGTCAGTTGCTGGAACGGACATATTCGCGCTATCGGGCCGCCCGGCGGAAGAGGACCTGGATCGTCTCGCTTACCCAAGCGGCTATTCTCATCGCTTGCGTCGGACTGTGGGAGCTGGCCGGCCGCCTGAAATGGATCGACGTGCTGCTGTTAAGCTATCCAAGCAAAGTATGGGAGCAGATTGTGCAGGACTTCGCCGACGGGTCGATCTGGCCGCATCTCGGGATGACGGTCGGGGAGACGGTTGCCGGGTTTGTGCTGGGGACGTTATTCGGCACGCTGCTGGCCGTCCTGATCTGGTGGTCGGACTTCCTGGCACGAGTGCTGGATCCGTACATGGTCGTCTTCAACAGCATGCCGAAGGTGGCGCTTGGGCCGCTCTTCATCGTTGGCTTCGGTGCCGGCTTCGCGGCAATCGTCGCCACGACGTTGTCGATCACGGTCATCATCACGACGATCGTCGTATACAACAGCTTCCGGGAGGTCGACCCGAATTATATTAAGGTCGTGCGGGTGTTCGGCGTAGGCAAAAGCGTCATTTTCAGCAAAGTCGTCCTGCCGGCCTCCTTCCCGGCAATCGTATCGACGCTCAAAGTGAATGTCGGATTGGCCTGGGTCGGCGTTATCGTAGGAGAATTTCTCGTCTCCAAGATCGGACTCGGCTATTTGATTATTTATGGCTTCCAGGTGTTCAATTTCACGCTGGTGATGGCGTCGTTGGTCATTATCGCTGTGGTGGCGACCTTGATGTACCAAGGAGTCGCCTATCTGGAACGGGCATGGTTGAGCCGATCGTAAGCCGCAGGGCGGCAGGTGGAGCGCGGAACAACGCTGCCGCCCTTCCGGCGGGGAAGTCCGATCGCCGCGAAATGTTTGGTATGCAAGAGGATTGTAGATTATAATGAAAGTCTACCTAATCCTTTTACAGCAAGGAGCATTTTTATGATTTTCCGATTTGTCGGCATTCGTGTCATCAAGACGGCAATCGCCTCGATTTGTGCGATCATTGCAGCTGGGCTGATAGGAAGCCCCAACCCGCTCGGTGCGGGCCTGTTGGCTATTTTGGGAGTCGATGTGACGCGGAAGCGGAGCATACAGACCGTCTCGGCCCGCTTTTTCGCCTCGCTCGTCGGACTGCTTGTGGCGTCGCTTTTGTTCGGACTGCTTGGTTTTCATCTGTGGGTACTGGCTTTATACATATTGTTGGCTTTTCCGGTCATTGTACGGCTCAATTTCAAAGAAGGCATTGTGACGAGTTCGGTCGTCACCTTCCATATTTATGGCGCAGGCACTTTGACGCTGACGGGGGTGCTCAATGAGGTCGTGCTGCTGCTCGTCGGCCTCGGTTCCGCGTCCCTGGTCAATCTGATTTACATGCCGAGCGAGGAAGATAAGCTCGTTCGGATCCGGAGCGATGTCGATGAGCGCTTCTCCCGCATTTTTCAGCAGATCAGCTACTGTCTCCGCGATCCCTCATACGCATGGGACGGGCGCGAAATTATCGAGGCGAACGCCTCGGCGGATGAAGGCATCCGGCTCGCCTCCCGGGCGCTAGAAAATTTGCTGCTTCGTTCCGACGACATGCGGGAGGACGAACGGTGGCTGGTCTACTTCTATATGCGCAAGACGCAGCTCGACCATGTGCAAAATATGATGCAGCTTATCTCGCAAGTATATGAGCAGCTTCCGCAATGTCTGCTGGTGGCCAAGCTATTCGATCAGCTCAGCCGCGACGTGAAGGAGCCGCACTATACGGGCAAGACCGAACAATTGCTGCTTGAGCTGGAGGAGCTGTTCCGGGGGATGGACCTGCCGGCGACGCGGCAGGAATTCGAAGTCCGCTCCGCGGTGCTGCAGCTGAATCGCGAACTGTACAGCTTCCTGAAGATCGCGAAAAAGGACAAACAAAAAAAACAACTGGCCGCCTGAGTTGGCCTGCGGTGGCATGCGGACGGCCTCTTCCATCATAAAGATATACTATGTATGACGGTGCGGAACGGACTCTCTCTTTTTTTCTTGCTCGCTATGTTCGCAAAAGGATGGAATAGTGGAAGAAGTGCAGGCGCGGTAGAAATCCGCGGCTCCCGGAAAATGCCGCATCGCTAGAATTTCCTTAGACCATAAGGAGAAGCGCGGCGGCCGCGAGCCGCATATCTCCGGCGCGACATCATGATATGACCGCAGTCGCAGCGCCCGCGCCGCTTCGGAATAGAAGCTGGATTCCGAAGCATATATCTTTTTTCTCTATATTTAAATCTGTCTATTCAACATTCGCCCACGTCCTGCATACACTTTATTGAATGATTGTATGGAGGAGGTCCACACGATGGCAATTTCAGATAAACACCACTGCCGTGAGATAATCACGAAAGCAGTCTGCGGCAAAGGTCGCAAGTTCTCCGTCGTTACACATACCGTCACTCCGCCTCATCATCCGACGAGTATACTGGGAGCCTGGATTATCAACCATCAATATGAATCGGTGAGGGCCGGAGATGGAGTTGAGGTCATCGGTACTTATGACATCAACATCTGGTATTCGTACGACAATAATTCCCAGACGGATGTAGCCAAGGAGACGGTATCCTACGTCGAGCTGGTCGGATTGTCTTATGTCGATCCGAAGCATCGCCGAACGACGGAAGAGGTAGGGGCTGAGGCGATCCAGGAGCCGAACTGCGTGGAGGCCAGCGTCTCCTCGTCAGGGACAGGGGTTACGATTCGCGTGGAGCGGGAATTCGCGGTAGAGATGGTAGCGGAGACGAAGGTATGTGTGCGCGTCTGCCCGAACGGTTGCAACGAATTCGAAGACAAGGATTTTGATTTCGGCATCCAGGACGATGAATTCGACGATCTGGATCCGGATTTCACGGATGAGGAGTTGTGATTAGGTCCGCAGACCCTCACCGCCTGCGGAGATATCCCGGATAACATCCTGAAGCCCTCATCCGTTGAACTTCATACTTATGCATATGCAGCAGCAGTATCATCGAAGAGGGCGGGAGCCCTCCTTTTTTTTGAAAATTTGCCGGGTTGCCGCTATCAGGCAATCGGGAGCATCACGATGAACGGGGGACGAGGCGATGCAACGTCTGGAATTGGGCGGCGGTGTCTGTCTGTATACCGATCATGCCGCCGGATATCGTCAATGGCGGCGTTATGCCGCATCGCTGCGTCTGAAGACAGCCGAAGCGCTGCCGGGGCTGCCGGGCGTCGATGTCCTCTGGCTGCAGGCGCCTGATGCCGCCCGCCTGCCGGACGCGGCGGCGGGCATTGGCTCCGCTGGTGACGAACGGATGATTTTGAACCGCCATGCCGGGCCATGGAGCGGCCCTGCGATGCGGGAGCGGCTGCGGCTGTGGGGACTGCCCGTGCTGGACAGGGCCGCCTGGGACGCCGAGCCGGGAAGCGATCCGGACGGCGCCGGCTTCGTGCGCACGCTCTGCTTCTGGGTGAGCGAGCTTGAAGCGGTCGCGGCGGGACAATGCTTCCAGACGCCGTCCGGCGGCTATTTCTACCGCCCGCTGGACGAATGGAAGCGGCCCCCCTACCTCCGGCTGGCCCGGCTCGCTGTGCGGGCGGTCTATGCGCTCGGCCGCGACACGGGGGCGGTTACGCTCCGCTGCTGCCCCGCCGCCGATGAGACCGATGCGCCCCCCGCCGAAGAAGCCGATGCGCCCGCAGGCATCCTGGAGGAGCCCCGCCCCGGCGACGCCATCGAGCGGGTAGAGCCCGTTCCGGCGCCGCTCCCGGCATGGGTACTGGAGCGCTACGCCGCTTCCTGGGCCAAGGCGGCCGCCGAACAGCAGTCTGCCCGCTCACGGCCGGGTTCGCTCCTGCTGGGGCTCGATGCGGAGCTCGTGCTGCACGATGCGCGCCGGCGCAAGCTAATTGCAGCGAGCCGCTATCTGCCCCGGGGCGGCCGGGCAGGCTGCGATGCGGTGCGCATCGGGGGCCGGGTGCGCTTCCCGCTGATGGAGCTGCGGCCCGATCCCGCTCCGAGTCCCGCGCAGCTCGTGCGCAATATCGGCGCCGCGATGGCGGAAGCTCGCCGCAGCCTCGAAGCGGCGGAGGAAGGCGCCGCGCTGGAGTGGCTTGCCGGCGGCCGGCCGCTGGGGCGCTTCCCGCTCGGCGGGCATATCCATCTGAGCGGGCTGCCACTTACGTCCGAGCTCGTGCGGGTGCTGGATACTTATGTCGCCGTGCCGGTATCCGCCTTGGAGGACCCGTCCGGCGCGTCACGGCGGCCCCGCTACGGAACGTTCGGCGACGTGCGCCTGCATGAGCATGGCGGGGCTGGCGGCTTCGAATACCGGACGCTGCCCAGCTTCCTGCTCTCGCCCGATCTGGCCCAGGAAGTGCTGGCCCTGATGAACGCGGCCGTCAGGCACAGCCACCGCTTGAAGCGGCGCGACAGTCTGCGCGAGCCTAACATCCGGGCCTATCACGCCGGCCGGACGGCGGAGGAGCTGCGTCCGATTGCCCGGGCGGCGGTGCAGGGGCTGCTGGCCGTGCTGGAGTATGAAGCCGTCTCTGCCGGGGGGGGGACGGGGAGCGAGCGGGAGCAGGCCCTCATCCGCTCCTTAGCCCGCCGTATCGATTCGGCCTGGCGGTGGAATGAGCGCGCAGATATCCGCCAGGCATGGGCCATCCGGAAGGAAGGCGCGGTCAAAGCGTGAGTCTGCGCTCTTTTTTTGATATAATGAGGACGATTCAAGGTCAGGTATCGGAGGGTGTTTAATGGCGAAGATGACGCCGATGATGGAGCAGTATTTGGCGATTAAGCAGCAGGCGGAGGACGCGATTTTGTTTTTCCGCCTCGGCGATTTCTATGAAATGTTCAATGACGACGCAATTGTGGCGGCCAAGGAGCTGGAGATTACGCTCACCGGACGGGGCAGCAGCGGGACAGAAGACCGGATCCCGATGTGCGGCGTTCCGTATCATTCCGCCGAGAGTTACATACAGCGGCTGATCGAGAAGGGGTACCGGGTCGCCATCTGCGAGCAGATGGAGGATCCGTCGGTCGCAAAGGGGGTCGTGCGCCGCGAGATCGTGCGCATCATCACCCCGGGCACGATTATGGAAGGGAAGATGATTGACGAGAAGGCCAATCATTATTTGCTCTGCCTGACGGAGCATGAAGGCATGTATGCCCTGGCCGCCTGCGATCTGTCGACCGGCGAGGTGACGGCGACGTCCGCCCCGGCCGGCCAGTCTTGGCTGCTGGACGAGCTGAACGTGTATGCGCCGACGGAGATTCTTGGCGCAGAGCGGGTGCTGGACGAGGCGCGCCCGGTGACGAAGGCGTGGAGCAAGCCGGTTCTGTTCACTCCTTGGACGAAGCGGGATGAGGCGCTTGCTCAGCGGCAATTCGGCGAGGCGGCATGGATGCGGCTCGAACCGGAACGCCGTCAGGCGCTGGCGCTGCTGATGTCGTATCTGGCCGAGACGCAGAAGCGCTCATTGTCTCAGCTGACCCAGGTGCGGACGTACGAGCCGGATCAATATCTGGTCCTCGATCCGTTCACGCGCCGCAATCTCGAGCTGACGGAGACGGTGCGCGAACGGGCGAAGAAGGGTTCGCTCCTCTGGCTGCTCGATCGGACGCAGACGTCGATGGGAGGCCGGCTGCTGCGCCGCTGGATTGACAAGCCGCTTATGAACAAGCGGGCGATCGAGGCGCGGCTCGAAGCGGTGGAGACGCTGTATCATCATATGATCTGGCGCGAAGATATCCGGGAGCAGCTTCATCAGGTGTACGATCTGGAGCGTCTTGTCAGCCGGATTGCGTTCGGCACGGCGAACGGCCGCGATCTGATCGCGCTGAAGCATTCTCTGGAGCGGGTGCCGGGCTTGAAGCGGTGCTGCGCGGAGACCGATTCGGCGACGCTGCGCGAGCGGGTGTCCGGTCTGGACGACTGCCAGGATATCGTGGCATGGATCGATCGCGCCATCGTCGAGGAACCGCCCGTGTCGGTGCGCGACGGCGGCATCATCAAGGCAGGTTATGACGCGTATTTGGACAAGCTGCGGGAAGCGAGCGTGAACGGCAAGCAGTGGATCGCGGAGCTGGAACGCCGCGAACGGGAAGAGACGGGCATCAAGTCGCTGAAGGTCGGCTATAACAAAGTTTTCGGCTATTATATCGAGGTTACCCGATCGAATCTGCAGGCGCTGCCGGAGGGCCGCTATGAGCGGAAGCAGACGTTGGCGAACGCAGAGAGGTTCATTACGCCGGAGCTGAAGGAGAAGGAAGCGCTCATCCTGGAAGCGGAAGATAAAATGATCGGGCTGGAATACGATCTGTTCAGCGAGCTGCGCCAGCGCATCGGCGAGCAGATCCGGAGGCTGCAGACGCTGGCCGAGGTAATCGCGGAGATTGACGTGTATCAGTCGCTGGCGGCGGTCGGCGCGGCGCACCGCTTCGTCCGTCCGGAGGTCACCGACGGCTATGATATGCATATCGAAGGCGGGCGCCATCCGGTGGTGGAAGCGGTCATGGAGAGCGGATCGTTCATGGCGAACGACACCTTGCTGGAGGAGCAGGCCGCAGGCATGCTGCTCATTACCGGGCCGAACATGGCCGGGAAGAGCACCTATATGCGCCAGGTCGCGCTGATGTCGATTTTGACCCAGATGGGCTCCTTCGTGCCGGCCGATCGGGCGGTTATGCCGATAGTCGATCGGATCTTCACCCGTATCGGCGCGGCGGATGATCTAATTGGCGGCCAGAGCACCTTCATGGTGGAGATGATGGACATCCAGGTAATGACTGCGAAGGCGACCCGCCGGAGCCTGGTCATTATCGACGAACTCGGACGGGGAACGTCGACGAGCGAAGGGATGTCGATTGCGCAGGCCGTGATCGAGTTCGTGCACGACGAGATCGGTTGCAAGGCGCTCGTGTCGACCCATTTCCACGAGCTGGCGCACCTGGAGGAACGGTTGGACGGCTTGCGCAACGTCTGTATGGCGGTTCAGGAGAGCGGGAATCAAGTAACCTTCCTGCGGAAGCTGATTCCGGGAGCGGCGAGCACCAGCTACGGCATCTACTGCGCGAAGCTGGCCGGGCTGCCGGATTCGATTATCCATCGCTCCTATGATCTGTTGAAGACGTATGAGACGGGAGCGCCGCGGGAGACGGCCGTGGAGACAGCTTCGGCTGACGCTGGCATAGGACAGGCGGAGCGGCAGGTACTGCCGGATCGGGTGCGGGAGCAGGCCGAGCCGCCGGCGGTTGCAGAGGAAGGCGCGGCCAAGGGGCTGGTTGCGGAGCCGGCGCCGGTTCGGGAAGCGGGAACGGCCGCAAGCGGCGCAATCGAGCAGCTGTCGCTGTTCGGCTGGGAGGAATCCGCGGCGGCGACGGCTTCGGCTGCTCCAGCCGCTGCGGTCACGAAGGAGGAGCAGCGGCGGAACCGGCAGGCCGATGTGTTGATCGCGGAGCTGCAGGAGGTCGACGTGCTGTCGCTCACGCCGCTCGAGGCGATGAACGCGCTGCACGCGTTCATGAAGCGGGCGCGCGGGCTGAAGAACGAATAAGGGGGAATCCGAGATGGCCGTCATTCGTATATTGGACGAGCATATCGCCAATCAGATTGCGGCTGGCGAGGTCGTGGAACGGCCTTCCTCCGTCGTCAAGGAATTGGTGGAAAATTCGATCGACGCCGGGAGCACCCGGATTGATGTGACCGTCGAGGAGGGCGGGCTCCAGTTGATTCGGGTCAAGGACAACGGATCCGGAATCGGGGAAGACGATGTGGAGAACGCCTTCCAGCGCCACGCGACGAGCAAGATCGCTTCCGGCAAGGATCTGTTCGCGATTCGCAGCCTCGGCTTCCGCGGGGAGGCCTTGCCCAGCATCGCCGCCGTGGCGCGCGTGGAGCTCACGAGCTGCGCGGATGACCGCGGCCTCGGGCGGAAGCTGACAATAGAAGGAGGAACCGCACAAGCATCCGAGCCGGCGCAGTCGATGCAGGGGACGGATATCGCCGTCCGCGATTTGTTCTACAATACACCTGCCCGCTTGAAATATATGAAGACGGTGCAGACCGAGCTCGGACATATCTCCGACTACATATACCGGCTGGCGCTCGCCTATCCGCAGATTGCGTTCACTTTGAAGCATAATGAGAATTTGCTGCTGCAGACGATCGGCAACGGCGATTTGCAGCAGGTGATCGCGGCGGTGTACGGCGTGCAGACGGCGAAGAGTATGGTGCCGGTGGAGGCGGAGCAGCTGGATTACAAGCTGGAGGGCTATATCGGGAAGCCGGAGCTGACCCGATCGAACCGCAACGCGATGTCCTGGTTCGTGAACGGGCGCTATGTGCGCAGCTTCGCCTTGAACCAGGCGGTGCTGAAGGCGTATCATACGCTGCTGCCGATCAACCGGTTCCCGATGATCGTCCTCCACGTGCGGATGCATCCGACGCTGGTTGATGTCAATGTGCATCCGGCGAAGCTGGAGGTAAGGTTCAGCAAGGAGCCGGAGCTGTGCGAATTTATCGCGTCGACGCTGCGCGACATTCTGCTGCAGCAGGCGCTCATTCCGCAGGCCGCTCCGGACAAGGCGAAGGTGCGGACTTATGTCGAGCAGACGGAATGGCAGTGGGCTGCCGCGTCGTTGGCCGGCGGCCGCGACGAGCCCCGGCTCAAGCCGATGGGCGCGCTCGTTCCGTCAGCGGAGCCGGAGTTGCCGCCGCTTCCGCCCGAGAGCGAGGCTCCTGCCCCTGGTCCGGATCCGGATCTGGCAGGGGTTGAGCTTGACCGCACCGGAGTGAAGCCTGCAGACGATGCAGAGCGGAGATCCGGGGCGGCGGCGGTGCCAGCGGAGAGCGGCCCGGCGGCTGCTCTGGAGGCGGACTATGGCCGCCGGGATGCTGTGCAAGCGGAGCGGGCGCCTGAGCCGGATGCCGGTTCGATGCGGGAGCCGGAAGCGGTGCGCGAGTCCCGCGGAGGCTATGCCGGCGGGAGCGGAAGCCCGCGTTCCGGATCTGCTGCCCCGGCGCCAGCGCCGAACCGGCCACCGGCGGGCTTCCGCCTGGCGGGTGTCCAGGCGGCATGGCAAGCCGGCGCGGGCAAGCCGGGTGAGGCGGAGCTGCCACCGTTCCCGGCTGTCGAGCTTATCGGCCAGCTGCATGGGACGTATCTCATCGCATCCAATGCGGAGGGGTTGTATCTGATCGATCAGCATGCGGCCCACGAACGCATCAATTATGAATATTATTACGAGCGCTTCGGGCATCCGGAGGAGGCATCGCAGGAGCTGCTGCTGCCGTTGACGCTGGAGTTCACGACGGCGGAAGCCGCGCGAATAAGAGATCGGCTGCACCTGCTGGAGCAGGCCGGCATCCGGCTGGAGCCGTTCGGAGGGCAGACCTTCCTCGTCCGGTCGTATCCGCACTGGTTCCCGAACGGGGAGGAAGCCGATCTCGTGCGGGAGATGACGGATTGGGTGCTGCGCGAAAAAGTGCCGGATGTCGCCAAGCTCAGAGAAGCCTCGGCGATTATGTGCTCGTGCAAAGCCTCGATCAAGGCGAACCAACGCTTGACCGAGGCGGAGGCGGAAGCGCTGCTGGCCCGGCTGGCCGCATGCCGCCAGCCGTATACTTGCCCGCACGGGCGCCCGATCGTCGTCAAATTCACGACCTATGATCTGGAGAAAATGTTCAAGCGGGTTATGTAATGCGGTTGCCGCATTTGTGTTTCCCTTTCTGAAGCGTATATAATGAGGAGGAGCTAATGATTGTAACTACGGGGGATAAGACCTCCCCGCACATAAGGGAACGCGCCAGGAAGATGGCCGAAGCGTTCGGCCACCGGTTCGTCGAGCGCCGCAGATGCACGCTGGCCGCTCTTCGGAACCGGTACGGGGACGATGAATTTGTCGTCTACCGCAATAAGGATGTACGATACACGAAGCTGGGGGTAACCGAGCTGATCTATCACCCAAGCATGGCCTATGTCCGTATCAAGCGGCTGCTGGCCGGCGAAGGGGACACGATGATTGCCGCCAGTCGCGCCCAACCGGGCGATGAGGTGCTGGATTGCACGGCAGGTCTCGGATCCGATGCGCTCGTCTTCTCTCACGTCGTGGGCGAAGCGGGCCGCGTGACGGCTCTGGAGAGCGAGCAGGCGCTTTTTACCCTGCTGCACGAAGGGCTTCTCTTGTATGAGAGCAGCATTGAATCCGTCAATGAAGCGATGCGACGCATCGTGCTGAAGCAGGCCGACCATGTGGAATGGTTGCGCGGCCTTCCCGACCGTTCGGTGGACATCGTCTATTTCGATCCGATGTTCCGTGAACCGGTGAAGGAATCGGCATCGATCGATCCGCTGCGCGCCTTGGCCAATCCGGGAGCGGTGAAGCCGGAAGCGATTCGCGAAGCTTGCCGCGTGGCCCGGAAGACGGTCGTCATGAAGGAGTTGCGGGGCAGCGAGGAATTCGGGCGGCTCGGATTTGAACGGATCGTGCACACCGGGACGAAATTAGCATATGGAGTGATTGACATTGCCGGCAACAACGTCGCCAACTAGGCCAAGGCTGCTCGTGCTCGTCGGCCCTACGGCAGTTGGCAAGACGAAGCTGAGCCTGGATATGGCTCATGCCTACGAGTGCGAGATTATATCCGGCGACAGTATGCAGGTATACCGCGGGATGGATATCGGCACCGCGAAGCTGCCGCTGGAGGAGAGAAGGGGGATACCTCATCATCTTTTGGATATCCATGATCCGGATTATGCCTTCTCCGTCGCCGAGTTCCAGGAACGATGCCGTCATCTGATTGACGATATCACCGCTCGGGATCGGCTGCCGTTCATTGTCGGGGGGACCGGCTTGTATGTCGAATCGGTTTGCTATAGCTTCGAGTTCAGCGATGCCGGTTCGGACGAGGCTTTTCGCCGGGAGATGAACGAATTTGCGCTCGCTCATGGCCCCGAAGCGCTGCACGCCAAGCTGCAGGCCGTTGACCCGGTAACGGCGAATCGGCTGCACCCGAATGATCAGCGGCGGGTCGTACGGGCGTTGGAGATTTACCATCTGACCGGCCAGACGCTGTCTTCACAGCTTGCAGGCCAACAGAAGACGTCTCCGTATGACCTGTGCTTAATCGGTTTGACAATGGACCGGCAGATGCTATATAAACGTATTGAGGATCGAATCGACATCATGATCCGGGACGGACTGATTGAGGAAGTGCGCCGCTTGCTCGATGCAGGCTACTCGCGTCAGCTCATCTCCATGCAGGGGCTGGGGTACAAGGAAATCGCTGCGTATTTGGAGAATGAAATGTCGCTGGAGGCCGCCGTCGAACGATTAAAGCGAGATACGCGGCGTTTTGCGAAGCGTCAGCTGTCATGGTTCCGCCACATGCAAGATATTGAATGGGTGGATGTGACCGATGTGGAGCGTGCGGACGAACATTTCGATCGAATTTGTAAAATCATAGCAGGAAAGTTTCGGTAAGAGGTTGAATATATTTCAACACAACCTTATGATTATGGGGGTACGGACGATGAATAAATCTATTAATATCCAGGACACGTTTTTGAACCAATTGCGCAAGGAGAGCATCCCGGTGACGGTGTATTTAACGAACGGGTTCCAGATTCGCGGGGTTATCCGCGCATTTGACAACTTTACCATCGTCATAGACAGCGACGGCCGCCAGCAAATGGTGTATAAACACGCCATTTCCACGTTTACGCCGCAGCGTAACGTATCCCTGATGCAGGATCATCAGAACGACACGCAATAAGCTTCAGCGGCGGGGGCCGAAGAGAAGCACTGCAACTTTTCGCCCCTGTTTTGCGTCTAATGGTATAGTTCGCTGCCGAACAACCCTGAAGGGTTGTTCTTTTCATTGCACGTCCCATCAGGTGCTGGATAGTATGCAAATCGTAGGAGATAGAGTAGAGAGAACTCATTTCTGTGAACAAAAGGGAGTCGGTTACGATGACGAGAGAGAAGCAACCTCCCCAGCGTACACGCACGCGCACACCGGTGCCAACTAAGGGGAAAGGAAAGGGGAAGCCTCCGAAGAAACGCGGCAAGTGGAGTTGGCGCAAAACCTTCTGGCTATCGTTCTTTATGGCTGCGTTTGCCGCCTTCATCGCGGTTGGCGGTTATCTGTTCATCTTGCTGAACGGCGAGCGTCTGATGCGCGAGTACAAGGACGCCGATATGTTCGAGATGGCGGAAATCTCCACCGTATATGACAGCAATAATAATGTTATCGCCCATCTGGGCAGAGGAATTGAGCATCGGGAAATTGCCGAGCCGGAAGATATTCCGCAGCGTGTCCGCGATGCGTTCATCGCGACCGAAGACCGGCGCTTCAACGAGCACCGCGGGGTCGACCTGTGGTCCATCGGCCGCGCCATGGTGAAGGATATCGTGTCGCGAAGCTTAGTCGAGGGCGGAAGCACCATTACCCAGCAGCTGGCGAAGAACATGTTCCTGACCAGCGACAAGACTTTCTTCCGTAAGGCGACTGAGGTGTCCATCGCGCTGTCGTTGGAGAACCATTTTACCAAAGATGAAATTTTGACGATGTATTTGAACCGCATTTTCTTCGGGAAACGGGCTTATGGCATTATCGCTGCATCAAAAACTTATTTCGGTACGGAAGATCTTGATCAGCTTGAATTGTGGCAGATTGCTACGCTGGCCGCCATTCCGAAGGCGCCGACCCATTATAATCCGCTCAATAATCCGGAGCGCTCGAAGGAACGCCGTCAGGTCGTGCTCCAACTGATGTACGATCAGGGCTATATCACGGCGCAGGAGCGGGATGAAGCGTCTGCGGTCGATTACGTGCCGGTAGAGACCAAGGATGAAGGAGCCGCCGACAACAATAGCGAAGAAGCGTATTATTCTTATCTTGATTATATGGTAGAGGAAATCGTGGAGCGGACCGGTCTTACCGAAGACCAGTTGTTCCGCGGCGGCTACCAGATCTATACGACGCTGGACGCGAATGCGCAGCGTATCATGTACGACGCCTTCAATAACGACGCAATGTTCGAGAAGAGCAAGGATGAGACGAAGGTACAGGGCGCGATGGTCATTACGGATCATAAGACCGGCGCTATCATGGCGATGATGGGCGGACGAGACTACGCCCGCAAAGGATTGAACCGGGCGACCATCACGCGCCAGCCGGGCTCGGCCTTCAAGCCGATCGTGTCCTACGCTCCGGCGCTGGAGACCGGCAAATGGTTCCCGTGGTCGAAGTTGAGCAACGAGAAGCAATCCTTCAACGGCTATAGTCCGACTAACCTGGGCGGCTATACGACCAGCGTCGATATGAAGGAAGCGGTCAGACGCTCGATCAATATTCCGGCGGTCTGGCTGCTCAATGAGATTAAATTGAAGACTGGCTTTGAATTTGCCAAAAGCTTGGGCATACCGTTAACGAACGACGATTTAAACTTGTCGATTGCATTAGGCGGGATGACGCATGGTGTGACGCCGATTAATATGGCCACCGCCTATAATGCATTCGCCAATGGAGGCAATTATTATCCTTCTTACGCTGTGGCGAAGATTGTGGACCGCAAGGGACATGATTATTTCACGTATCATGTGCCGAAGCCGGTGAAGGTCATGAGCGAGCAGACTGCTTACTATATGACAGAGATGCTTACGGATGTCGTGAAAAGCGGAACCGGCACCCAGGCGCAGATCAGCGGCCGCCAGGTAGCGGGCAAGACGGGAACGACACAGCATTCGGTTCCGGGCTATGACGGACCGGGCGACCGGGATGCGTGGTTCGTCGGCTATACGCCGGAATGGACGGCAGCGGTATGGATGGGATATGACAGGACGGACCGCGATCACGTGCTGCTTGAGAGCAGCCGGGTGCCTTCGCGCATGTTCAGCGAAGTGATGGGCAAGGCGCTGAAGGACCGGAAGTCCGGTTCCTTCGGGAAGCCGGACCATGTCGAGAAGCAGCCTGATCCGGTGCAGAAGGTTAACGGCCTTACCGCTTCCTACTCGGAAGCGACGAAGACGGTGTCGCTGAACTGGCAGCCGGTACAAGGCGAGAACATCGTCTACAATCTGTACCGGAAGTCTTCCGCCGAGGAGGATTACACGAAGCTGCTGTCTGGACTGAAGGTAACGAATGCGGAAGATATCGGCGTATTTGCCGGCGAGGCGTATTCCTATGTGGTGACCGCGGTAAGCGGCGACGAGGAATCGGCCCGTTCCAATGTCGCCACGGTCAAGATCGAGGAAGAAGAGATCCAGATACCGGAACCGCCAGAAACACCGGAACCGCCGGTCGTGGATCCTCCGGATCAAGGGGGAGACCCGGACGGATCGGTTGATCCGTTTCCTCCTCCTGACCCTGACGGTTCCGATCCGTCCGGCGGAGGGGATGATACGGGCACGGTGCATGGAACCGTGGAGCCGGATCAGCCGACTCCGCCGGATCAGACGGATAGCTTCGAAGCTCCGGATCCAGGGCAGGATCAGGCCGTTTCGGGCAACAACGGAGGGGGCAACGGCCATGGCTTTGGCCGTAATGGAAATAACGGCAACGGAAATGGTTAATGCATTTCTACGCATCAGAGGAAGCGCGCAATGAGGAATTGCGCGCTTTTCTTTTGAACAAGGAGGAGTGAGTCGCGCATGATTCAAGGACAAGAGCTTGGCGTACATACAAATAAGGGCAGATTGCGGGCGAGGCTGCTGTCTCTTGCCGGAACGCTGCTGTTCGCAGGCCTTCTCTGGTTGGCTTATACACAGTGGAAGATTGCGTCGATGCAAGATGTGGTACAGCCCGTCCGCACGGACATTGGCATCGTGCTGGGCGCTTCGCTCTGGGGAGACGAACCGAGTCCGGGCTTGCGGGAGCGGCTGAACAAAGCGCTTGAGCTGTACAAGGAGGGGCGCTTCGATTATATTATCGTGTCCGGGGGATTGGATCGCCCGGATGCGAACTTCACGGAAGCCGAAGGCATGGCTCACTATTTGATCGATCATGGGGTAAGCGAAGATCGCATCGTGCTGGAAGGCGAGTCGACGAGCACGCTGGAGAATCTCCGCTTCAGCCAGCGCATGATGCAAGAGCGAGGCTGGACGTCGGCCACGATCGTGACGCATGATTTCCACGGCATGCGTGCGTTGGAGATCGCGCAGGCACTCCATTATGATCAGCCGCAGGTCGTAACGGTTAACAGCGAGGTGCTGTCTCCGCTATGGGTTCGCAGCCGCGAATCGTTGGCCTATACGAAATGGAAATGGGACGAGTTGTGGATTCCGTAAACTTCTAATAACCTGTTCGACGCTAGAATATATTGAACAACATAGACGGTTCTGCCTCGGGATGGCAGGATCGGGAGTTGAACGTCGAAAGGGTGACGCATATGAACGTACGACTCAAAGCGGCCGGCTCGAACGCAGAAACAAGACCTTCGCGTCAAATTAATGTCGTCATCCGTCCGGTGGACACGCCGGCCGAGTCCGCGGCTCAGCAGGATCAAGCCCGGACGGCCGGTCAAGATAAGTCGGCCATGCCGGCGGAAGGGCCTTTTGCCGACATCCGCAAGGAGCTGGACCGGCTCGTCGGTCTGGAGCATATGAAGGAGATTGCGTTTGAACTCTATGCCATTCTGCAAATGAATCGCCGCCGCCAGGAAGCGGGCCTCACATGTCAGTCCCATGTCTATCATATGATTTTTAAAGGGAACCCGGGAACGGGTAAGACGACGGTCGCCCGGATTATGGCGAAAATGTTCCAGCAGCTCGGATTGCTGAGCAAAGGTCATCTGCTCGAAGTGGAGCGCGCGGATCTGGTTGGGGAATATATAGGACATACGGCGCAAAAGACACGTGACTTGATCAAAAAGGCGATGGGCGGCGTCTTGTTCATTGACGAAGCGTACAGCTTGGCTCGTGGCGGCGAGAAAGATTTCGGCAAGGAAGCTGTGGACACACTAGTAAAAGCGATGGAAGATCAGAAGAACCAGTTCGTTCTGATCTTGGCAGGCTATTCCGAAGAAATGGACTGGTTGATGCAGACCAATTCGGGATTGCCCTCCCGCTTTCCGATTCAAGTCGAGTTCCCCGATTATACGGTCGATCAACTGCTATTGATTGCGGAATCCATTGCCAAGGAACAGGATTATGTGTTGATGCCGCAATCGCTCTCGCAGCTGAAGAACATCATTCTGGACGAGAAGATTATGTCTTCCAACTTGTTCAGCAATGCGCGGTTCGTGCGCAACGTTATGGAGAAGGCGATGCGCAATCAAGCGGTGCGCTTGCTGCAGACCTACCCGGAACAGTCGCCAGGCAAGCTGGAACTGATGACGCTTCGTCCGGAAGATTTAAAATGGGAGCGCAAATGAGGTATACTGGGGTACAGAAGCGGGAAGCCGGCCACTATGACATGAAGGAGACCTTCAATGCATGCGAAGAATGTTCTATGAGACTTCTCAAGATATTCAAGACCGCGCGGTCTTGGTGACACTTATTACGGATGAAGTCCGGCGAAGCCGGCTTCGTCCGGAAGATTCCTTGCAGGAATTGGTGCAGCTGGCGGAGACGGCCGGCGTTGCCGTGCTGTCGGTCATGATGCAGCAGCGGGAGAGCGCCGATCCGAAATGGTTCATAGGCAAAGGCAAGGTTGCTGAACTGGGAGCGGTCATCGCGGAGCTTGACGCGACGACCGCCATCTTCGATCAGGAGTTGTCCGGCGCCCAGGTGCGCAATCTGGAAGAAGCGCTCGATGTGAAAATTATTGACCGGACGCAGCTGATTCTCGATATATTTGCACAGCGGGCGAAGACAAGAGAGGGTATTATTCAAGTTGAGCTTGCACAGCTGTCTTATCTGCTGCCGCGGTTATCGGGCCATGGACGCAATCTATCCCGGCTAGGAGGCGGCATTGGAACGCGCGGGCCGGGGGAGACGAAGCTGGAGACCGATCGGCGCCATATCCGGCGGCGCATCTCCGATCTGAAGCGCCAGCTGGAAGAGGTGGTCCGGCATCGCGGCGTCTATCGCGAGCGCCGCAAGAAGAGCGGCGCGATTCAGGTGGCGCTCGTCGGCTATACGAACGCAGGCAAGTCAACGCTGCTCCGACAGCTAACGGAAGCGGATGTCTACGTGGAGAACCAACTGTTCGCCACGCTGGATCCAACCTCCCGGCAATGGGAGCTGCCGAACGGCAAGTTGACGATTTTGACGGATACGGTCGGCTTCATTCAGCATTTGCCGCATGAGCTTGTCGCTTCATTCCGCGCGACGCTGGAGGAAGTAAATGAGGCGGACCTCATTTTGCATGTCGTGGATGCCTCTTCTCTGATGCGGGAGGAGCAGATGCGGGTCGTCGATGATATTTTGCAGCAATTGGGCGCCGGGGCGAAGCCGCAGATTGTGCTATATAATAAGAAGGATATGTGCACCGAAGAGCAGCGCCAGATGCTGCCTTTGGATCAGAGCCATTTCTTGATCAGCGCGTACGACGAAGCCGATCTTGAACAGGTGCGGCTTGCCGTCCAGCAGCATCTGTCGGGCCGCACGGTAACCTATCGGTTGCCGGGCGCGCGCGGCGATCTGATCGCGCTTGCTCATCGCATCGGCGAAGTGCTGGAGCAGGAAGCCGACGGCGAGAATGTACGGCTGACCGTTCGTCTCGATCGTGCGGAGGCAGAGCTCCATAGTTACAAGCTGGAGCCTTATCTATCATAAGTACAACGGGAGCTTGTTGGGAAGTGCGTTGTCGAGAACAAGGGGAATGAATGGATCATGCAATTTACAGATGAGATGATGAAGCTGGCAGAACGGGTAGAGGAGAAAATCAAGGTTCGGGTCCGGGACATCGAGTCGATTGCGGAACAGAACCAGTGGAAGGTCATTCAGGCTTTTCAGCGGCATCAGGTCAGCGATTATCATTTTGCCGGATCGACGGGCTACGGCTACAATGATCGGGGCAGAGAAGTGCTGGATGAGGTCTATGCCGACGTATTCGGCGCGGAGGCGGCGCTTGTGCGGCCTCATTTCGTATCGGGGACGCATACGATCGCGACCGCTCTGTTCGCGGTGCTCCGTCCGGGCGATGAACTGCTGTATATTACCGGAACACCTTATGATACTTTGCACAAGGTGATTGGGCAGGAAGGCGACGGGACCGGCTCGCTTCGCGACTGGGGCATTCAGTACGGCGAGGTGGATCTGACGGATGAAGGGCAGGTCGATTGGGCGGAGGTCGAGCGGCGGATCACGCCGCGAACCAAAGTGATCGGCATTCAGCGATCGCGCGGCTACGCCTGGAGGACATCGTTCCGCGTCGATGAGATCGCGGACATGGTTACCCAAGTCAAGCGGCTGATCCCGGATGCTATCGTGTTCGTCGATAACTGCTACGGTGAATTTACGGAACGGCTGGAGCCGACGGAGGCCGGAGCGGATCTCATTGCCGGTTCCCTTATCAAAAATCCCGGGGGCGGCATCGCCGAGACCGGAGGCTATATCGCCGGCAAGCGGCGCTTCGTGGAAGCGGCGGCGGCACGTCTGTCCGCACCGGGCATCGGAGGCGAGGTCGGGGCGATGCTCGGCATGACGCGCGCCATGTACCAAGGGCTGTTCCTTGCACCGAGCATCGTGGGACAAGCCGTGCGCGGCAGCGTCTTCGCGGCGGCGATGTTCGAGGAGCTCGGATTCGAATCATCCCCGCACTGGTCGGCACCGCGGACGGATCTAATCCAGGCGATCCGCTTCGATTCCGCCGAGCATCTGATCGCCTTCGTGCAAGGGATCCAAAAGGCATCAGCCGTCGACGCTCATGTCGTGCCCGTGCCATGGGATATGCCCGGGTACGAGCACCCGGTCATTATGGCGGCCGGCACCTTCATCCAGGGCGGGAGCCTGGAGCTGTCGGCGGATGCGCCGATACGGGAGCCGTATACGGCGTACATGCAGGGCGGCTTGACTTATGCCCATGCGAAGCTGGGGGCAATGACCGCATTGTCCGCCATGGTGGAGCGGGGGCTGCTGAAGCTGTCCTGATTTTTCTGTCAGTTTTTCTGACATCTGTTGACACCTATTTGAACGGGAGATACAATGAAGGGAAGCAAGGGATCACCAGAGGAAGGTTGATGAGCGGTGGGGGATGAAATTCGCAGAAATATGGCTTTGTTTCCAATCGGCATCGTAATGAAGCTGACGGATTTGACCGCAAGGCAGATTCGTTACTACGAGCAGCATGAATTGATTATGCCTGCGCGCACGTCCGGCAATCAGCGTCTATTCTCATTCAATGACGTGGAGAGGCTGCTGGAGATTAAGGCGCTTATTGAGAAGGGTGTGAACATCGCCGGGATCAAGCAAGTGCTGAATCCGGTCTCCAAGGAATCGGAGGAGGCGACCGTGCTAAGCGAAGATTCGGAAAGCAAACGCAAGGAACTGTCGGAGACTCAACTGCATCGAATGCTGAAGCAGCAGCTCATTTCCGGAAATAGACCGGGTCAAGTGTCATTGATTCAAGGTGAACTGTCTCGTTTCTTCACGAAGTGATCAAACCAATCTAATCCAGGTTCACAAGAAGGAGATGTTACCCCGTGGGATACACCAGAGAAGACATTGTGCGCATCGCGGAAGAACAAAATGTACGATTTATCCGGCTTCAATTTACGGATTTGCTGGGAACGATCAAGAATGTGGAGATCCCGGTAAGCCAATTGAACAAGGCGCTGGACAACAAAATGATGTTTGACGGCTCTTCTATCGAAGGTTATGTGCGGATTGAAGAATCAGATATGTATCTGGTGCCTGATCTGGATACTTGGGTGGTATTCCCGTGGGTAACGGAAGATCGTGTAGCACGGTTGATTTGTGACGTATATACAACAGAGGGAGTTCCGTTCGCCGGATGTCCGCGCGGCATTCTGAAGCGGGCACTGAAGGAAGCGGAAGAAATGGGCTATACGGCAATGAATGTCGGACCGGAGCCGGAGTTCTTCCTGTTCAAGACGGATGAGAAGGGCAATCCGACGATGGAGCTGAACGATCAGGGCGGGTATTTCGACTTGGCCCCGACGGATCTGGGGGAGAACTGCCGTCGCGAGATTGTATTGAAGCTGGAGGAAATGGGCTTTGAAATCGAAGCTTCCCACCATGAAGTGGCTCCGGGGCAGCATGAGATTGATTTCAAGTACGCGAACGCCATCAAGGCCGCTGACCAGATCCAGACCTTCAAGCTCGTCGTGAAGACGATCGCGCGCCAGCATGGCCTGCACGCCACCTTCATGGCGAAGCCGCTGTTCGGCGTGAACGGCTCCGGCATGCACTGCAACATCTCGCTGTTCCAGGGCAAGGAGAATGCGTTCTATGACGAGAAGGATAAGCTGGGCTTGAGCGATGATGCCCGCCGCTTCATGGCCGGGGTCTTGAAGCATGCCCGCGGCTTCGCGGCCATAACGAATCCGACAGTCAACTCCTATAAGCGGCTCGTTCCGGGATACGAGGCTCCATGCTACGTCGCTTGGTCCGCAAGCAATCGCAGCCCGATGGTTCGCATTCCGGCATCCCGCGGTCTCAGCACACGGGTTGAGGTGCGCAACCCGGATCCTTCGGCGAACCCGTATTTGGCGTTGGCCGCCATTCTGAATGCGGGGTTGGACGGAATCAAGAAAAAATCCGACCTGCCGGCGCCGACTGACCGGAACATCTACGTGATGACGGATGAAGAGCGCGAAGCGGAAGGCATCCCAAGCTTGCCATCCAGCCTTAAGGAAGCGCTGGAAGCATTGCTCCGCGACGAGATCATTTGCGATTCGCTCGGCGAGCATGCGCTGCAGCACTTCATGGAGCTGAAGGAAATCGAGTGGGATATGTACCGCACACAGGTTCATCAGTGGGAACGCGATCAATATATGACCTTATATTAATTCTTTCATCCCTAGAGCCGTAAGGCTTCTGGGGATTTTTATTGTGGGGGCACGGGGAGGATATTAGTGGCGTTGGGGTTGATACCCCCAAAACGCCCCCAATTTTATCGCTCGAATATTAAATCTTGGGCGCTCAGCGCCTAAGGGGAGGGTGAACCTCCCCGACATATATCACAAATTATTCTGGCATGATCCAAACGATTTCGGCAATGCGGACAAAAAATTTCTTTTTTCTTTGTTCGAGCAAAACATGGTCTTGTTTGACATCCAGGACACATCCGTCGATTCTACCACGTGTGGTTTCCAGAATAACGACATTTCCAATTTGACACATTAAAGCTTCAACAACGCAAGGATCTACAGGATAAACCACGATAGGCTTGTGATGCATATATGGCTTATGGTGCATATAGGACTTGTGGTGCATGTAAGGCATTTGATGCATCATTGGATGACTACTCAAAATAATTACCTCCCAAATAATTTATATGGCATTCTATGCAGTTGCCTACAAAATGAATTGGACGAATGCCCAGAAGCGTGTTGTATTGTGCGGGGAAAGAGGCATGAATAAAGCAGAAAAGGTAGCACACATGTACTTCTGCCTTTTAAAGCAGAAGGTTTTTGGTAATTTACCTTCTACTTTAAGCGGAGCATATCAAGGACTCCCACGGCTCTTGTATCTTCACAATAGACTCCCACTTTATTGCTTGAAAATTGGAGGAAGTCCCTTGCTTGCATTCGTGCTGGCTGGGTGCACCCGCTATGCTAAGGTGATAAAGCAGCCTAATTTTCTCTTACTAGGTCCAAGCCAAGTCAAAACCCGGCTCATTTCATATCGTATTAGTACCTGGAAGAGAGGAAGTTACCTTATGAGCGGTGTTGTTGGAGGGATTGGAGGTTCGTGTGGCCTCGGAGGTCTCTGGACTTCGACGGGGGTAATCTTGGTTCTGTTTATTTTGCTTGTAATTATTTCCCGTGGATGTATCTGGTAAGACTGCGTCTATACCCATGGAGCAACTTATTTAAAAGCCCCGGACCACACATCACACCGGGGCTCTTTTGTGTAAAGAATCACCCACAAAACCATATTTCACCGACAAAATTAAGAAACCGTATGAAGTTACATGATGTTCCCGATAACCACAGGTTCATCAGCGGGACGCGATCAATATAATATAAATTATCGAAGCCCTTGGCGCTCTAAGGCGTCGAGGTTTCCGTTATCCTTTTATTTTTTAACTTTGGAAACGGTCATCCCATCACCTATTGGAATCAGCAATGATTCTAATTGAGGATGATTGGCCACGGTTTCATTGAACTTTTTCATTATTTCCGTATAACTCTTGGGCTTAGCGTCCTGATCCGCTACAGAGCCGCCTGCCAGTACGTTATCACTAACGATTAAAGCGCTCGGTGCCGCGAGGTTTATGCAATATTTCAGGTAATTTTCATAATTTTCTTTGTCAGCATCAATAAAGAAAAAGTCATATCGTTTATTCTCAGCAACTAATTTTTCAAGACTTTGCAAAGCTGGTCCGGTAACATAGGTGACTTGATGACCAAAACCAGCTTTAGAAAGATTGCTGTATGCTAATTCTGCGTAACTTTCCTCTAATTCGAGGGAAGTCAATTTTCCTTCGAGACCGAATCCTCTGGCTAGGAAAACCCCGCTATAGCCTCCCAGAGCCCCTATTTCCAACACATTTTTAGCTCCTGAAATGGAAACAAGCATCGTCAGGAGTTTTCCAGAGGAAGGAGATATCGATATAGCAGGCATCCCGTTTTCTTGTATGGACGAGATAACACCCTCCAAAAGAGCATCTTGTTTATAAAATACGGCATCGATATAACTGTTAATTGGTTTCATCAGAGTCACTTCCTTTCTCATCATTAGCTTTGAAATCTTTGCTCTCCGACACAGAAGTTTCCGATTCTTCATTCTTTGTCTTGGGTATTTCCATGGCTTCACTTATGTGTATTTCAAATAACTGAATAAATTCGTTGATGACCATATCGATGGCTTTTAATTCACCAACCAAAATTTGATGAATCGATTCAAACTCTGGTTGATCCAACTGTTGTTTAATGGTGGAACGCTTAAGATTCAACATCTCTAAAAAAGCAATTGCTCTCCCTCGACGAAAGGTTTTTGGACCTCGCTGGTGGGAACTATCTTTTCCTTTGTAACGTTCACCATGATAATGTCTCTCTTTCTTAAAGTCTCTAAATATTTCATCTCTCATTTTATACCCTCCACTTGTATACGATTGTATACATATTATCTTGTTATGAATTGTATACAAACGTATACAATATGTCAATATACATTTAAAGAGACCATAGTATTTATTTCTCTAAAAAGGTCCAAGTACAATGATGTTTACGGCACAGGTCCTGGGGGAGATGGCATTGGGACAAGTATTGATGCAGGGCATAAGGTATCCGTGAGAGTGATTGCCAAATGCGCCACCGAATACTTTTGTTTTTGATACCCGTAGGATGCGTTTTTGATGGAATGAAATTGTATATGATTCAATGATTGAGATGGAAGGCTTCGCTGTCGGCTTTTTGCTTCATACGACATAGGCGAAACGATTTTCCGAAAAGCTCACTAAGAGAATGTCACTTACATAGTCCGTTTTATGGGGAACTGGCATTAGATATGATCATCATGAGTAAGGGGGGGAGTAAATGGCAATTATTAAACCGTTTCTCGCAAACCGGAGATTCAATGCAACCATCGGTGACGGGACTGGGACGGGTGCTGCGTTTGCGATTGCGGCGACTGCATTTACTAATGATGCCAGCACGGCTGCAACGGCATTTCCAGCCTCTTTTGCATATTACAATCTTTTTATCAACGGCATTGGCCAAATGGGTAATTCGTCCACTGTGACCGTAACAACGATAACGATTCCGGATGGCGATACGCTTGACCCTGCAACACCGGTACTAGTTGAGTTTGTTGTAACTTAACTTCTGCGGTTTCGTTTGCGTTGAACAGGGCATGTGAGGCTCCTTCCAGCACCAGAAGAGCCTGTGATGGATTGAGCAACTGCAGGAGATGATCAAAAAAAGCAAGGAAGCTGGCCTGGAAGCCAAAACGGCAATCGGCGCGATGGCGATCTTTACCGTAAATTTGAAAAGAATACGAAAGCTGATGAAGTTAGAATCCAGCTTTGAAGGTAGAATTAGAAAGCGAAAAGACGGTCGTTATTCCAAATTCAGGGATACCGACCGTCTTATCTTTCTCGATGTTTGGTTGTTCATTAAAAACCGCTAGTATTCTATGGCCTCGGATTAGTCCGAGGCTTTTTTTTCTTACGAATACACGGGGGAGGTGCCCCAACGGCAGCAGAAAACTGCACTCATCTGAAGACGCCGAAAGGCTAGAACAAGGCCGTCAGCAGAAGGGAAGGAGCACGAACACTGAGTACGGTGCTCCACTCAAATGAGTAATTACCAACAATGTCTTCTCCGTCTTCTTCTGCACACTACCAATACTTTCTGACCTCGTTTTAGAACAACAGTGATTGTTCTACGATGACGTCTCATTCAAGCCACCTCCTTTCTATATTACATTATGAGTAATTGCTTTCAATGATTGTGCTATAGCTGTGGGTTACCTAACCTGAAAGTGATGTCACAACACTTTGACTCCTGGGAGCAGCAAGGTCACTCACTATTTTGAGAGCGGCGTTCGCACTAACGGCCCAAATTTTGCGCCTATGGGTTATAGCCAAGTCAAACCGCCCGTAATTCTAATATCATGGGAGTACCAAGAGAAAGGAGGTAACTCAAATGGGTGGAGTTACTTGTGGTGTTGGAGGACTTTGGACGTCGACAGGTGTAATTCTGGTGTTGTTTATTCTGCTAGTCATCGTTTCCCGTGCATTTATTTATTAATAGGCCCTAATGAGTCTTTGCCTTGCGATTAAAGGCAGTCTACTGTACAAGGCCCTGCTTATTCAGCAGGGCCGTTTTTTTGTATGTCCGGGTAATGGGAGGACTTACAACTAATAATTTGTTTCTGAACAGGAGCATTATTGGTCCATAGGCATATGATGGGGGTATGAACTTTGAGGGGAGTTGTTTTTCAGTGAGTTACCATTACCAACCATATGCAATGTCTGTTAACCCGTGGTCATACATGGACCCTTATTCTTATCCTCATTCCGATTCGCATTATTGTCCGGAGACACAAAATTTAAAGATGGAAACATTACAGACCGTTGAGCCATGGGTGCAAAACGGATTAAGGGAAGCGCATTGCATATCGGTTGAACATGCGTTGCGCGAAGCGGCAGCCGTATCATATCTGATTGGGAGAGGGTACAATCCAACTGTCGCCCATCAAATTGTCGAATCGTGGTGGCATAAGTAAAGCGCACGGTATCAGGAATAATGAGTACTTAATAATCATCGAGTCATGGGACTGTTTCCCGTTAAATAATCCAGTAAATTTACACTTCCGTGGTACGCGGTGACGGAGGCGGTGTTAATAATGACGCCGGATTGCGAATTGGACCATTGCCGCCTTCGTCAGATAGAACATCGCAAATACGTTAATATGTCCAGCTTCCCAAGCTCCTTTACGGTCTGTTCCACAGCATGGTGACACGTCAAAAAGCCGCTTCCGAATACAGAACTACTGTATCCCAAGCGGCTGCTCTACACTTGCTCCCATTGAATTGTAACTATTAATGAAAATCACGGAACAACCCAATCACCTTGCCCAAAATCGTCACATGCTTCAACCGGATCGGCTCAAATGTCGGATTCTCCGGCTGAAGGCGGATATGATCGCGTTCCTTGTAGAAGGTCTTTACGGTCGCTTCGTTCTCCTCGGTCATGGCCACGACAATTTCGCCGTTGTTCGCTGTCTGCTGCTGGCGAACGATAACGTAGTCTCCGTTATGTATTCCGGCTTCGATCATGCTGTCGCCGACAACGGATAGCATGAAGATGTTGTCATCATCTCCCACCATATGAACCGGAAGAGGGAAGTAATCTTCGATGTTCTCTGTCGCCGTAATCGGTTCGCCGGCCGTTACCTTCCCGATGACGGGAACGCGAGCCACGGCATGGCTGAATTCCGAATGGCGATCCGATTGTTCGCTCAGCAGTTCGATCGCTCTTGGCTTCGTTGGGTCCCGGCGGATAAAGCCTTTCTTCTCCAGCCGGTCCAGATGGCCGTGCACCGTAGAACTCGATGCGAGGCCGACAGCTTCCCCGATCTCTCTGACGGAAGGAGGATAACCCTTGGTGCGGACTTCATCACGTATAAAATCAAGGATCGCTTGTTGTCGACTTGATATTTTAGACAAAGATATCAACTCCAATGAATGCTCTTTTGTCAAAATTATACCATAGAACCTCCGTTCGCACAAACGTAAGTTCTAAAAAACCTTGATTTTATGCGGTTTTTTTCGTGTTCCTTTCGAGAAGCATCATTTAAAGGAATTTGGGGAACAAAAAAGAGAACGCACGTTCTTTAAAAACTGTTGACCTGAACGTATGTTCGTGTTACATTATGGACAACAAGAATAGAACAAGTGTTTGGGGAGTGGGCGAACATGAGCCAAGTGGTATATAACCCGAGACGGAATTATGCATATCGAACGGAAGCAATATCATC
This sequence comes from Paenibacillus thiaminolyticus, assembly GCF_003591545.1. GTDB lineage: Bacteria > Bacillota > Bacilli > Paenibacillales > Paenibacillaceae > Paenibacillus_B > Paenibacillus_B thiaminolyticus_A. The sequence continues at coordinate 179,805 of NZ_QYZD01000006.1, forward strand.
TATGTATCAACCTGTAGAGCAGAACCGTGATAATAGAAGGAAAATGATTCGAGCGATATTTCTCTTTGGGCTGTTGTTCCTTTTGTGTGCGGGAATCGTCCAAGCATGGGGGGGTGACGACACGGTATCCGAGCAGCCTTCTGTTGTGATGGAGCACGTACTTGTTCAGCCCGGGGATAGCCTGTGGGAGATCGCGACCGAATACAAGCCGAACGGAATGGATACCCGTGAATACATATACAAGATTATTCAATTGAATGATTTAAGAGGGCATACGCTGCAATCCGGCATCGTCATTGACGTGCCGATATTTTCTTGACGATATTTCCGCCGTGACGGATCATAGTTCTCATATCACCGCTTTTCTTTCCCATTGAGGCCGAAGACGTGCTTCTTGTATTCTCTCGCCGTCAGCTTGCTTGACAAGGCTGATGCAGCATGTCAAAGTAGAAGATATGCACCAGGGTATGGAGGGTACAAGATGAACATGGATAAATTGATCGCCCGCATCAACGAGCTGGCCCGCAAGCATAAGAGCGTAGGGCTTAACTCGGAGGAACTGGCAGAACGGGCCGCGCTAAGAGAGCAATACCTCGTATTGTTCCGGCAGCAGGTACGCAACAAGTTGGACAGCATTCGCTATGTGGAAGACGAAGAAGGCGAACAGAACAATCAACCGGGAAGTACCGTTCATTAGAGTGTTTAGGCATATATAGGAGGTCTGGATGGGATGTCGCGTAGTTGGGAACGTCAAGTACGGCGCAATAGCGCTCAGTTGAACAAGCAACTCAAAAAGCAGGGCAAGCCGGGGATAGCCTCCCATACGGCTGAGTTCGATGAATTCAAGGGCCGGAATTTTATTCTTCCTTTGATATTGACCGGGTTCACGATCATTTATGCGCTGCTTGGCAGTGTTGGCACGAACCTGCCGTCTCCGACGCTGTACTGGATAACTGTTATTTGTTATTTGGCATTGGCATTGATGCTGTTTTTGCGCCGGCCCTTTTTACGGGTCACGAAAGACGACCTAAGCACGACAAAATGGAATCGGCTGCGTACGCTCAAAGTGGAGGACATCAAAAAAATAACGTATCAGCCTGGCTTCATCGTTATTGAAAAGAACGGCAAAGGCACGAACTGGGTGTTCTCCCGCATGATGAACCGCTATGACATCGAAGCGATGCATGCCCGGCTGCAGCAGTTCGCTGCCCAGAACCGGATAGCGTACGAAGAGAGTTCAAAAGCAGACAAGAACGACAAGTCCAATGAGACGGAGCAGTCGGATAAGGTCGTCTTCGTGAAGCCGAAGAAGTAGTTTTGCCGGAGTGGAGACAGGGGGAGACGCAATGGCCATACGTGCTGTATTATTCGATCTGGATGACACGCTGCTGTGGGATGAGCGGTGTGTGGAGGAAGCCTTTGCGGCTGTGTGTCAATATGCGCACTCCACAGCGGGAGTCGACGCGGAACAATTGGAGACCGAAGTGCGGAACGCTGCAAGAGCGTTATATGAAAACTATGCAACCTACGGCTTCACGACCAATATTGGCATCAATCCTTTTGAGGCGTTATGGGGGCATTTTACCGGGGGAGAGCATGAGCAGTTCCGCAGCCTGGAACAGTTGGCGCCGGCTTACCGGACCGCCTCATGGACGACAGGTCTTCGCCAATCGGGGTGCGAGGATGAGACGCTGGGAGCGGAGCTGGCGGAGCGATTTATGCGCGAACGTCGGGCGCGTTCTTACGTATATGAGGAGACGTATGATATTTTGCGGGCGTTGAAGCCTCATTATCAATTGCTTCTCTTAACGAATGGGGCTCCGGATTTGCAGCAGGAAAAGCTTGATGGCATACCGGATATCCTTCCGTTCTTCGATCATGTCGTCATCTCCGGTCATCATTTGGAAGGGAAGCCTGCACCAAGTCTGTTCCGCCACGCGATGTCATTACTGGGCATCGGCCCTCATGAAGGCTTGATGGTTGGGGACAAGCTGACCACGGATATATTGGGGGCGCAAAATGTTGGAATGCATCATGCCTGGATTAATCGCAAGGGCTTGACATTGACCGGCAATATCCGGCCCGAACACGAAATAACCAACTTAATGGAACTGACCGGCGTGATTGAATCGATAAATCAAGCGGCGTTAAAGTAAGCCTACAAATGATAGGGAAGTCTGCCTGAAGGGCAGGCTTTCTTGCTTGATGGGGGTCAAATTGTACGCCGCGGACCTGCTATGCACAAATCCTGGTGTGATGAATGTCACATAACCGTCACATAACTGTTCAGGATCTAGCCCGATCGAGTCATATCTTGCGAAGTATTGTTGTTTATAATGAATGCATAGTGAGGTTGGAATAGCTAAGGAGTAGGAGTGAATGGGCATGATGAAGAAGGCAATGTTGGCGCTGTCGCTTTGCATGATGCTTATTTTCGCTGCAGCCTGCGGAAATGGCAATAGCAACGGCGGAGAGCATGCGAGCCACAATGGCTCCGGCGATCACAGCGGGCACGATGAGTATGGGCAAGATGGGGCGGTACCGGACTTGATTAAAGTCGACCTGCAGGTTCCTGCGGAAGTCAAAGCGAATGAGCCTGTCACGATAACCGCCCGCGTTACACAGAGCGATCAAGCGGTGGATGATGCGGACATAGTAGAGTTCGAGTATTGGCTGGAAGGGGAAGAGCAGCATGAGCGGGCCGAAGGTTCGTTCACGCAGGATGGTACATATCAATTCGAGCATACGTTTGATAAGCCGGGCACCTATAATGTGATCTCCCATGTAACAGCACGGGATATGCATTCGATGCCGAAGAAGCAATTCCAAGTCAAGTAAACAAGCAAGGAAGCCCTGTCATGGCGACAGGGCTTTTTTGACCGTTCATTGCGATGGATCCGCATACGTACGAGCGACCCAGCCCTCGGTTTCGATAAATAAGTGAACGGCTACGATTTTGCGATTATCCATTAAGGTGAAATAGTGCGGCTTATTCTCCGGAACGGAGATGATATCCCCAGCTGACAGAATGACATCCATATAGCCGAGGTCATCGGATCCTTTAATAACGAAGATGCCGTTGCCGGCGGTTATCGCTCTAACTTCATCTTCGGTGTGAGTATGAACTTGCTCGAATTTTTTGAGCAGCTCTTCAATATTCGGCGTTGCGTCGGAAAGCGCGATAATGTCCCATGTCCGATAGCCTCGTCGCGTGGCCAAGTCACGGATTTCAACATCGAATGTGTCATGGATCGCCTGCTTCTCGTCGTCGGTTAGCACAAATTAGTCTTGCAGGGAGGCGTCTAATTTGTTCGGATTCCAAAGCTCATACAGCACGCCTTGCCCCTCCAGGAAATTACGAACGTTTTCTTCTCCTGTAATCTTTTTATTCGTGTTTCGAATCCGAATCTCAGCCATTCGCCAATCCCTACTTTCATAATCAGAATAATTGTGATTGTATTATAGTACACAGGAAATGAATGGGCAAGAGCCAATCGAGCGAAAAGATCGCAAGTCTTTCCTAAACGTTGCACTTCTGTTAAACTAGGTTCTAAACGTTTGACAGAGGGTGGGCAGAAGGATGAAGAAACCAACATTAGAAGAACGACTTCAAGAACGTATTCTCATTCTCGACGGTGCGATGGGAACGATGATTCAGCAGGCGGATTTATCGCCGGAAGATTTCGGAGGCGAACATTTGGACGGATGTAACGAAATGCTCGTCCTGACTCGTCCTGAAGTCATTTCACGAATACACGAACAATACCTTGAAGCTGGGGCTGACATTCTGGAGACGAACACCTTCGGCGCCACCAGCATTGTGCTCGCGGAGTACGATCTGCAGGAGCGAGCCCGGGAATTGAACCTCGCGGCGGCGAAGCTGGCGGTAGAGGCGGCGAAGAAGTTCAGCACGCCAGATTGGCCGCGCTATGTGTCCGGAGCGATGGGCCCAACGACGAAAACGCTGTCGGTCACCGGAGGGGTTACCTTCAATCAATTGGTAGATTCCTATTACGAACAAGCCCTGGCTCTCATTGAAGCGGGTGTCGACGCGCTGCTGCTGGAGACGTCTCAAGACACGTTGAACGTGAAGGCCGGTTCGATTGCTATTCAACGCGCGATGGAGACGACAGGACAGAAGCTTCCGTTAATGATTTCGGGCACGATCGAGCCGATGGGAACGACCCTTGCCGGACAAAATATTGAATCCTTCTATATTTCCCTCGAGCATCTGAAGCCAGTGTCGATCGGATTGAACTGCGCGACCGGACCGGAATTCATGCGCGATCATTTGCGCTCGCTCTCCGCGATTAGCCGGGCGGCGATTAGCTGCTACCCGAATGCGGGCCTGCCTGACGAGAACGGACATTATCACGAATCCCCGGAATCGCTCGCTCGCAAAATAGCCACCTTCGCCGAGCAGGGCTGGCTGAATATTGCAGGCGGCTGCTGCGGGACGACGCCGGAGCATATCCGTGTGCTGAAAGAGGAGCTGGATAAATACGAGCCTCGCCAGCAAGTCGGAAGCCACCCGCCGGCCGTATCCGGAATCGAGACGGTATACATCGAGAATGAGAGCCGCCCATACATGGTCGGCGAACGGACGAACGTGCTGGGCTCGCGCAAGTTCAAGCGGCTAATCCGTGAAGGCAAGATCGAAGAAGCGGCAGAGGTGGCGCGTGCCCAAGTGAAGAGTGGAGCTCATGTCATCGATGTGTGCCTTCAGGATCCGGATCGGGATGAGGCAGAGGATATGCGCGGGTTTTTGCAAGAAGTGGTGAAGAAGGTCAAAGTGCCGCTCGTCATCGACACGACGGATCCGAAAGTGCTGGAGCTGGCATTAAAATATACGCAAGGCAAGGCGATCATTAACTCGGTTAACCTGGAGGACGGACTGGAAAAATTCGAGAACGTCGTGCCATTAGTGCACCGTTATGGCGCATCGCTCGTCGTCGGTACGATCGATGAGCGCGGACAGGCCATTACCCGGGAGGATAAGCTGGCGGTCGCTCAGCGCTCCTATGACATCCTTGTCAATAATTTTGGCATCGAGCCGGAAAATATTATTTTCGATCCGCTGGTGTTCCCGGTCGGAACCGGGGATGAGCAATATATCGGCTCGGCTAAAGAAACGATCGAAGGCATTCGCCTCATCAAAGAAGCGATGCCCCGCTGCCAATCGATACTCGGCGTCAGCAATATATCGTTCGGCTTGCCGGAAGCCGGCCGGGAAGTGCTGAATTCGGTCTTTCTGTATGAGTGCACCAAGGCGGGACTCGACTACGCGATTGTCAATACGGAGAAGCTGGAGCGATATGCCTCCATACCGGAGCATGAGCGGAAGCTGTCCGAGGCGCTTCTCTACGAGACGAATGACGAGACGCTTGCCGAGTTCGTGGCCGCGTTCCGCAACCGGACAGTAGAGAAGAAGGTGAAAACGAACGATCTTCCGTTGGAGGAACGGCTTGCTTCTTATATAGTGGAGGGCACGAAGGAAGGACTTACCCCGGATCTGACGCTTGCCCTAGACAAATACTCGCCACTTGACATAATTAACGGCCCGCTGATGAAAGGAATGGAAGAGGTTGGACGCCTGTTCAATAACAATGAGCTGATCGTTGCTGAGGTGCTGCAGAGCGCGGAGGTGATGAAGGCGTCCGTTGCCTTCCTCGAGCCGCATATGGAGAAGAACGAATCTGCAGTCAAGGGGAAAATATTGCTCGCTACCGTAAAAGGCGACGTCCATGATATCGGGAAAAACCTGGTTGAAATCATTCTGTCCAACAACGGCTATGAAATTATTAATCTCGGAATCAAAGTTCCGCCTGAGCAACTGATTGAAGCTTACCGCAAAGAAAAGCCGGATGCGATTGGCTTATCCGGTCTGCTGGTCAAATCGGCGCAACAGATGGTTGTGACCGCCCAAGATCTGCGGAGCGCCGGCATCGATGTGCCGATTATGGTGGGCGGTGCGGCGCTGACGCGCAAATTTACGAAAAACCGGATTATTCCAGAATATGACGGCCTTGTCCTGTATGCGAAGGATGCAATGGAGGGGCTGGACTTGGCGAACAAGCTGATGAACGCCGAGGAACGGCAGCTTCTCGTCGATGAGCTGCGCGCGCATAAGGAACGGCTGGCGAAGGAGGAGGAAGGGGTGCAGAAGCTGCCGAAGCTGACCCGTGCGGTCCGCTCGGCGATCAAGGAAGCACCGGTGCATCTTCCGCCGGATCTGGAACGCCACGTTCTGCGTAATATTCCCGTGCCGCAAGTGATTCCGTACGTGAACATGCAGATGCTGCTTGGGCATCACCTCGGCATGCGCGGGTCCGTCGAGCAGCGTTTGAAAGAGCGCGATCCGAAGACGGTTGAACTGAAGGAGACGGTAGATCGGATATTACGCGAGGAAGCGGAGAGCGGCGTGCTGCAGGCGAACGCGATGTACCGATTCTTCCCGGCACAGTCGGAAGGGGATTCTATTCATATTTATAATCCGGAGCGGCAGGATGAAGTGCTGCATACCTTCACGTTCCCGCGGCAGCAGGTCGAGCCTTATATGTGTCTGGCCGATTTCTTGCGATCGAAGGAGAGCGGCGTCATGGATTATGCCGGCTTTCTGGTCGTAACGGCCGGGAAAGGAGTCCGCGAACGTTCGGATGAATTCAAGCAGCAAGGAGAGTATTTGCGTTCCCACGCCCTGCAGTCGGTGGCGTTGGAGCTGGCGGAAGGTCTGGCTGAGCGGATTCACCACATGATGCGGGAAGTATGGGGTATCCCCGATCCTGACGAGATGACGATGAAGGAACGGTTCGGCGCCAGATACCAGGGCATTCGGGTGTCGTTCGGTTATCCGGCCTGTCCGAACCTGGAGGATCAGGAGCCGCTGTTCCGCCTCATGCAGCCGGAGGATATCGGCGTGCACTTAACGGAAGGCTTCATGATGGAGCCGGAAGCCTCCGTCACCGCGATGGTGTTCGCTCATCCGCAAGGAACGTACTTCAACGTGGATAAGGCGTAAGGAGCCTTTCAGCATAATGGGTCACACAACGGCAACTCCGCACCGCTTTCTCTCCAGGCTGGTGCGGAGATTTTGTTTTATAGGGGCAGGGGCGGAATCGAACGATGCGCAGTTGGGTATAGCTTACTACGAATGTACTATCAGTAACCGAAATTATTTTATATCATGAAGTAAAGGGGGAGACAAGGCCATGGATCTTTATTTTCTCGGCACGGGGGCTGGCATGCCGAGTACCCGGCGCAATGTAAGCAGTCTCGTGCTGCGCTTACAGGAAGAACGGGGAACGTTCTGGATGTTCGATTGCGGCGAAGGGACGCAGCATCAAGTTCTTCGTTCTCCATTGAAGCTTGGCAAGTGCGAATTTATTTTTATTACGCATTTGCACGGGGATCATTTGTTCGGGCTGCCGGGACTGTTGTCCAGCAGAGCTTATCAGGGTGGGGTTGACCCGTTGACGGTGTTCGGACCGGCAGGGGTGAGCGAATTCATGGAGACCGCGTTTCGAGTAAGTGATACGCATTTGCCCTATGCGCTGCATATCCAGGAGATTGAGCCGGGCTTAATCTGGTCTGACGACAGCTTCCGCGTCACCGCGCTGCCGCTGGACCACCGTCTGCCTTCCTATGGCTACCGGGTTCAGGAACTGGCCCGTCCGGGCAAGCTGCGCATCGAGGTGCTTGAGCGGATGGGCATCGCACCCGGACCGATCTATGGCAAGCTTAAGCGCGGGGAGGATGTCACGCTGCCGGACGGGCGGCGCATTGCGGCTGCTGCCGTCCTGGGAGAACCGATACCGGGGAAGACGGTCGCGATATTAGGCGATACGCGTCCGTGCGAGAACGCGGTACGGTTGGCGGAAGGGGTGGATGTCCTTGTTCATGAAGCTACGTTCATGGAAGACAAGCGCGACAATGCGCATGAATATGGCCACAGCACCGCCGCGGATGCAGCCGCCATCGCCCTGAAGGCCGGCGCGGGCAAGCTGGTGCTGAACCACTTCAGCTCGCGCTACAAAGAAGAGGAGACACTGGCTCATTTGCTGGCCGAGGCGAGGGCGATCTTTCCCTCCACTGTGCTCGCCGACGACCTGCTCGCCGTTCCGCTCGCGATGGAACCGGACAATAGCCGCTAGCGAAGCCTGTACTCGGAGTGCCGTTGTTTGGCGAAGCCCGGACGCTTCGGCGTATTATTTTCCGGGAAAGCGCACAAGTTGACAAAGGAGGCGCCATCCGGGGCGGAACGGGAGACTTAGAGGGAATTTCGACGCCGATCGACGCGGCGTACCGTCGAAAATCGAGGGATCATTCTAATATCCAGCCTTGCAAGCGGAGTGGCGGTTCTTTACAATGGATCAAAGTTGAGTATTTCCCGGCATGCTATCGTGAGCGAAGGCCGGGAAGAAGGAAAGGTGGGATTCTCCATGCAGAAGCTTGGTTTCTCTATAGTAGGGTTCGGCACGATCGCCAAAACCCACATGATCGCATTGAGAACGCTGCCGATTGTGAAGCCGCTGCATGTGGAGCTATACCTCCATGCGTTGGTCACCAGACGGCCCGAAGAGGTGGGCGCCCAGGCACGCCGCATCGGATTTGCCCATATTACGAATTCGTTGGAAGAGGCGCTTCAGATTGAAGGCTCTGATGCGGTAAGCATTTGCACGCCGAATGCGTTACACGCAGATCAAGTCAGAACCGCGGTCGCCTGCCGGCAGGCTGTATATTGCGAGAAGCCGGTAACGGACAATGCGCAGGCGACGAAAGAGTTGGTAGCGGAGATCCCTGCACAGCACCCGCAGCAGCTCGCATTTGTATTTCGTTATCACCCGGCTGTCATGCGCATCCGGTCCTGGCTGGAGGCGGGGCTGGTCGGCGAAGTCCTGCAATGCAAAATCGCTTATCTGCGTTCCGGATATTTGAGCGAATCAAGGCCTTTCAGTTGGAGGCTGAGCGACTCGCTGTCCGGCGGAGGAGCCATTACGGATATCGGTGTGCATGCGCTTGATCTGATCCGTCACTGGTTCGGTGATTTCGCGAGCGTGGATGGCCATGTACATACGTTTGTGCCGGAGCGGCCGAAGACGGCCGGCTCGGAAGAGCGCGTCCCGGTTCATGTCGATGATTGGGGCGTCATGACCTATAAGACAGAGAGCGGCGTCCATGGGATGGTGGAAGTATCCCGGATTGCTTATGGCGCTGATGCGTTCCGGATAGACATTGTCGGTACGAAGGGAAGCATCACATGCGACCTGGAACGGGACAAGATGCCGGCCCTTCATTTATTGAACGGACAGCAGCCTGCGCTCCCTGAACCGGACAGCCTGTATTTGCTCCCGGATGAAAAGGCCACGATGGGCGTCTTTCAGGACAGCCACTTTGCGGCGCTTCATCATTTCATTTTGCGATTGTCTGGAGATGATCGCTGGTCGGATATCGTTCCGACCTTGGCAGATGGCAATGCGGTGGAGCAGTGGGTGGATCATGTCATCCGTACCGACCTGGAGCGGCAGGCTTAGACAGAACTGCTTACGGCAAGCGAAGAAAGGAATGGGGAAGCATCATGATGGACACGAAATGGTATGCCTGCATTGATCTGGATGGAACCATGTATCACGGATCGACGATGATTGAAGGAGCGGATGCGCTGATCTCGACCTTGCAGCAGCTCCGAATTCCGTATCAATTCGTGACGAACAACTCGTCGCGTACGCCGGAGGAAGTTGCTGAGATGCTGAATGGGCTCGGAATCAATGCGAAAAGCCGGGATGTGCTCACGTCGGCGCAAGCTGCTGCATCGTATATTCAGAAGAAATTTCAGGGCCGCCGCGTTTTTATGATCGGGGAACGTGGCCTGGAGCAAGCGTTGACGGATGCCGGAATTACGTGGACGGCGGATGTAAAGGCCGTATGGAATGATGAGATCGATATCGTCGTTCAGGGAATTGACCGGAATATGAGCTATGCGAAGCTGGAAGCGGCCGCAGCCGCAGTGCGCAAGGGAGCGCTCTCGATTCTTACGAATCCGGATCTGATGCTACCTTCCGACCGGGGATTCTCTCCCGGAGCCGGCTCGATCGGGGCGGCGATCCAGGCGGCCTCGGGAGTTGAACCTGTCGTGATCGGGAAGCCGAGCCGCATCATCATGGACGCCGCACTGGAACGGCTGGGCTGCCGTGCGGAGGAAGCCATCGTCATCGGCGATAATATGATGACTGACATGCTGGCAGGCCAGCAGGCGGGCTGCCGGACGGCGCTTGTATTGACAGGCATTACGACAGCGGCCAACCGTGAGGATTATCAGAAGCGCTCGGGAGTCAATCCCGATATGATATGCGATACGCTGGAGGAGCTGCGGTTGTGGTTCATGGATCAAGCGTATGTTAACGAATAAGCGGAATTAACGCCATTAATTTATAGACATAGGAAGGAAGATGCTCGATGCCGGGAATTCCCGAGATCGAAGGTTACCGGAAACGGTTGGATCAGCATACGGTAGGTCAGCATATCCGCATATTGGATATGCAGCGCTTATCCGGGCTGAACGTGGAAATGGAACGTATGCATGATCAGGCTCTTGGCCGACAAATTTTATTTGTGGAACGAAGAGGGACGGATCTTATTTTTCATCTGGATAATGGTCATCGCCTGGTGCTACGGTTGGGCCAGGAGGATGAGCTTCATATTGACAGGCTCGAATCCGGTGCGGAGGACGAGGAACTGAAAACGGCCGCAAGCGCAAGCAAGCCTGTATTTTCGCTCCGCTTGGACAGCATGGCGGTGACCGTGGTCAAGTCGCGGTCGCTCCAGTTGTTGCTGCTGACGGCGAAGGAGCTGGATCAACAGCAGCGGGAGCAGGGTCCTGATCCATTGTCCCGCCATTTGACGGCGGAGCGGTTCCGCCAACGGTTCGCCAGGCGGTGGTCGACTTTGAAGGCGGCCTTGATGAATCCCGCGCTGCTGGCCGGAATTGACAGCCGGTATGCGGATAACATCGCGTTCGCCGCCGGACTTCGCCCATCTATGCGTGTTGATCAACTGCAGGAAGAAGAGCTTGACCGGTTGTATTTATCAATGATTCATGTGCTTCAGGAAGCGATCGAGCGGCAGGATGGGAGCGGAGCGGCAGCTGACGGCAGTACGGCTTCACTCTCATGGGGAATCGCAGGCAAGACAGGGGAGCCTTGCCCGCGCTGTGGCACGCCGATTGAAGAAATGCAGATCCAACGGAAGCCTGCGTATTACTGTCCGCAGTGCCAGCCGCTGCCGTCAGCGGATGAATCCTAGTCTCCCGGGGAGGGGAGACGGCAGCTTTGCGCTGCAATACGGTTGTCATTTGTCGCTGCGGGGCGGGTATAGCCATGCCGCGCGTGACGCGGTCCGATTGCAGGAGGCGTTCGGCCTTGGCTGCTATCAATATTTCAGTAAGAACCCGAGGGGCTTGTCTGTCAAGCTCGGCTACGAGGATGAGGCGAAGGCGGCTCGGGAGATATGTGAACGTCACGGGATTCATACCGTCGTTCATACACCGTATCCGACGAATCTAGCGGTCGATGCCGAACAGGCGCCGGAGCGGTTCCAAGCGACGGTTCAATCGCTGTTGAATGATTTGATGATTGCGGAAGCCTGCGGATCGATTGGAGCAGTCGTCCATTTCGGTATGTTCAAAGGCAAGTCCGATGGGGATCAGCTTCTGCTGCGCACCTATGGGAACATTATTCGTACGATCGATACGGTGCTGGCCGTCTGGAACGGGCGCGCCCTGCTTCTGTTGGAGAATCAGGCGGGCAGTCATGGCGGCCTCGGAGTAACGCTGGAGGAGCTTATCCAAGTCAGGCAGTTAAGCCGCTATTCCGATAAAATCGGCTATTGCTTCGATACCTGTCATGCGTTCGTCAGCGGCTTGTGGGATCCTTCCAAGACCGATGATTTGGTTGCCAAGGGGCATGAGCTCGGTTATTGGTCGCATATGCAGGTCATTCATTTGAACGATTCAAGAGAAGTCTATGCTTCACGCCAAGATCGTCACGCTAATCTGGGAGACGGGCATATCGGCATCGAGGATCTGGCCCGACTGGCAATGGCTGAAGGGATCCGCGGCAAGCCGCTCATTCTGGAGACGCCAGGCAGCGGACAATACGGACATGTTCCCGAGTGGAACAGGCTGAAGCAGGCAGTTCGGGCCGACAACAAATGATTTCATGGTGAAGGGAAAGAGGGAATGCGATGATTCATGTCTACCTGGACGACTGGCGGCGCTGTCCGGACGGATTCGTGCTGGCGCGGAATATGGAGGAATGTCTGCTGCTTCTGGAAGAGGAGCGTGTCGGTATTTTGTCGCTAGATCATGATCTGGGGCCGGACGAGCCCACGGGAACGGAGCTTGTGTTGGAAATGGTGCGCCGCGGACTTTATCCGCAGGAGGAAATCTATCTCCATACTTCCTGCCCGGAAGGGAGACAACGGATGTACCAGCAGCTGTATAAGCATAAGCCGGACTCCGTGAAGCTTCATAACGGGCCCATGGGCTGGGATACGCTTGAGCGGGTTAGGATGGAGAAGCAGTGAACCCGGTTCGCGGGCTAGAGCTTCAGAACTTTATGTCAGGTCGTCCGGTCACGGCTCCAGGAAGCCGGCGGTCACTCTATGTGTACAGCCCCTTTTGCGGGACGTGCCGGCTTGCTGAACGGATGCTAACTCTATTGGAGCAATCTTATCCCCAGCTTGCGATCGCTTCGGTCAATGTGCTGGATGCCGCTGAACTGGTGCAGGCGCATCGCATCGAGAGCGTCCCTTGTCTTCTGCTCTGGGGAGAAGACACGACGGAACGGGAGAGCGGGCCGGAGAAGATTTATGCATTTCATTCGGTAACTTATATGTATGAACGATTGAAGGGCGGGGGATTGCTGTGATACAGCTAGAACAGATCAGGTTCCAGAGAGAAGAGCGAACCATTTTAGATGACGTGAACTGGAGCGTAAACCCGGGGGAGCACTGGGTGCTGCTGGGACGGAATGGATCCGGGAAGACGACGCTGCTTGAACTGATAACCGCCTACCAATTTCCTTCCAGCGGAACCGTCCGCGTGCTTGGTCATACATACGGTCAGTGCGATGTAAGAGAAGTGAGACAACGGATCGGATATATTAGTCAATCGCTCGTCGAAAAATTAACGCTGCGCGACCCGGTGTGGGAAGTGGTGGCGACTGGTGCCTTCGCTTGGCTGCGCTTCTACCAGGAGATTCCGAAGGAAGTGAAGGAGCGGGCCCAGCAATTGCTCGAGGAATTCCATCTTGGCCGTCTGGCGGATCAGCCGCTTGCCGTCTGCTCGCAAGGGGAGCGCAAGAAAATTATGCTTGCCCGCGCATTGATGGGCGATCCCGAGCTGCTTATTATGGACGAGCCGTGCTCCGGCCTCGATATTTATGAACGGGAGAAGCTGCTTGAAGATATGGCGCTGCTCTCGGGACGCGATCTCGGGATTGTCTATGTGACGCATCATTCGGAGGAAATCATCCCGCTTTTCACGCATGTCGCGCTGCTGCATGAGGGGAGGATGGTCGCGTCCGGGCTGAAGCGCGAGGTGATGACTCCGGAGCTGCTCTCGGAGACCTTCGATATGCCTGTCCAGGTGGACTGGACGAATGATCGACCATGGATACGGGTTCCGTGAGCGTTGTCTTTTTGAAATTATAGTTTTGCAATGATGTTCAATATAGCGATTGATATTCGCAACAAAGCTGGAGGTTTGCCCACGTGGAATCCGTACAAGAATTGATTCTGGAGTCACATTATACACCGTCATCCCATTGGATTATCACCTCCAATCACGGTTATATCCCGTATGCGCAGGAGGAGCTGCGCAGAAGCTTCGGTCAACTGAAGAGCCGCATGCTCGTTCCTGGCGAGATGGCCTTGATGGAGCTTCCAGCCGGTTCCGCTGAAGCGATGGAACGATGGCAGCAGGAGCCGCCGATCTTCGGCCGGCATATTCAGCCGGTGCACCTGGCGCTCAAGCGCGAGGAGGGTCTTGGAAATGGTCCGGCGGAAGAACTGGAGGCGATGTGCGCCTTATGGCTGGAGCGGTTGAGCGCAGGCTCCGGTCTCCAATCCGGCAGCGGCATGCGGGTCGCCGTCCATGTTCGGTCCGGCGGGGCGCGGACAGAGGAAGATAAGGCGATCCGGGAGGCGTTCCTCTCCGTAATCGAACGGATTGGAGGAGAGACAGTACTCGCCGAACCGGATGTTATCGTATCTGTTGTGATTAGCGAGGATGCAATCTATGCCGGAATGATGACTTCCGCGGAAGCGGGATCCGATTGGCCGGGCGGAGCGATGCGGTTCCAGAGGGAGGAAGGGCAAATCTCCCGCGCCAAGTTCAAGCTGCTGGAAGCGGAACGGACATTCGGTCTCGATTACTCTGCTTATCGGCATGCACTGGACGTCGGCGCGGCGCCGGGAGGCTGGACTAGCCTCTTGCTGGAGCGGGGAGTGCACGTTACCGCGATCGACCCGGCCAAAATGCATCCGAGCTTGATAGGGCACCCGCAGTTGACGTATGTGAAGCGGAATGCTGCCGATGTCCCGGTGGAGCCGAATGAGTTCGATCTGCTCGTCTGCGATATGAGCTGGAGCCCCAAAGCGACGGCAGAGATGGTTATCCGCTTGCTGGACGGTGTGATTGCGGGGGGAACGATCCTCGTCACCGTAAAATTGATGCACAAAAAGCCGCTGCAGACGATTCGCGATGTAACGGCCATGTATGCCGAGCATGCCCAAATCATCCGGGCAAAGCAGTTGTTCCATAATCGGGACGAGATTACACTTTATATGATGAAATATTAATGATGCTAAATGCACCGTGGCACGATCTTTTTCGAAATAAGGCTGGACAAGCCGCTGCAAATCTTATACACTAGCATCAAAACATAGCGTGCACACAGGGAAGCACCCTGATTACGAACGATGGTTCGTTTTCAGGGTGCTTTTTTGCGTTGTCTAGGGGGGATTGCATTGCTGGAACATGGATATAGCCTGAAGCCGGGTCAACTGCTGCACGACAGGTACCGCATTGTCCGATTGCTCGGAAGCGGGGGGATGAGTTCCGTCTATTTGGCGGAAGACGAGAGGCTGGCTGGGAAGCAGTGGGCGATAAAGGTTTCCAAGCCCGTGACCAGGGACATGGAGCAACTCGTACATGAAGCGAGGCTGCTGACGGCTTTGCGCCACCCGCATCTTCCCTTGATTGTTGACTTTTATCGGCCCGACGCATCGGGAAGAGCCTATCTCGTCATGGAATATATCGAGGGGGTGACATTGGGAGAACGAATGCGGGAGCGGCCGGTTTCGTTCACCGAGGCAATCGGTTACGCGGTACCGGTTTGCGAAGCCTTGTCTTATTTGCACAGCCAGCAACCGCCAATTGTCTTTCGCGATATGAAGCCGTCGAACATTATGCTGACCCGGCAGGGCCAGGTGAAGCTGATTGATTTTGGAATCGCCCGCAACGTCGATGCAGACAAGGAGCACGATACGGTGAAGCTTGGCACAGTCGGGTTCGCCGCGCCGGAGCAGTACGAGGGCAAGCAGAGCGATGCCCGCACTGATCTGTATGGGATAGGCGCTCTGCTGGCGTATATGATGTCAGATGGCCGCTGGAAGGGAAAGATTCCGCTTCAGCCGCAATGTCTGGCCGATGATGTTCCGGCCGGCTTCCTTCCGCTTCTCGTCAAGCTGCTGGCCATCCGTCCCGAACATCGCTATCAATCGGCACAGGAGTTGCTCGAAGTATTAAGGCCGTTTGCCACGGAGGACAGTCCTTCCAGAGTGGGCATCAACGCACCTCCTTATGCTGCAGGGAGGACAGGCGCCGGAGTGGTGATTGCTTTTCACGGCACTTCCTCCGGAATCGGAGCGACGCATGCGGCACTCATGTGCGCATATCACCTGTCGGCGGGGGAATTGGGCAGGGCAGCCTACGTTGATGCCTCAGATGAGGCGGACGGTGCGGTAATTCGCGCCGTAGAGGCGGATTATGAAGGCGAGGAGCCGGATGCGATGGAGAGCATTCGAGCGGGCCGGAAGACGGCGGGAGATGCGGCCGAAGGAGTTCGGCTGCATGGCGTGACCTGCTACCGTTGGGGGCAGGGCAATCTGCTGCCGTATTTGCTTGGACGGTACGAATACGTCGTGCTTGATACGGGAGTGGATGCAACCGGACGCCGGATAGAGGAGTTCGAGCGGGCTCAGATTCCCGTGCTCGTCGGCAGCGCGGCTCCCTGGCGCCGGGAAGAGCTGCGCGAGGCGGCCCGAAGGCTCGAAGCGAACCAATGCACGCATTGGTTCGCAGCCATCGCACATGCGGATGCCTACCCTGCCTGGCGGCCGAACTGGCTTCGCGGGCGTTGCAGAGGTGTGGTGAAGCTGCCGCATCAGGCGAATCCATTCGAGTGGAGCGAGGATGCCTTACGCTGGACGGAAGAGCTTGTAGGGTCGGGCCGTACCGGCAGGAGCTGGCTGAATCGGTTCGGAAGATGGATGAAGGAGAAGAAACTTGGCAAAGGAGAGGTGCGAAGTTGAGACGATGGACACGGAGAAGCAAGCAAATGGCGTGGTCCGCTCTATGCGGCGCGGCGGCGGCAGGCATCTTGTTCGGGTTCTACCTGTGGTGGTCCGACCGCCAATTATTAGCTCTGCGGGCATCGGTGGAAGCCGAATATAAGCAGGAATTCGATCGGCTGGAGCGGCTGGCGGCAGAACGGGAGAAGCAGCAGGCGGCGATATGGGTATTCGAGCGGCCGCTCCAAGCCGGGGCCCGAATTAGCAGGGCTGATCTGAAGCAGAGGGAGATCGCGAAATCGGCTGCTCCGGCAGGCCGGGTGGGCGAGGTGGATGACGCCGTCGGCAAAGTGCTGAAAATCGATGTATCTGCCAAAACTCCGGTGCTCGCCTCGATGCTGTATGAAGAGGCGCGGCTGGCGGATGATATGCGCTGGGTAGAGACGGCGGTCATTCAACTGCCGCTGTTGTTGAGCAAGCGCGATGCGATTGATGTGCGCATCCGGTTCCCGGATGGCCAAGATTATGTCATCCTGTCCCGCAAGGCGGTTCATGAGCTGCAGGAGTCCACTATCTGGCTGCAGATGGATGAGCGTGAACGGTTGTCGTTCTCCAGCGCCTGTGTGGACGCTTATTTGCATGGAGGTCAGATTTATGCATTGCGGTATATCGAACCTCATCTGCAAAAGGATGCGGCAGTCAATTATCCGCCCAATGAACAGGTGCTGAAGCTAATGCAATCGAACCCGAATATCGCGAAGCAGGCCAAGACGGCACTAGTCTCCCGTCTTCGCGGACAGATGGAAAAGGCATGGGCCGACAAGGCCGCCGAGCGGGACACTTCCGGCGGGGCAAGAATGAGTCCGGAACAAGGGACGCAAGAAGCGGCCGGTTATCCCGTTCCCGCTCATCCCGGCGGAGCGTCGCCACTAACGGGAAGAGCGCCGGAGGCGGTAAGGAATTCGCCGTTCGTCGGTCCGAAGGGCGGCACGTCGACAGAATGGTTGGCCCAGGACATGCAGCGGCCATTGCCGGATACGGTTCCCGGCAGCGCCGGAACAGAGCAGGAGCCGGACAGAAGGCCTGCGCAGCCCTCGTCGTCGGATGAACCGGTTCATTCCATTCCGGAGGAGGAATCGCAGCAAGGAGCAGGCGGCTCCGGAGATCGTATAGAAAATGTGACGGAGCACGAATCGATCTTCTCCGAGCCTGACCGCCGCTAACGGCAGAAGTGGAAGTGAAGAAGATAGGGGGGAATTCGAATGTCTAGCGCGGTATTTATCGGAAGCGTGGATAAGAGCGAGCATCTATTTGCGGTATGCACATTGCTTGCCCGGTTGCAGCGCAAAGTACTGTTGATTGACGGGACCCAGGCGCAATGGAGCGCGTACCGGGTTGCCGGACCGGACCCGACCATGAGTCCGCTCAACTGGAATGGCTTCGACGTATTGACCGGATGCTCGAATTGGATGGACGCGTTCCGGAGACTGGAGCGGGAAGAAGAGGAGCTACCGAGCTATGATGATGTCCTCATCGATACGGATTCAGCTGCATTTTTTGCTCCCGCGCAATGGTCGGAAGCGGATTGCCGCTTCCTCTGCCAGACTGTAGAGAGCTATCACATCGCGAAGAACAGAGAGTGGCTGGCTGCCTTCCAGCGCGATCAGGAAGGGGAACCGCTCGCATTCATTCCAGTGCTGTTCCGTTCTCTGGAGCCGGAATCCGAGCTGGAATTCGTGAAAGAGCTGTATCAGCCGGGATTCGAGCAGTGCTGGTCAGAGGACGCGGTAGTTATTCCCGAAGACGAACGGGATTGGGCGGCGAAGATGGATCAGGAGCATGCGGGAACGATGCGTCTTCAGGCCTATGCGCGCGGAACGAAAAGAGCATGGCGCGAGTTGGCGGAACGGATCGCAGGTCCGCTGGCAGACAAAGAATGGAGAAAATGCCTGAAGGACACGACGAAAGGACGGTAATGCAAAAATGCCGCTATGCAAGCATTGGATGATACGTTCGGCAGGACGGGGAATGTGCGGAGGCACTTCCTTGACGGCATGCTTGGGAATGACGCTCGCCTGGGGCTGGCAGCTGCGCGTGCTGCTCATTCATGCCGAGCAGCGGGGCAGGGGTCTGGAGGCGCTCCTGCCGAAGCCGGAGGCCGCCTCTTCGATTCATTATCGCACCACTCCGAACGGTTGGAGCAACCTGCTTCGCATGCTGAAGCATCAACAAGCGGAGGATGATCTCCTCGTGCCCTTCACGATCCCCGTCATGCGCAATCTCGATACGCTCCCGGGCTTCGACGACGAACATGAACGATCGACTGGCAGAGCCAAGCTGCACCAATGGATACAGAGAATAATGAGGCTGGCGGAGAAAAGATACGACATCGTGCTGTGGGACGCAGGCGGAGAAGATGACGATATGGCGAAGTCTGTCGGGGTGCGGGCCCATGGGACGCTGCTCGTCGCCAGCCAACAGCGATCTTCGCTGGATGCCGCCTTCCGCGATCGGGGTTCTCCCGCCTCCGCCTATATATTAGGAATGTATGATAACGATATCCGGCAGAATGATGTCCGGATTCGGCGTCAATACAGGCCGGAGGCACCCGTGTTCATGATTCCGTACTCGGCCGGTTTCCGCAACGCCGTAGACGAGGGCAGGCTGCTTGCCTGGTATATTCAGCAGCTGATGAAGGAGCAGCGGAAGCAGCGGAATGGATTCGCCGATCATCACAAGAAGCTGGCGGAATGGCTCATGGCGGAGTCAGGCGCGATAGCGCGTTCCGATCCAGGTGAAGCGGGGTGAGCGCATGTTATGGAACGGAATTCTCATCGCGGCCATTGGCGTGGGCACGCTTGTCGGGTTGGGGCTGCGCCTGCGCAGTAAGGGAAGTAAGGCGGCAACGGCAAGTGCGGGCAAGCCACAGGATTGGACATGGGAGAAGCTGGACGCTGCCGTGAAGCAGTATTTCATAACGTGGACCTCTGACATTCTGATGGATGTCCATGCGAATGAAGAGGAGTTCCGGCGCGAGACAGCACGCCGGCTAGCGCTCAAGAAGGCGTTGAAAGCTTGCAACAACGGCGAGCCTGCGGCCAAGGAATATATAAAAGAGTGGATTGTCGACATTGTCGAACAGCATATCAAGCTTGCGGCAGATGAGCTGGAACGGCTTATCTCGTTCAACAGTCCGGCTCTGCTGACCGTGCAGGACAAGTTCGATTTGCTCCTGTATGCATACAAGCAACGATACGGGTACGAAGCATTGGATGAACTGATACGGACATACAAGTGGGATGAATTAAAAGTTACTCCATCTGCGGAGGACGAATCAGGCTATGTCGTCATGAGCGGGGATGTCGACGTGGCGTTTCGGCTGGAGTGTCTGCAATTCGCGCACCGCGATCGGATACGGATTGTAGCTCAGCGTCTGTATCAGCGGTATAAAGGGTTTTCGGTCATTGATGAGATGCGTGATATGCGCATTGATGGCGTATCCGGCGGCATTAACGGGGTTCCTGAGGTGTTGGCCGGCACGCCGCACGCTGCTTTGGTGCAACCGGAATCGGGGGACAAAGAGGAGATCCGAGCCTGCGACAGCGTATGGATTTTTTATAAAGGGAAATCGATTCGTTTCGCGTTTCTTTCCTTCGGCAGCGATGCAGAGCTGCGAAGAGTGTGCCACAACATTTACAAATATCAATCGCCCGGCCCGTTGACCGAAGCGGACGGCTACCGGGTCAATCATATGAAGGATGGCTCGCGGGTTGTCGTTCTTCGCCCGCCCTTTGCCGAATCATGGTGCTTCTTTATCCGCAAGTTTGATACGAGCCGGGTCACGCTTTCGCAGCTAATTACGGATAAGAACGCCGATCTGCCGATCGCTCTGCTTACTTATTTAATGAAGGGGGCGCGGATGACGGCTGTTACCGGTGCTCAAGGATCGGGGAAGACGACGCTGTTGATGGCATTAGTCCAGTCCATCTACCCGTTCTATCCGCTTCGCGTGCAGGAGCAGGCGTTCGAGCTCCATTTGCGGCGACTGTACCCGCACCGGAATATTGTCTCGCTCAGGGAGACCGAGCGCATTTCCGGTCAGGCCGGGCTGGACGTGCAGAAGAAAACGGATGGCACGGTGCATATACTCGGGGAGGTCGCTACCGATCCGGTCGCGGCTTGGATGATTCAAATGGCGCAGGTTGCCAGCTTGTTCACCGTTTTCACACATCATGCCAAAACATTTCCGGATCTTATTTTCGCGCTTCGCAATTCGCTGCTTAAAAGCGGAATGTTCTACAACGAAGCGATTGCGGAGCAGCAGGTTAGCAGCGTGATCCATTTTGATGTGCATCTGGCCCGGGACGCGGACGGGAAGCGGTATATTGAGCGGATAACGGAGTGCATCCCGATGGCGGATCCGGAGCCGGGGGTGATGCCGGCGGCCGCGGAGAGCGGGGGCGGAGGTGTATCCTGGGAGCGCTACATTCTGTCCTCCGAGCAGCTGCACCGTCGGCTTAGCCGCACGCGCGCGTTCGAGTACCGCAATATCGTCGAGTACCGGCAAGGCCGGTACTGCTTGGTTCATCCGCTCTCCGATCGGCAGGCGGAAGCAATGGAGCGGGAAATGACGGCCGAGGACAAGCGGAGATTCCGCAAATGGCTGACCGACGAAGGAGGGATGGCGAATGCCGGTTAGTACTGTGCTGATGGGGCTGGCCGCCGTCTCGCTAGCCGTTGGTGTTCTGCTCTGGAGGATCAGCAGAAGGCTGGAAGCGGGACAAGCTTATCTATACCCGCAGCGAAGTGAATCTTGGGGCGCATATATGAAGGCGGCATGGCATGCAGGGCTGCAGCGGTTCTATATGATGGCTGTGAATACGCCGCTGCTGAAGAGCCGGGCCCGCGCAATCCGACAGCGGCTAAGTCTATTCTATTCGTATGATGAATGGCTGCTGTGCCGGAAGACGGCAGCTGTCTTGCTCGGCAGCACCGCGACGGCTGCGTTGGCGGCGATCGTGTTCCTCTCGTTCGATCAGGATGTGCTGTCATGGCTCATGCTCGTGCTCGTATTGAGCGTCGCGGAAGGGCTGTACCGGGATGCGATTGTCCAACGCGCCGAACGTAAGCTGCTGAAGCTCGGGGCGGAGGCCTTCGCCAGTGTGAGGCAAGCCTATCACCGCCATCGCATGGTCGACGCAGCGATCGCCGAGGCGGCGGACGGCAGCCGCCCGATGCTGGAGCGCCATATGAAGCGAATGCTTGACATGTTGGATGAACAGGAGCCGGAAGCGGCCCTGTCCGCGTATGAGGAGGCGGCTCCGAACCGTTACTTCAAGCTGTTCGCCGGATTATCGCGCTTCGTGGCCGAATACGGGGATCCGCCTCAGCGGCAAGGGTCCTCCTATTTGCAAGGCATCTCGATGCTCGTGAGGGAGATGCATCTGGAATTGACGATGCGCTCCCGGCTGGAATATTTACTGAGCGGGCTTCAGGCCATCGCGATCATGCCCGTGTTGTTTGCTGACCCGCTTGCCCGCTGGGCAAAGGCCTATTTCCCGTTGATGGAGCAATTTTACGAGAGCAAGCTCGGCTGGCTGCTTCAGCTGACGGTGTTCATCACGGTCTTCATCTGCCACAGGCTGCTGCTGCAGCTGAATTGGCAGCCAGGCCGGGGCGAGGCGGGAGCCCGGTGGACATGGGAGTCCCGAATCTGGATCCGCCCTGCCGTCAAGCATCTCGTACGGCGACTGATGGCCCGCACACCTCCCGCATCGATTCGGCGGATTCAGCGGCTGCTGAGAGAGGCGAACGACGACATGCCGGTCGATCAATTCTATGCCCGGCGCTGGGCATTGGGTGCGGTCGTGCTGTGCTGCGGGGTCTGTCTGCTGTTCCTATTGCAGTCGACAGCCGCTTCCGGGGCGTGGAATCAGCTGCAGCGGCAGATGACGGCGCTCGGGCTGGAGCTACCGGCCATGGCTGGCAGCACTGCCGGGCAGCCGTCCCAGGAAGCGCTTGAGACGTGGAAGGAACAACTTCTGGATCACCCCTCGGTGGCAAGCGAACGGAAATCCAAGCAGCTAATCAACTACTTCGCGAACTATGCTGATCGGCTGCAAGGGAGCTGGATCCAATGGTGGGAGGTACTGATGATCCTTGCTGCGAGTCTTGCCGCTTATGCCTGCCCGGTCGTCCTGCTTCACGTCAGAATCCGTCTGCAGCATATCGACATGAGGACGGAGATTAGCCAGTTCCAGTCGCTGACCTTGCTGCTGAGAGCCTTCGACCGCATGACGGCTGAACAGATCGTGGGCTGGATGGGGCGCAGCTCTATTTATTTCAGGAAGCCGCTGCATGCATGTCTCATGAATTGGGAGAGCGGGGCGGAGGCGGCCCTGCAGCAGCTGAAGCGGGATGCTCCTTATCCGGACTTTGTCCGCTTCGTCGAAAAAATCGAACTGGCCTTTGATCTGATTCCGCTTCATCAAGCCTTCGATGACGTAGAACAGGACTGGCTCTATGAGCAGGAAATGATCAAACAGCATTATGAGAAGAGCATCGATGCCAAAGCGGTATGGGGACAATGGTTCGGATTCGCACCGATGTATGCGCTCGTCTTTCTCTACTTGGTCATACCGCTCGTCTGGATGAGCGCGGAGCAAATGCGCTCGTCTTTTGAGCAAATTCGTCAGTTGTAGCTTCCACTCTGTAAGCGGCCTATCCGAGTCAGACATGCCAATCAGAACCCAATAGAACAAAAACCGGGAAAAGGAGAAGGTGATTTGCCATGAATAATGCTCAATCCGCGCTGAAGGTAGCGGCGGGAATCTTTTTGACCATTGCGTTGATAACGATTGTCGTACTGCTGTTCGTCAGCGCTCAAGAGGCGACGAAGACGGCACAAAATGAGTTCTCGTCTATACAGACAGAGCTCAGCAAAGCATCGTTCACGGTCTATGACAACACAACGGTAAGCGGTTCTCAGGTCGTGAACGCCATCCGCAAATTTTATAAGCAGGATCAGTTCGGCGTTCGTGTCATCACAGGCAAAAACAAGTCGAATGGAATTGTGGAAGGGACCTACTACGGATCAGATGTGCTTGACAACGGGACCATCTCCAGCGCGAAGCGCAACGAAAGCCTGGAGCTGGCGACGCTGGAGTCGCTGGAAAGCTATGTCAATCCGAGCGGAAAATTTAAAGCCCGCGTCATCGTGGACCAGAGCAATGTGACACGCGGCATCGTGTTCGAGCAGCAGTAAGTGGAGAATTCAGTTAACAGGCCGCCAGAACTCTGGTTCAAAGTTGTGTCCTGTCCTTCATGGCTTTCTTTCGGGCCAGAACTGTGGATGGGGGGAGATTTTAGTTGAAAAATGCCGCTCACATGATATCCCTTTCGGTATCCTTTATCCTTTTTATGGCGGTGCTATCGAACTCGCATGATGCGGTAACGGCCCGCAAGCTCCTGCTGGACGAAGCCGATCGCGTTCTCGAAGAACGTGATCCGAATCTCGCGCCCCGGCTGCAAATTCCGGCAACCTATACGGTCACAGGAGCTACCGTGCTGCAATCGATCTATCATATTCGCGCGATAGGTGCCGTGATTCAAGTGGGAATGACGGAATTTGGGCGGGATGTGGGCAGGGACCGTATAGACGCTTCGGGAATCAGGCTGTACGGTTTGTATCATATGAGGGAGGTATGGCATCCCGACGGCAGCCTGGAGAAGGTGATTTTCAATCCGCTATAGGAAGGAGAGTGAGCGGTGTGGCCAAAGGGATCATAACGTTGTTCGCCGCAGTCATTGCATGTTACTTGATGTTCCTGTATCCGCTTGGCGCTTCGTATCAGCAGCAGGCGCAGCTTGCTTATACGCTTGCCTATTCGTCCGTTACCGGATTTGTCGATGCCGTTCGTGACAAAGGATTTATTACGCCGACCATGATCAATGACCTGAACGCGCAGCTCTCGCAAAGCGGCTATGTATTCGATCTTGAGATAGAGCACGGTATCAAAAAATATAATCCTATCCATACGGATCCTGCGGATGCAGGAACCTTCCAAGCACGCTTCGAGGTGTATTATGATTTTTACTATACGGATGATTTGAACCGCGTCCTGTTCCCGGACACATCAGCACCGCTAACCGATCCGGACCGGGTCTATTATTTGAAGGCGGGAGATATTTTTCGCGTCGTCGTCAAAAATGTGAATGAAACCAATGCTGCCCTTGTTCGCAGCTTCCTGACCCGCACGCTTCCTGATGACATGGCGCGCATCTACATCCCGTACGGAGGAATGGTGCGGAATGAAGACTATTAATTCCAGTTATTTCATCGGTCTGGCGCTGTTTTTCATTGCCATTTTCTTTCCCGCGATGCTGCTGCAGGATTGGCGGATCGCAGACCAAGCTGGCGTTCTGGAGCTGACGCGCATGTATGACGGCGCTGTCCATGCTGCGGTGCAGGACGCGGCGTTTGCGCTTCACATAAATGAATATCAACAATATGAGGCGGGTTATGACTCGTTCAAACATTTCCGCGCCAATAAAGAACGGGCTTTGGAACAATTTTACGAGACGCTGTTCACGAATTTCGATGTGTCCGGGGATGGAGTTGGACAGCAGGTACTGCTCGGACATATTCCCGTTATCGCCGTGACGGATTATGACGGCTATTGGATTCATGCTTACGGTGAGATTCGCAACAGCGACGGCGAGCTGGAATCCAAGCCGTTGTGGCATGCTAAGAAGCCGTATGCTCATGCGGATGCGTTGGGGAACAGCGTGTCATTCACCCTGGATGATTACGTCCATGCGTTCGACGCGACAACAGATCGATGGTACGAGGGCAAGCGGGAGCGGGTCAATGAAGCAACGGGTCAGCGCATTCCGCTCCTGGCGGATGCCGGTCAGTTCGAGCAGGTGCGACGGACGACGATCGTGAACACGCTTCAGGCGGATCTGGCCCATTACATCAATTTTCACAATACGCATGCTCGCAAGCTGGGGATCACGTATACGTTTACACTTCCATTGGTCGGGCAGGAAGATTGGAACAATACGGTTGATGATATCGGGTTTATCGCATTTATTCAAGGGCTTCCGATGGGTGTGCACGACTATAACAACTTCGCCTTCGGCGGAGGACGTTTGGTCAAGCGTCCCGTCGTCTATGGAGCGATTCGGGACGGCATCCGTATTTATTACCGTTCCTGGTGCGGGGAGCGAGACGCCATCTTGAAGACCTTCACCAGCGAGAAGGAGGCTGCGGCACAAGGATACTTCCCGCGGCCGTGTCCGAACGGGCCCGTAACCGCCATATTAAATTAAATATTTGTAAAGCGGTTGCGCCGTTCGTACTATGCGTGATATCAATAAGGAATCAGACGGAGGTCTGGTCTTGCTGCCGATCCATATTCCTTATCGAGCGGAGCGGCAGCGTACCATGTCACCGAATCAGGAGGCAGCGATGTCAAGTCACGGACGGCTATGGGAAGTGTTTTGGACGGCGTTAAAATTGGGGCTCACCTCGTTCGGAGGTCCCGCTGCGCATATTGGTTATTTCCGGGATACGTATGTTGATAGACTGCGATGGGTTAGAGATGAGCAATTCGCGGATATGAACGCGTTGAGCCAACTGCTGCCCGGTCCTTCAAGCAGCCAATTAGGCATGGCGATAGGGACGAGGCGAGCCGGCTGGCTGGGCGGGATTGCGGCGTGGGCCGGCTTTACTCTCCCATCGGCCTGCCTATTGATATTATTCGCCTTCGGCATCGGCTGGCTGCCCGGGGAAGTTCCCGGCTGGCTGCAGGGGTTGAAGCTGGTGGCGATTCCGGTCATTATTCACGCCTTGCGAGGCATGTCGGCGCAGCTGACACCGGACCCGTTGCGCAAGACGATTGCGGTGGCCGCGTCCATCGGCGCATTAACAATACCCGGCACATACGGCCAGCTCGCGATCATTGGGCTGTCAGCTGCCGCAGGCTGGCTGATGCTGCGCAAGCCTTCCCAGCAACAGGCGCAAGCGGCGGGAAGCGGCGAACCGTCGGCTCTCGTGCTGCCGTCTGGCTTCTCGGTGACGATGCTGATCTTGTTCGGAGCCGGCTGTATCCTGCTTCCGTGGCTTGCGGCGGCTCAGCCGGGCCCGGCCACCAAGTTGGCGGACATGATGTTCCGCACCGGCTCGCTCGTGTTCGGGGGCGGTCATGTGATGCTTCCGCTGCTGGCGGAGGAGTTGAGCGGGAGCGGCATCATGGACGAGTCCGCCTTGCTGGCAGGATACGGAGCCGCACAGGCCGTTCCAGGCCCGCTGTTCACCTTCGCGGGCTTCGTCGGCGCCTCGCTGGCGCCGGGCTGGCTTGGTGCACTTTATGGCATCGTGGCGCTCGTCTTCATCTTCCTGCCCGGATATTTGCTTCTCGCGGCAGCGCTGCCCTTCGCCGAACGGCTACGGACATGGAACGGCGTAAGGGCCGCCCTTGGCGGGATCAATGCCGCCGTGGTCGGGCTCTTGCTGGCGGCGCTGTACCAGCCGGTATGGACGACTTCCGTACAGGGGCCGGCCCACTTTGTGATTGTCCTGATCGGCTCTCTGCTGCTGATGGCATGGAAGCTCCCGCCATGGTCGGTCGTGCTCGTGTCGGCCTTATGCGGCGCGGTCCTGCTATAGGTGCATCAAGGGACGGCAGCGGCCTGTATTTCCCGACCGGCTGCCGTCCCAGTATCGGCTTGCGAGGGCATGCGGTTGTCTCCTCTAAGTGAGGACGTGCCAGCCGGCATCACTGAATGCTTGTTCCCGCTTAGTCGCAGCTGCAGATGACGAGCAGGTAGCCGTCCCGAATGGTGACGGTTCCTTCCTCGGCGGCGAACTGGTTGCTGATCGCGAGCGATTGCCCGATATGCAGCGTGGCATCTACCAGAGGATAAGCGAAGCCCTTGAGCGTAATGCCGGTAACGGTCATGCTGAGCGGGAGCAGCGATATATAAGGGTAGGGCTGCTGCGGCAGAGTCAGCTCGGAATTGGTCAGCCGGATAATATTGTGGGCGTCAACGATTTGGCACTGGATGCCTTGGTCAAGTCCGACCCGCAGCAGATGGATATTGCCAAGCGTATGATCCAATCTTGTGCCGGTTGCGCCTAACAGCGTAATCTGGGCGGGCCTCCATGAGAGCGCCGTATGGAAGGCCAGCTCGGTGTCGGTGTAATCTTTGTCGATTGCGTCAAAATCTTGATAATGCTTGCTGCAGCTTCGTATTTGGTTCCGTTCGTCCTCTGTGACGGAATCGAAATCCCCAATCGCCACGTCCGGGCAGATTCCATGACTGGCCAATGCCAATGCGCCCCGATCTGCGCCGATAACGACATCCGCTTCATTGCATACGGAGAGCAGGGAGGCATCGAGCATGCCGCCGGCGCAAATAACGACATGCCGGGGGCGGGGAACAGGAGGGGCTATGTACATGACTATCCTTCCTTTATGAGACCTTCTCACGCGGAAAGTCCCGAATTATAGATGTGTGCGTTCTAAGTATATCCGATCGCCGCCCAGAGACCAATCCTTAACCCGCCTTCTTGGAACACGGGCTTGTTATTTCTTGTCGAGATAGGTATATTTACAGGTGAAGAGCCCCTAACCCACCTGAGGCTGAAAGGAGGTGTACCGCAGTGGTGAACGTATTGTTCGTCTGTCTCGGCAACATTTGCCGTTCACCGATGGCAGAGGCGATATTTCGACATGAAGTGAAGCAAGCGGGCCTGGAACACGCGATTACCGTCGATTCCGCAGGTACGGGAGATTGGCATATTGGCAAGCCGCCCCACCAAGGCACGCGAACGATACTGGATGAACGCCGCATTTCATATGAAGGCATGCTGGGTAGACAAGTAAGACCTGGAGATTTCAATGATTTTACATATATTGTATGCATGGACAGAAGCAATGAACAAAATGTATTGGCATGGGAAGGGGCGGAAGCAAGACAAGCTCAGGTGATGCGCTTTATGACGCTGCTTCCGGAGGAGCAGGCTGAAGACGTGCCTGATCCGTACTATACCGGCAATTTTGACGAAGTATACCGGCTGATTCAGGCAGGCTGCATCCAGCTGTTGGACAAGATCGTTCAGGAGCAGGGCCTGGATCATGGCAAATCGACAGAAAAGTAGTGACATACCCTACAGTATGCCACTACTTTTTTAGCTGTTCTTTTTTGACGATACAGACATAGGGGACTATTCAAGGAAAAAGCGGAGCGCGTCCGGGATATGCTGCTGCCAGAAGCCCCACTGATGCTGGCCGTCATGCTCGCTGTACTGGATATGGGCGCCTCTGTCCTCGAGAAGCTGCTTCGCTGACCGGTTCAAGGCAACAAAATCGAACACGCCCTGATCCGTCTTGAAAGCGGTCTCCTGCAGTCCGACGATCATGAACAAGTGCAGCCAGGACAAGTCCGTTTCTCGGGCAATCAGCTCTTGCGAGTAAGGATAGTACGCACCTGACAACGAGATGACCTGGCGGAAGCGTTCGGGATAGCGAAGCGCCAGATGAAGAGATACGGTGCCGCCCAGCGAGTCGCCCGCCAAGACGGTCTCGGTCCAGTCGGTCCGTACCGGATAATGCTGCTCGATGAAGGGAACAATCTCTTCGACGAACGCGCGGGTATATGATTCAAAACGTTCCCCGTCCGGGGAATATTCAGATGTACGTATTTTTTTGTCCACGTCTACGCCGACGATGATGAAGGGCTCCATATCCTCTTCAATAATGAGTTTGTTCGCATAGGTCGCGATGCGGCCGAAGTTGAAGAAATCTTCGCCATCCTGGCAGTAGACGACCGGATAGCTCAGCATCTCTTGATAGCCTGGCGGCAGGTAGACGCGAACATGTCGATCTGCGCTCAGCAGGCTGCTTGGAATGACATGCTTGTGGATCGTTCGTTTGAGAATGGATGAATCGGACATCATTTACACCGCCTTGTGCAAAATTTAGCTTTTATTGGTGAATAATATCTCTGATTGGCCAAAATGTACTTCTATCTAAAGGTAGTTTGAACTTGAAGTAGAAATGACAGCGATCCGCTCGTTGAGGAAACAGACATCACACCCCTTTTGGAAGGGGACCGCTTTGTGCTTAAGTTCACAATTTTGTAACAGCCTGTTATAGTCTAAAATTAGCCCTGTTATAACAACACTAAAACAAAATGTTCACTTTTTTCGCGTTTTCTTTTGACCAATTGAGTGAAACAGGTGTATAATCATTCTATAACAGCTAAACAAAATCTTCAAACTTTTATTGAGGTGAAAACAATGAGCAAGTATCCATTTGAAGTTCAGACGGAAGATGTTCAGCCATTGTCCGTCTTGTCTCCAGAAGGAGAAATCGTGAACCCGGATCTCATGCCGGAACTTACCGACGAACAATTGAAGGAAATCATGTACCGCATGGTGTTCACGCGGACATGGGA
This sequence comes from Paenibacillus thiaminolyticus, assembly GCF_003591545.1. Taxonomy (GTDB): domain Bacteria; phylum Bacillota; class Bacilli; order Paenibacillales; family Paenibacillaceae; genus Paenibacillus_B; species Paenibacillus_B thiaminolyticus_A. The sequence goes on from NZ_QYZD01000006.1 coordinate 209,838, forward strand.
CGAGCGTGCCATCAACTTGGGCCGCCAAGGCCGCCTCGGCTTCTATGCGCCGGTATCCGGTCAAGAAGCTTCTATGGTAGGCAGCGTATACCCGCTTGTGAAGGAAGACTTCGTTGTGCCGGCATATCGAGACATGCCGCAAATCGTATGGCATGGATTGCCATTGTACCAAGCATTCCTCTATTCCCGCGGACATCAGCATGGCGGGCAAATTCCGGAAGGCGTCAACGTATTGATGCCGCAAATCATCATCGGCGCGCAAATCCTGCACGCGATGGGAATTGCAAAAGGCTTCAAGCTGAAAAAACAACCGAACGTGGCCATTACGTACACTGGTGACGGTGGATCGTCCGAAGGCGACTTCTATGAAGGCCTTAACTTCGCGGGTGCGTACAGCCTGCCGGTTATTTTCTTTGTACAGAACAACGGTTATGCAATTACAACGCCGTTCACGAAGCAAACGGCAGCCAAATCGATCGCTCATAAAGCGGTAGCAGCGGGCATTCACGGCATGCAGGTTGACGGCATGGACGTGCTCGCAGTTATCAAGGCGGTTCAAATCGCGGCAGAACGCGGACGCAAGGGAGAAGGCGCAACGCTGATCGAGTCGTTGACGTACCGTTTCCGTCCTCACTCCATGGCCGACGATACGACCAAATACCGCACGAAAGACGAAGAAGCGGAATGGGCAATCAAAGATCCGATCGTACGCTTCGGCAAATATTTGGAGAAAAAGGGACTGTGGACCGAAGAAGATACAGCCCGCGTGAAAGATGAAGCGAAAGCGAAAGTGAACGAAGAAATCAAGCGTGCGGAAAAAACCGAAAAAATGACGGTTGCTGGTCTGATCGACAGTATGTTCGAGACGACGCCGAAATATTTGGAAGAGCAAAAAGCCGATTTTCAATAAATAGCAGAATGAATGAACCGGGTAGCAGAGAAGACATCCGGTTATCGATAGAAGTCAGCATCGCATGAGAATGCGAACCAGACCGAATCAGGCTGTGTGATAACGTAAGGAGGATACGATGCAATGGCACAAATGAATATGAAAGAAGCGATTCGCGACGCAATGCGCGTGGAATTGAAGCGGGATCCGAACGTGTTGGTATTTGGGGAAGACGTCGGCCATGTCGGCGGCGTGTTCCGTGCGACGGAAGGTCTGCAAAAAGAGTTTGGCGATGAGCGTGTCTTCGATACGCCGCTGGCAGAGTCCGCAATCGGCGGGATGGCTGTCGGTCTCGGCATCCAAGGCTTCCGCCCTATCGCGGAAATCCAGTTCGTCGGCTTCATCTATGAAGCTCTTGACCAAATCTGTGTTCAAGCAGCGCGCATGCGCTACCGCTCCGGCGGACGCTACAACGCGCCAATCGTATTCCGTACGCCGTTCGGCGGCGGGGTAAAAGCGGCAGAACTGCATACGGACTCGCTGGAAGGCTTGCTCGTACAGACGCCGGGCATTAAAGTAGTTATTCCTTCGAATCCATATGATGCGAAAGGATTGCTCATCTCGGCGATCCGCGACAATGACCCAGTGTTCTTCATGGAGCACTTGAACCTATACCATGCTTACCGCGAAGAGGTGCCTGAAGAAGACTATACTGTTCCGCTCGGCGAAGCAAAAATCGTCCGCGAAGGCAAGGACGTTACGATCATCGCTTACGGCTTGATGGTTCATACGGCGATGAAAGCGGCCGCTGAACTGGAGAAGGAAGGCATTCAAGCGGAAGTCATCGATCTGCGCTCGTTGGTTCCTTTGGATATCGATACAATCGTCGCTTCGATCAAGAAGACGAACCGCGCAATCATTGTTCAAGAGGCGCAAAAAACTTCCGGTGTCGCTGCAGAAGTTATTGCCCAAATCAATGAAAAGGCGATTCTTCATCTGGAAGCGCCAGTGCTGCGCATAACCGGTCCGGACACGGTATATCCGTTTGCCCAAATCGAGGACACTTGGCTGCCAACGCCTGCCCGCATCGTAGCTGGCGCCAAAAAAGTATTGGACTTCTAAGTTAGAACCGAACAGATTTGAAGGAGGTTGTTCTTGTGGCTAAATTTGAATATCGCTTCCCAGAGCTGGGGGAAGGGCTGCATGAAGGCGAAATTATTAAAATGCACATCAAACCGGGTGACAAGGTTACCGATGACGACATCATCATGGAAGTTCAAAATGATAAAGCTGTCGTTGAAGTGCCTTGTCCGGTAAACGGTACGGTGCTTGAAGTGCTGGCGAAGGATGGCCAAGTATGCCATATGGGCGAAGTCGTGGCTATCATCGACGCCGAAGGGGATATCCCGGAACAAGCGGAACCGGCCGAAGAGGCTAAGGAAGAACCGGCAGCAGCAGCACCTGCACCTGCAGCGGAAGCTCCAAAAGCGGAAGGAACTGCGGCAGCGCCTAACCATGAAGTGCTGGCTACGCCAAGCGTGCGCAAGCTGGCGCGCGAATTGGGCGTGAACATCGGCGAAGTTCCTCCAACCGGCAAGAACGGCAAAATTACGCGCGAAGATGTTGAAGCATTCGCCAATGGCGGAGCGCCTGTCGCGAAGGCAGAAGCGCCGCAAGCCGCTGCCGAAGCCAAAGCAGCACCTGCCGCTCCAGCAGCAGCTACAGGACGCGAAGCCGAAGAAGAGCGCGTGCCATTCAAGGGCATCCGCAAAGCCATCTCCAATGCGATGGTCAAATCGGCTTATACCGCGCCGCATGTTACCATCATGGACGAAGTGGACGTTGCGGAGCTGGTTGCATTCCGTACCCGCTTGAAGCCAATGATGGAGAAGAAAGGCACGAAAGTAACATACCTCCCGTTCATCGTCAAAGCGCTGGTTGCGGCTTGCCGTCAATTCCCGGCTATGAACGCGATGATCGACGAAGCGAACAACGAGATTGTGTACAAAAAGTACTACAACATTGGTATCGCTACAGATACAGACAACGGTCTGATCGTTCCGGTTATCAATGATGCGGATCGCCGCAGCATCTGGATGATCGCCGACAGCATCAAGGATCTGGCTGCCCGCGGACGCGAAGGCAAGCTTGGCCCGAACGAATTGAAAGGCAGCACGATCACGATTACGAACATCGGATCCGCAGGCGGCATGTTCTTCACTCCAATTATCAACTTCCCTGAAGTTGCGATTTTGGGTACCGGCCGCATTACGGAAAAGCCTGTCGTGAAGAACGGCGAAATCGTGGCAGCGCCAGTAATGGCCTTGTCTCTCAGCTTCGACCACCGTCTCATCGACGGCGCAACGGCACAAAACTTTATGAACTATATCAAGCAGCTGCTTGCTAATCCAGAGCTGCTTGTCATGGAGGTGTAACCGGACATGGTAGTAGGAGACGCATCTTTGAACATTGATACTCTGGTTATTGGAGCAGGCCCGGGCGGTTATGTAGCAGCGATTCGCGCTGCCCAACTCGGCCAAAGCGTGCTTATCGTAGATAAATCGACTGTCGGCGGCGTATGTCTGAACCGCGGCTGTATTCCTTCCAAAGCATTGATCAGCGCAGCGCATCAATATGAAGTGACTCAGCATGCTTCCGCTATCGGCATCACGGCTGAAAATGTAAAAGTTGACTTCAAAAAAGTGCAAGAATTCAAGGGCGGCGTCGTGAAGAAGCTGACCGGCGGCGTTGGCGCGCTGCTGAAGGCGAACAAAGTGCAAGTATTCAACGGCGAGTGCATGTTCATCAACGAAAATGAAGCGCGCGTATTCAACGACCAAGAAGCGCCGCGCTACAAATTCAAGAACTGCATCATCGCAACCGGCTCCCGTCCAATCGAATTGAAGGCTTTCCCGTTCGGCGGACGCATTCTGTCTTCGACGGAAGCTCTCGAGCTCCAAGACATTCCGAAGTCGATGATCGTCATCGGCGGCGGCTACATCGGCGCAGAGCTTGGCCAAATGTACTCCAAGTTCGGCACGAAAGTAACGATTATCGAGGGCGCAGATATGGTGCTGCCAGGCTTCGATAAAGATATGACGCAGCTTGTCGCGAAAAACATGAAGAAATCCAATGTGGAAATCTTCACGGGCGCGAAAGCGGAGAGCGCTACGCAAACGGATAAAGACGTTACCGTGAAGTTCACGGTCAAAGGCGAAACCAAAGAAGTTACTGCAGAATACCTGCTCGTAACGGTTGGCCGCCGTCCGAACACCGATGGCGAGCTTGGTCTCGATATGATCGGCGTCAAAATGACTGACCGCGGCCTGGTCGAAGTCGACCACCAAGGACGCACAAGCATTCCGCACATCTTCGCAATTGGCGATATCGTTGCCGGTCCAGCTCTGGCGCATAAAGCTTCTTACGAAGGCAAGGTTGCGGCGGAAGCCATCGCGGGCATGCCAAGTGTCGTTGACTACAAGTGCATCCCTGCCGTATGCTTCACTGATCCGGAATGTGCAAGCGTAGGCTTGTCTGAAGCGGAAGCGAAGGAAAAAGGCCACAACGTCAAAGCAGGCAAGTTCCCATATGCGGCGAACGGACGCGCACTGTCCCTCGGCGGCAACGCGGAAGGCTTCGTCAAAATCGTAGCTGACGCGGATACCGGCGTCGTGCTCGGTTCCCAAATCGTCGGCGCGGAAGCGTCCAACCTGATCGCGGAAATGGGCTTGGCTGTGGAAATGGCGGCAACGCTGGAAGACCTGTCGCTGACGATCCATGCTCACCCAACGCTTGGCGAAATCGTGATGGAAGCTGCGGAAGTCGTGCTTGGACATCCGATCCACACAGTAGCGAAGTAATGTTTTAATCATGCAGTACTCCTGCTCCAGGAGCGTTCTGTTATCTTTCTGTTACGGTTCTTTTCGATATTGATTTGCTTTGTGCCCTCGCAGCGTGATGCTGCGGGGGATCTTTTTATTATATGGCTGAATGCACTTCTCCTAGCTCCATAACTCGTTATTGACTAACCTTCTCCAACGTTGTAAATTAAATGTAAGCTCAATATAGTCATTAGTGAACAGAATGTAGCTTTGAATGAGGGAAGTACTCGGTTTCCTTATCGAACTGCATTCTTTTTGTTTTATAGAGGTAGTTCACGTGTATATTTGAGTTGGCGGGAACGAGTGAAAGAATAGGATGAAGCAATGGCCTTTAGCGAATAGTCATTAGAAGCCGTTACCGAAACTACTATTTATAGTAAAGCAGGTGCGGATATGGAGATAACGGAATTTAAGGAAGATCATCACGCCGTGTTCGTTGGCGGCGGAACATTAACGATTGGGCAGGTCGTTCAGGTTGCTCGCTTCGATGCGAAGGTGGAGCTGCGCGAAGAGAGCATCCGCAGCATGGAGAAGAGCAGGGCTTATGTGGAAACATTGCTGCGCGAGAAAAAAGTGGTGTACGGCTTGACAACCGGCTTCGGGAAGTTTTGCGATACGTATATTTCCGGCGAAGATGTCAAGGCGCTGCAGTTGAATCTCATCCGAAGCCATGCGTGCGGGATCGGTGGCCCGTTCTCGATCGAGATCGCGCGAGCGATTATGCTGCTGCGTGTCAATGCGCTTGCGCTTGGCTACTCCGGCATCCGTCCGGAAGTGGTCCAATTGATGGTCGGCATGCTGAATCAGGGGGTAACGCCTGTCATCCCGGAAAAAGGCTCGCTCGGCGCAAGCGGCGATTTGGCGCCGTTGTCCCATTTGGCGCTCGTGCTGGTCGGTGAGGGAGAAGCTTATTATCAGGGCAGACGAATGCCGGGCGGCCAGGCCATGCAGCTTGCCGGTCTCGTTCCCGTAACGCTGGAGGCGAAAGAGGGATTAGCCCTTATCAACGGGACGCAGGCGATGACGGCCGTAGGCGCGTTGGCCTGTTACGATGCCATGAATCTGGCGAACTGGGCCGATTGCACGCTTGCATTGACTTGTGAAGCGCTGTTCGCCGTCCGGGACGCCTTCGATCCGTTGACCCACCTCATTCGCCCGCATCAAGGACAGCGCCAATCCGCCGAAAATATAATCCGGCTAACCTCTGGAAGCAAGTTAATGACGAGTCAAGGGGAGCGGAGGGTGCAGGATGCCTATTCCTTGCGCTGCGCGCCGCAGGTCCATGGGGCAAGCCGGGATGCGTTGGCCTATATTGCCGGCAAGCTGGAAATTGAAATCAATTCGGCGACCGATAATCCTCTAATTTTTGTGGATGAGGGACGAGTGATCTCGGGCGGGAATTTCCATGGGCAGCCGATTGCGCTGGCGATGGACCATCTGTCCGTCAGCGCAGCGGAGCTGGCCAACATTGCCGAACGGCGGATCGAAAGGCTCGTCAACCCTCATTTGAATGAGCAGCTTCCGCCTTTTCTTACGAGTAATGGGGGGCTTGAATCCGGCTTCATGATTGCGCAGTACGCAGCCGCGTCCGTCGTGTCCGAGAATAAGGCGCTGGCTCATCCGGCAAGCGTCGATTCTATTCCATCTTCGGGCAATCAGGAGGATCATGTCAGCATGGGAACCATCGCCGCCCGAAAAGCGAAGCAGATCATTGAGAACGCTTACGCGGTGCTCGCCATTGAGCTGCTGTGCGGGGCGCAAGCGGCTGATTTCCGCGACCCGCGGGGGCTTGGGCTGGGGACGAAATGGCTCTATGACCAATGCCGCAGGCTTGTCCCGGCCGTGGAGACGGATCGCGTGCTTGCGGATGATTTTCACAAGGTGGCGGAGTGGATGAGGCAGACTGATGCCGCCGCGAGCATTGCGGATGTAATCAAGCTTCGTTAGGCGGACATGGTATCAAGGCTATACAGCACTGCTTTCTGTCTCGCTTTGGCTGTACTATGCTGTATCCCTGGCTGTATATCATTTTTTCAAAACATGGGATTGCTGTGCAAGAAAGGAGGTTGGCAATGAGTAACCGGGATGAAGGAAAGCGGTTCGACTGCGGCAATTATACGATGGGCAAGCTGACTTCGCTTTTGGTCATGCTGCATAACGAAGAAGCGGGCGCGGAAATTGAGGAGGAGATGAGAAAAAGAGGATACCGGTATACGATCGGCAAGGTCGGCGCGATGGAATTGGTCAAAGTCGTGACGGCGATTGAAACGAGCGCCAAAGCGAACAAGGTGATTGATCCGAACTCTTATCGGGAGGTTCATTCTTTATACCATGCCATCATCGAAGCGCTGCAGGGGATTGGAAGAGGGACGGTCCAATTCGGAGATATTTTGCGGACCGTAGGGCTAACCTTCTGCATTACGAGAGGGATAGTCGAAATATCAGGATATTCCGAGGAATGGTTAAACGTCTGCGTATACGGCACGATTGGCGCCCCTAAAAAAGGATTCGAGCACGATGTGCTCGGGTTCGGGTACAACCATATTTAAGGCAGCTCATCTTGCGATACTCCTTCATGTCATGCTGCTTTGCGCGCAAGCTGGGCTAGTGTCATACGCTCTTCTTTAGAGAGATGTTTTGAAAAGATGGAAAGCGGGCTTTGATATTGTTTGTCGAATCTATCACAAAGGAGTGGCTATTTGTGAAGCAACCTACCAAACGTATCATCAGGGCGGCACATGGAACGGAATTGACTGCGAAAGGCTGGCAGCAGGAGGCGGTCCTGCGGATGCTTATGAATAATCTGGATCCCGATGTGGCCGAGCGTCCGGAAGATCTGGTCGTATATGGCGGCATCGGCAAGGCGGCGCGGAACTGGGAATGCTTCGACAAAATCGTGGAATGTCTCACGAACCTGGAAGCGGATGAAACGCTGCTTGTGCAATCCGGCAAGCCGGTCGGCGTGTTCCGGACACACACGCACGCGCCGCGGGTTCTCATCTCCAATTCGGTTATCGTGCCTGCCTATGCCAATTGGGATACATTCCACGAGCTTGATAAGCAGGGACTGATGATGTACGGGCAAATGACGGCCGGAAGCTGGATTTATATCGGGACGCAGGGCATTTTGCAAGGAACGTATGAGACCTTCGCCGAGGCGGCCCGCCAGCATAATGGAGGCACCCTGAGAGGAACGCTGACGTTAACGGCGGGCCTCGGCGGCATGGGAGGAGCCCAGCCGCTCGCCGTCACGATGAACGACGGCGTCATGATTGGAGTGGAGGTCGATCCGTCCCGGATCCAGCGAAGAATCGATACGAAATACTGCGATATCATGGTTCACGATCTTGGTGAAGCGTTGAAGCTGGCGGCTGATGCGCAGGCGGAGGGAAGAGCCCTCTCGATCGGCCTGGTGGGCAATGCGGCGGAGGTGTTCCCGGAAATGGCGCGGCGGGGGATCAGACCCGATTTCGTCACGGATCAGACGTCGGCCCATGATCCGCTTAACGGCTATGTTCCGGCAGGCTATTCACTGGAAGCGGCTGCCGAACTGCGTGCGGCCGATCCGGCGCAATATGTGAAGCTGTCCAAAAAATCGATGGCCGCCCATGTCCAGGCGATGCTCGATCTTCAGAAAATGGGAGCGATTGTATTCGATTACGGCAATAATATCCGCCAAGTGGCCTTCGATGAAGGGGTGACTGAAGCATTTCAATTCCCTGGCTTCGTTCCGGCTTATATTCGCCCCCTCTTCTGCGAGGGGAAGGGGCCGTTCCGCTGGGCGGCGCTGTCCGGCAATCCGGATGATATTTATAAGACGGATGAGCTTGTATTGAAGCTGTTCCCGCAAAATACCCATCTGTGCAACTGGATCAAGATGGCCAGGGAGAAGGTCGCGTTCCAGGGCCTGCCTGCGCGCATTTGCTGGTTGGGCTATGGGGAACGGGCCATGATGGGCTTGGCTATCAACGAGATGGTGCGCAATGGAGATATTTCTGCCCCGATCGTCATTGGCCGCGATCATCTGGACTGCGGATCCGTCGCATCGCCTAACCGGGAGACGGAGTCCATGAAGGACGGCAGCGATGTGGTCGCCGACTGGGCGATATTGAACGCGCTGGTGAATACGGCTTCGGGTGCGAGCTGGGTGTCTGTCCACCACGGCGGCGGCGTAGGCATGGGATATTCCCTGCATGCGGGCATGGTCATCGTCGCAGATGGTTCAGCAGAAGCGGATGAGAAGCTGTCCCGCGTCTTGAATACAGACCCGGGCATGGGCATTATCCGTCATGCCGACGCCGGTTATGATCTTGCGATTAAGACGGCGAAGAATTGCGGAGTCCGCGTGCCGATGCTTGGCATATAACAATGATGCGCAGCAAGACCGGCCGGGCTTGCTGCCTTCGAGAGGGGGAGCCTTATGGAACATAATCGAATTGATCTGTTGATTCATAACATTGGAACGCTTATCACGATGCAAGGGAGCCGGGGGCCGCGCACAGGCCGTGAAATGTCAGAGGTGGGGGCCGTGCGCAAGGGAGCTGTAGCGATCCGGGACGGACTTATCGTGGCGGCCGGACCGGAAGACGAAGTGATGGCGGACATCGGCGGATTGGCAATAGAGCGCAAGCATGATGCCCAAGGCTTGCTGGTTACGCCGGGGCTTATCGACCCGCACACCCACCTCGTTCACGGCGGCTCGCGCGAGCATGAGCTGGCATTGAAGCTGAAGGGCATGTCCTATTTGGAAATATTAGCTCAGGGCGGCGGGATTCTGAGCACCGTTCGAGCCACGCGTCAGGCAACGGAAGAGGAACTGTATGCGAAGGCGAAAGCGAGCCTGGATATAATGCTTTCCTTCGGCGTGACGACGGCGGAGGCGAAGAGCGGCTACGGGCTGACGCTGGAGGACGAGTTGAAGCAGCTTCGGGTCGCTCACCGATTGAACCGGGAGCATCCCGTTGATTTGGTATCCACCTTTATGGGAGCCCATGTCGTGCCGGAAGAATATAAAGGCCGATCCGGAGAATTTGTGCGGCTGGTCATCGAGCAGATGCTGCCGGAGGTGAAGCGGCAAGGGCTGGCCGAATTTTGCGATGTATTCTGTGAGCACGGCGTATTTTCTGTGGACGAATCGGAGCAAATCCTGCTTGCCGCCAAGGAATTGGGCTTCGGCCTCAAAATTCATGCGGATGAAATCGAGCCAATCGGAGGCGCTCAATTGGCCGGCAAGCTGGGCTGCATTTCGGCCGAACATCTGATTGCGGCTTCGGATGAAGGCTTGGAGGCGATGCGGCAGGCCGGCGTCGTGGCAGTCTGTCTCCCTGCCACTTCCTTCAATCTGCGGCTGACGCATCACGCCCGGGCGCGCAACATGATCGAGATGGGGCTCGCGGTAGCCCTGTCCACGGACTATAATCCGGGAAGCTCGCCTACGGAAGCGCTCCAGCTTGTCATGACCTTGGGCTGTCTGAACTTGGGCATGACCCCTGAGGAAGTATTGACGGCCGTGACCATCAATGCGGCTCATGCCATCGGGAGAGCGGATACCGTAGGGAGCATAGAAGCCGGCAAGCAGGCGGACCTCGTTATTTTCAAGGCGGATAATCTGGCCTACTTGCCGTATCATTTCGGAATCAATCATGTTCATACTGTATTCAAACGCGGGAACGTGGTCATGTCTACAGGCTATCGATGATATCCCCGGCGCTCAGCGAGCCGGGGGAGGGTCGGCTTGCGGCGGCGCGGTCGCCGGCAAGTCCGTGAAGATAGACGCCGAGGGCCGCGGCAAGCCCGGCGTCCCAGTCTTGCGCGAGCAGGCCGGCGATCAGGCCTGCCAGCGCGTCGCCCGCACCTCCCGTAGCCATCCCCGGGTTACCGGACGGGTTCACGTACACGTCCCCGGCGGGGGTGGCGGTTACGGTGCGGGCGCCCTTCAGCACGAGCATCACGCCGTGCTGCACGGCATAGCGGCGCGCCAGGCCGATGCGGTCGCGCTGCACTTCGCGCGTGGTGAGGCCCGTCAAGCGCGCCATCTCGCCCGGATGCGGCGTGAGGATCGCGGTGCTGTCACGCTGCGGCCATGCTCCGAGGCCGCCCGCATCCGCGATCATGTTGAGCGCATCCGCATCGACGACGAGCGGGCATGGCGCGCCCGTCCAGATCTCGCGCAGCCATGTGGCGTCGCCGGCGAAGCGGCCCATTCCCGGGCCGATGGCCAGCGCCTTCTTGCCGGCAGCCAGCCGTAGCACCGCCTCGGGCGGTACAGCCGTCCAGTCGCCGCGTCCGTCGTCGGGCATGCCGTGCAGCATGACTTCCGGGAGCCGCCCGATCATCGGGTCCAGCAGCCGTTCCGGCAGCGCCCAACTCACCAGACCGGCCCCGGAGCGGAGCGCCGCGGCGGCAGCCAGCAGCCCGGCGCCGCTATATTGGCGGGTACCGGCCGCGACCAGCACATGGCCGTACGTGCCTTTATGCGTATCCGCCTTGCGCGCCAGCGGAAGCTTCAGCCCGAAGCGCCGCAGGAACAGCTCCTCATTCGTCCATAAGGTCCGAATGCCCTCCCTGTCCGCCAGATCAGCCGGGATGCCGATGGAACGGACGACGACGCGACCTGCCCGTTCCGCACCCGGATATTGCGTCAGCCCGCGCTTGAGAAAGGCGAGGGCCACGGTCATATCCGCGTCAATGCAAGGATCATTCACTTCCCCCGTATCCGCATCCAAGCCGCTCGGAATATCGATGGCGACTATCGGCAGTCCGCTGGCGTTCGCTTCTCGGATTAGCGAGGCGTACGGATTGCGTGGAGCTCCCGCCGTTCCTGTGCCTAGGAGCGCATCGACAACCCCCGCATATCCCTCCCACTGGATGCTGCCCGTCCCATAGACGGAAGCGGCGATGCCCATCCTGGCGGCAATATCCCGCTGGATCGCGGCGTCGGATGTCAGCTTCTCCGGATCCGCCGCATACAGAAGTTCGGCTTCCACGCCCAGCTCCCGTAGATGCCGTGCGGCGACCATGCCGTCGCCGCCGTTGTTGCCTTTCCCGACCAGGATAAGCCATGGCTTGTTCGCTTCTAGATCGCTCAGCTCGGACGATAGCTTGGCAACCTCCTCCGCAACGGCTCTGCCCGCGTTTTCCATAAGCACTGCTGCGGGAATGCCGATGGTATGAATGGTATACTCATCAAGAGTGCGCATTTCTGCTGAAGTTACGATATACATGAACCTCACCTTTTCTCTTTCCCTCGAAAGCATTTTCTTCCATTATATCATTTCAGCGTCGTGTTCATTGTTTCCCATACCTCCATTATCCCTTTGTTTTCACTATCTTGATCATCTCCTAAAGCGAGGCTTGAGTTCGTGAACGGATTGCCCACGATATGAGGGGATGGTACACTATGAAGGATACACATCAGTACGGTAGAAAGAGAGTGGTTGAAATGAAGTCATATCTGGCGTTATTGCAGGACATTTTGGAGCACGGGGTGAAGAAGGAGGATCGGACCGGAACAGGCACCTTGTCCGTGTTCGGGCGTCAGCTTCGCTTCGATCTGGCTGAAGGGTTTCCGCTTGTGACGACGAAGCGGCTCCATCTGAAATCAATCGTGCATGAGCTGCTCTGGTTTTTGAGCGGGGATACGAATATTCGTTATTTGAAGGAAAACGGCGTCCGCATCTGGGACGAATGGGCGGATGAGAATGGCGATCTGGGACCGGTATACGGATCGCAGTGGCGCGCTTGGGAGACCAAGGACGGACGCATGATCGACCAGATTGCGAATGTGATCGAGCAGATTAAGACGAACCCGGATTCGCGCCGATTGCTCGTCTCCGCCTGGAATGTCGGCGAGGTCGATCAGATGAAGCTGCCGCCATGCCATTATTCATTCCAATTTTATGTCGCTGGCGGCAAGCTAAGCTGTCTGCTCAACATGCGATCGGTCGATACATTCCTCGGACTCCCGTTCAATATCGCCAGCTATACGCTGCTCACTCATATGGTGGCTCAGCAATGCGGCCTGGAGGTCGGAGAATTCATCTGGAGCGGCGGCGACGTTCATATTTATTCGAACCATATGGAGCAGGTGAAGACCCAGTTGGAGCGCGAGCCGCTTCCGCTTCCGAAGCTCGTCATCAAGCGCAAGCCGGATTCCATTTTTGATTACCGGTTCGACGATTTCGAATTTGTGGATTATCAGCATCATCCGACGATTAAGGCGCCGGTTGCTGTCTAAGTTCCTGCTTGCATGTCAGGGATGGCTAAGATGGACAGGTAGGTTTAGAAGGACAGCCGTTTAAATTTTACTATTAAATTATAGAAAGAAAGGAGGCGCACCTCTATGCCGATAACGATGATTTGGGCGATGGACAAGCACCGTCTCATTGGCAAGGACAACGGAATGCCATGGCGGCTGCCGAGCGATATGGCTTATTTCAAGGCGGTGACGCAGGGGAAGACGGTCGTCATGGGGCGCAAGACGTATGAATCGCTGGGGAAGGCGCTGCCGGACCGGCGCAATATTGTACTGACCCGCAACCCGGACTGGACTGTGCCCGATGCGGAGGTAATGCATCACATCGAGTCCGTGCTGCCGCTGGCGGCGGATGAAGAAATTATGGTGATGGGCGGCGCCCAAATTTACCGCGGGTTCCTTCCTTATGCGGACAAGCTGCTGGTGACGCGGATTGAGGCTGAATTCGAGGGCGACGAGTATTTTCCGCCGTATGACGAGTCGGCTTGGGAGCTGGCGGGGGAAGCCAACGGACCGGTCGACGAGAGGAACCGGTATCCGCACCGCTTCCAGACCTATGTCCGGAAGGAAGCGTGACGGGAGACCAGTCCCGCACACGGGCAGTGAGCCATTTCCATATGTATTGAAATGCAAATCATTCGTGATAGACTCCATATGTTCCGGGACATCGTTTAAGGTACGATCATTGGCACACACATGCCGGAACGTCCGATGTCCGGACATGTCATCAATCGGCACAATTGCGAACAGGCTTCGTGATTGCTACGCGAACGGATGGAGGAATCAGCATGTCAACGCCGACCGGATTTATGGAATATTCTCGACAAATACAAGCCGAACGGGACCCGGCTGAACGGGTGCTGGATTGGAAGGAATTCCATCTTCACCTGACCGAAGAGGAGATGCGGACCCAGGCATCCCGCTGCATGGATTGCGGCACGCCCTATTGCCATACGGGGATGGAGCTGGCTTCCGGCACCTCCGGCTGCCCGGTGAACAATCTGATTCCGGAATGGAATCATCTGGTGTACCGCGGGCTGTGGCGGGAAGCGCTCGAACGGCTCCATGCCACGAATAACTTCCCCGAGTTCACGGGAAGAGTGTGTCCGGCACCCTGTGAAGGATCGTGTACCGTCGGTCTTATCGGCGAGCCGGTCACGATCAAGTCGATCGAGGAAGAGATCATCGAACGCGGCTTCCGTGAAGGCTGGGTGACGGCGAAGCCTCCGGTACGCCGGACAGGCAAGCGGGTCGCGGTCGTCGGATCGGGACCGGCGGGACTGGCGTGCGCGGATCAGCTCAATCAGGCCGGGCATTCCGTCACGGTATACGAGCGCGACGATCGCATCGGCGGTCTGCTTACGTACGGCATTCCGACGATGAAGCTCGACAAGGAAGTGGTGGAGCGGCGGGTGCGGCTGCTCGCCGAGGAAGGGATCCGCTTCGTGACGAATATCGAGATCGGAACCGATATTCCGGCGCGCGAACTGGTCGATCAGTATGATGCCGTCGTGCTGTGCGCCGGGGCGACGAAGCCGCGCGAGTTCTTCATCGAGGGCAGCGAACTGGAAGGCATCCACTATGCGATGGACTATTTGAACGGAACAATTAAGAGCTATTTGAACTCCGGCCTGGAGGACGGCAGCTACGTGTCGGCAGCAGGCAAGGATGTCATCGTCATCGGCGGCGGGGATACGGGGACCGACTGCGTAGCGACCGCGCTGCGCCACGGCTGCCGCAGCATCACGCAATTCGGCACGCGTCCGCAGGCGCCAGCCGTGCGCGACGAGGCGTCCAATCCTTGGCCGCAGTTCCCGAATGTGTATACGCTCGATTATGCGCACGAGGAAGCGAAGGCGTTGTACGGACGCGATCCACGTGAATTTTCCATCATGACGACGCGCTTCGTGGGCGACGAGGAAGGGCGCGTGAAGGAGCTGCACACGGTTCAAATTGAGCGGATCGTCGACGAGCAGGGCCGGAAGACGTATCGGCCGATTACAGGAACGGAGCGGGTCTATCCGGCGCAGCTTGTTATCATTGCGGTCGGCTTCAACGGCCCGGAGGCAATGCTCATCGATCAGCTTGAGCTTGATACCGATCGCCATACCAATGTGAAGGCGGTCAAGGGCAAATATGGGACGAAGCTTAGCAATGTATTTGCCGCCGGAGATATGCGGCGCGGACAGAGTCTGGTCGTCTGGGCCATTCACGAAGGACGGGAAGCCGCCCGCGAAGTTGATACGTATCTCGCGAATCACTTGTCATCCTGCCCGGAATGAGGAATAATAAATAGAAGAGAACGCCGCAAGAAGCTGCGCTATCCATAGCGCGGCTTTCTGTCGTTCGCCAGAGAGACGGGGGGAGCAGATGAAGACGCTGATTATTGCGGAGAAGCCGGATATGGGACGGAATATCGCTGCCGCCATAGAACCGAAAGCGAAAAATCACCGTTCCTATCTGGAAGGGGAGACGTACATCATTACGTGGGCGATCGGTCATTTGGTCGGACTCGCCGAGCCGGAAGCCTATGATATGAAGTATAAGAAATGGAGCATTAACGACCTTCCGATTATTCCCGGCGACTTCAAGCTGATCGCTTATCGCAAGACGAAGGATCAACTGAAGGTCATTGCCGAGCTGGCCAAGCGCTGCAATCTGCTGGTCAACGCTTGCGACGCCGGAAGGGAAGGACAATATATCTTTTCACTCATCCAGCGTTATTTGAAATTAAAGCATCCGGTGAAGCGGCTCTGGATATCCGATCTGACGCCGGAGACGATTCGGCGGGGCTTCGCCGAACTGAAGGACGGCTCGGAATATGACAATCTGACCAGAGCAGCGAGCGCCCGCAGCGAGGCGGATTGGCTGATTGGCATGAACGGGTCGCGCGCGTTCACGACGAAGCATAACGTGCTGCTGTCCGTAGGCAGAGTGCAGACGCCTGTCTTGGCGTTGATCTACGAACGGCATAAGCAGATTGAAGCCTTTACTTCTTTGACTTATTTCGAGGTAGAAGGCCATTTCTCGCAGGGGGAAGGAACATACCAGGGGCTGTGGCAGGGCGATCGGATCACCGACCGGGCGCAAGCTGAGGCCTTGGCTGCGAAGGTGCAGGGGAAGCCGGGACGGATCGCTTCCTATCAGGCGAAGGAGACGAAGGAATATCCTTTGCGGCTGTATGATCTGACCCTGCTGCAGCGGGAGGCGAATAGCCGCTACTCGTTCTCGGCGAAGAAAACGTTGGATATCGCCCAGTCGCTGTACGAGAAGCATAAGGTCATCTCCTATCCGCGGACGAATTCGAACTATGTGACGGAGCAGAACATTCCGGAGATGCACAGGGCGTTGTCCGTGCTCCAGGGCACGACATATGACGAGTGGGTGAAGGGCGCGAACCGGGCTCTCGTTCATAAAGGGAACAAGTACATATGCAATCCGGCCAAGGTGGAGGATCACCATGCGATTCTGCCGACCCAGCGGAAGGCATCGGGCCTGTCTCCCGATGAACAGAAGCTGTACGATCTTATCGTGCGCCGCTTCCTGTCCCAGTTCTATCCGGCTGCGGAATACAAGGTCCATACGGTGATGACGGAGGTCGAGCAAGAGACATTCAAAACCTCGGTCAAGGAGCTGCTCCACATTGGCTGGAAAGCCATTTATGCCGATATGAAGAAGGAGAAGCCCAAGTCCGGAAGAGGGAAGCGCAAGGGTGAGGAGGAAGCGGAAGAGATCGAGGTCGAGGAGCCATTCCGGGTGAATCCGAACGAGGCGGTGCATTGCGTCCAAGCCATCGTCAAGGACAAGGAAACCCAACCGCCCAAGCCATATACGGAGGGGACGCTCCTTAAGGCGATGGAGAGCGCGGGCAAGCAGATTGAAGACGAGCAGCTGCGCGATGCGATGAAGGATTCCGGCTTGGGCACACCAGCTACTCGCGCCGCCACGATCGAGCGTCTCAAAAAAGTGGGTTATATCGAGATGAAGGGCAAGACGATTCAGGTGACGCAAAAAGGCCGCACGGCAGTCGAGCTTATCCGGGGAGCTGGCATTGATCTGCTTACCTCGCCGGAGATGACTGGGCAATGGGAGCGCCGGTTGACGGAAATATCCCGGGGCGCGGCTTCCGACCTGCAGTTTATGGAAAATGTCAAAAAATTCGCAACGATGATTGTAGACAAGGTGAGGCTGCAGGCGCGGGCGGCGAAGACCTCCTTCGAGAGCGCCGAGCCGAAGCAGGGGGGGTCGCGCCGGCACAAGGGCGCGGCCGGACAAGCGTCCGCCGCGGCGGAACCTGCGCAGGGCAATTCGGCAGCGGCCGGGAGCCGGCCATCTCCGCAGCGAAGAGCAGCGGCTAAGGCGGCGGAGCCGCAGCGGAGCGAGGGGCCGGCCATCGTCGGGACTTGTCCGCGCGCCGGCTGCGGAGGCATGATTTTTATGGGGCGCAAAGGGTATGGTTGCTCGAATTACAAGCAGGGCTGCGGCTTCGTCATCTGGAAGGAGAGCTTCGGCCGCAAGCTAAGCGACACGCAGGTGAAGGCGCTGATCGACAAGGGCAAGACCGCGAAGATGAAGCTGATCCTGCCGGACGGCTCCGAGACGCAAGCCCGGATTGTCCTGGCGAGCGCGGAGACCGGGGAGTTAGCGACAGAAGCATAGCCTGGGGTGCCAGGTGCCATGCGCTGGCAGGACGAGGGGATGTCATGCCGGTCCAGGGGCAACGTTATGCCAACTATAACAGAAGGCCGGCTCTGGGGAGCCGGCCTGTCATATTACCGCAGAGTCAATATCCAGTTGTGAATGACGCGAGGCACGTCGGTTAGCTGCTCGATCGTCTCGAAGGCGCCATTCGGTTCGGCATCGATGTCGACGATGTTAAATGCCCATTCGTTCGCCTGCTTCAAGTAGATCGCATTCAGGCCGGACAGAAGAGCGGGAATCACGTCAGTACGCAGCGAATTGCCGATCATCCAGGTGCTCTCCGTCGGGAAGCCCTGTTCCCGCACGATGGAGGACAATGCGTCCGCTGTCTTGTGCCGGCGGATGAATATCCGCTCTCCGAAGTAGTCCGACAGCTTCATTTGCTCAATTTTGCGCTCTTGTATGACAGGTTCCCCGCCGGTATACAGGAAGAGCTCATGTCCGTCATCCCGCAGCCGGTCGAGCGTATCGATCATGCCGGGATAAGGCTCGATCTCGAACTCGTAGACGCTCATTCCGAGCTTCCAGAGCAGTTCGGACTCGTCGGCGGACGGGGTGCGGCCGGTCAGTGTGCAGAAGTGCTCGTACGTTTGGATGAACGAGCGCGGGAAGTGTTCGCTATGAAAGCCGTTGTCCTGCACGCCGGCAATATCGATGCGGACCTGCACGGCGCGAATGTCCTCGGCCGGCAGCTTCCACGGGGCGAACCACGTCATCATCGAATCAAGAAATTGTTGAATGACGATGTCAAAATATTTGTTGCAATGGACGAGCGTATCGTCCAGATCGAATAATATTGTCTGTCTCGGCATTACGGTCATGCCGAATCACCTCCTTAACGCTATCAGAGCCGCAACAGCGCAAGAGGCTGCAATCAGGCTTGCTGTCATGAATGTATGTAGGCTTCGAGAAAAGCGGATAAATCGGCCAGCCCTTCTGGCCGCAGCGAGATGCGCTGCACTTTGCCGTTCCAGTACGTCCGGATATAGCCCGCGGAGCGGAGGACCGCCAGATGATGCTTGAGCGCTCCCGTCGACAGCGGAATGTACTCCTGGATTTCCTCGAACGTATACGGCTTCTGGCCGACCAGCCGCAAGATGCGCAGCCGCTTCTCGTCGGCCAAGGCTTCGGTCATGCGGCGCAGGTTGTGCGACGGGACCATCAGATCCGGTTCCGGCTTGTCCACCGCGTACAGGATGAGAATCCGGCTACGGAACGTACAGTTATTATTAATTGGGCGATAGTGCCACATCGGGGCAAGAATCACTTCGTGAAGCGACTCGTGCTCCGGAATGACGACGCCGTTCGTGGCCAGCTCGATGAGATCCTGCGGCTTTATTTTGTCCAATAACCGCCGTTTCTCTTCCGCGTCGTGCAGAAGGATTGGTTCCCAATCCGGAAGCGAGTGACGGATATAGTGTTCATACCAGAATCGGAGCGCCGGAACATACAGCTCCAGGCAGCGTTCCAGCCGGAAGGAGGCCAGGCGCAGGCCGTTCTCCAGTCCGACTCGGTCCCATTCGGCCGGAGTCAACTGCTCCAGATTCTCGAGATAGGATGGAATATCGTTATGATTCCGCTCCAGCGCCAGCGCGTAGAGCATGTCGAAGTCGCTTAACGAATGCTTCCGGATCTTCTCGCTGTATGCATTCCACTGCGGAGGGAGCTGCTGCTCGATGCTGCGCGCCCATTCCATTCCGTTCTCTACGTTGCGGATCCACTTGCGGTGAACGAACAACATAAAGCTTCCAATAAGTTCATATACCGATGAGTAGTCGATACGAACATGGTAGGTCATGCCTTACGGAGCCCCCTTGGATAACATTGCGTTACTCTATCATTATGAATGTCAATCGTCTGTGAAAATGTCACTTTAACTGTGCTATGAAAATGTCACTTGT
>NZ_QYZD01000070.1:0-12332 GCF_003591545.1 Paenibacillus thiaminolyticus
TGTGGAAGAGGGGAAAAGGCGGAGATTACCTCAAAACCTTACCTATTCTTATTATTGAGATGGAGAAGGACGAGTTGACGACCGAATGGCTTGAAGCGAACCTCGGACGTGCGCTGACAGAAAAGGAACAGCGTTACGTGAAATGGATCAACGGATTGGACACGGAGACGATCCAAACAATCGGCGGTCTGATCGATCAGGCACACCGTTTTGGCTACATCAGCGGTCAGGTAAAGTGAGAACACGCATCACAATGAATAGGGTGAGTACATGCAATTTATAAAGAAATCGGAACTAGAAAATATGTTAAGAAGCGCTTTTGGTACAGGCTTTTGGAGTGCTCTTAGTGTAGACCATGAAGAAGATAGTCTACACATTAAACAGGAAGAAGAATTCCAAAAGTTTTATGAAGAACTTGAAAGGAAGCAATCCAAAAACGCTACAACAAAATGAATATAATTGTACATCAGGAAGGTGGTTTAAATGAGCATTAATGAGCTATGGCAAAAGGATAAACAGGTTGAAGTCTTTGCTCGTAAACAAGGAATGTTTCCTGTTCGAACCTCATTTTTCTATCACTTTTGGTCGAAAGGAATGTCTTTCCTAGTTTGCCTTTCGATTCTTTTTTGCTTGGCACTAACGTTTGTTTTTTCAATAGTTCCTTGGCTTTCACTGACAATCACGATAGCCTTAGCTATTGCCGTTATGGTTCGATTTAAGGATGAAGTTCGTATTGTGACATTTGATCGTATGAAAAAAAGTTTTGAATCTACGAATACTACAAATTGAATATTATGTATCTTTATAGACTAATCATCGAAGAGTACAAGAAATGATCCGGCAGGGGCGGGCTACGTCCCGGTTTAGATAAGAGAAAATGAATACAATTTTGTGGAGGTGCTTTGTAGGTGAATGTGGATGTGGGTTTTTTTGAAGAATTTTCATCGTACGAGATGGAGAGATTGCTAGAGTTAACTAAGATGCTTGAAAGTATGCTCGGCGGTAAAATCAGCGATGAAGAATTTAAACAACTTGGTTTGATGTTAGGGCTGGCTGATATGGCAGCTTATGATTTGTTGATTAAGCTGTTCAGAGAAGTATATGATGCCGGAGTAAAAATGCCTAGTGAAGTAACTGCTGTAGAAGTTAGGGACAGGGCGCTGCTCATAATCGGCGCACTATCGGAAAATGGCGAACAGATAGAACGAGCTATTGCAGCTCTTAATGGAGACATAGATGCACTTTTTAGCATGGAGAATTACAAACGTTCAATATGAATATTAAGTTGCAAGAGATCGAAATATTGGAGGTTTTGAATCAAATGACAGCTATTCGGGGTGAAGTAGTACCGAATATAAATTGCCCATTTTGCAACAAGTTACTATTATATGCACGTACCGAAATTACAAATATTGGAGCGAGAATTGTTATGACTTGCGGAAGCAACCCTGATGATTGCAAAGCAGTCGAACAAGAAAAAGTGTTTTACGTGTATTGCGATAACAACAACTTAGAGTATTAGTCAATGAACAGCTTTGAATATCGAATCTTCAGATTGAGACATTTTCAGGAAATTAAACGTATTACCTAACAAGAATATTTGTTCGCTTGTTAGGAGGTATGACAGTGGAGTTCGTACAGCCAATCCGTAATGTTAATCAAATAGAAATGATGAAGTCGTTTTTGTTGCAAGCTCATTGAGGGATTGGTTCATGTTCGTAATGGGGATTTGGGTTGAGGATAAGCGACCTATTGCCGTTGCAAGTTTTCAAGGAGCTGCTGGGCCTTGACCAATACCAATTGCTTTCGTTTCACGGTATTCAGCGATTTTGGGCGATTCAATTCCTGACGCAGAATTTTCTGGAGTTTCAGCGACAGGAGTGGATGAGAAGTGATACAGATTTGACGTTTGGCGACGTGGTTCGCCGCATCCGAGAAGAGTTCTTCGGGCAAATCGTCGTGTATGTCTACGAGCAAGTTTTGGAGAAAAGGCCTCTTCTCGACATCTTGCGTCATCTCAAGTTATCCGCCTAAAAGCGCTAATTCACCGTTCACGCTACAGGTCTGTCCTCTTAATCGCTTAGTATCGAAAATCGCAAGACTCAAGTTCCTTACTGTAGATTCTTCTCGAATTTCTGAACACGCCGATAATAGGAATGCCTCCATGAATCCCTATCTGTTTCAGTGGATGGGGATTATTTGATGTGTCACGGTACTCAAACAAGGGCAACTGCTACTGCTTCTCCAATTAGAATATCTAATTCCCATTGTGGATAAACGGGGATATAGTCAGGAAAAACTCTTTCGGTTAGCAGGAGTGAGTCCTAATACGGTGAGTACACTTTGTTCGAACACTGAATATGTGCCGAGCGGAAGTATCATGCAGTTGAAGGCCCTTCGAGAAGTGGATCCTTCCGTCAGGGCCGAACAGTTCTGTGTTGATCTTCACCATTTTCCGGGTTGTCGATATGAAATACGATCGGATCTGGTCTTCCGTTCTTGTTCAAATTGGCAATCGTAATGCGGCGATCTTGATTCTCATCCCCCGGGTAGGAGCAGGCCGCTAGATGCCGCCGTCGTCGGGCTCAACCGGCGTGTCAAAGGCCGGCTGGACCGCAGAGTATACATCCTTGAAGAATTGCCGAACGAAGGCGTTCTTTCCTGGGTCATCATTAAATAGGGCCCTCTCGTCACCGATCTTTAACAGCCATTCGGAGATCATAATGATGATCACCCGTTCAACATCATCCATGATCGGCGGAATTCTTCATTACACGGGACATCTGACTATCCATTCATAAGCGGAACCATTTTTCATTTAATCTAAAACAAATTCCTATCGAACTGCTCCTTCGCCTCGGACGGCCGCCTGGTGGTGACCCTGGGCGGCAAGGTGGTGACGCCGTAACCTCCCGCACCGCCTGACCCCGCCACTCAGGCCCACGCCGACCTTTTGGTCGAGCGGGCCGGTAGCCGCTTCTGGCCGCTTTATCGCTATTCCACGACGTCGTACTCCACCCACAGCAACACGTCCCGCGCAGCGGCGAGTCTGTTGGAATCGTTGCCCTTTTTGATTTCGAGATCGACGGCCCGGGCGGGGGAGCCGCCGGTTGCCGCGTTGAGCGGCAGCGCGTTGGCGGGATTCCCGTCGCTGAGCACACCGAGGTTGGACATCGCGATGCCGTCCTCGATCTGGAACGTCGTAACGGCGGTGCCGATGCGGAGCTTGGCGTCAAACTTCCCTCCGTCGACGCCGGGCAGGAGCACGGCGAGGTTGGTGACCTTGCCGTGGCCCGGGAGCGGGAGCTTGTTGAGGGCGAAGCTCACCTTCGCGGTCGGCGGCGGATTCCGCAGAGTCGAGAGCCCGTCGGTGTCGACCGAGAGCGCTGAGACGAACAGCGACCGCGACGCGGGCGCGGGTGCCGGGGCGTTGTCGGTCCGCCCGGCGTCGTAGTACGCCTGCAGGTCGAAGGTGAGGAGTACGTCGGTGACGCGGCAGAGCCCCATGGGGTTCGCGTCCAGGGGCAGCTCCAGCGTCCAGGTCGTCGTAAACGCGGTGCCCTCGAACGGAAGCAGTTGCTCGCCGGGGAGGCCGTGTAGTTCCAGGTCGCGCCGGACCCGGAACTCGCTGACCGGGTAGGCGTCGGCGAAGCGCAGGAGCGGGACGCGCTCGGCTCGGGAGAGCGGCCGAGCAGCGAGAACCCAATGTTGGTGAGGATCCCGCTCGGCCGCTCCACGGTGCCCGGAGCGTCTACCAGGGCGTCGACGGTGCGAATGCGGTGCGCGTACGTGCCGGGAAGGCCGACCAGGAGGTCGTCGTCAGTATGTGTGAACGTGCAGCGGCCGGTTTGTTTGAGCTGTCCGAAGGCGAGCGGCTGTTCAGAGAAAATAAAGTGATAGACTCAAAAATAAAGTATTAGACTGGGAAAATAAAGTTGTAGACTGATTGACCGTATTCCGGAAGCGCCGGTTCGGCGCGATCGGCTCGCCGGCGGCGCCAGCTGCGCGGCGAAGCTGCAGCTCGCGCTCCTGGTTGTTCTTCCGGAAGCGCTGGTTCGGCGCGATCGGCTTGCTGGCGGCGCCAGCTGCGCGGCGAAGCTGCAGCTCACGCTCCTGGTTGTTCTTCCGGAAGCGCTCTAAAACTTATTTTTCAATATCTGACGATTTTCGAAGCCCTTAACCGAGTCAAATTAACTACCTTGGTCTAATACTTTATTTTCTTTTGACAGCGGCAGGTCACGCGAGAGAGAGTACGTACGGGTGAGCGGCAGGCTAGGCCGGGCGGAGCCGAGGCCCACCGCCTCAAGTTCAGCAAGGTCCAGGGACAGCCGGTCGACGCCACCGATGTCGAGGTAGCGTGCAGCGAGCGCCGGGCGACGCCCGCCAGCGCGTCCCAGAAGTCGCGGTTGAGGAACCGCTCGTTCTGGTAGGTGAGCAGGTCGCGGGCGTAGGCGAGGTCGGTGGCGGCGATCTGACCCTGTAGCTTTGGCTTTGCGATGGTCACCTGCCACTCCTGCACCCAGACCGCGGCCTTGGCGGCGGGCAGCGTCTCATTGGTCAGTGCCTTCAACTCGTTCTCGCGCTTGGTGGCGGCCTCGGAGGGTCATCGTGCTGACCACCGCGAACGTGGTGAACCCGCCGGCGGCGCCGCTGCCGATGGTCTTGATCGTTTCGTTCTAGGTCGACTTGGCGCCGGCCGCCCAGCGCTGGGTGGCATCGACGAGGGTCCGGTAGCGCAGCGTCGGCACGGTCTCGTCGTTGTAGCCGTAGAAGTTCAGCCCCGCCTCCAGCTGCTGCAACGCCATTCGGGCACGGTCGAGTTGGTTACGTCGGCGCGGGTTCTCGAACAAGCCAAGCGGGGGGATCACGATGACGGGCGGCCGGTAAGCCATGGTCCCCGAGTCCTTGCCGTGCAGGAACACGACCGCCTTGTAGAGCTCGCGGGCCCGCTCCAGGCTCGCTGGGTCGGCGGTGCGATAGAGCGTCTGGCCCAGGCAAGCAGGGCGTCGGCTTGCACCACCCGGCGTACCGCTCTTCGAGCGGGTGCAGGATCGACGGATCCGGTTTCGTCACGTCAAAGAAGTTGCGCACCTGCGGTGTGAGCGGGAACGGGCCGTCCAGGCGACGGTCGTCGTCGTACATCAGCCGCGACGTGTAGGGGAGGTCGCCCAGCGGGTCGTTCCACCGCAGCCGACCGGCCACCACGCGCTTGGCCTGGCTCGTATGGGGGGGCTTCACCATCCCGGGCGGCGTACCCAGCATTCCGACGCCGACGTAGAACCCCGTCACGGTCGAGAGGATATCGATGGCGCCAGGGATGGCGCCCAGCTCGGAGCGGATCATCGCGCGTAGCATCGGCAGCAGGAACCACTGCTGGTAGCAGCGCAGCCGGGTGGCGTGGTCCCGGGCGATCCGGAAGTGCACGACGTCGGGCCAGCTCGAAAAACCGCTCGAAGCTGTCCGGCAGATACGTCGTGCGCGCGTGCCGGTCAGATCAACGATGGTCGTGACTTTGACGGCCCGGCGGCGGGCGAGGCTCGCGCTCTGAAGCAGCTGCTTGGCCTCGTCGGCCAGGCGCGCTGCGGTGGCGAACTGGCCCTTGTCGATCGCTTGGACGAGCTCAACGAGCTTCGCGTCGGCCGCGCAGTACTTCAGCAGGAACGTCGCCGACCGGTGCACCTCGTCGATCGGTCCGAAGTGGGGCTCGTACGACGAGATCGTGTACGTGTTGGGGATCGCCTCGTGGTACTGAAGGAATTTCTTGCGGTCTTCGTTCAGCCACAGGCCCCGCGGGGAAGAACGGCTGCTGCCGGCCGAGCGACTCGTCGAAACGCAGGAAGAACGGCGCTAATCCGATCACGTCGGGCCACAGGATTGGCTTGCCCTGCACGCCGGGCAGCTGCGGCTCGATCATATTCTCGGTCGGCTCGACCGGCCCTGCGCGGTGTCGCTCAGGATTCGCGAGAGGGTATGGACGTTGAGGAGCACCGGCGTGAAGATGGCGGTTGGCGAACTCGTCTAGCCCACCAGTGCCAGCGCCAGGAGCGTGTCGAGGTACGCGCGTTCGATCAGGTCGCCCTGGGGGGGGATACTTGCGGCGGGGACGGTGAACCCGAACCCGTTCCCCGTCGGCGCGGTCAGGATCGCCGTGACGAGAGGGATCAGTAGCTTGTTGAGCGGCGTCTCGGTGCGGTCGGCGATACGGAAGTCCTGAAAGAAGCGGCGCAGCAGCTGCCGTTCCACGACGTCCGGGAACGCGGTGGCGTCAGCCGTGACCCCGAGCTTCTGCTGGTGTGCGAACAGCACGAACACGCCGCGCAAGTAGTCACGGTAGGACTGGTCGTCCGGCAGAGACCACGTGAATCGGTCCAAGATCGGCCCGGGCCAGGTGAATTCGTCCGGGTCGATCTTGTCGAAGTTGACGTGGATGTCGATGTCTTGCAGGGGCAGGTAGCCCACGGTGCCGTCCCGCAGCGCGTCAGGATCTACGAGACGTACGTCGGCCTGCCCGTCCCCCGGACCGAGCTCGTCCAGCAGGCGGGCCATGCTGTCGGGGGCCGGGCGGGTCAGGTCATCAGCCACGTCGCCGACGATGACGCGACGGGTGGCGACCAGATGGTCGGCCAGCATCGCCAGGTGACCTGGGTCGACGTGGTCCTGTCCACGGACGACCAGCCGGATCGGCTCGTCGTCGAAGAGCGCCTGCCTACTGACCGGAACCTCCTCGCCGTCACTGTCGATCCGTACGGCTAGTGGCTCCCGCCACAGGTCATTGCCGACCTCCAGCCCGGCGACGCCCTCACTGTCCGTCCGGGCCCGGGCGACGACATGGTCGCCGACCAGCGCCTCGACGCCGACTTCCGAGATCGGCCGCTCCCGTTGTCTCGTGCCGGACGTAAGAATATCACGCAGATTCAGCATGCTGCTAAAGGTCGACGCCATCTTAGCAGTATTACGAACTTCTTGAATCATGCTCCGTTTATTTTCTTCTCTTGGCTATTCCTACAGATATAAAAGGGAATAGCTTATTTTTTTCCTTTTAAGGTACGATTAAAATGTATATAGGTTAGAAAATATGTGATTCTCTTAATAAACCTCTCAAAAGGGAACTTCCCAGAGCAGCCATATTTGTCCGCGCCGCGTTTGGCACGCAAATCGCCGGCAGCGGAGCGGTCAACTGCAGTACCAATCCAGTTTCGCGGTATCAGGTGGGTTCCGTCTTTCGGATGTGCCGTCAACGCGAAGGAAAACAGCACCTGCTGCGGCCCAGCTTAAACGTACAACGTATCGCTGCAGCACCTTTGGTTCGATTCCGGCATTACGATCGACATCCAGAAACTCTTGTTCAGAAAGGGGGGATCCTGGAAGGCCTAGCCTGTGTCGATCAATTGGGCTGCTGTGGGGCTCCATTCGCCATTGGCATGCAGGCAACACCCGAATAATTCATTCAATTGATAATTATTTGGAATAACGATATTATATAATGGTAATAAAGTCCTAATAAGTTTGAGTTATATTGTGGAAATTCCTCTTAGTTATGAAGGAATTTTTTTATACCCTCTGTAGAGAGAAAATAGAGAGGTGACTTGGATGAGGAAAGATATAATAGATACCCAAGAAATTATA
This sequence comes from Paenibacillus thiaminolyticus, assembly GCF_003591545.1. Taxonomy (GTDB): domain Bacteria; phylum Bacillota; class Bacilli; order Paenibacillales; family Paenibacillaceae; genus Paenibacillus_B; species Paenibacillus_B thiaminolyticus_A. Next base: position 7,627 of record NZ_QYZD01000070.1, read on the forward strand.
AAGAAATGGGGTATTGAAGATCGGGAGATAGAGGAACTAGTAAATGAGGAAAAATTGTTACCTATAGATCGGCAAGCAGAGCTTTTACAGTTCACACAAGAGGAAATAAATAGGTTTTTGCTTGAGGAGAATTTCTCTCTAACTGAGGCAGCATTACTTGCAGGAATCTCAAAAACATATTTAAGTAACCTTGCAGTTGCTAATGAAGTAGAAAGTACCTTGATGACATTGGGGAAGCGTAAAAGACGAACCTTTAAGTTTCCGGCCATACTTGAGTTAAAGTCTCGACTGCAGAAAGAAAAACATCAATTTTCCTTTCAAAGAGGGGCAGGGAAGGCATTAACTCTTTTTGAGAATGGGTTATGTCTTTTCGACTCATTTAGTTTCAATAATCAGAAGGTTATAGTAACCCAAGTTAATCCGATCGTTCTTCTCTTTCCTCACGGTTTTGTTATCCCTAATGAGAACATCGATTATACTTCACCAGTTCCATCGGATCGCAAATATGAGATGGCCACTGGTTCATGTGTGTTTCAATTTGAAAAAGAACCAAATATTTTTTCGCCCTGGTACTCTATCCTGTTTCAACTGATTCAAAAGATGGGAACCAACAATTTAAAAATTCATGAGATGGACGAATACTATCTTGTCCGGTGTCGATTGGTAAGCATTAAAGGGAACGTCTCTTTATATGAAAAATTAGAAAGTAGACTTATATCAGGCAAAGTGGAATATAATTCGGAGACCAACACCATACAATTGTATTCTGACTATTCTGTGGTGAGGTGTAAGATTAAAACAGATATAGTCAGTCATATTAATCAGATTGTAGAAGAAGAACAGAAAGATTTTGATTTAGTAGTAAATGAACTTCTAGAAGAAGCTCTTAACAGAAAAATAGAGAGTGCTAAATGATATCTAGCACTCTCTATTTCATTTTCCTGCGTAAATGCTCCGGTAGGCATGTAGTACAAAATTGGAGACTGTTCTTGGGGATGCGTTTCAGTTGATTCTTTTCCATTTCAGTCAATTGTCGGCCACACTTTATACACGTATCTGAATCTGCTAACGTATTGTTATTGTTAAGCAGACTTATCCCAGGATTATTCCCCCACTTTTCAAAAGGGGCTAAATTTATCCATCCCACCTGCCACTTGTCAAGTGCATTTTTAAACGCAGTACTCATAGCTAAATCAGTAGCATTGGCCGTGTTGGACTGTTTGATATCACAAAGCGCATGCCCGTCACGAAAACGACCTTGTATCTCAATCCGAACGATAGCCTTTACATATTTTCCTGATGTATTCACTTCTAATTCTCGAATTTCATAGTTATATTCCCCCTCCGTGATAGATTCAAGTAGGTCAATGTATACCTGGATAGGGAAGTATTTATGGTTTTGATTCTCTTCATACGAACGCATTGCCCCATCCGGAAGAGGTTGTTTCAGTGCTTTAATAATCTCAGAATAGTCATGCATAAAGGTACCCCACAGCTTGTATATGTAGGAGCTCATTTCGAAACACGAAGCGACCATCTAAGTAGATTACTGTATCTGTAAAATCGGAAATAAGCACTCCCGCTTCAGCCAACTTCCCCTCAATAAACATATCAACAGGTATTTGAAATAGAATACAATGGTATAGATCGGCATCAGTGCGTACAACTGTTTTCACAAGCGCTCCTCACTTTCTCTGAATGTATTTGTCAAAGGCATTGTAAGTTCTCAGTGCTAATTTAACCCGCTCCGGAACACGCATTTTTAACATGTTCAAATAGGTAAGACCTGAATCTGTCAATCGTAATAAAACAATAAGCCGGTGATTCGGGTCGCTGCCTGCTCGTTCGATATGTCCATTCTCAATCAGTTTGGTAATTCTCTGGGATAAGTAGCCCCGGTTAACCCCAACACCATCCAACTCTTTAACAATGATTTGTTCGAGCTGTAACAGATAGTGCGATTTCTTCTGCAGTTCATTTAGCACAATATACTCCAGGACATCATGAACTTTGAGTAACGACCCCAGGGTTTCATCCATGTCCACGTTCTTTTTAATATTGGCCATCATAGACACTCCTTTCTCCTTAGTTCTATCCCTAATGTATCATAAAATCACCAAATAGTATACTTGCAAATAGTTTGTCAGCATACTATGCTGCCCGCTCCTCTGCTACTTCTCAGTTTCTTGCTTCTTCTCCTCCTTTCTACCCATTTGCCACTACGCTGCTATGTTCGAATTTTGTTTCTAATCACAATTCTGATTCTAAACACGTATCTATTCACCCTAGATCCGGATCTAGAAACAGAACTGCTATTCTGTATCTTACATCCTATCTTGAACTCATTCGATCGGGCATCCATCCACCCGAATTGGCAAACTCGCTAAAAGGGTGGGGGACCTGAAGTAGCAAAAGTAGAAGTTTGAGAAAAAATGCACATGAAATGATATGTGTAGCAGGTATAGATTGGAGGAGAAGCGGGGGACGATGGTTTGTAAACAAACTATTTGAAGATAAACTTTTTTGGACAGTCTTTTTCTTGTGTACTATAATAGAGACAACAATTTCATTTAACTAGAGCGGAAGACGCAGACACTCCCCTTGTAGGGGAGCGGTTTGCGTCTTTTTATTTTGGAGGAAATGTGCATGGATCTCCTGAACGAAGCAATCAATCAATATGTACGATTTCGTTCTCATGAAGCGGTTGAAGACAATGTCGATATACTATCTCTATTCGATAGATTAAAGGTGGTCGATTTTCATACTGCTCAACATTCAATCGTGGTGGCCTACGTGTCGTCCGTTATTGCTGCAGCTCTACCTTCATCCTGGTCAAAACGTTCCATATATTTGGCCGGCTTGTTCCATGATATCGGGAAACTGCATTGGCCACGTTATCTTTTTTCGCAAGTGGATATGTACCCAACCGAACGTGAGATGGTTCAGCAGCACCCGGTCGAGGGCCATCGCTTGTTAACGAAATATAACGCCCATTCTGATTGTCTGGATGCATGTCTGTATCACCATGAACGATTAAATGGGAGCGGGTTTCCATGTGGTACAAAAACTATACCGCCGGCTGCAGCAATCGTCAGTGTTGCGGATACGTTCACCTCTATCTTTATATGCAGAGGGAAACGCCAGGGTAGGGAAACTCGTCTTCATGTCGTGGATGCTCTTTTCGCTGAAGCCAAAGAAAATCGATTGCACCCTATATATGTGGACGTTGTTGTAGAGTTCTTCACTTCTATTCCGCGAAGAAAAGCAGATATGATACAATGGTAAGGAGGAAGAGAAAGGTGGGAAAACAATTGAGTAAGACCATAACCTTAATCATCGATAAATATGGTAACTACTTGTTACAACGTTACAATCAAATTTTTAGCCACCTTCAAAATGAAGAATATAGTCTGCAGCAGATGAAAACCCACATAGATGAATATGCCCAGTATCTTTATACTCGCAAAATGCTGGAGCTGAAAAGAATGTCTACGACCATTCGCGAACAGAATTTATCATATTCTAAACAAATATACGATTTGAGAGTCTCACAAAACACGGTTCCTCAAGAACTGCTCTCCAAGGAGAAACTTACATACTTTCAAGCTGCCATGCTAGAATCGGCCATTAGATATAAGGAAATTGATCAGAAAAAGAATGATTATTCCATTGATAAGGATCTGCTTGATTATCCAGTGATGACGGTGCGTGGTCCATATAGTGACAAACTCGACACGTTAAAACAACACGATGGAAGCATTCGAACCAAACGAAAAGGATTCAAGTCCACCTATTATATTAATAAAAATGGTGTGTTTTTGTCGCCGTTTGATGGCCGTACGCTCATTGGTTTAGGGAAGATGTGGGAGCTTAAAGGGCGCGAACGACAGTTTGAATTTACATTCAATGAGCTTAGTAAAGTCGTCCATGCAAATAACCAGGGCGGGGATTACAACTTACTAGCGGAGAGTATCGTGAATATTGCCGCTACGTCAATCGTACTGGACGAATTTAAGGATGACAATGACGATTATGAGAAGGCAGTCACTCACATTCATTCACCGATTTCTGAAGCAGTTGTTGATCGGGAACAACGACAAGTAAAAATTCTTTTTAGCGAAAGAATGCATTCAAATCTGCTATCCGGCAAAGTTGTTAATCTCAGTATGACATTGTTTAATGACCTCGGAACCGAAACGTCGAAAATTCTGTATCTTACACTCATACAAAAAGCCAAGGATGGCCATTTCCTCATCGAAACGAAGCAATTATTTGAGCAACTGGGCTTAAACGGTTCAACGTCGTATAAAAATCTTCAAACTCTGAAATCTGCAATCGAAGAATTATGTGCTTACGACGTTGTATACGACTATTCATTTCTTAAGAAGGGAAGAGTGACAACGCATCTTAACTTCTCCCTGAGCGATTGGGTTTTAGCCCATAATAACATTGCGAGCCATAATCCTACTTATTTAGAAGAACCGGTCCTTTTTTGACCGGTTCTTTGCTTGTATATCCTTTCTACTCCTACTTGTATATCCTTTCTACTCCCATTTTGATAGCCTTTCTTACCCCCAAAAATATTTTTGGCTTTTTTAATAGCCTTTGTTCTCCTAGTTTAATAGCCTTTCTACTCCCAATAGCCTTTCTGCTCCTAAATCAATATCCCTTCAGCTCCTAAATCAATATCCTTTCTACTCCTAATA
>NZ_QYZD01000071.1:0-11923 GCF_003591545.1 Paenibacillus thiaminolyticus
CCTCACGTACGGTTTGATGAGGAGGGGCAGAAATTTTCTGCCCTTTACTCTAGCGCTGTGAGGGTTCTATCTAAGGTATATTGCCCATTTTGTTATATAACAATAAAAATTTTAGAAAACAGTATTGAACAGTTATTGCCAGTGTTATATAATGACATCAACAAAACAGTTTTGTTATATAACAGTTAAGAGGGGGTGCACGGTATGGATTGTCCCGTATGCAGCGGCAATGGCGATTTGGACTGCTTTAAATGCATGAGCCCGATAGCTGAAACCCAGGAATATCATGATTGCCCATTATGCGAGGGCAGGGGGATTCTTCCTTGCAGCCGGTGCTCCGGCAACGGTTACCTTGAGCAGGAAGCATGAAATCGAACGAAATTCAAAGCGATGAAGGAGGATTCACGATGAGAGAGGCAGGGAGAACGGAACTCGGACAGATGAAGGAGCATTGGTCTGGAACCCGGTATCAAGGCATCCGGCGCCCGTATTCGCCGGAAGACGTACTGAGATTGCGGGGGTCTGTGAAAATCGAATATACATTGGCCCAGCGGGGTTCCGCAAAATTGTGGGATCTGCTTCATTCGGAAGATTATATCCATGCGCTGGGGGCCTTGACCGGCAACCAAGCCGTCCAGCAGGTCAAAGCGGGATTGAAGGCCATCTATCTCAGCGGATGGCAGGTGGCGGCGGACGCGAACCTGTCCGGACAGATGTATCCCGACCAGAGTCTCTATCCGGCGAACAGCGTTCCTCATGTCGTGAAGAGAATCAATCAGGCGCTGCAGCGCGCCGATCATATCCAGCATTCCGAGGGCAAGAATGACATCGATTTCTTCGCGCCCATCATCGCGGATGCCGAGGCCGGCTTCGGAGGGCCGTTGAATGTATTCGAGCTCGTGAAGTCCATGATCGAAGCGGGAGCAGCGGCAGTCCACCTGGAAGATCAGCTTGCCTCAGAGAAGAAATGCGGCCATATGGGCGGCAAGGTGCTGCTGCCGACGGGCCAAGCGATTCGCCATCTGATCGCGGCGAGGTTGGCGGCGGATGTGATGGGGGTGGATACGGTCCTGATTGCCCGGACGGATGCGAATGCGGCGCAGCTTCTCACCAGCGACATCGACGACAACGATCGGCCATTCCTGACCGGAACACGTACAGTGGAAGGCTTCCATTATGTAAGGGCGGGACTGGATCAAGCGATATCGCGGGGCCTGGCCTACGCCCCTTATGCCGACATGGTCTGGTGCGAGACCGCCGAGCCGAATCTGGAGGAGGCGGAACGATTCGCACGAGCTATCCATGCCCGGTATCCGGGCAAATTGCTCGCTTATAACTGCTCCCCATCCTTCAACTGGAAACGGAAGCTAAGCGAGAAGGAGATTGCCACCTTCCAGCAGAAGCTTGGCGCCATGGGCTATAAGTTCCAGTTCGTCACTTTGGCCGGCTTCCATGCATTGAACCACAGCATGTTCCGTCTGGCGAAAGGGTACAAGGAGCGGGGGATGGAAGCTTACTCCGAGCTGCAGCAAGCGGAATTCGCCAGCGAGGCGGAAGGCTATGAAGCGGTCCGCCACCAACGGGAAGTGGGAGCCAGTTACTTTGACGAAGTGACCCAGCTAATTGCCGGAGGCCTGGCCAGCACAACAGCGCTGGAAGGTTCGACAGAACAGGAGCAGTTCAGCCGTTAATGAACCATATTTTAGCACTTCTGCTATTTTAACAAAGGGGGGTTCTACCTATGAACCACGTGAGCCAGTCAGACCGTGAATTGAAAGGGGATTGCAGCTCCGATGCCCATCGCATCATCCTGACGCCTAAAGCGCTGGACTTCGTGACCGCGTTGGAAAGGCGGTTCGGGAAGCGGCGCAAGGAATTGCTTCACATGAGAGATGAGCGCCAGCAGAGACTGGATGCAGGGGAGTGGCCGGGCTTCTTGGCGGAGACGGCACAGGTCCGGAACGCGGATTGGACGGTTGCGTCCATCCCGGCCGATTTGCAGGATCGAAGAGTGGAAATTACAGGTCCCTCCGGGGATCGCAAAATGGTCATCAATGCGTTAAACTCGGGCGCCAAAGTGTTTATGGCGGATTTCGAGGACGCCAATTCCCCAACCTGGTCCAACACGCTGGAAGGCCAGGTCAATCTGCGGGATGCGGTGAACCGGACGATACGGTTCGTGAACGAGACGGGCAAAACCTATGAACTGAATGAGAAACCAGCCGTGCTCAAGGTGCGGCCGCGGGGCTGGCATATGGAAGAGAAGCATCTATTGATCGACGGACAGCCGATCTCGGCGTCGCTATTCGATTTCGGTCTTTACTTTTTTCATAATGCGAAGACGTTGATTCGGCAGGGAAGCGGCCCTTATTTTTATCTTCCGAAAATGGAAAGCCATCTGGAAGCAAGGCTGTGGAATGACGTGTTCGAATTCGCGCAGCAGGAGCTGGGCATTCCTCGCGGCACCATCAAGGCTACCGTCTTAATCGAGACGATTCTGGCCGCCTTCGAGATGGATGAGATTCTGTTCGAGCTGCGCGATCATGCAGCCGGCTTGAATTGCGGGCGCTGGGACTACATCTTCAGCTATATCAAAAAGCTCCGGAGCAACCCGGACGTCATTTTACCCGACAGGGCTATCGTGACGATGGAATCGCCTTTTATGACGGCCTATTCACTGCTGGCCATCCAGACCTGTCATCGGCGCCAAGCCTACTGCATCGGGGGCATGGCGGCCCAGATTCCGATCAAAAACAATCCGGCGGCCAACGAAGCGGCGCTGGAGAAGGTGCGGAAGGATAAGCTGCGGGAAGCGCTGAACGGTCATGACGGCACATGGGTGGCGCATCCCGGTCTCGTGCCGGTCGCCATGGAAGTGTTCAACTCCCATATGCCGGGACCGAATCAGCTTGGGAAGCTGCCGGAACGCGAGATCACCGCGGCGGATTTGCTGGAGGTGCCTCAAGGGCCGATTACAGAGGCTGGCGTGAGAATGAACATTTCGGTCGGCATTCAATATTTGGAGGCATGGCTTCGAGGAATGGGGGCGGTGCCGATCAACCATCTGATGGAGGATGCCGCGACCGCCGAGATTTCGAGAGCCCAGCTGTGGCAGTGGATTCGCCATCCGCGGGGCGTGCTAGACGATGGGCGCAAAGTTACGGTCGAGCTCTTCGATCGAATCTTCCAGGAAGAGCTGGAGACTCTCCGTCTTCGCATGGGCGAAGAGCAAGTCCCCGGCTCCCGCCTGACGCTGGCTGCCTCTTTGTTCCGCGATATGACGGTTGCGGATACGTTTGAGCCGTTTTTGACCCGGCCGGGTTATATGCACTTATCCTAATTACGCATAAGGAGGTTCACGCATATGGCGATGAACAAGGTCGAACACGATACAGACGAGACGATGGAGTACACGGCGTTTTATCCGCTGTCTCCCGTATTTTTGGACTTGTACTATCATTCGAGCAGCGAGGAAGTCCAGCAATCCTCCTTGCCGCTGTCGCATTATTTCATTACCAATTATTATTGCTACCGCAATGATTGAGTAATTGCCCCGCAAGCCGATTACCCCGCAAGCGGATTTCCAACAGAGCCTGTTCGAGGAGCGGATGGGCCTGTTGGAATTTTTCTTTTACCGCTTCCGTTTCAATATTTTCCCCATGCTATATAATAGAAGTATTCCGCTATATTACAGAGGGGATAGCTTATGAATTCTTACGAAATGACGACGAAGCACGGGCAGATTATCCAATACATTGAGGAGCTTGAGATCGGGACGCGCATTTCGGTGCGCAAAATCGCGCAGGCGTTGAACGTAAGCGAGGGGACGGCTTACCGCGCCATCAAGGAAGCGGAGGGCCGGGGAATTGTCAGCACGAGAGAGCGCACGGGCACCGTACGGATCGAGAAGAAAGAGCAGCAGCATATCGACAAATTGACCTTTGAAGAAATACGAAGTCTGGTGGACGGCGAGGTGCTGGGGGGCACAGCGGGCCTCGACAAGACGTTGAACAAGTTCGTGATCGGGGCCATGCAACTCGAGGCGATGATCCGCTACATTGAACCGGGAAATCTGCTGATTGTCGGGAACCGGAACAAGGCTCATCACAGCGCCTTGACTTTGGGGGCAGGGGTGCTTATTACGGGGGGCTTCGATACCCCGGCGGAGGTTCGCGAGCTGGCGGACGAACTGGCGCTTCCGGTCATCAGCTGCAAATACGACACCTTCACGGTGGCTGCGCTTCTGAACCGCGCTTTATCCGAACGGATGATCAAGAAGCAGATTATTTTGGTCGGCGATATTATTAGAAAAGACATTCCGCTCACCTCAATCCACCAAGCCAGCACGGTCGGTCATCTGAAAAAGCTGATCGAGGAATCCGATCATAACCGTTTTCCTGTGGTGGATGATGCGAACAAGCCGGTGGGCATGATTATCGCCAAGGACATTATCGGCGCTTCCGACAGTGAACGAATCGAGCATTTAATGAGCCCCAATCCGATTACGGTCATGCCTCACACCTCGATAGCGACGGCAGGCCATATGATGGTATGGGAAGGCATTGAGCTGATTCCGGTCATTGACGGGGAGAAGAAGCTGATTGGCGTAATTAGCCGCAAGGATATATTGAAAGCGATGCAATCGGTTCATTCCCAGCCTCAAAAGGGAGAGACACTGGAGGATCAGATCTGGTCGGCGTTCGAGGAGATTCGGGACGACGATGGCAGCCTTTATTTCCGCGGGCCCGTTCATACGTCGATGATCAACCAGATGGGGTACATCTCCGAGGGCATTCTGGGCAGCATGATCACGCTTGCCGTCACCCGTACGATTAAGCAGCATAAGAAGAAGGATCTGCTGATCGACCATACATCCGTTTATTATTTGGCGCCGATCGAAATCGAGAACATCGTGGAAATGATTCCAACGGTGATTGAACTGAGCCGCAGGTTCTGCAAGATCGAAGTGGAAATGTTCGTCCAAGGGCAGCGAGTGATCAAGGCGATGGTGACGGCTCGAATTTTGGATTAGCGCGCTGTGCGAAAAAAGCATGCCCGGGGAACGCGGCTTCGAGACATGGATTCGCGAGAGCGACGGCCATACCGTCGGGGGAACAGCCGGAGCATCGCCCTGAGAAGCAGGCAGCCATCCCCCGGGACGGCTGCCTGTTGTCGCGTACATAAGTATTTGTTATTCTTCGACGAACAACGGAACTTCTACGAAGCCTTGCTCGGTCGTCTTGATCAGGCCGATATCGGACAGACGCAGCTCCGGCACGACGATCAGCGCCAGCAGGGACAGGGTCATGAACGCGTAGTTCATCGTGCAGCCCGCATCATACAGCGCCTTGCTGATGGCGCGCGATTGCTCGGCGACTTCCTCGAACGGCGCATTGGACATCAGGCCGGCCACCGGCAGCGGCAGCTTGACGACGGCATCCTCTGTCACGACGGCGATGCCCCCGTGCATATCGGCCACGGTGTTGGCCGCCTTGGCCATCAGCGTGTCCGAGTTGCCGATTATCATCAGGTTGTGGCAATCATGGGCGACGGTCGTCGCGATGGCGGCCGGAACCTGGAAGCCGACGTCCGACACGAGGCCGAGCGCCTGGTTGCCGGTTCCTTTATGGCGCTCGATGACGGCGATTTTGCACAGGCCGTCCTCTACGCGCAGCGCCACGCGGCCATCCTCGATGCGGACGGAAACCATTTGCTCCTTCGTATCGACATGATTCTCCCGCACTTGAATCACTCTTGCCTTCCGCTCGCCGGATGCGGCCGGGGCGGCAATGACGAAGTCGTCTGCACGGACTTCCCGCGTCAGATGCACCGAACGGATCGCTTCCTCCGGATAGCTGAACTCCGGCAGATCCACGACCATGGGCCCATTCTCGGCCACGACTTGACCGGCAGCAATCGTCATGGCGACGTTGACGTCGGCCAAGTTGCCGTCGAGGATAATGATGTCGGCGAATGAGGCCGGCGTGATCGTCCCGACATCGCGCGCGACGCCGAAGCGCTCCGCCGTGTTGATGGTCGCCATCTGGAAGGCGGTAACCGGACGGACGCCCTGGGCGATGGCGTGGCGAACGACGAAGTCCATATGCCCTTCATCCACCAGTGATTCCGGACTGCGGTCGTCGGTGACGAGAATCATGCGGCGCGTATCGATGCCGTGGTCGGTATGCGCCTTGATCGATTCGGCGACGTCATGCCATGCCGAGCCGCGTCTCATCTTCGCGTACATGCCGCGCCGCACCCGCTCGATGACATCCTCGGCGTTGACGCTCTCGTGGCAGCCGCTAATGCCGCTCGCGGCATACGCGGAGATTCTCCAGTCGTCGACCGGCCACGTATAGTGCCCGTCCGCAACTCTCCCCGCCCGCAAGGTCGCCTGGATCTCGCCGATCATTTTCTCATCGCTGAACACGACGCCCGGGAAGTTCATCACCTCGCCCAAGGCGATCATATCGGGCCCCCAGGTGAAGGCCTCCGCGACTTCGGCCGGGCCGATCGAAGCGCCGCTGGTCTCCAGCTCCGGTCCTGTCGACGGCACGCAGGAAGCGACCTGCATATAGGCCGCGAGCGGCGTCGTTCTCGCTTCATCCAGCATCAGGCGCAGGCCGGGCAGGCCGAGAACATTGGTAATCTCGTGGGCATCGAAGAAGCCGCCGGTCGTTCCTGTGACGAGCACGGCCCGCGCGAATTGCGACGGCGTGATCTGGCTGCTCTCGATATGGCAGTGGCCGTCGAGCAGTCCGGGCGCGACATAGCGGCCGCCTGCATCAATAACCTTCGTGTCTTCGCCGATCATATGACTTGCATCTTTGCCGACAAAGGCAATGCGCGAGCCCTGAACGCCGATGGACATCTCGTCCTGTATCTCCCCGGAGCATACATTGACGAGCTTCGCGTGCTGAATGACGAGGGTTGCCTTTTTGTCCCCTCTCGCCGTCGCGACCAGGTCGGGCACGCAATCGGCAAGATGAGGCCGGGCAAAGCGGTTGCTAGTGTTCATTGCGCCGTCTCCTTTGGTGAGCTAAAAATTATGGCAACAGCATAAGTATAGATCAAGGAAAAATCTTCTACACGTTGACCGATTGAAGCGAATCCTATGAAAAAAGCGAATTCATAGCTTTGGTCTCACACAGAATTGGAAAATCATAGTATAATTAGGGCTATCAAGTTCATAAAGGAGCTGCGCTTGTGTCCATTTCTGCGAAACCGAATTTGTTTATCGGCTCATCAAGGGAAGCGATTGACATCGCGACTGCTGTGCACTCGCAACTCAATTATTACTGTCAAGTCTCCCCTTGGTATGCCGGGGCCTTTGGCGGAAATGAATATACGATGGAGACATTGGAGAGAGAACTTGAACAGCATGATTTTGGTATTTTCGTTTTCGCGCCGGATGATGTGGCATTGCATCGCGGGAAATATGTGTTCGTTCCACGGGACAATACGTTGTTCGAGATGGGGCTTTTCTGGGGAAAGCTGGGGCGGGGCAGAGTGTTCGCCATCATTCCCGGCGAAGTCCGGGAACGCAGCGATCTGATTGAGGGGAAGACGATCCATGAATTCCACGTGCTCTCCGATTTGCAGGGGCTTACGCTGTTGAGCTATGAGCTGCGGACGGATAACAAGCATGAGGCGGCCGTGTCTGTGGCCTGCCAGCAGTTGATCCGCAAAATCAAGGAGGAGGGCTTCTTTCAAAACCCTCGCAGCTTGTTAGCGAACAAAGAAACCGAGCTGCTCCAGAAGCAAAGCTTGCTTCACTTTTTTTGGGAATACACTCGCAATCTGACGACCGCCAGCGCGCAGGAGAGGTATGAAGCGCTATATGAGGCGGTCCGCAACTCCATCATGCCTCCGCAAGGGTTCCGCGTCACGGGGGCGGCATTATGGCGCAAGCAAGGCCATGATGGGATCGGGCAGGTGGCGGGTAATGTAGGGAGAGGACAATTTTTCTCGTTCAGCGCGGCGGAGCGCCAGCAGGACAAGGATCATCAAATTTACGTGATAGATGTCTTCCTTCACGGAAAATGGTCTTTTTTCAAGCGCGAGGAGCTTGCGCTGGTATATGTGCTATGCTATCCTCTTGGTAGAGAGCACGTGCTGTCCGTTTATTTTGCCGGGCAGAAGCTGCTTGATGAACCCGAATTAGCCACGATTGTACAGCTGAACAATGATTTGCTGCGAACCATTGACCACTTAATTGGAGGTGATTCCGCATGACGGGCGATCATCCTATTCACTTGCATAAGGGAAGTGCCGGAATCAACAAGCTTAACCGCCAGGCAAGAGGTCCGTTTGGCCGTTCCAGGAAGAAAGGCATTCGTGGAAGCGGTCAGCATAACTCGGCAGATATTGTCTACATTGGCCCTTCCGTCGAAGGCTCGGACGAAGAATATGTGAAGGTGCTCAGCGGCGAAGTCGATCGAGGAAAGCCTTCGTTCGCATAGTCCGCCTAAATCGATAACGAATTCAATCCGTTCAGCGGGCGCAAGATGACTTCTTCCAGCGAGGAGTCATCTTTTTTAGATCCTTGCCGGGGTTGGAGACGGTTGCTGGATTGCCAGCGGAGGACCGTATCATTATGATCAAAATTTGTAAACGTATTCAATTTCGTTGGGAGGGATGAGCCATGCCGGATAAGAGATGGGCCGCTGCCCTCGTCTTGCTGTTCCTGTCCTTTCTGTATCTGCTCTTGCAGTTCATGTCATCCACCTATCGCAACCAGGCGTTGATTCGCCAACTGAGCGAGACGGAGACCGGCGCGTCCAGCAAGCCCCACGTCATGCTTATCTCGCAGGAGCTGGACAATCCGTACTGGCGGATGATCGAGCAAGGGGCGAGAGATGCGGCGAACCGGCTGGGTATTGCCTTGGAATATGCCGGGCCGCTCCGCATCAATCCGGAGGAACAGACGATGCTGCTGGAAAAAGCTATCGCCGTCAGCGCCGTCACCTATTTTATTTATTTCAGCAGCCGGACGATCCAGGAGAGCTACAATATGATGATGGAGCGCATTTTGTTGTACAAGCAGATTGCCCACCAGACGGAGCAGCATCTTCGCACGCTCAGCCGTTACTTGATCGACCAGAAGGACACGACATACGGCGAGCTGGCACTCCAGCAGGAAGAACTGCTCGCTTTGAAGGGCAACCTGGCCAAGCAGGCGGAGACGGACAGCAATGAAATTTCCGTCCGGAATTATGACCATATGCTGGATTCTTTCCTGGAGAAAGTGGAGGAGGTGCTGGGAGCGACCGATGTGCGCGGCTTGCGGTCGTTTGCCGTCTTGTATGAGGATACGGAAAAAATCGCGGGGTTCATTCGGGATCAAGGCCAGTCGCTTGTTGATCTGGAGCTGAGCAGCTATCAGCCATATTACCGGCAAATCCTGCAAAACACACAGCAGATGAACAAGATCGGCCTCGCCTTGTTCGTGGTCAGCTTGCTGCTCAGCATGGTCTTCGTCATCTGGCTGTCGCGGAGCATCAGCCGCCCGATACATATGCTGGTCCGAACCGCTAAGCAGATCGCGAAGGGCAATCTGCAGATTGCGCCTCCCGTGTTCCGGCAAGATGATGAATTCCGGATTTTGTCCGAGGCGTTCCGGCATATGCTGGCCAATATCCGCAAGCTGATTGCCAAGGATATGGAGCATCTGGAGCGGGAGCGTCTTGTGAAGGAGCTGGAGCTGCGGGCGCTGCAGAGCCAGATCAACCCGCACTTCCTGTTCAATACGCTCAATGCGCTATCGAAGCTGGCGCTGATCGAGGGAGCCGACAGGACAAGTGATTTGACCGTATCCGTCTCGAATCTGCTTCGCTACAATTTGCGCAAGCTGGATACCCCGGTGACGCTGCGGGAGGAAGTGGGCAACACTGCGGAATATTTCTCGATTCAGCAGGCGCGCTTCCGCGAGCGCATCCGCTGCGAGATGAGCATCGAGGAGCGGGCGCTGGGACAGTACATTCCGTGCCTGTCGCTGCAGCCCATCGTCGAAAATGCGTTCATCCATGGCGTCGAGGGAATGGAAGAAGGGGCGGCCGTGCGCTTGTCCGTTACCCGCTCGGATACGGAAGTGACCGTGACCATCGCGGATAACGGGGCCGGGATGGATGAGGCGACCCGCGCCTCGCTGTTGGGCGAGGGGGAAGCGGACGCCCGCTCCCGCGGCGAAGCGCACCGTTCGACCGGGCTCGGCCTGCAGAACGTATTCAAGCGGCTGCAGCTCTTCTATGGCCGGCAGGATATCGTGGAACTGGAGAGCGAGATCGGGAGGGGGACCACGGTAAGGCTCAGGCTGCCCATTTATGAGGAGGTGGAAGCGGATGTATCGTCTGTTAATTGCGGATGACGAAGCATTGGAACGGGAAGGTCTGGAGTTGATTATTACCCGCGCCATGCCGGACAGCTTCGATATTATTCATGCGCCCAACGGGCGCCGGGCGATCGAGCTCGCGGAAGAGCATCGTCCGGACATCGTGATGATGGATGTGAAGATGCCAGGCATTCAGGGACTGGAAGCGCTGCAGGACATCCAGGCGCTCCACAGCCGGGTGAAGATGGTGCTGGTGACGGCTTATGATCATTTTGCTTATGCGAAGCAAGCCATTGCCCTGGGAGTGAGAGAATACATTGTGAAGCCCGCGAAGAAGGAACAGATCATCGGCATCTTGCAGCGGCTGGTCCAGGAGCTGGAGCAGGAGCGAAGCAAGCGTGATACCGAGCTGGCCTTGCGGGATACCGTCTCGCGGTTGATGCCGCTGGTTGAGAACGAGCTGGCGATGATGCTGATGAATGACCAGGTCCGGGACTGGAATGTGCAGCAGTTGATCGAACTGGCGCAGTTCCCGCTGCAGATGGGTTATGCCCTTGTCATTGTCGCATCCGCTCCCGGGACGGATGAGGCTTGCGAGGATGGGAGCTGGCGCTTGCGGCTGGAGAAAGTATACAATACCGTTAGGCATGAGCTGGCCGATCGCCTGTCCTGTATCGTCAGTCCGATGATAGACGAACAGATGACAGTCTTCGTTCGCTTGAAGGACGGCACGCAATATGCGAAGGAGGATGTGCTCGCGCTGGGAGAGGAGCTTGTTCCCATGCTGCGGCAAGCAGCAGAGGGCACGGTCCATATCGGAATCGGGCGCTTGAAGTTCGGCATCGACAAGCTGCGCGAATCGTATGTGGAGGCGGCTTGCGCGGCAGCCTATGCCCGGGGTGCCGCTTCTGCTGCGGCCGTTCATTTCGAACAGGTTCCGGTCCGAGCCGGAAGCTATTCCCGCCCGGAACGGCTTGAAGCGACCCGGAGCGGAGCCCATACCGAAGAGGCGCTTCATGCAGCCATCCATCTAGTGCAGGCGAGCCGTGATCGGGAAGCGCATGCGGTGATCGAACAGGCGCGAGCGATAATTCACGAGCGGTTCCATCTGCCGCTCGCGATGGAGGAAGTGGCTGGGATGGTTCATCTGAGTCCGTATTATTTCAGCAAATTGTTCAAGCAGCAGGCCGGAGCGACGTTCACCGACTACATTACGCAGCTCCGCATTTCCCAGGCATGCCAGTATATTGAAGAAAACAAGCTGTCATTGAAGGAAATCTGTTACCGGGTCGGGTACCGGGACCCGAATTATTTCAGCCGCGTGTTCAAAAAGGTGACAGGGGCAGCCCCGTCTGAATACCGCAGCCGTCATTGGGGCGACTAGCGGCGAGTTCCTGCATGGGCCGGCGAAGCATAAGTCACAAAGATTCGTACGAAGAGGCCGGCCCATCGTCCCCCACCCGCCGCGACAGCAAGCGCTTATTCTGTTATGGTCTGGACGGAATTGCCTCGTGTAAGCGAAATAAAGCAAATAAGTGCTAGAGTGTGTCTTCAAACTATAAGCTCACATTAAAACATGGTAAACTTAACCTA
>NZ_QYZD01000072.1:0-10939 GCF_003591545.1 Paenibacillus thiaminolyticus
GATCCATGTTTTGCAGCACGAGCATCGCATCGAAGAGCGGATTGCGGCTCGTGTCGCGCTGCCGAACTACCCGTTCCACCAGTTCTTCGAACGGATACTCTCCATGCTCGAAGGCATCGAGCGTCGTAAGCTTCACTTCCTCCAAAAAGGCCGCAAAGCTCTTCTCCCCGACCGGGTACGTCCGCAGTGCCAACGTATTGACGAACATCCCCAGCATGCCTTCCAGATCTGCACGCGGCCGTCCCGCCACCGGAGAACCGACAATGACTTCTTCTTGTCCCCCAAGCCGCGCCAGCAGCGTGCTGTAGGCGGCAAGCAGCACCATATACACCGTGGTTCCGCTCGTGCGGGCCAACGCGCGCACGGCCGCAGCAATCTCGCCGTCCAACTCAACGTCCACCCGGCCTCCCTCGAAGCTGCGTACGGCCGGACGTGGATGATCGGCCGGCAGGCTCAGCACCGGCAATTCGCCACCTAACTGCTCCACCCAGTACGCTTCCAACAGCTCGTAGGCTTGGCTATCGGCGTAGTGCTCCCGCTGCCATACCGCATAATCTTTGTACTGCAGCTTCAGCGGCTCCAACGCTGCACCCGCGTACAGCTTTGCAAATTCGTCTACCAAAATGCTGATCGAGGTGCCGTCCGAAATAACATGGTGCATATCGAACAGCAGCACGTGACGTGTTGCTTCGAGACGAACGACTGTCGTACGCAGCAGCGGCGCTTCGATTAGGTCAAACGGACGGAGGAATGCCTGGATCAGTTCCTCGACCTCTTCTTCCTGCGCTTCCCTATACGACACGTCACACATCACCTGATTCGCTACCCGCTGCACCGGCTCGCCGTCCACGACGGCAAACGAAGTTCGCAGCGATTCATGCCGGGCGATGAGCGCTTGCAGCGCCGTTTCGAGCCGGGCCCGATCGAGAGCTCCTTCGAGCCGCAGCGCCACCGGCATGTTGTAGCTTAGTTCGGCTCCCTCTAACTGCTGCAGAACATACAGCCGTTTTTGGGCCGAGGATAGCGGATAATGCGCCCGTTCGCCTGCCGGGGCCAACGCTTGATACACCGTGCTGCCACCCGTCGCCATCAGCTCAGCCGCTAGCCCTTCAACCGTCGGCGAGAGGAACAGCTGTCTTAGCGGCAGCTCTACTCCCAGCGCCTGGTGAATCTTCGATACGAGCGTCATCGCCTTCAAGGAATGGCCGCCCAGTTCGAAGAAGTTGTCGTGGATGCCTACGCGCCCGACGCCTAACACCTCCTGGAACAGATCCGCCAGCTTCTCCTGGACCTTGGTTCGTGGCGACGCAATGCCCTCAGCCTTTCCATTTTTCGAAGGCAGCGGCAGCGCCCGACGGTCCACCTTGCCGTTCGGCGTCAACGGAAGCTCTTCCAGCCTTACGAAATACGCAGGAACCATGAATCCCGGAAGCCTTGCAGACAGTGCTTTACGCAGTGATGAAATCTCCGTTTCCTTGCTCGCGACCACATAGGCGCATAATTCGAGATCCCCCTGCTTCAACTCGCAAGCGACGACTGCCGAATCTGCAACGCCTTCCAGCTCGGTAAGATGCTGTTCAATCTCGCCCAATTCGATCCGGTATCCTCGAATTTTTACTTGGTGGTCATTGCGCCCAGCAAATTCCAGACTGCCATCAGGCAACCAGCGCACCAGATCCCCGGTTTTATACAGCCGTTCCCCTTCCATAAAGAAGCTTGGGATGAATTTGTCCTCGGACAGCCGAGGTCTGTTCATATACCCGCGTCCTACGCCTGCACCACCGATATACAGCTCTCCATATACTCCAATCGGCTGCAAATTTCCATATTGAGGATTCACGACATAGAGCCTTACATTTGGAAACGGTCTTCCGATCGGTACGTGCCCCGACGGCGTTAACGGATACGGTTCCGGGGCCCCTGTCCACTCATAGAAGGAAGAGTCAACGGTCGCCTCGGTTACACCGTAGCAGTTGATAATCCGCATCCTGTGCCCGAACCGTTCAAGCAGCCAGTGAAAATCAGGGTTGAGACAACGGTCGCCGCCTAAAATCAGTAACCGCAATGACGGAATATCTACCTTCCGCTCATCGATGTATTTCATAATGGACATCACTAAGGACGGTGTCGAGTTGAGCAGCGTGATCGCATGCGTGCGGATCAATCCCGCTATGGCCGCGGGCTGCAGTCGCAGCTCGCTTGGACAGATGACCATCGTTCCTCCGAAAGGAAGCGTACGGGCCATATCTTCGACAAATACATCAAACGAGAAACTGGCCATCTGCAGCAGCCGAATTTCCTGTGAGTCCAGACCATAAGCTTGGTTCCAAGCAAAAATTCGTTCTATTAAATGCCCATGTTCGATCATGACGCCCTTCGGCTTGCCGGTAGTGCCCGAAGTGAAAATAATATAGGCCAAATGTCCGGGCTCAGGCAGTTGCAGGGAAATACCTTCCGTAACGGCAGCGTCATCGTCTTCCAGACATAGAACGTCATAGGACGCTCCCCATTCCTCCCCGTACACCCGCTCTGTCAGCAGAAGTCGGGCGCCGCTTTCTTCAAGCATGTATGCAATCCGTTCGGCTGGATAATCGGCATCCAGCGGTAAATAGGCACCGCCCGATTTCCAGACCGCCAATACGGCCACAACCATCCAAGCGGAACGAGTCACAAGAACGCCGACGATATCCTCGGATCCGGCGCCGCGCTGTCTCAGTGCCTGAGCTAGACGGCTGGCACGATCATTCAGCTCGGCGTAACTCATTTCACGGTTGTTGAACACCACTGCCGTACGGTTCGGGTTCAGCAACACTTGTTCTTCGAATAACTCGATTATTGTCTTGCTGCCAACAGGCTCTATCCGGGGCGGATTAAACTCCTGCATCAATTGGCGCTCCTGCGCCGCTGTCAGCAGAGAGACTGCTCCTAACGCCGTGTCAGGCTGTCTCGATACATGGCGCAAAAGCTCTGCAAAATGTTCCGCCCAACGTCTGATCGTCTCTTCGGTGAATAATGCCGACGAATATTCCCAACTGCAAGAGAATCCCTCCTCTTGCTCGGATACGTTCAAGGTTAAGTCAAATTTGGCAACCGTGTCCTCCAGAAGATACGGGGTCAACCGAAGATCGGGAAGCGCAAGCTCCGCCTGATCCATGTTTTGCAGCACGAGCATCGCATCGAATAGCGGATTGCGGCTCGTGTCGCGCTGCCGAACTACCCGTTCCACCAGTTCTTCGAACGGATACTCTCCATGCTCGAAGGCATCGAGCGTCGTAAGCTTCACTTCCTCCAAAAAGGCCGCAAAGCTCTTCTCTCCGGACGGGTGCGTCCGTAGTGCCAAGGTGTTCACGAACATTCCCAGCATGCCTTCCAGATCTGCATGCGGCCGTCCCGCCACCGGAGAACCGACAATGACTTCTTCTTGCCCCCCAAGCCGCGCCAGCAGCATGCTGTAGGCGGCAAGCAGCACCATGTACACCGTTGTCCCGCTCGTGCGGGCCAGCTCGCGCACAGCGTGCGCAAGATCGCCGTCCAGCTCAACGTCCACCCGGCCTCCCTCGAAGCTGCGTACGGCCGGACGCAGATGATCGGCCGGCAGGCTCAGCACCGGCAATTCGCCCGCAAGCTGCTCCACCCAGTACGCTTCCAGGTGCCCGTACGCTTGGCTATCGGCGTAGTGCTCCTGCTGCCATACCGCATAATCTTTGTACTGCAGCTTCAACGGCTCTAACGCTTCGCCCGCGTACAGCCTCGCAAATTCATTTACCAAAATGCTGATCGACGTGCCGTCTGAAATAATATGGTGCATATCGAACAGCAGCATGTGACTCGTTTCTTCGAAGCGAACGACGGTTGCACGCAGCAGCGGCGCCTCGCCTAGGCCAAACGGACGGAGGAATGCCCGGATGCGCCCCTCGACCTCCTCTTCCTCAGCCTCCTCATAGGAGACAGAGAAGGCCCACTCGTCCTGAACCCGCTGCACCGGCTCGCCATCCACGATGGCAAACGAAGTGCGCAGCGATTCATGGCGGGCGATAAGCGCCTGCAGCGCCGCTTCCAGCCGTGTCTGATCCAGTTCTCCTTCAAGCCGCAGCGCCACCGGCATGTTGTAGCTCAGCTCGGCTCCCTCTAACTGCTGCAGGATGTACAGCCGCTTTTGAGCCGAAGACAACGGGTAATGCGCCCGTTCGCCTGCCGGGGCCAACGCTTGATATGCCGTGCTGCCATTCATCGCCATCACTGCAGTCGCTAACTCTTCAATCGTTGGCGAGAGGAATATTTGTCTTAGCGGCAGCTCTACCCCGAGCGACTGATGAATCTTCGATACGAGCGTCATCGCCTTTAAGGAATGGCCGCCCAGCTCGAAGAAGTTGTCATGGATGCCTACGCGCTCAACGCCCAGCACCTCCTGCCACAACTGCGCCAGCTTCGCCTCAACATCGGTTCGCGGCACTATATAACCAACTTCCGCTCCGCTTCCCGCCGGCTTCGGCAGCGCACGGCGATCCACTTTGCCGTTCGGCGTCAGCGGAAGCTTTTCCAGCTGCATGTAGTGCGCCGGCATCATGTACGACGGCAGCGATGCGGCCAAGGCGGCTCGCAGCTCTGCTGCCGCGAGCGGATACTCGCCCGTTATATAAGCGCACAAGTCCTGCCCATGCTCTTGCATTTCTACGGCAGTTACGACGGCTTCGCTTACGCCCGGAATGCGCAGCAACCGAGCTTCGATTTCGCTCAGTTCAATCCGGTATCCCCGGATCTTCACCTGATGGTCGCTCCGTCCCAGATGCTCCAGCCGGCCGTCAGGCAGCCAACGCGCCAAATCCCCGGTTCGGTATAGCCGCTCCCCGGCAACAAACGGGCTGTCTACAAATTTCTCGTCCGTCAGCTCCGGACGCGCCCAATATCCGCGGGCGACTCCCGCACCGCCGATGCACAGCTCTCCTGCCACGCCGATTGGCTGCGGCTGCAGCGCCTCGTTCAGCACGTACGCCTGCGTGTTCGCCATCGGACGTCCGATGCTGATCCGTTCGCCTCCTTCTAAGCGATCACACGTAGACCAAACGGTCGTTTCCGTCGGCCCATACATGTTGTACAGCACCGCATCCGTATATTTCCTCAACTGCCCATACAGGGTGGAAGGGAAGGCTTCCCCGCCGACCAGCAGTGTTGTGAGACTCCGCAGCTGCGCCGCGCTTCGCGCATCGCCAAGCAATAGCATCAGACGCGAAGGCGTCATCTGCGCCATCTGAACCGGGTGCTGAGCGAGCAGTTCCGCCAGCACGGCCGGATCCTGCTGCGCTGCCTCGCTTGCGAGGACGATCTGCATCCCACAGCTCAGCGGCACCCAGCTCTCCGCGGCGAAGATATCGAAGGACACTGTCGTGATGCATAGCATCGAATCATGCGACCCGAACGGAAGCTCGCGAATCATTCCCGAGATGAAATTGACCACGTTCCGGTGCTCTACGACGACCCCTTTCGGCATGCCGGTCGTTCCGGAGGTGTAGATGACGTATGCGCTGCCGGATGGTTTTATCTTCACGTCAACAGGTACAGAAGAATACCGGGCCAGTTCCTCGGTGAAGGAGAACGAGATGGTATCGCCATCGAGACTCATTTTGCCGCCTTCCTGGCCTCCGGCCTGATTGACGTACTCCGTCCGCCCAACCAGTTCTTCCGTCAATGCATCATCCAGGCATAGTACATGACGCAGCGATGTCTCATACAGACCTCTCACCATCCCAAGCTGAGCCGAATCCGTCAGCATTACCTGCATCCCGGAATCCCGAATCATTCCCTCCATGCGCTCTTTAGGCAGCATAGGGTCAATTGGCACGTAAGCGGCACCGGCTTTCAAAATCCCCAACAGCCCGGCGATAAGCTGCGGCGAACGGTTCATCAGCACGCCTACGCATTCTTCCTCCGTTACGCCGTGCGCATGCAGCCATTGGGCGATGCGGTTGGCCTGCTCCTCCAGCTCCCGGTAGGTCAGACGCCGGTCTGCGCACACGACCGCCGGATGATCCGGCGTCTTCGCCGCCTGCCGTTCGAACAGGGAGGAAATGCTTGCCCCTTCCGGAAGCGGCGCATTCGTGTCATTGAACCGGACTAATAGCTGTTCATGTTCGGCCGTCGTCAGCAAGCAGGCGCTTCCCAACTTTACCTGCGGATTGGTGGAAACTTGCCGCAGAAGCTCTGCAAAGTGATCCGCCCAACGTTCGATCGTCTCGCGATCAAACAGCATGGAACTGTATTCGAGCGAGCAGCGTATCCCTTCCTC
Organism: Paenibacillus thiaminolyticus; assembly: GCF_003591545.1. Taxonomy (GTDB): domain Bacteria; phylum Bacillota; class Bacilli; order Paenibacillales; family Paenibacillaceae; genus Paenibacillus_B; species Paenibacillus_B thiaminolyticus_A. Next base: position 6,284 of record NZ_QYZD01000072.1, read on the forward strand.
GTGTTCGCGCACCGATAGCGTCACGTCGAATTTGGCCGCATTATAGTCGAACGGATAGGTGGATAAACGCAGGCCGGAAAGCTCCAGCTCCACCTGCTCTGTGTTCTGCAATACGAGCATCGCATCGAAGAGCGGATTGCGGCTCGTATCGCGCCGGCGTACGACCTGTTCCACCAGTTCCTCGAACGGATAGTTCCCGTGCTCGAAAGCTCCGAGCGCCGTCTGCTTCACTTCCTGCAAATAGACCGCGAAGCTTTTGTCTCTGGCCGGATACATGCGCAGCGCCAACGTATTCACGAACATCCCGAGCATGCTGTCCAGATCGGCGTGCGGCCGTCCCGCCACCGGCGATCCGACGATAATCTCCTCCTGCCCGCTAAGGCGCGACAGCAGCGTGCTATAGGCTGCCAGCAGCACCATGTACATCGTTGCACCGTTCGCTCGGGCCAACCCGCGCACTGCCGACGCAAGCTCGCTGTCCAGCTCGAAGTCCACTTGGCCGCCTTCAAAGCTGCGCACTGCCCGGCGCGGATGATCGGCCGGCAGGGTGAGCACCGGCAATTGGCCTGCAAACTGTTCCCGCCAGTAAGCTTCCAGCTCACGGTACGCCGGCATCTGAGTATACTTCCGCTGCCATACGGCATAATCTTTGTACTGCAGCCGCAGCGGCTCTAATTGTTCGCCGGCGTACAGCTTCATAAATTCTTCGATAAAAATATTTATCGACGTGCCGTCCGAGATAATATGATGCATATCGAACAGCAGCAGGTGCCGATCTTCGGCGAGACGAACGACGGTCGTGCGCAGCAGCGGGGCCTCGCTTAGGTCAAACGGACGGAGAAATGCCTGGATTCGCTTCCCGGCGTCCGCTTCCTCCGACTCCTCATAGATCACGCGCAATGCCGGATCTTCCTCCACCCTCTGCACCGGCTCGCCATCCACGACAATGAATGAAGTACGCAGCGGCTCATGGCGCTCGATCATCGTCTGTAGCGCGGCTTCCAGCCGAGCCTTATCCAGCGTTCCTTCGAGCTGCAGCGCCACCGGCATATTGTAGCTGAGTCCCATCCCCTCCAATTGCTGCAGCAAGTACAGCCGTTTTTGAGCAGAGGACACCGGATAATACGCCTGCTTTGCCACAGGCAGCAGCGCTTCGTACGATGGACATGTTACGGCTTCCAGAGCCGCTGCCAGACCTGCGACCGTAGGAGCCTGGAATAACAATCGCAATGGAACTTCCACATCCAGCGTCTGGTGAATGCGCGATGCAAGGGTCATCGCCCTTAGAGAGTGACCGCCCAATTCAAAGAAATTGTCATGGATGCCTACGCGCTCGACACCCAGCACATCCTGCCACAACAGTGCGAGCTTGGCTTCCATATTTGTTCGCGGCGCCTCATATCTTTTGCCTGCCTTGGCTCCATCCGGCTTCGGCAGCGCCCGGCGATCCACCTTTCCATTCCGCGTTACAGGCAGTTGCCCAAGCTGGACGAAGGATGAAGGTATCATATAGTCCGGCATGACCGTCCCGAGAGCCTCCCGCAGCTCGGTATAAGAAAACTCGCGTTCACCTGCGATATAGGCACACAGCTCATTGCTTCCGTACTCGTCCCGATGAACGAGAACGGCCGCTTCCCGAATCCCTTTCACCCCGAGAAGCCGAGTTTCGATCTCGCCCAGCTCAATTCGGTATCCCCTTATCTTCACTTGATGATCCATGCGGCCCAAATACTCGATGCTCCCGTCTGCCAACCAGCGGGCCAAATCCCCTGTCCTGTACATCCGTCCGCCGGAAGAGAATGGATTGGCGATGAAGGTCTCGCGAGTTCGCTCAGGCTGCTTCAAATAACCTTCTCCGACACACGCTCCCCCAATGTACAACTCGCCTGCGACACCTATCGGCTGCGGGCAACCGAGCGGATCCAAAATATAAATAGAGGAGTTGCCGATAGGTCTGCCGATGGGAGGAAGCTCTGTCACAATGTCATTCGGCGTAATCGTATACGAAGTGGCAACATGCGTCTCGGAAGGCCCGTAGTGATTATGGAGAGTCACTCCCCGCTCGCGCAAATAACGCTGCAGCGGCTTTCCGGCGACCAGCGCCTCGCCTGCCGTTATGATGTGACGCACGCTGCTAGGCCACACGGATTCATAAGCAGGGTCATTCCATGCGAACTTTACAAAAGAAGCAGGCAAATAAATCGTCTCAATGCCCTGATCCTCGATATATCGGAAAAGCGCAACGGGATCCCGACGCATCTCCTCATCGATGACATGGAGCGTTCCGCCCGCAAGCAGCGTAGTGAAGATCTCCTGGTAGCTGACATCGAAGCTGTAGGAAGCATACTGAAGCACGTTTTTGTGAAAAGGTACAGAGGTATGCTTATGCTGATAAAGCACAAGATTAATAAGGTTTCTATGCTTCAGAATCACACCTTTGGGGTTGCCCGTAGTCCCTGAAGTGTAAATGACGTACAGCGGCAGCCCATTCTGTTCGCCCAATGAGATCTCAACCGGCTCGCGATCCCCCCTGACATCATGGTTCGCGGCGAACAAATCGCTAATAATTAGCGTTTCTCCGTCATACGCAAGGCGTTGGCCCGTCCGTGCCGAATCGATGAGCAGGCAGGCTGCCTGGGAATCCTCCAGCATGTAAGCAATGCGATCCGCAGGATAGGACGGATCCACAGGAAGGAAGGCCGCCCCCGCTTTAAGAATCCCTAACAAACCGATCATCATATAAGGAGAACGGCCGGCCATGAGGCCGACAATGCTGCCTGCCCCTAGGTTGCGATGCTGCAAAGCAAGCGAGAGTTGATCGGATAGCTGATCCAGCTCTCGATAAGTCAGCATAGTATCGCCCACTACCAATGCAATGCCGTCCGGAGCCTTAACCGCCTGTTCTCTGAACAACTGGTGTATCGTTGTATCCGGCAGCTCCATGGCAGGTCCGTCATGCCATGCCGCCAGTGTATTCCGTTCTTGTTCACTCAGCAAAGTTACTTTACCGAGCGCAATCCCCGGCTCATCGACCGCATGCCGCAGCAATTGGATGAAATTTTCTTGCCAACGCCCGATGGTGCCAGGTTCAAACAGGGCTGTGGCGTATTCCAGGCTGCAGTGAAGTTGATCTCCCTGTTCGTTGATGAACAAGGACAAATCGAATTTCGCAGTGGGATTCTCCATCTCATAGCGAGATACCTCGACTTCCTCCATCCGGAGCTCGGATTGTTCCATGTTCTGCAAAGCGAACATGACGTCAAAGATCGGGTTCCGGCTGATATCCCGCTGTTGGACCACCTGCTCGACAAGTTCCTCAAACGGGTAATCCGCGTGTTCAAACGCTGCGATGGAAATTTGCTTGACTTCTTCCAAATATTCTGCGAATGTTTTCTCCCTGGACGGCATCGATCTGATGGCCAATGTGTTCACGAACATTCCTAAAATACTGGACAGATCGGCATGAGGCCGTCCGGCAATAGGCGTTCCGACAATCATATCTTCCTGGCCGGATATTCTTGACAGAAACGTGCTATAAGCAGATAGCAGCACCATGAATAAGGTAGTCCCCGTGTTTTGCGCAAGCTTGCGCAATTTGCCGGTCAGCTCCGCATCAATGATGAAATCCAGGCGGCTTCCGTCAAAGCTCTGTACCGGCGGACGAACAAAATCACACGGCAAGGAAAGAATCGGAAGTTCTCCTGCAAGCTGTTCGAGCCAGTATTCCTTGTGTCGGGCATACTCCTCGGAATGTTCCTTCGCGTTCTGCCATACTGCATAGTCCTTATAATGAAGGGAAAGCTGCGTCAAGCTCTCTCTCATATACAGACTTGTCATTTCCTTTATGAAAATCTCCATGGACGTGCCGTCTGAAATGATATGATGCATATCGAACAACAACAGATGCCGCAAATCCGCCAGCTTTATCAATTGGATGCGCAGAAGCGGCGCTTGTCCCAGATCGAATGGCCGAATGAAATTATGGATGATCTCTTGAAGCTGCTCCCCTTCGGCATCGCGGAAAGACAGCGAGAATTCAACCTCCGGGCAAATGATCTGAACAGGTTCGCCATTTACGAAATCAAAACGTGTACGAAGGACTTCATGACGTGCCGCTAGTTCCTGTAAAGCAAATTCCAATCTTGCCCGATCCAATTGTCCCTCGAGGAGCATCGCCGCGGGCATATTATAGCTCAGTTCCGCTCCTTCGAGCTGCTGCAGTACATAGAGTCTTCTCTGTGCAGAGGACAGGGGATAGTATTCCCGCTGCCCGGCAGGTCGCAGGCCTTCATGTGCGCCTCTAGCCGTTCTGTCCACGGTCAGCGCCATGGCTTCAACGGTCGGGAACCGGAATACGTCCCGAATGGCGATGGGTATGCCCAAGCTCTGATGAATGCGAGATACGAGTATCATCGCTCTCAGGGAGTGGCCTCCGAGTTCAAAGAAATTGTCGCGGATCCCCACCTGAGATACGTGCAATACCTCCTGCCACAGCTCCGCAAGCCGGGCTTCCGTAGCAGTTCGGGGAGCTATATATCGGGAAGCTGTTGCCATATCCTCTGTAGGCTCCGGCAGCGCATTCCGATCCAGCTTGCCGTTTCTAGTGAGCGGAAGTTCCGACAGATGCACGAAATGCGCAGGAACCATATATTCAGG
>NZ_QYZD01000073.1:0-10445 GCF_003591545.1 Paenibacillus thiaminolyticus
GAATAGGCGTGTCTGGAGAAATCGTGCAGTTTTGCGGATTTCGCTTACCGGATAGGCGTGTCTAGGGAAATGGTGCAGTTTTCAGGCCGTTGGAAAACCCCTGTTTTTTTATTAAGGGGTGGAGATTGTCCATTTTCCTACTCTAAACTTGGCACCCATGCGTTTTAACCCGATTGTTTCTACTGAGAGACGAGATCCACCACATAAAAAATGAAATGCCATAAAATCCCTTGGACTTTCTCAACAGCCTGAAAAGTACATCCTTTTCCCCGATTTTTGCTTCCAACCCATTGGCATGGCAAAAAATCCTGCAGTTTTCAGGAATGTCGGTCACGGAGTAGACGTCAAAAATGGAAAATTTTAGACGTCATAGGGGTTTTCGCAGCTTTTCGGCAAGTCGAGCGGTGAGAAGCAGGGGGGACTATCTCAATGGAGGTAAAAACTACTTATGGAGCAGCACCTTTGTAGAATCTCCATAGCGCGCTGTTGTGCCAATCCAATGTGCTGCTTCTCTTCAGCGCCCGGCCACGATTCACGCTGATGCATGAGATTCATATCATAAAAGAACGGCCCCTTCCGGATGCCGTCCCTATGCTATCATCTCTTCTGTTCTTTAGCCGCCACGGCTTCATTCAAGGCTCCGGCATCGCTTAGCCCGTTCATTCACCGTCTGAGCCAGATTTCTTCGCCTGCCGCAGCATATCGATAATATCTTCCTCCAGCTGCTTGATTCCCGCCCGGTCTTCCCGCTCCCACAGCGTGTTGAACCGCTGCTGGAATTGGACGGCTTCCGTTACTTTGTGATAGAAGTACAGCTCCTGAATCAGCGCCAGACATTGATGCACCAGGCGCGACTGATCCTCGAAATCGCGCTGCGCCTCCAATATTTCCTGCCGGATGCTGGACATTTCATTATCGAGAATGAACGCGGCTTCCGCCGCTTTTTTCAGACGCAGCCGCACATCCTCCGGCAGGCTGTCCCGGTATTTGTAATTGAGCGAGTGCTCAATGGTAGCCCAGAAGTTCATGGCCAGCGTCCGAATCTGGATCTCCGCCAAGACCATCTTCTGGCCGAGCGCCGTCTGCACAGGGTATTCCACGATCATGTGGAAGCTGCGGTAGCCGCTCTCTTTATAGTTCGTTATATAATCCTTCTCGTACAGCAGATTCATATCTTTGCGATGGCGGATGAACTCAGCGACTCTGCGGATATCATCCACGAATTGGCACATGATGCGGATGCCGGCGATATCTTCGATTCCGCGCTCCAACTGGTCCATCGGCACGTCCAGCCGCTTCGCCTTGTCCAGAATACTGGAGATGCGCTTCACCCGTCCCGTAACGAACTCAATCGGCGAATACTCTTCCCGCTTCTTCAGTTCCGAGCGCATCGTCTTGAATTTGACCTTCAACTCTTCGACGGTCTGCTCATATGGCAGCAAAAACTTTCCCCAATCTCTTCCGTCCATTCAAGCGCCTCCTGTCATTCCCACCGTCCGTTATCTATGAGCGTCCAAGCGGATGTCTTTATCGTTCTACCGGTGATCCGCGCCAACGGCTTCGGATATATGCCGGTATCCGTCCCGCGCCAGCAAGCGGGCCAGACCCGCCGCCAGGTCACGGTTAACGCCCGGGCCCCGGTAGATGAAGCCGGTATAGATCTCTACCAGACTGGCACCGGCCCGAATCTTGCGATAGGCGTCCTCTGCGCTGAATACGCCGCCCGATCCGATGATTGGGATCGAGCCATTCGTCAGGCGATACAGCTGGGACACGACCTGGGTAGATCGCTCCTCCAGCGGCCGCCCGCTCAAGCCGCCGCCCTCCAGCCGGTTGCTGTGCTCGGCTCCCATACGGGACAGCGTCGTATTCGTCGCGATAATCCCGGATACGCCGCTCGCCATAATTGTATTCGTCATTTGCTCCAGCTCGGCGTCGGACACATCGGGAGCGATTTTGACCAGCACGGCCTTGTTCCGGCCATGCTCCGCATTCAGCCGCTTCATGTCCGAGACGGCCGCCTGCAGCAGCGACTTCAATTCGTCGCCATGCTGAAGATTGCGCAGATCCGGGGTATTAGGCGAGCTGATATTGATGACGAACAAGTCTGCTACCGGATAGAGTGTCCGGAGACAGGACAAATAATCATCCTGCGCCTGCTCGTTCGGCGTCACTTTGTTCTTGCCGATGTTGACCCATACCGGAATCGGCCGCTTCCGCAGTGCTTCCAGCGAATGCAGCATACTGTCCGCTCCCTTGTTATTGAAGCCCATCCGGTTAATAAGCGCCTCGTCCGGAGGCAAGCGGAACATGCGCGGCTTCTCGTTCCCCGGCTGTTCCTTGGGCGTAACGGTTCCCACTTCCATGAACCCGAAGCCGACCGAAGAGAGCCCGCTTACCGCCTCCGCGTTCTTGTCCAGGCCAGCAGCCAGCCCGATCGGCGTATGGAAGGACAAGCCGAATAGCTCGGTCTTCAAGGCCGGATCCTCTCCAACCCCGTATATCCCTCTCAGCAGTGCTGGCACGCCCGGAATGCGGCCCGCTTTGGACATCCCCCCGATGACGAGATGATGCGCCCGCTCCGGATCCATTTTAAAAAGCAGAGGTTTTACAATATATCGATACAACAACGTGTTCACTCCGTTCATCCATGCCAGACAATAAGCCTGCTTCGGTACGATTTGTGGCTCGTCGCCTCCCCTTCTCCGGCACGGCAGCCGTCCTGGAGAGAGCAGGCGCTTTTAGCCCTAACAAATAGTTTAAATCTTTCTTCGGCAAAAGAAAAGTCTGGATTCACTTTCAATTCGTCTGGCCTTTTGCCCAGAAAACGATTACAATAAAGGCAGTGAACAAGCGATTACTAAGAAAGGTGATGAACTATGGCAACGAAACGGAAACCGCCCGTTATCGCGACCAAGCCGCAGGATGCCGTGAACAAGAAAGCCATTTATTGGGCGGGAGGCATCGCGCTGGTTCTTGTCATTATCGTTTCCATCTTACTAGTGGTGAACGGATAACATGCCTGACCGTTCAAGGAATAAGAGAGCCGTGCCCCTGAGCTTCCGAGGGAACACGGCTCTCTCTTTGTGCCGCCGTGCCGGTTAATCCAGCCAGCGGTAGACCTTGCCCGGGTTGTCCTGCTGCGGCGTCAGATCGAGCCGGTAGCGATCTTCCGGATCGGGAACCCGCAGAACGCCGGGCAGCACATCCGACTCTATGCTGACTTCCGTCCCGATCGGCACCATGTCGAACAGCTCCTCGACATCGTCCGGTAGCATGCGGATGCATCCCAGCGACTCGTCCCGACCAATGCTGTCCGGCTCATTCGTGCCGTGAATCGCATACAGCGTATCCGACAGCGTCATCCCCCGGCTTCCGAAGACGCCGGTCGAGGATCCATTCGGATTCACCACCTTCTCCGAGATGACGAATTTCCCCTTCGGCGTGCGGCTGCCTCCCAGCCCGACCTCATAGTTGCGAAGCAGGATGCCTCCGCTAACGACACCGAGGCGATGCCGTTTTTTATCGACCACGATTCGAATCGGCTCGCGGAACGGATCGGCCTCATCGGCCCACATCTGGGAGAGCGCCTGCTCGGTCCGCTTCCGCTTCGATCCCCGGGCCATCCCGTTCCGGTAGACCTGCAGCACCCCCGCATAAGCCTGCTCAATTCCCGCCGAGGTGCCGGATACGGAATTGGCCGGATAGGCCTTCGCCATAGCGGGCCATTGATCCGGAGCAGCCTTGCCCTGCTTCACGTAGGCCGTCAGGGCGGACTTGGCAATCAGCCGCTGCTCGCTCGCTTCCGTCCACAACGCCGCGCCTTGGCTTGCTGCCTGCCTCTCCTCCTCGCAGCGGCAATCCGGTTCCGCCAGCGGCAGCATCTCGATCGGTCCCCCTTCGGATGGCGTGCTGGCCAACAGAACCGGTTCGGGGGTCCGCGACCAGATGAGCCACGCTTCATCGGACTCCATCCGAACGACGACATCCTCGCCCGCCCGCTTCCGATCCTTCTCCAGAATCCGCCTCAAGACATGCGCATAGCCCTCGTCATCTCCTGCGGCTACCAGCCGGTAGAAGGTACCGCCAGAGATCTCCTCATGCGGCCCCGGCGCATGGCCCTTGTCCCGCTGAACATTGAGCCGCGCTCCATCGGGAGCCACCGCCTCTCCGCCCGGCAAGAGGACGAGCAGCAGAAGGAACAGAATGGCCAATAACCCGGCCCGCAGCTGGGCCGCCTTCGTCCGGCTCCGCTTCTCGCGCTCGGTCCGCTCCTTCATCTGCTCCTCTACGGTCTCCTGCGGCAGAGGCTCATTTTCGAACGCTTTATAGATATCTCCTGCCTGGTTGAAGCAGTAGTTGGCTTTCCCTTGCTCCCCGGAACGCTCATATTGCTTGCCTAGCAAATACCAGGCCATCCGGTTGTCCGGATGGGATTCCAGGTACTCCTTCATATAGGCTTGGTCTTTTGGGGACCATTGAGGGGCCGGTTGGCCGGATTGAGGGGGCATTCTGATTCCTCCTTTCCACATCAGTCATCTTCTGTCCCGGGGTCTTACCTTATCGCCCGGCTGCTTCGCCTGACGCGTCTTGCCGTTCAAATACGGTATCCCGAAGAACGAGCGTCCGGAGCTCCGGAACCCAACTCACATGCAACCCGAAGTGATCGAGCAAGCGCGCCGGAATCAGCCACTGCCCGTCTTGCCGGAAGGGCGCTTCCTCCGCGCTCAGCGTCTGCGTCCGCTTCGTTCCATTAAGCGCTATCTGTACTTGCGGCACATCCCGCTCCAGAATAAGAACGGACGAGCCGAATGTTACCTTTACCCGGTCTGATTCCAGCTCTTCAACTCCGTATCCGATTATCTTCTTCCAAGGCTCCAGCGGAAGGAAGGCGCGATTATTCCGAATGACCGCGGGAACAGGCGTATCGACCCGACGGTCGTTATGCACCGTATTGACCGTGTCCTGTGCGGACGGGCTTGCGGTCGACGGGGAACGAACCTCCTCGGGCAGCGTATAACGGCGGAGAAGGCGTATCGAATTATTGAAGCCGTCCGCCACTGCGATCGTTCCGTTGCTGAGCACGGCCACATCCATCGGCTCGCGGAATGTCGCCTGTTCCGCCGAGCCGTTCTGATGACCTGTCCGCCCGCCGCCGCTTAACGTATACACCTTGCCATCATATAGATAGCGGATAGCATGATTCCACCGATCGGCGACGACAATTCCGCCCTCAGCCGTAACCGCAATGCCTGCCAGGCCGTTGAACAGCGCCTCGCTCGCCTTGCCGTCACGGTATCCTCCCTCGGCATACAGCTGTGCATCCGGGAACTTGCGGCTGTAGCTAGCGACCGATCCGGCGCCGGCAAGCGTTATCACGCGCTTCTGCTTCAGATTCACCAAGCGAAGCCGCTGATTCCCAGAATCGCTCACGACCAGATCACCGGAAGAGGTGAAGGCCAGGCTGCTCGGCTCGTTGAACTTGCTCTCCGCAAGCTTGCCGTCCGCATAATCGCCTCCTGCCGCGACCGCGCCAGGGGCGTATTCGACGATCCGCTTCGATCGGGCATTCAGCGTCGTCACCCGTCCGTTCGCATCAATGCGCCGAATGACATGATTCAACGCATCTGCGACGTAGAGGGAACCGTCCTCCGCCACGGCCACATCCCGCGGCTCGTTGAAGCGCGCCTCCAATCCAGTGCCGTCCTTCCAGCCGGCGAGACCGCTGCCGGCCACCGTCGTCACCCGGCCCGACTTGTCCAGCTTGCGGATAACGTGGTTCGCCGCATCCGCAATATACAGATTGCCATATCGATCCTCCGCCATCCCCATCGGCTCATTGAAGCGGGCCTCCGTGCCCTTGCCGTCTGCCCAGCTCCCGTTCGGCTCCCGCGTCTCCGCAGCGAAGCGAACCTGACCGGCCAGCGTGCTCACCTGTCCCGCAGCGTTAGCCTGGCGGATCAGATGGTTATAGGTATCCGCGATGAGGAGCGCGCCGTTCTTCCCTGCCAGCAGCCCGGCAGGATAGCGGAACTGCGCCTGTGCCGCACGGCCGTCAGCCGAACCAGACACGCCCGTTCCCGCCCAATCGATCGTCTCGTACCAGATCGGGGAGCGGCTCCAGGCGGCGAAGTCGAACGCAGGGGTCGCTAAGCTGTCGAAGCGGCTCATTTCCTGCACCGGCGGAGTCAAAGGAGCTGGCGCGGACGACGCGGAAGCCGTCCCTTCCGCACTGGCCGCACCAATGCACAGCATAAGGAGGAGAATCTTGCTTGCCCAACGGAATTGCTTTACTTTTCGATTCATGCTGTTCTCCTTTTTGGCTCATGGATTCACTTTAATTTCCAGCGGCTTCTCCATCGGGGCAATGGAGTGAGCGGTACCTGCCGCGTCATAGAACCGGATATCGGATATCGTGAAGGTCATCGTTCCTCCCGAACCGGCAAGATAAGGCAGTGTCAGCATCATGTCGTCGCTGTCCAGGCGGATGGCTCCGGGCGTCGTGACGAGAATACGGTACAATACCCGGCTGCCGGTGACCGATACCGCATCCACGCTGTTCTTTTCATTATAGTTATCCGGGCTCAGCGCAATATTGAATTTGCCGCCGCCATGACGGTAGTGCCCGGCATTCTGATCAAGCTTGTTCTGATCGATCGTCCCTCCTGTCGCATGGACTGCGAACTGTATGCCGACGACGTCAACCGCTTGCGTCAACCGCTTCAAGACCGCCATAATCTCGACTGCGGCTCCTGCCTGTACTTCCGTCGCGCTTGCGGTCAGCTCCAGTACATCCTGCTGCAGTTCCGGATCGGGATCCGGGTCGGGGTCTGGATCAGGGTCTGGATCCGGATCGGGATCAGGGTTCGGGTCGCTATTCCCCGAAGAGTTATCTGAAGTCCCCTCCTTTGCACTGCCTGGCTTCGAAGCCTCGACGCACATTGCCGCTGTCTCCCCGTTCTCGCATACTTCAAGGCAGGCCTTCTCCAAGTCTTCGGCGAAGCGATCACGTTCCTTCTTGTCCAGCGATGCGGCATAGTCCCGCTCCAGTTGGAGCTGCTGCTCCCGATCGAGCTTAGCCTGCTGCTGCCGGCGCGCTTCCTCTTCCTTGGATAGAGCCGAGTCGGCAGCGGAGACGGCTTCCTCCAGGCGGCTTCGCTGTTCCTTCATCTGGGTGATACGCTCCCGTTCGCCTTCCGTGAGCTGCAGGGCAGCGTCGCGCCAAGCCATCCCGGAAGCCGCCGCTTCGGTTGCCGTCAGTCTCCCGGCCTCCAGGGCCGCTCTGACGATGACGCCGTGGAATGCGACCAGATTGCGTTGAATCCGGAGTTCCACCTTGCTCCGCGCCTCTGCCGAAGTTCCGCTGCCCGCCTTATCCGTTCCGAGCTCCAGGAAGCTGTCTAGCAGGGGACAAGACGCTCCGGCCGCCATGGCCGGTCCCGTCGAGCAGGACGACTCCTGCCATTTGCGCAGCAAGCGGCTGTTCTCCTCGGCCGCATCGCGGAAGCCGCTCACCATCGCCCGCAGTACGGCGGGGTCAAGCTCTGCCGCGAGCGAATCGGTATCCGCATACGCGAACAAGGCTTGCACTCCTCCCGATGCCGTTGGAACGAAGCTGGCGGCCTGCGCCGGATACACATCCCGTTCGAACAGCGGCTTGATTGGAGTTCCCCGCATAGCGAAATTCGTGTCGACGCCGCTGTACTGCGTGCGGACCACACCGGCGGTAACATGCAGATCCGTCCATCCGGCGCCGGGATCGACGCGTACCGCGAATTGAGTCCCGCGGACAGCCATCACGGTCGTCGGCGTTTCCAATTCGAAGCGATCGTCCGCTCCCAGAATCGACTTCACTTTGGCAAAGACAGAACCGGCCCATACTCCGATTTTCGTCTTGGCCCCATTTCCCCCATCCAATTCGGTAAAGGCAACATCGGCCCCTTCTCCGATCGTCAGCTCATCCTCCTCATCTCCGCCGACCAGTTGAAGCACGACGCGGGATTTCGCTCCGGTGACGATCCGGTCACCTTGGTTGATGCTCATATTTTTGAATAATTGCAGCGGCTTGCCGCCGCCTGATTTCGTAACTGAGGCCGTTCCTTTCCATTCCTTCACGAGAGCTACGCGCACCGCCTTATCGGCAGCCGCAGCCGGCACAGGCCGGATGAGTCCAGCCACCAATAAGCAGCATGCAATGATGAACATCAGCTTCCATCTCCGTCGTTGCACGTTATCCCTCCTCTCTTTTTGTATCGGATAAAAAAGGCCAAATTGCGAGCATTTTTTTACTTTTCCATCCTTTTTACGTATGAAATCCGTCCTTCGGTCCTAATTCATGCCTCTTCTTGTTCCGCCAGCAACTCGTAGACGAGGACCGGCTCCGCTTTGCCCTTCAGCTTGAGAGGCCCCACCTCGGACATGTTGAACCGGCTGCCAAGGCGGCGCACCGTTTCTTCCCCGACAAGCACCTGTCCCGGCTTCGCTTGGGATTCCAAGCGGGCGGCGGTATTGACCGTGTCGCCAATCGCCGTGTAATCAAGCCGGAGCGCTTCCGAGCCGATGTTGCCGACGACCGCTTCGCCGCTCTGAATCCCGATGCCGAATTGAACGGCGATATCCTTCGCTCCCAACGTCTGCTTCAACAACTCGGCCCGCCTCACCAAGCTCAACGCGGCTTGAAGCGCATGTTCTTCATGCCGTTCCAGCGGATAGGGAGCGCCGAAGATGGCCATGACGCCATCGCCGATGAACTTGTCCAATGTCCCCTGGTGGCGGAAGATGACGTCGGCACAGGCATGCAAATATTGATTGAGCACCTGGAGCGTCTCCTCCGGGGCCAGCCGTTCCGAGAGCGGAGTGAACCCTCGAATATCGATGAACATGACGGTAATATCGCAGCGCGTTCCGCCGACCCGAATCGGCTCCCTGGATCGCAGAAGCTCCGATACGACGGCAGGCGACACGTACCGCCCGAACAGATCTTCCACCTGCTGGCGCGCCCGCTGTTCCTCTCGGCTGCGATAGGCGAGAAGCAGCGTATAGGAGGCGGCCATCCCGCATATTTCGGTGAAATACGGAATGAATATCGAGCCGGTCTCATAGACCGCGATCCAGATCACCGTATAGAGGCCGGCGAGCAGCAGCGCGCATCCTGCTCCCAGCACGCCTCGGACACGGTTCCCACACCAGGCGGCAGCGGCGATGCCCACGGCGAGCGCGAGCACGCTCCAGCCGAAGGGAGCTTCCTTATAGAAGCGTCCCTCCAGGAGCGATTGAACCATATTCGCATGGATTTCCACACCGTGAAGCATCATCGTCCGGCTGAGCGGCGTCATATGCTTGTCGCTGAGCGAGGTCGCATACGGACCGATGAGGACCGTCGTATCTTTGTAATACTCGGCATCGACGATGCCGGTCAGCACATCGATGAACGACTGGCGATCATAGCCGTTCAGCTCGCTCTCTCCATAACCGTAAGCGGAAGTGAAGAAATCGGTCGCCACCTGATGCCGGGCATCCGTCGGAATCGGCTTGTCCCCCCGCAGCCAAGCCTGCTTCTCTTCTTCCCAACGGATTCGTTCCCCTTCGGGCAGCATCCGGTTCGCGAGCAGCACGTCGAGCGATGGAAGCAGCTCGCCGTTCTCGTCGCGCAGCCCTAGCGTCATATGCCGGATGACCCCGTCCGGATCGGGAAGCACATTCACATGGCCCAACTGCTCTTCCCGCACATGAAGAGATGCGGCCGGCCGATCGACGCGGTCCACGAGGAGCGATTCCGCGTCAGGCTGACGGGATTGCAGGGTGACCTGAACCGGCAGGTAGACTTGCGGATAGCGCTGCAGCTGTTCCGACAGCATCGCATCATCCCGCTCATCCGCAGCCGGATCGATGAGAAGCAGGTCCAGCGCCACCGACTTGGCTCCCGCTTCCATCAGATTATTGATCATATCTGCATATACGCTGCGCGGCCAAGGAAATGGCCCCAATTGATTCAAGGACTCTTCGTCAATCGCAATAATTTTGATCCGATCGTCGGGAGCCTGCTCCGCCACGCTCTTGGTGCGCAGCGCATCACGAAGGGCATGCTCCGCCATCTGGAACGTGCCCCCGGTTCCGAAGCCGTACACATACACCGCGATGATGGTGACGAGGGCCGCGATCCCGAGCGGAATTCCGTAATTCTTCATCCCAGCCCTCCCCTCCTTGGCTGCCAAAATAAAAATATGCTCATATATTCAATTATCGTGGCGTTAACCTATAACATTGTAGAACGAGGAATGCAATCTTGGCAATGACACTAAACTCACTCGAGCGTGCTTGTACCGCCGTCCCTTTATGAAAAGAAAAAGGTCCAGGTTTACATGAATTTTGCGCAAATCGATTCTTTCCACTAGAGTAAAGGGCAGAAAATTTCTGCCCCTCCTCATCAAACCGTACGTGAGGTT
>NZ_QYZD01000074.1:0-6571 GCF_003591545.1 Paenibacillus thiaminolyticus
CCTCACGTACGGTTTGATGAGGAGGGGCAGAAATTTTCTGCCCTTTACTCTAGCAAAAGTCATAGGATTACTGCTTCTCTTCCTCCGGTTCGCTTGCGGCCGGCTGATGAATCGGAAGCGTCACAATCACCGTCGTGCCTACTTCCGGCTTGCTCTCGATAGTCATGTCGCCGTGATGCGCCTTCACCAGCTCGTACGTTATGGCTAAGCCCAATCCCGTGCCGCCATGGCTCGGGTTCACCTGATAGAACTTATCCATGACTTTGGCCAAATGCTCCTTGCTAATGCCGATGCCCTGATCCACGATCCGAACGACCACGTTATTCTCGTCCCACGTCGAATGGACCGTAATTACCGATTCATTCGGAGAGAACTTCACCGCATTGTCAATCAGATTGAGAAAGACCTGCTTCAGCCGGTTCGCATCGCCAGAGATAGGCTGCTCCGCGCCGCGGGAACGAACCTCAATATGAATCTGCTTCTGTTCGACCTTCATTTTTACCTGCAAGACCGTGTCTTCCAATATGCCCGACAAAGAGACCGGCGACCAATTGAATTGCAGCTTATTCTCCTGCAGCTTCGAGAAGTCAAGCAATTCCTCGACCAGCCCGATAAGCCGATCGGTCTCCTTGAGGATGACGTTCATCCCCAACTGGCTCTCTTCTTCCTCGAACTGTCCGGAGAGAAGCGTCTCGCTCCACCCCTTAATCCCGGTAAGCGGCGTGCGCAACTCATGCGAGATCGAGGAGACGAAGTCATTCTTAAGCTGATTGCTGCGGACGATCTCATGGGCCATGAAGTTGAGCGTCCGGGCCAGCTCGCCGATCTCATACTGGTATTCTTCCTTGATGCGAACATCGAATCGTCCCTTCGCCATCTGGGCGGAGGCGCTCGTAATCTCATTGATCGGCTTCACGATGGAATTCGCCAGGCCGATGCTGATAATAAGCACGACGATGAGAACTGCGATCGCAATGACAACAGACAGCAGCACGATGCTGTTAATGCGCGCATTGACCAAGTCCAGCGAAGTGACCAGACGGACGATATATACGATATCTCCCTTCGCATAGATCGGGGACGAGATCGACATCACCGCCTCTCCCGTACCCGGCTGCTTGCCGATCCACTGTCCTACCGTCCCGCTCTGGGCACTGATGACGTCGGCCGTGGCGACCGGCTTGTCCACCCGGAAGTAGCTGGACGATATCAGCACCTCGCCCTGCGGACTCAGAATCTGCACTTCCGCCTTCTTCATATTGTACTGCTTCAGCAGGACGGGTAGCCAGCTTCGGTCTTGCGTATTGACCCCCGCATTGCCTTGTTGGTAGAACGATGTCGTGAC
This sequence comes from Paenibacillus thiaminolyticus, assembly GCF_003591545.1. GTDB lineage: Bacteria > Bacillota > Bacilli > Paenibacillales > Paenibacillaceae > Paenibacillus_B > Paenibacillus_B thiaminolyticus_A. Next base: position 1,346 of record NZ_QYZD01000074.1, read on the forward strand.
ACTCAAATGAGACGACATATGGTTAGAAATCGAATCATAATAATAGGAACGGACAGCGATAAGAAATATCGCCTCCAAAATAAGCATCGTCAAGAACACGACGATAAAATAGTGCATTACTACGGAACGCCGTATTCCCGGCTTTAGCATGAAGAGGAGCCTTTCCACTTATATCCATGTCCCCAGACTGTTTCTAAATATTTCGGCGACGAAGGTTCATCCTCGATTTTCTGCCGCAGGCGGCGGATATTAACATCGACAATCTTCGGATCGCCCATATAATCTTTGCCCCATACATAGTCAAGCAGCACATCGCGGCTTAAAGTCATGTCTTCCTTCTCCATGAAGAATTGCACCAGCGAGAACTCCGTCGGAGTTAGATCAATCGCTTGGTTCTGCTTCGTGAACCGCTTCGCGATCAGATCGAGCGTGAACGGCCCCGAATGATAGACGACTTTCTGCGTAGGCTGCTGATAGGCGTTGACCCGGCGCAGAAGAGACTGAATGCGGGCCACCAGCTCCGTCGGACTGAACGGCTTGCTCACATGATCGTCGGCACCGACCGATAACGCGTATACCTTATCCTGCTCCTGAACCTTGGCCGTCAGGAAAATGATGCCCATCCGCTCATTGAACTGGCGGACGCGGCGGCATACCTCAAAGCCGTCAATGCCCGGAACCATCACGTCGAGCAGCGCAATATCAATCGTATTATCATTGACCAGAATCTGGTAGGCGTCGTTGCCGTTGGCGGCCTCCACCACTTCGAATCCGTTGCGCTTCAGGTTGATGACAATAAAGCTGCGAATGGATTCTTCATCTTCCAGAATGAGTATCTTCGTCATCTCTTCCCGTCTCCTTCTTTCATTCATTGCTTTCCCGGTTCATATCCGGAATCTTCGGGGTGCCTCTGTTCAACATCAGCGGCTCCTTGCTGAAGACGCCGATAATGGTATCTCCATACGAACTGAGATAGGTCCACTTCTCCTTGTACGTCTCCCACATTTCCGGGTTGAAAAACTTAATCTCGGCCAGTGTCTCATTCGTATGCATGTCCATGAACCGGATATATTCATCCTTCTTCGACTTCGTATCAATCGTTACCCGGCCATACCACGAATTCGGCAGCTTCAGCTGGAACCGCTCCTCATAGTCGCGGTACTGCTTCTCGACCAGCTTCAATCCGTTCTTCTCGTCCCATTGATAGTAGCTCGTGAAGTACGGAATAACATACGACTCATAAATATCCCAGCCCGATGGCATCTCCGGAATCGCGATCTCGATAATGCCATCTCCATTCATGTCACCGCTAGCTATATTATACGGCTTGATCGCCATCTCTTCCGGCAGGATAGAGACGAGCTGATTATCCTCTGTCAACTTGATAACATCCGTCACGCCGTAATTGGCGCCAGCGACCGCGTCAAGCACAATTCCTTTTTGGTTCTTGCTGATATGGCCTGAAATCATGTTCGTATACATATTCACGTCTTTGTCCAGCGTCAGTTCATTCTGCTTGGCCATCTTCCCGTCCTTGAAATCGTACATGGCCAGCACCGGCGGCATGTCGCGGCGGTTATTGACGATGTATAACTGATTCTTCCCATCTCCGTTCAGATCATCGATGACGAACTGGGAATAGGGCTGCTCGAATATTTTGACGATGCCGTCCTGCGTGAACGTGTAGACGACCAATCCTTTGTTCAGATCCTTGTCGCTGCCTCCATAGCCGACGACGAGATCCAGCTTGTTGTCATGGGTCAAGTCCACGAGCTCGACCCGATCCAAGCTGACGCCTACCCCATCGAACTCGACCACCTTGTTCCACGTCTCTCCATCGCTATGGAAGACGAGTCCGTGCAGGCGCACATCCTTGTCCGGCGTCTCGTAAAACACAATTGCCGTATCCGCCCGCCCGTCATTGTTCAGATCGGCAAGCCGTATGGCGCTGGCATCCTCGGCATTGGCCGGCCGTAACATTTCTGCCTCTTTTGGCATTTGCGAGGAAATAATGGTCATTATCTTTGCTTTATCCTCCGGAAGCCGGGGCATGCTCATTAACGACTTCGGATCCTCCAGCCAATCGCACCCGCTGAGCAGGACGCAGGCCAGGAGAAGAAGGGACACGCTCCGTATCCACCGCTTTGTCATTCCGCTTATCACTCTTTCATCAGTTCGATTTATCCTGATTATATTTTAACAGATTACATCCTCCATCATTATAAAAAAAACTGTCACCCAAAGGTGACAATACCATGACAAACCCCGTGCTAGTACCAGAGCGCATCGATTATTCCATTCTCTGCCTTGATATCCTGCAACGTATAGATGGATATCGGGAAATATTGAAAGCCGTATGCGTATGGAGCCAGCTCATACAGGCCGAAGAACAGGACAAGCGCTTTGTCCGTCATATAAAAATCTTGATCCGGCCGAATCTCGGTGAACGGCTCCAATACGGGAATGCCGCGCGCCTTAATCTGGGCGTCTACCTGCTCCGACAACACCTTCACATAAGGGGCTCCCGGCTTGAACAGATCCGCCAGCTTCAGCTCCCGCCCGTTCCTGACATCCATCGTCATCCCTGCCTGATAGGTCATCCCGTGCGCGGCATGATCTGTATATCCGTATACGAGGAGCGTGAGGCTAATATAATGGCGCTCATTCAGCTTGATCTCGTAGGAGCCCGTTACCTCCGTGTCCGGCGCTTCCCCGTAGCCGGTCATTCGAATGAGCCGGACCGCCTGACGGTGTATCGCCTTATTCATGTGGGATACCGCTTCGTCCCCGTCACGGCCGCGAATCTGAGGCACATAGACGGTCAGCTTCGGTCTGCGGATGACATACGCATCCACCTGAACCGGCAGCGGATACATTGACGTGGCATCCGCATCCGCTGCCGTTGATGTGCTCATTCCTATCCCCTCGCTTCATCATTGGTCATAATCCCAATATATGCGAGGAGCGGCGCGGCGTGACATTCGCCTAAGCGGCATTCCGCATTGCATTAATGTATGAGCGCCTTCTCCGATTGGAGCAGGCGGCGCCCCTTCACGTCGACCGCGATCCGCCCTTCCTTCATTCCCCAGATGCGGGTCGCATATTTCTCGGCCAGCTCAGCCTGATGGAACACGGCGATCACGATCTTCCGCTCCCGCTGGCACAAGCTGCGGAACGTCTCCAGCACCGACTCGGCGGCCTTCGGATCAAGCCCGAGGACCGGCTCGTCCGCCAAGAGAACGTTGGCCCCGTGCACGAGCGCGCGCGCAATGGCGACACGCTGGCGCTCCCCGCCGCTGAGCTTGCTCGTCTGGTCATGCGCTTTGTCCAGCAAGCCGAGCATCTCGAGCGTGTCCATCGCCCCCATATAATCGTCTGATCGAACAATGCCCAGAGCCATCCGCCATAGCGGCGTCTGATGGAAGCGGCCGATGAGCACGTTTTTCAGCACTTTTCGATTCAGATTAAGGACCGGATTCTGTTCCAGGTAAGCGAATTCGCGCATTACCTTGCGCTTGCCGTTGACCTGATTCTCGAAAATATTAACGCCATCGACGTTATACTTGCCGCTCGTCCAGCTCTCGCGCATCGCGATGCATTTGAGAAGCGTCGATTTCCCGCTGCCGCTTGCACCGATAACGCCGACGAATTCGCCAGGCTCGAGCTCGAAGCTCAATCGATCCAAGATCGGAGGGGCCGGCGGATACCGCTTGACCAGACGTTCTACTTTAATCATGGCATTGACTCCTCTCTATCCGTAGAAGACATTCCGTTGTGATTTCTGTCAGGTTGTTCTCCAAAATCCGCTTGCGATGCTTTTGAACATATATTTATAAGTGTAGGAAGATGAGACCTAACTTGCAAGCGTTTTTGCCTGCCGCTTGAAGATCAAGCCGAGCAGCGAGAAGCCGATGTACCAGAGGCCGAGCAGGTAGAACATACTGCCCATGGACACATATTGCAGCCCCAAGCCGGCCAGGTTCGGCCCGATAATGCTGCCCAAGCTGAAGTGAACGGATGCGATCACATTGGCGGAAGGCAGATAAGCCTTCGGCAAAATATCCGCGGCATAGGCCAAGCCAAGCGAGAAAAAGGAGCCGACCAAGCCGCCGATGAGCAGAAATAGAATCAAGATCCCCCAGACGCTCGTTCCGACGAACGGAACGAAAAGGAATCCCGCTCCTCCGGTCAGACCGCAAGCCATCAAGACCTTTTTGCGGTCGACCTTGTCGCTCAGTATGCCTAGCGGAAGCTGCAGGATAAGGCCGCCGATGCCGAAGAACGGCAGCAGGTACGAGATCCAATGCTCCTCCAGGCCGATGCGCAGCGCATAGATCGGGAAGTTGCTGTTCATCGATGCTTCCATATAGCCGTACAAAAAGGCCGGCAGCAGCGCGAACCACGCCCATTGATAAGAGCGGGCATACCGCTTCTCGGGACGGGCGCCCTCATGCAAGCCTTCCACCGGCTGATTCGGCAGCACGAACAGGACGAGCCCGATGACGACAAGGAACAGCGCGCCCATCACCAGGAACGGTGCGGAATCATGCAAGCGGAGCAGATTAATCCCAAGCGGACCGAAGCTGAAGCCAAGTCCATAGGCCATCCCGTACAGCGAAATATTCCGTCCGCGCCGGTGAGCCGGGCTGACGGAGACCGCCCACAGTTGGGTCGCGTAATGCAGCGCGCTATCCCCTAGGCCGACAATCATCCGAAGGGCGAACCAGACATAGATGTTGGGCAGCAGCGGGAACAGTACGATCGCCGCCGTTACGACAATCAGTCCGCCGAGAAGCATTCGCTTGAATCCCACCCGGAGCAGGATCCATTCGACGGCGAACATCATGGCGAAGACGCCGACGTACAAAGCCGTCGCATTCAGCGCATTCAGATCAGAAGGGACGCCCATCCGCTCCAGGAAGATGGTTAAGAGCGGGAGCAGCATCCCTTGACTCAATCCGGTAAATGTGACAACAATAATGAGAATGAAAAATTGCATGCTTGGAGAATTCGTAGTGAAACGCCTTGCTGACATGGACTTTCCTCCACAATTACTATGATTTGAACGCCTGAAGCGGCGGCACGCAGCCGCCCCCTGCAAGCTTCATTTGACACCAACATTTCAACATTATAGTAGACAATAGGATACAACACAATTCATAATGATAGAGTATGTTGTTCTTCTGTGATAATGTCACCCTATAACTGTTCTGAGATAATGTCACT
>NZ_QYZD01000075.1:0-6152 GCF_003591545.1 Paenibacillus thiaminolyticus
GTAATTCATTAAATCACCAAGGGTGCAGCTTGACAAACATTAGCTGGTTTTTATTTTCAACAGAAATGAGAGGATGACAACACGATGAGTCTGGACATTAAGCAGCGATTGCTGCCCGACGGGCGGCCGAACAAGCCAAACCGGCTGATGAAGCCGCAATATATTACGATCCATAATACGGACAATCCGGCTCCCGGCGCCACAGCCGAGGCGCATTCCCGCTATATTCTGAACGGAAGCGGCGGGGAGAAGAAGAGCTGGCACTATACGGTCGATGACCATGAGATCTATCAGCATCTGCGCGAAGATGAGCAGGGATGGCATGCGGGGGACGGCAACGGACCCGGCAATCTGCTGTCGCTTGGCGTCGAGATCTGCATGTACGAGGGGATGGATGAGCCGAAGGCGTGGCGGCGGGCTGCGGAACTGACCGCCTGGCTGGCGGAGAAGCACGGCATTGCCATGGAGCGTATCGTTCCGCACCGCCAATGGAGCGGGAAGGCTTGCCCGTCGCGGGTGCTGCCGCGCTGGCAGGAGTTCATGAACCTCGTGGAAGAGCAGCGGGGAGGACAAGGCAAGCCCGAGGAGCGGGACTATGCAGGCCACTGGGCCGAATCATCGATCCAGTATGCGATCGCCAATGGAATTATGGCGGGCCGCGGTTCCGGGTTTGCCCCGAATGAGCCGGTCACGCGTGCCGAACTGGCGGTCGTCGCCGAGCGCCTGTGCAAGCAAATGAAAGCATAGCCCTTCTTGTACCGCGAGGCTCTCTGGTCCTATCGCCATCTTTTGGAAAATGGTAACATAGAAAAAACGAAGCTTCCGCATAGGGAGGAGATTATGGATACCATCGAGATCGAACCGGGACAAAGCATTGGAACGATAAAGCTAGAGATGAGCGATAGCCCCGGCAAGTATACGCCTCCCCCATCTGGTACAAGCTAAGGGGATGAAGCAGTGTTGCCTCTCAGCAACTTTCATTAACGGTCCCAACTTTTCTACCAGGCAGCAACAGGTTGTTGCCGGCTCAAGAGTTGTATGGGGGGTCAACACTGTTTCTGTAGACCCACACGGGATCCGTCTGATACGATAGTAACTCAACATTAACGCTGAAAAACTCCATCAGCTCGATGACAGTTCTTCGTAGTGGCGGATTGATAGCGGGGGAGGGGCTTGACCGTGAGTGCGGATGTATACGCGGATATGAAGCAGGGAGAAAAAGGGGCATGGATTAGCATCGCCGCTTATATTGTCTTGTCCGGCGTCAAGCTAATGATTGGCTGGATGTATCAGTCGCAAGCGCTGCAGGCTGACGGCTGGAACAACCTGACCGATATTATCGCGTCGTTGGCCGTCCTTATCGGTCTGCGCATCTCGCAGAAGCCGCCGGATCGGGATCATCCGTACGGACATTTGCGGGCGGAAACGATCGCGGCGCTGATCGCGTCCTTCATTATGGCGACGGTCGGCATTCAGGTCATTCTGTCCACCGCAGGCTCCTGGTTCGCCGGGGGAGAGAGCAGCCCGAGCCCGGTTACCGGTTGGGTGGCGCTGGCCAGTGCGGCTATTATGCTTGCCGTATACACCTACAATAAGCGTCTCGCAACGCGAATCCGCAATCAGGCGCTTATGGCGGCGGCACAGGACAATCGCTCCGATGCTTTTGTCAGCATTGGCGCGGCGGTGGGCATCTTCGGCGCGCAATTCGGAATGAGCTGGCTTGATCCGCTGGCGGCGCTGACCGTCGGCATCCTGATTTGCAAGACAGCGTGGAATATTTTCCGCGAGGCCACTCATACGTTAACGGACGGCTTCGACGAAGCCCAACTGGAGCGGTTGCGGAAGACGGTGGAGAGCACGGAAGGCGTGCGGGCGATTCGCGAGGTGAAGGCCCGGCTGCATGGAAGCCTGGTGCTGGTGGATGTCGTCGTGCTGGTCGATGCGGGATTGAGTCTCGTGGAGGGCCATCGCATCTGCGACGATATCGAGCAGCGGATGCAGCGCAAGCATAATATTGCCCATGTCCATGTTCACGTCGAGCCGATGGTATCAGGAGCGGAGCCGAAGCGGCTTCAAGGACGGACGGTTCATTAAGCGGATGCCGTGCCGGAATCATGTTCTTTGATCAGAAAAGCGTTCGAAGACTCTGAGCGATCAGACTCTTTTGGACGCTTTTATATGATCGGGAGGGGTATGGCGTAACCGAACAAGGTACTTCTTTTCAAAAAAAACGATTGACAAATACCTTAATTTTTAAATATGATGTCGTTAACAAACATTCCCAAAAATGTTCGGGAATGTTCGGGATTCCTCTTCTTTTATGGCGAAGTCAATCATCATACATACCCTCTCGGCCGCTCTGTTTGATTGCTTCGCGATTAAGAAAATCCGGATCCGGAAGGGGGAGAGATAACGTAGCTTGATTTTGTATTCGGTTATCGGTAAAAATTTGCGCATGCAGCATTTCCAAGAACACTCCAGTGCAGCATTCTCTTTGCCGCCAGGCGACTCCAGGTGCTTTTACCTTCGTTTTATGTTCTCGAACCCTTGCCATCCTTCAGATCTGCACATCATCTTTGCAACTACCTCCTTCATGGTTTTTTCACTCCCGTATTCTACAGCAAAAAGCATGGTAAAGAAGTTTAAAAACGAATAAGAAAAGAGGTTGATGCGAATGAAAGCAAGGTTATTATCGGTTTTCGTCTCTTTCTTGCTTCTTGTCTCGCTTGTGCCCACTGTAGCCTCCGCTGCCCAAAACCATTCGATCCCTTCCGGGTGGGATTTATATTCTATTACCTTTGCCAGCGCGGACAGTGACAACGGACTCTGTGCTCAAGGGGCCAAAAACTGGACGGCGGCTGCGGGAACGACCATGAACGAGAAATCGTCCTCCCAGAATAAATGCTATTATCGAGACTATCCTGAGTCATGGTATGGCCTGTACAGCAAAAATAGCTCCTACTTTACGATTAAGGTGAACAAGAGATTACTGGCTCGCGATTTCCCGAGTTCAGTTTGGAACGCCAGTCTCAGCTCCACGACCCACGAGTTCGGCCATACTCAATTTCTGGGGGATCATGATACGGCGGGCGAGGGAGTCTACGGAACCACGTCCATCATGAGCTACAACCGAAATCGCGCCACGATGACTACGCCGCAGTCTCACGATTTGAGCGACCTCCAGCAATTAAGAAATTCTTCTGTCGCGCCTGCCTCCGCGGATGAAGCCGTCTATGCGGACTTTCCTTACTACCATATTGAAGAAATGTTAGATGGCAATACCGACTTGGTTGTCGTTGCGTATGTCGATGCGGTGAGTGAAATCCAGGAAAACGGAGCCGATCCGCTTGCTGCGCATCAAGAGTCTGTCCTGCGTATCGATGACACGCTGTATGGTGAGTCAGAATCGCCAACGATTAAGCTCTATCAATCCGTTGACAAGGTGAAGGCCGGCCAACAATATTTGCTCTTCCTCTCATACCGGCCGGACATCGGGCAATATGTCGTATCCGATGGCGCCTCCCAAACGATTGTAAATCAGTACAAAGCAAAATCGATTCAAGCCGCCTCCGAGAAAAAGCTAACGGTAAACATCAAAGGCATGAAAGGCCAATATTCGAATGAGGAGCTGAGACAGCTTTTGAGCGTAAAGTATAAATAATGCATTCCATCCAATCGCATTGATCGCGCACCGGCTCCAGGCATACGCTTGGGCCGGTACATGTTCTCCCCCTGCTGCATAGTGTTCTTTGGCGAAGCGCCAGCGGGGACCATTAAACTCTATCAATCCGGAAACAAAGTACAAGCGAACCAGGAATATTTACGGTTACTGTCTTGACTGATATTAATAAAAAGCGTGCAGTCAGACTCGGGATTCGAACCCGATTCTGCCTGCACGCTTTTTTGGTATTAGGAAGGCGACCCGTCCGCCTCTGCTTCCAGCGCTGCGATGAATTCATGGGGCTGATCGAGGCAGAGCGCGATATGCTCCAGGTCGCGGCTGCTTCCGAACCGGCCCGTGACCGATGCGGGAGCCGTTAAATCTAGCATTATATTTGGCGTGCCGAACAAGGGGGCGGCCGTATGGCGCAGCTCGTCATTCGACAGCGGTCCCTTCAAGAACCGGATGGCGGAAATCTGATCCCGATCCGATATCGGTCCAGATGTCGTGTGCGATGCGGATTCGGATGAGGCGCTCCGTCACCACCACCGGATTCAGCTTCGTCAGACGGTAATCCGCGATAAGGACGAAGATGAGGTATACGTTGGACAGCGATAAAATCCATGCCGCGAGCGCCGACCACTGGTGCACGAGAAAATGCAGGCCGATTCCTTCCAGGACAACTCCTCTCAGTCAATCAGCCTTTTTCTATAATATACCTTAATTTCCTGGGTAATAGTTACAAAATATTCTTTTTTCTTACGGTTATTAGGTATATTGAACTAGAGAAGGTTACAATTTTGTCTATTTTTAAGCAGATTGTCGGATAGCTTCCCCTGTCCGGCTCTATTTATAATTAGGGCAAGTTGTTTCTGGGATGTCATAACAATTTTAGTATAACTATTAAAAAATACTATTCTTTGACATCCTGTTCATATGAACAACAACTCAATATTCCTTTGCAGCGTCACACTACAGCATTGGTAGAACAACAAGGAGGATGACATGAAAAAACAACTATTGTTAGGATTATTGATGGTAACGATGGCAGGACAAGTATTCACAGGGGTATCCCAGGCTGCCGAAGCTCCCCAGGCTGCCGCGACGGCGCAGCAGGTGTCGGCCAATCAGACGGGTAATATTATCGCTTCGGTTAATTTGCGCAAGGAACCTTCTACGTCTTCTTCAGCTATCCGTTTGATGAAAAAAGGCGAGAAAGTTACGATATTGGACAAGCATAACAGCTATTGGTACAAAGTACGGGACGAAAAAGGCAACACTGGATATATGAGCACGAGCAGCAAATACATAGAGGTGGCGAATTCCTCTACAGGCAATAAGCCATCCGAGTCTAACCAGTCAGCCGACATCGAGAAGGTCATCAAGGTCGGACAAAAATATTTGGGCACGCCGTACGAATTCGGATCCAACCGGAACAGCACCAAAACGTTCGATTGCTCCGCCTTCGTCAGACAAGCCTATAAGGAAGCGCTCGGCATCGTGCTGCCGACGGATTCACGCAAGCAAGGAAGCTGGATTAAGGAGAATTCCACGGCGAAGACGAGCATCAGCCAGTTGAAGCGCGGCGATCTCATGTTCTTCATGTCCTATAAGGGATCCAAGGCCTCTGATTATAAAGGCGTCAACAAGAGCACGGAGCGGATTACGCATGTAGGGATTTACTTGGGAGACGGCAAAATTCTGCATACGTACTCCCAAAAATCCGGCGGCGTGCGGGTCGACAATGTGCTCAACACCACTTGGGAGCACCGCTTCCTGTTCGGTGGCAGCGTAGTGAAGTAGGTTTGGAATCGCTTAAACACGGCTCTACAGGCACTTCTGTTGCCTTGGATCTGAAAAGAGGCCCTACAGGGCCTCTTTTCAAATTAATAGACAAACTCCCGTGAAACATTACATCCATATTTTCAAATACGAAATCGGAATGAGGAGATGGGCGACTCTTTTCATCCTCGCAAGGTCGTTCACCGCATCCCATGCTTCTCCTTTAAATCCGCAAAAACTCGCTTGATTGTCCTGCATAGATCCCAGGCTGTTGAGAAAGTCCAAGGGATTTTGTGGCACTTGATTTTTTATGTGGTGGATCTCGTCTCTCAGTAGAAAAAATCGATTTAAAACGCTATGGGTTCAAGTTTTAGGTAGGAAAATGGAAAATCCACCCCTTCGTAAAAAACAGGGAAGGTTCCAACGGCCTGAAAACTGAACCATTTCCCTAGACACGTCTATCCGGTAGGCGAAATCCGCAAAACTGCACGATTTCTCCAGACACGCCTATTCGGTAAGCGAAATCCTGCGCAAATACAGCAATTCGATACGGACGACTTTTACCAGAAAGGGAATCCTGCAAAACTGCAGGAATTTCACCCGTTTCGCTTCGGCTTGAAGCAAAAGGGCCTAAAATGACACTAGCGTTGCATCTCACGACGTTCACCATAAGTCTCTATATTTGTAACTTATTGAACTATATTCGTGG
>NZ_QYZD01000076.1:0-6112 GCF_003591545.1 Paenibacillus thiaminolyticus
GCTCTGACTGAACGGGATAATGCTGATAAGGTGCTGAGTAGATGCCGACCTGCTCTGACTCATTGGGATAATGTTTAGAAGGCCTTGCTTACATCTCAACGTGCCCCGTTTAATGTATCCTGACCGGGGGAAAGTGGGAAAAGGCTTGGGAGAGGAAGCGGCTAGTAATGAAGTCAGTTGCTTCGAGGTCGGGGAAGGCGGACGAAGTCCCTAAGCCGATGCAAATGTTTCCTACCCGTAATCTTTCCTCATAATGCAATGGAACTCAACCATACTAAAGAGTACAGATCAACATGGAGACAGGAGGTTTTTGGCAATGACGGAGCACCAGACGCATGAGTCGGCTCAGACGGAAGGGGAGCTGCAGCCTCCCCCTTCCGCGGACGGTTCTTCCGGTCCGATTGGGTCCGAAGCTCAGGACCATGGGCAAGGCGGCACTGCGAACGTAAGGCAGCAGAATGGATCCCGACAGAAGGGGAAAGGCAATAAACGCGGGAAAGAAAATGCGTCAAACAATGGCATGCAGCAACCGGTTGAAGTCTCGGATACCATCGAAGAAGCGATTGCGTATTGGAATGGTGATGATGAGATTCCGAAGAATCTGGAGGAGACGAAGAAGACGCTGAAGGAGGTCGTAGGTTTTACCGATTCGTTCGATGTGATATTCCGCGAGATGATATTTGGCGGACGGCGTGTTGGCCTCTTTTATTTGAATGGCTTTGCCAAGGACGAGGTCATGACGATTATTTTAGCGCGTCTAACGTTTCTGGACAAAAAATCGATAACCCCAAATGCGCTTAAGGCATTTTTTGATTGCTATATCCCTCATATTCAGGTGGAAAAGGTAAGTAAGTTCAGCGAAGTGATCAATAAGGTGCTTGCAGGCGGCAGCGCCTTCTTCATCGAGTATGAGGCAGAAGCGATCGTGACGGATGTGAAGACGTTGCCTTCGCGGAATCCGGAGGAGCCTTCGCTGGAACGGGTGGTGCGCGGGGCCCGCGACGGATTTAACGAGACGCTGCTCACGAACGTTACACTGGTGCGGCGGCGGCTTCGCGATCCGGGCTTGAAATATGAGACCATCCAGGTCGGAAGGCGGACGCGAACTGACGTATGCATTGCATATATTGATGATATCGTCGACATGACACAGGTGGAGGCGGTGCGCAAAAAGATTAAGGCAGCCGATCTGGAAGGACTGCCGCTCGCCGATAAGCAGCTGGAGGAGGTTATCATCAACAAAGGCTGGAACCCGTATCCGCTTGTCCGGTATTCCGAAAGGCCAGATGTGGTGGCGGCGCATTTGCTTGACGGCAATGTCGTCATTTTCGTCGATACGTCGCCTTCTGTCATGATACTGCCGACGACGTTCTTCGATCTGTGCCAGCATGCGGAGGAGAACCGCCAGACGCCGTTCATGGGGACCTATATGCGATGGATTCGCTTCATCGGCATATTTTCTTCCTTGTTCCTGCTGCCGATTTGGATGCTATTCGTGATTGAGCCAGGCATCAAGCCGGCCGCCCTGCAGATTATTGGTCCGCATAAAATGGCGAAGCTGCCCATTATCATGCAGTTCCTACTGGCTGAAGTCGGGATCGATTTGATGCGCATGGCGGCTGTCCACACGCCTTCCCCGCTGGCTACAGCGCTTGGACTCGTGGCGGCGATATTGATCGGGGATATTGCGGTAAAGACGGGCGTATTCGTCAATGAGGTCATTTTGTACATGGCTGTCGCGGCTGTCGGCATGTTCGCCACTCCAAGCTATGAGCTGGGGCTGGCCAATCGCATTGTCCGGCTTATTCTGCTCGTGTTGGTAGCGTTGTTCAAAGTCCCGGGATTGGTGATCGGCATTACGCTCTACATTCTTTGGCTGTCGCTGCATCGTTCCTACAATTCGTCCTATCTCTGGCCGTTTATTCCGTTCAATGTCAAGGCGATGTTCAACATTCTGTTCCGTCAGCCGGTGCTGGACATGAAGACGCGGCCGAGCTTCAACAAGACGCGCGATAGTACGAAGATGCCGCCGGATCGCTCTTCCGATCGGAATAACGGCGAGCCGCAGACCTAGAGAATGACACGGTGTTAGTATAAAGATATAATGCAAATGTTACGTGCAAAAGTCCATTCTTACGTATAGAGTGGACTGGTATACTCGACGTAATATTTTTCATGGTGCTGGGAGATCCAGTGTGTGGATGAGGAAATGGGGAGAAGAAAACGATGCACTTACATGGAACAAGTACAACCAATGAATCCGGCCACCTCGAAATCGGCGGCTGTGATGTGACCACCTTGAAAAATCAGTTCGGAACACCGCTGTACATTATGGATGAGGCACTCATTCGTACCCGCTCCCGCGAATATATGGAAGCGTTTCGGGAGTCGGGGCTGAACTTCCAGGTTGCCTACGCGAGCAAGGCGTTCTGCGTGCTTGCCATGTGCCGCATCGCGGACGAGGAGGGCTTGTCCCTTGATGTCGTATCTGAAGGGGAACTGCATACGGCGCTGCAAGCGGGCTTTCCTGCCGAACGGATCCATTTTCATGGCAATAACAAGACGCCGGACGAGATCGAAATGGCGCTCGATGCCGGCATCGGATGCTTCGTCGTCGACAGCTTCGCCGAGCTGCACCTGCTGAATGCATTAGCCAAAATGCGGCGTCAACAAGTATCGGTTCTGCTGCGCGTGACGCCCGGCGTTGAAGCCCACACGCATGAATATATCTCGACCGGACAGACGGATTCCAAGTTCGGCTTCGACATTGGGAACGGAACGGCGCTTCAGGCCGTGGCGCAAGCATCTGATGCGGAAGGCTTGCATCTGCTCGGGATTCACTCTCATATCGGATCGCAAATTTTTGAGACGGAAGGATTCCAGATGGCTGTGCAGCGCGTCGCGGAATTTGCGGCCAACGTGCGCAGCCAGATGAATGTTGTCTTTCAGGTCGTGAATCTGGGCGGCGGCTTCGGCATCCGTTATATTGAAGGCGATACGCCGCTGGCTGTCCGGGATTATGTGAAGGCGATTGCGGAAGCGGTGCGCACGTACTTCGGGCCTATTTACAGCGAATTGCCGGAGATCTGGGTTGAGCCGGGCCGCAGCATCGTTGGGGAAGCCGGCACGACGCTGTACACCATCGGTTCGATTAAGGATATCCCTGGGGTTCGCAAGTATGTTGCGGTCGATGGGGGCATGACTGACAATCCGCGCCCGGCGCTGTACGAATCAAAATATGAGGCGATCGTAGCCAACCGTGCGAATGATCCAACCGATGAAGTCGTGTCGATTGCGGGCAAATGCTGCGAGAGCGGCGATATGCTCATCTGGGATGTGGCGCTGCCAACCGTGTCGGCTGGAGACCTGCTGGCCGTCTCATGCACGGGCGCTTATAACTATTCGATGGCGAGCAATTACAACCGGATCCCGCGCCCGGCTGTCGTCTTTGTCCGGGAGGGCGAAGCGGATCTTGTCGTTCGCCGCGAAACGCATGAAGATATTGTCCGCTGTGATCTGATACCAGCCCGGCTGGAAAAGCGTGAAGCGAAGCCTCTGAGCCGCTAAATTCAGCGCCCCGCATGTCGCCTGCAAGTTGGCGGAGCGGGGCTGTTTTCTTTTTACGCCTAAATAACGTATAATCGTTAACGATAGTCATCCCACAATGAGATATGAGAGGAGTTCATACATAATGAGCAAATTTGCACAAATTGAGATGGAAAAGGGCGGCTCCGTCAAAATTGAATTGCATGAGAAAGAAGCGCCGGGAACGGTAGCCAACTTCGAGAAGCTGGCGAATGAGGGCTTCTACAACGGATTGAGCTTCCACCGCGTCATTCCGGGATTCGTCGCTCAAGGCGGATGCCCGCAAGGAACCGGAATGGGCGGACCGGGCTATACGATTAAGTGCGAGACACAAGGCAATCCGCACAAGCATGTGCGGGGCGTGCTCGCGATGGCACATGCCGGCAAAGATACCGGGGGCTCCCAATTTTACATCACGTATGACGCTTTCCCGCATTTGGATGGCGTGCATACTGTTTTTGGTAAAATTGTGGAAGGTATGGAAGCCGTCGACCAAATCAAGCAAGGCGACAAAATGAAAGAAGTTCGCGTTGTAGAAGGTTAAATTCGCCTCCCTGCTCCCGTTTACGGCGGAGCAGGTTTTTTTTACATTCAGAAACATTAGACAAGATAAAAATATTGCGTATAATCATAGAAGATGATAAAATGCTAGGAAAGAACGAACACGCGTTCCCTAGTAATCATGGCAATCAAGCCAGCCGGCAGCGGCAACGCAAGCAGGCGGCTCGTGCCAATCAGAACAGACCCGAAGCTATTGAGAACAAATCAGGTTGAAGCGAATAGGTAATCTGCTCCCGGAATGATCCGATGCCGGGCAAGCAACGATTATTTTGCACTCTGAACAAGGGACCCGGCTGCAGCATGCGGATCCAGTGCTCCATATCTATGTTCAGGCTACTCCCCCACATGAACGCCTTCTATTTCAATCCAATCCATTGCATCCGTATTACATCGCTTCTATCATTTCCGCCTTCCCGTATATCTCACCTCTCCCCTGATGAGAATCGGAAATACCATGATTTGTTTCAAGCTGACCAAGTTTGAATACACAGAGATAGAGAGAAAGCGCAACCGGTTATCGGTGCCGACGAAGTCGGGGTAGGGTCATTAAGAGGAGATGAACATGAGGAAAGGTGTCATAACCGTCGTAGGCGCGGCAATCGTACTTACATCCTGCAGCCTGGACGGATTGAACAGAGAGACGGCGACGTACCAGGAGTATGTGGATCGGGTGCCGCTCGTATTCGAGTTGGAAATGGAACGTCAAGCGCGGCAAGTAGACTTGCATAAGAGCAGCGGGAAAGAAAAAGAGGTTAGAATTCAATCGGCGTCAGCGAAGAACGAGGCGCCCGCCCGTCCGCACATTCCGTCGATTAAGCTGCCGGATGAAGTACTTGATTTAATCTGGAAGGAAACCCGCAAAAAGAATATTGATTATATAACCTTTTTGGCTTTGATCAAAGTGGAAAGCAACTTCGATACAGACCTGGTGCACAGTAATCCGAACGGAACGGAGGATTACGGGCTCGTGCAAATGAACTCCGTCAACGTATCCCGTTTGTCCAAAGCGATCGGGCGCCCGAATCTTGATATGTTCGAGCCGAAAGACAATATTTTGCTCGGCTTGGCCGAACTGCTCGAATGCCGCGCTTATTGGCAGGACAAGTATAAAGGGGATAACCTGGAAAAAGCGATGCTTCTCGCTTATAATCGTGGTAGATACGGCTCCAAACGCTGGATTCAGGACAAAGGCACGCTGGACAGCGCCTATACGAAACGAGTGCTGAAAGCGAAGGCGCAGTATAAGCGCGAGGCGGCAGAGGCTGCACAGGCGGCCCCAAAGAAGTCGGGGACGAATATGGCTTCCCCGAACTCGCAGAAGCCGGCTCAGACGATGAGAATCCAGCGCACTAGACAGGCGAATTGAACGGGCTGGAAGCCCTAAATTGAAAGGGGCACGCGAATCTATGCGCAAGAGAAGCCGGTTAGGCCTTCTATGGTTTATTTTGACCATCGCCTGGATGGCATTTATTTTCATGAAATCGGCCGAACCGTACTCGGTTCAGGATGTGAAGCCGGCGCTCGGCTCCATCGTCTCCGAAGAACAGCTGCTTCGCTATATTCCGCGTTGGGAATTTTTCTATGACGGCAGTCTTGTATCGTGGCGGGAGCCTTACCATTTCGTCGAATTTTTTATCCGCAAAGGCGGGCATGTAGCCGAGTTCGCCCTGCTGACGGTGCTGCTTATCTTGACACTGTCGGCCCGTGTCCGTTCGAAGGGACTGGTAGCGGTGGGGAGCGGGCTAATTGCTGTCTTGTACGCCTGCTCCGATGAATGGCACCAGACCTTCGTGCCCGGGCGGACCGGACATCTCGCCGATGTTGCGGTCGACTCTATCGGAGTGGTGCTCGTGTTGGCGGCCTATTTGATCGTGACTGCGGCCCGGCGGAGAAGGTAAGGTGAGGGATAGCCTGTCAATCGTCTGTGAAAATGTCACTTTAACTGTGCTATGAAAATGTCACTTGT
>NZ_QYZD01000077.1:0-6063 GCF_003591545.1 Paenibacillus thiaminolyticus
CCTCCCGCGACCGGACTCTCACCGGCTAGATGATGCGTGCTTCGCTGGGCACGCGAAAATCCCAAAAAACCAGGGGCCATCGCCCCTGGTCTAAAGAACCTACTGTTGCAGACGCAGCACTCACTGCATATTACTGGCCCAGATCTGTCATGCAACCCATACTACTTCCGCAGAAGCACCATCCGCACACTACTTGTTGCAGACGCAGCATGACTCATACTACTGCTCAAACACAGCACACGCGTGCATGAATTATAGAGAATTCACCCTCCAGTGCTCTAAAATACTGTAATTTTGCAGGATCTACTCCCATTTCCTCGTCACGCTATGAATAGTAACGCAACGGAAACGACGCCCCCCTCTCCTTGAGTTCCCATTTACAGCAAAACAGCACCTTTCGGCCCGATGGGAACGACTATAAAAAAGAAGAACAGCTCACGATGAAGTGAACCGTTCTCCTGGCGCCCTAAGAAAAAAGAAATATATGTACATAGTGGAATATTGAGTTATAATTAGTATAATTACTTAGCGTGGTTATGCCTGTCCGTTAACCGCGAAAATATGAATGAAGGAGGCGCTCGAATGACCACAAGCCCAACAATACCGATGGTCAATCCTTTTTCATCCGATTTTAAAAATCATGCCTATTCGCTGTATGAGAAGCTCAGAGAACATGATCCGATTCACAAAATCAGGTTGCCTAACGGCAGGACAGCTTGGATCGTGACACGCTACCAGGACGCCGTTGCCGCACTGAAAGCCGATTATTTGAAGAAAAATTTGTTCCAATTCGTCACGCCCGAAGAAATGGGACTCCCCCCGTCTCAAATGGACCTGATGGTCAGACATATGCTGAATTCGGACCCGCCGGATCATACCCGGCTCCGCGGCCTCGTGCAAAAAGCATTTACCCCCCGCATGATTGAGAGGCTAAAAGACCGCATTCAGAACATAGCGGATGGGCTGCTGGATCAAGTGGAGGATCAGCCCGCCATGGAGCTGATTCAAGATTATGCCTATCCGCTTCCGATTATTGTCATATCCGAGATGCTGGGTCTGCCGAGCGAAGAGAGGGATCAGTTCCGCGAGTGGTCCCATGCGCTCGTCTCGGCCATCAATGTGCCGGAGAAATATAAGAAAATCGAGTCGGAAATAGATGCTTTTACGGACTATATTACGGCCCTGATTGAGCAGCGCCGGCGAGATCCGAAGGAAGATTTGTTATCCTTGCTTGTGCAAGCGGAATCCGAAGGGGACTCTTTGTCGGAAAAGGAACTGATCTCGACGATTGTCCTGTTGATCATCGCCGGACATGAAACGACCGTAAACCTGATTGGCAATGGCATATTCACGTTATTGAATCATCCGGACGAACTGGAGACGCTTCGGAACACCCCTTCCTTAATGGATTCCGCCGTCGAAGAACTGCTGCGGTTCATGGGCCCGGTCGAATTCGGAACGAACCGCTGGATCGGAGAAGATTATGAATGGAACGGCAAGCTCATCTCGAAGGGAGATATGGTGCTCGTCGCACTTGCCTCGGCCAACCGCGATCCCGACTACTTCAAGGAGCCCGATCGGTTGGACTTGTCCCGGGAGCGGAACCACCATATCGCGTTCGGAATGGGGATCCATCATTGCCTGGGAGCTCCCCTCGCCCGCTTGGAAGGACGGATTGCGATCGGTACGCTTCTGCGCCGCCGAAGCGGCATGAAGCTGGCCTTGCCGCCCGAACAGCTCGAATGGCAGCCCACTTATCTGATGCGCGGGTTCGTCTCCTTGCCGTTACAATTCCAGTAACGATATGAACGCGTTAGGTTGAAGCATGCATATCCGGTTCCCGCCTCCTGTTCCGCTTCGTGCGGTGCGGGAGGCTTTCGATCCGCGAGGAGATTTGACCGCCACTCCCCTATACCGGGTCCCAAATCCGTTTTCTTGGGGAATTCAGTCCGCCTTATGAAGAAGAATCCGCTGACGAAGAAGCAGCAGCTTCGATGAAGGCATGCATATGCTGCAGCGGCAACGCCGTATCCTGATCCGAAATACTGGCGAAGACGACAACGAGGTTCAGCGGCGGCACGACTATGATGTACTGTCCGCCGTAGCCCATGCCAAGTACCCTTCATAGGAATCGAACGAACGGACCCACCAGTGGTAGCCGTAATCTCCGAAGACGCTCATTCCGTTGTCTTCGCCCACGTCCGTATGCTTGGCTGGCGATTCGTGTATCCAATCTTCAGACAGAAGTCGGCGCCCCTCCCTCTCGCTTGGTTCAGATAGAGGAGGCCGGGCTTGGCCGCATCCCGCGGCTTCAGTTCGATGCCGAATCCGCCCGCCGTCTCTTCATTCGGTCCCCTTCTCCAATCATAATCCCGTATTCCGAGCGGGCCGAATAGATGCTCATCGGCGAACTGCTGCATGCTTTTCCCAGTTTGTTGCTGCACAATGGCCGATAATAACTACGAACCCCCGGAATTGTAATCGAATACCGCCGTCCCGGGCGCCTCCTTCATCGGGAAAGTGAGCACGAACTCCGCCCAATCCTCGCTGTCAATCAGCGGCGTAAGATCGTAACCCCACGCTGTCGATTCAGGCCAATCCAGTGTACCGAGGTCATCCGGAGCAGATCCTTCACGGTGATATTTTGCTTGCGCATGTCGGTCTCTTCGTGTCTCAACGGCGGAAAAAACTCGGATATCGGCTGCTCGATGCTGCGAATCGCCTTCTGCTCGACGGCCATGCCCACAAGAGCGGACGTTACACTCTTCGCAACGGAATTCATCCATAGTTTACGTTCGCAATGATATCCCTTTTTATAATATTCGCTTACGATGTGCCCGTCTTTCACGACTACCATGGCATAGATCGGCTCGTCCGCCAGCGGAACCGCCACTTGATCGAGCCTCTCCCTCTCCATGCCGGCATCCTCCGGCGATGCCGCAGGCCAATCCTGCGCCTCTGATTCACATGAATCTCCGGTGTTCTATCCACCTTCATGCATCCTGCGGCAGCCCCCTATGACAAGAAGCAACATAAATATTTGCGACTTGCGAATGAGTCCACCCGGCACGCTGCAGCCCTCCGTCCATGAACATACATTATTTTTTCAGACACTGCTTTTGTAATCGATAATGGCGTTGACTACAATGCGAAAATAGCTGTTCATTGCCTAAGATGGGGTCAATCCTACCCTGCCACATCCCTTCTCGTAAAGACAAGCCATGATATAAGATGGAATTCAGCGAAGTAGACCAGCAGCACCGAAACCGGGAACAGCATCGTCATGTCAGGCCGAGTCAGCGGCCCATTGACATGGTGGCTTACATTGACCTTGGCGAACAGCAATATTTCACCCATCATATTTGATCAGCATGCTGACGATAGAATTGCCCAAAAGCATGAACAGCAGCGAGAACGCGATCGCCCATGGACGAGCTGCGAAAAGCCGCCGAAATCATAAGACAAAATCGAGGGGCCGCGGCATCATAACAAAACAAACCCAGTACCGGGCGTGGTACTGGGTTGCGTTATTCAGGTCCGGAACATTCAGGATGAGCTTCTCGTTTTAACGGCTAACCCGCTGAAGGAAACCGGCCCCACAACATCAGCTCTCGTATTCCGGGTTCGGTTTTCTGCTGTTACGGTATAGACGTGGCTGCCCGATCTGACATTTTTATCGATCGCCTGAAATGTGACTACATAGTTTTTTTCAGAACCGGTGGATTCGATCCCTTGCTTTGTATTGAAAATCTCTACTCCATCACGGAAAATTCTGAACAGAATTTGGGCGATACCCCTAACCCCGCGGACACCAACCGTCGCTACTAATTCAACCCGATTTGGTTGAGCATTCGTCGAAGGGATTCTTAATCGAATGGTAGCCAGGCGAGTCCTTCCCGGTGAACGTCTGATAGTAACTGACCTTTCTGGATTGAATTTGCGCCGCGGCTCTACAGCAGCTTTATCAAGAATACGTACCAAAAAATCATCTCCTCTCGTCTGATATCCTCAAAATATGTTCGACAGAAGGAGAATGATTGGACATTCGGTAAAGTTTCATTTTAACTTATGTAATTGGCACAGATCGCTGATGTTTATTTCGTCCGGGTGGAGTCGATAATTTCTTACCGGTGTCAGCCTTAGACATTTATTTTGGGCAGCGAAGCCGGGCGATGGAAAAGAAGGATGGCAATCCATTGAATGAAGTGAGGATGCTGTGAAATTCCACCATGAATCACAATAATATAATGACTGCGGATAAAACGATTAAGCTTGATCCGACCAAGTCAGTGTTTAAATATAAATTTGGGGATGAGATTACATTGAATTCGGAAGAGTTTGAACTCCTACCCCAAGCTTTTTTGGCCGAAATCGAAGAGAAGTATGTCTAAGTTGAGAAAAGTGCAGATCTGGCTGGGGCATACTTGCGTACGTTCCGCTTTCGGCGGCAGATAGATAGAAGAGTGAAGCTGCATAAATGCAGGATTTTCTTCACGCTCGATTAAGGTTGCTAGGAATCCTGCAAATATACATCAATTCTACCCTGTACCGGCGCCACTTCCGCTAAAACAGGCAAATTCCTGTATTTTTGCAGGAATTATGGTAAATACACCCTCCCATGCGATAAAATACGGTAAATTTGCAGGATTCGCTTTACACCACGCCTTGAATCGTCCCGCCAGGAACCGCCATCGCCACGCAAGGAGGCACGTGCAAGCAGGCATGCCGTCGTCCCATCCCACGGAATCGCATAGATCCCATGGAACCCCATGGTATCTCGTGGAACCCCACAGCATCCCCTGGAACCCCATTGAATCCGATGGCATTCCGTGGATTCCGATGGCATCCCATGGCATCCCGTAGAACCCCATGGCATCCCATGTACAGCAAAAAACCGGCCTTCCGGCCGGTTCCAGCGCTTAGGGCGTGCGCTTCGGTTTATTATATCCGTTATCTCCAAATGGCTGCAGCTTCTCGATCCACAGATCCAGCAGCGCGTCCACCTCATCCCGGTATTTCTTCAATTCGGAACGGTCGGCGACGCTCTCTTCCCGCGGCTTGATCTGATCGAGCTCCTCGAAGACGAAGCAGTCGCCGCCATATGCGTCCCAATCCTGCTTCAGCTCCGGAATGATGCTGTTCATCTTCGTCTGCTTCATGAATTCAAGCCGGTTTTTGGCTCCTTCCAGATCCATCGTGCCGTCCACGAAAATTTTTCCGTTCTTCACATTGCGGATCTGGTAGACGCCCATTGGCCGGAACGATTTCTGGTATGCCGAGGCCAGCTCTTTCTTTCTCTGCTTATCCAGTGCCATGACGGCCCTCCTTCCTCGCGCGGCGTGGATGCCTAATCCGAATCAATACCCCATTTCCTTCAACAGGGCCGACAATGTCCGCAGCCGTTCGCCATTCAGCTCGCCATCGTCGCTGAGCGCCTGGCTGAACAGCTTGATATCTTCCTTAATCTTATCGTTGTCCGTGCACACCGCCACCGTCATCGCATCCCCTTGCAACCCGATGCGGTCGATGACCGGATTCTCCGGATCATACAAGTCCTGATAACGGTACGCTTCGCGAAAATGAACCATGCTCCGGCAGACGAGGATAGCCAGGTCAAGCACGCGGTGAAGCGGCAGCTCCTCCGACTGTCTGGACCATTTCTCGCCGGTATATCGCCATACTTTGGCCGAGATATCGACCTTGCCGCGGTCATTCCATTGGGCCAAGCCCAAGGAGAGCCCCTTCGCATCGGAATGTCCCGAGTAACGTCCGTCCACATTTTCGTAATTTTCCGAGACAATGACAGGCTTATGCTTTAAATTTGTAGGAATTTTCATCTTCTATCTCCTCCATCCGATCTGATATATATCGGCACTAGTCTATTTCGAAACTAGTCTATATCGACTAGTATAAATCGAAATTAGATATTTACTAGACTACTAAATTACTAAATCACATGACCTATCATAGCTCACCCCGTGCCGAAAGTCAAGACAACGCAAAAAGGACTGTTGTTCTTCTGTGATAATGTCACCCTATAACTGTTCTGAGATAATGTCACTA
>NZ_QYZD01000078.1:0-5154 GCF_003591545.1 Paenibacillus thiaminolyticus
GGAATAAGCCCAGCTTCACGAGCGGCCCTGTCTCTAAGCAGATGCCGGCCTGCAGTTCGCGGGCCTTCGCTTCGACTAACCTGCTCCATTCCTGCTCTTGATGGAAGTCGAATACTTCCAAGCCGTAACATTCCCCTTCATCCACAGCACGGTTCCAAGCGGCATAACTGCCATCCGCTGTAGGCGTGAACACCATTCGCAGCGCGTCATGGTGTTCTGTAATCCCCTTCATCGTCAGGTGCAGCGCCTCCACCTCAAACCGGCTCTCCCGGTACAGCATCACGGCTTGGTTGAAATGATGCGCATCGGCCAGATCCCGCTCGGCAAACCAGTGCTGAATCGGCGTAAGCTGCACCGCTCCTTGAATCTCTCCCTGTTCCGCAATGCGGCTCACCGGGGGGATATGATCGCTGAGCTGGGCTGCGGCCGGATACCGGAACAGCTCCTTCATGTCCAGCTTATAACCGGCCTGCATGAGCCGGGACATGGCTTGAATCGCCTTGATCGAGTCGCCTCCCAATTCGAAGAAGCTATCATGGATGCCGATACGCGGCACCCCGAGCACCTGCTGCCATACCGTCACCAGCGCTTGCTCCACCGCCGTGCGAGGGGCGGCATATGGCGCATGGGCCATGGCTGCATCCGGCTTCGGCAGCGCTTTGAGATCGATTTTACCGTTGGCCGTCAGCGGCAATTGCTCCAGCCTCACGAAGAAGGAAGGAACCATATACGCCGGCAGCGTTGTGGACAGCAAGCTGCGCAGCTCAGAAGGCTCCAGCTCGCCGCCGACAACATAGGCGCACAGCTGCATGCTTCCCGAAGCATCCGGCAGCGCGGCCACGACGGCCTCGCTTACCTGCGCCGACCGCAGCAGTTCGGCTTCGATCTCGCCCGGTTCGATCCGATGGCCACGGATCTTGACTTGTCCGTCCATCCGGCCCATATACTCGAGATTGCCGTCCGGCAGCCAGCGCGCCAAGTCCCCTGTCAGGTAGATACGCTCGCCGGGCGCAAACGGACTGGCAGCGAACCGCTCCGCCGTCAGCTCCGGCTGATTGAGGTATCCGCGGGCCAATCCCGGCCCGCTGATGCACAGCTCGCCCGGTACGCCGATCGGCTGCAGTTGTCCATTCGCATCCAGCACATACATTTTCGTCTGGCCAATCGCTCTGCCGAGCATATGAGACTGCCGTGGATCGCTGACCAGCAAGGCGGCTGTCACGACGCTGTTTTCAGTCGGCCCATACTCACTGACAAACTCAATGTGGTTATATACAAGCATCTTTTCAATCAACGCCGCGCTGATCTTCTCCCCGCCGGTGACCACGCTCTGTACAGTGGCCAGCTGTTCCGGCTCGATCATGTCGAGCAGTGCCGCGAGCAGACCGGTTGTGAATTGCGCATGGGTAATCTTTTGCTCGGCAAGCGTCCTGATAATGGCTGCCGGATCGCTTAAGTCTTCATCATGCAGCATCACGACGGTCGCCCCAGCAACGAGGGGACCAAAAAAGTGCGTGATGGACGCGTCGAACACGAACGGGCTGGCATGCAGCACCCGGCCTCCGTCGAAGTCGTAGGTTTCTGCCTTCCACCGAAGCGTATGAACGATGCTTCCATGCTCCATCATGACGCCTTTCGGCTGACCGGAAGTTCCAGAGGTATAGATTACATACGCTAAATTGTTTGGATTCGCAGACCTTTCCAGGTTTTCCGGCGATTCCAACTCGATTCGTCCATCATCCAAGCCCAGCATCGGACAAGAAGCCGCCTCCTGTTCCGTTCCGGACAGCAGCAGAGTTGCGCCGCTGTTCTCCAGCAGGAACCGCACGCGATCGGCCGGATCCTGCGGCGATATCGGCAGATAGGCTGCACCGGCCTTCAACACGGCAAGCAGCGCGATAGCCATATTCACGGAGCGTTCGAGCTGCACGGCAACAAGGCTTTCGGGCCCTGCCCCATAACGGCGCACGACTCGGGCCAGCCGGTTCGCACGTTCGTTCAGTTCCCGGTACGTCAGGGCATCTTCGCCACATGCAACGGCCAACTTCTCCGGCGTTTTTGCCGCCTGCTCCTCGAACATCGCGTGCAGCGTCATGTCCATGCCCCGCGGCAGCTCGACGGCTGTTCCATTGAACTGCCCCAACTCACAGAACTGTCTCAGCTCATGGAACTGTCTCAGCTCATGGAACTGTGTCAACAATTGTTCCTGTTCCGCAGCCGTCAGGAAGCTGACGCTTCCCAGTGTCGCTTGCGGGTTCGAGGTAATCTGGCGCAGAAGCTCCGCAAAGTGACCGGCCCATCGTTCGATCGTGGATCGCTCGAACAACATGGCGGCGTATTCCCACGAGCAGCGCAGGCCGTTCTCTTGTCCGCTCACCGACAGCGTCAGATCGAACTTGGCCACATTGGATTCGAACGGATACGAAGTGAGCTGAAGCCCAGGGAGCTCAAGCTCTGCCTGATCCATGTTTTGCAGCACGAGCATCGCATCGAAGAGCGGATTGCGGCTCGTGTCACGCTGCCGAACTACCCGTTCCACCAGTTCCTCGAACGGATAGTCCCCATGCTCGAAGGCATCGAGCGATGCCTGCTTCACTTCCTGCAGATAGGTCGCGAAGCTCTTCTCTCCGGACGGGTGCGTCCGCAGTGCCAAGGTGTTCACGAACATACCCAGCATGCCTTCCACATCTGCATGCGGCCGTCCCGCTACCGGCGAACCGACAATGACTTCTTCTTGTCCGCCAAGGCGCGCCAGCAGCATGCTGTAGGCGGCAAGCAGGACCATGTACACCGTTGCTCCGCTCGTGCGGGCCAGCTCGTGCACGGCAGACGCAAGATCATCATCCAGCTCAACGTCCACCCGGCCGCCCTCGAAGCTGCGTACGGCCGGACGCGGATGATCGGCCGGCAGGCTCAGCACCGGCAATTCGCCGCCGGCGAACTGTTCCACCCAGTACGTTTCCAACTGCTCGTACGCTTGGCTATCGGCGTAGTGCTCCTGCTGCCAGACCGCATAATCTTTGTACTGAAGCTTCAACGGCTCTAACGCTTCACCCGCGTACAGTCTCGTAAATTCGTCTACCAAAATGCTGATCGACGTGCCGTCTGAAATAATATGGTGCATATCGAACAGCAGCATGTGACTCGTTTCTTCGAAGCGAACGACGGTTGCACGCAGCAGCGGCGCCTCGCCTAGGCCAAACGGACGGAGGAATGCCCGGATGCGCCCCTCGACCTCCTCTTCCTCAGCCTCCTCATAGGAGACAGAGAAGGCCCACTCGTCCTGAACCCGCTGCACCGGCTCGCCATCCACGATGGCAAACGAAGTGCGCAGCGATTCATGGCGGGCGATAAGCGCCTGCAGCGCCGCTTCCAGCCGTGTCTGATCCAGTTCTCCTTCAAGCCGCAGCGCCACCGGCATGTTGTAGCTTAGTTCGGCTCCCTCTAACTGCTGCAGAACATACAGCCGTTTTTGGGCCGAGGATAGCGGATAATGCGTCCGTTCGCCTGCCGGGGCCAACGCTTGATACACCGTGCTGCCGTCCGCAGCATTCAGTGCAGCCGCCAGCCCTTCGACCGTCGGCGAGAGGAACAGCTGTCTTAGCGGCAGCTCTATTTCCAGCGCCTGGTGAATCTTCGATACGAGCGTCATCGCCTTCAAGGAATGTCCGCCAAGCTCGAAGAAGTTGTCGTGAATGCCTACGCGCTCAACGCCCAGCACCTCCTGCCACAACTGCGCCAGCTTCTCCTCAACATCGGTTCGCGGCGCTGTATATTCCGCTGCCGCTCCGCTTCCCGCGCTTCCCGCCGGCTTCGGCAGTGCCCGGCGATCCACCTTGCCGTTCGGCGTCAGCGGAAGCTCCTCCAGCTGCACGAAATGCGACGGGATCATGTATGACGGCAGCGATTCGGCCAAGGCGGCGCGCAGCTTGGCTGCCTCAAGCGGATGCCCGCCCGTTACATAAGCGCACAATTCTTGCGCATTCTCTTTAGTCTCTTTCGCTTCTACCACAGTTACGACGGCTTCGCTTACGCCCGGAATGCGCAGCAGCCTGGCTTCGATTTCGCCCAATTCAATCCGGTAACCCCGGATCTTCACTTGATGATCGATCCGTCCCAGATGCTCCAGCCGGCCGTCAGGCAGCCAGCGTGCCAAATCGCCGGTTCGATACAATCGTTCCCCGGAAACAAACGGGCTGTCCACAAATTTCTCGCCCGTCAACTCCGGACGCGCCCAATATCCGCGGGCGACTCCCGCACCGCCGATGCACAGCTCTCCTGCCACGCCGATCGGCTGCGGCTGCAGCGCCTCGTTCAGCACATACGCCTGCGTGTTCGCCATCGGACGTCCGATGCTGATTCGTTCCTCCCCTTCTAAGCGGTCGAACGTGGACCACACGGTCGTTTCCGTCGGCCCGTACATGTTGTACACCGCCGCATCCGTATGTTCCCTTAGCTGCTCATACAAGGTGGAAGGGAAGGCTTCCCCGCCGACCAGCAGCGTCTTGATGCTCCGTATCTGCGCCGCGCTCCGTGCATCGCCGAGCAGCAGCATGAGACGCGATGGCGTCATTTGCATCATCTGCACCGGGTGCTGAGCGAGCAGTTCCGCCAGCACGGCCGCATCCTGCTGCGCTTCCTCGCTTGCGAGGACGACCTGCATGCCGCAGCTCAGCGGTACCCAGCTCTCTGCGGCAAAGATGTCGAAGGACACCGTCGTGATGCACAGCATCGAATCATGCGCCCCGAACGGAAGCTCACGAATCATTCCCGAGATGAAATTCACCACGTTCCGGTGCTCCACGACGACCCCTTTCGGCGTGCCGGTCGTTCCGGAGGTGTAGATGACATATGCGCTGCCGGTTGGTTTTATTTCTACCCCAACGGGTGCAGATGAGTACTCGGCTAGTTCCTTGGCGAAGGAGAACGAAATCCTTTCCCCACCGAGGCTTATCTTGATGCCTTCATTCTCTCCTGCCTGCTCGACTTGCTCCGTCCGCCCGACAAGCTCTTCCGTCAACGCATCATCCAGGCACAGTACATTCCGCAGCGATGTCTCATGCAGACCTGTCACCATCCCAAGCTGCGCCGAATCCGTCAGCATTACTTGCATCCCGGAATCCCGGAGCATCGCCTCCATGCGTTCCTTAGGTA
>NZ_QYZD01000079.1:0-2384 GCF_003591545.1 Paenibacillus thiaminolyticus
ATTGTACCTTAAAAACTGAATGCGAAAGTTCGTCTTGCGAATCATCTTAGTTAGGATAAGCCCTCGACCGATTAGTATTGGTCAGCTCCATGCATTGCTGCACTTCCACCTCCAACCTATCTACCTCGTCGTCTTCAAGGGGTCTTACCAATGTGGGAAATCTCATCTTGAGGGGGGCTTCACGCTTAGATGCTTTCAGCGCTTATCCCTTCCGTACTTGGCTACCCAGCTATGCCTCTGGCGAGACAACTGGTACACCAGCGGTACGTCCATCCCGGTCCTCTCGTACTAAGGACAGCTCCTCTCAAATTTCCTACGCCCGCGACAGATAGGGACCGAACTGTCTCACGACGTTCTGAACCCAGCTCGCGTACCGCTTTAATGGGCGAACAGCCCAACCCTTGGGACCTACTTCAGCCCCAGGATGCGATGAGCCGACATCGAGGTGCCAAACCTCCCCGTCGATGTGGACTCTTGGGGGAGATAAGCCTGTTATCCCCAGGGTAGCTTTTATCCGTTGAGCGATGGCCCTTCCATGCGGTACCACCGGATCACTAAGCCCGACTTTCGTCCCTGCTCGACTTGTAGGTCTCGCAGTCAAGCTCCCTTCTGCCTTTGCACTCTTCGAATGATTTCCAACCATTCTGAGGGAACCTTGGGGCGCCTCCGTTACTCTTTAGGAGGCGACCGCCCCAGTCAAACTGCCCGCCTGACACTGTCCCCGAACCGGTTCCACGGTCCCAGGTTAGAACTCCGATACGATCAGGGTGGTATCCCAACGGCGCCTCCACCGAAGCTGGCGCTCCGGCTTCTAAGGCTCCCACCTATCCTGTACAGACCGTACCAAAGTCCAATATCAAGCTGCAGTAAAGCTCCATGGGGTCTTTCCGTCTTGTCGCGGGTAACCTGCATCTTCACAGGTATTAAAATTTCACCGGATCTCTCGTTGAGACAGCGCCCAAGTCGTTACGCCATTCGTGCGGGTCAGAATTTACCTGACAAGGAATTTCGCTACCTTAGGACCGTTATAGTTACGGCCGCCGTTTACTGGGGCTTCGGTTCATAGCTTCGCCTTGCGGCTAACCACTCCCCTTAACCTTCCAGCACCGGGCAGGCGTCAGCCCGTATACTTCGCCTTACGGCTTCGCACAGACCTGTGTTTTTGCTAAACAGTCGCTCGGGCCTATTCACTGCGGCCCCCTCGGGCTATTAACCCTACCGGGGCACCCCTTCTCCCAAAGTTACGGGGTCATTTTGCCGAGTTCCTTAACGAGAGTTCTTCCGCGCGCCTTAGAATTCTCTTCTCGCCTACCTGTGTCGGTTTGCGGTACGGGCACCTTTACCTGGCTAGAGGCTTTTCTTGGCAGCATGAAATCAAGACCTTCGGTACTGTAATTTTCCCTCCCCGTCACAGCCCAGCCTTACGGTCAGCGGATTTGCCTACTGACCAGCCTCACTGCTTGGACGAGCATCCATCAGCTCGCGTCCCTATCCTTCTGCGTCCCCCCATTGCTCATAACGGCTACGGTGGTACAGGAATTTCAACCTGTTGTCCTTCGACTACGCCTTTCGGCCTCGCCTTAGGTCCCGACTTACCCTGGGCGGACGAGCCTTCCCCAGGAACCCTTAGGCTTTCGGCGGACATGATTCTCACATGTCTTTTCGTTACTCATACCGGCATTCTCACTTGTGTACAGTCCAGCAGTCCTTCCGGTCTACCTTCAACCCGGTACACAACGCTCCCCTACCACTGATGCAAAGCATCAATCCATAGCTTCGGCGGTACGTTTAGCCCCGTTACATTTTCGGCGCAGAGTCACTCGACCAGTGAGCTATTACGCACTCTTTAAATGATGGCTGCTTCTAAGCCAACATCCTGGTTGTCTGGGCAACTCCACATCCTTTCCCACTTAACGTACACTTAGGGGCCTTAGCTGATGGTCTGGGCTGTTTCCCTCTTGACAACGGACCTTAGCACCCATTGTCTGACTCCCGGATAATAAGTCCATGGCATTCGGAGTTTGACTGAGCTTGGTAACCCTTGGCGGGCCCCGCACCCAATCAGTGCTCTACCTCCACGACTCTTCCTCCGAGGCTAGCCCTAAAGCTATTTCGGGGAGAACCAGCTATCTCCGAGTTCGATTGGAATTTCTCCGCTACCCCCACCTCATCCCCGAATTTTTCAACATTCGTGGGTTCGGGCCTCCAGTGCGTGTTACCGCACCTTCACCCTGGACAGGGGTAGATCACACGGTTTCGGGTCTACGCCTACGTACTTATTCGCCCTATTCAGACTCGCTTTCGCTGCGGCTACGGCTTTTCACCTTAACCTTGCACGTAAACGTAACTCGCCGGTTCATTCTACAAAAGGCACGCCATCACCC
>NZ_QYZD01000079.1:2394-3005 GCF_003591545.1 Paenibacillus thiaminolyticus
AGGGCTCTGACTTCTTGTAAGCACACGGTTTCAGGTTCTATTTCACTCCCCTTCCGGGGTGCTTTTCACCTTTCCCTCACGGTACTGCTTCACTATCGGTCGCCAGGGAGTATTTAGCCTTAGCAGATGGTCCTGCCGGATTCCCACGGGGTTTCACGTGTCCCGCGGTACTCGGGATCCGTCTCGGAGGGCATTTACTTTCGAGTACAGGGCTGTTACCTTCTTTGGCGGGCCTTTCCAGACCTCTTCGTCTAATAAACACCTTTCTGACTCCATGTGAGACGTCCCACAACCCCGGAGAGCAAGCTCTCCGGTTTAGGCTTTTCCGCGTTCGCTCGCCGCTACTGACGGAATCACTATTGTTTTCTCTTCCTGAGGGTACTTAGATGTTTCAGTTCCCCTCGTATGCCTCTTCACACCCTATGTATTCAGGTGTGAGTGACTGCCTATTACAGCAGCCGGGTTTCCCCATTCGGACATCCCCGGATCGATGCTTGCTTACAGCTCCCCGAGGCAATTTCGTCGTTCGCCACGTCCTTCGTCGGCTCCTGGCGCCTAGGCATCCTCCGTGTGCTCTTACTAGCTTAACCTAGCAAGGTAGTTTAAAAAGT
>NZ_QYZD01000007.1:0-121546 GCF_003591545.1 Paenibacillus thiaminolyticus
GCTCGTTATGATAAATCTGTTCTGCTTTCCCGTAGGGTTCATTTCGCCGTAAAAAGCCGCAACCTTCCAGGCAGCGGCAGCGATCATACAAATGGTTCCTCGCCTATGCTATACCTCGGCATGCTTCAACAGATCAATCAGCTCCAGGCGAAGGCTCTGCTCCGCATCCTCCTTCGGCATGCGCATGAAGCGGCACATATATTGAATATCGGGTTCGAAATAGCGAATCAAGCGCAAAAGGGCGTCCTTATCATGCTGCCGGGCCTGCTTCATCCATTCGGCGAACTCAGCTTCTGACATAACCGGTGAAGGGATTTGCGTTTCCATTTGCTCACCGCCTGCTGGGTCAGATTCAGCTTCCGCGCGACCTGTACCTCCGTCTCATCCTCGACATACAGGCGATACAGGATAACCCGCCCCTTGTCGCGGGGCAGCTCCTGCAGCAATTGCCGGACGAGCAAGCGGTTGTCGGCTTGCGTCGTGAAATCGGGAGCGGCGAAGGATTCCGCCCTCCATGGGATCTCGCGGCTGCGGGCCGCCTTCGCCCGGTATTGCAGCCTCCAGGCCCTGCGATACAATTCCTTGCGAACACGTTCCATAAGAGTCGTCTGCGGAGTCACTTCGTCATTCCTCCCCTGTGGAAATCCTTCAAAAGGCCCAGCGTCAGCCCCTTTCCAGCGCAAAACCGGCCCTTTGAACGCTCCGTTTATGTGCCGGCCTCCGTTGGCCTTGGCCGCAGGGAACCGCGCTTACTGCTGCTTGTCGCGAATTTCGCCCTTGCCGCGCAGTACCTCGACCGCCTGCTTAATGATCGGCGGCAGCGGCACGCCCAGGCGGCCGCCATTCTCAATGATCGACAGCAGCTCATTGGCCAAATAGAAAAAAATCGTCGCGTCGCGCAGCAAATGCTGGTCTCCCAGCACGCTATCCACCTGGTGCGCCACCGCCACGACGAAAAAAATAAACACCTTGCGCGCAATGCCCATCAGCCCGATGCTGCTGCGCAGCCGCCCTTCGGCCCCGGCCGCCATCACGCCCGTCACGTAATCAATCGCGACGATGATAAGCAGCACTTGCAGCAGCGCCGGCCAGCCGCCGAAGAAAAACGCCGCCGTCCCGCCAGCCGCCGCAAAGGCCGACTTCAAAAGCACGTCCAGTCTTTCCATATCTAGTCCCTCCTTTGCGTAAAATAGCCCCCGGAGGGTGTCCGAGGGCGTGAAAAAAAGCGCCTGTTCGGCGCTTAAGCTTGCGGCCTAATATCCGGCCGTTGACTATATACATAGGCTATGACTCTCTCGGAATCGGGAGCAGCCAGATGATAACTTGAAACGACAGTGCCAATATCCCCTTCGCCCAGGTCATACCGAGTAACACATGCCCGAGCAAGAACACGGATTTGGAAATCTTTCAACATCGAAAACCTCTCCTACTATTTTGATGAGACCAATTCGGCAATAGTCAGTTCAAGATCCGCTACTCTAGCTTTGGTTTGCTCCAACTGTTCAGATAGCGGCGGCCGATATGCTGGCAGTTCCGGCTCTGGATTATCTGGATCTGGGTAGCTAAATTCCAGTTGCTTCGTGGTCGGATTGACTCGATATCCGGAGCAGGTTGCGAAGTCCTCAGCGTATTGGCCGTATTCGAGCTGGAGTACGCCAAAAGTCTCTCGGTTACGCTCAGACAGGGCTTTGTATACTGTCATATCATATTCGACAGATGATTCGATAACATTGCCCGAGCGCTCTCCAGTATCAACTATGACAGTGCCAGTTGCAATATCAAAATAAAGTCAACGTCCTACTTCCATTTTCCCCCTCCTAACCAATTGCGACTACATACAACTCTTTCCCCCATCCTGCCTCATCGGTACCAATAGGCATTAAAAAACCATCAGGCGTAATTGTACCTTCCAACCACCCATATGAATTTTGGCTAAAATCAGGCAAGGTGTCTGCTAGTACAACCTGCATATCATAGTCGTACTCTCCAAAACGAAAATTCGTGACTCTTACCCTGTTAGGCCACTTCTCATCATATATAGCCCAAGGAGCAGAACTTGTCGGTGTTTGAATCGTGATGCGTTTAGCTCGAAATCCGAGACCTGTCACCACCACAAAATACATGCCTTGACCGCGACTGCGACTATCATAATCCCAAAAACTTCTCTTGTGGTAAGATGATGTGATATTTATTCTCGTGACAGGAAAACCAGTATAAATTTTATCGATCTTTGCAGCTAACTGCCCAAACGTATCATTCGCGGATGCCGGCACTCCCTTGGCGTTGATGGCACCCGCGATACGAGTTTTCGCGTCAACGCCAGATTGAAAAAGGTCTTGCGTCCATGCTGTCCAGCCGCTGTCTGTCAGCCTGCGCATATAGAAACGATCCGCATGTAAATCGTAAACCTTTTGCAGTACCCAGGAGCCGGGAGCATGGGTAATGACCTCAACGTAACCCCAACCATGCAGGAGCACAGGGGCATTCCCTAGATTCGTACCCTTATAGAAACCAGTGTGTACAATGCTGTTCAAATCACGATTCGTGATATCAATTGCTGCACCATCATCACCAGATACCTTATGGCGTTGCCACGGTTTGGCATCAATATATGACTTCGCATTCGTTTCAGCTTGGTTCCACGCTGTCCGTTCCACCACCGTAATATGCTTCACCGCGTCGGCCGCGTGTGCGTCCAGGTCGGCCTTCTTGGCGGCCCCGATGGACTCCGGCGAGATTTTAGTCAGGTCGATATGGGCGACCTTCTCGTCCGTATACGCCTTCGCCTCGCCCAGCGCCTGCGATACGTCCTCCTTCTCCGCCGCCTTCTCCTGCAATTCCTGCAAGGCTTCATAGGTTGTGTTCATTTGCCAGTTCAGCCAAGCGGCTGGAGGCTTGTCGAGAACCTGGTAGCCTTCTTTGATTTTGGACTCCGGCGGACGGATGCCGGGCTGCTTCCACTCCGGAAGCGGCTTTTGAAATGCCATATGGCTCCCTCCCACATTGAATATATTGAAAAAGTTTCAGAACATTTCGGGAATCTACTTCTTCAAGAAAAAACTAATAGGATATGCTGCAACTCTCTTACACCGGAATCGGATAATCATGTCCCGGCGTATAAACATCCCCGAGCGTGCCGCCGACGGTCATCGCTTCATCGGCCAGCCCGTGCTCGCTCTGCTCCGGATTGTCCACCACGGACGACAACTCGAACGTCCCCGACAGATCCACCTGCGCCACGCTAACGCCGGCAGAGGTGACGCTTTGCACGAGGCGGACGAACTGCGCCGGGCTCATGCCGACGCGGTTCAACTGCTCGTAAGGAACCTTGACAACCTGAATCGCCGCAGGCTCGGGATCATGGGCGTCGTTCTGCTTTTCCCGAATCGCCAGGACGGACGGATCGGCATTGAGGGCCAAGGCCAACACGCCGATGATGGAATCGATATCCCCGCTCGCATTCATGCGAGCCAGCTTCGAGCGCAGCAGAATGCGGTAGATCTCATCGGTCGCCTGCCCGCGGGGTTGGCCCAGATTACCGCCGATGTCGTCCAGCGCGGCCCCTTCCGCCTGATCGATGCTCTTCCAGGCCGAGATGCGCTCCACCGTGGCCCGAATCTCGTTCATCTGTTCGAGCCAGACGCTCACAAGCTGGGCGAAGCGGCTGTCTTCCTTGTCGATCACATCCGGCAGCAGCGCCATCACGTCATGCAGATTAATCATCGCTTACCGCCACCTTAATCCGCTCCGGCGCCACGCGGGCTACCTCGTAGAGCGGAATATCCACGTTGCCGCTGACCCAGTCACCCGTGCCCAGCTTCACCTTCAATTCGCTCACTTCTTCGACGCCGTCCACGTTCTGAATCGCCGCCACCAGTCGGCTATACACGATGCGCGAGCCTTGCGGCAGGCCGGTATAATCCTGCCGATCCGCGCCGACGCCGCCGATATACTGCGCGATCGCGGTGATAATATCGTCCTCGCCGCGTGCCGGGAACGACGACCCCGCCTTGACGACAGCTTCCACATGCGCATCCAGCAGCTTCATGCGGCTGAAGCGGACCTCATGCTCGTTCCCGCTCACATCCCGCACCTTGACGGTCTCCGCACCGTCGGTGCCGATGCCGGCTGCCTTTTTCTCGAAAAGGGTCCGTGCAATCTGCTCCGACTGCCCGCCATGCACATAGGCGCGGATCGACTTCGGCGGAACGCCTTCCGCGTTCGTCTCCATCGTATCGTTGACGCGTACGGCCGCCGACTTTACCTCCGGAAGCTGCAGCAGAGCCGATACGATCGCGTCCACCGTGGCGGCTTGGCTGCCATCCCGGGCCGCCCGCAGCCGATCGCGGAACTCCGTGTCATTTTCCCGCTCGCGTCCGTCGGTCATGCTATCCTGATTCGTAATCGCCGCAATCTCCTTCACCGATGTAAGCAGCTCCGTGACCGAGCCCGCCGGAACGTTGCCGCTGCTGCCCGGCACAATCGCTGTCACCGTGACCTCGCCCGTGCCGCTCCCATCCAGTACGCAAGCCTCGTCCGTGGTGAACCAGACCCCCGACTTGGTACCAACCTGCAGCCCAGGCTGCACCGTATAATTCGGGGTTCCGGTCACCTGAACGCGACCGTGCGCGGCCTGCTCCAGCTTCCGCCGCAGACCGTAGAACACGGCCAGGGCATCCAATTGGACGCCTGTCGCATATTGAATGTACGACTCGTGGTACACCTGCTCGACATCCTCCCATAGCTCCGCCAAATGCCAGGCGAACACCTGCATCATCATGCCGAGGGGCGACGTCTCCGACATATTGATATCCTGGCCCAGCCGTTTGCTCACGCCGGCCACCATTTCCTCATAAATCTCGTGATACGTCTTACGCTTCAGTCCCGCTTCTGTCAGCATAGACAAGCTCAACCTCCTCTCCGTCCGCGCTCGTCATCCAGACATGCGCCTGCACGGCGCGTGAATGCGCATCCCACTCCACGACGACCTCTTCCACCGATTGCACACGCGGTTCATCCGCGATGCAGCGCATAATCGCCTCGCGAATGCTGTCTTCGCTTACCTGCTTGCCGACAAGCCGCTCATGATCAAGCCCCATATCCGGCGCCAAAAAATATTCTCCCAAGCGGGTGCTCAGCCGAATGCGAACCGCTTGCGCCAGTTCCTCGCGCCCGTCGATCCAGGCGATATCTCCATCGGTTACCCGAATATCTCCTTCATGGAGTGCCCATGTTCTCATGATCCCGCCACCTTTCCGACAATGACGCCGCCGTTCTGGCCTGCCTCGGTGAACACGACGAGGACGCGGCTCCCCTGCTCGATCACGATGTCCGGAGCCTGCTCCACCAGCGGAAGCTGATAACGAATGAGGCCGGCTTCCCCGTCCAGCTCCACATCCGCCGTCCCCGACGCCAGGCTGACGACCGTACCGATCTGCGCGCCCGCCGTCCCGGACATCTTATGATCGATCCAGGCCTCCAGGGCGCCGACCGCCCGATTCGTTCCCAATGCGCGCCACCTCCTTCTCCAACTGCAATTTCATCAAAATGACAACCGCCTAGATTTTGACCAAATCCACCTCTGTCAAAAATTGTTCCGCCGACACCGTATGCTTGCCCCGCTTCACCTTGTACACACCTTCGAACTCTTCGCTGACAAGCCGGATCTGCGCGCCCGCATGCAGCCGGTAGTTCAGGAGCGATGTCGCCCGGACCCCGGCCTCCTTGTTCTCCTCATAGGACTGCGGACTGCCGATCATGCCGCTCTTCGGCGACAGCCTGACGATGGAGCCTGCGCCGCCCCCTTTGCTCTGGGCCTGGAAATAAAGCTTCCCCTGCCGCGTATATACGCCGGTCTTGCAGGCGGAAGCCGCGCGGCGAATCGCGTCCACCGGATCGCCCTTCATGATAAAGCCCTTCATATAGGCATGATCCGATTCCAAATCTACCGGTCCATGCGGAATCTGCGCCCGCGTCAGCAGATCGTGAATGATCTCGCTCGCCTTCGTTCCTGGGCGGTACGTATGCGCCATCTCATAGATAGATACCGCCACGTCATCCTTCACTTGAATCGTCGTGATCCGCTCGGTCTGTTCCCGCTTCGTCCGCACCTCCACGATGCGACCCTGCAGCACCGTGCCGAGGTCTTTGCCGTACCCCGCGTTCACGATGACGCGCATGCCGGTCCGAATATTCGCCAGCGTATGCTTGGACAAATTGTAGATC
Organism: Paenibacillus thiaminolyticus; assembly: GCF_003591545.1. Lineage (GTDB taxonomy): Bacteria > Bacillota > Bacilli > Paenibacillales > Paenibacillaceae > Paenibacillus_B > Paenibacillus_B thiaminolyticus_A. The sequence continues at coordinate 6,226 of NZ_QYZD01000007.1, forward strand.
TCCACCGTCGATTCGCTCGGCTCCTTGTCGTCGTCGAAGTCAGCGATGACCTGCATCGTCAAGTCCCCGTAGGTGAAGCGGTATCCGCCGATCAAAATCTCGCAGCCGCGCTTATATAAGTATTCCATCGTCATCCCCCAAATGAAGGTGCACAGACTGCCCCAGCGTGTCCCAAGTAATCAACTCTCCCGGATTGTCGCCATAAGGCACGATGACCTCCAGCGGGAACTCGCGTGTCTCCATGCTCTCGAACAAGGGCATCCCCCACACGAGCTTCACGCCGAGCGCCAGCGGCTTATCCCCTTCGGACAGATCCACCGTAAAATAATCATGCGCCGCATTGTAGCGCACTTCGAACGTGTATGTTCGTTCCCCCAGGTCCATATCGAAGGAATAGGGAATCAGATCTTTGTCGATCCGGATAATTGCCATGCTTCTCCCCCTTTCCGGCCGCCCCCAGTCAAGCGGGGCGGGCTATGTCAATGGGCTCGCATCATTTGACGCGAATGACCGTTCCTGGCGCTGGACTCATATAGATGTTGACCCTTTGGACATTGAAGGCTTCCAATTGTGATTTACTGATTCCAAAATGCTTGGCGATCGATTCCCAACTATCACCGGGCTGAACCTGATACATCTGGATCGGCTCGCCCTTAACCTGCTTGGGCTGCGACGACTTCGCAGCCTGAAGCGCTACGATCATGCCCGCCTGCGCGATGCCCGGCATGCCGGAGAGCTTCATCCCGGCCCGAATCCCCGCTTCGCTGACTTGGTGGTAGGCCGCGATATCTTTGATAGATTGGCCGTGGCGCACAACATGAACATCCGGCTTCGGCCGGTAAGCCGTATTCCGCTTGCCGGAGCGGCTCTTCGGCTTGACGGCTGCTTTTCGCTTGGGCGGCAACTTATCATACGCAATCTTGACAAGATTGACCTGCTTCAAGGTCATCGCGAACGACATGCCGTTCGCGATTGAGTTGTCATGCGTCGTCCGCAGACTCGTAATAACGCAATTAAGCAGCATATTGCGGCCGCTATACTGCAGCAGCTTCCCTTCATTCATCGCGGTGACGAGCCGATGCCGGTAGTTCGAAGCCTGCGGCCCGATCAGCAAGCCTTCCAAATGCAGGCTCACGGTCTCCCTCTGTACATGGTCCGTGACCATGCCGCCCTTCTCGATGTTATGGCTGCTTACCTGCACCGAATATTCCGGCTCCTCGGAAATCACGAACAGATCGACTCCGCCTAACTTGCTTTTTCGCGTATTAATAGGACATCATGCCTCCTTCCGCAACGACCGGCTTCGGCATTGGCTTCGGCGACGGCAGCTTGCTCGCGATGCTCCGCTCGAACGAACGGAACGACGCGTCGAATTGCTCCCGCGCAATCCGCTTAATCTCCTCGATCATCCGCATATCGATATAGCCGTTCACATTCAGATTCATGACCACGTTGCTGTTCGCGGTGACATCGAGGCCGCTCCGGTTCCCGGCAGGAAGTGGCGGACCGAAGCTGCCCCTGCTTCCGGAATGGACAGGCTCCGGCAGTGGGGAAGGCGGAGCAGACGCCAACGGAGCATCTGCCATGGGCCGGTACGTTCCCGCGGCAACCGCAGGAGAGGGGAGCCGGCTTTGCACGCTCAGCTTCTTCGCGTCAGGCGCGGCGGCGGGCTGTTCCTCCTCTTTTGGAAGCAAAAACTTCTCTGCCGCCCACAACCCGGCATCCAAAGCAAGCCCGCCCAAAAATCCGGCCGGCGTAAAGCGCAGAAACCTCGTCGCCTTGCTCACGGTGCGGGCGCCTTTCAGCAGCTTGCCGAACCAGCCCGTCTTCTTGGCGGCGGACGCGGCCTTGCCGACATCCGATGCGGTTGATGTCGAAGTGGCGATCTCCGCCATCGTCCCGGTGGCGGCTTGAACCGATTGCACGGTCTCTGCCGTCGTCTGGGCGGCCGTAATCGCATATTCGCCGCCTTCCTCTTCCTCTTTCTCTTCCTTCTTGCGGCCGAACATATTCAAGGCGAAGTCGCCCGCCATGGCGGCCACTGCGCCCCAGGTCCCGACCTTTTTTAAAAGTCCCCGCTTGGGCTTGGGGCTCGTTACTTTCCGTCGCGCGCGCGCAAACGGCGTGGACGCCGATGCACTCTTGCCTTGCGGAGCCGAAGCGGGCGAAGCGGCGGTTGCCGACGGGGAGGCCGTTCCGCCTGCTGTCGGCGGAGTGGCTGGACCGCTTTTGGCCGGCGAAGCGGCCGGAGCGCCTTTGGCCGGCGGCACGGCTGTACCGCTTTTACCCGGCGGCGCGGCGGTCCCGTCCTTGGACGGCGCAACGGCTTTGCCAAGCTCCTTCTGCCGCTGCGCTCCTTCGCCCCCGCTTCGGCCTGGAGCCCCTTTCTTCAGCTTGAGAGGTTTGCCCCGGCCCGGCTTTTTCTTCTTGTTCCGTCCTCCCCCCGCGAGGCCGGACGAGATGCCTCCTCCACCCTGGCAGCAGCAGCATTTGCATTGGCTGCCGCCGGATTCCCCGGTGAACAGCTTTTTCACGTACTTCGCATTATCGATGACTTCTTTTACTTTTTTGATGCTGTCACTCGCGGCGTAGACATAGTCTTGGGCGGTTTTCGCGAATTCAAGCGCTTTTTGCCAGTATGTTTTCTCCTCATTCCCTGGCTTCTTCTCCGGCTGATCCGGTGCTTTCGCCTGGCCCTTATTCGCGGCCAGCGTTCTTTGAAGCGCCGCCAATGAAGCCGACAACTGCTGCCCGACCGAGAGCGCCAGCTCATTCGGCTGGGCCGCATTCGCGAGGTTCGGCCCTCCTGAGCGGATCGAGGCCTGTCTTCGCATCATATTCGCGATCGACTTCACGTCCGACGCGATGCCGCCGGTCGCCAGGGCGGGTCCGCCCCGCTTCGGTCTGGCGGCTCGCTTCATCTCCGCGATCTGCTCCTGCATGCTATCCGTCATAATCCGGAACACGGAGCCAATCTCAGCCAGATTGCCGTTCATCGTGCGAAGCTCGCGGTGCACATTTTTGGTGATCCGATCATCCATTGACTTGCCCCCCTCCTGTCCCGTACATCCATTCCATAGCTGCGGCAGCCTCGCATAATTCCTCGATGCTCATGCCGCTCGCTTCCGCATACGTAATGCCGCCCCGGCTGTTCAGGACGACACGCCAGAACAATTGCCGGAGCGGATTGCGGGAGATGGAATGTCTATACGTCGGATGATTCGGATTCCAAGGGCGTATCCACCATGCCCAGGAAGCGCGCGCATTCGAGCCAGAGCGGCGTCATGATGTCCGTCTTCTCTTCAAGCGCTTCCCAGCTCAGGCGCGGAGACACTATGACATGCTGGAGGAAAAAATCCATCGACGGCTCCAGCTTCCATCCCCCGTCTGATTTGAGCGCCACATCATAGAGCCGCATTAGGGCGCGGGCGCCCGGATGCTGCAGCACATATTCCTCTTGCTCGATCGTTACCGTCTGTTGCTTGCTCACTTCATTCACCCTTTCCGAATCCCAATATGGAAATTAGTTCACCCGATGCGTATAATCCAACACTTGAATCTCAAATTCACGATCCTCCAGCTCCGAGCCGTAAGCGGCAGCCGGCAGCTTTTTCACGATCGCCTGCGTGCCCCCGATCGTTTCGCCCGGCTCGTTATTGGATTTCACCCAGATCGAGAACAGCTTTTTCTCGCGTGCCAGACGATGCAGCAGGGCAATCTGCGGCGAAGTCGACATCAGCGTCAGCTTAATCGTGCCGAGCGGATTATTTTTGTGCGCGATCGCCACCTCGCCGCGCGCGCCGACATGAGCCACGCTCTGCTCCTCGTCCTTTTCGCAGGAGACGAAGGTATTCTCGCCGAATCCCGTAATATACTCGCCGTTAATGACGACGGACACTTGCTTCGCATCATAAATGCCGATACTCATGAATGTGCACCTTCCTTAAATTGAATTGTGTTTAGAAAGTCACTTTTCAGCACCGAGAAGGTTGCAAGAACTCGAAGCGAATACTTCCGAAGCGAGTTTTGCTTTGCAAAACTTGTAAGGAGCAGCGCAGTGTAGGCGAGACTACATGAGCTGAAATGTTTCCGCAGGAAACATACTTCGGAAGCATAAGCTCTTCAAGAGCGAATGCAAGATTCGATGCCGAATTATGCTCCAGAGATACTTCGTGATTAAAAGTGATATCTTAGAAACGGATGACGCCGTTCACCTTCACCTGATGCACCGCTCCGGCAATCTCGAACCAGAACGATCCGCCGCGGTATTCGCGGTTCGCGCGATCGCCCGGATCGACCAGGTTGCGAAGCAGGAAGGAGGTGCCGAACAGCGGCTCGCCGCTGTCATCCGCGGCAATGATGCCCATGCGGGACGACTCCAGCAGCACATTGATCACCGTGCTCTCGATTTGCGCGATGCCGGCATCCGTATATGGAATTTTGCACGATTGATTGAGCAGATGCTGAATCTGCATTTCCATGCGAGCACGAACATAGTCGCGCGCCATAATGACATCGATATATTCGCCGGACAGCGTCTTGCCTTCGGACGTGCGGGCTTCACCCTGCTTGTTCACATACGTAATCGCGCGGCCGTCATGAATCTCGATCAATTCCCCGGCTGTCAGCTTCAACGGAGCGATCCCGGTGCAGGTCTTGAATTTCCAGGTCACGGAACCGACATCCGCGGAGCCGACCGAGCCGACGAGCGCGGCATCCGGGTAGGCGCTGGCATCGGTATGATAGAACGCGACCGTGCGGTTGAATCCGGCGGCTTTCAACGCATGCAGCTTCGTCTTGTCGGACACCCGCGTCACGAACAGGCGATAATCCTCCTTCTCCAGCTCCTGCGCCAGCACCGTAACCGTCGCTTCGCTGTTATCAGGGGAGAGAAGATAGTACCAGCCCATATCCATGACGGAACGGAGGCGCTCCACCGCGTCTTCCTGCTCATCGCATGCCGCAATCGCGATGCGGGCCGGAGAGCGGTCCCCTTGGCCGAACAGAGCCGCAGCCATCTTGTACTCTGCCGCCGATTCGGCGAAGTCCGCCTGAACGGCCTTCAGATCGCCGTACTCCTTATAAGCCGATCCTCCCGCCTTCTTGCCGAGAATGAGCGGCATGCCGAAGGACAACCGTCCTGTCGGTTTTTGCAAATCAATCGTCACTTGAACATCCTGGATCGTCATTATTCCTTCATCTCCTTCAATGTCATATGAACCTTCTCAATATCGCCGGGACTTGTCCGGGCGAACGAGTCCCGCATGCGCAACCGGACGCGAATCTCCAGTCCGTGAACCGGTTCCGCCACCCATTGCGCGTCGCTGACATGAACCAGCGCGGCCGACAGGCCTTCCAGCTTGTCTACGCCTTCGGTCCAGAGCCAGCCGATCGCTTGGCGGCATTGCTCCATCGCCGTCCACGGATCGGGCGAACACCAGACCAGCTGCCATTCCATCTCGACCAGCCTGGTCAACGGCCCGGTCATATCCCGGTGCCGCTGCGAACGATCCGCATAGGGCACGGACACGCGATACAGCAGCCTGGCCCCGTCTGGCGCCGGTCCTTCCCCGGACGCCTGCAGCGGCAGCGGTTCGAGCGGAAGTCCCGCGGACTCTGCCAGCGGCTGCAGCCATTGCTCGAAATAATCGCGATACACAATCAAGCCGTCTCTCCCCCCTCTCATCGGCAATAAAAAAACCGGCAGCAGTGCCGGCATTGTTGCGGAGCGAGGAGCAGAACAAGGGAAAATTCGGTGCCTCTGGCCTCTTTGCCCGCACCTGTCGTCCGCCGAATGCGTGTCCCTTCTGCTCAACTCGTCCACAATAGCATTATAATACAGGGAACATACGTTTGTTTTATCGTATTTTTATAGAATAGCAACAGTATTTATAAAACGTTATTTTAAATATATTAACGAACATTTGTTCTCGTTTTGTGGTATAATGAGTATATTCTCATCTATTCATGAATCTGTCGGCGGGAGGCACAGAATCGGCAGGCTCATTTTCATAAGACAAGGATATATCGCAACAGATTATGGAGGAGGACAATCTATATGGAAGACCGGCAATTCACTATCCCTTCGTTCGATTCCTTCGATCCGAAGGCGGCCAAGCGGTTCATGGAGGAGACTTTCGCGAAATACCGGATGTGTAAAGTAATGCGGTATGCGGTGCGGGAAGCGGCGGTCACGATGAAATATGAAGCGAAGGAGCACGGCGCGACGAACCGGGTCGGCGATCCGACGGGCAGTATCGCCGTGCATAATGCGGACAAGGCGAACGAATGTCTCGCCTTCTGCGAAGTGATCGAATCGCTCGTCGACCAGCTGGAGCCGGACGAGCAGCTCCTCATTCGCGAGCGCTATATGAAGGGGGCGCGCGTCACGGACACGAACGTGTACAGCTTCGCCTTCGATCCGCCGATCAGCGCGGTCACGTACGGCCATATCCGCAAGCGGGCGTTCCAGAAGCTGCTGCACGCGTTCCAGTATGTGTTCCCGGGTCATGGCGGATGAGGGCTCGCAGGGGAAGAATACAACAACAAATAAGCCCGGACCGCCTGTTCCCAGGTCGTCCGGGCCTTTCTTTTTCAGAGGAGGCTTACTTCTTGCTCTCCTGCGGATACATCTGCTCGCGCAAGCCCTTGATCTCGTCGCTGTCGAGGTACTCGTCGAACGTCGTCACGCGGTCGATGATGCCGTTCGGCGTAATCTCGACGATGCGGTTCGCGATCGTCTGCACGAACTGATGGTCATGCGACGTGAACAGCATCGTGCCGTCGAAGTCGATCAGACCGTTGTTGAGCGCGGTGATGGATTCCAGATCCAAGTGGTTCGTCGGCTCGTCGAGGATGAGCACGTTCGCGCCCGCCATCATCATTTTCGAGAGCATGCAGCGTACCTTCTCGCCCCCGGACAAGACGCTAGCCTTCTTCAACGCCTCTTCCCCGGAGAAGAGCATGCGGCCCAGGAAGCCGCGCAGGAATGTCTCGTCCTGATCCTTCGAATATTGGCGCAGCCAATCGACCAGATTGTCTTCCACCCCGTCGAAGTAAGCCGAGTTATCTTTCGGGAAATACGCCTGCGACGTCGTCACGCCCCAGCTGAATGTGCCGGCATCCGGCTCCAGCTCGCCCATCAAAATCTGGAACAGCGTCGTCTTCGCCAAGCCGTTTGATCCGACGAACGCGATCTTGTCGCCTTTGTTCACGACGAGATGCATATTATCGAGCACCTTCTCGCCCTCAACCGTCTTGGTGAGGCCTTCGATCGTGAGCAATTGCTTGCCTGCTTCCCGTTCGGACTTGAAGTTGATGAACGGATATTTCCGGTTCGACGGACGGATGTCGTCGAGCGTGATCTTGTCGAGCATTTTTTTGCGGGCGGTCGCCTGCTTCGACTTGGACGCGTTCGCGCTGAAGCGCTGAATGAACGTCTGCAGCTCTTTGATCTTCTCTTCCTTCTTCTTGTTCTGGTCGCGCGTCATCTTCAACGCCAGCTGGCTCGACTCATACCAGAAATCGTAGTTCCCCGCATACAGCTGAATCTTGCCGAAGTCGATATCGGCGATATTCGTGCACACCTTGTTCAAGAAGTGACGATCGTGGGATACGACGATGACGGTGCCTTCATAATCCATCAGGAAATGCTCCAGCCAGTTGATCGACTCGAGATCCAGATGGTTCGTCGGCTCGTCAAGCAGCAGGATGTTCGGGCGTCCGAACAGGGCCTGCGCCAGCAGGACGCGGACCTTCTGGTTGCCGTCCAGCTCCGACATTTTGTCGTCGTGGAGATTCTTCGGAATACCCAGCCCGATAAGCAGCTCGGCCGCATCCGCTTCGGCTTCCCAGCCGTTCAGCTCGGCGAATTCGCCTTCCAGCTCGCCAGCACGCATGCCGTCCTCTTCGCTGAAGTCGGCCTTCGCATAGAGCGCGTCTTTCTCCTTCATAATGCTGTACAGCCGCTGGTGACCCATAATAACCGTCTCCAGCACCGCAAATTCATCGTATTCATAATGGTTCTGCTTCAATACGGACATACGGTCTCCCGGAGTAATGTGGACCTCCCCGTTGGTAGGCTCAATTTCACCGGATAATATTTTAAGAAATGTCGATTTACCTGCTCCGTTCGCACCGATAAGACCGTAGCAATTGCCTGGAGTGAACTTGATGTTCACATCCTCGAACAAAGGCCGCTTGCCGTATCGGAGCGTAACGCCGGTTGTACTAATCATGGCATTCCCGTCCTTTAACACGCGATTTATCATTCAAATGACTATTATAGCACACTATGACCGGTTATGCCCGCTTCCTGTGCAATGACGCCCCTGTTATCTGAATCTGACAGATTGTCCCCCCGTACCCCTCGCCCTTCCCGAGATGTTCGGATAAATATGCCAGGGGACTATTTCCGCTGCTTTTTTTCCTATATAATGTAGCTATCTGTGAAAGAAAGCGAGGGATGTTATATGGTGAATCCATCTGTATATAACGTTCGGGAGGAACGAGCAAGCGCCCGGCGCTTCGGCATGATTCAACTCTAACCCCAAGCGTCGGCCCGCCTGATACCGTGCTCCCGAACTTGCTGCCGCTACGTCGTTTGTCCCTGCATGGGGCATCGTTGGTACTGCAATGCAAGTTCATTTTATGCGGCATCGACCGCACCGAAGGAGATATCAGGCTTGAACGAAACCGATAGCTATTGCAACATCCATAATGACCACAATCAACAACGAAATGAAATAAATGGAGCTGCCATGGGCAGCGATGCGCTGGCCGGGCTGGCCAGCCTCGGCTGGGACAGCCGCTGGACCGAGACATGGAGCCACTGGTTGAACGGGCTCAACGAAGCCGCTCAGCGCCGCTATGCAGGCGGACTGGTACCGGCGCGCGTCTTGCTCGCGCACAAGCATCTGTACCGCATCGCCGGCCCCGACGGCAGCGAATGGCTCGCCGACGTGTCCGGCCAGGCGCGCAACCAGATGGCGGCGGCGGCCGATTGGCCGGCCGTCGGCGACTGGGTTGCCGCCGCGCCGCGGCCGGCGGAAGGCCGCGCGACGATCGCGGGCGTGCTGCCGCGCCGCAGCCTCTTCGCGCGTAAGGTCGCCGGCAGCCGCCCGGAGGCGCAGGTCGTGGCGGCGAACGCCGATGTGGCGCTGCTCGTCACGTCGATGACACTCGACTTCGAGCCGCGCCGGCTGGAGCGCTACGCCGCGCTTGCCTGGGATAGCGGCGCCGTGCCATGCATCGTGCTCACGAAGGCCGATGCGGCCGACGATGCGGACGCCTTCATCGCGCAGGCCGAGCTCGCCGCACCGGGCACCGACGTGTTCGCGGTGTCCGCGCTGACCGGCGCCGGCCTGGAACGGCTGCGCGCACGGCTTGCCCCGGGCACGACGGTAGTGCTCGTCGGCTCGTCGGGTGTCGGCAAGTCGACGCTAGCCAATGCCTTGGCCGGCGGCGAACGGATGGCGACGCAGGAGGTGCGCGCCAGCGACAACAAAGGGCGGCATACGACGACGCACCGCGAGCTGCTGTCGCTCGAAGGCGGAGCGTGGCTCATTGACACGCCCGGCATGCGCGAGGTCGGCATGACCTCCGCCGACCATGACGGCTTGTCCTCGGCCTTCGAGGACATCGAGGCCTTGGCGGCCGCCTGCCGCTTCCACGACTGCGCGCACGGCCAGGAGCCGGGCTGCGCGGTGACCGCCGCGATCGCCTCCGGCGAGCTGGAAGCGGGCCGTCTCGCCAGCTACCGGAAGCTGCTGCGGGAAGAGGCCCGGATGCGCCGGGCCGAGGAAGCCCGCTTGCGGCGCCTGGAGGCGAAGGGCGCGAAGAAGCCGGCCAAGCGCCGCTAGGCGGGAGCGGCTCGTCCGTCCGCGGAGCGGGCCGTTCGTACTGCGGGCGGCTTCGCCTTCCCGCTCGCTGGACGGGCAGCGCCCGCCCCAAGATCAATAAAGCCATCTGCTTCAGGCGCAGCGCCTTGGCAAATGGCTTTTTTTGCATAAAGTGCACTTCTATTGCTCGCCGCGCCACGTCTCCCCGAGCGCCAGCAGCCTTACTTGTGACTCATCAAGGCTCCGCCGCAGCCGCTCCGCTTCCAGCCGATCGAGCGCTTCCTTCGGCGTGTCATCCGCCAGCTTGAAGGCCCCGTAGTGCATCGGGATCATCAGCTTCGCGCCGACATCCTCGAATGCCTGCAGCGCTTCCTCCGGCGTCACATGCTGACGGGACATGAACCATTCCGGCTCGTAGGCGCCGATCGGCATCAGCGCGACATCGATAGCGAAGCGGCGGCCGATCTCCCGGAAGCCCCGGAAATATCCGCTGTCCCCGGCAAAATAAACCGTCTCCTTCGCAGGCGGCCGTTCTCCCGTCTCCACGGCTTCGAAATCCATCTGTTCCAGCACATACCCGCCCCAGTGGGAGCGGTTCATATCGGAAAGCGTCCGCCGCGTCCAATGCTGGGCCGGCACGAAGGTCACCCGCACGGAGCCGATCACGAGCTCCATCCACCATTCCAGCTCGACCGTCTGCGGGAAGCCTTTGCGCACCATCTTTGCCTTGAGCCCTCCCGGCACGACCAGCAGCGTGCGCGGGCTTACCAGCTTGCGAAGCGAGCCCATATGCAAATGATCATAATGGGAGTGCGAGATGAGAATGACATCAACCGGCGGCATCTGATCAATCGGAATGCCGGGAGGAGACAATCGCTTCTCCATCGCCATACTCTCTGCCCATACCGGATCCGTGACGATATTCAAGCCGCCCATTTGCAGCAGGAAGGTGGAATGTCCAATCCAGGTGATGGACAGGCCGCCATCATTATCATGCAGTCTGGCTAGATCCGGCTTCACTTGCGGAACGATATAAGAATAATCCTTCTGTTTCAGCCGCACTTTGCGTTCGGCGCGCCAACGCCGGAATTGCTTCCAAGCTTTTTCTGTCGACACATTGTCCATATTCGTGTAATAGCGCTTCATCGCACCACCTCATTTGCACACCAAGTATTCGTAAGCCTTGCCGTTCGAACGTGCAGCAGCAAGGAAGGGGCCGGGCAAGAAAAATTCATTCTCGTACTAGAATAACAAATCGGTCCGGCGAACTCCAATCACCCCACGGCCTTGCTGCCGGTCAGCGTTCCCCAACCGGGTCCGTCGCTCCCGCTTCCATGCGCGCCGCACGCGGCCAGGCGCTGTCTGCCTCTATCGTATGCGCGCGCCGCAGTGCCGTCTATTCCCGCCCCGCAAAAGCAGCGAGTGCCCACGGCGGCACGCCGTTTGCGGCATGTCGGTTGCGGCATGTCGGTTGCGGCATGCCGGTCGCGGCATGCCGCTGCCGCCGAGCACCTTTCTCTATTTTTAACTAAAAGCGGCCCGTTCCAACCTCCCGTTCTCACAAAATGCTTGTCCGAGCACCTGCATTGTTCCCGCCTATGCCTTCATGTAGAATGGAGACATACCAGAATGATACAGGAGGTGCCGTCAATGCAATTGATCACAATCGAACCGACGCCGAGTCCGAATTCCATGAAGCTTCATCTGGATGAGACGCTGCCGGCGGGCGTACGGCGAACCTACTCTGAAGACAACCGCCGCTCCGCGCCGCCGATCATCGGGCAGCTGCTCGATATCGACGGCGTGAAGAGCGTCTTTCATACCGCGGACTTCATCGCGCTGGATCGCTATCCGAATGCCGATTGGGCCCGCATCCTGGCAGATGTGCGCGATATTTTCGGACAGCCGCAGGAAGAGAGCGCACAGGGCGAGGAATGGTCGGCCTGGACCTCCTTCGGCGAGGCGCAGGTCTATGTTCAATATTTCCGCGGCATTCCGATGCAGATTCGGGTGCAGGCGGACAACCGGGAGGAGCGCGTCGGCCTGTCCGAGCGCTTCGTGAAGGCCGTTACCGAGGTCGCCAGCGCTACCTTGATCAAGGAGCGCAAGCTGAGCGACTATGGCATCCGCTACGGCGAGCTGGCGGATATCGCGCGCGAGGTGGAGCAGGAGCTGGAGGCCGCGTATCCGGAGGAGCGGCTCGCTTCGCTCGTGCGCCAGGCGATCGAGAAAGCCAAGAGCGATGAGCCGTTCATCGAAGAGCGCCGCGAGCTGACAGAGGAAGAGTTGGCCGCCCGCCTGAGGGACAGCGATTGGCGCGTGCGCTATGCGGCGCTGGATCGGATGGAGCCGGAGGCCGCCCGCCTGCCGCTGCTCACGGAGACGCTCCGCGACCCGCAGAGCCAGATTCGGCGCCTGACGGTCGTCTATCTGGGCGAGATCAAGACGGCGGAATGCCTGCCGCTGCTGTTCGAAGCGCTGCGCGATGCCTCGGTCAGCGTCCGCCGCACAGCAGGGGACACCTTGTCCGATATCGGCGATCCGGCGGCAATCGAGCCGATGATCGAAGCGTTGAAGGACAAGAACAAGCTGGTCCGCTGGCGCGCGGCCCGCTTCCTCTACGAAGCGGGAGACGAACGGGCCGTGCCGGCGCTGGAGGAAGCGGCGAACGACAGCGAGTTCGAGGTCGCGCTGCAGGTGCGCATGGCGCTGGAACGCATCCGCTCCGGCGAGGAAGCGGTCGGCACGGTCTGGCAGCAGATGGCCCGCCTGCGCGAGCAATCCGAAGCCGAACGGTCCTGACAACGAACCGGGGCTGCAGCGGTTCAGCAGACAACGGAATAAAGGGAAAACGGAACGGCGGGGTATCTCCCTTTCACGTGGACGATACGCCTGCCTGCCCGCAGTAAAAGACGGTATCCGTTCTGGATACCGTCTTTTGGTTCATTTCCCGACTCTACAGCCCCTCTGATTCAGCTCAATGTCCCGGCGACGGAGCCATTGCCGCCTCTTCCGGATGCAGCGTCGCGTGGAACTGCGTCGTGTACAGCGAGGCATAGCGCCCATCCAGCTTCAGCAGCGCTTCATGCCGTCCCCGCTCCACAATCTCGCCCTCTTCCACGACCAAGATTTGGTCGGCGGAGAGGACAGTGGACAAGCGGTGGGCGATGACGATGGTCGTCCGACCCTGCATCAGCTCAGACAGAGCTGCCTGCACATACGCCTCCGACTCGGAGTCCAGATGGGATGTCGCCTCATCGAGAATCAGGATGCGCGGATTTTTGAGAATCGCCCGCGCGATCGCCAGCCGCTGCCGTTCCCCGCCGGAGAGACGATGCCCCCGCTCGCCGACGACGGTATCATAGCCTTGGGGCAGGCCGGCAATCATATCGTGAATATAAGCCTTGCGGCAAGCCTCCTCCAGCTCGGCCCGCGTCGCGCTATCCTTGGCGATGCGCAGGTTATCGGCCACCGTCGCGTGGAACATGAACGACTCCTGGGTGACGTACGCGACCTGGGCGCGCAGCGACTCCAGCGTCACGTCCCGAACATCATGGCCGTCGATGAAAACCGTGCCTGCGGTCGCGTCATACAGGCGGCCGATCAGGTTGATCAGCGTCGATTTGCCGGCGCCGCTCGGCCCGACAAGAGCGACCACTTCCCCAGGCTCCGCATGGAAGCTGATGCCGCGCAGCACCTCTCCTCCGCTTCCATAGCGGAAGGTGACATCTGAGAATTCCACCGCGCCTTGTACCGTGCCAAGCGTGGTCGCATTCGTCCGGTCCGTCACCTCCGGCTCCATATCCATATATTCGAAAATACGATGGAAGACCCCCATCGCGGTAACAACCTCGACGTGCAGATTCAGCAAGGTACCGAAGGGCTGATACAGTCGGGACAGATAGGCCGCGAAGGCGACAATCGCGCCGATCGTCATCGGGCCGTAGATGACCTGATAACCGCCATACATATAGATCAGCGCCGTGCCGAGCGGCCCCAGCGTCGAGACGAACATGAAGAACCAGCGTCCGGCCAGGTTGAGCTTCACTTCCAGCTCTTTTACCTTGTTGTTCTGCTCCTCGAACCGGGCTTGCAGCGCAGCTTCGCGCCCGAAGATGCGGGACAGCATTGCGCCCGAGACGCCGAACACTTCCCCCAATTGCGCGGACATATCGGCCCGCACCTTCTGGGTCTCCGAGCGCAGCCGCTTGCGGTAACCCGATACTTTGCGCACCGGGATCATCGACAACGGCAGGATGACGATCGCCATCAGCGCCAGCTTCCAGTCAAGGGTGAACAGGATGCCAATTGTCGTGCAGATGATAACGATCTGCGTGAGCGAAGAGACGGCGACATTCGTGACGACATTTTGAATCGCGGCCACATCATCGGTCACCCGCTGGATGACCTCGCCGGAGCGGGCGGCGGTGAAGAAGCCGACCGACTGCCGCTGCAGGTTGCGGAACAGCCCCTGCCGCAGATCGGACATAATATGCTGCGTCACGAGCGTATTGAGATGGCTCTGCAGCACGCTGAGCATCCCGCTTGCGATCGGCAGCCCGACGAGCAACGCGGCGCAGGTCAGCAGCAGCGACACATCCTTGTTCGGGATGGCGATGTCGATAATGCGCTGCATGACGAGCGGCGGCAGCAAGCCGATAATGGCGCCAGAGAGCGCCAGGAAAACAATCCAGAAAAGCCGGAACAGATACGGTCGGAACAAGGCCCCGATCCGCTTGAAGGACACGTCCTTCACCGAGACACGCGGCTGCCCCTTCGCATCCCGAATTGGGACCGCCGAGCGGTTGCCCCAGCCTTGGTACATTCAGATTCCCCCTCATCATCCGGCTTCTCTCCCCATTTATGCCGGTATATGTCTTGCCTTACACTGTCACCATTGTAGTACTGTGATGTTGCTTCTATTATAATCGCAATTATGTCGTTAGGAAGACATTGTCCCGAGAAAAAAGCAGAGGTATTCCACGTGACTCGCTGCACAGCTCTCGAAAATCCTGCGAATATACAGGATTCTTTACCGCATCCTCTTCTGAAAAAAGAAATCCTGCTAAAGTGCAGCAATTCGTGGCGCCACGGCTTGAAATGGAGGTGAAACGAGCGAAAAGCTGCATTCTAGCAGGAATTTTACTAAAAAGTCGCAAAATCAAGAGAAAAAGCTGCACTTTTGCAGTAATTCTGCTCCATGCAGGTTTTGCAAATAATTCTGCTCAATGGAGCTTTTGCAGCAATTCTGCTGTATGCGGGTTTTATAGAATAAGCAGGTTTTTTAGGTTTTGCAGTCTTTGCAGACGCAGGTTTGCAACAATTCTGCTCTATGCTGATTTTTCAAGTTAAGCAGACTATGCAGGTTTTGCAGGTTAAGCTGGTTTGCAAACTAATCTGACGAAGCTGACGAAGTAGGCTTTACAGACTAAGCTGGTTTTGCAAGTTAAGGCTTTGGAATAAGTAGGCCTTGCGGACTGGTGCAGACAAGCAAGCTTTCGAGGTTAAGCAAGCTTTCCAGGTTAAGCAGGCTTTCCAGGTTAAGCAGCTTTACAGGCTAAGCTACTAAGCTGACGAAGCAGGCTTTGCAGACTAAGCTACCCGCGCAACCTGCGCGCAAAAAAGAGAGCAGTCCGCGACTGCTCTCCGGCTGAGGCAGGCCATCAAAATCCATAATAGCGATCGATACGGGAAAGAAAGCGAAGGGGCCCATGGGACACACGCCAGCAGCACTTTTCAAGGCTGACAGCCCCCCACCGATGCTATCCCCTTAACCTGCCTGCCCTATAGCAGCTTCTCAATGACGGCGTTCGCCGTGCTCTCCTTGTTGTCGATCGATTCCTGGTACGTGCGCTTGAAATACTCGACATACAGCACATCCAGCAAGTACAGCTGCGCGATCTTCGCGGACAAGGAGCCACCCTGGAGCGGGCCCTCATTCGCTCCGCAGAGGAGCGTAACATCCGAGTGCAGCGTCAACGGGGATTTGACGAAGCGGGTGATCGAGATGATCTTGGCCCCCTTCTCCTTGGCCTTCTTCGCAACCTCGATCGTGTCCTTGGTCGAGCCCGAATACGAGAACATGATCGCCACGTCGCGTTCGGTCATGAGGGCGGCCGACATCATCTGAAGATGGGAGTCGATGGAGCATTCCGTCTTTCTCGTGATGCGCATAAATTTGTTCTTCGCTTCCAGTGCGGTAATCAAGGACGTGCCCACGCCAAAAAAATGAATGCGCTCCGCCTGAATCATATAGTCGATCGCCTTCTCGATATCATCCGCCTTGAGAAGATCATACGTCTCGTTGATCGCATTGACATTCGTGGTCAATACTTTGGATGCCACCTGCCCGATCGTGTCGTCCATCCCGATCTGCTCGGTCAGCTGCGGGATTTCATTTTCCACCGTAATGCTGTGCGCCAATGCGATCTTGAATTCCTGATAGCCTTTGAAAGTAAGCGACTTGCAGAACCGGAAAATGCTCGATTCCCCGACATCGCAGGCATCGGCCAGATCGGTGATGGACATATAGATGACGCTTCTCGTATGCTCCAATATATAATCCGCTACTTTGCGTTCGGTGTTCGTGAAGGAATTATACATGGAATGAATGCGGGTCAGAATACTTATATTACGCAGTGCATCCACCCCCTTCGTGAATAGTTATGGCAAAAAACGCGATGCGGCGCCCAACAGCCCCGCCTTATTCCCGAGCGAAGCCTTGACGATGCGAACCCCGGCGAAGCTGGCCATAATGAACTCCTTCGTCCGCGCTTCCGCTTGACGGACCAGCTCGTCCCGCTCCATGACGCCGCCGCCGACCACGATGGCGGAAGGATTGAAGATATGGACGATGGACGCCAGCCCGGCCGCGACTTCCGTGATCCAGTCGTCAACGACACGCCGCAGCGGCTCGTTGCCCTTGTCTATTTTATCAAATAATATCCGCCCGTTGATACATTCCGGATCAACCTGCCGCGCCATATGGACGAGTGCCGTCGTTGAGGCGAATTGCTCGTAATATGGCTTGAATTCCGGATCGCGGCGTTCCGCCCAAGCATGCGTC
The DNA here is from genome assembly GCF_003591545.1 of Paenibacillus thiaminolyticus. GTDB lineage: Bacteria > Bacillota > Bacilli > Paenibacillales > Paenibacillaceae > Paenibacillus_B > Paenibacillus_B thiaminolyticus_A. The sequence goes on from NZ_QYZD01000007.1 coordinate 23,131, forward strand.
ATCATATGGCCGAACTCGGCGGCCACGCCGTTCGCTCCCCGGTAAATGCCGCCATTCAAGACGATCGCGCCGCCGATGCCTGTGCCGTAGGTCAGACACAGGAAGTCGGCATAGGAGCGGCCGGCGCCGAAGCGGCCCTCGCCCAATGCAGCCGCATTGACATCATTCTCGACCCGGACCGGCTTGCCGAACCGCTCCGTCAGCCTATCCGCGATGCGCATCCCCGTGTACCCCGGAATATTTTCATTGGCGTAGACGATCACGCCCGCATCCGCATCAACCTGTCCCGCCGTGCTGACGGCAATCGCGTCATAGCCGCTGTACTCCTCCAGGTGAGCAATAAGCTTCCCGATGACATGCTCGCCGCCGCGCTTGCTCTCGGTATCGTACTCCTGGAACCGCTCAATCCGCCCCGACTCGTCGCACAGGCCGATCTTGGTCGTCGTCCCGCCAATATCCGCCGCCACAATTTTCATAACGAACGCCCTGCCCTTCTATATGCGCTGTGTAGACAACAATCAGAGCATCATGACTAGACGATGCTATTCAGCCCCGCTCAATGGCCTGCACGAAGCGCTTCGTAATCTCCATCGGTCTCGTAATTGCCGAGCCGACGACGGCTGTGTGCACGCCAAGATCGAATGCCCGCTTCAGCTCCTCCGGCGCCGAGATGCCGCCTTCCGCGATGACCGGGACGGGGGAAGCGGCCACAAGCTTCTCCAACAGCTCGAAGTCCGGCAGCGCCTTGCCCCGGGTCGCTTCCGTATAGCCGCTCAGCGTCGTGCCGATGCAGTCGAAGCCCAGCTCGATCGCCGTCATGGCCTCCTCGTATGTGGAGCAATCCGCCATAAACAATTGATCCGGGTACTTCGCTTTTAACTGCGGGAACTGCTCGGCAATCGTCGTGCCGTCCGGCCGCACCCGATCCGTCGCGTCAATGGCGATAATATCAACGCCTTCGCGATAAAGCAGTCCGACCTCCCGGTCCGTCGGCGTAATGAACACATCCGAGCCTTCATAGTCTTGCTTGATAATGCCGATGATCGGCAGCTTCACCTGCTTCTTCATCTCCTGAATATCTTCGACGCTGTTCGCGCGGATTCCCGCCGCTCCGCCCAGGAAGGCAGCATACGCCATTCTCCCCATGATGAACGGGCTGTGCAGCGGTTCATCCGGCAGCGCCTGGCAAGACACGATCAGCTTTCCTTTGACCTGTTCAAATACAGTGGAATTTCGGTTCATCTGCATGCATCTCCACGTAATTAATGTATATCTCCACTCTGTAAGGTATCCTTACTATATCACCGTACGGATTATATAGTAAATTATTTTCTTTTTCCGATTTGTTTTTGAAAAAAATTTCTTCCGATCATAACGCCATGGACATGGTCACGTGTGCGGACTCCGGAATGGCTTCCGTCACATTATGCAAACTTTCGGGAACATTTGTCATTGATTCCCCCCGGGGCATTCTTTATACTTAACGAATATAACGTGCCATTGTGCACATCATGCAAATCCTCATCCTATCCGAGATGAGGTAGAGGTTGCGGTTGTTAGTAGTAGCTCTGCGGAGGCGGGAAGCGCCGAGGATGCGGAGGGAAAGGAACCACCGCCGAAGTCTGCGGGCATCTTCCAGCACGCGGGCTGGGGCTGTTGCCGAAAGGCGCAGCACTGTCATACGGGACTACCCGTCCCCGTATGGTGCGCTATCTTTTTTTAAGGAAGGGTATGATGGGGACGGTCTAACCGTCGGACGTAATACGCTCGAACGGTTTTTTGTCATGTCACCGCTCCTTCCGACCACTGTTCAATTACCAAGGAAGCGAGGGTTTTCAACAATGAAGGCAACAGAAGATAATCGGCAGTCCGGGCTGCGCCGCAGCCTGAAGACCCGTCATATTACGATGATCGCGCTTGGGGGCTCCATCGGCACAGGGCTGTTCCTGGCCAGCGGCGGAGCCATCGCCCAAGCGGGACCGGGCGGCGCGCTCGCCGCCTATATTGCCGTCGGCATCATGGTCTATTTCCTGATGACCAGTCTCGGGGAGCTGGCAACCTATATGCCGGATCCCGGATCGTTCAGCACCTATGCGACGCGCTTCGTCGATCCGTCGTTCGGGTTCGCGCTGGGCTGGAATTTCTGGTTCAACTGGGCGATTACGATCGCTTCGGAGCTGGTGGCCGCTACGCTCATCATCAAGTACTGGTTCCCTGACAGCAATTCATTTTTATGGAGTCTGCTCTTCCTCAGCGTCATCTTTTTACTGAATTTTTTGTCCGTCAAAGGCTACGGGGAGTCCGAATATTGGTTCGCTATCATTAAAATCGCAACGGTTATTATATTCCTCGTCGTCGGCGTGCTCATGATCTTCGGTATTCTGGGCAGCGAACGCGTCGGCTTCGAAAATTTCCGGATCGGAGACGGTCCGTTCCACGGCGGATTCTTCGCGCTGCTCGGCGTCTTCATGGCAGCAGGGTACTCGTTCCAGGGCACCGAGCTCGTCGGGGTCGCCGCCGGCGAGAGCGAGAACCCGCGCGAGAGCGTGCCGCGCGCCATCCGGCAGGTATTCTGGCGGATCCTGCTGTTCTACGTGTGCGCCATCTTCGTTATCGCGCTGCTGATTCCGTACACGCATCCGAGCTTGCTGGCTGGCGATGTGGACAGCATCAACACGAGCCCGTTCACGCTCGTCTTCGAGAAGGCCGGATTCGCGTTCGCAGCCGCGATTATGAATGCCGTCATTCTGACCTCCGTGCTATCGGCCGGCAACTCAGGCATGTATGCCTCGACGCGCGTTCTCTGGGTGCTTGCGAAGGAAGGCAAGGCGCCCAAGTTCTTGAGCAAGCTGAACAAGCGCGGCGTACCGATCAACGCGCTCATCGTCACGTCGCTTATCGGCATGCTCGCCTTCCTGGCGACCTTCTTCGGCGACGGCGTCGTCTATATCTGGCTCTTGAACGCCTCCGGCATGTGCGGCTTCATCGCTTGGCTCGGCATCGCGGTCAGCCATTACCGCTTCCGGCGGGCCTTCGTGAAGCAAGGCCACGATCTGAAGGAATTGCCTTATAAAGCGAGATTCTTCCCGTTCGGCCCGCTGTTCGCCTTCGCGCTCTGTATGATCGTCATTGTCGGACAGAACTATCAGGCCTTCACCGGGGAGGGCATCGACTGGAAGGGATTAGTGATGACCTATATCGGTCTTCCGATCTTCCTCTCCGTCTGGCTCGGTTATAAATGGAAGCACCGGACGAAAATGATTCCGCTGGACGAATGCAAATTCGACTCCTGATCCGAATCATTCGATGATACGGCCCGCTTGCGCTTGGGATTTTCCCTGCCGCGCAAGCGGGCTTTTTCGGCTTCCGCGAATTGGGTAATCATGTATATCCAGCACCTATTTTCCACACACTAGGCGGAAATGACAGCAGAAGAGGTGTGTATGTATGGATTCCGTTACGATGACCCGCTCCCTGTTCGGCACGTCGATGGCTTTCCACATTATATTCGCGACGCTGGGGGTCGGAATGTCGCTCATGATCGTCTTCGCGGAGATTATGTACTGGCGCAAGAAGGATTCGGATTATGCGATCATGGCGAAGCGCTGGACCAAAACATTGGGCATCCTGCTCGGCGTCGCCATTCCTTCAGGCACCATCGTCGGTGTCATGCTCGCTCTCTTGTGGCCGGGCTTCATGGAAATCGTCGGCCAAGTCATCGCGCTTCCGTTCCAGATTGAGATCTGGGCCTTTTTCTTCGAGGCCTTATTTATGGCCATCTACTTCTACGCGGCAGATCGCTTGACCCATGGCATGCGCATCTTGAGCGTCTTCTTCGTCATGGTCGGAGCCAGCGCCTCCGCCGCGCTGATCACGGCCGCCCAGGCATGGATGAATACGCCGGCCGGCTTCCGCATCGTCGACGGGCAGATTACCGATGTCGATCCGTGGGCGGCCTTCTTCAATCCTTCGTATGCGACCTCGGCGCTGCACGTGCTGAGCACGGCCTATATGACCGGTGCTTTCTTCGTCGTGACGGTCGCGGCCTGGCGCCTGCTCAAGCGCAATGTGACGGAGCGGGAAGCCGCCTATCACCGCAAAGGACTTATGCTTGGCCTCGTCATCGGGCTCGTCATGACGCTCGCCACCGCGATTAACGGCCATGCCGCCGCCCAATCGATGTACCGCCACAATCCGGAGAAGCTGGCTGCGGCTGAGGCGCTGTTCGAGACGACGACCCATGCGCCGCTCGTCCTCGGCGGCATTCCCGATCCCGAGACGCGAACGATCAAGTACGGCATCGAATTCCCTGGCATGCTCAGCTTCCTCGCCTCGAACCGGTTCGATGCCGAGGTGAAGGGGCTCAATGAGATTCCGCGCGAGGATTGGCCGCCGCTCTTCGTCCACACCTTGTTCAATCTGATGGTCGTCATCGGCTTCGGGCTGCTCGGGCTGGCGCTCGTCGTCGTGCTGTGGCGCGCGTTCACGCGCAAGTCGCCGCGCCCGTATCCGCGCTGGCTCCGCTATGTGCTGGCCGTTACCGGACCGCTGTCGCTGCTGTCCATCGAGATCGGCTGGATTTTCAGCTGCTCCGCGCGCCAGCCGTGGACCATCTACCGCATCCAACGCACATCGGAAGCGGCACTGCAGAGCGACGATATGGGCTCGTTGTTCCTTCTCTTCGTCGGCATCTATGTGCTGCTGCTCGTGCTGACGGCAATCGTGCTCCGCTTCTACTTCCGGCGGCATCCCGTCTCCGCGGAGCTGCAGGAGCCGACGCCGGATCATGACCGTCCGCATACGGAGGAGGCATTCACATGACCGACGCTACAATTGCCATTTCGATATTGTGGGTGTTCCTGTTCGTCTACAGCCTGCTCGGCTCCGTCGATTTCGGGGCCGGCTTCTGGTCGATGATCTACGGCCGCCGCAGCGAGGACGGCCGGGCCGCCGAGCTGGCCAATCGGTATTTATCACCTTCATGGAAGGTCACCAATACGTTCCTCGTCCTGTTCGTCGTCGCGCTCGTCGGATTTTTCCCCGGGGCGACGCTCGGGCTCGCTTCCGTGCTGCTCGTCCCCGTCTGTCTCGTGCTCGTGCTGCTCACCCTGCGCAGCGCCTTCCTCGTGTACGGATATTCCGTCCATCGGTACGGACGCACGATCAGCATCATCTCGGGCGTGACCGGGCTGCTCATCCCGGGGCTGCTCGTCTCGGTGCTGCCCGTGACGCTCGGGGGCTTCATTATGGAGACTCCGGACGGCGGGCTGATGCTCGACTTCGGGAAGCTACTGGCCAGCCCGACGCTGTATGCCCATCTCGCCTTCGGCTACGCGACGGAGCTGTTCTTCTCGGCTCTGTTCCTGGCCGATTACTCCCGCGAGGCGCGCGATGCCGCGACCTACCGCATCTACCGGCGCTGGGCCGTCATCTTCGGCCCCTTCAGCCTGCTGACCGCGCTCGCCGTCACGCTTACCGTGCAGCCGGAGGCTGCCTGGATCGTGGCGGGCTTCCGCGAGCAATGGCTCGGCTTCGCGCTGTCCGCGGCCGCCTTCGTCATTGGCTATGCGTGTCTGTTCGCCCCGCGCCAAGACGGATGGAAGGGGCATTCCCGAGCCGCCGTCGTGCTCGTTATTTTGCAGTACGCCTTCGCCAGCTACGCGTACGGGAGAGCCCATCTACCTTACATTATTTATCCGCAGCTGACGATTGAAGCGAGCATCACGAATCCTGCGATCTTCCGCTCGCTGCTCATCAGCTACATCGTCAGCGCCCTGCTGCTCGTCCCGGTCTTTTATTTGTTCTGGAAGCTGTTTTTGAAGGACCGGCGCTACTTCGAGAACAAGCCGGAATGACAGGAGCGGGATGGCGTGCTACAGTGAAAGGGCTAAAAGAGCAAGCAATGGGCGCACGCGTCCGGTGGATCAGGCTGGGAGCTGGCGGATGCCGCGCTTGCGAGGAGGAATTCCATGAAATACTTGTACGAGTTCATCGAACACCAGGATGACATGCCGTTCCGCATGTTCGTCAACAGCGTGGATCATATTCAATTCCATTGGCACAAAGAGGTGGAGATGATCTGCGTCCTGCAGGGGAGCGTGCGGATCTATGTCGGCCAGCACAATCATGAATATCATCCCGGCGATTTCCTGTTCATCAACAGCTTGTCTGCGCACAAAATTGAAAAGACGGGCCAGGACAATGTATTGTTGGCCCTGCAATTCAGTCCGGAACTGCTCGAGCGGCCCATGCATATTCATTGCAGCTCGCTTGACCGCGGGGCCGACGGCAAGCCTGCGCATGACAAGCTTCGTCATTACTTGGCGCGAATGGCGTGGGAGTTGAACAAAAAGCCGCCAGGCTACCGTTCTTGCGCTGTAGGGCTGCTGCATATGCTGATCGGGCATCTGGTGCGTTCCTTTCCGCACGAGGCGCTTCCCGATGGCGAACCTGGCGCTGAACCAGGCAACGATTATGAGCTCAGACGGTTGAACCGGGTGCTTCAATATATTGATAAGCATTACAGCAAAAAGATTACGCTGCAGGACATCGCGCGGCAAGAACATTTAAGCCTGCACTATTTTTCCCATTTTTTCAAAGACAAGATCGGCATCCCGTTCCAAAAATACTTGACGCTTGTCCGCTTGGAGAAATCAGTCGAGCTGCTCGCCGGCACCAATAAAAACGTAACCCAAATCGCTTCGGAATGCGGCTTCGCCAATGTGAAAGCCTTCAACACCTATTTCAAGGAAAAGTACGGCACGACCCCGACGGGCTACCGGGAAAAGCAGGAGCGGGACACACTCAAAAAAAGCAGCCGCTGGAATGTGAACACGAGCGCAATCCATGGCGCTTATTACGATATCGACACGATCCAGGCAATGGATTCCTTATACGCTTATCTGGAGCGCGGCTATGAGCTGCCGCTCAGCTCCCCGCTGGCCAGCGACAGCATCTCCATCGATATTCACGCCGATGATCCGGTTCATCCCTACGAGCCCAACTGGAGGATGCTCACCACGGCAGGGCGAGCGATCGAGGGACTCCGCGCCGATTGGCAGGAACAGTTCCTGGAGATGCAGTCCAGGCTGAAGTTCCGTTACATTCGCTTTCACGGGATTTTCAACGACGAGATGATGATCTATAACGAGGCGGAAGACGGCGTGCCCGTCTATAACTGGTCTTACGTGGATCAGCTTTACGACTTTCTGTTAAGCGCCGGAACAAGGCCTTTTGTCGAGCTGAGTTTTATGCCTTCGCTGCTGCGCCGTTCTGGAGAGACCATTTTTTGGTGGAAGGGAAATATCTCGCCCCCTAGCGACATGGAGAAATGGACGGAGCTGGTGCGCCAGTTCGTGCGCCATTGCGTAAACCGGTACGGGCTGGAGGAGGTGAAGCAATGGTATTTTGAAGTATGGAACGAGCCGGACCTGGAGGGGATCTGCTGGGCGGGAACCCGGGAGGAGTACTTTCGTTTTTACCAAGCTACAGCCGAAGCGATCAAATCGGTGGATTCCGAACTAAGAACGGGCGGTCCGGCGCTTGGTTACGGATCGATATGGAACGACACATGGACGGAAGACTTTTTCAACTATTGCAAGACCTCCCAAGCGCCGCTTGATTTCTTCTCGTTCCACGTCTATTCCGAGTACCCGTTCACCAAGTATGAAGAGCGGCTGACTACCATCATGCCGCCTGATTTTTACGGCAGGACGATCGAGCGAGTCCGCGGCAAGCTGCAGGCCGCCCAGCTCCCCGTAATGCCGGAACTTCATGTTACGGAATGGAACTTCTCGCTCTACGACCGGAATTATATTCACGACACGATGTTCATGGCCCCGTTTATTTTGCGGCATGCGCTGCAGTCCCAGGGGCGTCTCCATTCGCTCGGCTTTTGGTCGTTCACGGACGTGTTCGAGGAGAGCCAGGCCGTTCCCGCCATCTTGCACGGCGGCTTCGGCTTATTCAACCGCAATGGATTAAGGAAGCCCGCCTATTACGCGTTCGAGCTTCTCGCCAAGCTAACAGGAAATCTGCTCCGCCAGGGCGAAGGGTATGCCATTGCCACATCGGGCGAAGACTATTCGATTCTGCTGTACCATTACGTTCATGTCGATCCTTTGTTCGCGAGCGGAGATTGGTCCGGGCTGACGGAGCGGGACAGATATACGGTATTTGAGGAAAAAGGGGATCTTGAAGTCGCGCTTCATCTCGACGGGCTATCAGGGGATTATAAGGCGACAACGTACCGGCTCGACCGGGATCATGGCTCGCTGTTCGACGAGTGGGCGCGCATGGGGGCTCCCGGCACGCCGGGCGAGGAGGAGATCGATTATTTACGGCGGAGAACCGGGCCGGCCGTCACGGTGGAGTTCCTCGAAGCTGTCTCCTCCTTCGATCGCCGCTTCGTGATTCCTCCGCATGGCGTGCAGCTTGTTACCTTGCAGCGCCAATATTGAAGATGCAGACACCCTTTTTGACATAAAGGGTGTTTTTTTGCTGTATCGGGGCGCGTTCTCCGCTTCCCGTTCCGATTCACTGCGGCAAGAAGAACAAAAAACAACCACAGGGTCGGCAACAAAGGCCAAGAAAACGCATTCATTTTCATCTACACTGAGGATGTGCACGAATGAATCAACATAAGGAGGAACGGCCTATGGATCGGTTTATGAAGTGGATGAATGAACGTTTTGCCCCCAAATTAGATACATTCACGAAAAATGTATGGGTTGCCTCGATCCAGGACTCGATCATGATTGCTCTGCCGATGGTGTTTATCGGCTCTCTGATTACACTGCTGTCGATCCTGAACGATTTTATCCCGGGAATGCCGGATTTGTCGCCGGTCTCGACCTTCAGCTTCGGCCTGCTGGGGCTATTCATCGCTTTTCTCACCCCATATAAAGTGATGGAGCAGAAAGAACGCCATAAAATCAAACTGATTGCGGGCTGTACCGGGCTAGCCTTCTACCTGATGCTGCTGAAGCCGACGTTCGGGGAAGACGGAACGATCAGCTTCATCCTGGAGCGGTTCGGCCCGAGCGGCATGTTCACCTCGCTCATCGTCGGCGTGCTTGTCGCCGTTGTCTTCAGCGCGTTTCACAAGTTCTCTTTTTTCAAAAAAGATACGAGTCTTCCGGAATTCATCGTCGATTGGTTCGACTTTCTCGTGCCGATTGCCTTGATCTTGGGTGCCGGATGGGTCCTGACGTATCCGCTGCAGTTCGACATCTTCGTCTTGATCTTGAATGTGTTCGAACCGCTGAACCAGATTAGCCAGAGCTTGCTCGGGTTCGTGCTGTTCAATTTCATCGGAGTGTTCCTGTATTCCTTCGGAGTCAGCCCGTGGGTGCTGATGCCGATATTTTTCGCCATCTGGCTGCCGGCCATTGAAGCCAACGCCGCCGCTGTCGCCCAGGGCATGGAGCCAACGAATATCAACACCTTCGAGACCTTCTTCTCCGGTTGGGTCGGCGTAGGCGGCATGGGCGCCACGCTGCCGCTGGTCATCTGGTTCCTCTTCGCCAAATCGAAGCGGCTGAGCGCCATCGGCAAGACGACGCTGGTGCCTTCGCTGTTCAATATCAATGAGCCGGTCATCTATGGCGCCCCGATCGCGTTCAATCCGATCTTGATGATCCCGATGTGGATTAACGGATTGATTGTTCCGATTATCGTCTATGTCGCGCTAGATCTTGGTCTTGCCGCCATTCCAAGCCAGCTGTTCCAGATGTGGTATACCCCGCTTGGCATCTCGACTTACATCGTGTCGGGACTTGGCGGATTGCTCTTATTGGCAGTGGTCCTGCTTATCATGTTCGCCGTCTGGTTCCCTTTCTTCAAAGCGTATGACATGCAGGAATACAGAAAAGAACAACAAGCGCAATCGAAAAAAGAGATATGATAGCATGATACAGGAGGTCTGACAATGAAAACAGTAACTGAAACGGACATGATACTGACGCAATTGACGCTGGAAGAAAAAGCGTCGCTATGCGCGGGATTGAACATGTGGATGACCAAAAGCGTCGATCGCCTGAATATTCCTTCGATCGCCATGTATGACGGCACGAACGGAATCCGAAAAACAGCCAGCATGGAAGAACTCGGAATCTTCGGGGACAATGTGCCGGCTACGTGCTACCCGACAGGTTCGGCGATCGGCTCATCGTGGAACGTGGAGCTGCTGCGCGAACTCGGGGTCGCGCTTGGCAAGGAAGGAAGAGAGCTCGATGTCGATATATTGCTCGGACCGGGCATCAATATGAAGCGAACTCCGCTCGGCGGGCGCAACTTCGAATATTATTCGGAGGATCCATGCCTGACAGGGGAACTGGGCGCCGCCTTCGTGGACGGGCTGCAAAGCCAGGGCGTGGCAGCATCCGTCAAGCACTTCGCATGCAATAATCAGGAGTACGAGAAGATGATCACCAGTTCGGAGGTGGATGAGCGCACGCTGCGTGAAATCTATCTCAGCGCGTTCGAACGAATTGTGAAAAAGGCGAATCCATGGACGATCATGTGCTCTTACAACCTGCTCAATGGCGAGTACACCAGTGAGAACGAGTTCTTGCTGAAGCGAATTCTGCGGGAAGAATGGGGATATGACGGCGTCGTCCTCTCCGACTGGACCGCCGTTGACAATCGCATCAAGGGCATCAAAGTTGGTCTCGATCTGGAGATGCCGGGTCCGGCCCACTACAATACGAAGGCGATCGTCGAGGCGGTGCAATCTGGAGAATTAGAAGAGCGGCAATTGGAAATTTGCGTAAGAAGAATTCTGGAGCTGGTTCGCCGGACGAGAGAGCAGCCGGCGGTAGAGCTTCCATCTCCCGAAGAGCGGCATAAGCTGGCCCGCCGTGCGGCCGCCGAGAGCATGGTTCTGCTGAAAAACGATAAGGGACTGCTCCCGCTACAGCCTGAGCGCCTGTCATCCGTCGCCGTCATCGGCCGATTCGCGAAGCAGCCAAGAATCCAAGGGGCGGGAAGCGCCAAGGTGACACCGACGCAGGTCGATATCCCTTGGGATGAGATGCAGGACATCGCCGGAGAGCACCTTGAGCTTCGCTATGCGGAAGGCTATGCTCAAGATAGCCCGCTCGATACGATCGACGAATGCTTGATCGAGGAGAGCGTCGCATTGGCTAGACGTTCGGATGCAGCGATCATCTTTGCCGGACAACCTGAATCCTCTGAATCGGAAGGGCTCGACATCGCCTCAATCGACTTGCCGTGCCATCAGAGTAAGCTGATTCAAGCGGTAGCCGAAGCCCAACCGAACTGTATCGTCGTTCTTAGCAGCGGTACCGCCCTCGTCATGCGCCCTTGGATTGATCAAGTATCTTGCGTGATTCAGGGCTGGCTGTCCGGGCAAGGCGGAGGCCGAGCCATCGCCGAAATTCTGTTCGGCCTCGTTAATCCGTCGGGCAAGCTGTCAGAGACATTCCCAGTCAAGCTGTCGGACACCCCTTCGTATCTGTACCCGCGCGGCGAGAACGGCAAGCTGTATTATGGGGAAGGACTGTTCACCGGATACCGATACTATGATCGGAAGCAGTTGGAGCCTCAGTTCCCGTTCGGCCACGGCTTGTCCTATACGACATTCGAGTACGTGTCGCTTGAGGCGGTTCAGGCGGGAGACGAAGTGCATGTCACCTGCGCCATTCGCAATACAGGCACGCGACACGGCAAGGAAATCATCCAGTTGTATGTGAATGACGAGGAATGCCTGTGGCAGCGTCCAGACAAAGAATTGAAGGCTTTTGCGAAGGTAGACTTGGAGCCGGGAGACACGAAAATGGTTCATTTTACGTTAGACCGGCGGGACTTTTCGTATTACAACACCAAGCAGCAGCGCTGGGTAGCCGATATGGGCTTTTTCAATATCCTCGCGGGAAGCTCCTCCCGTGATATCCGGCTTCGCTGCCGGCTGCACTGTGATTTCGGCACGCAGCAAGCCGTAGAATTTCACACCTTCAGCCTGCTCAGCGATTGGCTGCGCTATCCCCATTCGCGGGCGGTGCTGGAGGAATACCTGGCGGATATGAACCGGCATGTGGAAGAGGCCGTCATCTTGAACGAGGAGTTCATCGGATTCTGGAATGATTTCCCGTTAATTAAAATTATTCAAATGTTCGGTCAGCAATGGCTGCAAGACACATCGCCTCATCTCGTCATCGAGGAGATGCTGGAGCGCGTAGCGCGCTGCCAGCCTGCTGATGAGGAATTGCCGGAGCGCTAGTAAGCGGTGCAGCTCCTTCCGGGCTTATGCCTTGGAAGGAGCTGTCTTGCTGTGCAGGAGGGCTGGTTCACAGGCCGGGGGATGAGGACTCGATATAAAATACGTACAAAAATTTTCTCAGATTAATTTTGGAAGCGGATGACTTGTTCTGTTCCTCCAGCTCCCGCATGCGCAGTCGCACTTCCTGAAAGTCGAATAAACGGGATGCAAAGTATTCGAAGGTCGGGTTGCCGTAATCGCTCAAGCCTAGCGACGCCAAATTGGTAAGCGCTTGCAAGGTTAAGCGGCGGATACGCTGCTCGATCGCGCGCACGTCCTTCTGCAGATGGGCATCGGAACCAGCCTCCTTGCGGCTGCGGAGTGCCACCTGTTCATAGAGGGTCTTGAGCGGGGGCAGATCCGGCAGGATGCTATGCCCTTGCTCCTGTTCCTTGAGCCAGGTCATAGTTCGAATCAGATCGGGAGCGCCCGCTTCACCGGCAATCCCCAATTGCAGCAGCAAGGACCGGGCCTGTTGTTCGATTGGTTTTTCCTTGTTGGGAGGAATGCCCGGCGCGGCATCCGCGGCCCCGGACCTTTCCAGCGTGCGAAGCGAATTGCGGATCGTCTGCATCGACTTCTCCAGCAGCAGATGATCAGAGACGCGCCGCAGCACGGCCAGTACCTCCAGACGGTTAATCGGCTTTTGGATAAAGGTATCGACGCCTTGCTGGTAAGCTTCGCCGATCATCTCCTTATTCTCCACCTGGGAGATCATAATGAATCTGCCGCTGTACTTTTCATCGCGCAGCGCTTTGACGGTCTCAATCCCGTCGCGCCCCGGCATAAGCAGGTCGAGGATGACAATGTCCGCCTCCCGGACAGCGGACGCGGAAGCATAAGATCCGTCCCCCGCTTCGCCGACGACCTCTCCCAGGCCGCTCTCGTTCACGATGCGCGACAACATTTTGCGAATGGCAGGGTCGTCTTCAACCAGATAAAATTTCAACAACATTGACAGCCTCCCTTTCGATCAACCTCTTCAAGTCAGCCGCTCCACAGGAATTCGGATCTCGAAGCGCGTGTTCCCGGGAGCGCTGCGGACACGGATGTCTCCATCAAGCAAGCGCACGATATCGGCGGCGTGCGACAGTCCGATGCCCGTGGAAGAGTTCCCTTCAGCATCGAATTTGGTCGTGAATCCGGGATGAAAGATCAAATCGAGCTCATCGGCGGATATGCCCGGGCCGTCGTCCGTGACGGAGAACAAGATCGATTGGTCGCGGAGATCGACGTGCACCCGGATGCGGCCTTGATGTGGCAGCGCTTCTACGGCATTCGATACGATGTTGTTGAGTACGGAGAGAAGCGGATAAATTTCGGTGGTGGACAGATTGATGTCGCATTTGGCCTGGATGTCTGCGCTTTTGCCGATCAGCAAGCCGTAATTCGCATTGGCCCGCGTCACCATGGCGCATAGGTCGGCAATCGAGATGCGTTTGGACAGCATCCGTTCCTGCTGGATAATTTTGAATAAGCCGGATAAAATCCGTTCCGAATCCTTTTTTACCTCATGCACATGCTCCGCGATATGAAGCGCCTGTGCCGCACCCGGGTGAGATTCGGTTTTGAGCGCGCGGTACAACCGGTAGCTTTCCCGCGTAATTTCTTCAATATGGGACATCGACTTGCGAAGATAGATGGCCTCTTCGAACAGATCCGAATTAATGAGCATTAACCGCTCCAATTCCTTCTGCCTCTGTTCTCCCAATGCCCGAACTTGGCGAATCGCCAACATATTGCATAGGCCTACGGCAAAAAAGCTGCGCAGCAAGCCAACGAGAATAACCAGCATTGTCTCGTGAACCGTCATGTTCGGCGGCGTGCCGGCAGCGAACCGAACGAGCAATTCCGCCCCATTCGATACGATATCCGCCAACGCACCGAATATGGCGACTTTGACATGATATTCTACGTTGGTTTTCAATTTGAGCAGGAAGATCATCGCCGCGAAGGTGACATAATAAAAAAATACGGGCATATGCTGCATAAATCCTTCGTCTATCGGGATGCCATGCAGCAGCGTCCCTAACATGATGCGGAAGACAACGACGAAGGCGCCCACGGCGATGCCGGTCGCAAGCACAGGCACGGAGAACCATAGCAATCCGAAAAAATAGGCCATAATTCCGAGCGAGAAGCGAAAATCACCGCCGAACGGGGTGATCTTCATTTCGCCCAGCAATCCCGTAGATAAGAGAATGATGCTCCAAATAAGCAGCCTGTGGTCTCGCACGCTGATTGTATCGCCCCTTTCCTCCCGATGCCCTCAACGTTCTTCCTCTTATCGTACAGGAAAAGAGCCCATTTTGTCTCGCAAAATATCCATTTTCAGGAGCGTCTGCTTTCGAGCTTTAGTGAAGCGATCGACAGCACGTAATTGACCATGAAGTACAGCAGCGCCGCGAACACGAACGTCGGAATGACGTAGTTGACATTCTGGCCGTTAATGATATTGACATGATTCATCAGCTCCGGCAGCGCAATGACGACCGCCAATGACGTGTCCTTCAGCAGAGAGATGAACTGGCTCACCATGGGCGGCACCATGCGGCGCAGCGCGATCGGAAGCACGATATGCCTCAGCGTCTGCACCTGCGTCAAGCCGGAAGAACGCCCTGCTTCAATCAGGCCCTTCTCGACGGAATTCAGTCCGCCCCGCACAATCTCCGAGATCATCGCGGACTCGAAAATAACAAGGGCAATGACCGCGGCGGTAAATTTATCAAGCTTAATGCCGAGCTGGGGCAGGGCGAAATAGGTAAAAAAGATAATCAGCAGCAGCGGCAGGTTGCGAATCATCTCGACGAGGACCGCGAATAACTTGCCCAGCACCGGCACCTTGGCGTAACGGACCGTGCCGACCAGGACGCTGATGACAAAGCTGAGTGCAATCGAGATCAGAGCCACCTCGATCGTAATGAGAAAGCCCTGCAGCAGAAATTGAATATTGACGGGGGACAGCGCTCCGAGAAAGTCCATTAGGCTTCAACTCCTTTGCCGGTCTGATACTTCTGTTCCAGGAAACGAATGCCGAAGCTCAGCGGAATCGTCAAAAGCAAGTAAAACGCCGCGGCAAAAATGTACGTGCTGAACGTGTCGAAGGTGTCGGAATTAATCAGATCGGCTTGGTACATCAAGTCCGAGGCCGACAGCACGGTCAAGATCGAAGAGTTTTTTACCAGGTTCAAAAATTGATTGCCCAACGGCGGAATGACTAATTTAATCGCTTGCAGCAGGATGACATGCCGCATCGCTTGAATATAGGTCAGCCCGGAGGAACGTGCCGCTTCCATCTGTCCGGCGGGAACCGCCTGGATACCGGCGCGAATCACCTCCGCGATAAATGCGGAGGTATATACCGTCAAGGCGGTCAATCCGGCCGCAAACGGCACCAGAAGGACGCCCGTCAACAGCGGCAAGCCAACGAGAACAAAAATGGCGAGCAGCATCAGCGGGATATTGCGAAGAAACTCGACATACGCGGTGCCGAACCATTGCAGCGGCTTAATGGGGGTAATGCGGAATACGGCAATGACGGCGCCGAGGATAAAGCTCGCGATCAGTGAAATGAGGCTGACTGCAACGGTCCCCCCCAATCCGATTAAGTAGCGGTCGAGATGCTCGGTAAAGACGCTAAATTGAATCAATATCGTTTCCCCCTTCCAGGATGGGTCAGCTTCGGTCACAGTTTTCTAAAAAGGGGGCGAGCGCCTGCTCCCCCCTCATGCCTTTGGTTTAGTTCGGTTTTTTGCCGATCCATTTCTCATAGATCCGGTCGTATTCGCCACTGTCCTTCAATTCCTTCAAGGTGTCATTGACCAATTTGACGAACTCCTCATCGCCTTTCCGGATTCCGATGCCATAAGGCTCATCTGTGAAGGTCTCATCCAGGACGTGGAAGTTCTTGTCCTGCTGCGCCATTCCGTACAGCAAGGCATTGTCGGTCGTCAGGGCGTGTCCTTGCCCCGCTTTCAAGGCCGTAAACGCCTCGGCATAGTTCTCGAATTCAAGGATCTGTGCATCCGGCGCCGATTCGCGAATGTTTTTGGCGGATGTCGATCCTTTCGCGGTCAACACTTTCGATTCCTTGGTCAGATCTTGGATGGAGTTGATCGGGCTCTCAACGGGAACGAGCAGCGATTGGCCAGCCGTAAAATAAACGTCCGAGAAATCGATTTCCTTTTTCCGCTCATCCGTAATCGTCATCGTTGCGATAATGAAGTCAATGTCGCCGTTCTTCAGCATCGGAATGCGTGTTTTGGAAGTAACCTCCATCATCTCGATTGCGTTTTCGTCGCCGAACACCTTTTTCGCGATCTGCTTCGCGATGTCGATATCGAGACCCTGCACTTCCCCGGTGCCCGGATCCTTCAGCCCGAACAGATTCAGATCGTACTTCACCCCGGCAACGACTTTGCCTCTCTTTTTAATCTGGTCAATCGTTCCTTCGCCTCCGGCGGATGTCTGGGAGCATGCGGATAAAGCGCTTACAACTAATGCGGCGGCTACGGCGGCCCCAATAACTTTAAACCAACGTTTCATTAAGAACACTCCTTTTTTTTCGATTCGATGCCGGGTTGCTACCTGGGTAACTTCGTGATCAGAAGCAGCCTTAGTGGTTTAATATCCGGCTGAGGAACACTCTGGCCCTCTCCTCCCGCGGGTTGGTAAAAAAGTCGGCCGGCTCGGCCTCTTCAATAATCCGTCCTTGATCCATAAATACGATGCGATCCGCCACTTCTCTCGCAAAGCCCATCTCATGGGTGACGACGACCATCGTCATTCCTTCCTCGGCCAGCGTTCTCATGACATCAAGCACTTCCCCGATCGTCTCCGGATCGAGTGCCGAGGTAGGCTCGTCGAACAGCATAATTTTCGGCTTCATCGCCAATCCCCGCGCGATCGCGACGCGCTGCTGCTGGCCTCCCGACAGCTGTGACGGGTAAGCCTTCGCTTTATCGGCAATGCCCACCTTCTCCAAGTACAGCATTGCCACCTGCTCAGCTTCTTGCCTCGACATGCCGGCTACTTGTAGCGGAGCGAGCGTTATGTTTTCCAGCACGGTCTTATGAGGGTACAGGTTGAAATGCTGGAACACCATCCCGATATTCCGCCGCAATTGATTAATGTCGGTTGACTTGTCATTGACCCGGACACCATCCACGATCAGCTCGCCGTCCGTAACCGTTTCTAAGCGGTTGATGCAGCGCACCATCGTGCTCTTCCCGGAGCCGCTCGGTCCAATGACGACGACCACTTCCCCCTGCTTAATCGACAAGTTAACATCCTTCAACACGTGGAATTTGCCGTAATGTTTATTAATTTGATGGAATTGAATCATTGCTTTCCCCCCTTTGCGCCGGAATGAAATTGGTGATAACAAACAGGTTAATAGGAAAACAACGGAAAACTACCGAATCCGACAAAATTAAAATAATAAAATTTATAGGGAAATGTGCAGCAGATCGATTGACGGCCTGCTCTCCCAAGGCCGGGCACAAAAAAATCACCTTCAAGCCATCGGCTTTCAAGGTGATTTTCCTCAACCTGTTCACAACGCTACGAATCCGGTCCGCCCTGCAGAAGATGATGCTTCATGGCATACTCGACAAGCTGGCTTCGACGCGTTACATTCAGCTTATTCATCATTCTCGTCTTATGCGTATCGACCGTCTTGATGCTGACCATCAACTCCCGGGCCGTCTCCACCAGCGTATAGCCTCTGGCGAGAAAACGGAGCACTTCGATCTCCCGCGGGCTCAACAGCCGGTAAGGATCGCCGGCTTCCGTATCATACGGCGTTTTTTTCAGCATCGACGACAGCAGTATCCGCGTTTCCTGCGGCCGCAGGTAGACATATCCGCTCATCACCGAATCAATGGCTGTGTACAGCTCTTCATCCACTGCCGCCTTCGGAATATAACCGGATGCTCCCGCCCGCATTATCGATGTGATATAATCTTCATCTTCATGCATGGTGAGGACGATGACTTTCGCCTGCTCATGACGCTGCTTGATCTCGGCAAGCACCTGGATGCCGTCCAGGCGCGGCATGCTGATGTCGAGCAGCAATAGATGCGGCTGGACTTCCTCATACAGCCGCAGGGCCTCCACGCCGTCGGCGGCTTCGCCCACCACCTGGAAGGATGGCTTTTTGTGCAATAGCAGCTTCAAGCCTGCGCGGAGCAACGCGTGGTCATCCACGATCATGATCTTGACGGTCTGAATGGTCTGTTCTTCCATCACTGTCCCCTTTGTCCAGCGCTAGCGGGATGGACGCCCGAAGCTCGGTCCCGCCGGCACTCATCGTTGTCACATGGAAGGAACCGCCAAGCAGCTCGGCTCTTTCCTTCATGCCGTATAGTCCGATCCGCTGCTGCTCGCGCGCCCGTGTGAAATCTTCCGGAGCGATGCCGTGACCATTGTCCTGAATCGTCAACTGAATGCGAGAATCGGAGACGTCCATCCTTATCTCAATCCGGGTCGCCGCCGCATGCTTCACGACATTGGTCAAGCTTTCCTGCAAAATCCGGTACAAGGCGACCGCGATATGGCTGCCGATGGCGATATCCGCTTCGGGAACGGACAGCAGCACCGCAATCTTGTGCTTCTCTTGGAATTTTTGCGCATATTTCTTGATGGCGGGAATCAAACCCAACTCGTCCAAAATCGGCGGTCTTAGCTCTACCGCCAAGTCCCGGATCTCCCGCAAAATCCCGGCCGCCATATCGCGGCTGGCATACAGCAGCTCCCGCTGTTCGGCATCCTTCGCTTCATTGCCCAGCACGCGCATCGTCACCATCAGCGACGTGAGCGCCTGGCTCGTCTCATCATGCAGCTCGCGCGAGATTCTCTTTCTCTCATCCTCCTGCGCGGACAGCAGCTTCAAAATCAGCGTATCCCGCAGCCGATCCTTGTGCTGCAGCTCGGTCAGCAGCTTTTCGACTTCAATGTTGGAGTCAATCAGGTTATCTGCCATTTCATTGAACGCCTGTGCCAGCTTCCCTACCTCATCATCGCTCGTCACCTGCGCCCGCAAAGACAACTTCCCGGCCGATATCCCGGTCGCCACGGCAACGAGATTGTTGATCGGCTTCGTAATGAAGCGGGTAACATAATACGTAATGCCGGCCGTGGCCGCGCACACCACTAATGCCGCGATAATCAGTTCCCCTATTTTCATAAAAATATAGGCCCTCGCCTGCGTCTCCTCCATGCCAACCCGTACGAATCCTACATCTCCCCCCTCGATGGGGACCAGGATATCATGAATACGGCCTTCATCCGTTAACAGCGTAGCAGCCTGCTGGCCATCCGAGCCATCGGACAGATGCGCGGTCCGGATGCCTCGCGGCAGTTGTCCGGAGAACGTGTCCCCGACCAGACCGTTATTGCTGTTGAGGACCAGGATGTAGCGAACATCTTCGTTCGTCTTCTGTGCCTGGGAGATGAGCAAGTGAAGCAAAAATTGATCATCCGTTAAAATGTAATCCGAGCTTAAAGCCGCAATATTGTGCGCGATATTGGCGCCGCGCTTCTTCAGTTCCTCCGCCATCATGCTCGTCAGCGAGTCCCAGATGATCGAGCCGAGGACCAGGGCGAGAAAGATCAGGGCGGCGAAGATGGTGCCGAATATTTTCTGGTTAATCCGAAGCCTGCCCATCCATCTCATAGGCGGGAGCCTCGCGACGAAGGCTTGTCTCTGTAAGCGGTCTCATAGAGCCGTGGATCGAAGGGAACGAAGCGATCGATGAACAGCCCATCCAGTGCAGGCTTCATCGCTTCCTGCTCATGCATGGACAGAAAAATTTCTTGTAACATCTGCTTCTCTTCCTCCGGCAAGCTGCTGCTGATGACGACGGGACTGGTGCCTGCCGGCTTCGACTTGGCGATAATATGCAAGGAATCAGCCAAGTCCGGATTTTTCCGCTTGGCCTGCTCATAGACCAGGCTGTTCACCGCCGCGGCATCCACGACCCTGTCAATGATGGCTTTGAGCGAGCTGTCATGATTGTAGGTATACAGATAGCGTCCGAAAAAATGCTCCGGCGTTTCCCCGATTTCCGCTAGCCGCTCACTAATGAAAAAATAACTGGAATAGCTGGCAGGGTCGGTAATGGCGATGCTTTTCCCCTTCAAATCGTTAATATCGGTCATCCCGCTATCGCGATTGACAACCAGATAACCATAATAATAGGGCACTCCCATTCGCTCCTGCATCGCAATCGCTTCAAGCCCCTCGGCTTGCTTTTGCTTATAGGTCAGATAGGCCCCTGACGACAGCAGAGCAATATCCGCCCCGCCATTCATCATTAACATGGTGATTTCATTGTAGCTCTTGCGCTGAATCAGTATCGCGGGCCGGTTCAGCTTATCTCCCACATAATTGGCAATCGCTTGATAATAATTGATGGTATCCGCCGGTGACAGCACACTGGAAATCGCCACTCGAACCGGTAAAGGCGAATCGTCTCGGGAATCGATCGGCGCATTTTCCGTCTCGGCAAACACAATGTCATAGCTGGAGCTCCCGGCCGTGCACCCCGGTAACATCGAGGCAAGCAGCATCAGAAGCAGCATCCTTCTCACGCTTGGCAGCCTGATCCTCATTCTATTCATGATGCGTGTAGGCTCCCTCCCTCGAAATCGCCCATCTCGGAGGCGCTTTTTTGCATCCCCAAGTATAGCATGAAAAGCATGCCCTCTCTATAAACGATGCCCTTTCCAATGGATTTTAAGAGTTTATGCCTACTCATCCCGGACGGTGTAGGATTTTTTCCGACATCACTCTCAATAACTCCTACAAAAAATCAGAACTTTGCTGATAGTATCGCAGCTTGCCTAACCCCGATAATGAAAAGCGAGGAAAGCAAATAGGAAGACAGGGGGGTTGCGATAAGACAGTGGACAGCCAATAGACAGCACGCTTATGAAACCGGTTCCCCAAACCGTTGAAAGCATCGTGCCCAACGTTATCGTTATCTATTTTATTATCAACAGCTAAGAATCGAGGTTGATCGCATGATTTCCTTTTTGAAGCCTAGAGTAAGCGCTGCCAAGGTTCCGCCCGAGCAAGTTCAAAAAACGTATAAGCGCTTCCGGGTCCAATCCTTGCTTGGTGTTTTCTTCGGCTACATGGCCTATTACATCGTTCGCAACAATTTTGCCTTATCGACGCCTCATCTTCAAAACGACCTCCACCTCAGCGCGACGGAAATCGGTCTGCTGAGCAGCTGCATGCTCATTGCCTACGGAATCAGTAAAGGCCTGATGAGCAGCCTTGCGGATAAAGCCGATCCGAAAAGGTATATGGCGCTAGGCCTTCTCATGTGCGCGTTGGTCAATATTATGTTGGGCTTCTCAACGGGATTCTGGATGTTCGCCGGGCTCGTCATATTGAACGGCATCTTTCAAGGAATGGGAGTCGGCCCCAGCTTCATCACGATCGCGAACTGGTTCCCGCGCAGACAGAGAGGCGTCGTCGGCGCCATCTGGAACATCTCGCATAATATCGGTGGCGGCATCGTTGCCCCTGTCGTCGGCGTCGGCTTCGCCATGCTTGGGCAGGAGCACTGGCAAGCGGCAAGCTATCAAGTGCCGGCGGCGGTTGCCATCGTGTTCGCCATGATCGTATTGGCACTGACGAAGGGCTCTCCGGTCAATGAAGGCTTACCGCCATTGAATGAAATGGTTCAAGATGACTCGGATCCGGCGATGAACGTCAAATCGGATTCCAAGCCGCCGGAAGATATGACCGTCTGGCAAATTTTCAAAAATTATGTCTTGTTCAATAAAAACGCGTGGTTCGTCTCATTCGTCGATGTGTTCGTATACATGGTGCGCTTCGGTATTATCAGTTGGCTGCCGATCTATCTTTTGAACGTGAAAAATTTCACCAAAGCAGAGATGAGCGTCGCCTTTCTGTTTTTCGAATGGGCGGCCATCCCTTCCACACTCCTGGTCGGCTACGTATCGGACCGGTTTTTCAAGGGCTACCGCATGCCGCCGGCTATCATTGCCATGGTGTTGATTTTCTTCTGCATCATCGGCTACTGGCAGAGCGGCTCCTTGCTGGTCACGACCATCTTCGCGGCCATCATCGGGTGTCTGATTTACATTCCACAGTTCCTCGCTTCCGTGCAGACGCTGGAGGTCGTGCCCCCCTTCGCCGTTGGATCGGCGGTTGGTCTGCGCGGATTCATGAGCTATATTTTGGGCGCTTCCTTAGGGACTACCCTCTTCGGCTTCATGGTGGACCGGGTGGGCTGGAACGGCGGCTTCTATGTATTGCTGACCGCCGTAGTATGCTGCATTATTTTCTGCATCCTGACCCATATGGGGGCCAAGGAAATGGAGCGTAACAAGCAGGAAGCGGTGAAATCGTAAGCGACGGGATTCCAAAGGTTACCACCGATTATCATCAGTTCAGAGAAGCTCCTCCCGGGCAGATGCCCGTCAGGAGCTTCTTGTCGTGCGGGGGATGCTTGTGTCAAGAAGGTTATTGGAGCTGGATGGTTTCAGCATAACTGTATGGTATCAACTCATCATTCTCTGTTTCCTTCCAAGCCAATGTATCATGAGCAAAATCACTGATTTTACCTGAACCAAAATGTTCAAAATATGTTTTTACAAAACCTATCACTTCATTTTCTTGTGAAGTGAATAATTCATATTCAAATTCCTCCAGCGATGTAATTGTTATTCTGGTGAATCCATCCCGTTCCTCTTCCGTAGAAATCGAAATTTGATTCAATCCTTCAAGACATCCCAACACCATTTCATAATCTTTGGGGACAGGGCCAAATGGCTTGTGTATATACGGTACACCACTGATCGACATACGATTTCGTTTGTACATCAAAAAGTCAGCATACCATAGAAGCTTCATCAGCTTTGTTTTTAAAACTCCCTCCTGCCCGAAGTAGAAAATCATATGAAAAAACTTCTTCATATTGACCGCAGAAAATCCATTATTGACGGTGTTTTGGAAGGGTTTATATATCATTTCGAAGAGTTGCGAAGACATTCGTTCCAATTCATTTTCGGAAAAAAGCTGTGTAAACTTTTTCTCCACAGCATGCTGTTCTTCAGAAGTGAGCCTTACCTTGTTTTCTTCGTAGAACTTCAATATGGACTCTGGATTATTCTTTAGTAACTTCAGAACATGAATTTGGGTTGTTGAGGGCGAAGAACTTCCGCTTTCATACCTTTTTATCGTAGCAATTCCCATGTTCAAGATTTTTGAAAATAGCGATTGAGTCAGGCCGAACTGCTGGCGTAATTCTTTAATCGACTCCGCATTGATCGAATGTTTATTTTCATATGCCTGGCTTAATTTTTTCAAGGTTTCCGTGCCCAATTTCTCATCGGTAACATCATTTCCGCATATGTTACATTTCATATACTGCTCAATAATATCAAATGGCTCCTTCCGGAACGTATACCTTGCTTCTCTTTCAAGAACCTCGACCTCACGTTCACATTGGCAATGATCGCAGAATCTGATTCTTTTGTCATATTTCATAAGCGGCCCTCCATCATGTAATCGCTTCTTGACGAGCGTAATCTCCACTCGCCCTAAGGTTCATCCTCGTGGAAGGATAGACATACGCATCCACGTCTTTCGGTTTCATCTTTCAGCTTAATATAAGCCATAATTCCGTTAATTTCGTTTTTGAAGACCCAGATTACTAGACCACTGGCTATATCCCATAATCAAGACTTGGTCCAGAATGATAATGGGTAGGTTCAAGGTCCAATACACATTCCCAAGCCTCTTCAACATCTGTAAGCCCTAGGTCTGCAAGATGCTGAAGATACGACACGCCGTTCCGAGTCCGTGCTACAAAATGTCTCCGACCTGTACGAATAAATTCCTTCATCTTAGTTAAAAACTGTTCCGTAGATAAATCACTCACTCACGACGGCCCTCCTTTATAACCTCCCCAACGAAGTATCATTTGATACCAAAATTTTATCACACACTTCGTAAAGTATCAATTGATACAAAAATTTTATACTTTATATATAATAAATAGGCCCCGGTTCCGCCTGAACGGAACCGGGGCCTTATAGAGAGGAAGAGGACTACCGTAAGTTAGGGCGAAGGCTGAATCGTAATCTCCACGATCCGATCCTCGCTGTTCGTTAGCGACGAGACGCGGTATTCCAGCGGAGAGGGAAGACCGAGCATCGCCACCATGTCATGCAGATCCGATCGGAGCTGAAGCTCGTCGCCTTCATACCGCAGCTGCATCCGCTCGCTGCCGGACTCGCGGGCCGTCTGGAACCGCTCGGCCAAGGTGGATGCGTCATGAACGGCGCGATCGGCCAGGAGCACGTCCGGACTCCATACCTTCTCCAGTTGGCGGGCGAAGCTGCTCAGCACGCCGCCCTCCGCCTTCATCTGATCGACGGCCAGCGCATAGGCCCGGTCAGCGGCCGGAGCCTGCTCCGCCGTCCAGATATGATCGCCCCGCATCTCCTCATCGGTGCGCAAATAATACGTATACCGAATCTGGCCCTCCCGGTTAGGCAGCGGGTCGTCCCAAGTCGCATCCAAGTGGTACCAGGAACCGTCCAACTGCACCAGATTCCAAGCATGCAGCGTCCCGCCCGCCTCGCCTTCGATAATTTGGCCCGGAATGCCCGCTTCGATCAGCATGGCATGTACCAGCAGCGCGTACCCTTGGCACACGGTCTTGCCCTCGGTCAGCGCTTCATACGCTGTGAACTTGGTCATTCCCTCGTCATAGGTGAGATGGCTTACGACATAGTCGTGTATCGCTTTCACCTTCTGATGCGGCGAATCATTCGGGGCCGTAATCTCCTGCACAATCTCATGGGCGCGGTTCAAGACGAACTGCGTTTGTTCCCGCGTTTCTCTATATTCCACATATACGGTGACGAGCGCATAATCGACGCTCCCTTTCCATTGGAACGAATACTTGCTTACATTGTACCTGATAAATGGATCAGAATGAAGCGCGGCCGACAACGCTTCCGTCACCTGCGCCGTCAGCGTGTCCGTGCTGCCTTCATAACGGAAAGAGGAGATGCCCTCCCGCTCCGTGAACCGTTCCTCGAACCATTTCGTCATCGCCTTCACATCATTCAGCACGACTTCGAAGGGACGGGCTTCCACCGTCGGCCACAGGGCTAGTCCGGCCACTACGCTGACGATGAAGCAGCCCAAGAGCAGAATACGCAATACGGAGAACGGGGAGCGCCGTCTTGGCCGCTTCCGGATGGCCGTTCCCTCATCGTATTCCCCGCCCTCTCGCATGTCTGCATCAACCAATCCGCAACCCACCTTTCCATCCGGCGGTGTTGTCCGCCTTTGGTGGTTCGTATCGTAACATATGGGTTTTGCAGATGCTGTCTAGTTATGGAATGCGCTTCGCGGTTCCCGTTCTCTGACGATTCTATTCCGCTCGACAGTGTCCCCCAGCAACAGTGCGGGTTCCGGCTTGTTCCGCCCGGCCATCCCTTCCCCCCCTTCCTGGAAAAAGACGAGCCGTAGCGAATCAATGCAGCATTTGCCTATAAAAAAATACGCAACCAGCCTAAAAAAACGGTTGCGCATCATCGGATTCAAGTCAATAATGTCTGCCGCGCCGCAGGCGCCCGCTCCGGATAAGAACAAGGCATCTCGGCCGACAGCCCCAGATGCCAGCGGAAGAACGGGAGCACCTCCGGCCAGAAGCGGGGATCCTGCTCCGAGCAGCTATGCCCCGGACTGTCGACCAGGACGTGCTGCTGCGGATACGTCAGCCGGGTCAGAATCCCTTCCAGCTCCCCGGCCGGGATGAAGCCGTCCCCCCGGGAATGCACCATTAACACCGGCACCCGGCCTTCCGCCCGGGCTTCGTTGTCGGACAGCGAGCGGGCCAGATCCAGCTCTTCATAGACCGACACGGGAATCTGGGAGCGGTACAGCCAGATGCGCGGAATAACCGTAGCGAGCGGATAAGACGGCAGCCGCCTCCGGCGCAACTCCGCAGCGACCAGGGTCAATGGACGCGCAGGCATGGAATCCGTCACCAGCGCTTGCACATCGAGTCCGCTATCGAGAGCCATGACGGCGCCGAAGCCGCCCAGCGAGTGGCCGAGCACTCCGATTCGATCCGGCTCGACGTCGGAACGGGTGCGCACATATCGAACCGCGGCGAGCAGGTCATCGCGGAACAGAAGCGGCGAAGGGGCCTTGACCGCCTCGCTGTCTCCATGGCTGCTGACATCATACAGCAGCAGATTGAAGCCGGCATCCGCCAGCGGATAAGCGTAGCGGAGCACGCGCTCGCGGTTCGAGCCCCATCCGTGGCACAGGATGATGACCGGAGCACGCTTCGCCGGCGTGTTCCCCTTGCCCCAGACGAACCAGCCATGCAGCGTGGCGCATCCGTCCAAGAAGATGCGCTCGAACGGGCGATCCGGCTCATTCCGCACCGGCAATTGCCGCGGAGACTGGCTCTTCACCGCCAGCGTCCAGGTTCCTCCGGCGAGGCAGCCCAGCGCGGCCATCGCCCCCATGCTGTAAGACCACAGATCAGTCATCTCTGTCATATTCATATCGCCTCACTTTCCGGTTCATCCATCCCATCGGTGCCGCGCCGTTGTTGCATGTCCGGCATGCATTGGAAGCGGCGATGTGCAGGATCTCTTGTTGAAAATTTTCTTATATCGGTAGCCGCCACAATGGCTATCCTTCCCGAAATCAATTTACTTTTATTGTATACCATATGTCCAAATTTTCCTAGATTTACGACTCAAGATGCCATAAAGGCAAGCTTGCACCTGGATCAACCACTGCCTTCCGGGAAACACCATTCGTTACAACTCGTTTCCACGAACTCAAATATCCTAAATTTTTCCGTAACTGTTCAAATATTGCGATAGAAAACCGATAACTTCAGTATTATGGCAAGATGCCCGTGCTGCCGCCAAGCGGCTGCGGCACTCATCTATCCCTTGGGGAGAAAGGAAGGATTGAATATGAATGTATCTGCGGTATCTGCAGGCGGTCTAGCCAGTTCTGGCAGCGGTGCGGCCAGCGGCATCGACCGGCAAATTGAAAGGCTGAACAAACGAAAAGCCGTCATTGCGGAGAAAATCTTGGCCGTGGCTACAGGCGACGACGAGCAAAAGGTGAAGGACGAAAAAATAAAGGCGCTCAAAATGGAGATGCAGGTCATTGACATGCAAATTCAGCAGCTGATGAAGAAAAAAATGGAGATGGAGAAGAAAAAACAAGACCCCTCCCAAGCGGACGAGGGGGATATCGGGCCTTCGATTAGCGAATTGATTCATCCGGACGATAAATCGCAGGGCGATTCTATTTTTATTGATATGAAGCTCTAGCGCGGGGCTTTCTCCCCAAAATAGGAAGCTCCCTTCGGGCTCCGGCATCTCGCTTGCGGTTCATCGCAGCGCCCCATGCCGGAGCCCCGAAGGGGAGATCTCTCCTCCGCTGCCGTCTTCGCCCTTGTGCGGGGACTCGACTCTCCATTGGCAGCAACGTCTCTCATGAATCTGCTAGCAGTAGCAGTTCTGCCGCATAGTACCGCTATCCCAAGGTCCGGGCAAGCCGGACGAAGCGGGCGGCATGTTCTGCCAGCCCCGCGTAATTGCCGGAACGGATATCCTCGCCCCGGACGAGCTTCGAGCCGAGCCCGAATGCCGAGGCGCCGGCCGCGGCATAAGCTTCCATCGTCGACAGATCGACTCCGCCAGTCGCCATAATCGGAATATGGGCCAACGGGCCACGAATCTCGCGGATATAATTCGGACCCAGCGTGCCAAGCGGGAACAGCTTGACCGCCTTGGCCCCGGCATTCCACGCCCGCACGATCTCCGTCGGGGTCAGCACGCCCGGCCATACATCGACGCCGCGCGCAGCGGCATAGTCGATGACGGCCTCGTCCAGATTCGGCGAGATGAGGAACTCCGCTCCCGCCGCCATTGCCTCTCGGGCCATATCGGCATCCAGCACCGTGCCTGCGCCGATGAAGGCGCGCCCCTCGAACCGATTCCGCCACCGGCGAATGATGTCCGGGGCGCCCTCGGTATTCATGGTGACCTCCATGAACCGGATCCCGCCGGCTACCAGCGCTTCCCCTGCCTGATCGGCAGCTTCTCCGGTAAAGCCGCGGAATATGGCGACAATCCTTTCCTGTAGCATGAGTGAGGTTAAATCTTCCTTGCGATCCGGATACTCCATCCTTCCGCCTCCTTCCCGGCGCTTCTTATCGTGACAGCCGATAGGGCTGTTCGTTCGCTTCGCATGGAGGCGAGGCTCCAATCGTTATATGATCCCCTCGCCCGTCTGCCGCAGCTTCTCGGCCCGGCGCTTGGCGAAGGCCGCGCTGCCGATGACGCCTCCGTCATCGATTAATTCGCCCTGGCGAATCGTGAGCCGCTCCAGATAGCCGTGATAGACGGTACGGGACAGCGTCTCCCGCACCGGCTTGAGCAGCCGGTCGCCGGCCATGGCGCCGCCGCCGCCGATGACGATGACATCCGGGCTTAGCAGCGAGATGGAATATGACAGTCCAGTGCCGAGCACCTGGCCGGTATATTCCATAATCTCGATGGCAAGCGCATCTCCTTCGTCATAAGCCTGCGATACATCGGACGCGGACAATTCTCCCCGCTCGTACGGGCCGCGCAGCAGGCTCTCGCGTCCTCCCTCCAGCGCTTGCTTCGCTTGGCGTACGATGCCTGTCGCCGAGACCACCGTCTCCAGGCACCCGGTCAGCCCGCATCCGCACGGGGTCGTCTCGCCCGGGATCGCGACATGGCCCAGCTCTCCCGCCATGAAGCCGCTTCCGTAATAAAGCTCCCCTTGCACGACGGTAGCTGCCGCCAATCCGGTCCCGATGGTGACGCCGTGCACGACGCCGGCGCCCCGGCCGGCTCCGCTCATCGCCTCGCCATATACGTACATCCGGACATCGTTATCGATGAATACCGGCACACCGACCTTGGCGCTAAGCCGTCCGGAGACATCTACATTATTCCATTTCAGATTGGACGCGAAGATGCTCACGCCGCGCTCCGGATCGATGAACCCCGGGATTCCGGCGCCGACAGCCAGGAGAAGGCTGCGATCCCCCTCGAACTGAACGAACAGCTCATCAATCATATTGGCAATCTTGTCCAACACATGGTCGACGCCAAGCGCCGCTTCTGTAGGCCGCTTCAGCTTTCCAACCATTTCATACCGCTCATTCACCAGGCCGCACACGATATTCGTGCCGCCAACATCGATCCCTACCATATATTGCATGCTGGTCTCCTGCCCTTCCTTCTTGTTCGATAGCTCTGTTTGATCCGTATTATAGCACGAGAGGCGCCGATCTTTTGCGTGAATAAATCACCGGATTACAAATTTCCCGCAAACGAAGAGAGAGGGCTTCAGCCGGCAAGCCACCATTCGAAGGCGCAACCGGTGCCTGCAACTGCCCTTCGACAGCGCAACCGCAGCATTTTCCTCCAATTTGCCTCAAAATCGCCTTAATCTTGGAATCATAATGGAAGACGCGGGGACAGCAAATCGCTATAATGATACTGTGATGTATATCACTGCATAGGGAAGGCTACATTTGGTTATAGATGTGCAATCAGGAGCTACGCTCAACCATCGGTTCAAGAGGTGATTATTCATGACATACGTCGATATCAGTTCCATAAGCCCGCAGTTGTTCGTGACGGTGCTGTTTTTTCTGCTCATCGTGTGTCCGCTCGTCAGTCTGGGGATCGTCCGTCTCTTTCAGCAGCGTGTGAAGATCGGCATCACCTACATTGCTTCCGCCATCGTTTCTTACATCGTCTTTCTCATCGCTGCCGAATTTGTGCACAAGACATGGGGGTAACGGGGCAACCCGTAATACGGTTCTTCCGGAGCATCCTTGCGGATAAGGATGCTTTTTTTGATCCGACCGCCCCTTCAT
Source organism: Paenibacillus thiaminolyticus (assembly GCF_003591545.1). Lineage (GTDB taxonomy): Bacteria > Bacillota > Bacilli > Paenibacillales > Paenibacillaceae > Paenibacillus_B > Paenibacillus_B thiaminolyticus_A. The sequence goes on from NZ_QYZD01000007.1 coordinate 53,365, forward strand.
AGGACATGCAAGAACCTGTTGCAACGGCAAATAGCCCCCGCCGCCAATTCCGCCGCCTGCAGGGCGGAGAAAAAGCGATGAGGGCTAAGCATTACATCATTCGCTGCCGTCGTTCTCGATTGGCGGAATTTCTAATTCGGGATCGACGGAGTCATCATTTTCCTTCGGCTGCTCAGGCTTCTTCACCTGCAAGCCCGCCTTCTCGTAGAAGGACGATTTGAGCGTATTGAACTGCGTCGTGTAATCGTTGAATTGCGTCTTCAATTCTTCGACCTGACGGTAAGCTTCATTCCGTTCCGCGACCGCCTTATTGATCGACTTCAGCTTCGTATCCTCCGACTTCAGCTGCTCGTACAGCGACTGCTCATGTTCAATCCACTTCTCGTAGCTCTCGAAGAGCGACTTGAACGTGTCATACCTCTTCACGTACGCTTGATAGGCTTCTTCCGCCGGCTTCTTCAGCTCCTCTTCCTTCAGATTCGCGATGATGCCGTCCATCTCGCCAATCTGATCGCGCGCCTCGTCCAACTGGGCCTTCATCTGCTCCAGCACCTGCTTGCGCTCGGCGAGCGCCTGATTCGTATTGTCGATCAGTGTCTGCACGTTACGGTTATCCTGCTTGCCTTGATTAATAATGGAAATGTATTGCTTCTCATCTTTATCTTCAAGGGTTTTCAGCGAGCTCATCGCGGCCGGCACATTCACTTCCGTCGACGAAGCCTTCTCGAACCGGTCGAAAATTTGCGATGTCGGCGATGCGCCGCATCCTGATATCGCCACGGCGATGGACAATATTGCCGCCGCTGCGCCCCATGTTCTCAATCCTGCCACTCTTCGTACCTCCCTAGGTCCTGCTACAGACGCTTGTCATGATGAAAATTGCAGACAAAGTGAGCGTTCGGATCATAGACCTCGAACTCATACCCTTTGCTCTGGATATACTCGATAATCGACGGCAGAGCCTCCAGCGTCTGCTGTCGATCATGCATCAGGATAACCTCCACGTCCTCCGTCAGTCCTGCCTTGACCTGCTCCAGAATCCGGTTCGGCTGCCCGACATAATTCCAGTCCAGCGAATCGAGCGTCCAGTCCCACATCTTGAATCCGGCCTGCGCGATATCGCCGCGGAATGATTCCCCAATCTGCGGAGCGCTGCCGTATGGAGCCCTGATAAGCGTCGGCGTCACGCCGGTCAGATCGTTGACGATGCCTTGGGCTTCCTGGAATTCCTTGATGAAATTCCCTGAACCGCCGCTCTTGTACAGCTTATTGTAATCATGAGACATGCTGTGAAGGCCCGGATAATGGCCGTCTTCCACGATCCGCTTCACCGCGTCGGGATAGGTTCTCATATTGTCGCCAAGCATGAAGAACGTTGCCTTGATACCGTTTTTGTCCAACAGATCCAGCATGTCGTTCGAATACTTGCTTGGTCCGTCATCGAATGTAAGATAGGCGACCTTGCGGGTCATGCCATTATATTCCTTCGGCACTTCCTTCTCGACCGCTGCCGAGGCGAATGCGGCTACTTCCGTGACAACCAGTTCACTGCCGGTCGCCGACGCGGTGCCGGTGCCTATCAAGCTCTTGGCGACCGAATAAGCACCATAGCAAATGCCAATCACGAGCAGCAACAATACCGTCCGCCCGATCCATCTCTTCTTGCTCTTCCGCTTCCGTGTGTTTCTCGTCATCACGTTTCGATCCTTCATCCTCTTTCTCCACTTCCTTCTCCTTCTTTCGACACTACTATAATACAAGTCTAGCATTTTGACATTACAGAAACATGACAAAAAGGGAAAATAAGCGGGATTAATATAAACAATGTTGTTACCATCTCATAGAAAAAATATGGTAGGAATCGAGATTCAATCGGATAGAAAAACGAGGACAATCTAGTAAAACAAAGGAAGCGCCATGCCTTGCACCTGCGGACCGGCCGCAGGAATCGCCTCTGCCTGTTCCAGGGATGTGGCCTGGCTGAACATAATCATAATCGAAGCTTTACGCTGACCCGTCCCTCATGCCGCATGCAGCATTCAGAAGCGCCCCAACTATTTATATTCATGGCATGCCAAAAAAATGACCCGGGAACGAATCCCGGGTCATTCCTGAGCGGCGTCTTCATCGCCGCCTTCTCCTAGCGATGGACGACATGCTGCGGAGAGCCTATCAGATAGGCACGTATATTGTCGGCAGCGATCGCGAGCAGGCGTTGGCGGGCTGCTTGCGAAGCCCAGGCCATATGGGGCGTGACGATAAGCCGCTGATGAGGCATGAGCAGCGGATGCGATGCCGAAGGCGGCTCCTCGGCGAGCACATCCAGCAGGACGCCGCAGAGCCGCCCTTCCCGCAGCGCGTCGGCCACCTCCTGCTCATGCAGCAGCCCGCCGCGGGACGTATTAATAAGCACTGCGGTCCGCTTCATCTTCCCGATGAAGGTCCGGTTGACCATGCCGCGCGTCTCTTCGGTCAGCGGACAATGCAGCGACACGACATCCGCCTCGGCCAGGAGCTCATCCTGACTGACGAACCGAATCCCGGCCTCGCCCTCCGGCACCGTGCGGGGCTGCGATGACATCCATCCCGAAGGCCCGGCCGGCCCGGCCACCTTGCGGCCGATCTGCCCGTAGCCGATGATGCCGAACGTCCTGCCGGCCAATTCCGTCTGCGGCGACAGCCAGTAGCTGAAGTCCGGCTGGCGGGACCAGCCGCCTCGCTTCACCGAGCGATCATGGGCTTCCACGCGGTGGCACCAGGAGAGGAGCAGGGCGAAGACGAATTGGGCGACATTGTCCGCGCCATACCCCGGGACGTTCGTCACGGTGATGCCCAGCGATTGCGCCGCATCGACATCGACGATATCATAGCCAGTCGCCAGCACGCCGATATAGCGGAGCGACGGCAGCTTCCGCAGCGTCTCCGCAGTCAGCGGCGTCTTGTTCGTCAGCACGATATCCGCCCCTTGCGCCCGGGCTTCAATCTCCTCCCTATCCGTGCGCGCATGCGCCTCCACCTGCACCTCGGCTGCTGGAATACACGCCGCCTCCGCGACCGCCGCGCGCAGCACGTCCCAGCTCAGATCGCCGGGATTGAGCGCATGGCCGTCCAATATGACGATCCGCATCGCGCCTCTCGCCCCCTTATCCTTTTCGCTTGCGCTTCCTTATTCGTCGTTCTGCTTCGCCAGCGCCGCCTTGAGCAGATCGCCCAGATTGTTGCCGAGCGGCTCCTGCTTCTCGAATTGCTTGACCAGCTTCCGCTCTTCATGCTTCTTGATTCGGCCGCCGCCTTCCTCCAGCTTCTCCGTAATGTTGCAAGGAAGGCACTGCACGAATTTGCCGGCTTTTCCGATTTTGAACTCCATTTTTTTATGGCATTGCGGGCAGCGCCGGTTCGACAGATTCTTCTCCTCCGAGCGCCGGTACTCGCATGACTTGTTGGAGCAGACGAGCCACTTGCCCCGCTTCCCCTTGCGCTCCATCAGCCGCGAGCCGCACTCCGGGCAATGGCTGCTCGTCAGGTTATGCGGCTTATACTCCGCCTGACTCCGCTTCACTTCGCTCACGAGCTGCTCCGTCATGTTGCGGATATCCGTCATGAAGGCGGACGTCTGCGACGAACCGCGGGCAATCTGCTCCAGCTCGCGCTCCCACTGCGCCGTCAACTCCGGCTTACGAAGCTGCTCAGACACGAGGTTGATGAGCTGGGTCCCCTTGCCGGTCGGCTGGAGCGAAGAGCCTTGGCGTTCGATCGTGTCGGAGGAGACCAGCTTCTCGATGATATCCGCCCGGGTCGCCGGCGTGCCGAGTCCGTATTTCTCCATCTGGGTAAGCAGCGTAGCTTCGGTATATCTTGCAGGGGGCTTCGTCCGTCCGCGGCGGGTGAAGACGCGCTTCGCCTGCAGCCGTTGGCCCTGGGTGAGGCTCGGCAGGCGCTGCTCGGCCCTGCCCGCTTCGTCGGCATCGTCCTCGTCATCCGCCAGCTCCCAATCGTTCTCATACGCCTTTTTCCAGCCGTTGTCGATGACCGTCTTGCCTTTCGCATGCAACTGCTCCCCCCCCATGCCGATCGTGACCGCGACTTGCTCGTAACGGACCGGGGGCAGGAACAAGGCGAGGAATCGGCGCGCGATTAGATCATAGAGCTTGCGCTCCTCCGGCGACAGATTGGCCAGCCGCAGCGGCTCATCCGTAGGAATGATGGCGTGATGATCCGTCACCTTCGCATCATCGACGATGCGCTTCGTCACATGCAGCTTCCCGCGCAGGAGCGGCTTCGCGATCGCGGCGTACGGGCCGACGGCCATCGCATCCAGCCGCTCGGGCAGCGTTCCCGTCATATCGGAAGACAGATACCGGCTGTCCGTGCGCGGATACGTCACCAGCTTGTGCTGCTCGTATAGCCGCTGCAGCACATTCGACGTCTGCTTCGCGGAGAAGCCGTAACGCCGGTTCGCGTCCCGCTGCAGCTCGGTCAAGTCGTAAGCGAGCGGGTGCGGCTCGCTCTTCTCCGTCTTCTTCAAGCCGGAGATCACCGCCTCGCGCCCTTTCAGCTTCTCGGCCAGCGCCACAGCCTCTTCCAGCCGGAACAGGCGGGCATCCCCGCCCGGGGCGCGCCATGCGGCCTCGAAGCTGCCGAAGTCAGCGTGAACCGTCTCATATTCCTGCGATTGGAACTCCCGAATCTCCTGCTCGCGCTTCATCAGCATCGCCAGCGTCGGCGTCTGCACCCGGCCGGCGGACAACGGGGTCTCGAACTTGGTCGTCAGTGCCCGCGTCACATTCAAGCCGATGAGCCAATCGGCCTCGGCGCGGCAGCGGGCCGATTCATACAGCCGATCGAACGCCTTGCCGGGCTTCAATTGGCGGAATCCCTCCCGAATCGCCTTGTCCGTCTGGGAGGAGATCCAGAGGCGATGGAACGGCTTGTTCCACTTCACCATCTGCATAATCCAGCGGGCGAGCAATTCTCCTTCGCGTGCCGCGTCCGTCGCGACAATCAGGTCCTTCAGGTCCTGACGCTTGCAGAGCTGCTGGACGGCCTTGAATTGATGAGATGATTCCCGCAGCACCTTCAATCTCATCCGATCAGGGATGATCGGCAGGTCTTCCAGGCGCCAGGTCTGGTATTTCTTATCGTAGTCTTCCGGCTCCGCCAGCCCGACCAGATGACCGAGCGCCCAGGTGACGACATAATCAGGACCTTCAAAATATGTTTTATGCGAGTTGCGGCATCCCAGCACGCGCGCGAGCTCCCGCGCAACCGAAGGCTTTTCTGCCAGAACGAGTGATTTCATGCGTCCATTCCTTCCTTATCGATACTCTGAACCCATTATAGCATGGCGTTCAACCGCAGTGCCGTCCCTTCCACTGCCGCCAACAGCCGTAGCCCCGAAAGAAGTTGTCTCTCGGGGCCCGCATGGCGATGCATGGTCGGCTTAGAGCGAGCGGACGGCTCCCCCGTCGGCCAGCAGCGCCTGTCCGGTCATATAGCTGTTCGCCGGCGAGGCGAGGAACGCGATCAGCGTCCCCATCTCCTCCGGGCTGCCGTAGCGTCCGATAGGAATGCGGTGGCGCTGCTCCTCCTCGATCTGCCCGACCTCCACCTGCCGTGCCTCCGCGGCCAACTGGTCCAATTGGATGACGCGATCGGTCGCGAAGCGGCCCGGACCGACCGTATTGATGAGAATATTGTCCTGTGCCAGCTCCGGAGCCAGCGTCTTCGCAAGCCCGAGCACGCCGACCCGCAGCGTGGAGGAGACGACGAGATTCTCGATCGGCTCCTTGTGAGCGGAGGAGGTCACATTGACGATACGCCCGAACTTCTGGCCGCGCATATAAGGAAGCACGGCGCGAATGGAGCGGATATAGCTGAGCAGCGTCAGCTCGAAGCCGTGCTGCCAGGCCGCGTCGTCAATCTCATCGAAGGTTCCCGGTGCCGGCCCGCCGCAATTGTTGACCAGAATGTCGACCGTGCCGTGCCGCTCCACGGTAACGGCTACAATGCGTTCAATGTCTTGCGGGCGGGTAATATCCGCCATGACGGCAAGCGGCCGGCTGCCTGTCCGTGCCTCTATCTGTCCCGCCGCCTCGCGAACGGTCTCTTCCTGGCGGCCGACCAAGGTCACGCGCGCCCCTTCCCCCGCCAGCGCGGAGGCTGCTGCCAATCCCAAGCCTTTGGATGAGGCCAACACGATGGCCGTCTTGTCCTTCAGTTGCAAATCCATAGATACCCGACTCCTCTCCTGTAAAATACGGCAAGTCTGCCGCACGCCGCGACAGATTCGACATGCGCCTACAATGCTGCTACCGACAGTATACCAAATTCAACCACATTCTTCGTAATCCTCCTCTCTGGTTGTGCTATGATAAGGGAATGGACAACCGTGGCCCGCACGCCGCGGCCGCTATCGCAAGGAGGGATTCCACGCCTTGAACGCGTTCACGCTGAAGCTGCTCGCGCTGGCACTCATGCTGCTCGATCATATTCATTTTTATTTCCCGGATTCTCCCGACTGGTTCCATAGCGCGGGACGGCTGGCAGCCCCCATCTTCTTCTTCTTCGCGGCGGAAGGCTACGCCCATACGCGCGACATCCGGCGCTATATGCTGCGCATGTTCATCTTCGCCCTGGTGATGGCGGCAGGCAGCGAGCTGCTGACGTTGGCGATGCCGGGCGGCACGATCGACAATAACATCTTCCTCTCGCTCTTCGCCGCGCTCGTGCTGATGGCAGCGCTGGACTGGGCGAGATCATCAGGCCAGACGGCGGGCGGCATCCTGATCTGCGGCACGATTATGGGAGCCATGTTCTTCGTCGAGTACAGCTTGCTGGCGGTATCGATGGCGATCGTCTTCCATCTGCTTCGAGGCACCAAAGCGATGATTCCGGCGTTTATCCTCACTTCTCTCGTGCTCTCGCTCGCCCCGTACGCCAATGTGCACCGAGAGGTGATGTGGACGGCGCATTACCTGTTCGTGGTCAATCCGCAATGGATGATGATCTTCGCCATCCCGCTGATTCTGGCCTATAACGGAGAACGAGGCCCGGACCAACCGTGGGCCAAATACGTATTCTATTTCTTTTATCCTCTGCATGTGTGGCTGCTGTATGCCATCAGTTGGCTGGCTGCGGCATAGGCCGGTTCTATGTCAGCCGTGCATTCCCCGTTTTCTCGCAGCGTGCAGCAGGGCAAACGGGATAGGAATATGGTAAAATAGCCCTGCTACTGATAGATTATCAAGCAGCAATGCCGCTGCTGCGAGAAACATAGGCAAAGTCCTAGCAATGATAGGATCTGTTACATGCTTAGGTACATAACTTCAAGAGGAGAGATGACATGAAAAATAGATGGTTCATCGGACTCGTGTTCATGATGCTGCTTGCCGCATTTGCAACCGGAGCGTTGGCCGCCGGCTCGTACAAGCTGATCGTGGACGGGAAGAAAATAGATGCGGACATCCGGGACATCAACGGCACCGTCTATGTACCGTTGCGCACCGTCTCGGAAGCGCTTGGGGCCGCCGTGCGCTATGACAAGACCAGCCAGACGATCACGCTCCATTCGTCTCCGCGTGCTGCGCTGGCCTCGCAAGACGCAGCGGCCGAATCGCGCAAGGGCTCCCGGCAGCACCCGGCTTCGCTGGGCGAGACGGTGGTCTTTGCGGCGGGCCACGGAGCCGATGCGACGGCGACAGGAAGCATAACCGTCGAGGAGATTGTTAGAGGGAAGGAAGCATGGGAACAAATCTATGCGACGAATCGCTTCAACAAAGCGCCGCGCAAAGGCTATGAATACATATTGGCAAAAGTGACCGTCGGCATCGACTCACATGCGAACCCGGACGCGGCGGTCGATGTCAACGCGTTCGACTTCACCCTGGTCTCATCCGCCGGCGCCGATTATCCCGCAGTCGCGGTCGTCACTCCGGATCCTCCTCTCCGGACGAAAATATATGTCGGCGGGACCTATACGGGATGGGCTGCATTCATGGTCCGTCAAGACGACGCGGAGCCGCTCATCGCGAACGGCCGCAAACACGACGGCACGAGCGGCCTGTGGTTCAAGACCGTTCCATAACAACAACGAAGCCGCAGCAGCCCTGGCCTAGGGAGGCTGCGGCTGATTGCGTCGGACCTATGGAAGCTTTTTCATCTCGATCGTCTCTCTGTCTTCCTCTTCCTTACCGTCATCGGTCAGGCCGCGGGTGGAATTGCGGAATTCCCGCAGCATATCGCCGAATGCCCGGCCGAGATGCGGCAGCTTCGCCGGGCCGAAGAGCATCAGCGCCAGCATCAAAATAATGACCAGGCCGGAATCCCGATATTGTTCAGCATGGAGGCCACCTCCTTCCTTAAAGATGTGAGGGCGGATGGTGGTCGAGATTTCTTCCGGAGTGCGTGTTGCTCCGACCTTTTGCAAATTAGGCCCGACTGCCCCTTCCGCCAATTAAATTGTGCACAATTTAATTGGCTCCAATTTTTGGATATGCTATAAATAGGGTAGTAAGTTGATACGTTACTTTTCGAATGCAAAGGAGCGGGTGAATGATGGCAACGGTTTACGATTTTACGGTGAAGAAGCCGAATGGCGAATTGACCTCCTTGCGGGACTACGAAGGGCAAGTGCTCCTTATTGTCAATACCGCGAGCAAATGCGGATTTACGCCGCAATTCAAGGAGCTGCAAGCCTTGTATGACAAGTTCAAGGATCGTGGCTTCGCCGTGCTTGGCTTTCCGTGCGCGCAGTTCGGCAATCAAGAGTTCGAGAAGACAGAGGAGACGATGGAGTTCTGTCAAGTGAATTACGCCGTCACCTTCCCGATGTTCGCGAAGGTCGATGTGAAGGGGCCAGAGGCCGATCCGTTGTTTGCCCATCTGACTCATGAGAAAAAAGGGCTATTGGGCAGCACCGAGATCAAGTGGAATTTCACCAAATTCCTCGTGGACAAAGACGGGCGCGTCGTGGACCGGTATGCTCCGCAGACGAATCCGGCCAAGCTGGAAGATGAGATTGCGGTTCTGCTCTAGCGGGGCCCGAGGTTAGGAGTGATTGCGATGACGACATCCCATCCCCTGCCGCCGGATGAGCGGCTGAAGCTGGATAATCAGCTCTGCTTCGCCATCTATGCGGCTTCCCGGGAATTGACGAAGCTGTACCGGCCGCTGCTGGAGCGGCTGGAGCTGACCTACCCGCAATATCTCGCCCTCCTGGCGCTATGGGAACATGACGGCATGACGGTAAAGGAATTGGGTCTTGGCTTATATTTGGACTCCGGCACGCTGACGCCGATGCTGAAGCGCATGGAGCAGCAAGGGCTGATTCGGCGGGCGCGCGCCGCAGAGGACGAACGCAAGGTCATCCTCTCACTGACCGGCAAGGGCCATTCTCTGAAAAAGGAGGCGGCCTGCATCCCTGCCCAGTTGGCGGATCTGGCTGACAGCGCCCGGCTCGATCCGGCACGCCTGCTGCACGACATCCGTACGCTGCTGGGCCATTTGTCGCAGCTTCCTCCGCACGGGCCGAATGACGGTTTGACTTTTGGATAGAATATTCTATAATAATATCAATCATGATACAGCCATTACGCCAATGAAGAGCATCCAACTCGGAGCGTTCTCGATCGGATATTGACAGCCGCTTGTGCCTGTCCTTGTCTCTAAGTGAACCGGGCCCGCCCGTTACCGCGGAACCAAGAGGATTCTCCGTCACCTGCGCCTGAGCGGGAGCGGGAATCAAGTTGGGTGGCACCGCGAGCTAGCGCTCCTCGTCCCAATCGGATGAGGGGCGCTTTCTGTTTATTTTCGGTAGATCGAAGGAGATGTGACGAATGCTGGATATCAAATGGATTCGCAGCCACCCGGATACGGTTCAGGAGGCGGCCCGGGTCAAAGGAATGGAGTTCGACGTGAATGAACTGCTTCAATGGGATGAAGCGAGAAGAGCGAGGCTGCAGGAGGCGGATACGCTCCGCCAAGCCCGCAATGAGGCTTCGGCCCGCATCGCGGCCTGTCTGCGCGATGGTCGGCGTGATGAAGCCGAGACGCTGAAGGCAAGCGCGCGGGAGATGAACGAGACGCTGGAGCGTCTGGAACGGGAGCTGGGCGAAGCGGAGCGGGAGTTCCGCCGCTGCATGCTGCTCGTTCCGAATCTGCCCGCGGCGGATTCTCCGGTCGGCGCTTCGGATGCGGACAATGTGGAGCTGCGGCGTGTCGGCGAGCCGCCCCGCTTCGCCTTCGAGCTGCTTGACCATGTCGAGCTCGGCGAGCGGCTTGGCCTGATCGACACGGAGCGCGGGGTGAAGGTCGCGGGCTCGCGCAGCTATTACTTGCGCCAGGCCGGCGTGCTGCTCCATCGGGCGGTGCAGCAGCTGGCGCTCGATCTGCTCGTCGACCGCGGCTTCACGCTCCTGGACGTGCCGCTCCTCGTGCGGGAGGAAGCCCTGGTCGGCACCGGCTTCTTCCCGCTTGGCGAGGAGCAGACGTACGCGCTGCCCGAGGACGGCCGCTGGCTCGTCGGCACGTCGGAGGTCAGCCTCGCCGCCTATTACAGCGGCGAGATCGTGGACGTGAGCGAGCCGATCCGACTGGCGGGCGCCTCATCCTGCTTCCGCCGCGAAGTCGGCTCGGCCGGCCGGGATGTGCGCGGACTGTACCGGGTTCACCAGTTCGCCAAGGTGGAACAGGTCGTCCTGACCCGCAGCGATCCGGCGGAATCGAACCGGATGCTGGAGGAGATGGTCGCCCACGCCGAGGACATCCTTCATGCCTTGGAGCTGCCGTACCGCGTCATGGACGTCTGCACCGGCGACATGTCGCAGAAGACGTATAAGCAGTACGATATCGAGACGTGGATGCCAGGGCGCGCCGCTTACGGCGAGACCCACTCGGCCTCGAATCTGCTCGACTTCCAGTCGCGGCGGCTGCAGATCCGCTATCGGGATGAGGACGGGACGCTCCAGTACTGCCACACCCTCAACAACACGGCCGTCGCCAGCCCGCGCATCCTGATTCCGCTGCTGGAGAACCATCAGCAGGCGGACGGTTCGGTGCGAATCCCGGAAGCGCTCCGGCCTTATATGCGCGGAATGGATCGCCTCCAATGAACGCCATTACACAGCAGCAGCCCCCCGAACGGGAGGCTGCTGTCTTTTTCACGGTCATGCGCTTATTTGGACGGAGTATTGGTTACATCCTTGCTCACCTATTGCCCACATCCGTGCTTTCGATTTTGCTTTCATTTTTATTGGCTATTGGCGTTGTTGGCAGCTTTGCTCCCGCTCTTGGCTCCAGTCTTGCTCGAGGTGGGGCCGCTGCCCTCGGCAGCCGCCGCATCCTTCCGCTTCTCGCCGGCAATGGCTGTCACCGCATCCGCGGAGGTCCGGAGCGATCGCTTGACTTCGAAGGTTCCCAGCTCGGTCGCCTTGCCGTCCTTGTCGATCTTGCCGTATTTGACCGTGTCCTGAACCGGGAACGTATGCTGAAAATAGATCAGCAACGCCTCCCCTTCGGGCCGGGTTCCACTCTCCTCCAGATAGATATCCGGATTGGCTGTCGTCCGTCCCTGCCATAACACTTCCGCCAGCCCGTCCTCATTCACGGCGATGTAGCTCTTCACATCCTTCACCGTAGAGTAGTAGCGCAAAGCTTCTCCTTCCGGGAATTCGATCTGGACCTCGAAGCCTTCGGCGCGATACGGCAGCTCCCGGTTCGGGAAGACGAAGGGCAGCAGCAAGGCTTCCTTGCGCGCATCCTCCAGCCCTCCGGTGCGCAGCACCTCATCCCGCCGCACCCGTTCCGGCGTCCGGATAATAGCCGTACGCGTGCTGTTGTTCCACTCCACCTCGCCGCCCAGCGCCTCGCTCACGAAGCGGAGCGGCACATACGTGTGGCCGTCAATGATTTTGACCGGAGCCGCCAGCTCCACTTCTGTACCATTCACCCAAGCGGCCGTCTTATCCGCGACCAGCTTCACGGCATTCGACTTGCCCTTGGAATATACCCATACCGTCTTGGTTGCCGCGTCCCATTTGTACGTAATCTCCTGGTCGTTCGAGTTGCCGAAGTAACTGTAATCATCAAAAGCAAACAACGGAACCATGATGTAATTGCGCTCCCATCTCCATTCCGTTAGCTGAAATCCGTTCATGTACACATTGGTCGCCTTCCCGCCGGCCGCCGTCTTGCCGGCTGCCTCCGCGTTCCCCGGCCCCGCCAATAATTGGACTCCCAACCCGATGACCAGACATAATCCGGCTAGCATCCATTTGCGCATCTTTCCTGCTCCTCTCGCATCGATGTAGGTCCTGGTCGTGCTTCTATGTAAGGGATTCGCTATTCATTCGACTGAATCCTTCTTCCCGATGCTGCACCCGGCGAAGAATTGGGGAAAATGTCTAGCCATGGCGATATGGAATGGGTGATTTGGAAGGGCCGATCATGATTCGAAAAAACACCCCGCGCAAGTTCGAACCGTAAACAGTAAATGGCTATCCTTCAGCCAGTCCCGGCTTACAGGATAGCCACGCGTTCAATTGCGGATGAGCGGCGCCGATATCAGCTTGGCCAGTTCTCTCGCATGGGGCTCTGCTTCAATGCAACTAAAGTGATTTCCCGCAATTTCTGTCACTTCAAAATCTCCAAGACAAATATCCCGCCAAAAATCGAGCGTCATTTCTTCCGTGCCCGGTAAAAAACTGAACGGCTCAGCTGCCAGTAAAAAACGAATATTTCCCATATAAGGAGGAGGGGTAAACCGGGCCGCCTTAAAGCTTTGGCGGTACATCTTGAACATTCCCTCCGCCATATCGACCGGCATTTCCTCTCCGGTTGCTGTCGCTATCGCCTGGACATAAGCCGCGAATCGATCTCTCCTGCTGACCGCCGCCAGACGGCAAAAGAGTTCTCCCGCTTTGTCCAGCCCGGCATCTCCCCCAATCGTGCATGAAGAACCTTCGGGTACGCTTCTGTTGTTACTTTCGAAAATATGCAATAACCCTCGCACGAGATCATCTGGATCTACATCGCCAAAACCGGTGTGCTGGATGGAAATATTCAAATTGGGAACAAACAACGACTCGATGACAAGGTCATCGTCGATATCGAAAAGCACCGGGTGACTGTCGATCAACACGAGATCCGCCACATGAACCCCTTTCTCAACCAGGCGTCTTGCCACTTCAATAGCGATTAATCCGCCCAGGCAATAACCGATAAGCTGCATGCGCTTATGTCCGCTTTCCAACAGACGTCCGGCGTAATCATCGGCAATATGCTCAATCAATCCGGAAGGCTCGTACGCGCAGTAGTTCTCGGCATCGGCCACGGATATCCCGACGACAGGCCCCAAATTTTGAGTTTTTAAATGCTCCACAAGCAAACGAAAACAATTCATCGTTCCCAGACCCGCATGGAAAACAACCCGGAGCGGACCGGTCTCCCCGCCTCCATATGGACTAAGCACTGCATTGCTTGACCCGCCTTGCCAATCTGGCGATGGACCGTCAAACGCACGCTCCTTCTCCTGGCCGTGGGAACGGATAAATTCCGCCAATGCGGCGACAGTGGGGTAATTCAACATTTGCCGGAGCAAAGCGTCATATGGAATTTCACCTTGCGAAGGATCCTTGGCGAACTCGTCGCGCAGTTGGCCTGCCACCTGCGCCATAATGAGCGAATCGGCCCCCAAATCGTAAAAGCTTTGCGATCTGCCGATACCGGGAATGCTCAACGCTCTCGCCCATACTGTCGCAAGCTCGGCTTCCAGCGCATCCGAGCTTTCCTCGCCGCTGCCGGCGGCTGCCATCTCCATCGCCAGTCTCGGACGCCATGCCGCCAGCTCGCTCCGATCGATCTTGCCGTTGCCCGTAAGCGGCAGCGCGTCTGCAATCTGCAGTTGGGACGGCAGCATATGGGCGGGTAAACGCAGCGAGAGAAAATCCGCAAGCTCCGGCGCACTGGCCGGGATCCTGTCCTGTTTCATGCGCCTCGCAAACAGGTGAAAGCCCAAAACGGAAAGCTTGTGCTTCTCTTCAGGCAAGGACAGAATCGGATCATCTCCATATTCCTGCAACAGCCGCATCCAACCGTCCCGGTTCAGGTAAGAAGTCTCCATCCGCAGACGATCGCCCGGTTCCGTCATCATAAACGCCTGCGAAGCCAGAATCCAAGCATGCTCCGCTGTCGGTTCCGTAAACACGAGCCATCCGCCGGGACACACCAGTTCCGTCAACCGGTCCAAGCTGGACGGAATATCGCGGGCGTTCTCCAATACCCCGGCCGCAAGTACAACATCAAAGCTGTTCGGCGCTAGTCCTTGCACCCGGTAATCCTGATCCACATCGAAAAGGCCGAACCGTATTCCCGGATATTGTCCGAACCGGTTTCTAGCCCCCGGAATAAAGAACGAGGAAACATCCGTAAATACATACTCCACGTCGAAGCCTTCCAAAGCGCTCAATACTTTTTCCGTCGTTGCCCCCGTACCGGCTCCAACCTCTAAGATCCGCAGCGGTCTTCCCGAATGGTTCTCGGCTATGTGTGTTAGAAGCCTGCAAATGCAACGGTTGAGATAGCCCGCCATGAGATGATCAACGTATAAGGAACGGACAAGGTCAAGCTTGCCGTCTGGAAAAAGCAGCGCAACCGGATCTTGCCGCCCGCTTAGCAGCTCCGGCAACCGTTCGGCATTGCTTCGAACATAATCCATGAATCCCGAAGAGCTCAGCTTATTCGTCCAAGATGCCTCGGCCTGTTCCCAATATCGGGACAACTGGCCCTCGTCCGGCTTATGCGAACAACGGTAATGGCCGCCAGGGTGCTCCATCAGCAATCCAGCTTTCGTCAGCTTGGCGAGCCAGCGTTGAGCAACCCAGTGAAATTGAGGAGCGATTCCGGCACGCTGCAACATCTCTGTCATCGAGTACATCTCATCGTCGGCAAACAGTCCCAGCTTGAACAGCGCATCCAACATCGAGTGATGAACGGCTGTATCAAGACGTTCCGCCGCCGCTTCGATTTCCGCTTCGTCAAGCCGGGCGGCCACAGTGCCGTCCGGCTCGTCAAAGCCCTCGATCAGCCGGTCAAATTCAGATTGTTCCGCCGCTTTATTCCGCTCCTTCTTGCGGGCAAGCTCCACGACGCCGAGCAACGTTTTATCCTCGCCCGCACCTTCCGTCATCACAACCCCGGCTGCCGCAACCGCAGGGTGCTTCAGCAGCGTCGACTCGATATCGCCCAACTCGATCCGATGTCCCCGTATTTTGACCTGATGATCCTCGCGGCCAAGAAACTCAATGTCGCCGCCGGGCAGGTAACGTCCCAAGTCGCCGGTGCGATACAGCCGTTGTCCGTCCACGGGATGAGGGAAAAAGCGCCGTTGCGTCGTTTCGATATCGCCCAAATATCCCTCGGCCAAACCGTGTCCGGTAATGTACAGCTCCCCGGTTACCCATACCGGACAATCGCGCATTCGGGAGTCCAGCACCCGAAATCCCTGGTTGGCTAGCGGCCGCCCGTAAGGGATGCTTTGCCAGTCGGGTTGAAGCCCCTTATAGACGTGATAGATCGACCAAATGGATGCTTCCGTAGCGCCGCCCAGACTGACGGCCTGCACAGCGGGCAAACGGCGGCCAAGCCGGTCCGGCAGGGCAAGCGGAATCCAGTCTCCTGACAGCAGAGCCAGACGAAGCCGCGGCAGGGCAATGCGAGGCTCAGATTCCAAATAATCGACCAGCATCTGCATCAACGCCGGCACGGAATTCCACACCGTGACTTCATGGTTGACCATCAGTTCCGCCCAATGCGACGGGTCGGTCATTCTGTCATGGCTCGGATACACTAATGTGCCTCCTGCGGAAAGCGGACCGAAGATGTCATAGACGGACAAATCAAAGCCCAATTGCGCAAGTCCCAACACGCTGTCGCCCTGGCTGACGCCGAAACGCCGATTGATATCCGCAATGGTATTGGCGGCAGCGCGGTGGGTGATCACGACGCCCTTCGGCTGACCGGTGGAACCGGAAGTATAGATGACGTATGCGGGCCGATCCGGGTCTCCGCCGTACTGCGGCGCATGCTCCGGAAGCGGCTTGAGCCGATCCACTTCGATCGTTGTCACGCCGTCGGGCCACATCAGGCAAGTCGCTGAGCATGTCAAGATAAACCGTATATTTGCTTGCTCCAGCATCGCCATTCGGCGAAGCTCGGGCTGCTTCGGATCAATCGGGACATAGACGGCTCCCGCCCACAAAGCCCCAAGTACCCCCGCTGCCTGGTGCGCGCATTTATCCATCACAACTGCAACCCGCTCCTCGACGGCGCAACCCGACGCTTTTAATTGTTCCGCCACCGCAGCGGCCCGACGGGCCAACTCTCCGTACGTCACCTGGCCTCCGCTATCGATAATGGCCGTGCGATCCGGGGTTGCGGCCGCTTGCGCCAGCACCGGCTCATGCAATGGGCGATCGGGCACTGGCGCGTCCGTAGCGTTGATCCGCTGTCGTTCCGCCATCTGCCAGCCAGGCAATGCCGCGGATTCAACTGAATCCCAGCTTCGATGTGAATCAGCAAGTGAACGCAGCAATTCCTCAAAGCAGTCGAACATATCGTCGACCATTTGGTCGGGGAAGACGCCTTCCCGCACATCCCAATTGACCTGCAGTCCGTCCGGGCTGTCCATCGCCTGGCAATCGATGAAGACTTGCGGCGTTTGGCTGATGCCGTACCCGTCAATTTTGCCTGTCAGTTGATGGGCCGGTTCGACAAGACCGATGGCGCTGGTAAACACCACCGGCATCAAAGCGGCTTCCCTGCCGCGCCTGCGCGCAACCTCCCGCATCACCTCCACCCCGGAGAACAGGCGGTGATCCAAATCCTCGAACAGCTGTTTCTGTAAAGCTCTTGCACGCTCAATAAACGATTTCTCCGCGTCCCAATCTACAGCCAGCAAATTAACCGATGTAAAATCGCCGACAATAGCGTGAACCTGGGGATGCAGCGGCAACCGGTTCAGCATCGTCAGATTGAGACAGAACTGCCGGCTGCGGCTCCATCTCTCGAGGACGGCGCCGTAAGCGGCCATCACGGCAGCGGTCGGCGTCAAACCCTGCTTTTGCGCTCGCTGCTTGAGCCCTTCCCAGGCCGTCTTGTCCAGATGAAGAGAGCGGCGCCGAAAGCGCGCCGGTCCGTCGGTGACCGGTTGTCTCGCCAAAGGCAGATCCGGCGCCGGAGGCAAGGCGTCAATCCGGCCAAGCCAGTAGTCCTTGTCCCGGGCATAAGCGGGCGTCTCCTTCAAGCCGCGTTCCGCGAGCAAATAGTCGCGGAAGCGGAGCGGAAGATCGGGCAAGCGCCGCCCCGGCTCGTTGTACAGTGTTTCAAACTCAGACAAAAGCAGCCAAATGCTGGCCCAATCGGCGACAAGAAAATCCATGGAAACATGCAGGATCGCGTGATCGCCCGTTCGGGTCACGCCAATATTGAATAAAGGCCACCGATTCGTATCGTACTTACGATGACTCATGTCATCCCGAATTGCAGCAAGCCTAGCTTCCGCCTCTCGCCGCTCCCATTCTCTTAGATCGGTGTACGTCACGTTCAGCTTCGGAGCGTTCTGCATGACTCGCTGCTGTCCGTTCTGATCAATTGTCGCCCGAAGCATGTCGTGGCGGTCAACGAGCCGATTCCAAGCCGTCTCCGTCCGTTCGGGGGCGAGGTCAGGATAGTATAATTCCATGTAGATATGGCAAGCTACCCCCCCATAATCCATCAACTCGCGGCGCCCCAAAAAATAAGCGGACTGCACATCGGTAAGCGGAAAAGGTTCAAACCGGGACACCGGATCGGGTGTAACGGCCGCTGCCCGCGACTCTGCGCGCAAGATATCCAGCAGTGCCTCTTTATTGTCTTTCAAGGCCTGCACATCGCGATCCGTAAGCACTCCTTTGGGTGCTCTGTAGCGCAGGCTCCCCTCCTCCTCCCATACCGACATTCCCGCCTGGCGGAGCCGCGCCAGCAGTTCTGCACCGTTGGTTTTAAGATGTTGCGGCATCATCGATCCCTCCTGTTTTTTGCGAGCCGGCCGCTCATGAATGAAATGTTTCCTTGGCAGTTGTAAAGACCGCGCCATGCAGGCGGCTTGGATCCAGCGTTTTTGTCAAGCCGGAAAGGCATACCTCAAGCACTCCCGTTCTGGGCGAAGAGACGGCTTTCAGCCACTTGTCTTCTTTTGCAAGAAACTGAAACGAATGAAGACGGTCATCGGGAACCCCCATTTTTACCGATTCCACCCCGGATGCTCCGTTCGGATGTTCAATTCTCTCCGGACGCTGGGGCGGATCGTAAGCGGAGACGACAAACGGCAAGCCGATTGGCTCCGGCGCAAAAAGACTATATTTCACTTTCAATCCGTCCGGTCGGGTTCTTCCGCCATGGATCATTCGCGACGTTGATATCCCCGCCTGGTTGACGGCCGATTTGACCGCTTCCAGATCCCTTATCCGGTCTGTTCCCGGCCCATGAGACGCCTCACTTGTTCGTTCTTCCGGCTCCATCGCAACATCGCACCAGCCTTCGGAACATTTAGACCAGTAAGCCCATCGTTTTCCTGCGGCCCGTCCGTATATCAATCCAAGCGGCGGAATAAGAAATGTCAATGGCTTCGGTATTTGAAAAAATTCAATAAACGGTCCTTTCTCAAACCACAACAAGGCGTTAAGCGCCCGCTCCGGCGAACTGCCCCATTGGATCGAAAATCCTTCCGCCTCATAATCCCGAACAACGTCGGAAATATTGTTCACCTTACACAAAATGTGGCTGCACTTCAGCATCTTTTCCCTTCCTCACTGTAAACAGTTTTTGTCCGAGAGGGGCAAGCGGATGAGCTTCATCCGGAAGGGCCGTCACTTCCTGGGCAGCAGCCCGGCGGAATACGTCGAGCCACTGCTGGACGGACATGAAGGTGGTGTTCGTGTTTTTTCTGTCATCTTCCGGACGGGTCATCATAAACGCTTGCGAAATCAGCATTTCCGTAAATTCTCCGACAGGCTCTGTGATGAGCATCATTCCCCCTGGAACGAGGCACTTCATGAGACTCTGTATCACTCGATCCGTATCGCGCGCGTTGTTCAGCATCCCCGCCGCAATCACGATATCGACGCTTTCCTGCTTCAAACCTTGCGCAAACAGGTTTTGGTCGATATCGACAATTTGATATCGCATCCAAGGGCAATCTTGGTATCGCTCACGGGCTGCCGCAATAAAAAAGTGGCTGATGTCCGTAAACAGGTAATCCGGTTGCTGACGGTTCGAAATCGCGGCCTTCAAGCTGCAAACGACCGCATCCGTAGTCGCCCCTGTGCCGGCGCCGATTTCCAGGATTCGCAAGAAACCTTCCTCTGAAGGCAACGTGTCGCTCACGGCCTGCTTGGCGGCGGCAATACGCATCACAGCATCGGCAACCGACTGATTCAGATAACGCGACACTGCGGAATCGCGATATAGTGAATGTGCGATGTCCATGCGTCCCTCGGGGAACAGCAGCAGCGCCGCCTGCTGTTCGCCGCTCATGAGCTGCGGAAGCTGCGCGGCGTTGGTCATGAGGTAATCAATAATTTTGCGGGAGCCCAGTGTGCCGCTCCATGCTTCCATCGCAGACTTCCAACGTTGCTCCACCATGTCCTGTGTTATCGGGGCCGTACCCAGAAAGCAATCCTGGCGCTTGATTAAGTATCCGCGTTCCGCAAGAATCTGAAGCCAACGGACGATGAGCTGCCGATGCCGGGACGCCACCTTCGCGGCAGCGAGAATGTCTGCCTCGCTGTATTCATGATCCGGCGTTGTCAGCGTTCCCTGCGATTGAAGCGCGAACAGCATAGATGAGAGAGCCGCCGCATCCAGACGTTCGACGCATTGGATCACCTGCCCGGCATCCAAGTCCTGGATTCCCATCGCGGCCTCTTCCCCGCAAGCGGACAGATGGCTTTCCGCCGTGGGAGGAGACGGCCTGTCCACGCGTTCATGATCAGCTCCCATCATTTGGGAGACCGCTTCCTGTAACCGTTCAACCGATAGCGGCTGGTGGCCGCGGTGGTTCCGCAAGACCGGGTATCCCAACGCTTGGGTCAAATCTTGCCACTGGCGGGAGCACAATAGCTCCTGCTGCGCTCTTGTGTCCACAGCGGCATTTCCTTGAATCATGTCTCTCATCGCCAGCAGATCACGGCCGATCGCGCGCGGCCACTGTTGCAGGAGAATGTCCCTATAGCTGGCAACGGATGCCGGACCCAACATTTGCGCGCTGTGTTCAAGCAGATGCGCCGGCGCACCCGCCGTCAGCTTGCCGGGAATGTCCTGAACATCTGGAACGTGCAGTCGGGGACGCCAGATGACAGGACCATGAGTATCGATGAGCGACAAGCTTCCGCTAGGGGCACCGATCGTCAAGCTATGCAGCAAGTGCAGAAAATTGTCCGGATCATCGGGGTCGACTTCATTATGGGCCCTCAGCGTAAGCGGAATGTTCCCGATCACTCCGCTTACCACTTGAAACGGCCCCTCGTCCTTGATCACATGGTTGATCTTCCATGGACGAACGGACGGCAATGCTTCCGCTAAAATATGCATCATCGGGTAAGAAACCTGTGTGGCACAGGCCGCGTCGATGTATAGCGCCTGCTGCTGCCCCAGCAAGGCGTTGGCGCCAGCGATAAAACTGCGCACTGCGGGCAAATGCACGTACAAATCGCCTGTCAAATAATGAACTCCGTTGTGCCGCGCCACTCTCAGACAAGCCGCCAAGTCCTTGTGATGAACCGGTTGTTCCTGGAGCACGTGAATTCCGCGCGCCAGCAGCTTGAGCGACAACTCGGTGCCGCTGCCGCCCATGACTCCGGATCGCAAGACAACGCAAGCGAGATCGATGTTATCGGGAAGCTGATCGGCCTCTGTGTATAGAGGAATCCCGTAGCGCTCGGCGCATTGCTTAGAGCGTTCGCTTCCTTTGCCCAATAAACCAACAAGTTCAAACCGGTCCGGAAGCGCCTTTACAGCCTCGAGATAGAACTGCCCGAATCTGGAGCCGCATACCACGGTCCGCAACCTTCTATTTCCGTTCATATTTCACCCCTGTCCGACTTCCGTAAAGGTATGAGTAAGATCAACGTTCCACTCACCCAGCAAATTCATCATTTTTACCGGAGATACTCCTTCCACCGCGAAATAACATCCCGGCATCCTTCCCTCGTCCTCCATTATGAGCCTAGCGGCATTGGCCGCTACAATTCCAGACAGCGTGTTCCAATCCTTGTTGTACAGCAAAGTGGACGCCAGCCGCAGCGGCTTGCCGTCTTTGCGGCCGGCGGCGAGCAGATGAAACATGGTGTATTCATTCGCTTGTTGCTTAGGTGCGCCGAATTGTTCGGCCAGCATCCTGGCGGACACCTGCTTCTGCTCTTCCGTTTTATACTGCTCCAGCGCTTTGATCATCACGAACTTGTTCAGGATGGACTTGTCCTCGTAGGTGTTGTAAAACAAGGCCGATTGAAAACGATAGATTCGGGCCGCCGCCAGAAATTCATAGTGCAGGATGGGGTACGTGTCCCGCTCGCCCGCAGGGGAAGGCAATCGGTAGCTTCGGTGACACGGGCGATCCATTCTGCTTATCTCGCCGTTGTTGCAGTAAGTCATCCCAAGTCCGGTATCTTCCTGAATGCTGCAGACGATGTCATACGCCGCATTGAACGAAAAATCGCCATTCCCCGCAAAAAACAATTCGAGCGAATCGACATCATCAAAACAGGTTTCCGCAATGTAAGCCGGGAATATCTCGGACAAGCCGGGGTACACCCCGGCCGAGACCATACACGACAGCTTTTTCTCTTCGATTTCCCGCCTGCTGTTCCATAATCGATTGTACAAATTCTCGTCTCCTGAGACATCCACGTAATGAGCGCGATGCTTAATGGAAGCTGCCGCAACCCGCCCCAATATTTGCTTCGAAGGACCCGCACAATTGACGACAATAGCGCATTTTCCACAAAAGCGGTGAAGCGAATCGCTGTCGTAAATATCCGCGTACATGAAGTCGATTCTGGATTCAGCATGCCGGTATTGCGCACGCAGCTTTTCGAGATTTCGTCCCCCAAGCACCATAGGGAAATCGGTTGAAGCAAGAATCGTTTCCACCGCTCCTCCGCCTACTTTTCCGGAGGCTCCCAGAATTCCGATCATTTTTTTCTCCACCGTAATCGTCTCCTTCTTGAATCAAATCGAGCCCTCTTCATAGCCCGCCGCTTGATCCGACTCTCTTTCTTTCGTCTCGATAAGCCGGGCAAGTATGCCAATATTGGGAGCCTCGAAAAGATCTTGCAAAGACAAGTCGATGCGGCACCGCTCCTTCAGAAAATTGATACATTGGATTGCGCGCAAGGAGTCGCCGCCCAACTCGTAAAAATCGTCATCGATTCCCACCTGCTTGCAGCCGAGCACCTCTTCCCAGACGCTTGCGATCTTTGCCTGAAGCTCGGTTGCCGGCGCAACGCGCGTCTTGTCCGCCGGCCTCTCGCCCGCCTTCGCTAACGCCGCCAGCGCCTGTCTGTCCACCTTCCCGTTGGATGATAAAGGCAGTTCCTCCTGCAACACATACGTTGCCGGCACCATGTAATCAGGCAGCTTGCGCCGCAAGGCGTCGGATAGCTTTGCCAGCTTGAATCTTCTCACCTCTTCGGGAGCTTGCGCCACGATCAAGCGCTGGCCGAATACGTCCGCGGCGCGGCTGCTTTCTGGCAAGACCATCACCTTTGAAAATGCCTTCTCCATTACAACCTTGCGC
This sequence comes from Paenibacillus thiaminolyticus, assembly GCF_003591545.1. Classification (GTDB taxonomy): domain Bacteria; phylum Bacillota; class Bacilli; order Paenibacillales; family Paenibacillaceae; genus Paenibacillus_B; species Paenibacillus_B thiaminolyticus_A. The sequence goes on from NZ_QYZD01000007.1 coordinate 76,193, forward strand.
CATTGTTCCGCCGCGAGCAAGGGAAGGCGGCTCTCCTGTCTCTCATCTTCAAGATGGCTGAAGCCATCCTCGAAAAATCCGACAGTGGCCAGCATCAGCCGGTTATTGTTGGTCGCTTCAATGAAGATCAGATATCCGCCGGGCGCCAGCATTTCCTTCAGATGCTCCAGTGTCTTGTCCACATTTTTTGCACGGTGCAGCGTATTATCCGCAACAATCACATCGAACTCGTGGGGCTGAAATCCTTGCTGAAGCGGTTTTTTGTTCATATCGAATAGACGGTATTCCATCGAATCCGATTGGCCCTGGTTCTTCCTTGCCTGATCCGTAAAGAAAGAGGACTCATCGGCATATATATAGCGTCCCCGGCCCGCGCATAAGGGCGCAAGGGTGTCCGCCAAACCTCCCGCCCTCGTTCCGATTTCCAGCACCCGAATCTCTTTGTCCGAAGGATAAGCATTTACAATCGTGCGGAACATCTCGCAGGCCAGATTGATGTAATACTCCCGGGCCAGATTGAACCCGCTCAACGCTTCCGGCGTGAAAAAGGAATCTTCGGCAAGGTAAAGCTCGAGCGGATCGATCTCGCCTCTCAGCAGACCGATCAACGACGCTTGCCCGCGACGGAAACATTCTTGTAACGCCCGCGCTTTATCCGCTATGCCAGGGAACCGATTATGTTCGCCATCGAGCAGGCCGGACTGTGCATCGCGTAATAGACAACGGTTCAACAAGAGACCTTCCTTGTTTTTTTGCAGCAGCCCCTCCTCTGCCAATACATCCATCCAGTGGCCGATCAGCGACTGGTAACGGGGATGCAGCCGATAACGGCGCATCAGTTCGTCAAGGGTAAAGCTCTCCCCTTCCTGAGCGAACATGCCTAAGCTGTTCAACGTATTGCAAATGACCGCCAAGCTTACACGGTCGGTATAATCCGTAAAAGCCGAGATCTCCTCAACGTCGACGGTGTCCGGGAGCTGCGACGCCTGCCGTTGAGCGGAGGCGCCGATGGCCTGCCAACGCGCCGCACAGATCGCAGAGTCTGCACGCTCGATGTCAAACCAATCCGAGCCTTCGGCATCGCTCGGGACCACATAACCCACCAACTGCCTATTACTGGACGGTTCGCCCGTCACGCCGACGGCGGCGTCTTTCACCCCGTCATGGCGCTTCAGCGCCGCTTCAATCTCGCCCAGCTCGATCCGATGGCCCCGGATTTTGACCTGAAAGTCCTCTCGTCCAAGAAACTCGATATCTCCGTTCGGCAGATAACGCCCCAAATCGCCCGTACAATAGAGCCGCTCGCCTGTGCGCGGATGAAGGACAAACCTTTCGTTCGTTCTGGCTTCGTCGTTCCAATAGCCTTCGGCCAGGCCGATTCCGCCGATATACAGCTGGCCGGGCACCCAGACGGGGCAATCCCCCATCCATTCATTGAGCACATAATAGCGCTGATTCGTCATCGGACGGCCATACGGAATGCTTCGCCAATCCGGGTCGACTTCCCTGATCGGGTACAGGTTGGACCAGATCGACGCCTCCGTAGCCCCTCCCAGACCGATCACTTGAACGCCGTTAACATGAGCCTTGATCTTGTCCGGCAAATCCAGCGGAATCCAGTCGCCACTGAGCAGCACCAATCGAAGAGATTGGGGCAGCTTCTCGCCGCTTCCGGAAGCATACTCCAACAACATCTGTATCAAGGCCGGAACCGTGTTCCACACCGTGATACGCTCTCGTCTCATCCACTCAAGCCAGCAAGCCGGATCTCTCGTCCGATCCGCTTCAGGCATGACGACCGCGGCTCCCGCCGCCAGCATGCCGAAAATATCATATACCGAAAGATCGAAGTTCAAGTTGGACAAGGCGAGTACCCGGTCCTCCGGCTCGACGGAAAAACGCTTGTTCACATCCAGAATGGTGTTGACCGCGCCCCGGTGGTCGATCATAACCCCTTTGGGAACGCCAGTCGAACCGGAGGTATAAATGACGTAAGCCAAATCGTCCGGGTTCGTCGACCCGTTCGGCCGATCGAGATCGCCTGCGCTTGGCGCGATATGATCGACATACAACCGCTCGATCCCTTCGGGCCAGCCAAGCTGCTCGTCCAGCCAGGACTGGGTCAGAACGACGCCGACGTTGCCGTCGCGCAACAGCTGACAACGCCTCTCCTCCGGATGGGACGGATCGACAGGCAGGTAGGCAGCACCGGACTTCAGAATGCCGAGCGCGCCGACAACCTGTTCCCAGCCTTTCTCCATGATCACCGCAACCAACGAATGGGGCTGGGCCCCTTTGGCACGCAACAGATGTCCCACAGCGTCGGAACGAAGCCTCAACTCCTCGTAGGTCAAGGTGCGGCCAGAACCAATCACGGCCGGGCGATCCGGCTGCATGGCCGCTTGTCTGGCAAATAAACAATCGAGCGTATCCGGGGATACGGGCGCATCCGTACGGTTCGCCTCCATTCTTCGTTCGAGCCGGGGTACCGCAACAAGATTCGGCTTTTCGATTCGCCATGCCGGCTCTTCCTCCGCCAGTCGCCGGAGCAACTGACAATAGGCTTCAAGCATATCGTCAAGGAGTCTCTGTGGAAACAGTTCCTCTACGGCGTCCCAGATCAGGAGCAATTCTCCGTCCTGTTCCACGACCTGATGATCCAGCCACACTTGCGGCGTCTGCGTAATGTTGTAGACAAGCTTGCCCAGCCACTTGCCGCCGGATCCGCCCAACTCGTCGACACCCAGAGCGCTCGTAAATACGACCGGCATCGCCCCGCCATGATAGGCTCCGGTTTTTTTGGCCAGTTCACGCTGTACCTGCACCCCTCCGACACAGGGATGATCCAGATCCCGCCACAGCTGCTGCTGCACATTCCGGGCCCGCTCCAGAAAGGTCGCCCCTAATGAATGATCCACGGCCAGCAAAGTAAGCGAAGTAAAATCGCCTACGATATCCTGAACCTCCGGATGGAGCGGCAACCGGTTGAATTGGGTCAGATTGATCGTAAACCGGGGCCGCCTGCTCCACACTGCGAGCGTTTCGGCATAGGCGGCGAGCAGAACGCCCGAAGGAGTCAATCCCGCCTCCGCCGTCCGCTTCTTGAGCTGCCGCCATGTTGCGCGATCCAGACTGGAATCCGCACGGATGAACCGCTGCCGGGCCAAAGATTCCGGATTTTGCGCCAGAGGCAGTTCCGGGGCCGGCGGCAAATCGGACAGACGGTGAGACCAATACTCCCGATCACGTTCATATAAATCCGATTCCTTGAGCCGTTCCAGAGCCAAAACGTAATCCCGGAAGGACAAGTCCAAGGAGCTCAGACGGGCGTCCGGATCATGATAGAGCCGGTTCCATTCGCTGAGGAGGTGAAACATACTCCAACCGTCGAACAGCAAGTTATCGAAGCTGATATGAAGCCGAACCTGCTTCTCGCCAAAAACCGATGCCCGAACATCGAACAAAGGCCATTCGCCAATCGACAGAACCTGGTGGGACATTTCATCCCGAACCCGATTCAGTTCGGCCTCGGCAGCTTCGGAATCCATCCCCCGCAAATCCGCGACTGCAATTCGATAGGGCGGTACATGCGCCAAGATTTGCTGACGCTGACCGTCGGGCAGGATCACAGCCCTCATCATGTCGTGATGATCGATCAGACGCTGCCAGGCTCGATTGATCCGCTCCAAATCCAGGTCTGTCCCCTCAAGCTCAAAATAGCAGTGTGTGGATACGTTGCCCAAGGAATAAACACCGCTCCGGCCGACCCAATAGGCTTGCTGAATATCGGTCAAAGGAAAAGGAAGATTTCGCTCTTCCGGAGCCGGGACGATGTCAGGCAAGCGGACAATAGAATCGCTGCCTCGCTCTTTCTCCTGGATAAGCGCCTGAACACGTTCGGCCAGTTGGGCGATGGTCGGCCTTTCGAAAACACTTCCCAATGAAAGCTCGACCTCAAACTTTTCGCGCGCCATAGCGCCCAGTTTGATCGCGAGTAAGGAATCCCCTCCCAATTCGAAGAAGTTGTCGGTCATCCCGATCGGCTCCGCATCAAGAATACGGCTCCACATCGCCGCAAGCTCCCGTTCGATGGGCGTACACGGAGCCGTAAAGGTTTTGTCCCCTGCCGCCGATGTCTGGTGAGCGGGAACAGGCAGCGCCTGCCGGTCAACCTTGCCGTTTGCCGTAAGCGGCAGCTTATCCACAGGAAGAATAATGGGAGGAACCATGTAGTCGGGCAGGTTCCGTCTCAAATAATCGGGCAGCGTGTCCGGCTTGAAGTGTTTGACGCGATCCGGCGCCCGGGCTGCAATAACATGCTGTCCATAGATGCTGGCCGGATCGTCTTGCTCCGGGAAAGCGGCCGCTTCCGCAAACTTTCCAGACTTCAACAGATGCAGCCATCTATCCGCCGACAGGAGCGGCAGATGGGTCTCCCTTCTTTCATCTTCGAAACGGGTAAAGCCATCCTCAAGATAGCCGGTGCTTATCTGCTGCAACCGGCTGTTGCGGGTCATTTCCAGCAATAACAGCAGGCCCCCCGGCGCCAGAAGAGATTGGACATGCTCCAGAGCTTTGCCGATATTCCGGGAACGATGCAAGGAATCGGCTGCGATCACGATGTCGTAGCTATGGGCATGAAACCCTTGATATTGCGGATGCCGGTCGATGTCCAGCAGCCGGTGCTCGATGAACGAGCCATGGTCCCATTTGTGTTGCGCCAAGCTGAGAAAGTAGGCGGAAGGGTCGGTGCACGTGTAGACGACCTCGTCGGGCGTAAGCACCGACAACATGAAATTGCTCAGCTCGCCGCTTCTTGCGCCGATTTCCAGAATCCGTACCGGTTGACGTCCGGCTCGGTCTTGAACCGTTATTTCCAGCAGTCGTCTGGCGATGCTGTTGCGATAGTCGAAGCCCGGCATGGACCGCATCAAAGTGTCCGGAAACAAGGCGCGATCGGAGAAGAACAGCTCTAGCGGGTCGACATCGCCTGTCAACAAGCCGGCGTCGAACTGACCGATCTGCCGCACATACCGCAAAAGACTTTGCGAATGGGGTTCCCATCCGGATAAAGCCTTGTTTTCCTGCCCTGGTTCAGACACGTCAGCCGGCAGCATTCGAGTGCTGATCCAGGCGCCCGTGCCGTCTTTGAACAACACCCCTTCGCCTTCCAGAATGTTAAGCCACTGACGCACCAGTTCCCGATAACGAGGCTGAATGCCGCTATGATTCATTAACGAATCGAGCGTATGCTTCTCCCCTGTTCGGAGGAAAACGCCCATCTTTCTAAGCGTTAGGCCAATATGACCTACGCTCAAGCGTTCCATATCATCCCAAAATCCGGAAAACTGCTCGGGCTCCATCTTTGGCGGCAACCCTTGCCGAGACTGTTTGCGACCCCCATCCGCTATCCCATTCCACAAGGTTCTGGCCTTCTCCGGATCCGCGCTTTCGATCTCAAATAAGGACGAATCGTTGTCCGGGTCGGGAACCACATATCCCGCGAGATGCCTCGTTCCCCGTGGATCGCCCGTCGCCACGACGACAGCGTCGCGTACGCCCGGGTGCCGCTTCAATGCCGTTTCAATCTCACCAAGCTCAATGCGGTGCCCCCTGATTTTGACCTGGGAGTCTTTGCGGCCCAGAAACTCAATATTGCCATCCGGCCAATACCGCCCCTGATCGCCGGTTCGATACCAACGCGATTCCTTCCATTCGACAAAACGCTCCGCGCTCAGCCGGGAATCTCCCCGATACCCTTGAGCTACGCCGGCTCCGCCGATCCACAGCTCTCCGGCTACCCAGTCGGGGCAATCCCGTCCCTTGTCGTCAACAATCCGATACGTCTGGTTGGAGAGCGGACGGCCGTACGGAATCGACGTCCAATCCGCAGGCAGCGGCAACGCAACATCAAAACAGTTAGACCAGATGGAAGCTTCCGTGGCTCCCCCCAAGGCGACAAGGCGGCTATGTTCGGCCGCTTTGTTCAGCCGCGGCGGCAGTTCCAGGCCGATCCAGTCGCCGGACAGCAGAGCAAGGCGCAGGGACGACAGGCTTTGCCGTGCGCTCTCGGCAGCCACCAACAGCATATCGAGCAGAACTGGGACGGAATTCCAGATCGTGACCTGATACTTGTCCAAGAGATACAACCAATGGCCCGCATCCCGGCGCGTCTCTTCCGACAGCAGCACCAGCGAGCCTCCCGCGCTCAGCAACCCGAAGATGTCGTAAACGGAAAGATCGAATTCGAGGGAGGATACAGCCAAAATCCTGTCGGTACAGCCGACTTGATACCGCCGGTTGATGTCCGACACGGTGTTCCATGCCCCGGAATGACTGATTTCGACCCCTTTGGGTTCTCCTGTGGAGCCTGAAGTAAAGATAATGTAGGCCAAACGCTCTGGAGACAGGCAAACGGGTTCCGTTAGCGGAATGGCGTTCGCCGCATCGGCGATCGACAGCACGACGGCATCGGCCGGCCATTCCACGGCATCAACAAGGTCATGATGGGTAAGCACGTAACGGATTCCCGCTTGCTGATGAATCCTGGCGCGGCGGGCGGATGGCTGATCGGCGCCGATCGGCACATAGCATGCCCCGGCGGCCATTATACCGAACACGGCAGCGACTTGTTCGATTCCGCGCGGCAGCGTGACGGCGACAGGCTCGCCCTCCCTTATCCCCTTTTCTATGAGGACTGCCGCCACCCGCAATGCGTAGTCGGACAGGTCGCCATACGAACAGAACGTATGTGAGCGGCTGTCTATAAGCGCGGTTTGTCCCGGATTCGCCGCGGCACGCTCAAAAAAGGAAGCGTGCAGACATTGAGTCTGCTGTGGATGCAGCCCTTCAAGATCATGCTCCTGTCTTGGAGGCTTCGCAGCCCAAAGCGCATCCGGCGAAGCTTGCCAGTCGTTGTGCTCCTCCGCCAGCCATTCGATCAATTCGGCGTACGCCGCCAACATCCGTTCGACCATGCCGTCGGGGAACAATTCGTCGACGGCATCCCAAGCTAGCAACAAGCCCCCGTCCCTTTCGTATATCTGAAAATCAAGCCATACCTGGGGGGTCTGCGAAATCATATAAACGAGTTCTCCTAATGCTTGACGGCATTCGCCGCTGATCAGGGGGGTGCCCAGATTGCATGCGAACACGACAGGCGCAAAGTCTCGTTCCCCTGGGCGGACACGGGCCAGATCGCGTTGAAGCTGCACGCCGGAATAGGCCGCATGCGCCACATCCTGATGAAATTGCGCCTGAACGCTTCGCACCCGTTCCACAAAGGATTGCCGGGAACCGCAGTCCACCGCGAGCAAAAGCAGATTGGTAAAATCGGCGACGGCATCCTCAATTCCGGCTTCCCCGGTTTGGCGGTCAAACAGCGGGACGTTAATAAGGAACTGCGAATTGGCGCTCCACCGGTCAAGCACTTCTGCATAAGCGGTTAAGAGCACCATCGCCGGCGTGACTTGGCAAACTGCCGCCCGTTTTTGCACAAGCTCCCAGTCCGCTTTATTCACAACATAGCTTCTTCTCTTAAAGACAGGCGATGTTACAGTTTCCGGCCTTGCCTTCAACGGCAAGTCGGGTGCAGCCGGGAGCGTTGGCAAACGCTCTGTCCAATATTCGGCGGCTCTTTGTTTGTCTTCCGCTCGTCTCGACGCTTCCCGGCGCAGATAGTCGGCAAAGCTCCAGTCTTCAGGCGCCGCGGGCTTGGAACCGCGGGCATAGGCAGCGGCCAAATCCCGTAAAATAATATTCAAGCTTTGCACATCGGCAACGAGCAAATCAATATCGAAATGCAGCCGGGTGCGGCCTTCCGGCAGCAAGCTCAGCTCGATGCCGGCAACCTCCCCCTTCTCCACATCCAAACGCCGATGCGACAACCGGTCGCGTATCTGCATCAACTCGCTTGCAAGCTCGTCCTCCGGACAAAGCCGCAAATCCTGTACGGCCAGCGTGTGGATAACAGGAGCATCCAGCACCTCCTGCCGTCCATCCGCCAAAAACCGGGCCCGAAGCATGGCATGATGGGCAAGCAATTGTCCCCAGGCCGATTCCAGGCGCCAAGGCTCGACGCCTGTACCGTCAATCTCCAAATACGCGTGACATCCGACTCCGCCCAACGGCTGATCGTCGCGCCGTCCGATCCAATAAGCGTATTGCACATCGGTAAGCGGGAAAGGTCCTTCCTCGGGCCCACTCTCTTCAATCTCCTTCACGCGCTCCTTCACTGGCGAAGCTTCATTAGGGCTCTTTTGCAGTAAAGGCCACCAGTCGATCAGGCGCGGCGAGGCGATCAGTTCGGCAAATGTGATTGACGAGCCGGCGCGCCGCCATTGGCTCACCATCCTCATCATTTGCAGAGAATCCAGGCCAAGCTCGATCAAGTTCTGATCATCGTCGAACTCGACCGGTGCGGGCAGCAACATCTTGATTTGAGTCCGCAATTCTTCACAGCTCATCGCCGAGATATGGAGCAAAGATTGAGTCATCACAGCATCCCCTTTCCCTAATAATTGAAACTTATCCTTTCTCATCGGCTTCCTTTTTCCCACTGCGGACGATCAACTCCCTGGAAAAACTGCTCAATTTTTCACGCGTCTCTTCCAGTTCTCTGGACGGCACGGACATCTCCACGATGCCTGCCCCGGCTTGAAGCCATGCGTTCTTTTCTTTCTGAAAAATCGTCCGCAGCACAAGCGCGGCATCCATGGCGCCATTGCTGTCAAAAGTCAGCACGCAGCCGCTGTAAAGATTTCGAGGTTCTGTCTCGAATCTTCCTATGGCATCGATAGATTCTTCTTTGGGAATGCCAGAAGCCGTAACCGCAGGGAACAGAGCATGAAACGCGTGCCATGCATGGCAATCGGGCTTCAGCTTCCCTTGTAACCTCGAAGCGATATGCTGAACCGTTCCCCTGCTGGCCACCGACATAAAATCATGCACGGTAATTGTCCCGGCCTCGCAAATTCGCCGCATCTCTTCTTGCGCCAGCTTGACGGAAACGGCATGCTCCGCAATCTCTTTCGGGTCGTTCATCAATTCCTCTCTGAGCTTGTTTTCCTCTTCTGTACCGCATCCCTTGGAACGCGTTCCTGCCAGCGGGAACGTGCTCACCCAACCTTGAGAATCGACTTCGACAACCGTTTCCGGACTGAACCCAGCCGCATGCAAGCCGTCAAGACACAGCAGAAAAGATCTCGCGGGAGTGTTGACCTTTCTTCCCGCCAAATAGCTGGCAACCATATCAAGTTCTCGATGGAGCGGGATTTTTCTGGATAAGATCACTTTTTGATATTGGCGCTGTCGAATCTCTTCCACGGCCGCCTCCACCACCTTCATGTAGGCTTCGGCATGATGCGTATGTACCTCCGGGAACTCCGGCTTCGCTTGGTCCGCTCGGCCCGCAAAACGCTTTTCTAACCCTTGGTCTTGAGCGTGATTCCCAATCTGCCCCAGCAGTGTTCCAACCTCTTCGAATCGCCCCTTATCCAAAGCTCTCAGCAGAAGCGAGCCTTTCTCAAATCTCAGTTCAATCTCCGGGATAAACAGCTTCAGCAGGCACGCGTCTTCGGACAAAAGCGGCAGGCCGTAATGATAACGGGACAGCCCGAAATTGGCGATTCCGTAAGCGCGCCAGTTCTCAACCAAAACAGACGAGAAGGCGCTCTCCATGTTTTCACTCAAGGTCCGGTTTACAAATTGCAGCGTTTCTGCGGCTGTGTTCACTGTCGTGTACTCGGGAACGACGGTTACCATGGCGTGGATGCCCAGGCCCAAAGACAATTCGTCCCCGTTTTCGTAAAGGACATAGTTCTCGTACAAACCGGACTCGATCACTTGTGCCGCAGCCATATGAGCGTCCCCCCTGAAACCGAATGTTTCTTCCAGGTAGACTGTCCGGTTGTCTTCCGCTTTGCGCTCCGATCCTGCAACCAGGTCTTTCAATTTCGCTTTATTGATTTTGCCGACGCTGGTAAGCGGCCAAGAATCAAAAAATTCGATTTGATCGGGCATTTTATAGCGCGCCACTCCCTTGTCCTGAAGAAAACGGTGGATATCCGCCAAACCGATTTCTTTGCCTCCCGTCATCACACAGGCGCAGCTTCTTTCTCCAAGCCTTTCATCGGGAAGGCCGATCAAGACGGCGTCTTTAATTTCCGGGTGTGCCAGCAGCCAGGACTCGACTTCCGCGGGCACGATCTTTTCGCCTGCCCGGTTGATTTGCTCTTTGATGCGTCCGCCAATCTGGATATTGCCGTCCGCCGTAATTCTCGCCCGGTCCCCGGAGCGGTAAAACCCGTCGGGCGTAAAAGCTTTCCGATTCTGTTCGGGCGCCCTATAGTAACCGCTGATGGTATAAGGGCCTCTGACAAGCAGCTCGCCGAATTCGCCTTCCGGGACTTCGTTTCCCTCTTCGTCAACCAATCTGATCTCATCATCGTCCGATATCGGACGTCCCTGGCAGCTATGAATGATGGGATCGGGATCATCAAGGGATGTGCAGCATATGAGACCTTCCGCCATGCCGAAAACCTGCTGAAGCTTGCACTTCATCTCCGGAAGGATGCGCTTCGCCACATCTTCCTCCAACATCGCCCCTCCCACCTGGAGGACTTCAAGACTTGAGATGTCGCTGGAATTATCCCACCCGAGAACTTCAAGCCATAGATTGACGAGGGCGGGCACAAGCGCGGTAATGGTCACCTTCTCTTTCTCGATCAGCGGAAAAGCTTCATCGCAGCTTGTCGTGTGGCACATGACAACCTTGCCGCCGGCCGACAATGTTCCTAGGATGCCGGGGCAGCAAAGAGGAAAGTTGTGGGCAACCGGGAGAACGGCAAGATAGACACTTTGCTGATTCAGCTCGCAGCGCGTCGCAGCGGCTTTGGCATTATATGCGTAATCGGCATGCGTTCTCGGAATCAGCTTCGGTATCCCTGTTGTTCCCCCGGACAAGAGCAACAGAGCAGTGTCCCGGTAGGAAGGGGGTTCCATCTCCACTGGAGGTATGCCGATATCGGCGAGGCGAATTCCGCTTTCACTTACACCGTCGGTAATTACTAAGCGGACGGAAGGATGTTTGTGAACCATTCGCTCCGCCATGGGCCTGTAGTCGAAACCGTGAAACACATCGGGAATGATATACGCGACCGGTTTCACGAGCTTAAAAATACCGTCCAGCTCCGTCTCCCTGTGGACGGGCAATGCGAGAATCGGCAGGGCCCCGATGCGAAACAGGGCAAAGCAGGCGACGACGAAAGAGATGCGGTTCGGCAACTGTACAACCACATGATCGCCTTTCTTGATGCCCATATTGTAAAAGCCGGAAGCCAGTTCATCGGCTTTGCGGTCAAGCTCCTTATAGGTAAGCCTTGCATCGTCTTCGACAAGCGCAACGCTGTCTTGATAAGCTTCAGCCCATCTTCTCAATTGTTGTCCAAGCGTGAACGGCTCCCAATAACCCAGATCTTCGTATTTACTTGCCGAGCGCTCAGCACATTCCTTCATCTCCAACATTCGATCCACTCCTCGTATTCTTCACAGGGGATACCCATTGACATGTCCGAGCAGCCTCTCCTGTACGTTTTTGTCAACGGAAATCTTCCACCCGCCTGTTCGGGTCTGCAGCTCCCAAAGCTTGGAGTAAAGACCGCCTTTTCGCAGCAGTTCCTCATGTCGTCCCTGTTCCACGATTTGGCCTTTGTCCATTACCATGATGCGGTCTGCCTTGACGACCGTTTTTAGACGATGGGCGATCATGATGACCGTCCGCCCCTTGATCAGCCGTCCGATCGCCTTCTGCATTTCCGCCTCGTTTTCCGGGTCGAGAGAGGAAGTCGCTTCGTCCAGCAAAATGACTGGCGCGTTCTTCAGAATCGCTCTGGCAATCGAAATGCGCTGCTTCTCGCCCCCCGATAGCGTAGAACCTCCTTCACCCACCATCGTGTCGTAGCCTTGCGGCAGCTTCATGATGAACTCATGGCAACAGGCTTCCTTGGCGGCCGCCTCAATCTCCTCTTGCGAAGCGTCCTCCCGGCCGTAACGGATGTTATTGCGGATCGTATCCTGAAACAGGTAGACGTCCTGAAACACCATGGATATTTTTTTCATCAGCTTTTCCGGCTCCATCTCGCGTTCGTCACTGCCGCCGAACAGCACTTTCCCTTGCTGCGGGTCGTAAAAGCGCACGATCAGGCGAAGCATCGTGCTTTTCCCGCTTCCCGACGGGCCCACAATCGCCGTTAGTGTCCCTTCCTTCATCTCTGCGGAAATATTGTCCAGTACAGTGTTGTGGTCGTAACCGAAGGTCACATTTTCGAACCGGATATCATGGTTCTCCGGCGGTTCCTTCTCCCCCGCCATCACGAGCTGATTCATCAGGTTGACAATTCGTCCCCCCGCCATGGCGTCATACTTAAATGCGGGCAAACGCATAATCGCAACCGACAGCGGATCAAAAATACGGGTTCCGACCAGCAAAAACATGGCGAACAAAGGCACCGAGATTTCCCCGCCAAGAATGAGATAGACGCCTGTCATCGTAATCAGGGACAACCCCGATTCCATAAAGGCGATGGCGACGAGGAAAAAGGGACCGAGCGCGCCCTCCAGCTTGATGCTTTCTTTCATGTAACGATAAAAAGCCCGCTCCAGCCGTTTAAAGTTTTCCCCGCGCAGATTGTAAGCTTTGATGACTTTCATGCCGAGCAAGTATTCCTGCAAACGGTTCGACTGAGTGATTCTAGCTTGGGAATGACTGTGGCCGAGTTGGCGTTCCAGACGGGAAACACCCCACAGGATCAGCATCGACACGGGGAACCCCGCGAGCATGGCGATCGGCATTCTCCAGTCGATAAAAATCAGCCCGGAAAAAGCGAGAACGGGGATGATCACACCGCTGACAAGCTGAGGCAAAATATGCGTGACGGCATTTTCGGTCTGGGTAAAATCATTCATCATCATATGGCCAAGCTCTCCGCCGTCCTTCTTCATGAGAAATCCGAGCGGGAGCTTGCGGATATGTTCGGCCAGATGGATCCGTCCCTCGGCAGACGACTCGTACGCGCCGCGGTAAGTGGCGCGGTAGGACCTCACCTCGGCCGCAAACACCAACGGGAGAAATACCACCATGCCTCCCCAGGCAAGCCACAAGATTGGCATATTCAGAACCGGCTGCCGACCAGCGTAAAAAGCATAAATCATGCTGACCACCACGGTCATCAACCCTAACGGAAACAGATTGGCCATATTGGCCAAAACCGCCCAAAGAATGGGCTTCAGCATTTTTTTCGGGTTGCCTGTGGTGATATCGTTCAGCCGCTTCATCATGGCGCCGTCACCCTCTCTTTCTCCTGTACATGATCGATCTGCCATTGCGCGGACATCATGTAGGCATCCCACATGACTTTGTACAAGCCGCCTCGGGAAATAAGCTCATCATGCATACCGGAATCGTTGATTCGGCCGTCCTTCAACACGATGATTTGTTCCGCTTCGCAGATGGTCGTCAAGCGGTGGGCGATGATCAATACCGTTTTGCCCTTGATCAGTTCCCGCAGCGCAAGCTGCATGTGATACTCGTTTTCCGGATCGGCATAAGCGGTCGCCTCGTCCAGTACAAGGATCGGCGCGTTTTTCAGGATGGCTCTTGCCACCGAGATCCGCTGCTCTTCTCCTCCAGACAGGTATACCCCGCCTTCGCCGATAGGCGTATCGTAGCCGTGCGGCAGCTGTTCAATAAACGTGTGGCATTGCGCCGCCCTGGCCGCCGCATACACTTCCTCCCGGGCCGCGGTCGGCCTGCCCGCCGCAATGTTGTTGTAGACGGTATCCGAAAACAAAAAGGTATCCTGAAACACGAAAGACATGGCGTCCATCAGATCGCTAGTGTTTATGTCCCGAATGTCCACGCCGCCGATGGTAATGCGTCCTTGCCGCACATCCCAAAAGCGGGGGATCAACTGAGCGACGGTTGATTTCCCCGATCCGGACGGCCCCACCAGAGCCGTAATTTCGCCTTGACGCGCCGTAAAGCTGATGTCATGCAGCACATCCTCGCCGTTCGGTCCGTCGTACGAAAAGGAGACCTCATGGAACTGAATTTCGTAGAACGATGGCTTCCGGGACATTACGGGCTCCGGAATCGCCTTTTCGGCCAAAATCCCGTCGACGCGTCTGACACCCTCAACAATGACGTGCAGGGTAGAGGCCAGAGTGTTGAGTTTGAATATCGGCGTCGAGATCCCCGGCGCGAGCACGAGGAAAAACATCAGGGTGACGGCAAAAGCCGCGTTTCGGGGATCTCCGCTCATGAAATACAGTCCAATCGGCAAGAAAAAGGTGCCCAGCGACAGGAAAATAACTTTAAAGGACACATATCCGTTCTGGAAATTGTCGGTATACTTGAGACTGAAATCGCGGTAACGGATAATATCGTCATGGAACTTTCGGAACGAGCGGGCGGTTTGCCCGAAGATTTTTATGGACGGCATGCCCCTCGTATACTGGATGGCTGACGTATTGATGTTTTCCAGCGCGTCGAAATACTCTTTCAATCCCGCCTTCGCTTTGCGGCCGGCCATCATCGAAAACTGGGAGGCGAAACCGATCAGCATCGGAATGACGCAAGCCAAGGCAAACCAGACATTCAGCGCAAACATCGTTGCCAAAATCGCTGTAATCATGACTGCCGTACTGATCAGATCGGGCAACTGATGGGCGATAAACTGTTCGATTCGCTCCACATCCAGCTCCACATTTTTTTTGATCTTCCCCGTGGCGTTCTTGTTGAAGTAGCCGAGAGGGAGCCTTCCGATATGCGCGGACAGCTTGACGCGGATGCTGTATAAGATGCGAAAAGCGGCAATATGCGAACACATCCCCCCTACATACATCAGGAAATAGCCGACCGCCATTCCGGCGACACCCAACACGGCCCAGCGGATTACAAAAGGAGCGTTCACGCCAGAAATATCCGGCGCGTGGCGGAGCAGCTCGGCCATTACAAAGTACACGGAGAGATACGGAACAAGCATCATCAACACGCTTCCCGCGGATAAAATGCCCGACCATACGAGCAACGATTTCTTTTCGCCCGCAAGCTCCAGGAGCCTTGCAATCCCTTGTTTTTTTCGATGTTTCAAAGTGACCGTCCTTCCCTTCTCTTCATTTCTACCGTATGGTCGCAGGCAAGCTCTGTCAAAATCCGGTCATGCGTAATAATGACGACGGTTTTTCCCGCACGGGCAAGCTTTCTCGCCCAGGCCGCCACATGAAGAACGCCCTCGCCGTCAAGCCCGCTTGTCGGCTCGTCCAGCACAATCAATTCCGCGTCCGAGCAGTATGCAGCAGCCATCGTAACCCGCTGTTTTTCTCCCCCAGACAACGACGCGGGGTGTCGATCCTTTAGCGATCTCAAGCCAAACGCGTCCAATGCTTCATAGGCCTTCAAGCGAAGCGCTTCATCCAGACGTTTGCTCAAAATGAGCTCGCCTCCCACGCTGTCGGCATAGAGTTGGTAGTCCGCGTCCTGCATGACCAGATAGCTCATGGCACGCCTTCGGCCTGCCGACAAGGGAATCCCCCGGCTGAATACCGTTCCCCTGCGCTGGCGGAGGAGACCACTCAAAATCTTGCCCAGGGTGGTCTTTCCCGCGCCGTTTTCTCCCGTGAGCGCGGTCACGCTCCCCTGTGGAAGCGTGATGTCGATCCCGTTTATCCCGTCCCCGTTTCGTTTATAACGATAGGCAAGTTGTTTTCCCTGAAGTGCGGATTCATCCGCCGGGACGACTTCGGATTGACGCGCAGTTGTGTCCTGAACCATATCCGGGTGGCGCAGGCCATATGGGCGAACATCTTCGTAGGCAAGATGCGAAAATTCATCCCTCGTCCATATGCGGGCAATGCCGCCTCGCTCCATGCAGACAAAGAAATCCGCAACGGGCAGCAACGAATGCAGACGGTGCTCGCTGATGACGAGGGTCGTTCCGTTTGCTTTAAGCCTTCCCAACATGTCCATGACGGTGTGCGTCGCTTGTTCATCCAGATTGGCGGTCGGCTCATCCAGGATCAGAATCGGCGGCGACAGAACGGATGCGGCCGCAATCGCTATTCGCTGCTTTTGTCCGCTAGACAGCATGCTGAGCTTTCGGTCCAGCAAGTGGGAGATACCAAGCAGCTCCGCTTGCTTATCAATCCGATCCATCACCTCATCCGGCGCGATTCCGAGATTCTCGGCCGCAAACGCCAGTTCGTCCCGGACGTTTTCCATAAAAAACTGGCTTCGCGGATCCTGAAATACGACGCCGATCCATTTGGTGCGTTCCTCCGGCAACAGGGAGGAGGGATCTTTGCCGCCGACAAGCACTTCTCCAGCCAGGCTCCCGGGATAAAAACCGGGAGCAAGCCCGCTCAAAAGACGCAAAATGGTGCTTTTGCCGCTGCCCGAGCGGCCGCACAGCACGACGCACTGTCCGGCCTCCACGGACAAATTCACATTGTGCAACCCGGTTCTCTCCCCTGCTGTTCCGTCTTCATGGCCATAGTGGAAGGTCACGTCGTTCAACGCAATCATCAAGCTAGAATCCCTCCCCCCCAATATACGGCTGTCCCCAAGAGGACATAAAAACCCGCCGCTATCCCGTCCGCCGCTTGTAATCCGACCGGATGGATGGAGGTTCTGCCGGAGCCGCACTCAATTCCCCGCAGCTCGGCAGAGGAAGCGAGCTCCGACGATAGCTTCAGACAGCGGACGATGAGCGGCACGAAGTAGCATTCATAGACAAAAGCAGGATTCTGAAGGGGGCTGTGCCAACGCGGGAAAATCCCTCTGGCTCGGATGCCGCCATGGATCGCTTTGAATTCCATGATCAAAACGGAGAAAAAGCGAAACAGGATGCATACCATAACCAACACCGGCTTCGGGAAGGCCGCCCTTTCCAAGGCGCACATGATGCGGCTTGGAGGCGAGCTCATCAGCGCCGCCCCGAGCATGACTACCGGCATCATTCTGGAGAAGGTGTACACAATAATCCCGAATGCCGCCGAGAAATCGGGCATAACAGACAGAGTGGCCGTTAACGCGGTGTAGATCAAAATAAAATAAACCGCCTGCCGAAACATAAGGTTATAAAGCAAATACAGTGCGCTTAAAGCAACCAGCAGGTGCAACTGAATAGCATCGCTGGCAAGCATGACTAGAACGCTCGCCAAGATCAGCATAAGAAGATGAGTTCTGGGATCGAGCCGCATTATACCAACCTGGCCTTCTTCATATGTTTTTTCAGAAGCGCGTTTCCAATAAAGCAACCCGCGAACGCCCCCGTGAAAGAGACGACGCACATGATCAGAACCATGCTTGGCGTACCGTAGTAGTACAACATGGTGGAAAGCTTCTCGGGAGAATAACTTTGCTCCAAAATCGCCAAATATTGATCCTTGAAGAAAATTAGCGGTACGACGCCGCAAAAGGAATAGCCCGCATAAAACAAACCGTAACCCATGCCATTGCGGACAGGATTCTTGTATGTATCGCTTCCCCACATCACTAGCTCACAGAGAATGCCCACGACAGCTAGCGTGATCAGGAAATACACAAATCCGAACGCTACAAAATATAAGCCCGTGATCAGCGAACTGAAGAAGAAAATCCCTCGCTTCCCTATCTTATTGGACATCACCATATAAATAGGACCATTGATCAGCGCAGTTACCCCCCCGCCGAATAGATAAGCAATGGGATGGGCGAACATCCCGGTGAACGTAATGATGATGATCATGACAACATTAAAAATAGCGAGCGTAATGAAATCCTGCATTTTCCATCCGTTTTTTACTGCGACGTCCTTTACTTGCGCCTGTGCTTGCACGATTATTCTCCTCCCGGTACTTGTGTGAAATAAAAGGATAATTTATAATAATCGTAATTATTACGTTTATCCATCTTTGTTGAAAATTCCTATTGATTATGATTATCATTATCATGTAATCTATTTCTACTTTACTTTCACATGGAACAACCCGTCAATACAGTTTGGATCTTTATGTCTAATCGTGTCATCGCTTTGTCCGATCGTGACATTGGGAGGTGGTAAAATGAGAGATATTATAGCTGAAGTGTTTGCCCCTTGTCTGGCGGCGAACGGGTTTTACCCGGATGACGGAAATGAGCAATTCTGTCGCGAAGGCGTTTGTTATACGCTCTCATCCGAAAAAGGCAGAGGACACTTTTGGGCCTATTCTCATAAGAGTCTGTTTTCCGTTTATGTTCAGGATTTTGTCCTTTATGAGGATTTATTTCTGCAATACCGGCAGCCCGAGTATATAAGTATCAACTATTATGATTCCGTGTCGGGCGAAGAACTGAAACCAAGCAAACAACTAACGTGCAACTGTGTCAAAGGACATATAGGTTCTGGCAATGTGTATCAAGCCGTCTATCATAAAAACATTCCCATTCGCTCCACGGGAATTGTGATAATCCCGAAGTACTTTGAGGATTATTTAAAAAGCAATTATCCGGGAGAATACAGGGATCTTCGCTCGGCTTTTATTAGCGTTGACGGAGAGGAGGGTTTTCCAGAATTGGTGTTTTTGCTCAGGCAAATCAGGAGTTATCGGGGATCGGGCATATCCGCAAAGCTGTTTTATGAGGGAAAAGTTAAGGAGGCCTTGTCTCTCATCGTCGAGAAAACAAAGGAAGAAAGACCGGCCGATGCAACGAAGAGTTTATCCGGTCAAGATTTGGACAGTTTGGCTTCCGTTATCACCTACATAAACGATCGCTTCGCTTCTGACTTGCAGTTGGAACAGCTTGCCCGTATTGCCTGTATGGGATTAACCAAGCTCAAATATACGTTTAAACAGGCTTACCAATGCACGATTACCAAGTATATCCAGAACAAGAGGATAACTCACGCGGAGCATCTCCTTGCGAACACGGACCTGTACGTGAATCAGATCGCTCACATCGTCGGCTATAAAAATACCGGCCGCTTCTGTGAGTTGTTCAGAAAGAATACCGGGTTAACCCCCAATGAATACCGGAAGCTTTCGAAAACGAAGGTTTCGGTGTAATAGAAGCGAGGAGAATGTAATGGAAACGAACAATGCAATTACCCCCTGGTTGCTTGCCTGTCCTCAGGCCAAAGACAAAATTCGCCTTTTCTGCTTCCCCTATGCAGGCGGAGGCGCCTCCATTTATAGGGGATGGGAAAAGACGTTGCCAGTTGAAGCGGGTGTGTACCCGATACAGCTTCCGGGCAGGGAGAACCGGATAACAGAAATGCCAATTCGTGAAATGGACGTGTTGGTGGATGCCATTTCCGAAGCGATTTTCCCCTATTTGCGGCGCCCATTCATCTTGTTCGGACACAGTCTGGGAGCGCGAATCGCGTTCGAGCTTGCGCGAACGCTGCGAAGAAAATGGGATATTCAGCCTTGCCGCCTGATCGTCTCAGGAAGCCGCGCTCCGCATATACCGGAACCAAAGCCTCTTCATCATTTGCCGGATGAGGAATTTATTAAGGAACTGCGCCGATTTTCAGGCACGCCAGAGGCCTTGCTGCAAAGCAAAGAGCTTATGGAACTATTCATGCCGGTTTTGCGCGCAGACTTTACGGTCGACGAAACCTATGTCTATGCGGTGGAAGCGCCGCTTGATTATCCAATTTCGGCATTCGGCGGGACAAACGATCCGGAGGCGAATCGAGAAGAGATGGAGGCATGGGCATGCTTTACAAGCAGCGAATTTACGCTCGAGATGATGGAGGGGAATCATTTTTTTCTGAAAACGCAGCGTGACGTTCTCTTGCGATCTCTTTCACAACTGATTCTTCAACACCTGGAATAAGAGCGATGGCCCTGCCGCAAGCACGAATCACGGAATGGGATGGATCCGAAATGGATTCATCCTCTCCGCTCGTCTCTGAATATTATATTCCTTTGATTGCTACGATAAACTCATATAAAAAATATCCGGCAAAACCAAATAAAATAAATCCAGCGATGATGGAAACCCTTTTGATTATCGTTTTGCTCATGGCTTTCCTGGTGACCGCCACAATGGCTAGTAATCCAACATCATGGACGAGAATACCGGTTAAAATACCTGCCCCGACAATTAAAAATTTTCCCGGTTGTGTCATATCATACGAATCCGAAAGTACAGCTCCGAACACGGAGATCCAGAACACGAGGTTTCCCGGGGACACCGCTACAAGTAAACCATTGCGATAGGAGCTGAAAAACGATTTGTTCGGTTTATCGCCAGCTAACGCAATATCATGATCCGAGTTTTTGATAGAATCATAGCCTAAAAACGCCAAGAACCCTGCACCGATAAGCCACATTAGGATTTGAATGTATGGTATGGCAAGTACGGAAGCCAAGCCCATATATAAGGCAATAATTAATAGAAGATCGATGGTCATTCCGCCTAATCCTACCGCCCAACCATGCATAAACCCCTTTTTCAGGCCTTGCTTCGTCATTTCAACGGTCATTGCGCCTACAGGCATTGCAACGGCAAGCCCCGCTAGCAGATACGTGAAAAATAGATTCAACTACAAACACTTCTTTCATAGGATGATGTCGTGATAAGTTCATATCCACTTTACTATAATAATACATAGAATTAAATAATTATGCAAAAATAAGCGTGAAAATTCAATATTGGAATCAAACATACAGCCTTCCGCATCCGACACGGCGAATGTACACAAAAGCAGACCGGAATTGCTCCGGCCTGCCTGAATTTCGTCCCTGTTCCCTCTTACTTCTTACTCCGCTGCGGGCTTGTTCTTCAAGCCGAGCACTTCCAAGCCGTAGATGCGCGCGGCTGTGTCCCCACCCTGCGTCGGCTTCTGCACGAGCAGACGGACGTAGCGTGCCTCGGTCTTGGCGATGGCGTGCTTGCTGGTCGCCTTGTCGTTGTCGATCACGGTAACCGCATCGCTCCAATTCTCTCCGTCCATGCTTAGCTGAATCTTGAATTCGCGCGTATTGAAGGCCGGGGATTCGCCGCCGGCTTCAGCATGGTGAACGACGAACTGGGTAATCGCATGCGCCTGCCCCAGATCGACCGACAGCCAATGCTCGCCGCTGCCGACCGCGCACCACTTCGTGCTCATATCTCCGTCGACGGCAAATTGCGGCGCTTCGCTGTCATTCACGAAGCTGGACGCCTCCGTCTTCGCCTCGATCGCCAGATCCTCCGCGCGGAACGCCGCCTCTTTGGATACCGTAATCAGCTTGGATTTCGTCATGACATCTTCGCCGGCCGCATTTTTGGCCTTCAGCGTAATCTCATACGTCCCTTCTTCCGCATAGCTCACCTTCGGATGACGATCCGTGCTGGAAGCAGGCGTGCCGCCCGGGAAGCTCCACTCCCATTCAGCCGTAATCTCGGTTGATTTATCTGTAAGCTGCACGGCTTCTCCCGGCGCCACGAAGGTCTTGTCGGCCTCGAAGTCCGCCTTCGGCGCCGGATAGGCCGGCCATTCGAACGATAGCACCGCCGAGCGGCCTTGCTTGTAGTGACGGTTCACCGGCAAGACGGCCAGCTTCGTCTCCTGTTCCATGCCATTCCGCTTCATCTCGGACACATAGTAATAGTTGTTGCCTGTCGCTCCGACGAACTCGCGGGAGCCGTCCGGCAGGACCCGGTATACTTCGTAGAGCATCGCATCGTCGCCGAGCGGAGTCCAGGTCAAGCGCGCATCGGCATAAATGCCGTCGCGCACATCGTTCTCGATCAGCTTAAGATCAGAGACTTGCCCGACTTCCGCCGCTTTGTCGTCCAGATTGCCAATCTGGAGCCGGCCGATGTTGACCGCATACAGATTGTTGCTTGTCTTGCCTTCCACTTGAACCGAGACGCCGACGATCTTCTGGCCCGCATACGGGCTCAAGTCGTAGACGGCACGCGTCCAATCGCCGTGAACCCCGGCCGCTTCGGCGGAAGCCGGCTTCACGATCTTGTACTCGTCCGGCGCCCCCTCCAAGGCTACGCCGATGTTAATGCCTGCCGCTTCGCTATCATTGGATTGATAGATGAGCGACATTTGCAAGGCGGACGTCGCTTCGATGTCGGTCTTGAACAGCTTCACGTTCGACGAAGCCCCTGGCGCGACCGTACCGAGCAATCTCAGTGAGCTTCCGCCATAGAAGGAAGTGCCGAAATCGAAGCTAGGCTTCAGCTTCTGGCCTTCCTCGTTCACCATCCAGCGCCAGGTCGGCAATATATCTTGGAGGCTCCGATTGAACCATTCGCGATCGCGCACCCTTTTGCCGTTCACGCTGAATTGCTTCCCGTTCCCCGTATTAAAATGCGTCACAAAGTCCGCCTTCGTAATCACCGTCTTGTCCACGATATCATGGGCAATGCCGCGCCAGGCGTTGCCTTGCGCCTCCGTATTCGACGGGTCCTTGTTCTCCCCGACCCAGAGCTTCTGCTCCTTCTCCATGAAATCCTGGTTCGTCTTCGTCGTATTGAACGCCCAATCCGGACGATACAGGCCGAGCGAGGTTACGGCCGTGCCGTCTTCCGGGAACAAGACCGGGAAGTTGTATTTGCCCTGGTAGCCTCCGCCGCCTTCCAGATCCATGCCAGCATACAGATCGTACGGATCGCGCTTCAAGCTGTCGGCCAGCTTGGGCGAGTTCTGGAATGGCGTGACGTAATCATATTGGCCTTCTTTTTGGAATTGCCAGCGGAAGTCGATGAACATCTGATCCGCGACACGCTCTTCCCCGTCCTGGAAGAACATGCTGTTCTTGTCCGTCAAGGCGCCCTGCCATCTGACCGGCCCCTCCTTAATCATCGAATCGTACCAGATGATGTCCATATGGGACGGCTTCTTTTTTTGCATATATTTCAAAAACTGCTGCATAAGCTGCGCATCTTCCGCTGTCGCCCCCTGCGTCTCCTGGTTGATGAACCACCCGTCGAAGCCGTAATAAGATGCGACTTCAATCAGCTTGTCCGCGACCGGGAACGATCCGTCCTCCTTCTGCTGCACCAGATCACGCAGCCATTCGATCTTGCCGCCATGCTCCGTCTGTGGAAGGAAAACGGTTCCATACACCGGAACGCCGTTCTTATGTGCTGCATCGATGACATCCGCGCTTGGAGGTACAATCAGTCCTTCCCCTGCTGAACCGCCCCACATAATGAGCTTGTCCACATACTGCCAGTAGCTGAACGCATAGCCATGGAACTGATCGTTCCCTTGCGACGGCGCGCCGCTTGTGCTTTTATACATGGACGCGAGCGCCATGACCTTCGGCTCCGTCTTGGCGTTCGGATTCACCTTGTGGCCCTGCACCCGTTCGGTATTCAGCTTCACCGAGCTGCGGTTGAATGGCGCATCTTTGTCTGTCTGCGGCGACCATTCCAGCAAGGTGTCCGGATACCAATAGGACGAATGCGGCTGCGCCGCATGGGCTTGTCCGGCCCAGCCGGTGAGTGCACCAGCGATCATCGCCGTGCTGAGCATTAAGGCAAACTTGCGCTTCATATTGCTGCGGGACAGAACGGTTGGTTGTAGGCGTTTCATGAAAAATCCCTCCAAATGGTCCATTATGTATACTGTTCACATGGAAATAATTTGTCTCCAGCTTTCGCCGTGACCGCTTAAGCCGCAGCGAAAAAGATAACGCTTCCATACAATGACAACTCCATTGTAAACGTTTGCGTCACAAAAAAAAGGGCAATTATCCCCGATCGGATAACCGCCTTTAATTAATCTCCCGAACCTTTAATTATTCCACTACTGGTATTTCCGGATTACCCTCTTCCTGGTACAGTTCAACAGTTTCCAGCAAATGCGGGAACCCAGAAGCAATACTTATAACGCTTACGACGGAATCCGGGATATCCCTGTTACCGCTTGAGCATGCTCTTCAGCATCCACTTCCGTTCTTCCCGCTTCTTGTAACGCGGCAGCGATCGATAGATCGCCATAGCCTGGTTCCACGCCTCCCGGGCTTCCTCCTTGCGGCCAAGCTGCTCGTACAGCTGACCGAGGCGGTAATAAGATTCGCATGATGACGAGTGGACCTCCTGATAGGCCTGCAAAGCCTCAATCGCCCGGTTCTTGTCCGTCGCCGCATACAGAGAGGCAAGCCGGAGATGCGGCTGGCCGTATTTGACCCGGGGGTTCAGCTCCAACGCCTTCCTGATGGCGGCTTCTCCCTGTTCCCGCTCGCCGGTGTGCAGCCAGCAGGTTCCGAGATCATCCCAGAATTCAGCCGAATGATCCATTGTCTCCTGCAGCGGCTCCAGCCATTGTCTCGCTTCCCGATAGGCTCTGCGATCGATCAGCATCCGGGCGAGCTCCATCTTGGCGGACACATCATGCGGGTTGGTGCCGAGCTGCTGCTTCAGCTTCCCGATCCGGCTCCTGCGCTTCAGCGGCTTAAGCAAGCTCGGCGACAGACCGACGAAGCGCCGATCGAGCACATATAGAATGAGCAGCAGCACGATGATGGCTGCAAGCGGATTGCCCAAAAGCCAAAATAGCATGCCAAAGGCCAGAAATTTGCTCACGTTCCATTCCACCCCTACTAAGAATGATCCGAGTATATCATAATCTGCCCGCCGCCCATACCTGCCCTGTCCTTGTTCCCCGCTTGTCCGTTGCCGTGAATTCGGCTGCCCCATGCGAAGACAGAAGTGATTGAAGAGGGCGGCCATGTCCTGAAGGAGCAGTACCCGGAACGGTTGGCGGATTTGATTGGCCGGTTTTTAT
Source organism: Paenibacillus thiaminolyticus (assembly GCF_003591545.1). GTDB lineage: Bacteria > Bacillota > Bacilli > Paenibacillales > Paenibacillaceae > Paenibacillus_B > Paenibacillus_B thiaminolyticus_A. Next base: position 100,948 of record NZ_QYZD01000007.1, read on the forward strand.
CGGAACGGAATGGTGCGGCAGGGTGCTGACAACTTGCAACGGGTGAGCCGGTGGCTTCATAATAAGGGGAGCTTGTGACTTATCTACAACTAGCGAAGAGGAGACTTCTATGAGTTCGGAAAAGGAGAAGATGCTCCGGGGCGAGCTGTACCGTGCCGGAGATGAGGAACTGATGCGCGATCGCGAGCGGGCCAGACGATTGACCCGGCTGTATAATCAGACCGTGGAAACGGATTATGAGGAGCGGACAAGACTGCTGCAATCGCTCTTCGGCAGCTTGGGAGAAGGGACCTATATCGAGCCTTCGTTCAAATGCGACTATGGCTACAACATTCATGCCGGAAGCCGATTCTACGCCAATTTCGACTGTGTCATGCTCGATGTATGCGAGATTCGCATCGGCGACGACTGCTTCCTGGCGCCTGGCGTTCATATCTATACCGCTACCCACCCGCTGGATCCGATAGAGCGCAGCTCCGGGGCAGAGTTCGGCAAGCCGGTAACGATCGGCGATCGGGTCTGGATTGGCGGCCGGGCCGTCATCAATCCGGGCGTTACGATCGGCAGCAATGTCGTCATCGCTTCGGGAGCCGTCGTCACGAAGGATGTGCCTGATCATGTCGTCGTCGGTGGCAACCCGGCTCGCATCATCAAGACGATCGACGTCAATTAGCACAGCCGGACCGGCAGCGGTCCAACAAATAAAACAGCCGGATACGGGCCATGGCGGCTCCGCATCCGGCTAATGCCGATCGGTCAATCACACGATGATGGCCCCGGGCTCCGAAGCTATGCCTTCATCCCGGTCATCACGTAATATTGTTCAGAAGGAAAAGAGACGCTGATCTCCTTGAAACCGCGCTGCAGCATCGCATGCAGCAGATCATCGGACAATATCCGGTGAGCGGGCGGCGGGCCTTCCTGCGGCTTCTTCACGTCCCACTCGGCGATCAGCACTCGGCCGCCCGGCTTCAGAAGGCGGTGAATCTCCTTCAAGCCCTGCTCTGGCGGCTCCACCTCATGCAGCACGAGTGAGGCGATGACATGATCGGCCGCCCCATCCGGCAGCGGCATGCGTTCAATCTCCCCGAGTTGGCTCTGGATATGGCTGATCCCTTCCTGGCCGGCCCGCTTTTGCAGTTCCTCCAGCATCTGCGGCTCGGCATCCAGCGCAATCACCTTGCCGCGGGTCAGCTTCGCTGCAGGCAGGGTGAAATATCCTGTGCCCGCGCCGATATCGACAACCGTATCGCCATCCTCGATGTTCAATAATGCGACTAGGCGCTCAGGGGGGAGCGATTGACGGCGTTCCGGACTGTCCAGCCTCGCCATGTTCTCCGGGTTGAAGCGACGTTCTGACATTTCTTCTCCTCCTTGACAATCAACCTGTTGCGCGACGGCTCCCTAAGGAAGACCGCCACAAATCTCATCTGCATTCATCTTAACCAAGAAGCGTGAAGCCGACCACAGAGGGAAGTCCCGATTCTACCCGGACCTTCCGCATTAAAAAACAGCTTCATGAGCGCTCTCTATCATGTCCAGCAGTGCGGATAGCGGCTGGGTTCCTACCTTCCTCGAGACCTCCCTGCCCTCCTTGAACACGACAAGCGATGGAATGCCTTGAAGCTGGTAATGAACGGCGGCGACGAAGTTCACATCCGCATTGCATGCGGCGATGCTTGCCCTCCCCCCGGCTTCGGCGGTCAACTGCTCCAATACGGGAGCCATCGCTTGGCAGGGCTTGCACCACGGCGCCCAAAATTCAACCAGTACAATCGGATGCTTCCGTATATGCTCCTCAAAAGTAGCATCCGTCAGTTCCACGACCGGCACGAGACCACCCCCTTCTCCCTATTATATACCCCTCCCCGTATCATTTCATGCTAAAAATTAGATGTCTTAGCCACAAAAAACGGATCAGCCTGGATTGTATCCTGGCCGATCCGTGTGTGAACAAGCAATGAATGATGTCTTCCCTTACGGCAGCTTCCTTGCCTCCAATATCCGCTGCCTACGCACTGAAGAACGCGTGATCACTGATGATGAGCAGCACCGCTGCCCACTGGGTGAATGTAAAAGGTAACCGCCTCAGACCTATCCCTCCTATATACGAACCGGTCCGCAAGCTCTATTGGCCGCTCCCGTTCCATTTCTGTAGCGGACAGCTAGGCAATGAAATGAAAGAAATGCCAATCGGCCATCATCGGGATGAGACCGATAAGCAGCGCCGCTGTAGTTGCGAGGAGCCATCTTTGCCCTCTGGAATACGGAGTGTTCCTGCCTATCCAAAGAGGAAGAGCAAATAATAGACCCGCAAGCATCGCTAGTATCCAATTGTTCGTAATTGGTCTTCTCCTATGTGTAGATATAGGGACGAACCTGCTTATAATATCCCGACCTTCCCATCACGGTCAAGGTAAGATCCTACGCGCAAATGGCGAATATGCACGTTCAAGGTTCCGTCCCCGGTAAAAGAGTCCTCCCACACATTCGCGCGTGTCTGCGAGAAATAAAAGCCAAGTATAAATGGAATCTTATACTCGGAAGAACAGCGTAAGCGCCCCGCTGCGCTCCGAACGCTGGCGCTTCGAATTGTCCGTACGGCTGTGATATGATGGGTACAAGAGCTTAGCGAGAAAGGAAGGGGGTGACGAAGCATGCAATACCGCAGATTGGGACGGACCGATCTGAAAGTATCGGTTATCGGCATCGGAACATGGCAGTTCGGCGGCGAGTGGGGCCACGATTATACACAGCAGGAAGTGGATCGTATTTTACATAAGGCCAAGCAGCTCGGTATCAACCTGATCGATACCGCCGAATGCTACGGCGACCACCTGTCGGAAGCCTTCATTGGCGATTTCCTGCGGCGGGACAAGCGGGAGGACTGGGTCGTCGCGACCAAGTTCGGGCATCAATTCCATTCCCATCTGAACCGCACGGATCGATATGGGGCGCAAGAGGTGCGCGGGCAGCTGGAAGCGTCGCTGCGGGCCTTAAAGACGGATTATATCGATCTGTACCAATTCCATTCGGGCAATGATCAGGCATTCGACAATGATGACCTGTGGACGATGCTCGACAAGCAGGTGCAGGCAGGAACGATCCGGCATATCGGACTGTCGCTGAACAAGAGCAACAGCATGCACCAGACGGCTTCGGCGACCAGCGTCGGAGCGGGAGCGATTCAACTCGTCTACAATCGGCTCGAGCGCGGGCCCGAGGAAGAGGTACTCCCTTCTTGTCTCGAGCAGGGTCTCGGCGTGCTGGCGCGGGTTCCGCTCGCGAGCGGCTTCCTGAGCGGCAAGTACAAGCCGGGAACCGAGTTCGCCGCCAATGATGTGCGCCATCGCCATGGCCGCGAAGAGCTTGACGAGCGGCTGAAGCAGGTGGAGGAGATTCAGCAGAACGAAGTGCCCCAAGGCATGGATATGGCCGAGTGGGCCCTGTCCTGGTGTCTCCGCCATCCGGCGGTCACCTGCGTCATCCCCGGCTGCAAGAACGAGCAGCAGGTGGAGAGCAATGCCCGGGCGGCACGCCATGCCGCGGGCGATCATCCGCAGATCTGGGCGGATCAATAACAGGCAAGCCGGCATCGGCGCCCCCGGATGCCATGGCCTGCTCTGCATGACAAGCAATAGGTATGATTTTCGGAGTTGTCCACACTCCGGCACCCGTGATAGTCTTATCCGTAAGGAGCCTGTTGAATCGGCTCCGGCGAGAAGAGACGCCGGCAGAAGCGAAGGAAGGTGTAAGGATGACGGAACAGCATAACGAGCCGAAGAAAGTTAATCTGGCGGATGCGATGAAGGAAATGCTGGCCAAGAAGAAGCAGCAGCAAGCGAATCAAAAAGGCGGATTTTCCGGCTCATCGTCGGCCAAAGTGTTGAAAAGCCAAAATACGAAGAAGCCGAATAACCAGCGGCGCCGCACAGGCGGATCCTAGCAGCGTTCCGCGCGGCCATTAAGGGGCTTGTACCGCATGCCATATGTGCGGGACAAGCTTCTTCGTCCTTCAATGATGACCGCTTCAACTTTATTTCCCCACTCCTCCTGCAAGACGGGCATCCCTGCCCTTGTCTAACGGCAGACGCTCACCAGCCCCACTTTTACCCGAATATATCCGTATAATTTTGCAAACTCAGAGGAACAATGAATGTGCTGTAACAGCGTTTTCACCTTCAGTATAATAACAAACAAATAAGGCAGTACAAGACAGGGGGTGCAAAAAGATTCTGGATGACAGAAGTGCTTCCATTCTCGCGTTACTGCAACAGAGGGAAGACTATGTACCTATCCGGGAGCTAATGGATGCCTTTCACATCTCCAAGCGGACCGTGTATTACGATGTCGACAAAATTAATGGATGGCTGAAGTCTAATCGTCTGCCCCCCATCGAGTATGTGCGGAGATCAGGCTTTCTCCTTCCGGAAGCGACTCGCAAGCAACTGCCCGTCACAGCGGGGGCCATTCACCACTCCCAATATAATCCCTCTCGCATGGAACGGAAGGCTTGGCTCGGAATCCATCTGATTCAGCGGACAGAACCGCTATTTCTCCATGATATGGAGGAACTGCTCAAGGTCAGCCGCGGAACCGCTCATGCCGAATTAAAAGGGCTCCAGCACCAATTATCTGCTGTGCGGTTGAGGATTGTCTATCATCGCAAGCAAGGCTACATCGTTGAAGGCAAGGAGCAGGATCAGAGAACAGCACTATCCCTTTTTTTGTACGACTTATTATCTCATGTAAGTTGGAAAGACTTCGTGCCGCAGATTCAAGGTCTGATTCATGCCAATCTGTATCGGAACCAGCTGCCGATATTGCAGGCGGAGCAGTTGTCATCCGTCTACCGCATTATTGCTTCCGGGGAACGAACCATCGGAATGGAACTGACAGACGAGACCGTCTTGCAGCTTGCCGCTCGTCTGCTGCTCTTCACGAACCGGCTCGTTCAAGGGAAGCAGGTAACGATGGACGAGGATGAGAAGGACGCTTTAAAGAAAACGCCCCAATTCAAAGCAGCCTTGCAGATTTCCCGGGAACTAGGGTCGTTGTTCGGCACCGAGTTCCCCGAGGACGAGATTTGTTATATGACCGTTCATTTGCTGGCCGCCAAGGTCAACAAGTTGGAGGAAGAGTCGCATGACCTCATAACGAACAGGCTGCGCGAAGCGACAAGCCGAATGATTGAGTCGTTCGAACAGCGAGGCTGCATTCATTTCACCAATCGCACAGCCTTGGAGAATCAATTGTTCCTCCATGTGAAGTCCGCCTATTACCGGATCAAGTATGATCTCCAGATCGAGAATCCGCTTACGGACATGGTCATGGAGAAATACCGGGAAGTGTTCGAGCTTACGAGACAATCCGTATTCCCGCTGGAGGAACTGCTGGGCAAGCCGCTGGATAACCAGGAAGTTGGCTATCTCGCCATGCATTTCGGCGGTTGGTTGCGGAAGGAGCAAGTCAAGCCGGCGCCAAGCAAGACCGCCGTTATCGTATGTGTGCACGGTGTCTCTGCTTCGCGCATCCTTCGGCTTGAGCTGAAGCGTTTGTTCCCTGCTATCGAGTTCGTCGCTGAACTATCCTTGCGCGAATATGAAGCCTTTACCGGGCAGGTTCATTTTATTTTTTCTACCGTACCATTATCGGAGTGCAGGGTGCCCGTGTTTATCGTCAGCCCGATACTGACCGATGCGGACAAGGTCCACTTGCTGAATCAGGTTCAGCCTTTTCTGGACGGCGGAAGCGTGATGAATGCGCTTGGCCCTTCCGCGCAAGACATTGTCGACCTGGTGAAAAAACATTCTGCCGTCTTGAATGAATCCGCTTTGCAGGAGGATATTAAGCGCTATCTTGCAGCCGTGCGGAACCGGCCTCCCCAGGACAGCCGGCCAACCTTGCCGGAGCTGCTGTCCCCTTCGCGCATTACAATCCGGGAAGGAGTTGCCGATTGGCGCGAGGCCATACGAATCGCTTCACGGCCGCTAGTGGATGACGGAAGCATTCGCCAGCAGTATGTCCAGGCCATGATCGATGCGATTGTTGAGCATGGTCCCTACATTGTCATTGCCCCGGGAGTAGCTATTGCCCATGCCAAGCCGGAAGATGGCGTCGTTCGAACCTCGATGGCCCTTCTTACGTTACAGCGCAGCGTTGCGTTCGGTGAAGCCCTGAGACATCAGGTTCGACTGTTATTCATCGTTGCCAGTCTGGATGGAGATTCTCACCTGAAGGCTTTGACTCAACTATCAGACATGCTTAAGGAAAACAAAAACAGGATGATGCTGGAGAATGCAAACGAGAAGCATGAAATTATGCGATTGCTTCTTCCCTATTAGACTACAGCAGTGGACATCAAGGAGGTTATTTGATGCTTTTTTTGGAACCAGGCCTGATTGAGCTGGACGCCAAGGCCAAGGATGCCGAGGAGGCCATTCGCGCCGCCGGACAATTGTTGGTGGACAGCGGCGCAGCGGAGGACAGCTATATTGAGGCGATGGTGGAATCTTACCGGGAGAAAGGGCCTTACTTCGTCCTTGCTCCTCATATCGCCCTGCCCCATGCCAAACCCGAAACCGGGGTAAAGCAAGCTTCTGTCTCCTTCGTTCGGTTGAAGCAGCCGGTCGAATTCGGCCATACTCGCAACGATCCGGTCGAGTTCGTCTTCGCGCTCGGTTCTTCATCCAATTCAGAGCATATTACGCTGTTGCGGAAGCTGACAACACTGCTTAATGAACCGGCGAATGTGGAAGCGATGAGGGAGGCGGCAACCCCCAAGGATATAGAAGCTATCCTGATCAACGCTGAAGTCTAATATTCCGGTATTCAAGCCACGCGATTAACGGTTACTTTGCCATCTTTTACGACGAACCATTTCACACCTGAGGAGGGCTACTATGAAAATGCTATGCGTGTGCGGCCTAGGGCAAGGAACAAGCTTGATTTTGCGAATGAACGTAGAAAATGTGCTGAAGGAAATGGGAGTGCAAGCGGATGTGGAGCATACCGACGTGTCCACCGCATCAGGCACAGCCGCCGATTACATTGTGACCAGTAATGAGCTTGCGCAAAGTCTGCAAGGGCATTCAGCCAAAATCATTATCGTCAATAACTATTTTGACTTGAATGAAATTAAAGAAACGTTGAAAGAAGCACTGTAAAAAAAGGAGGCATCTCAAAATGGAAGCTCTCTTTTGGATTTCGACGAATATTTTCGGAACACCCGCTATTCTGTTAGGCTTTATCGTTCTGGCCGGTCTTCTCCTTCAGAAGAAGTCGACCACCCAGGTCATCAGCGGCACAGTGAAAGCGGTTATCGGCTTCCTGATTATTAACGCCGGCGCCAGCGTTATCGTCGGTGCGTTGAATGTTTTTGAACCGATGTGGAAGGAAGTATTCGGGCTTGAGTCGCAATCCCTGGGGCAATTTTTGGGGCAGGAGTCGTTCAACGCTCACTTCGGCAGCGCCGTTACATTAGCCATGCTTGTCGGCTTCCTCATCAACGTGCTGCTGGCACGCTTCACCCGGTTGAAGTACATCTATTTGACCGGACATATGATGTTTTGGACGGCTACCATATTCGCCGGCATTGTCGTCCATACTGCAGGAGAAGTATCACAGTGGAAGCTCGTGCTGTTCCTCGCCGTAATTTTAGGGCTGTATTGGACGATTCAGCCTGCGTTGACCCAACCGTTTATGCGCAAAATTACCGGCAATGACAATATCGCGCTCGGACATACCTCCGCATCGGTCGCACTGCTTGGGGCGCTGTTCGGAAAATGGTTCGGCAACGCCAAAAATGATTCGGAAAAAATCAAGGTTCCAAAAGGATTGGAGTTCCTCCGTGATTCTAACGTGATTACCGCGGTAAGCATGGGCGCCCTATTCTTGGTCGGCGCTGTCGTTATCGTCATGAAGGGAACGCCAGGGGCCCAGGAACTGATTGCCCAAGCCGGTCAGCAGAACTTTATTATTTATGCGATCATTCAATCGCTAACCTTTGCTGGCGGCATCGCTATCGTTCTGATGGGCGTTCGCATGTTCATTGGCGAGCTGGTTCCCGCTTTTAACGGAATTGCGACGCGGATCGTTCCGGGCGCCAAGCCGGCTCTCGACGCTCCGATCGTATTCCCGTACGCTCCGAATGCGGTCATTCTCGGATTTATCGGAGCCTTCGCGGGAGCGCTCATCTGGCTGATCGTGCTCGGCAGCACGGTGTCTTATATTTTCGTGCCGACGATGATTGTCCTGTTCTTCCATGGTGCTACCGCCGGCGTATTCGGCAATGTGACCGGCGGCGTTCGAGGCGCGTTAATCGCGGGCTTCCTGACCGCTACCGTGGTAGCCTGGGGCCAGTTCTTCATGGTTCGGTACCTGATCTCGTCGACCGTTCCGGATACGGCGATGTGGGCTGCCGATTCCGACATGTTCATCCTCGGGCCGATCATCCGTTTTCTCGCCCAACTGCTGTTCTAGAACGCATTTGCTCCCGCAACCACGAATATACACAATGCAGGGGGAATGAAAAGTATGAGTTTTATCCGATTGCTTGATCAAGACATACCGAAGGAACAACTGGGATTCACTTATTCCCACGAGCATATCGTCTGCCGGCCCGCTCACTGGTCTGAACGCGGCGAAGATGACTTATTACTGGACGATCCGGCCAAATCGAAGCTGGATGTGCTTGATTTCAAATCCTATGGCGGACAATCGATCGTCGACGCAACGGCAATCGATTACGGGCGCGATGTGCCCGCCGTTCATCACATTATGAAGGACACCGGCGTTCAGATTATCGGCACTGCCGGGTTCAACAAAAGTTTCCTCTGGGATGGCAAAATCAAAGACGAGCTCAAGCCCGTCCTCGGCGATTATGAGACGTATTATGAATGGATCGAGGCGAAGAGCATCAACGAATTAACCGAGTTCGTCATCCGCGAGGTCGAGGAAGGCCTTGAGGGCACTCCGTTCCGGGCCGGTCAGGTTAAGTTCGGAACCGGTTACAACCGGATTACCCCGCTCGAGGAAAAGACGCTGCGCGCCGTCGCCCGCGCTCATCATGCAACCAAAGCGCCGATTCATTCCCATACGGAAGTCGGCACGCTGGCTCTGGAGCAGATTGAGCTGCTCCGCAGTGAGAACGTCGATGTCAGCTTCCTGAGTATCGGCCATATGGATCGTAATCCCGATCCTTATTATCACGAGCAGGTGGCACGGATGGGCTGCTATCTCTCCTTCGACGGGATCGCCAAAATCAAATACGCTCCGGAGAGCACGCGTATCCAGCTTATCCTGGAACTCGTGCGCAAAGGCTATGAGGATCAGATTCTAATCAGCGGTGATACGGCGCGCAAAAGCTATTACAAGCACTACGATTACGGTCTTGGCTTGCGGCATATTATCGCGGACTGGGTACCGCGGTTCATCGATGAGGCGAACCGGGCCGGGTTCGATGGCCAGCAGCTGGTGAACAAATTTTTCATAAGCAATCCGGCTAACTGCTTCGCTTTCAAGCGGTAAAGGAGACGGGAACATGAATTTTCAAGAAGAGAACGCCATGGATGTTGCCGGCAAAATTGAACAAAGTCTATGTGCGATTCTGCCGATCGGGGCCGTGGAGGCGCACGGCCCTCATCTCCCGCTAGGCACCGACAATCTGCTCGCCGAGCGGTTGGCCCGGCTGCTGGCGGACAGAACGAACAGCTTCTTGCTGCCGACCCTTCCCTATGGGCAAGTGTGGAGCCTCCAGAATTTCCCCGGCAGCATCAATGTCTCTAATGAAGCGTTGATCCGAATGCTGTACGACATCGGGGAGAGTCTGGTCCGCCAGGGCTTCCGCATCTTCGCGATGCTGAACGGCCACCTGGGCAACGCGCCCGCCCTGAAGGACGCGGCCCGGCTGCTGTATCGGGATTATCCGGGGCTGAAAGTATACTACTTCTTCTACCCCGGCTCCAAGGAAACGATCGCGAAGGTTCGGGAAACGCCATCTTCCCATGCCTCCTATTTCCATGCGTGCGAACTGGAAACGTCCTATATGCTTTATCTGGCGGAAGAACATGTGGATATGTCCAGAGCTGTCAATGATCCCCCGGCGATCGATCTGGAAGCCGACTGCACCCCGACTCCATGGGAGACGTTCACCTCCACCGCTGTGCTCGGCGACGCTACGCTGGCCACGAAGGAGAAGGGACAACAAATCATTGAATCTACCTTACAGACGATGACCACGATAATCGCGAATGCCAAGCAACGAATTTTATCAGAAAGGGAGCCATGATGCCGGATGCTTCATACGTACTTGAACCAAATTCATGACATGCTGCACCGTATCGAACAACAGGAAGCGAATGCGATTAGTCTGGCCGCCACGAAGACAGCGGAAGCCATCATGAACGGGGGAATTATTCATCTGTTCGGCTGCGGACATTCTCATATTTTGACGGAAGAAGTGTTCTACCGGGCCGGCGGGCTTGTGCCGATCCGGCCTATCTTCGTCGAGAAGCTGATGCTTCACGAAGGGGCGGTTCGTTCCTCGGAGCTGGAACGGCAGAACGGCCTCGCGGAGACATTCATGGAGGATCAACCTATTCGTCCTGGAGAGGTGATGTTCGTTCTCTCCACTTCCGGAAGGAATCCGGTTCCGGTGGATGCCGCTCTGATCGCCAAGGCCAAAGGTGCGTTCACGATCGGCATTACCTCGCTTGCCTATTCCCAGAGCCAGCCATCCCGGCATCGAAGCGGCAAGCATTTATATGACGCTGTTGATCTCGTCATCGACAATTATGCGGTGAAGGGCGACGCCATATTGACCCATCCGGATGTGCCGGTTCCCTTTACGCCGACTTCGACGGTCACCGGCGCAGCGATTCTCAACGCCATTCTGGCGGAAGCCATTGTCAGGATGGCTGAACAGGGGTATAACCCCCCTGTATTTCTAAGCGGCAATATCGACGGAGCCGACGAGCATAACAACGCTCTGATCGAGCGTTATCGGGAGAGAATCCCCCTGCTTTCTTGACCCAAGGTTCCAACTAGCGCAATGTCCGACAGGAGGAATAAGGATGGTAACCAAACAACTCGTAATTCAAAATGAACAAGGCTTTCATGTGCGTCCCGCACAGATATTTACCGATAAGGCCAACGAATTCAAGTCCACGATCAAGGTCAAATCCGAGAGCGGAGAAGAAGCCGATGCCACCAGCATGCTGGAACTGATGACGCTAGGTCTCGTCAAAGGAACTTCGATTACCCTCGAAGCCGAAGGACCCGATCAGCAGGAAGCGATCGAGGCACTGGCCGGGCTGATCGAGAGCAAGTTCGGTGAAGAATGATGGCGGAGCAGCACATTCATGGCATCGGAGCATCGAACGGAATACGGATCGCCAAGGCGTTGGTGCTCCGTAATCAGAGTGACCTGACCAACAGGCGCGAGACCATTAGTCAGGATGAGACAGAGACAGAATTGGAGCGGTTGAAGCAGGCCAGGGAGCATAGCGAGACTGAACTGCTCGAGTTAGCGGAGCATGCGAAGCAGACGCTCGGCGAGAAGCAGGCCGGCATTGTCGTCGGCCAGGCGCGGATGTTGTCCGATCCGGCCCTCTATCCGCTTATGCAGAAGAAGGTAGCCGAGGAGCACCTGAGCGCCGAACATGCGGTAAGCGCCGTGACCGAGCAATTTGCCGCCCGGTTCGAGCGGCTCGACAACGAATATATGCGGGAGCGAGCCGCTGATATTCGTGACCTGGGCAAGCGTCTGCTGGCGCAGCTCGGGGGCGGGCAGCGCACCGACCTGTCCGGCTTGCGCGAGGAGGTCATCCTCGTCACCGATGACCTGGCGCCATCCGAGGCAGTCCAACTCGACAAGAGGTATGTGCAGGCGCTGGTGACGGAGATGGGCGGGAAGACATCGCACACGTCGATTCTGGCACGTTCGCTCGGCATCGCAGCCGTCGTGGGAGCGGGTGAACCTGTTCGCCAGATTGTTAACGGGGAATGGCTTATCGTGGATGGAAGCGAGGGTCTCTGCATACGGATGCCGGATCCGGAGACAGTCGAAGCGTACCGCCAGCGCCAAGAGAGCGAGCAAAGCGAGCTTCACGCCTTGGCCCGGTTCAGAGAAAGGCCGGCGGAGACGAAGGACGGCGTCCGTGTGGAAATGGCGGCAAATATCGGGACGGTTCAGGAAGCGGTCGCGGCCAAGGAGCTGAACGCGGAAGGCATCGGCTTGTATCGGACCGAGTTCCTGTTCATGAATACGGACCGCATGCCGGATGAAGAAGCTCAGTATGCCGCTTACCGGGAAGCAGCGCAACAGATGGACGGCAAGCCGGTTGTCATCCGCACACTGGATATCGGCGGAGACAAGGAGCTTCCCTATCTGGATCTGCCGCAGGAGGCGAATCCGTTCCTTGGCTACCGCGCCATCCGGATCGGACTCGACCGGCAGGAGCTGCTGCGCACGCAGCTGCGGGCCATCGTCCGCGCGAGCCACTACGGGAATGTCAAGGTGATGTTCCCGATGATATCGAGCCTCGAGGAATGGCGGCAGGCCAAAGCCATCTATGAGCAAGCGCGCAAGGAGGTCGTTCAGGAAGGTCATCCCGTAGCCGATGCGATTGAAGTCGGAATCATGGTTGAAATCCCCTCTGCCGCCCTTCTTGCCAGGTCATTCGCCGCAGAGGTCGATTTCTTCAGCATCGGAACGAATGATCTCGTGCAGTATACGCTGGCCGTAGACAGAATGAACGAGAAGGTATCCTATCTGTACGATTACTTCCATCCCGCCGTCCTGCAACTGATTCAGAGGGTGATCGACGCCGCTCATGAGCACAGCAAATGGGCCGGCATGTGCGGGGGCATGGCCGCCGATCCTCTGGCCGCCCCGCTGCTCATCGGGCTCGGTCTCGATGAATGGAGCATGGAAGCTGCCTCCATCGCCACCGTGAAGCGGGCGCTCTCCAGGCTGGACAGCCGCGATTGCCGGGCGCTGGCCGAGCGCTTGCTCCAGCTGGGCACGACCGAAGAAGTGCGGCAAGCGCTGCGCGGGTACGTGGATGGCTTGCCAGAACAATAACGGATCGAACAAACTAGCTGCCGGCGTCATGAATGCGTTATGCCGCGGCATGAGGGCGTGACGTCATGCTGGGGGCATGCTGCGTTATGCCGCGGCATGAGGGCGTAGCGTCATCCTGGGGGCATGCTGCGTCATTCGGGGCTGTCTCATATGTAGCTTGTAAGCTGCAGGGAGACAGCCCCATCCTGCTTCTCACAGCTCAACTTGATAAAAAACTGCAAAATTACAGCTTTTCCTTGCGAGGCTTCTTCCGTGACCGAAATTCCTGCAAAACAGCATGAATATAAGCCATTCCCATGAATGGAAAGCAAAAATCGGGGAAAATGATGCGCTTTTGCAGGAATTTCATCAGATTGTGGCTCAAACAGCGTAAATTGCTGTAAAAATGCAGGATTGCCTCAACCATCTTCCGTCTTTCGTGCTGCCGTTAGTTCCACCGTTAGTTCGCCGTTAGTTCGCCGTTAGTTCGCCGTCAGTTCCACCGTCAGTTCCGCCCCTACTTCCGCCATTAGTGTTGCCGTTAGTCCGACCGCTAGTCCTACGATTAGTCACTGTTAGTCCAACCGCCATTTCCGCCCCTAGTCCTGCCGTTACTCCCGCGCCGCTAGTCCCCCTGTCGCCTTTTCCGCCTCTACATTCTCTGTTGTCCCGTCTTGCCCTGCGCCATGCTTCAATCCCTAGTAGACTGTCCCTTGTTCGGCTTCCGTCACCAACTACTCACCCATTCCTGCTCCCCCGTCTTCGAACGAGACGAGCAGCGAATGGTGGCAGGCTGTCTGCAGATCACGCCAGACCCGGTTCAATGGGTCGCTCTTCATGACCGATGTCATCCCCATGTACGGGAAGACGGCCTGGGCGCATTCGAGCGCGGTCCGGGCCGCATGCCGGCAGGATGCGGACACGCGAGCTTGCTCATCGTCATCCAGCGCTTCGCCTCCGGCCATCCGCTCCCATGATGACTCCAGATCGCCGTAGAACGGTTCGACCGCGGCAGCCAGCTTCGAGCGCTGCGCCGCGAGCAACCGCTCGACGAAGGCGGCGCGTTCGGATGCCGACCAGGCCGTGCGCCGGGCCTCCAGCATCCGCTCCGCTTCGTCAAGGAAGCGGCGCCCCAGGCCGACGGCGACACCGGCGAACGAAGCCTGCGCGAACGGAAGGAACGGATAATCATAGATCGCGTCCCGATCCTCTGTCTGGCGCTCCGTCAGCAGGAAGGTCATCTCCTCCGGCACGAATTGCTCCCGCACGGATATCGTATGGCTGTCCGTCGCCTGCAGGCCGAAGGCATCCCAATCCTCCTCAATCGTCACTTGATCCGGCAGAAATGCGAACGAGCGCATGTCTGGATCCGCAGCGGCGCCATCATTGTCGATGAGCGCATTCGCCGTGAACAAGCTCGCATGCTTCGAGCCGCTGCAATATTTCCATTGACCGCTGACGATATATCCTCCCTCGACACGGCGGGCCGTTCCGGTCGGCATGCCCGATCCGGCCACGACCGCTTGCGGCGGCGAGAATATCCGCTCCGCAGTAGCGGGCGGCAAGAACGGGACGAAGAATCCGCCTCCGGAACCGATCGTGATCGTCCAGCCTACATTCCCGTCGACCCAGGAAGCCTCCTCGAAGAGGCGAACCGCATCCGGCAGCGGCGTCATGCTCCCTCCAAGCCGCTTCGGCACGAACAGCTTGAACCAGCCCTTATTGAACAACAGATCAAGGACGCCCGGCGCCAGGCTTCCGGACCGCTCCATCTCCGCCGACCGCTCACGAATGTACGCTATTTCCTCTGAGTTGAAAAACATCGATATCACTCCTGCTTCTCCGGTCTTGCCGGTGCATTCCGGGATGGGAACCGGTGCGCTCCCGTCCTGCTCCTTCCAATATATCATATGGGCCTCAGCAGCGGACAGGCGAGAGCAGCAAGAGCGCTTCCGTCTTCGTTTTGCGCCATTGCTTTGGCCGGCTGCATTCTTTATCATAGAAGAAAGTGTAACCGAGATAGCTCCTTGAACAGCTCCGCACAGGCAAGACGCGGGGCACGATCTGACCATTCCCGAGCGGAAACGGAGGGCAAGACTATGATTCGTACGGTGTTGTTTGATTTCGACGGCACATTGGCCGATACATTGCCATTGTCTTTGCATGCATTTCGGTTGGTCTTCCAGACCTATGACAAGCGATCGCTGACAGACCACGACATCATGTCCATGTTCGGTCCGACGGAAGAGGGCATTCTGACGGCCAACCTGCGTCATAAGGGCTTCCTTCCGCAAGCAATCGAAGCGTACTATGAGCATTACCGCCGCTGGCATCCGAGCCGCGCCCACTCTTCCGGGCCGGTCATGAACCTGCTGCGGGAGCTGAAGGCCCGGGGCTTGTCCATTGGCGTCCTGACCGGCAAGAGCCGGCGATCCTACGACATATCGGTCCGTCAGCTCGGACTGGCTTCGTATATCGACGCCTCGGTGACCGGCGATGACGTCCAGCAGCCGAAGCCCCATCCGGAGGGCATCTATCAGCTCCTGCAGACGATGGGCTTGGCGCCGAATGAGATCGTATGGGTTGGCGACAGCGAGGCTGACATCGCCGCCGGCCGCAGGGCGGGCGTCCTTACGTTCGCGGCGCAATGGTTCGACACGGTGCAGACGCGGCAATTCGAGACGCAGCCGAATGGAATGCTCCGGCAGCCCCTGGAGCTGCTGGACGTCATCAGCAGCCAGGGAGCGGATTCGTCTGCCGATCGCCGCTGGCTCGACTGGACGATGCGCATTCAGGCGATCGCCCAGACCGGCCTCGCTTACGGCACAGACATCTTTGACCGTGAGCGGTACGAAGAGCTGCGCGATATCAGCGTCGCCATGATGACGGAGCAGACCGGCGCGGAAAAACCGGTGGTAGAGCTGGCCTTTGCCCGGGATAGCGGCTATGCAACCCCGAAGGTTGACATTCGAGGCGTCGTCTTCCAACATAACCGCATCCTGCTGGTCAAGGAGAAATCGGACGGATGCTGGGCGCTGCCAGGCGGTTGGGCCGATGTCGGCCTCTCGCCTGCTGAAGTCGCCGTGAAAGAGATTAAGGAGGAGTCGGGCTATGACGCTGAAGCGGTAGGTCTCTTGGCTGTGCTCGATAAGCGCCTGCACCGCCATCCTCCCGAGCCCCATCATGTCTACAAAATCTTCATTCAATGCCGGCTGTCGGGAGGTACGGCGAGCAGCGGGATCGAGACGGAAGATGTCCGCTTCTTCCCCGAAGACGATCTGCCCGCTTTATCCGTGCAGCGTAACACGGCAGCCCAACTGCACATGCTGTTCCAATACAACCGCCGGCCGGAGCAGCCCGCCTTATTCGATTAATTCATCATAATGGCTAGGCAAATAGAACGTGTTCACACAGTCCGGGTATCATCACGAGAGCGTCTACAAGTACAGAATGGAGTGGCAGCAATGGCTCAACTATATCTCCGCTACGGGGCAATGAACAGCGGCAAATCGATCGAAGTGCTCAAGGTGGCCCATAACTATGAGGAGCAGAACAAGCCGGTGCTTATCTTCACCTCGGCCGTGGACGATCGGGACGGCGTCGGGTATGTGTCGTCCCGCATCGGCTTGAAGCGCCCGGCGCGGCTTGTCCATACCGATACGAATATATTCCGTGAGGTCTCCCTGCACGGCGGCCCCGTCTCCTGCGTGCTCGTCGATGAAGTCCAGTTCCTGACGAAGGAGCAGGTCCTACAGTTGGCCCGCATCGTCGACGAACTGGATATTCCGGTTATGGGCTTCGGGCTCAAGAACGACTTCCGCAATGAACTGTTCGAGGGCAGCCATTATATGCTGCTGTATGCAGACAAAATCGAAGAAATGAAGACGATCTGCTGGTTCTGCGAACGGAAGGCGACGATGAATCTTCGCGTCGGCGACGACGGCAAACCGGTCTATTCCGGCGAGCAGATTCAGATTGGCGGCAATGAGCGCTACTACCCGGTATGCCGCCGCTGTTATTTCCATCCTCCCTTGTAACGGATATCGAACCAAAAACCCAGCGCCTAACGGCGCTGGGTTCACTGTACTTACATAGATTACTCTGTGATTTTTTCAAGGACAGGTGCAAGCGCAATTGGCGGGATGGACATCGTCATCGCTTTATAATAAACATTTAATTTGTCTCCTACCGCATAGGTTTCATTTTGCGGAGAAGGAACCAACAATATCTTGCCTTGATTCACAAGTTCCCACCACTCCCCTTGCAGCGCTTCTTCTTGTGTTGGCGCATTGGCGATGGTCATATACGTGTCACCAATGGAAATGACATATCCGGTGAAAGTCGTTGGTTCCAGTTGATCAATAGATGAGGCAGAAACTCTCTTCGATGCGGATTCATCCGCATGTGCAAAAGTCGGCGTTACGCCTGCCGTAAACCCTAAACCTAAGGACAGAGTGAGTACTGCAACCACCAATTTCTTCTTCGTAATCATATTTATGATCTCCCTTCTATATTTTGGTACATGAATACATTTCTATACAGGAGATCGATATCCTTTTATTTTTACTTTAATTAACAATATTGTCACATTTGCTTTTTATTTGGAGGAAATTTCATGATTCTGAGTGAAATGAGACGACTGGATAAAATCATCTTTCTTTTTCCTGGAGCCACAGAGGCAGAAAAGGAATGGTGCGCTTATTTCTATGCCTTGCTGGAACAAATCCCTTCCTTCCGCACAGAAGGGGCGCTATGCCCATCCTTTGCGGACACGGCCCTGCCGGCGATCGAGTTCCGGACGGGGGATTTGAAGCTCCCGATGATCCTAATGAACACGGACGAGGAGATTCGGCTTCATCACCATCAACATCCTCTCCTTGTCAGCACGACATCCGGTGGCATCGAAGGCTCCCCGATGACAGGAGAACCGGTGATCACACTACACGACGCCGCCTATCATGAGCAGGCCGCTGCGAATACGATATCATACCTGTTCTATCAGCTGCAGGGGCGTCTGACAGGAGTCGATCATGCCGGGCTGAATATCCCCGCTTCTGCCTTAGACCAATCGGAATGGGATGCAGCTATGGCCAAGATAGGCAGCGTAAGCAATCTGTATCGTTATCCCGAAGAAGAGTGGACTTTCATCATTCCGGCCAGCGATGCCGAATTTGAGGCCGATATTACTGAATTTACGGTCAAAAGAACGCCCAAATTCGAATTTGTGTACGATATCTATACGAATAAACCGGTGTTCCAATTCGCGCTGGAAACAAAGCTGTCGCGGCAAGAGCTGGAGGAAATGTTCCCGGAGCCGGCCGGATTCGCCATTCCCGGCTTGGAAGACATCTTCCGATCGGTTATCATTCAGGCCCCCTGGGACAGCAGTATCGGTATCCGGTTCGACTTGTACTATTTGTCGGAAGCCACCGGATTGTCCGATTGGTAATCCGGAGAGTGGCTGATCCGCCATGGAGGAAGACTGAGACCGGAGCGTTAACCGCTTCGGCTCCTATTGAATGGTCACGTTATCCAACGTTGCAGGCCAAGGAAGCACACATGCATTTCATCCGGCAAAATAACCGCAAGCTGGTCAACGGCCAGATGCGAAATATTTTGTTCGGGCTGGAGGCCACCCGCAAAGGGACGGGGTGGCATCTGGATACGCTGCTGCGGCATCCGTCTGGCGGAAGTAACATTCACGTCCTCATCGTCGATGGCAAAGGGAAGGATCTTCTCTCGGCCAATTCCCCACTTACCCGACGACCGGGGGATATACCGATAAGCTCATGCATTCGGTCACCGGACGCTATATGGTTCGCGAAATCAATATGTACCGCTTCACTCGGGATCTATTCGATGACGGGATTGATCCGGTCGCCATGATGTTGAAGGCGAAGACCAATGCGATCAAGGTGGCGGGCATCGCGTTGTTCCGCGGAGAGCAGTGTACGGGCCAGATTCCCGCCGCGAAGGGCCTGCTCCTGTCCTTGCTGCGCAGCAGCTCCCCGAACGGCGAGATGTTGATTCAGTTGGAGGGAGAAAGGGGCAAAAAAGAACACGTAAAGCTTGGATCCATGTCCAACAAGCGGACGGTCAGCGTCTATTAGCGGGACGGGGCGAGCCTGTCCCCTGAGGCAGCCAAATCCTGCGTTTATGCAGGAATATACACGCTTTCAGCCGCTATCTGATGGAATTCCTGCAAAAGCGCATCTTAATCGCCGATTTTTGCTTTCAATCCATTGGAATGAGTGAAATTCATGCCGTTTTGCAGCAATTTTGGTAACGGAGTAAACGTCACAAGGAAAAACTGTATTTTCACAGTTTTTCCGGCAAGTCGATCTGTGAGAGCATGTCAAGCTGTTAGCAAGTCAAGCTGTTAGAAAGTCGAGCTGTTAGAAGAAGGGGGACTGTCTCACTGCAGCTAAAAACTAATGGCAGGACAGCCCCACAGTCATGGAATCAGCGAATCGTTCCGGTTTAGACGGAGTGCGGCAGATGAGGGAAGTCCTCCATCGGAATCTCGCCGTCGAGTCCCAGATAGTACCGCCGGAGTGGGGCGAGCTGATCATCCAGCTCATAGACAAGCGGCGTCCCGGTCGGGATATTGAGACTGACAATGCCGTCGGACGACAAATTGTCCAGATACCGGACCAACGCCCGGATCGTATTGCCGTGAGCGGATACGATGATGCGCTTGCCGCCCGAGATGGCGGGAGCGAGCGTCTCATTCCAATAGCTGAGCACTCGGGCTTCCGTATCGTCCAGATTTTCCGTCAGAGGGAATTCTCCTTCCCGGAGGTCCCTGTATTGGAGTGCGGACGCTTCATACCGCGGATCGCTCAGGTCCAGCGCAGGCGGTCTCACATCGACAGAGCGGCGCCATAGCTGAACCTGCTCCTGCCCGTACCGTTCGGCCGTCTCCGCCTTGTTCAAGCCCTGCAGCGCGCCGTAATGCCGTTCATTGAGCTTCCATGTCTTATGGACAGGAATCCACATCAGATCCATCTCATGCAGCACGATCCAGAGCGTGCGGATCGCCCGCTTCAGCACCGAAGCATACCCTTCGTCGAAGGTGTAGCCGTGCTTTTTCAAAATTTCCCCGGCCAGACGCGCTTCCTTCAGCCCCTGCTCCGACAAGTCGACATCCGTCCAGCCCGTGAAGCGGTTCTCCACATTCCATACGCTCTGACCATGACGCAGCAATACGAGTTTGTTCATCTCAAATCCCTCCTGCCTTCTTCCGGAACGAAGCCGGTATTTCTGATATGGATGATTATAGCAAATTTCGGAGGCCGTATCGAATGCGATGCTTCTCTGCGTCCCGGGCCGATCCCGCCATGGGGAACGGCCCTAAGGCAAGCGGTGGACCGGAGCGACAGCAAGCAGCGAAACGGACCGAAGGCGAGCAGCGGACTGGAGCGACAGCAAGCGGCGAAACGGCCCTAAGGCAAGCGGTGGACTGGAGCGACAGCAAGCGGCGAAACGGACCGAAGGCGAGCAGCGGACTGGAGCGACAGCAAGCGGCGAAACGGC
>NZ_QYZD01000007.1:121556-192019 GCF_003591545.1 Paenibacillus thiaminolyticus
CGAAACGGACCGAAGGCGAGCAGCGGACTGGAGCGACAGCAAGCGGCGAAACGGCGTTCAGACGGGGAAAGTTGAGTATTTTGCGCCTCCCGCTTTATACTACGTATAGAGCGAAGCTTGACTTGGCTTGCATCCGTTCCCGCATTCGGGAAGGAGAAGGGCAGATGGATACATTACATGAATTCGAACGCCATGCTGAAGGAGCGTGTTGACATGAACTGGTTGGCGGAAGTCGACAAGAGAAAAGAAGAACTGCTGCAAGACCTGCAAGGCCTGCTCCGCATTGAGAGCACGAAGGATAACGCTACGGCCGGGCCGGGACAGCCGATGGGCCGAAATATCGCCCAGGCGCTGGACTACATGCTCGGGCTGTCGGAGCGGGAACAATTCCGCACTGGCAATCTTGACGGCTACGTCGGCTATGCCGAATACGGAAATGAGGCGGCGCTGGAATATGTGGGCGTGCTCTGCCATCTGGACGTCGTCCCGGCGACCGGGCAGTGGACCACTCCGCCGTTCGAGCCGGATATCCGCGACGGGAAGCTGTTCGCCCGGGGCGCGATCGATGACAAGGGCCCGACCATGGCCGCCTTCTACGGTCTCAAGCTCGTCAAGGATCTGGGCCTGCCGCTCAAGCGCCGGGTGCGCGTCATCTTCGGTACGGACGAAGAGAGCGGAATGGAATGCATGAAGACCTATACGGAGCGGGAAAAGATGCCGGTATCCGGATTCGCTCCGGATGCGGACTTCCCGATAACTCATGCCGAGAAGGGGCAGATCAATACGAAGTTCTACCTGCGCGGCTTCGGCAGCTCTTCAGCCAGCGAGGGTGCGGCCCCGCAATACGAGCTCGTCCGCTTCGATGGCGGGGGCATCGCCAATATGGTGCCGGAATCGGCCGTCGCCGTCGTCGCAGGCGAACCGGAAGCGCTCGCCTCCCTCGCCAAGCGCTATGAGGCGTACTGCGCGGATGCGGGACTGGCCGGCACCGTAGAAGTGAGCGCAGGTCAAGCGACACTGCGCATGCGGGGCAAATCGGCTCACGGGATGGAGCCGCATGTCGGCGTCAACGCCGCGTTGAAGCTCATCCGCTTCCTGGGCGGATACAGCTTCCAGCCGGACGCCGCCCGGTATATCGGGTTCATCGACAAGCATCTGGTCGATGACCATCTGGGCACCGCCCTTGGCATTGCCTGTGTCGATGACATTACCGGGCCGCTTACGGTCAATGCCGGGATTTTCCAATACAATAGTGCGTCGGCTCCGTTCTTCCATCTCAATATCCGCTTCCCGGTCTCCTACAGCTCTGCCGATGTGCTGAAGCCGCTCGAGGAGAAAATTGCGGAATACGGCATCGAGATGGATCGCGAGATCGATCTGAAGGAACCGCATCATGTCGATCGGAACCATCCGATGATCCGGACACTCCAGACCATCTACGAGGAAGAGACTCAGTTGGAGCCTAAGCTGCTTACGACCGGCGGCGGCACCTATGCCGCCTTCCTCGACAACGGTGTAGCCTTCGGCGCCCTCTTCCCGGGACGCGAAGAGACCGCGCATCAGGTCGATGAGTACATTATTATTGACGACCTGCTGAAGGCAACGGCTATCTATGCCCGCGCGATCTATGAATTAGCCAATCTGGAAGACTGATCGAAGCAGATGCTCGCTGATCCCTGTCCTCCCTCCGCCTCTAGGGTGTATCAATGAAATCGGACCCTCCTGGGCATATTAGGGATATAACGATGAGGGAGGGATTGGGAACGTGAGTGATTTGTTGAAAAAAGCGGTCTCCCTGGGCTGGGGCCTCGCCGTGGTCAGCAAGGAGAAAATCGAGGCGGTCGTCGACGAGCTTGTCCAGAAGGGAGAGATCGCTCCCGAGCAGTCAAAAGCACTGGTTAACCAGCTCGTGGAACGGGGGGAAGAGGAGCAAGCCTCCTTCAACGCCTCGATTCAGGATACGGTGAAGCGCAAGCTGCAGGACTTCGATGTGGCCGCCAGCTCCGACCTGATCGCGCTGAAGCAGCGGGTGATGATGCTGGAGCAGCGGGTTGCCGCGCTCGAAGGGGCTGGCCCGGATGAACCCGGCGATGAGGATGGACAGCCGAATATGGAGACGGACGGCCGTGCGGATTAGGCATGCGGGCCGCTACCGCGATATCGCCATGGCGCTGATGCGTCATGGCTTCGGCTATGTTGTGGAGGAAATCGGGCTGAGCCGGGTATTGTCCCTGCCCCGCCGCTGGATTACGCACGAGACGCCGCAGACGAAGACGCTGGGCGAACGGCTTCGCCTCGTGCTGGAGGAGCTCGGCCCGGCGTTCATCAAGCTCGGCCAATTGCTCAGCACCCGGGCCGATCTGCTGCCGGACAGCATCATTCAAGAGCTGGAGAAGCTGCAGGATCAAGTGCCGCCCTTCACCGGCGCCGAAGCCGGCCGCATCATCGAGGACGAGCTGGGCCGGCCGCTTGGGCAGCTTTTTCGGCGCTTCGATGACACCCCGCTCGCCGCCGCCTCCATCGGCCAGGTTCACAGGGCTTGGCTGATGAACGGCGAAGCGGTAGCCGTCAAGGTGCAGCGGCCTGGCATTACCTCCATCATCGAGCGGGATCTAGAAATACTCCAGGGGTTGACCGAAGCGGCAACGCGCCGTTGGGCCTGGGTGTCCGAGTATCAGATCCCGGAGATGGTTCGGGAATTCGCCAAATCGATGATTGCCGAGCTCGACTATCAGCATGAAGGGCGCAACACCGACAAGATGGCGCAGCTGCTGCGCAGAGATCCCGGCATCCATATTCCGCGTATCGATTGGGAACGCTCCTCGGCCAAGGTGCTGACGATGGAATATGTGGACGGCATGATGCTGAACCACTATACGGAACGGTTCCCGAAGGGGCCGGAGCGCAAGTCGATCGCCGAGCGCCTCGTGCATGCGATGCTGCACCTGATCTTCATCGACGGCTTCTTCCACGCCGACCCCCATCCAGGCAATATTATGGTGCTCGATCAGAATCGGATCGCCCTGATCGACTTCGGCATGGTCGGACACCTGAACGGGGAAATGAAAGAGAATTTAGCGGAGCTGATTATTGCGCTGATGCAGCACCGAACGTCGGGCATGCTCCGGGCGATTGCCCGGCTCTGCCTCATCTCCGACAAGACGGATATGGATGCGCTTCGCCGCGACCTGGATCAGCTGCGGGACCGGTATTACGACGTGCCGTTCTCCGAGGTGAGTCTCGGCCAGTCCCTTCACGACTTGTTCGCCGTCGCCGAGAAGCACCGGATTGTCTTCCCTCCCGATCTGATTCTGCTGGCCAAGGCGCTACTCACCTTGGAGGGCATCGTGGAGAGGCTCGATCCGACCATCTCTATCCTCGATATGGCCGAGCCGTTCGGCGTCAAGCTGCTGAAGGAGAAGTACAGCCTTCGCCGCATCCAGAAGAAGGTGGTCGGCGGCGCGCTCGATCTGGTGCAGGCGGTGTCCGATCTGCCGATGCAGGCGAACCGGCTCTCCTCTCTGCTCAGCCGGGGCAAGATCAAGGCCGAAATGGAGCTGCGCGATCTGGAGCATGTGCTGCACAAGCTCGATCAGATCAGCAACCGGCTCTCCTTCAGCATCGTGCTGCTTGCCTTCAGCATCATTATGGTCGGGCTGATCGTCGGCTCCTCGCTCAGCAGGAGGCCGACGCTGCTCTGGAACATTCCCGCGATCGAGATCGGCTTCCTCATCGCGGCCTTGATGTTCATCTGGCTGCTGCTGTCGATTTTCCGATCCGGCAGGTTCTAGCAAGGCAATGCGGGGAGTTGTGCCGAGGGCGCAGCTTCTCCGGCATTGATTCCTCTTTACTCTGCGCAGCTTTGAAGCGGGATGTCCTTCCTTCCCCAGCATCCCTCCGGATCCGGAGAGGCATATACAATCTCTTGCCTGGAATTCACATAGACAAAGTACGGATATTCTGTAATCTGGTAGGATTCAAATATTTTCTCGCCGGCTTGCAAAAATCGGATTCCTTTACTAGTGCTATACAGTTCTTTGTAGCCTGCAATTCCACTTTCTTTTAGCAAAACTGCAGTATTTAGGGCGGTTCCCCGTTCCAAACTTGCTTGAATCCATCTCTCTAATGAAGGGATGCAATAAGGGCAGTGTGAATCGATAAATATAAGCAGGATTCCATTCTTCGCTATGGCATGGCTTAAATCAAAGCTGGTACCGCCGGCATCCGGCAAGATAAACGAGGGAGCTTCCTGGTGCAGTAAGGGGTATAGGCGGCGACTCCCCCCTTCTCCCTCCATGCTTTTCGTCCGATGAAGCATAGAAGACAAGGATTTGTAGACAACAATAGTTGCAAATAGAACGCATGCTAGCAAAGTACATTGAAAATAGATAGCCACATTCAACCTCCGCCATAAAAAATCTCGTCCTTGCGCGTTTGCCATATTATGTATATACTCAATTTATATCATACTTATTTTTTACTAGGATGGCAAATATTGATGAAAGGCGAGAAATGATGTATTCTTTTTCAAATATTTGGCGCGGTTCCTGGTTTGCCATTCTTTATATTTGGAGATTGAACAAACCCTATTTTTACATTTCCGTTGCGCTCCATCTCACGCTAGGTTTATTGCCTCTGCTTAGCGTATGGACGATGCAAGAACTCGTGAACGAGGTTATTGTAATCGCTCAACCCGGGCATGGTTTTGCCACAGCGTTATCGATTTTAAGCTTCCAAATGGTCATTATTTTGTCTGCCTATATTCTTCAATTTTTATCTCAATTAAATGATCAAAAACTTGAAAATCTGCTCGGTCTGGTGCTCAAAAAACAGATATTCCGCAAAATTATGAATCTGCCCTACTCCACCTTTGAGGACCCGTCTTTTTATGACCAGAACCAGCGAATTATCAATAGCCACTTCCAAATCGTGTCGATGGTTAAGGCCATCATGTCTCTTGGAAGCACCATGATCACGGTTGTGTCGTTGGTGGGCTACATTACCCATATCCATTGGGGATTGCTGGTCATTATCTTTTTATTTTCGATTCCGATCCTGATGATTCATATCCGTTTCGGCAATAAAAGATATGCGCTCACTCGATTTCTGACTCCTTACCACAGGAGAGAAATGTACATATCCGATCTCCTAAGCCAACGAGATTCCTTGAAGGAAATTCGCCTCTTTGGACTGGGCTCGCATCTGATC
Organism: Paenibacillus thiaminolyticus; assembly: GCF_003591545.1. Lineage (GTDB taxonomy): Bacteria > Bacillota > Bacilli > Paenibacillales > Paenibacillaceae > Paenibacillus_B > Paenibacillus_B thiaminolyticus_A. The sequence goes on from NZ_QYZD01000007.1 coordinate 126,765, forward strand.
GAAAAATGGTCTTCATTCTATAAGAGGAGCGCGCAAGAAAAATATAATTTATCCAAAAATCAAGGCATATGGGAGCTTGCCGGCAGCATGCTGCTCACGTTGACCTATATTGTGTCTGGGATTCTCATTATCCTGCTGATCTCGGCCAAGAGAATAGAAATAGGGGCGTTCGTGGCGGCCCTGCAATCGATTCAAAATATTCAATCCAGCTTGACCGAAATGTCCGCTTCACTATCCAATATCTATGAAATCAGTTTGTATATCGAGGAGTTCAAATCTTTTCAACAAAAAAAGGAGCTGACAAGCTCGCCTTCGCAAATCAAATGCGGCGCCATCAACCAGATCAGTGTGCACAATCTCACGTTTACTTATCCAAATCAAATAGAACCGACCCTCAAAAATATTCATCTGTCTATTAAAAAAGGACAAAAGATAGTCATCATCGGAGAAAACGGCTCCGGCAAGACCTCGCTGATCAAATGCATACTAGGTCTAATTGATACGGGAGAAAATACGATATGCGTCAACCAAATTCCTTTGCACAACTATGCTATTGGATCCTACCATCAACGGATTGCCGCTTTATTTCAGGATTTCATTGAATATGAATTCAGCGCCCGGGAGAATATCGGCTTTGGCAATCTGAACAACCCGAGCAAGCCCGAAGTGATAGCTGCCGCCAAAAAAACGAAAATTCATGAGCACATATCCAAGCTGCCTGAGCATTATGAGTCATTGCTAGGACGTCATTTTGAAGGAGGCCATGAATTATCCGGGGGGCAATGGCAAAAGCTGGCCTTATCAAGAGCTCTATTCAAAAATAGCGATGTGATCATTCTTGACGAGCCCACCTCATCCATGGACCCGGAATCGGAGCTTGATATTATTCATGAATTATTCCAAGGGAACAATGACAAAGCAGTGCTGATCATTACGCATCGTCTTGGCGTCGCCGTGCAGGCGGACTATATTTTGGTGATGAAGGAAGGCCGCATCGTCGAGGAAGGCACACATCAAGAGCTTTTGCGCCGACAGGGAGAATACCATCGTTTATATCGCGCGCAAACCAAAATTTATAACCAGGAAAGCGAGGTTGTCGTGTAAACATGGCTCTCGTTGTTATGTTCCAAAATGTGCTTGCCTTTTTGTTTCTCTCCACCTTTTTGCATAAAACGCTGAACTACCGTGAACATATTCGCAACATGAATGCTTATCACCTTGTGCCCTCCCGATTTATAGTTCCGTCTTTTATATTATTTGCCGCGGTCGAGCTTGCTATAGGCCTCTCGCTTCTCTTGTCCAGAATCACGCTTTATCATGTGGTTTCCATCGGTTCACTGCTAAGTATTTATGCCTTTGCAATCGGTTTCAATTTGATGCGCGGGCATCGGCATATAAATTGCGGATGTGGCGGGATTCTTGAAAATGAACAGCTGAGCTGGGGATTAGTGCTTCGTAATCTTCTTCTCGGCTTTTCGGTTGTAGGTCTATGGAAATCTCAATCCTTGTACACAGGAGAGATTGCTTTTATCCATAAACTTGGGCTGCTCATGCTCTCGCTCATCCTTTTTTCACTGCTCTATCTATTCAAGGATTTGTTCAACATCCAAAAAAAACTTGTTCGCCTCATGAGGATGTTTATCTGAAAACCAACGAGGAAGGAGATTCGAATGACCGATTTTATCATTATCCTCACTTTAGTGCTGGTGCTCATCCAATTGCTGCTTATATTCATGCTGGCGAGACTCCTTGGTCAATTTCTTGCGAAAATAAAAAGCGTGGGCGGGATTTCGTTAACCGAGCTCCAAATCGGTGAGCAAGTTCCACTTTTTCGTGAATGGGGCTCACAGGGGCGCAAAGTGATTCTAAGGGAATTGTTGAGCCACAGAAAAGTGCTGCTTCTCTTTATCAGTACGACATGCCAAACCTGCAAAAGCATATTGCCCGACTTAAAAAGAGTGGTTGAAAATTGGGATATACACATCGTCGTTATCAATACGGATAAGCAATCCAATGACGAAGAGATTCAGGCGATGCTCCCTTCCGGCATCGAATATATTCGTTCTGTGGACATTATGGACGCTTATGGGGTAAGCAAAGTACCCTATGCTTTTCTAGTGAATCAAAACGGAATCCTAGAATCCCATCATTCGCTAATGAGTCCGAACATGCTGTGGAACATGCTGGAGAATGAAGCGACGCGTTCCCATGGACGGGTCCCAAGCCCCTTATCGGTTATGAATGAGTAGAGTTAGCACGGTAAGAAAAACGGCCACAGAAAGAAGCGATTTTGCATCTTGGCAGAGGCAAATCGCTTCCCTTGTTCATCCCATTCCTATTCTGGCGAAAATAGGCTTGTTCCTAGCAACCGCATCTTACTTTTGTTGGCCTTGTACACTCTTCTCCCGTATCTCGATCAGCATAGTACTCCCAGGAGGACACTTTTTGCATAATGCACAGGACGTCGGAGCGGCAGGAGACAACTCTGCGCGTTAAGATGCAGCGCGCGGCAGCAGGCTGGAATCCTGTCAACTTGCTCAAAAAATTTTTCACCCTCATTACCTCCATTACTAATATTTTTATTACATACATATTATATTTTATTTATATCATAAGATCCATATTTGGTTTTATTATCAAGTATAAAGCACCCATGCTGGATGTACGGTAAAAGAAGACCCATCGCGCGATGGGTCTTCTCCCTATTGATTAACCGTCTTCTGCTAGGATGAACGGGCCGCAATAAAGTCAGGTCTCGGCGGCTTGCCTGAGTACGGCGGTTCAAGCGGATTCTCGACACTGTTATAGACGATGAATACATTGCTGCGCGGGAACGGCGTAATATTGCTGTTCGAGCCATGCATCACATTGCAGTCGAACAATAGAATGGAGCCGGCCTTGCCCGTAGGCGCCACAATGCCGCCTTGATTGGCCAGATGTATGAGACTCTCCTGATCGGGAATGCCGTATTCCTGACGGCGCAGCGATGACTTATAATGATCGTCCGGCGTGGCCCCGATACAAGAGACGAACATGCGGTGCGATCCGGGGATGACCATTAATGGGCCGTTGTTCGCATTATTCTCTTCCAGCGCAATGGAGCAGCTCAATGCCCTCATGCGCGGCATGCCGTCTTCCACATGCCATGTCTCGAAGTCGGAATGCCAGTAGAACTCTTTGCCTGTAAAGCCTTGCTTGAAATTAATGCGCGATTGATGCACATAGACTTGACTGCCGAGAATCTGCTGCACGATCGGCAGGATTCTCGGGTGGTTCGCCAGTTGGCGGAATAGGCCCTCCCGATGCACGGCAAAAATCGAGCGTATCTCGTCGCTGCCCGGCTCCCGAATCACTTCCGGCTTCGTGCTGTTCTTATGATCCTGGAACAAGCGGAGCAGCTCCCGCTTCCATACCTGCACTTCATCCTCGCTGAAGAACGAATCGAGAAACAAGTATCCGTCCGCTTCATAGGAAGCAAGTTGTTCGGCTGTTATCTCTGTTTGCCCGATCCTATGGTTGTAGACAACCGGATCCGGGCGCTTTAACAATAAGGTCTCCGTATTCACTCTGGACGGATACATATCCGGCGTTCTTATAGCCTCCTGCGCTTGGCTTTGTCCTCTCAATATGATCATGCTCCTTCCGTGAAAAAGTATGGCGGTTCGCGTTCCAGCTTTTTATGTCAGTCGTCATAACCTTGTCTTCGTCCGCATGCACCTGCGGCTAGACTTCTAACGGATATGTGCCTTCCGCATCATGCACCTCATGGCCCGTGCAAGGCGGGTTGAATACGCACAGCATGCGCATCTGGCTTTTCCCTCTCAGCAGATGCTTCTCGTGACCATCGAGCACATATAACGTCCCCGGTTGAATCGGATAGACAACTCCGCTCTCGACTACCTCGATTTCCCCTTCTCCTTCGATGCAGTAGACCGCCTCCACATGATGTTTGTACCAGATTTCGGTCTCCGTGCCTGCCTTGATCAGCGTATCATGCAAGGAAAAACCGACTCCGTCCTTCTTGAGCAGCAATCTGCGGCTGTTCCATGTCTCTGCCTTCACATCATGTTCCGTGCCGAGAATATCAGATAATTGCTTGACGATCATCGTAAATTCCTCCCTTTTGGTCGTGTTCTCCATAATTTCGCGTTTCCCATAATATCGTGTTCTCAACAATATCGTGTTCTCCAAAATTTCACCGTTCGCCGATATGACGGCTTGCTACAGCTCTTCCGCCATTTCCTTCATGCATGTTCGCAAAATATCCAAGCCTGCAAGCAGACCCGTGTCATCGATCGTGAGCGGCGGCATAATCTTCGCCACTTCGCTGTCTGTGCCCGATGTCTCCATGATGAGCCCTTGCGCAAAGGCTCTGGCGCAGAGCCGCTCCGCCATGCCTGGGATGCCGAAGGCAATCCCCTGCATCAATCCTCGGCCTCTCGCCGTTCCTTGTAGTTCAGGATATTGTGCGACTAGCTCTTCCAAGCAAGAGCGAACCATCGTTCCTTTTTCCATAATTTCTTGCGTAAATCGATCATTGCTCCAATAATCAAGCGCCTCGGCCGCGGTGATGAAGGCCAAATTATTGCCCCTGAACGTGCCGTTGTGCTCGCCGGGCTCCCAAATATCCAGATCGGGGCGGATTAACGTAAGCGCCATCGGCAGTCCATATCCGCCTATCGATTTGGACAGACAGACGATGTCCGGCGTAATGCCCGCCCGCTCGAAGCTGAAGAAGGTCCCTGTGCGGCCGCATCCCATCTGCACATCGTCCACGATGAGCACAATCTCGTGGCTGCGGCACACCCGCTCCAGCCGCTGCAGCCATTCATTGCTCGCCTCGTTAATCCCGCCTTCACCCTGAATGGTCTCGACGATGACGGCAGCCGGCCGCGACACCCCGCTGCCGCTGTCATTCATATAGCATTCCATATACTCGAGCGTATCGATATCCGGTCCCAGGTACCCGTCATACGGCATCGTGACTGCGTGATGAAGCGGTATGCCCGCCCCTTGCCGCTTGAACTTGTTGCCCGTGACGGATAAGGCCCCAAGCGTCATGCCGTGAAAGGCGTTCGTGAAGCTGAAGACGGTTGATCTCCCCGTTACCTTGCGCGCCAGCTTCAAGGCGCTCTCCACCGTGTTCGCGCCTGTCGGCCCTGGGAACATTACCTTGTAGTCCAGTCCTCGCGGCTCCAATATGACCCGATGGAATTTCTTCAGAAATTGTTCCTTCGCCCTCGTGGCCATGTCCAAGCTATGCGTCACGCCGTCTTGCTGAATATAGTCCAGCAGCTTCCGCTTCATCGTTCGATTGTTATGCCCGTAGTTGAGTGCGCCGGCTCCGGCAAAGAAATCAATATACTCTCGATTGTCAGCATCCCACAGCTTATAGCCTTGCGCCTTCGTAAATACGGTCGGGAACGACCTGCAGTAGCTTCGAACCTCGGACTCCAACGATTCGAATACTTGTAACGATGTTGTTCTTGCATCCAATACCTTCATGTCACCGTCTCCATTCTATCGTGTATATTGTGGCGCAATGGCCCTATGCGGATCAGCTTCTCGGTCTCATGCGCTCCTTCCGGAAATAGCTGAGAGGAGAACCCCTCCTTGGTCACGAGCGCGCTCTTCCATGTCTTCGCCATCTTGGCGAACAGGCGCTGGGATGCCTTGTTGCTTGGCGCGATCGTCGTCTCCATGAATCGCACCCGATCCCGGCATGCCGTCTCGTACAATGTGCGCAGCAGCGCTTCGGCGATCCCTCGGCCTCGATAGCCCGCACGCACCGCGATTTGCCAGACGAATACCGTGTCCGGCATCTCCGGCGGCCGAAGCGCGGATACGAAGCCGATAATATTCCGATTGTGCTCAGCTACGATGCAACTGTCGGCGAAATATTCGCACAGCATGATATAACAATAGGCCGAGTTGACATCAAGCGTTCCGCTCTCTTGCACCAGCTTCCAAATGTCCGTTCCATCGCCCTTCCGCACGTTGCGGATCGTGCAGGGCAAGGATTGCGTGACGTTGACATTCATGCTCATCGTCCCCCCTCTTCCGCAGATGGTGAAGCTTGTTGAGTTCCTCCCATATACCACGTCTGCCTGAACCGGCTCAAAAAGGCTTGCAGGCGCGGGCTTTGCGGGTTCTCGAATATTTGCTCCGGCGTTCCCTGTTCGACGATGGAGCCGCCATCCGTAAATAGGATCCGATCGGCAATCTCCCTGGCAAAATCCATTTCATGCGTGATGAGCATCATCGCCATGTCGCCTTCAGCCGCCAAGTCCTTGATGACCGTAAGCACCTCGCCGACCAGCTCCGGATCGAGCGCGGAGGTCGCTTCGTCGAAGAGCATCACCTTCGGACGCATGACTACGGCTCTGGCAATCGCCACGCGCTGCTTCTGCCCGCCGGACAAGCGTGCAGGGTATTCCTTCACCTTGTCTGCCAGTCCAACCTTAGCCAGCATCTCCAGCGCGTGCGCTTCGGCTTCCTGCTTGCTCCATCCCAACACATGCACCGGCGCTTCCGTCACATTGCGCAAAATGGTCATATGCGGAAAAAGGTGAAAGTGCTGAAAAACCATGCCGATCTTGCTGCGTACGTTGTGCAGATGTTTTTCCTTCGCCGCCACAAGCTTGCCCTTCACTTCTTGGTGCCAAAGCCACTCCCCGTCGACTTGAATCGTTCCCGAGGTGGGCCGCTCCAATGTCATGAGAATGCGGGCCAACGTCGTCTTGCCGGATCCGCTCGGGCCGATGACGGCAACCTTTTCCCCCGGATAAATGGATAGATTGATATCTTGCAGCACCCTCACAGAACCGTACGACTTGCATATATTCCGATACTTGACGATTGGATCGTGTGCCGCTTGCGAGGCCAGCGGCCTGCATTGGACGCTCTCCATCTTCGCTTTCCACCCCCTATTTCGTCTGAAATCTCTTCTCCAATCTGCTGACAAGCAGAGAGGAAGGATAGCTTAGCAGCAGAAATAGTAACCCGACCATCGTAAAGGCCTCCAGATAGCGGAATGAGCCTGAACCTATCGCTTTGGCCGTTTGCAGCAGTTCGACAAGCGTGATCGCCGATAAGACGGGAGTTTCCTTGAACATCGTAATCAAATAGTTGCCCATAACGGGAATAATTGGCGGTATCGCCTGGGGAAGGATGATATTCGTCCATGAATGCCGCCTGCCGAAGTTAAGCGCCTTGGCCGCTTCCCATTGACCGGCGGGCACCGCCTCAATCCCCGATCGAAATACTTCGGATAGATAAGCGCTATAATGTAAGCCCAATCCGATGACTCCGGTGACAAACGGAGAGAATGAGATGCCATAAAGCGGTAATGCGTAAAAGAGCACGAACAACTGAACGAGCAGCGGAGTGCTGCGGATGAATTCCATCCACGCATTCGCAAGCACGGATACGGCTCGATATCGGGATCGGCGAGCAAGAGCCAATGGCAACCCAAGCACGCATGCCGCCGCAAATCCAAGCAGCGTCGCGCCGATCGTGATCGGGAGCACCTGCAGCAGCTGAGGGAGAATCTCCAATGCGTAGTCCCAACTCCACATACGCTACACCCTCCCCTTCACGGCTCTGCGCTCCACCCATCGAATGCCGAGCGTCAAGGAGTAGGCCATGATGAAATAAAGCAGGAGCAGTAAGGCAAAAATCTGCGGTGTGCTGGAGTTGTCAAAGGAGCGTAATACCATGCCTTGGTAGGTCAAATCCATCAAGGTGATGAAGTACACAAGCGATGTTCCCTTCAGCAGCTCGATGAGCAGATTGCCGAACGAAGGCAGCATGAGCGCCATCGCTTGCGGCAAAATGATTCTTCGCATCCGCAGCCACGGACTCATATTGAGCGCAACGGCCGCTTCGTACTGCCCCTTGGGCACGGACAGGATCGACCCCCGCACCACTTCAGAGCCATAAGCGCCGTAGTTCAAGCCAAGCGCCAGCACGGCTGCGGCCATCGCCGACATGCGGATGTCGAGCAGCATGGGCAGCGCAAAATATAACCAAAACAACTGAACCAGCAAAGAAGTGCCTCGAAAGACCTCAACGTAAACCCCGCTGACCAAGCGGATGATACGGTACTTGGACAGACGAGCCAATCCCGCTATAAAAGCGCAGAAGAAAGCGAGCAGCATGGAGAAGCATACAATTTGCAGCGTGACCCACGCTCCTTGCAGCAGCGCAGGCACATATTCAAGCATGGCGGAAGCGCTCTTCATGGCTTCACTCTTGCGACAGCCGTTCAGCCGTCATATCTCCAGGCATCTCCTGCTCCGTGAACCCGAACGGCCTCAATAGTTCAAGCAGCTTGCCCGATTGCTTCAACGCTTCCAGCTCTTGATTGAATGCTTCCCGGAAGGCGGTATCTTCCTTGCGGAACGCCGCCGCGCCATAGCCTCTTACGCTTTTGCCGTCTATCTCCGGCTGCTGGAAGTCCATGACTCGCTCCAATTGATCATCCTTCGTGGAGTCAAGCATCGCCTGCAAGGATGGTCCCGTCATCGTCACCGCATCCACGCGCCCCGCCTGCAAAGCCGAGATAGCCGACGGTTGATCCGGCACCGTTACGATTTGTTCCTTCGCGACACCAGATTTCGCTAAATATTCAAGCTCGATGGCACCCACCATGACGGCGACTGTGACATCCTTGTTGCCAGCAATATCCTCGTAGCTGCGCAGATGGGACGGGTTCCCCTTCTTGACCGCCAGCGCCTCGCCAATGCTGTATTCGGGATTGGCGAAGGCAACCTCCTTGCTTCGCTCCGGATTGATGAACATTCCTGCAGTGATGATGTCGAACCGCTTCGCCTTCAACCCCGGAATGAGAGAACCGAATTCCGTCAGGACGCCGTTCATCTCCTCAATGCCCATCCGCTTCAACACTTCCCGGGCTACCTCCACGGCCTCGCCCGTCAATTGGCCATCCGGCGTGGCATAAGCATATGGCTTTTCATTCGCGAACCCTACGGTAATGTATCCTTCCCGCCTCGCTTTGTCCAGCTCCGTCTCCTGCTGGGGCGATGTCCCGCCGCCGGCTTCAGTCTGGCTGCCGCCGCTCTTCGGCGCGCAGCTTACCAGCATAATGGCCAGCGTGCAGCATAACGCATACGAATACCATTTCTTCATCCGACAACTCCTTTTACCTTTTTTTGGGGCCCTATTTAAGGGTAACATGTTCCTTCCGGTATCTCACCCTTGATATTCCCACTTAATTCCTCCTCAGCCCTCCTGACCTTGGAACAGGGGAGATTAGAGGAGGGATCCAAAAAATCCCTCCCATATCCTTCCTTATAGGGCATGATATGAGTTTTAAAAAGCCGTTTCCGGAAGAGAAAATAAATAAAAAAACCTCGTAAGAAAATAGTTAGTTCAATAAATTTGCCGTAAATGAACGTTTTTCGCTTATATTAGACAAATTTAGACTTTCGTTTACTTGCAAAATAAAAAAATGAAAATTCTTCCTCAAAACAGGCCGCATTCCCGGACAATATCCCAGCTGTCCAGCGTCGTCGCTTCTGCAGCGGTCATGCCGGTGCGAGCCAGGAACGACTGCACGGCCCGGTATCCGACGGCATAGCCAGAGCATGCCGACAGGCCCACCGGCGGGAAGCCTTGCGCCTGCGCGATCTCGTCGCCGTACATATAGGCGGCCACTTCGTCGAATCCCTTCGTCGTGAGCCGTTCCCCAATCACCTCGATGGAGTAAGCGAGATCCTCTTCGTCGAACAAGGTGACCCATGGCCCCAATTGCTCCTCCCCGTACATCTCCTTGGCGAACGATTCGGCCAATCCTTCAATGACGAGGTATTCACCAAGCGTCACATTTCCATGATCCCAATCGGTGTATGAGAAGCGGAGATTGTGGTGGAATTCATGAGCGAGGATCGACGGCAGCCGAGGCAAATTATATTCCGTAGGGTACACGATAATCTGGATATACCCGGGGATGCCGCCGAAGCCGGTGTAGCTGCGCTGGAGGCGAAGCTTGTCCGGATCGGCGAGGAAGAAGCCGCACAGGATCTCGTCCGCCTTCACCTTCAGCCCGAAGCGGCCGGCATAGGCGGCGCACTGCTCCAGCACTTGGCCTGCCTTCTCCGGCCAGCCCTGCTCCCGCAGCGTCTTCACCGCAGGCTGTCCGAAGTCATCCCGCCCGGCATCGAGGCAGCCGAGCATCCCGGCCGCCATCACGACATCATATCCGCCGGGCTGCGCCGCCTGGAGCGGCACCTGTATCGTCGTCCACATCGGCTCGAACGGCTTCATCAGCTCATAACGGAACAGTTGCTCCCGCATTCCTGCGGGTTGAGCGTACATTCGCTCATACGTGGCCATCGTATCGATGACGTTAATTTTCATGGTGATTCCCTCCTGTTATGTCACGCCGTTGATGCTCTGACTGCACATCTGTAGCTCTGGCTGCGCATCTGTAGCTCTGACTGCGCATCTGTAGCTCTGGCTGCGCATCTGTAGCTCTGACTGCGCATCTGTAGCTCTGACTGCGCATCACTGCGATGAAGTGGCGTCTCCATGCAGTGTACGGGGTGACGCAGCGAGAGGGTCAAGCCGGACATGCAGAATGAAGGGAAGCGATGGCCGGGATGGTATATAATGAGGAGTAGAAGGGGGGCCGTTCCGCAGCCGGCATCATTCCGTTCTTAAGGAAGATGCTCAGGACACGGCTTGCGCCGGCACTCCATAGCAAGAAGGATGATGTAAGATGGCCTTCGGCATATCCCGCACGGAGCTTAACGAGTGGAAGCGTCGCGTTGCCCGCGGGGAAATCGCTTATTTGACGCATTATTGGCAGGATGAACGCTTCCCGGGAATCACGACCGTCACCAAGGTCGGCTGTGCCGACATGGCCCGCTTGACCGCCTGGTGCGTAAAGCATGGTCTGAACCCGCGCTATATCCATGCCCGCCGCCCCTTTCCCCACTTCGATCTCATCGGCCCGCGCCAGCGTGAGATTCTGCGGCAGGAGCAGCAATGGGATCAGCTCGAACGGTTCCGGCTGACATAGAACAAGCGGGGCGCCTCATGCGCCCCGCTTCAGACTGTCGGCAAAGTCCTGTCGACAGTCTTTTTTCTTATGAAGGGCGGGGCCGGGAAAGGCAGGTTAAGTTGGGGTAGCTCCTTAGGTTAGGGCACGCTGCTCCACATGAAAAATGCTGCACCAGCGCAGCATTTATAATCTCAAGAGGCTAAATTCCGAGAAAATCCTGTAAAATTACATCATTTCGCCACTTTGAACGCTATCTATACCTTGCCGCAGGGGAATTGATGTATTTTTGCAGCAATCCTATTTTCGCATACTCGTGTCAATGAAATTGCTGCATTCTTGCAGTATTGGCGGAGCAGACTGCGTCAATCCGCGGCAATTGCTCGACCAATGGTGCCTGCTCGCCGACCGGTCCTGCGTTACTGCGTCAATCGTTACGGCCCAGAGGGAAAGCGGTGATCTGGAAGCTCGGGTTCTGGAATGAGCCGGAGCTGCAGACGTTCTGGCCGGGAACGATGGAAGAATATATGGAGAAATGTATCGCTCGAACCCAGCCATCTGTAAAGCTTGTCCGTTCCGGGCCCGATGTACCGAAAGCAAAGATGCAGCAAAGCGCAAGAGTCGACGACACGTTAGGGCTGAATATGTTGAAGAGGCGGATCATCTTCACCATACCGAAGAAAACAAACAGATGTAAGCGCAACGGAAAGAAACAATAGAGCGAGTTTTTGCTGATTTATAGGAGAAGCATGGTATGCGGCGGACGACATCGCCTAATCGCTCCCGGCGGGGCTGGCCAATATCCTGGCGCAGGTGTTCGATCTGAGGCGGACGAACCTGTGGCATCGCCTTCGCGTATGCACAGCCGAGGAGTGCCAGTGGGTCTTCGTCGATCGCTCCCGGCCGGGAACGGGCAGATGGTGCTCCATGAAGGCATGCGGCAATCGGGCGAAGAATAAGACATTTCGGGAGAAAAGGAAGTCGGAAGCGGGGATGTGAGCACGCACAAAAGCCACCCCTGCTCTCCGGCAGAGATGGCTTTTCCCCAGTTACGATACACCTTACTTCACGGCAAACAAATACGCCTGCAGGCTCTCGGCCACACATTCCATAATCAAGCTGACAAAGGGTTGCAGGTGACCCTGCACGCTCGCTTCTTCCCATGTCTCGTAATACCGCAGCCGAGCGGCATCGGCCGCCTTGACTATCGCTGGCGGATAGCCATGCTCCATCAGGATAAGGTTCATAAGAAGTCGCGCAGTCCGGCCATTTCCATCTGAGAACGGATCGCATTGGAATTGTAGGTCCACTCCACACGGAATACCTTTTCCAGATTGTGAACAGCCGCAGCAGGCAAGGGTCGAAGCGAATCCAATTCTTGCTTCAATCGATTGATTTGTTCAAGCTCCACACCGTTCACCTCATTCTCGTTTTTATCTTCTGATTATTATAAAATCAGCTCTGGAATGGATCTAGTCATCGGAGATAATATCTGTTTTTCAAGCGTTCCGATGCAGTACAAGAATAGAAGCCCGCTCTGCCTCGCCGTACTGCCTACAGTCGCGGATCGATTTCTTTTTCTCCAGCCACTTCGAATAATAGATTGGCCGCCACGTCCTGGTACCCCTCATTTCCCGGAGAAATCTCTTCCCACCTCACGGCCAGCATCTGCTGACCCCATCGGTATTCATTGATGGATGCGCGAAGCTTCGGGTTAATATTTTTCTGCTTGATCAGCTTGTCGTACTTGTGCGGGAAGCGATAATCATATCCGTAAATAATGGATAAGTAATCGGCATTCCTCACCTTCATATAAGGCACGGCGTGGTCAACGATGTGCTCGGGCTTGATCACGACCCCTTCCATACGCTTCTCTATCGTCAGCTTGGAGAAGAACCGCTCGGCCTGCTCGCCGCAATCCGGCTCCGTAAGATCCAAGACAAGACATTCATCCTCGGATACGAACCGGTACATGTCGGATGTGCTCTCCTCTGGAATTCGCTCTTCCCCCGACTCATATATTTCCTTGAGTAAGGCAAATGGTTTGTATTCCAGCTTGCTGTCCCCCGCATATAGCTCGAGCTGTGCCTTATACGTCTCATAGGCCTGCTCATGCTCATGCAGCGGCATATACGTCTTGAGCAAATCATGCATATATTTATAGCTGTGATAGATATGGCTCCCATATTTCTCATTCAGGGCAGACTTCGCCATATGATGCTGATCCTGCTCAAATCCGCTCCGTTGATAGTCTTCGGCAAGAGTTCCCCATGCCCGTTCAAATTCGTTCTGCTTCAGGAACGCAAGCTCGCTCTCCAAGGCCGACGCAATCGGCTTGAACTGCCGTTCAATCAATCCGTCTCCCATCGCTTTCCAAGGGAGGAGCTCCCCGTCCAGCAGAAGCATCGCAATCCCGCTGTCTTCCATATACCCGGCGAATTTCTGCAGCAGTTGTTCGTAAATCTCCGTTAAATCAACCTGTTTTACCCGATATCCGTTCCGGCTGACGGCGAAGCACTGCTCGATGTCCCGGTGAAGATAAATATTACACCGCGAGCCCATATATTTCGGCTGCAGGACGACCTTATTGACCCGCTGCGCCGCGAAATAATCGAGTCCCCGCTTCAACGATTCCAATTCATGAGACGTCTTATCTTTGTCGGCGGGCGACATCGTTCCCGATATGAAATTAATCTTGTGGCGCGAGCAGTAGTGCAGTCTCCGCACTTCTTCATCATCCAGATCCTGAACCGAGACTTTACGCTGCACGGCAAATAACGTTTGCAGCTCTTCCGGAATAACGGCTTGCTTGGATGGCTGCGATTTGAAAAACGGCTTGAACGACATACTTACCGCCGTCAGTCTGTTCCCGTGCACGCTGCCGGTATCGAGATGAATTTTGTTTTTGATGCGGAAGGCCGACTTGGCGGCGATATGACCGAATAGATGATAGGGCTGGTTGCTGACCGCTTCTTCGGCCAGGAAGTTCAACTGCTCCTCCAGCGGCGCATCCCGATCGATGCGGAAGTTCCGTTGATGACGAACCGCCTTCTCATCCAGCTTGCCGATATATTTGTTCCTGCAGGGCGCATGGGTGACATAGAACGAAGGCATATTCGATCCCCGGTATTGATAAAAAGGCTTCGCTTGCCGCACCAGATGGCGGAATCGTTCCAGCAGCTCCGGATCGCTCATCAGCACTTGAATCGAGTCGAAATACGTGCGCACCAGCTCTTGATCCGCACCGGTAATTTCCCCTTGCGTATACTTGTATACGAAATTCTCGTGATTGCCCAAGACGAACCGGAAATGCTCCTGATTATGATACAGGAACTCAATCGTCTCCTTCGTTGCCTTGCCTTTATCAATCCAATCGCCAACCAGAATAATTGCCGTATCTCTCACTTGATCCGTAGCGACAAGCTTGCCTGCTTCGATCCGATAGCCATAGCTTCGCAGCAGAGCTTGCAGATCATTAATACATTCGTGTACGTCCCCGACGACGATATAATTCTTGTCCGGAGGCAAAAAGGTAGCCGCATAATCTTCATAATCCTCAACAACTACTCGATATTCTGCATGCACGCTCCCATTTTCCATGGAATAAAAATCTTTCCCCCGCACCCGATGAACCCGGGCATAGCCTTCACGCGCCAATGAACCGAGAACATCCTTCTTCAACCGGTTCATATGATTCGTGATAAGCCGCTTCGAGCGTTCGGAAGCGTAGTAGTCCTCACGTGTGCGATAATCGAACAGGATGACCTCGACGTTATAGTGATTCTGCAGGGCAATCTCCCTGACCTTCGTGCGGAAGTCTTCGGCAAGCCCGGTCGTATCCAGGATGACGAACTCTGCATGAATCGGAAAAGAGGTCACCATGTTCAGCTTCTCATACAGCAAGTGAAAGGCTTGCGAGCTTGCTTCCAGCATAGCCTGGTCATATTTATCGTAGTCATGCCCAAGGATGTCCTGGCGAATCCCGTCCGAAGACAGATATTGCACATTCACCGGAACAGGGGCTGCTGCATTTCCTTTTAATTGCGGGATCAGCACCTCTTGGGCAAACGTCGTCTTGCCGCATTCTGTGGGCCCGATCAATAGATAGATGGTATGAACGTTAGTTACAATTTCCATGCGAATCCCCCCTCTTCCTTACCAGCACGCCTTGTGTGGTCGGTATATCGTTCACCCGATCACCGATCCCCACAAACTCATATTGCAGCTCATAAGGCGACACTGCTTCCGCAAACCACGCCTCGAACGCCTGCTGTCCCATTTCCCATCGATGATCAAAATGCCGGTATTCCGTCAGCTCATAGTACAGATTAAAATCCGCGTTCGGTGTTGTCACGATAAAGTAATCAAAGTCAATATGCGCACAAATATCCCGGATTAGCTCCGACGCTTCCTCCTTGCTCATATGCTCGATTACTTCCGTCAAAATAACGTCAACTTGTTCCCCGTTGTACGATTCCATGAACTGAGCGATAGAAGAATAGGTCACGATATTATCCAGTTCTCTGGCACCGGCCTTCCGCTGTACGACAGTCAGCAGCTCCTCATTAATATCGATTGCATAATAGCTGCCCTCCACCTTCGCCGCGTATGGCACCGCATAGAACCCTTCTCCGCAGCCGACATCGAGAATGGATTTATTGAAGGGCAGCCGACTCCCGATAAAGCTTCTTCGCTGCATGGCCGTTCCGCCGTATTGGAACTGAATTGAGTAGCGGCTCGTCTGTTCCAGCTCCGCTTTATATTTGCGGAAATATTCTTTACTGGATAACATGATGCGAACAAATAAGCTGCGAATATAGTAAGGCGCATCGATGATGTTCATGCTTTTGATATATTTCTGAATGATGCTCTCCGAAATCTCGATATTTTCATGGCCGAACATCGCCAAAAACAAGCAAAGCACGCTCACGACATGGAGCAGCTCGTACAAGCTCTTATCCGTTGTTACCTTCAAGGCATAGCTTTTGTCTGCCCGGTGCTCAAGCTCGAAGGAATAATCAGGCAAATGCTTTTTGAAAAACTCGATATACCGCATTCTCTCAATATGGATCATATGGATATAGACCATATGCTGATAACCCGCGATATCGCGTTCCCCTTGTTCCTTCAACGGAGCCGAGAAGAATTCATTGATCGCGTTTAGCGGAAATAAGGGCGTATTATAACGAGATACATTCAAGTATTCGAATACTTCCTGCTTATGCTGCTTGTATGAGATTTCATTGTCTGCATCTTTAAAGTAGACATTATATGTCAACTCATCGGTATACCACCCGTATGCCATTCCTTTGCGAATTGCTCTCAATATCATTCCGTTATGCGGATTTTTCCGAATGAGGAACGAAAATTGAGGGTTCGTAGACGTCAGTTGTATGATAGCCATCTATGTCGTTGTCTCCTTCCCTGTCTCATTGCCTCTTTATCATCCTTTATTTTGGCTACGTCGAACATGGCGAAAGTATTACGACATCAGGAAATTATTTCATACTTCCTCCTTTGTTCGCCTGCTACAATAAATGGAACAGCAGTAGAAGGGAAGGGAAAAATCGTGGCAAAGGAGAGCTTTGATAAGGAATTAGGGAAGCCCCAAGACAGTAAAAGAATAGGGGAGATTGATTGCTAGACAGAGCGGATTAGGATAGTTATTATGAACGTGAAAACCGCTCCGCATTTGCTTCATATCGCAGGTTAAAATGGAAAGTAGGAGAACCACCCTTTCAGAGGATAAAGACAAAAAGAAATCAAAAAAGAAAAAGATTGCCATAAAATATTAATATGCCCTCTTTTTTGACGTTGGGGAGGGTGTTATTGGTCAGGTCAGTCAAGGTCAAAATTATGATAAAGACTATAGTACAAAATATGACTTTTGTTACACAATATATGAATATTTTCACATACAATTAACTATAATCATGATCCATCCGCTGCTGAATAAAACAATAAAATTTAAAAAGAGTACCATTAAAGGTACTCTTACCACGGATGGATACTTCCAGAGTCACCAGAGAATGCCGCTACCGCTGTGACAAGGACAACCGTGTAAAGAAGGGATTTGGAATATAATTTTTTAATCAAGTTCTTCATGTTTAACCCTCCATTTCTTGAGCGTAGTATGCGCTCAATTTTTCAAAAGTCATTTTCAGAGAGACTCCATGCTCTAAATGGATACGCATAACCTTGTTTAGACATTCTTTTTCTTTTGCTGAATCGTTGACTTTGGAGAACGTGAGTAATCAAGGATGAGGTCATACAACGCAAGTTTAATGGAGTTTTTATCGATGGAGTCAATATCGCGATATAGCTTTCCTACTAAATATATGGTGTCTTCATTTGGTGACTCAAGAAACTTTGCTGCTATTTTCGTTATCAGCGAAGGATGTTCAAGTGTTGTTAATTCGTTCTGAAATATAGCATATATGACTTCCGCTTTGTGTCCAATCTCGATGTACTGTTCTACGATGTCACTATGGGGAATACTCCAGCGATAGACAATATGGATTGAAAATCAGGGCGTTTAACCTCGCCGTTTTCAATTCTCGACAAGCTGCCCTTGTCAACGCCGACCGCTTCTTGCAGCTTCGACAGACTCATTTCTTTCTTCTTCCGATGGTACTGTATCAGCTCCCCCAAGCTCCTTGGCCTCGCAGCAACGGTACTCACAATCTCACTCCTTCAGTTTCAAATTACTGACCACCTATATATTACCATATAATTCGGGGAAAACAAACATTTGTTTACATATTATCCATTTAGAAAGAGAAACAAAAAAGGCAAAACACAAGGTGGTTTTGTCATGTCGATTGATATCGTCTTACTATCTCTTTCCATCAAATAAAACAACCGGGACGCACGAGGCGCCCCGGTTGCTCTAATCCGGCTTGCAGCAAGCCGGCGATTGCTTATTGAATTGCAGCTCCGATTTCTTTCACCATTTCCTCTACGGAGACGAGGCCGCCACCCGACAGATACCAGTAGCTCGGATCGAGGTAGACGATATGCCCTTCTTTGAATGCCTTGGTCTTCTTGACCAGTTCGTTCTCTACGACTTGCTTCGCAGACGATTCGCCGCCGACTACAGCCCCTCTATCGATAACGAACAGATAGTCCGGATCCTTCTCTACAATATATTCGAAGGACACAGGGTCTCCATGAGTCGATGTTTTAATGTCCGGATCGACTGGCGGGAAGCCGAACACATCATGGATAATGCCGAAGCGGGAACCTGCGCCATAGCCGCTGATTTTGCCGTCGTTCGCCAGAATGATGAGCGCGTTTTGGTTCGACGCCGTCACTTTCTCATTCAATTGCTTGATATCTCCATCGATCTTCGCAAGCTCCGCTTGTACTTCGGATTCTTTGTTGAAAATTTTGCCAAGGTTTTCCGCATTCTCTTTGAAGGACTCCATATAACGATCCGTGTCAATATCCATGTAGATCGTCGGCGCGATGGCCTTGAACTCTTCATACGACGATGCCTGTCTTCCGGCAATGATGATCAGGTCCGGCTTCAGGGCGTGAATCGCCTCGAAGTCCGGCTCCTTCAAGCCGCCCGCATTCACATACTTCTCGTCTTCGAATTTTTTCAAGTAAGGAGGCAGGCTGTTCTTCGGCAATGCCGCGATGTCTACACCCAATTTGTCCAGAGAATCGACGACTCCGTAGCTGAAAACAACGACTTTAGACGGATTCTTCTTCACCGTCGTTTCGTCAAGCTCATGCTTAATAACGATTTCTTCCACTGTGTTGTTCGCTTCGGCTCCAGTAGATGTCGAACCATTGCTGCTATCTGTCTTATTGGAACCACATGCTGCAACAAGGGTTGCCATCATGGCTATGACTAGAATTAGGACTGTTTTCTTCAATTTCTTTCACCTCTACCACGTATTTTTATAAAATATATTTATCGCCGTTAATATCACAAATTCGTACTATTATGGCACGGCAATGCGATATTACCGAACGGTGTGACCCCTTTTTGTGTCGAGCTATGCATAATAAACGCAGATCTTGTTATCATTGAAGTTCTCGATGCTCATGTCCATATCATAAATGTCATGGAGAACCGCGCTGTCGATAATGTCATCGGTCGCGCCCTCCTTGATGACTTTGCCATTCTTCAATGCCACGATATAGTCGGAATAGCAGGAGGCAAAGTTGATATCGTGAATGACGATGACGATCGTTTTGCCGAGCTCATTGACGAGTCTGCGCAATATTTTCATAATCTGCACGGAATGCTTCATATCCAGGTTGTTCAGCGGTTCGTCAAGTAAAATATACTCCGTGTTCTGCGCGATGACCATCGCGATATAAGCCCGCTGCTTCTGCCCGCCGCTCAGCTGATCCAGATACTTGTACTGCATCTCGGCAAGTCCCATATATTCAATCGCCTCATCGACGTACTTCCAATCTTCGTCTGACAATCTCCCTTGCGAATAAGGGAAGCGCCCGAAGGAGACCAGCTCCCGAATCGTAAGCCGCAGGTTGATATGGTTCGACTGCTTCAGAATCGAAATCTTCTTCGCCAGCTCCTTGCTGTCCCACTGGCTGATTTCTTTCCCGTCAATGGTCACTTCTCCGGAATCCTTCGAAATGAGCCTGCTTATGATAGACAGCAGCGTACTTTTGCCTGCGCCATTCGGACCGATGAACGACGTGATTTTTCTTTTGGCAATCGTAACCGAGATGTCCTCGATCACGTTTTTGCCGCCATATTGTTTGGATACGCCTCTTACTTCTACCATGATTTGTTCTCCTTCAATAGAAGATAAATAAAGTAGACCCCGCCGACGAAATTGATAATGACGCTAAGCGTCGTGGAGAAGGTGAATATCCGCTCCACAATGAACTGGCCGCCCACAAGGGCGATAATGCTGATGAGGACGGAGCCGGCGATAAGATAGCTGTGCCGGTACGTCTTCAGAAATTGATACGTTACGTTCACGACGAGCAAGCCAAGAAAGGTAATCGGCCCGACAAGCGCCGTGGAAATGGAGATAAGTACGGCGACGATAAAGAGCAGCCGCTTCACGACATAGTCGTAATTGACGCCGAGGTTGATCGCCTGCTCCCTGCCCAGCGCAAGCACATCCAGATACTTGATGAAGCGCAGAAAGTAGAGCGTGACGAGCAGAAGCAGCACGCCTCCCATAAGAAGCAGCTTCGTATTGACATGAGTGAAGCTGGCGAACATTTTGTCCTGCACGATCATGAACTCTGCCGGGTCAATCAGAACCTGCATGAAGGTGGACATGCTTCCGAAAAATGTGCCAAAAATAATGCCAATAAGCAGCAGGAAGTATATATTCTGATTCTCGCCCTTGAATATAAGCTTGAACAGCAGGCCCGAGAACACAACCATCAGTCCGACGGACACCAGGAAGTCCACATTGCTGTTCATCATCATCAATGTCTTCGAGCCAAATACGAAGATGACGATGGTCTGAATCAGCATATACAGCGAATCCAGGCCCAATATGCTCGGTGTCAGTATGCGGTTGTTCGTAATCGTCTGGAATACGGTTGTGGCAAATGCGATCGAAGCGCCGGTCAGGACAATCGCCAGTACTTTGATTGTTCTTTTCGGCAGCACGTAGTCCCAGTTGTCCCCCAGCTTGAAGAACAGGAACAACCCTATCAGCGTGAGAGCAAGGACAGCAAGAACCCCCGTTTTCGCTTTATAACCCATGTGCCCTTCTCCTCATTAACATATAGACGAATATGGCACTTCCGATGACGCCGACCGTCAAGCTGATCGACAATTCATACGGGAAGATGATGATGCGTCCCAAAATATCGCAGAACAGAACGAATACGGCCCCGAGAAGCGCGGTATGCGACAAGCTATTCCTCAAATTATCGCCTCTGTAAATGGAAACGATATTCGGAATAATAAGACCCAGGAAAGGAATCGTTCCAACGGTAAGCACGACCGTGCACGTAACGAGCGCCACCAGGATCAAGCCGATGTTGACCACGCGCTTGTAGTTGAGCCCGAGATTTTTCGAGAAATCCTCGCCCATCCCCGCTACCGTGAACTTATTCGCATACAGGTAGGCAATCACGATAAGCGGAATGCTGATATACAGCAGCTCATAGCGCCCCTTGATAATCATCGAGAAGTCGCCCTGCAGCCACGAGGACATGTTCTGAATCAAATCATACTTATACGCGAAAAAGGTGGAAATGGAACTAATAATATTGCCAAACATCAATCCGACGAGCGGAATGAAGATGGTGTCTTTGAATTTGATGCGATCCAATATCTTCATGAACAGCATCGTGCCTGCCAAAGCGAAGACGAACGCAACGAGCATCTTCACCAACGGGCTCGCCGTCGTGAACAGCATCAAAGAGACAAGTATCCCCAAGCGGGCCGAGTCAAGCGTCCCTGCCGTCGTGGGCGAGACGAACTTGTTCCGGCTAAGCTGCTGCATAATCAGGCCGCATATGCTCATGCTGACCCCGGCGAGGACGATACTGATAAGCCTTGGCACCCGGCTGACGAGAAAAGTATGAACCTTGTCATCGTTCAGATTGAACAAATCCCATGGCTTAATGTCTATGACCCCGATAAACAGGGAAATGAAGGCAAACAGGATAAGCGCAATAACCAGATATCTCTTCTTCATGTCTCTTTCCTTACAATTAAGAGTATAGGCGTTCCGGATGTATGGTCTGCATTTCCCCATGTTCACCCGCATGCATAATAATGATATTCATTATCATTAACGCGTTGTAACAGTTATGATTATAACGGTTCCCCCGGGAAAGTCAATGGATTTGGCCAAAATAATTGATTATCATTCTCAATTAGAATTATTATTATAATGAAATTATTTGATAAAAACGATTAGATCGGCTGCGAAAAGCGTGATGCTTCAACAGGACGCCGCCCCTGCCAGTTCATGAACGATGCTGCGGCGCCTCGGCTCTGCAAAGGGTAGCCGACCAGCCTATCCTGAGTCACGGGGATACCGGCCAAAAAGAACCACGAAACGGATACTCCCGCTTGTGAGGCCGGATTCATCTAAGAAAAAAGCCCGGTGAACGCATCACCGGACTCTCATCTTGTCCGAGCAAGGATAGCATTATGAGCTGGCTGACAGACGGTTCTTGGCGGCCCGCTTCTTCTTCACGGCGTGAATGATCTGGGCAATCGCACCGTCTCCGGTTACGTTGGCTGCCGTTCCGAAGCTGTCCTGAGCGATGTAGAGCGCGATCGCGAGGCTAACCATGGCTTCATCGAAGCCGAGCATCGACTGGAATAAGCCGATGGCCGCCATCACTCCGCCGCCTGGAACGCTGGGAGCGGCGATCATCGCGATGCCGAGCATGAATATGAAAGGCACCATGGTGCTCACCGTCAGCGGCACACCATGAATGTAGAGTATGGCGCTCGCGACCGAAGTAATCGTAACCGCCGATCCGGTAATATGAATCGTCGCACATAACGGCACGACAAAGTTCGTCACTTCTTCGTCTGTCCCGAGCTTCTTCACTTGCTGCATCGTCACCGGAATCGTCGCCGCCGAAGATTGCGTGCCGAGCGCCGTGAGGTATGCCGGGAGCATCGTGCGCAGCAGCGCCAGCGGGTTGCGCTTGTTCACTGCACCTGCGATCGCATACTGGCACAGGATGACCACGAAATGTAACACGAGTATGACTGCGAACACCTTTACGAACACTTGTAGAATGAACGCAACTTCGCCTGCCTGCGTCATATTCATAAAGAGCCCCGCGATATGAAACGGCAGCAACGGAATAATAATCGCCTGTATCGCCTTGGCTACGATATCCTTGAATTCCAGTGAAGCGGTAAGAAGCGCGTTCGTCTTCACGAAGGTGATTCCGACCCCGATCAGGAAAGACAACAGCAGCGCCGTCATAATATCGAACACAGGCGGCATAGGCAGCTCGAAGTAGGTGGTCAGCAGCATCTCCTCCGGATTCTTGGCTGCCAGCCCGGAAGCCCCGGACAGCAGCCAGGGAAAAGACGACGACGCAACACCATAAGCGAGCATCCCGGATAATACCGTAGATACATATACGATAAATGTTGTCAATCCGAGGAGCTTCCCGGCTCCCCTGCCAAGCTCCCCGATCCCCGGAACAATAAAGCCCAAAATAATGAGCGGAATAAGAAAGCTCAGAAACTGACCAAATACATGATTTAATGTCGCAAAAATTCGTATGAACCAGTCCGGCATAATAAGCCCTGCTCCAATGCCGAGCATAATCGCAATGACAATGCGCGGAAACAATCCCAATCGCATATTCATAGACCTTCTCCCCTCTGACTACCTGAGAAAAACAAGATTACAATTTTGTCTCCCCAGTGAATACAAATGTTCCTCTTGTGAGTACATCTCAATATACTAACATATCATGCATCAAATTGACAATTCCCGCATACAAAAAAAGCCCGATGAACGGATCATCGGACCTTCTCTTACCATGTTATTTATACTTGCGCCAATCCATGCTGCTATTGTTCAACAAAAAATCGAAGTCATTGTCCAGCCGCTTCTGCTCTGCCGCCCGGGCTTGCTCCGCCTCGCGTCTCGCGTCTTCCTTCCGCTGCGCTTCCTCCGCCTTCAATGCAGTAGCCTGCTCCTTCAGCTGCGCTACGATATCAGGCCGCAGCAGATCCTTGAGCGTTGCCGGCTTATCTTGGGCAGATTGGGCAGTCCCTTCCGGAGCGGCGTTCCGGCCTCTTTTCTTCGCCATCGCACTCACCTCATCCCCATTATAGCAGAATCTCCCTTATGCGGCACCGTGGCATGAACTGCGGGGAGCCTTGCTGCCTGCGCGCGTTACGTCGATCGGTCCGTATTCGCTCCCCAAATACAATTTGGGCGCCGCTCTGCCCGAATCCACTTGCTCAGGAAAATTCCCCCTTGCCACCTTTCAAGCGATAATATATCCTTATGATATATATCATTATGATACATTAGAAGGTGATACAATGGCTGCTAAGCACAGTGACACGACCTATGCGATTCTCGGGCTGCTCACGACCGATTGCCACACAGGCTATGACATGAAGCAGATGATGGACACCAGCCTCAATCATTTCTGGAAGATCAGCTACGGACAAATCTATCCGACGTTGAAAAAGCTGGTCGAGGACGGCTGGGCTGTGGTAACTGATACCGCCCAGGAATCGAAGCCCGACAAAAAAGAGTACCATATTACGCCCCAAGGAATGCAGGCGCTGCAGGCCTGGCTGCAGGAACCGCTTCAACAGCTCCATACGTACAAAAATGAATTTTTGCTCAAGCTATTCTTCCACCGTCATCAAGAGCCGGACGCAACGCTCGGGCAGATCGAGCGGTTCCATTCGATGCTCCAGGAGCGGTATCAGATGTACGAGGCGATCGAAAACCAAATCATGACGCATTGTTCGGATGAAGAAGATTTGCAATATTGGCTGCTTACGCTCGACTATGGCAAGCGTGTCGTTCGGGCAGAGATGGAATGGAGCGATGCGGCGATGCGGCAGATTCAACAGAATAGATAAGGAGGAGACACGATGGGAAAATCAATCTTTGGCGGGCGCTACACGGTAGAGGATAGAGAGCAGGATATTGTCGTGTTCCTAATCGGAATGAGGGTGAACAAATGGTGGGCTGTTCATCAATGGTGGCCGGTCTTTACAGCGATGCCGCCAATGATTCGGGAATTGTATACGAACCCGGAGCTTGGCTTCCTCTCCTTGGAGACGACCGTCAATCTAAGAACGATATTGATGGTTCAATATTGGCGGTCCTTCGAGGATCTGACAGCCTATGCGCGGGGGCCGGAGCATTTGAAGGCATGGCGAAGATTCTATCAGGCGGTCGGGAAAACGAATGCGGTCGGCATCTATCACGAGACGTATATCGTACGCGGAGGCCAGTTCGAGGCCGTCTACGGCAATATGCCGAAGTTCGGCCTGGCCAAGGCGCGGGGACATGCGCCAATCACGCCCCGGACCGATTCCGCTGCGCAACGGGTCCGGGCTTGAATGAAGACTCCCATCTGTCCAGTGCACGGGCGGATGGGAGTCTTCTGCTTAGCATAGGCTATGCTTCCGCACCTGACACCGGATCGACCTGTACCATCGCCTGCTTGCCGCTCAATTGAATGCCGGTGCGTTTCGTTCCCGCCGGACGCAAATCCTGCAGCAGCCGTTCGAGGATCTGCTGCGCCAGAGCGCCTTCCTTGCCCTTGATGCGGATGACGAGCTGTACCGAATCTCCGGCGCGCAGGATCCGTTCCGCCTGATTTTTCTTCGTCTCATAGTCATGATCCTCGATCTGCGGCGTCAGGCGAATCTCCTTCACCTTCGGCTGCCGCTCCGCCTTGCGGGCCTGCTGTGCCTCCTGCTTGGCCGCTCCCGCTCCAATCAGCTTGCAGGGAGGCGGGCTGCTCATCAGCGACAGGCAGACGAGATCCACCTTCAGCTTTTTCGCCATCGCGAGCGCCTCCGAGGTCGGCACGATGCCCGAGCTTTTCCCCGTTCAGACCGGTCAATTCGACTTCGGCAGCCCGTATCTTCTCGTTCTTAATCATTGTGAATCCTCCTGCCCATTCGCTATAATGAACCCATATTACCGCCTGGAAGGAGATATATCAATGTCTCGCAAAGAAATCGAAGAACAGATTATCCGCAACTATGAACGGGACGAGCAGATGATGATCCTGGTGTTCGCCCAGTGGTGCGTCAATCATCAGCTTGATCCGGCCGAGCTCTATCAGCAGGCCTATCCGCAGCAGGGCGCCAATCCGGCGCTGCAGCAGGCCATCGGCCTCACGGTCCCGAAGGAAGAGGCCGGCGACATTCCGGACGACACGGTGCTCGGCGTCCTCGCGCTCTACGGCAACGATGATCTGGCCTTCGTCGTGACGGAGGCGATTAAGAATCGGGCCGCACGTGCCAAGGCTGCCGGCGGCAGCGGAGCCTCCTGACAGACGCGGGACGCTCACTAGCCACCCGCCAATTCGCGCCGTTAACGCTGCTCTGCCGATGCAGCAGGAGTCAGACAGTCGTGCTGCGCATACTGGACGCCCGCTGTGCAGCACGGAGCAGAAGTCGTCCGGCGCATGCTGACGACCGCTGTGCAAGCACGGCCCAGACGTTGTCCGGCGCATGCTGACGACCGCTGTGCAGCACGGCCCAGACGTCGTCCGACGCATGCTGACGACCGCTGTGCAGCACGGCTATCCCCGCCTAGCCCATCGGGAGAGGCGAATATTTTCAGCAAGAAAAGGAAATGCGCGAAGCCGCCCCGAAGTAGGAAGCAGATAATGATAGATCAGGCTGTTAAGCACCAAAGGAGAACAATACTATGCAGATTCGAAAATGGAATACGGAGGAACAGCCTCCGATGGAATTGCTGCTGCTGGCAGACCCTTCTGCCGAGCTCGTGCAGGAATACCTTGGACGGGGGACATGCTTTCTTGCGGAACAGGACGGGCAAGTCATCGGTGTCTATGTGCTGCTGCCGACCCGGCCGGGCACAATCGAGCTGGTCAACGTGGCTGTCGCAGAGAGTCATCAAGGACAAGGCATCGGCAAGCAGCTCGTCCTTCACGCGGTCGAGACCGCCAAGGCGCTCGGCTGCCAGACGATAGAAGTAGGTACAGGCAGCACCAGCATAAGCCAGATCGCGCTCTACCAGAAATGCGGGTTCCGAATGACGGGCATTGACCGCGATTTCTTCGCTCGCCATTATGATGAGGAAATCTACGAGAACGGCATGCTGCTGCGGGACATGGTGCGTCTTGGTCAAGATCTGTGACAGTCGAGCAGAGAACAAGATGCCCGTGGTCGAGTTGTCTGCCGCAGCCGAGCGGGTGTGGGATGCAAGCGACTGCCACCATGTCTGCCTCCCTTTGCCTGCCATGAAGCCGGACTGGTCAAGAAACCGCATCAACAGTATAATCAATGGAAGAGACGAAGAACGTCCCGATCCTTTCCGCGCGAAGGGTATCGGGACGTTTTTATTTTGGGAGGAGGCGGTAAGGTGAGTTTTGAAGAGGCGCATGAGGCGTTCATTCAGCACCATTTGCAGAGAAGAACGGGAGAACGAAGGGGACGGCTGGAGCGAGGGCATCGGGAGGCCGAGAAGCTGTTTTGCCGCAACGTATGGTGGCCCCTTCGAGGTAGCTTTGACCAGTTGCATCCGGAATACGAAGTGCTTGATTGGCGGGGCCTGGCCTATTTCTGCGATTTCGCCTGGCTGTCCCCGCAGGTCAAGCTGATCATCGAGATCAAAGGCTTCGTACCCCACGTCAGAAATATGGATAGGCAAAAGTACTGCAATGAGCTGAATCGGGAGACGTTTTTGTCCTCTATTGGTTTTCAGGTAATCTCCTTCGCTTATGACGACGTCGCTGACCGCCCTGAACTGTGCATGGCGCTGCTGCGAATGGTGATTAGCCGCTATCACGCGGACTCCGCGCCTGTGAGCCTGCACAGTCTCGCGGAACGGGAGACCATCCGGCTCGCTTGCATGCTCGGCCGTCCGATCCGTCCCATCGACGTGGAGGCGCATTTGTGCATAAACCATCGCAAAGCGGTGCGAACGCTGCAGTCGCTCTGCTCCAAGGGATGGTTTACGGCTGTGACCGGAGGGGCAGGCAAATATGTCGTGCGTTATGAGCTAAGGCCGGGCGCGCTGCGGCATTGGTAGAAATCCTGCAAATTTACATCATTTCTGAACGACAATATGGCGCTCTGAAGGATTCCTGCAAAAATACATCATTTTCGTGCTCAAATTGAAGTATAGCCAGTCAGAGCATGAAATTCCTGCACCCCTGCATTATTTTTCCTCAAATCGGCGTTTTCAGGTGAAAAATACTGTAGTTTTGCAGCTTTGGTCTATCGGGGGGGGCGTTCGAGGGTACGTTGGAGGGCACGTTCGAGGGGGCTTCGAGGGGACTTTCGGGGGGGACGTAATGTACGCACATTCGGGTACATGCGCGAACAAATGTAGATGAAAGTGGCACTACGAGAAAAATAGATATACCTGAAAGCGAAGGGCTCATGAAAGAATGAAAGTACGAGTAAACGAGTGTACGAGAAGGAGAAGGTGATGACGAGGAAACGGGGACACGAATGCGGGTATACGCGAATGTAAGACGTACACGAAGGCGGGCGTTCCCGAATGCAGGGGTACGCGAATGCAAGACGTACACGAAGGCGGGCCTTCCCGAATGCAGGGTACGCGAATGCAAGACGTACACGAATGCGGACGTTCCCGAATGCAGGGGTACGCAAATGCAAGACGTACACGAAGGCGGGCGTTCCCGAGTGCCGGTGTACACGAAAGCAATGCCAAGAGACCGCATCGCCGACAGCGATACGGTCTTAGGCATTCTCGCTCCCCCGCCTGCGCCCCGATAAGCCGCTGATGGTACAGATCGAGCGGATCCTGGCGGCTCAGCCCCTCCAGGTGCAGCCCTTCCCTTACCGCAGACACATATTCCACATAATCGGACCAACGCTGATCGATATGCCGCAAGGTCACCCGCTTCTCCAGACGGCGGGCCCGCTCTGCTCCCCACCGCCGGCACAAGCGCTTATGCCGCGCTGCATCTTCAGCAAGCTTCAGCAGCGGCGGCGTCTCCTCCATCAGCACATCCCGGCGCCAGACGGCGATGATGCGCCGCTGCTGCTCCAGCACATCGGCGTAACGGTTCAACATGAGCCGTCTCGCCGTATTCCGTCCTTCCGCCATGCGCTGAATATGGGAAATCAGGCGGTGGACGGCGGGCGCTCGCAGCGGCTTGTCCGGATTCGCGGACAGCCATCGCTCCGGGAACGGATACGCTCGGCCATAGCGATGGAGCAACGGATCCTCCAGACTGGCGAAAAAGCGAGACCCCCCGGATCGCCCTGCCTGCCCGCGCGCCCCCGGAGCTGATCGTCGAGGCGGCGGCTGTCATGCAGATTCGTGCCAATGACGTACAAGCCCCCAAGCTGCGCGATCTTGGCATATTGGGCCGGATCCCCGCCGCCGAGCACGATGTCGACGCCCCGGCCGGCCATGTTCGTCGAGATAGTGACCGCCGCGCCCCAGGTCCCTGCCGCGCGATCAGCTCCGCCTCCTCCGCGTCATGCTTCGCATTCAGCACGCAGCAAGGCACGCCAGCCTGCTCCAATTCGCGCTCCAACCGGTCCGATTCCGCCACGCTTGCCGTTCCTACCAGAATCGGCCGGCCCGTGCGGTGAACCGAAGCGATCTCGGCCAAGAGCGCCCGCTGCTTTCCCGGCAGGCCCGGACAGACGAGCGGGGGCTCATCCTGCCTCCGGCATGGCCGGTTCGGAGGAATGAGGGCCACCTCCAACTGATAAGTATCCCGCAGCTCGTCCGCCGCGGAGCGGAGGGTGCCCGACATGCCACAGATCGACGGATAGAGGCTCACCCGTCATCCCCTGCCAAATATCCGCTTCCATTGGCTGCACCCATAGCCACAACCGCTTCCCGATCTGCAAACGGTTCATCCCCATTTCTGTCATAGGCTCCATACCTTCGCTTCCCGCAGGTTTACATTATGTACGGCAAAAAGAGCCTTCCGTTCCATCTCGGAAGACTCCTTTCCATAACTCGCATGTATTCAACTATTGCTGCAAAGCCTTCCCCTGAACGACACTCTTGGCAAAATTCCTTCCGAACTCCCGGCATAATTCTCTGTCCGAGTCGGACGGGGTCAGCTCGACTTTCAAGCCGTCCTGGACGATGTCGCTCCCCAATTCCCGCAGCCGATCCATTAGAATATCGACCGCTTTGCCTACCTGGGCATAGCATGAATCGCATGAGCCGAACACGGCTGCATGGGTGCCGCTCAGATCAAGGTCTTCCATATCATCGTAAAAATCGAGAAATTCGTACGGCAGCTCCCCATCTCCCCAAGTGTAAGCGCCAAGCAGGATTCCATCATATCCGGACAAGTCGGCCGCATTCGCATCCATAACCTCCATTACCGCGAGATCCTCTCCGGCTTCGCGAACCCCTGCTGCAATCGCATCAGCCATCTCCTCGGTATTCCCGCTCATACTGGCATATATCAAAATGATCTTCGCCATCCTCTCATCCCATCCTTTCCTTATCTCGACCATAATCCCCCGCTAAGGGGACTGAACTGTCAAAGCTCATAAATCCCCTTTTCCAGCAAAAACCCGCAAGTGAACTAAGTTAGTGATAAAGCCCACTGCCCGCCGGCCCCTCATTCATGACCCCGAGCATCAAGCGCACAAAATCAAGCGAAGAATGATAATGCTCCTCCTTCGGGCGGAAGGCATACGCCGAGCCATTCATCAAGGCATAAATTTCGATTCGGTCCGGCAGCCGGCCAAAAGCCTTGTATGCGAAAACAAGCACAAATTGAACGTAGGCTTTAAATACTTGCGGCTCATCGGCGACCACATACCTCCGTATGACGAGGGACGAATCCGAGCACTCGGCAACTTGAAGCGTCATCGACAGATCTGCTCCCAATTCCCCAGCCTGGACGTTCAGCTTCTCTCCCAGCAGCAGCGCATGACCAGGTGCTTCCCCAGTCAAATATTCATCCAAAAAGTGAAATACCGAACGCTTGATTCGCAAATAATGCTGCTCCGACGGGAAACGCTCCTGCTCCGGCGTCCAATAGCTCTCCATATCGGACAGGACGGAAGCAGCCGTTCTTGCCTCGGGAGCACGTGAATAATACGCATGCACGATCTGATTGACCGACGCTTGCGCCGCATATACCCAGCTCGATTCATGAGCATTCCGGCACTTGCGATAATAACAATGCCGGCAGCGGACGAACCGTTCGATGTCCTCATCACTTAGCCGCTCCTTCGGCACCGGTATTCCCGGCAATGACATGGGATTCCTCCTTATCGCTCAATCTATTGATAATGATTATCATTATTAATCATAGCTCTATTTTATTACATCCCTAGCTCCGCTTCAACCGCAAAATCGCAGCATCCCTGTTCACAGCAAAAAAACACAGGCGGTCCACCGCCTGTGTCTATCCCTTCTATGCCCCAAATATAAAATAATACAGGGCGTTTATCCTAGCTTCTTTTCATACAAATTGGCGCTCCAGCCTTCTCCGACTGCTGTCCGCACAAAAGCAAAACCGGCCTCCGCATAATATTGGTTGAGGCCTTCGTTTTCGGTCATGCAATCCAGACGGAAAAATCGTTTTCCTTGGCTTTTCACATAGTTCTCGGCCCATTCCAGCAACCTATATCCTATTCTCATCCCGCTATATTTTCTGGTGACGACGAGCCGATGCAGGTAGCCTGATTCCTCATTGTCAAGCTCTCGCCATATCTCCGGATCGCTCCATTGGATGGCAAAGCATCCGATTCCATCCCCGCCTGCCAAGGCAATGAAGACTTCCCTCTCTTGCATGAAGCGCTCTATATACACGGTGGTAAAGGCATGCTCATCCCAAAGCATAATGCCACGCGCGGTTCTCCAGCGAGCAGCTTCCACATACAGCTCTTGCAGCAGGGCAACGTGCTCCGAAGCGGCCCGTTGAATCACAAGGGAACCGGCGGCGTCATTCACGGCAGCCATCGATCCATTCGCCTGACCTTTCTGACGATAATAGAAGGGCGGATAATGTTACCGGGAGGAACGGCCTCATCCTTGGGCCGCGTCCCGGGACTGCTCCAACGTGCGGATGATCTCCTCCAGACTCATATCGGCCAATGAGGCCAATTGCAGATCGACATGCTCGAACGAGAAAAGGCCGGTCACCCGATTCGGCACGGCGACGCAAGACAGGCCGGCTGCCTTCGCCGCGAGCGTCCCGACAAGGGAATCCTCGAATGCAATCGTCTCCTCCGGCTTCACGCCGAGCTTCTCCACCGCCTTCCGGTATATCTCCGGATCCGGCTTCACCTTGGCGGCATCGTCACGCGTCTGCAGCACATCGAAATAATCAATAAGCCCGCAGCGCTTAATATGCTCTACGGCCCAGGCGGCCGAGGCGCTGGAAGCGAGAGCCACGCGCAGGCCGATGCGGCGCGCATCCTCCAGCAGTTGCTTCACGCCCGGCATCACATCCAATTCCTCGATTAAGGCGGTGTACATTTCCCGGTGACGGCGGTGCAGCCCCTCCCGATCGACAGGCTTGCCGAGCTGCGCATCCAAGTAATCACAGGCCAGCTGCCATGTCTGAATGCCGCCGACCCACTCCTTCCATACCTCCAGCGGCATGTCCAGATCGAAGCTCCGAACAAGCTCGCAGAAGGAATCGTAGCTGGCCGTCTCCGTATCTACAATGAGTCCGTCAAAATCCAACGCAATCGCCTTGATCGACACAATCCCGCCTCCTTCCCAATCCACTCCGTTGTTTTCCGTTATACAGAACATACTTCCATACCGCGCGGCTTTTTTCCTTCTATGGCCGCTGATTTCGAACAGGATCTATCAGGATTGCAGACGGTACGGCAGAACTCCTCCCGCATCCGCTTGGTTGATCGCACCGCTAGAACCGAGACGGTGTACGGCACTGCATTAGGTATCCGCCGAATTTGAACCTAAGGATTCAAGGCGCTCTGCCGTATCCTGATCCAATTCATGAGTGTCAACTCGTAAGGTATTCTTGCTTGGATTCCGGCTTCCACAGCGAACCGGCCATCCCGGCAAAAATAAGCGCGATGCCGGCAACCTGCAGCAGAGTCGGACGGAATCCGGTAAGGACCGTGTCCAGCAAAATGGCGACCGCCGGATCGACAAAGATGAGTGCGGATATAATCCGGGCCGACAAATTGCGGAGGCTGTCAAAAAACAAATAATAGACAAAACCGGTATGGATCAGCCCGGTGGCCGCAATATACGCCCAATTCTCCGGCGTCAGGCTGTGGAACGCGCTGAAGTCCACAAAAGGCAGCAGCAAAAACACGCCCAACAGCGTCTGTAGCACCGTCATCAAGTACGCGCTCATAATGTTGATGCCTTTGCCCAGCAGCGTCGTCCCGGCATAGAACAGCGCGGCCAGCAGCGCCCAGCCGGCGCCCGTAGACCACACCTCCCGCCACGACAATCCCTGGTCGATGCCGATGACGAACAGCGTGCCGACGAAGCAGACGAGGATGGAGAGCGCCGCCAGCAGCGTCATTTTCTCACGGAACAGGAAGCTTCCCAGGATGAGGACGAAGACAGGCGCGAGATGATAGATCGAAATCGAGATGGTGACCGACATCGTCTCGAAGGATCGGAACAGAAAGACCCAGTTCAGGACGAGGAACACGCCGCATGCCAGAACCTGAATCACTTCTCTTCCGATAAGCCGCTCCCGCTTGGCCTGGCCGGTCAGCACCCAGCACAGGCAGAGGAACAAGGTCGCGCAGATGCAGCGGACGAACACCAATTCAAGCGCAGGCAAGCCCGTCTGCTGCGAGAAAAAGCCGACAGAGCCGAAGATAGCCATCGACAGCGTCAACTTCAATTTGGGGAATGAATTCATATGCAAGTTCAACTCCGCTATAAAGACTGATGTATTTCCCCATCATACCCGTTCTTGTGCGAGGCGGCAATGGCAAGGTGTTATCGCGCGAACTCCACTATATCGTCAAGCCTGCGGCTTCACTTGCTTCACGAGGCGCTTCGGGGCTGCGCGCAAATAAGCCTCCTCGATCAGGTCGCCCAGCTCATCCCAATCCAAAGGTTCATCTGTCTTGACCGACACCCAGCCGTGATGGCCGATATAAGGCGTCTTCACAAAGCCGCCCTGCTGAAGCAAAATGTCCTGCGTCTCCCGATCCGACTTGAAGGACAGGCCGGGCACTTTGCCATGCTCCCCCATTATGACGAATGATTTGCCCTTCACCTTGAAGGTGTTGTGGCCAAAACCTGCAGCATCGTGACCGTCATCTGATCCGTATACCAGGCGAGCGCAATGCTCGTCTTCAGATCGCCGTGAACGTCATATTGACGAGCCGCGGGGTCTGCCCCGAACGTCAATGCGCTCGCCTGCGATGCGCACGTCTTTGATGCGGCTGGAGCCGGCGCCCGACTCGCCGGGTGCTCTCGCATCCGAATGGACCACCCACCGTACATAGAGCAGCGGCTCGTTGTTCGCCTCCTACGGAAGCGGCTGGTTGATCAACTTGCATGCGTTGTTTTTACAGTTAAAATTATGGGTCTCCATCTTAAGTACGCCGCCCTGAATATCTGTCCATGTCCGGTTATCGAGACTGAATTGCGCCTTGAAATCCCCGCGGCCCCGTGCCTGAAGAGGTCTGGGTCGACGATACCGTAATATTTTTGAAGCCGGTGGTCGGCACTGTCGCAAGCCAATATTTCGTCCCTACACCGCAATCCCAGCCTTGGTACGTTCGCATTGTCGCTCTAGTATTCATAGGTCCCGCCCACATTCTCGAATAAGGCGGCTCTCTTGTAAGCCCCGAAGGCCGCGGGGAAAATTCCGTTCTCTCCCGCATCCTTGAACACCCATTGGGCAATCACTTCCTTCTGCGCAAGCAGCTGTTCCTGATCTCCTTCCGCCGCGGCGGATCCTGGGACAGGGATGACAGCCAGTATGATGAATGCCATCAGCAGGCATAGCATGCGATTTCCTGTTCGTCTCAATTCCTTCACCTCTCTCGCCTATGTGCACAACTTCTGACTTCGCTCGATGTTAAGGATGACACAGCCGTTCTGCTACAGGAAATCATCCACATCTCCCTCCCCTCCACGGTGCGGTTCCTATTCGCTTTTAGCCTACAACATAGGATTCCAGAACGTATCTTATCTAGTTTCCAAAATTTCAACATATCTTCTTGTCATTTTTCTTGTCATTTTCGACGTACGCAGCCATAACAAAAAGGGACTGCCCCCTACTTCATTAAATAATGGCGAGAGACAAGACGGGATAACGACGAAGGCGGGAAGTGCGGAAGACGGCGGCGGGTCATGCCGCGGAAAATGGATGAGGCAGCATAATCCTGCGTAAACGCAGCAATTTTCGCTAGTTGAGTTGCGATTTGATGAGATTCCTGCAAAAGCGCATCATTTTCGCCGAATTTTGCTTTCAATCCATTGGCATGGCTCAAATTACTGTTGTTTTGCAGGAATTCCTCCAACGGAATAAACGTTATAAGGGAAAACTGCATTTTCGCAGTTTTTTTTCGGGAAGTCGAGCCGTGGAAGGAAGGCGGGGCCGAAGGCGCCAGACAAGTAGAACGAACAAAGCGAACCAACCGTCACATCAAAGAATTGGAATGATGAATACTTGGACATGTCCGGCAAAGAAGCGCGGCTCTTTTACACTGGTTGGGGCCGGCTCACCGTAGCGAAGAACTGCTTGTGGGGCGTGCAGCCATAACAAAAAACCCTCCGTTATGGAGGGCCCGCTTGGTCTGTCTCTTTGGTCTGTCTCTTTGGTATGTCTCTTTGGTCTGTCTCTTTGGTCTATCTCTTGGTCTATCTCTTTGGCATGCTTCTCTCTTCGGCCTATCTGTTAGGCCTGCTGCGAAGCGAATGCTGCAGCAGCCATTCGTACAGCTCGTGATTGTTATACGTCTCGGTCCACGAATCATGACCGGCCTCGGGGTACACGGTCAGCTTCACATCGCCGCCCGCTTCCCGGAGCGCTTCAACCATCGCTTCCGATTGGCTTAGCGGGACGACCGTATCCTTCGCCCCGTGGAATCCCCACACCGGAACCTGCTTCAGCAGCGAGACCTGCTGCGGATTATAGCCTCCGCAGATCGGCACCAGCGCCGCGAACCGCTCCGGGTAAGCGATTCCGAGGCCCCAGGTTCCGAATCCGCCCATGCTTAATCCCGTCACATAGATCCGATCCGTATCCGCCCGGTAAGCGGCCGTCACCTCATCGAGCAGCGCGATCACCGCGTCCATCTCCAATTGCCAGTGCGAATGCTCCGGGCATTGCGGCGCGATAATGATGAACGGCAGATCGGCATGCTCCGCCAGCTTGGGAGGACCGTGAACCTTCACCTTCTCCAGATCGTTCCCCCGCTCGCCTGCCCCGTGAAGGAACAGAAGGACCGGCCATTTTTTGTCGGAAGAGGCATCATACTGCGCCGGCAAATACAGCAAGTATTGAATATGTACCGTTTTGCGAATCTGTGTATCCAGGGTATGCGCGGTTAGAGCCATCATTCGTCACCTCATGTGTTCGAATTCCGCCGCAGCGGCTTTGCTCCCTTCATTGTATCATGAATGCGTTCACAATAGCTGTAGAAGGGACGGCCCGCGCTCTCGTTCCCGGCTACTTCGTCCCTTCACTCCGGCCTGCGACGCTCCAGCGATGCGCATATTGCCGCAGCCGCGGATGCGTCTCCTCCGGCTCGGACGCCAACAGGAGGCGGAGCTTCCCGATCCATGCCGCGAAGGAAGAGAAGGAGGCGAGCTGGTTGGCTGTCTCCGGCGTCACATATAAGAAATAAGGAGAGGGATACTTCTCCGTCAGATGGCGAAGCGCGGCATCGAGCGGCGTATACTTCTTGCGCTTGCCTTCCCAATCTTCGATAGCCACCTTCGCACCGCCTCTGCCGCCCCGCTCCCGGGCCCATTGCTCCAACGGGTTCACCCGCTTATAATAGGCGGTCGCGGTTCCCTTCGCCATTCGCTTCAACGTCTCCTCGTGGATCGGGTACAGCACTAACATTTTGAAGGCATACATCACGGCATATTCGCGGCCCGATCGAGCTCTTCCGCTGTGGTCCGTTCAAAAGAATCGTAGTAAATCAGCGTTCCTTTCTCCTTCTCTACCGGCGGATCATAGCCATACGGTACGGTGATGTTGCTGCGTCCCATGGCTGCTCCCTTCTGGGCGGAGATTCGTTATTCATCCGCCTCGGCATAATGCTCGCTGCAGAACAAGTTCACCGCCGCTATCTCATCGTCTTCCAGATCGAACTCCAGATAGCGGTCACTCGTCCGCTCGTAGAGCTCGTGCTTCACAATATAGGCCCGCTCCGCCTCGACGGCATAGATAACTCTGACGTAGATGCCGTGTTCCGAATACAGTTCATCTTCCTCGGACACTTCGATATCGAGTCTGAATTCATAGCGCCGTCCGGCCAGAATGCGGAACGGATCCTTTACGGATTCTATGCTATAGTCTGTGATGTTCAACATGATCTCATCCCTTCGCTAGATTGCCTTCCAGGCAGCTTGACTGCCGCGCTTCGGTTCCTGCGACAGAGCCCGAGAGCTTCAGCCAAATTACTCTATCGGCTCCACATGATCCACGGGTACCCAGCCCCATTCTTCTTCCACTTCCCGCCAGCACCATACCCACTGGTTCAGCTCTCGGTGCACATTCACGATATCGCCGGGGTCGACATTCAATTCATGGGCGCAATACGCTTCGAGAATGATGCCTTCCTGATCCCGCTTCTCGATAATCTGCTCGGGCACCCAACCCTCCAGCTTCCGGTCGAGCGTATAACAGTAGCGCCAGTTGGGCCAGCCTTCCGGGCCATCATCCACTCTCCCCAGACTTACCCGCTGTCCAGCTGACAACCGGATCGGCTGAGGGTAATTGGAACGATGGGCCTTGATCACTCGATAGGGTCGGCTCATCCCGCTCTCCTCCTTCATTCAAGAACACACATTCCTATCATAGCAGAAATCGTCTCTTCTAAAAAATCCCGACGGCCCAAGCGACCATCGGGAACAAAGCTTTATTGCGAGAAACGAACCGGTCTGCGCCGTATCATAGTTCGCGCGCGTACCGTTCCCCAGTTGCCCATAATCATTATTCGTTCCGTAGGCCCACAGCTGCCCGTTCGAGATGAAGTTCCGGGTCGGCGCAGCGGACGCATCCGTACCCTTCTGCATCTTGAAGGGCAGCCCGAATCCGAGATTGCGGGCGGAATTGTCGCCCCAGGCCCACGGATTCCCCTTCTCATCCAATCCGACCGCGAAGTCTGCATTCCGGCTTCCGGCCGCGATCGTCGCCATCTTCGCAAATCCCGGCAGATGCGCCGCCGCATATTTTTTCTTCTGCACGATGTTTTTCCATGACCAGACCGTACCGTCCTTCAGCACCGCATAGCTTCGCATATTCCCCGCCGCGATCGCCTTCACTTGGCCAATATCCAGCTTCCAAATAAAATCCTCGGGATCAACCTCCGTGCCAAAGTAAAGGATGCCGCCCATCTGGTATACATCCCCGTTCGCCGTCAAGATGACGACACCGCGCTCATATGCGCTGATATCGGCAACCTTGTCCTGCCAGAACCGTTCGATTAAGGTTGGCGCAGCCGCATTCTCCAGCCCAATCCGCTGCAGATTCCCCCCCAGCCGTACAGTTGTCCGTTGTTCAGGAGCAGCAGCGAGAAGTCTTCCCCGGCCGCAGCTTCTTGACGCCGTTGTACCGGCCGATGAGGCGCGGCGTCACAT
Organism: Paenibacillus thiaminolyticus; assembly: GCF_003591545.1. Classification (GTDB taxonomy): domain Bacteria; phylum Bacillota; class Bacilli; order Paenibacillales; family Paenibacillaceae; genus Paenibacillus_B; species Paenibacillus_B thiaminolyticus_A. The sequence continues at coordinate 165,183 of NZ_QYZD01000007.1, forward strand.
CTTGCTCGGCTGATTCTGCGCTGATCTGGTGCGCGCGGTTGCTGCCCCATCCGTACAGCAGGGCCGCCCCTTCATAGGAATCAGCCACGACCTGCACCGCGCCGGGGATGGCGGAGACAGCTTCGGCGTTCTCACATACAGCGCTCCCGCGTTCCGGGAACGGATCCGTGCAGAGCCGGGCTCGGCTCGCCGAAGGCAGCAGCGCGATCAGCAGCATCAGCGCTGCCGTCCCGCTTCTTTTTCTCATGCCTGTCATTCCGTTATCTCCCCGGTATATATAGGTATATAGTCACAATCTCGCTATCGGGAAAGTATGCCTAGGTGATGAGACGTTAATCCCCTTCAAGCACAGAAATCAGCAGAGTAGGTTTACCATATTATGGATCACTAAGATGTGCGCATTAATTTAGTGTCACCTTAGAATTTCAATAGGATATGGAAAAGCGTTCGGTTAGAATGGGGGCCATCCGCTATGGAGGGTAGGCCCTCATTTACATTGATTTCGTAAGGATATTACGAGGGTGAGAAAAAATACGCTCGCCTTCCCGCTCGACAATCTGAATAAAGACATCGGCGATGTCGGGATCGAATTGCGTGCCTTTATGCTTGCGAATCTCATCAAGGGCATAGCGAATATCGGCCTCATGCCGGTAGACCCGCCTTGACGTCATCACGTCGAAGGAGTCGGCCACAGCCATAATGCGGGCCGCCAACGGAATGTCGGTACCCTGCAATCCATGCGGATATCCGGTCCCGTCATAGCGTTCATGATGGAATAGAATCATGTCGAGAACGCCGTTTTTTTCAAAAAAGGAAATATGCTTCACCATCTCATAGCCGATGACGGGATGCTGCTTAATCACCTCGTACTCTTCCTTCGTCAGCTTGGACGGCTTGTTCAAAATCGCTTCGGGCACGCCTATTTTTCCGATATCATGCAGAAGTCCGCCGATATAAATATGTCCGCACTGCTTGCGCTTCAGCTTCATCTCCATCGCAATGCATACGGCATAATAAGCCACATTGTCCGAATGGTAAGCCGTATACGGATCTCTCGAATCCAGCGATTTGGCTAAGGTCAGCGTCAAGTTCAGCGTATTCTCTTTTTCCCGGTTGTAATATTTAATGGCGAACGATATCGACAAGATCGCCAATAAATGAATGAGGGCTTGGGATAGAAACACATTGACATGCGGGAACGGAAAGGGTGCCAACGCGTAATCGAGCCATGTAATGACAGCCGCAGCGAGAACCTGCAGCATCACATTGCGCCAGAATACAAATCCGGCAAACACCGTATCGACCATGTACCAGATGAACATATCCCGCTCCGGGTACAGGAAGACGTCAATCCATATCGTAAGCGATAAACATAATCCGTACAGCACAATAAACAGAGCGGGCCGCTCCCACCATATTTTCAGTAATCTTTTTTGCTCAAAATAAACCATAATCCACCTTATCTCGGGATTCGGGGTTGAACGGAGAACGTACCCGAACCCCTTACCCTTCATTGCCTGGCATCCGACTCAGGCCGCATGCTGCAACCCTGATGTCACACCGAGCGATTCCCGAATTATGATACCTGCTTGTTCATACTTTCATATTGTAAAGCCGTTAATTACTCCAAAGTCCAATCGACGAACTGCTCCTCCGATATCACTTCGATTCCGTGCCTTCTCAGGAGCGCAGCGGTCACGCCGAGGCCAGACTTCGCCTTGCCTGCGAATTCTCCATTATAAATCATCGAGCTTCCGCAAGATGGGCTGAATTCTTTGAGCACGACCAGCGTGGCCTTCATCGCTTGGGCCTGTCTCAGCGTCTCGCAGGCTCCCTCGACATACATGGCGGTCACGTCTCTGCCTGATCGCTCGATGACCTGGGCCTTCCCGTCTAGGACCTCCTCCCCATCTCCGCCGAAAATCTCGGCTGGTTCCCGGGGCGTCGCGAAGCCTCCCAGCAGCTCCGGGCATGCGGTAACGGCCTTGCCTTCATCCACCAGCTTCGCAATGTGATGATCGAGACGGTGGGTACCATCATATCGTACATCCAATCCGGCCAGACAAGCACTGACGATAATCACGTTTCTTCCTCTTTTCTATTCGATCCGAATCTGCATCTAGCAAGCGCCTATCTATTTTACCTCGACAACCTGCAGGAATAAACAAAAAACCGAGAAAAAACAGGAGAAATTTCCTGAATTTCACCCGGTCTGCAAGCAAATTCATGACGAAACGCTACTTCGAAGCTCGCCTACGCGCGCGTATAGTCTGATTGGTCTTTTATATTGACGATCATATTCCTGGCTTACTGTATAAGTTATACTTTTGCTATAAGGAGGGGCGCACTCGCTCAAGATGGGTTGCCGAATCGCTTAACCGTATCGCGTTTCATAATTTGTGCACGGATAAGGACGTTAAGGAGCATATTATGCGAATTCATCAAAAACTCATGCTGGTATTCATTGGGACTACCCTGCTTCCAATCCTATTTTTATCAAATTATTTTTTTAAGCAAACAAGCCAGTTAATTACACGCTTTGTGTCGGATTCTTACCAACAAGTCCTTACGCAATCCAACAGCGGCATTGAATACAATATTCGGTTCTACGAGAGTATTCTGGACCGGCTAACGGTGTCGGAGAGTATTCAGAGCCTGCTTACGGACACTGAGAAGAATCAGCAAAAAGGATTGCTGCAAGTCCACAAGGAGATCAAAGAAGCGGTAAAGTATATCGAAGCTTATCAAGCGACAGACGTGGAGAGTATCGAATTTTACTCCTTGGGTTCGGATGTAATCTCTGACGGAAGGTTCCTATTTCCTTATGATAGATTGCGAAGGATGTACCATCTGGAGTCTCTTCCGGAGCAGAAGTTCTGGCGATTGGACCACATCGAGGGGAAGAACTATTATTCTCTCATTCGGCCTATCCATAGTCTAAAGGAGTTCGATAAGAAAATTGGATATATCAAGCTGACCATCGAGATCCCCTCCATCACGACAGTCAAAGAAACATCGTCTCTCGACAAAATGAGTACTTTGATCCTGACTGACCAGAATGGAAAGATCATGTATCACCCCCAGTCCAATCGGATCGGGGAGACCCTTGCGAGCGAGATTGTACAACTGTCCCGTACTAGCGCCCAGAGCGGCAAGGAGCTGCCGGTCACGGTTGATTCTAACGATTATGTAACTTGGTACCGCAAACTGGAAAATGTCGATTGGATGACGTTCCTGATCGTTCCCAAAAATGCTGTAGAAGAAGATATATCCAATATGCGGCGCACGACTGTCGTTATTTCCGCCATCTGCGCGATTGTGTTCGTGCTGCTTGTCCTGCTGATATCCAGAAAAATGACAAAAGGAATTCGGCGGCTACATACCAAAGTTTCTCGAATCGGAAGAGGAGTTTTCGATGATCGTCCTCCTAGCATGGTGATGAGTGGCAAGCTGGATGAAATCGCTTACCTGGAACGTAAATTTGACCATATGACACAAAATCTCCAGGAATTGATTCATCAAAATTATGTGATCAAGCTTGAACGAAGAGAGATGGAGATCAACTTCCTTCAAGGACAGATCGATTCACATTTTCTATATAATACGCTGGATGCAATCAAAAATGAGATCGATTTGGATGAAAAAGAGAATGCGACCAGGATGGTTGTGGCGCTGGCAGACTTATTTCGGGTTTCTGTCTCTAAAGGAAAGAGCGTTATTAGGTGGAACGATGAAATTATGCACGCTCGTCACTATCTGGATATTCTTAAGGTTCGCTTTGATACTCCCTATCGCATCCATTGGAATATGGACACACGCATATATGATTACTATACATTGAAAATCATTTTGCAGCCTATTCTTGAGAACGCCATCAAGCACGGCTTGAAAAACGGACACGGAGAAATATGGATTACAGGCAAATTGACGAGCCAAGCGGTGGTTATTCAAATCATGGATAATGGCGCAGGCATGAACCAGGAACAGGTCGATGCTGTATTTAGCCGGACCGAGTCTTCCAGCGGTGTCGGTCTTAAAAATATTCGAGAGCGTATTCAAATGTATTTTGGCAAGCAGTATGGCATCTGCCTGAAGTCTGCTCCTGATGAGGGAACAGAGGTAACATTAATCTTGCCCATTTTGGAGAGTGATAAGGGTGTATAAGGTATTGATAGCTGAAGATGAGGCCTCCACACGCAGATGGCTCTCGAAAATAATTAATTGGACCGCTTTAGGCTTTGAGCTGGTGGAAGTCGCCCGACATGGAATGGAAGCCTGGGAACTGCTCCAAGAACATACGGACATTGATTTGGTCATTACCGATATTCGCATGCCCGAGATGGACGGCATCGAACTCGTTAAACGTATCCGCTCTCATTCAAGTAACCGCTCTGAAATCGTCATCTTAAGCGGCTACGGGGAATTCAAATATGCGCAGGAAGCGCTGAGATATCAGGTGAACGACTACATCTTAAAGCCGATAACCAAGGAACAATTGACAGAATTGCTGCTGAACATCGTAATAAGACTAGAAAAGCGTAAGCTGATGTCGAACAATCTGCTATATGCCACTCAACAGCGAAAGGAAAATGAGGAAAGGGAGAAGCAGGCATTTTTTGCGCGCTGGTTAACCGGGAATAGCAACGGACCTGTTCGATTGAAGGAATGGAAAAAGTATGGGATTCCTTATGAGGAGGATGGCATGCTGCTGTACGTTGCAGAAGTGGATGGCTACGACCAACTGGCCACTGCCATGTCCGAGAAGGATAGGAGCTTATCCCGCTTTATGATTCAGAACATTCTGAATGAGGTAGCGTCAAGGTCTGGGATTTCACAGTGTATCGTCCTTGCGCCTAACCAATTTATCGTGATGATTCACACAAGGGACGGCATGGATACCTACGGGATGAAGCAGATAGGCCAAAGCTTTCAAGAGTCTTTAAAACGATATATACGCCTATTTCAGGTACAATTATCGATTGGATGTGTCAGAGTGTGCGGATCGTGGGAAGCTATACCCGAGTTCTATGCCCAGGCGAGCACCGCTCTCGCGTATAAGTTTTTTGCAGGCAAGGAATCCATCCATATCTTCGATCCGTCGATGATTCGCACGCGGGATATTCCCTACCCTGTTCAACGGGAAAAAGAAATCCTGAATGCGCTTAAACAGCACCAATACGAACAGGGGAAACAAATTCTGAACACGCTGCTGAAGGAGCTATATGATGAAGGCTCTATTCCATCGATCCGGTTTATTGCGAGCGAAATGCTCATTCAGCTTCTGAAGGAGCTTAGAGACATCAAATCACTGCCTGTCATGAGAGAAGTGATGGAGTCGCTCTGTCAGGAGGTTCGCTGCGCAGAGACCTTTGAAGACATGACCCATAAACTGCGTGAGCTGATTGACTTCATCCTGAATACAATTCAGTTGGAGAGCAAAACAATGGGACCGGTAACAAAAGGAATGGAGTATATGAAGCTGAAGCTCAACCGTGATATTTCCTTGTTAGAGGTGGCTGAATATGTAGGCGTCAGCCCCACCTATTACAGCACGTTGTTCAGGCAGGAAAGCGGCTATCGATTTGTTGATTATCTGACTAGGCTTCGAATGGAAAAAGGAATGGATTTGCTGGAAAAAACCGATAAAACGATTGCCATGATAGGAGAAGAGATCGGGTATAGCAATTACAGATACTTTATCAAAGTATTTAAAGACTATTACGGAATGACGCCCAGCCAGTACAGAGGAAAAATAAAAGACCCTTCAGCAAATATCAGCTAGCAATTCATTCACGCGGCCGTTCTCATCTCCGGGAACGGTCTATTTGCGCTGGAATGATGGATCCGAAAAAAGTATCACCTGAGCATAAGATTTTGGACTTTCGGCTACTTGGCAGCTCCTTTATCCTGAAAATATGACAGGTGACTACTTCAGAAGGAGGTTGAAGGTGCAGATGACACAATCGCAACTTTGGAAACGCATATGGAAGCACAAAGTCTTCTACTTGTTTTTGCTACCTGGAATTATATGGTTTATATTATTCAGTTATATACCTCTCTTTGGCATTCAGGTTGCATTTCGCGACTATACGTTTTCAGGCGGAATCACAGGGAGCCCGTGGGCGGGTCTGAAGTATTTCAAACAGTTCTTCGATTATTATCAGTCCAATGCGATTATCCGCAATACGATTATGATTAGTTTGTTGAAATTATTGATAGGGTTCTCGATGCCTATCCTATTAGCCGTGTTGCTCAATGAAGTTCATAACACGAGATTCAAGAAAGTGGTGCAAACGCTTTCCTATTTGCCTTATTTCGTATCCTGGATCGTGGTCGTTACCTTGCTGCAGCGGTTGCTCACCCCATACGGCGGTCCCGTCAACGGCTTGCTCGAATTATTCGGTATAGGCCCGATTCAATTTCTGTACAACAAGACATGGTTCTACCAGATTATCATTAGTTCGGACATATGGAAGAACATCGGCTGGAATTCAATCATCTACATGGCGGCCATCGCAGGGATTGACCAACAGCTCTATGAAGCAGCGAAGATGGATGGAGCGGGCCGATTCAGACAGATATGGCATATTACGCTACCAGGCATTCGCAATGTGGCGGTCATCTTATTTATCCTCTCTTGCGGCAGCATCATGAATGCCGGATATGAGCAGCTTCTGCTGCTGAATGGACCGGCAACGGCCAGTATCGGCAGTGTCTTGGATGTACATGTAATCACAGCCGGGTTAAGGGAAGGACGATTGAGTTATGCGGCAGCGGTTGGACTGTTCCAGAGCTTGATAGGACTCATCCTTATTCTGATCGTCAATCAAATCGCACGCAAGAAAAGCGACGTATCGCTGTTCTGAGGAGGTGGTGAGATGCTGCGAAAAATAAATGTTTTTTCGATAGTCAATTATACGATCTTAACTTTATTCGGTTTTCTGATGCTCTATCCCTTTATTTATGTTCTCGTGTATTCCTTGAATGATGGCAAAGATTCGATGATGGGAGCGCTCTATTTCTTCCCCCGCCAATTCACGTTAGATAATTACGCGGACGTGTTCCATAATCCGCGAATATGGCAAGCATACAAAATCACATTAACGAGAACCGTGCTCGGTGTGTTCCTGCACGTATCGTTATCTACACTCATGGCGTATGCCCTTTCCAAAAAAACGCTTCCGGGCCGATCGTTTTTTACTTTTTTCATCTTTTTGCCAACAATTTTTAGTGCAGGCTTCATTCCTTACTTTATCACGCTCCAGAAGCTTCACCTGATTAATACATTCTGGGTATATGTGATTCCGATGCTTTATAACTTTATGCATATTGTCATTATCCGTACATTCCTTCAAGGGATACCGGAGGAATTGGAAGAGTCGGCACGGATCGATGGATACGGAGATTTTCAAATCTTCCTCAAGATTATTCTTCCCTTATCCGGTCCCGTTCTGGCAACGATTGCGTTGTTCAATGGAGTGGCCCATTGGAACGATTGGTTTGCAGGCGCCTACTATGTGTCCGACAAAAATTTGCTGCCGGTACAGACCCTGCTTCAAGAAATGTTGATGGAGGCGGAATCCCTGGCATCTTCGATGCAGCGCGCTGCGCAGCAGGGGGGGCAGACGATGAGCGCGAGTACGGGCGGAAGCACACCGGAGTCGCTTCGGATGGCTCTTTTGGTGATTACGGTCTTCCCGATCCTGTGCGTTTACCCTTTCTTGCAGCGTTATTTTGTAAAAGGGGTTATGATCGGCTCCGTCAAAGGATGATGTCACCTTACGTCTCTCATGCTCTTTATATTTACTAAATTGATATCTAGGAGGAAGTACGATGGTTAAGAAATGGTACAAAAAAAGTTCACTCATTTTGTTAACGGCTGTCCTAATGTCAACTGCCTTGCTTGGCTGTTCTTCCAGCACGAACAAGAGCAGCGAGAGCGATAGCTTATCAGATGAAGATGTAACATTGACCATTCTTCATAACTGGAATGGATCCAGTGGTGCGGACATTGACATGACCCCCGTACAGGAAGTGATTAAGGAAAAGACGGGCGTCACCGTCAAATTCGATTATACGAAAGGCAGCGAGCTGGAAAAGATAAACGTCATGTTCGCTACCCAAAATCTTCCGGATATCTATACCGGGCCAGCTTGGGGCGGGGAGTTGGACGCCATTGTAAAGGCTGCGAAGGAAGGACAGTTGGTTGACGTGTCGGATAAGTTAGATCAATATCCTAACCTTGCCAAGACCATCGAGAAAGAGAACGTTCCCGAATCGATTTATAAGAATGCGATCGATGCTTACGATGGGAAAAAATATTTGCTATATCACAACTATCCTGCAACTGATCAGGATATTCAGGACTGGCTGTATGGATTCTATGTACGCAAGGATATTGCAGATCAAATTGGCGTTGATCCTCAATCCATTAAGACCGTTGAAGATTTCTATCAATTTCTGAAAAAAATAAAAGATGCCAATCTTGCGGTCAACGGAATGCCAATGATCCCATTAGGGGGATTTAGCAACGGTTGGGCAGTCAATTTAACGAACTCCGCCTTTTTTCCGGCAACTTATGTCGATAAGGGCGACGGGTCTTTTGAACACAGCTTTTTTACGAAAAGTTATGAAGATTACACCTTATTTAACCGCAAGTTGATTGCAGAAGGATTATTAGATCTTGAAGCTTTCACCCAGACTGATCAAATTGCCAAAGAAAAGATTAATCAGGGACGGGTAGCGGTTCTGGGAGCACACTTCCCGGCAATTTATGATGCTACATTGGATTATGCCAAAGCGCATCCTGGTGCAGAATTCGTCCCTGTCGGGCCATTGGAGCGTGCGGGAGCGGAACCGAATCAACCTGCTGATTTAAGTGCCCAGGGTTCTAACGTTACGGTTATCCCGAAAACGACGAAAAACGTCGATGCCGCTCTTAAAGTGCTGGACTTCCTGGCATCCGACGAGGGATTCTTGTTGTCTGTATACGGAGTCGAGGGTGTTCATTGGGAAATGGTAGATGGCAAACCGACAGCAAAACAAGAATGGTTTGATAAATTCGCGAATGACCCGACAGGCAAAGTTCGCCAGAATGAAGGGATTGAAACTGGTTTTAGATCTATCAGCGGACTTTTCCGTCTCGGATCCGTTGGCAACGGTGACATTTATGCTGACCCGGATCGCCAACAAGCGATTGAAGAGACGCGAAAGATTTTCCGCCCGAACGGTATTCACATGGTAACCGAGATCAGCCCTGGCGATGTGATTATCAACTCGCCGCAATGGGAGACGCTGAAGCCATCGATGGATAAGATAGGCGATGTATGGAGAGAAGCGGTATATGCCAAGTCGGATGAGGATGCGTTGAAAGTAATCAATGAGCTGAGAAAACAACTGATCAATACAGGCTATAACGAAGCAATGGAATATGTGAATCAGGAGCTCAAAGGCAAGGAAGTTAGAAGGTTCCAATTAGATAACTAGAAAACGAAAAGAGGAGAGCGTTCCTACGTTCTTCTCCCCTACAAATCACACCCAAATAAGGAGAAAAAATATGACGACAACCTTTAGACCGCCATCTGTCCCTCTTGTTACGGTAGATCCTTATTTTAGCGTCTGGTCTGGATCTGACCATCTCTATGATGATCACACCAGGCACTGGACAAATAAGCGACATGGAATGGTCGGTCTTATTCAGATAGACGGCAAGGTCAGAAGATTCATGGGGAAACTGGATCTGGAGGATGGCCCACAGCAATCCGAACTGGAAGTCATTCCACAGACGAATCTCCAAATCGATCCGCTCACGACAACATATACGTTCGAAGGAGATGGAATTGTACTGGGAGTCCAATTTACAACACCGCTATTAATGGATGACCTGGAGCTGCTCTCAAGACCAGCGACCTACGTTACCTTCCATACGTATGCGGTAGATGGCCAGGCACACGATGTTAAGCTCTATGTAGATGTTACGGGGGAATGGTGTGTTCATGAACCAGAGCAAGAGATAGAATGGAACCGCCATCTCATTGGCCGGCACCTGAATCTGATGACCATGGGAACGACAGATCAGCCCATTCTACGGCGTGTAGGAGACGATACCCGAATCGACTGGGGCTACTTATGTCTTGCTGTGCCTCAAGCAGACCATATGAAGACGGCTATTCATTCGTATGACATTCGAGCACAATTTATCGATAGCGGAGAGCTTCCTGCAGCAGATGATACGAGTAAGCCCCGGAAGGTATCTGACCATATGCCGGTCATGGCTGCCGTGATTGACATGGGTCAGATTGGTGCCGCTCAAGTATCGGAGTACCTGATCCTCGCTTATCATGACGTGTATTCCATTGAGTATTGCAATACAAGATTAGAACCTTATTGGAGAAGAACGGGTGCAACATTCAATGAGATGCTCCTGTCCTGCTCCCAACAATATGAAGAGATTATGCGCAGGTGTTCACGCTTTAATCAGCAATTAAACGAAGAGAGCCGGGCTGCTGGCGGAGATAAATACAGGGATATACTCGCTTTAACATACAGGCAGGCAATCGCGGCGCACAAGCTCGTCGAAAGCAAGGACGGAGAAGTGCTGTTTTTCTCGAAAGAAAACTTCAGCAATGGTTGTATCGCGACCGTTGATGTCAGCTATCCTTCTATTCCTCTCTTTTTGCGATATAATACAGAGCTTATTAAAGGCATGATGAGGCCGATCTTTGAATATGCCCGGAGCGGAAATTGGGAATTCGAATTTGCGCCGCATGACGTAGGCACATATCCGAAGGCGAACGGTCAGGTCTACGGTGAAAATAAACTGGAATTTCAGATGCCGATTGAAGAATGCGGCAACATGCTGCTGATGGCTGCTGCGGTATGCCGATTTGAACATTGTGCTGAATTTGCCAAGGAGCACTGGGAACTGCTTACTCAATGGGCGGACTATTTACTTAAGTACGGTCTCGACCCCGAGAATCAGCTATGTACGGATGACTTTGCAGGTCATCTTGCTCATAACGTTAATCTCTCGGTCAAAGCCATATTGGGAATTGGCGCTTATTCTTACATGTGTTCTCTGCAAGACCGCGAGGAGAGCGTTGTGTATCGAAGCGCAGCAGAGAAGATGTCGGAGCAATGGATGATGATGGCGAGTGCGGGAGATCACTTCAAGTTGACCTTTGATAGTTCCGAGACCACGTGGAGCATGAAGTATAACCTGATATGGGATCGTCTGCTGGGACTGCATTTATTCCCGAATCATGTCGTAGAAAAAGAACTCGCCTTCTACGAAGCAATGAAAAATAAATATGGAACTCCGCTTGACAGCAGAAATACGTATACGAAGTCAGATTGGCTTGTATGGTGTGCTTCGATGGCATCGAACCATGTACAATTCGAGCAGCTTATCTCTCCGCTGTGGGACTTCATGAATGAAACTCCTGATCGCGTTCCGGTTACAGATTGGTATGATACGATCACGGGGAAGCAGATGAACTTCCAGAACCGATCGGTTGTAGGAGGATTCTTCATTCGTCTTCTTACGAAGCATCAAACGTAACAGAATAAAGCCAGTATAGAAGAACTTCAGGGACTACCCTATTGTCATGCAGACAGTTAGGATAGTCCCTGTTTGTGTTCATCGTCTTCGTGTTGCAGTGCTGCTGCTCATTAAATACGGCCAGGCCATCGACAACGCTCCAGCACCTGTCTAATATCCAGATGGAGCTCCCCTACCCAATCTCCGGAATGCACCCATTGTCCGTCATTGCATTGCATGCTGCGCCCCTGATACCGTCTACGACAAGCTTGCATATTCCATAGGCCGCCGCGATTCCGAGAAGCGCCAATCCGATTGGCACGGCAATGATAGAATACAGCGAGAATCCGTCAATACTTTGACAGACGAGCATCACCACGAGAAGCGACGATAAGATGGTGGCCGCGATGGAATGCTTCCGCATGCCGAAGTACAACGGAATCAGGCTCAAAAAGCTGGTCGCCAAGGCGCTCATCACCATGGTTAGCAGGGAATGGGCCGCCACAGACACGGTTAACGGCTCCGGCACGATAGGCGTGACCAGATTCAATACATAGAAGCCTATCCCGACGAACAAATTCCCGGCAATGCCCGAACACAGCGTGAACAGCACCACGATAAGCAGTTTGGCTGCAAGAAGCTTTTTGCGGTTGATGGGGTACATGAACAGAAGCGCAATCGATTTGCTGCGGAACTCATCAATGACAATTCGTGACAGCAGCACTGCCGCGAACACGATGTAAGTCGCCCGCATTAGCGTATCGATGATGGAAAAAGCCATTCCGTAGTCGGTCAGAGGCATCTTTTCCTTCACTTCGACAAAGAAACTAATCAGGCATAGGAGAGCCAAAATCATGACATTGGCTATGAGTGCCGCGCGAATAAAAGGGCCGATGCGAAATTTGCGCATTTCGAGCCTCATCAGTTCAAGCAATGACGCCATCTCCGTGTCTTTACAAGCTCCATTATAGGAATCGATGTTTGCTTATTTCTTACAAATTTCTTATGTTGCGCTGTACGTTACAGCAGAGAATAAAAAAAATTTATAAAAATGCGATCTAGTTCACAGAAATATTCATCATCGATCCGTAAACTAAAATCAAGCAAGTACTTACTTGACGAAGAGAAAGGAGAGCTTATCCGTGAAACAGACGGTAAGAGAAAAAATGCTGTCGGCTGCCTTAGAAAATATGGCGGTGCATGGATTCAAGGGTACGACAACCAAATGTATCGCCCGGCAGGCAGAAATTAATGAAGCGACGATATTCAAGCATTTCAAAGGCAAAGATGATCTCATTCATGAATCATTAGCGCAGCAATTGACCATGATAAAAACAAAAATCGATACCTTTTTCCACACCGACCACGAAAACATTCGTGAACTGCTGCTGGCGAAGATTGATTTTATCAATGAGATATATGAACAGCATAAAGCTTTCTTCTTAGTCACCATTAGAGAAATGGGCAGCAAAGAGCTGGAATTTATGCATCCTTCGATCTTCCAATATATCACGGGGGAGTTCGAAAAGGAAATTGCCAAGATGGCGGACGGTTCCATCACTGAGGATGAAATCAACGGCATCGCGCTCATCGCGAACAGTGTGCTGCTGACCATTATTCTTGAAAAAGTGAAGGCAGAAAGCTTTGGGCATCCAGTTCGACTGGATATGAAAAAGGAAATGCTCGTTGAATTTTTGCTTCGCCTCTGGGGCGGATAGATTACAAAGGAGAGGTGCATTGAATGAAATGGATGGAGAGAACACTGGAAGATATCTTTAAGACGCTTCAAACAAACAGAGAGGACGGACTCAGCAGTAAGCAAGCGGCGGAGATGCTGGAGCAAAAGGGCTACAATGAGTTCGAAGAAGAGAAGAAAGAGAGCATCTGGGCGAAGCTCTTGCATCAGTTAACAGAGGTTACCACATTAATCTTGATCGTAGCCGCCATCATTTCCACTTATCTTGCGATAACAGAGGGACATGACTATGCGGAGCCGATCGTTATCATCGCCATCGTCATCCTGAACGCGGTGCTTGGCATTCGACAGGAGCTTAGCGCGGAAAAGGCGCTGGACGCTCTTAAAAATATGAACGCTCCACTGGCCAAGGTTGTGCGTGATGGAATGCTGCAGCCAATCAGTGCGAAAGAGCTCGTACCTGGTGATATTATCGTGGTCGAAGCTGGAGATATGATTCCGGCGGATGCCCGTATTATAGAGGGTTCCAATCTGCTTGTTGAGGAGTCTGCCCTGACGGGCGAGAGTGTGCCTTCGGAGAAAAACGCAAATGCCGAAGTCAAAGAATCCGCTCCGCTCGGAGACCGGGTGAATATGCTCTTCTCCGGCTGCCTGGTCACCAATGGACGCGGCAGAGCGGTTGTCGTAGCAACCGGAATGGAGACCGAGATGGGCAAGATCGCTTCCCTTCTCAACAATACGAAAAAGAGCAAGACTCCGCTTCAAAATCGCCTCATGGAGCTCGGGAAGAAGCTAAGTGTCGTTGCTGTTGCATCTGGTGCGCTTGTCTTCTTCATTGGCCTCATGTATGGCGAGACGATGATGGAAATGCTGATGACCGCCGTATCCTTGGCCGTAGCTGCCGTGCCGGAGACGCTGCCTGTTATCGTCACCATCACCCTGGCATTTGGCATTCAAAATATGGTGAAGAAAAATGCAATCATTCGCCGTATCCCGGCGGTGGAGGCGCTTGGCAGCGCATCGGTTATCTGTTCCGATAAGACGGGAACGCTGACCCAGAATAAGATGACGATTCAGCAGATCTGGGCGGTCTCTCATGAGCCGAAGGGCGTCGGTGCTGAATTCAATGAGACGGAGAACGATCTCCTCGTCATGTTCAGCCTGGCAAGCAACGCATCCATCGAAGAAAAGGATGGAGAAGAGACGGTTATCGGCGATCCGACCGAGTCCGCGATTATTCGTCTCATGCTGAATAAAGGGATGACCAAGGCAGAGCTTGAGGCGAAATATCCGCGTGTGCATGAGCTTCCCTTTGATTCTTCCCGGAAGCTGATGACGACGGTGCACCGCACCGCAGAAGGCTATATCTCCATTACCAAGGGCGCCTTCGACCGTATTCCGCTGGATCCGAATGCAGACTGCACGAGTCAGCATCAAGCGCAGGCGAATCATGTTCACGATCAATTCGCTGAGCAAGCCCTTCGCGTCCTGGCGCTTGGGTACAAGCACTATGATGAGCTGCCTGAGAAGCTGGACGCAGAAGAGCTGGAGCAGGGCCTCCGCTTCGCCGGTCTCGTAGGGATGATCGATCCGCCGCGTCCGGAGAGCAAGGCTGCGGTGCAAGCCGCCAAGGATGCAGGAATTAAGACAGTCATGATCACGGGAGACCATATGGCTACCGCATCGGCCATTGCCCGCCAGATTGGCATTCTCGAGGAGGGCGACCTCGCGATATCCGGTGAAGAGCTTACGCGCATGTCCGATGAGGAGCTCACGCACAAGGTCAAAGATATTGCCGTATATGGCCGTGTATCCCCGGAGGACAAGATTCGTATCGTACAAGCTTGGCAGGCAAATGATGCCGTCGTCGCGATGACTGGTGACGGGGTGAATGACGCTCCTGCCTTGAAGGCGGCGGATGTCGGCACGGCTATGGGCATCACAGGTACCGATGTAGCGAAGAGCGCTTCGGACATGGTCTTGACCGACGATAACTTCGCAACGATCGTCGATGCCGTTGGAGAAGGAAGACGCGTCTACGAAAATATACGCAAGACGATCTACTTCCTGCTAAGCTGCAACTTCTCGGAGATTTTGATTATGATTATTGCGATTATGCTCGGTTGGGGAGCGCCGGTCATCGCGATTCAATTGCTCATGATCAACGTCGTGGCTGACGGTATCCCAGGCTTCTGCTTGAGCCGCGAGAAGATGGAGCCTGATGCGATGAAGCAGAAGCCGATCGCGAAGAATGCCGGCATTTTCTCCAATGGCTTAGGCAAGAAGATTGCCTTTCAAGCAATAGTTTACACGATTCTAACGTTAATTGGCTTCTATGTAGGGAACTTTGTACAAATCTCTGATCAAATCGGGCCGTCCTACGAAGTTGGGCAGACGATGGCCTTTATCATCCTGGGCTGGTCCTCTGTCGTTCATATTTTCAATGTGCGCAGCAACACCTTATCGATCTTCACGATCGGGTTCATGTCCAACCGGCCATTGTTCTGGTGTGCGATGCTGTCGCTGGCGATCGTATTCGGCGTAGCCGTGATCCCGGCGCTGATGGACATCTTCCACCTCGTGCCGTTGAGCTTGACCCACTGGGTTCTGGTTACGGTGCTGTCCGTCATCCCGCTCGCCGTGGTCGAGCTTATCAAGCTGCAGAAGCGTGCGCAGCTCAGAGCGCAAGGATAGATCGAATGCGGGGCGGCCTGGGGCCGCCCCGATTATTCGTATAGATGCTTGATTGCAATATTCGTCTAAGGGGCATCCACTAAATCCCAATGAATCACTCCCGTATAATTTCCCGCATAAGCATAGGGATTGAGCTTCATTACAATGCCTTGATTCTTTTCCCAGTCAATGGATATCTCTTGATCGTCCTGGGTAGCATTGGTGTAGACATCCACAGCAATTCCCGGTTCCATCGTTGTTTCAATTCCCTTCTCGTCAACATAAATCAATGCATCCTTCAGTTCATGCCCCCGGTCATCGGTAAATGGTTCAGCCAACGTCGCCGAGAGCCGCCATGAACTGCCTTTTCCACGGGTATCTTGAACACGAATGTCCCAATCCAGAGTTCGTGTGGATAAGGAAGGATGGCTTGCTATTTTGGCTTGTTCAAAGCTTATATATTGTGCAGCATGGGTAAAAACCAATTTCCCCGTAACATGGACCGTTACGATCTCCACATTGGATTTCCGGCCCGTATCGTCTATGGCGTAGACCTCGATTAGATGCGTGCCCACTGGCAATTGATCAGCCGGAATCGCGTATTGATAAGCAACTTCTTCCCCTTTGTTGGCGGAATTGGCCGCTTGAGAAGCGAAAGTCACCGGTTCATTCCCGTCGATGGCATAGTACAAATCAACGGAATCACTATCCAGATCGATCCAATTTCCCCTAATGGCATAGCCTGCGCCGGCATCAATGGGAATTTCCTCGCCTGCATCCTACAGCATGATCCTGGGCGGATGTCCTACCATAATTTTGATCGAGGCTGTATTGGAAATAAGGCCGTCATCATTCGTTGCATAGACTTCAAACGAATTTTCACCAAGCCGGAATAATTGATGGATCAAGATATATCTCCATTCAACAGGTTCGGAAGACTGTCCGCCCTCTAGCGTCTCCTTTTGAAGCAGTGAAGAATTTATGATGAAATGCAGAGTGACTTTGGAATTATCAAGATCTTTCCAGGTTCCAGTCACCATATAGTCCTCACCGGCATTTAACAGAATGGGCCCTTCATCAAGTATGGTCACTTCAGGCGCCCGGATGGCTTGAATCTCATAAGTAACGGGATCGCTGCTGCTTATATAGTTGCTTCCTGCCAAGCTGAACTCTTCCGTAACGGGTGTGTGTTCCCGTAAGCCATTCACTTTCACCTGAAAAGACATCATCTGCTCCTCATAATCGGCACTCATATCTTGAAGAGGAACGGCCAACGTTTGTCCTGACCAGTAACTATCATTCAGCGGCGTCGTCCCGTTGCGATTAGTCAACGTTAATGAATTCGGAACGTAGGTGACAGAATCATTAATCGTCGTCTTGCCGATTATATTTTTCCAGTTCTGTTTGCCGGAGAGATATTTGGCGCTGATGGTGTAGGTTAATTCTTCCCCCTTATAGACGGAGGCGCCTTGGTCGACAATACTGCCGTCTTTTCTCGTTATCGTTTCGTTGACTTCGCCATGGACGAGTCCCGGCACGCTTTCGAACACAACCCGGTTCTGCGCATAACTACCTCCAGTTGAACCGGTAAATCCCCAATAGACCTGGTTCGTGCCGAAGACATCCTGGACATTTACTGGGATCTTAACCTCATTTGTTCCTTGCAGATGATAAGACAACATGCTGTTGGCCGCATCCCATTTCACTTCGAATCTGCGCCATGTATCATTCGATAATGTCCCCGTATATTGAAGATCTTTATGAATCATTTTTCTTGCCCACTCAAATATTGAATGCATATAATCTACATAAGTACTCGCTTTTCCCGGATAGTTCCAGGCAATGTGGTTTCCACCGCGACTGTCGTAATCAAACCGGCCATCGCCGAATGTGGCACCATAATTTACGTACGTATCAAATTCAACCGCCAGGCTGTTTTGAATTCCATTATACGGACCGTTATGATCTTGTGATGCCCATACACCAAGGCTTGCGCCATTGTTCGCTAACGCATTGGTGCCCTTCGGATCATTATGCATAACAAATGCAATACCGTCCGCGGCGTTATTCCCGGCGTTGCCGAAATATAAATACATGGATGCCGTAAAATCTTGCGTCAAATCCATTAAATTGCTCGGGGTTGACCAGATTCCGCCCCTTTGATACGTCGCGTTTGGCGTGATTTCTACGATTGAACCATTAATAACGGAACTGTTCGAACCCGATGGCAGCGTAAATATATTTTCCAGGGTAATGCTGGCCGGAGTAAGATTCGCATTGCGCGGCGTCGCCATCCGATGGTAGGTTGCATACGTTACATCCGTGACGGACTTGCCATAAGTTGCATTCGTGACGGAACTGCCATTATCGGGGATCGTAACGACAATATCTTCTTCCTCCGCATTCGCAGCTTCCCCCTTGACCGGATCGATCCACACGAAGTTGGGAAGCAGCATGCACACAGCTAATAACACTGCCAACTTACGACGAAGAAATATGATGTTCAACTTTTTCATTATTTCCTCCTCTTTTTCCCACAGCAATAACCCAATAATGAAAGCCAACCTTGCAATGATCGCGCTCATTCCGAGGAAGATCGGCACCCCGAGCGTTCGGTATAGAAGCTTGAACTGTAATCACAGACTAGATGACTCCGCAGTATAGCTCTTTAAATACGAAATAACAGAATTTGCGATGGATCGGTACTTGAGCGCTCCCTCTCCTCTAACCCTCCATTTATATCCATCGTAATAGACTAGCAACTCAACGTCCTCCCGGATCATCACGACATATTGATGCTTCGAAATGACACGTATGCTGACTTGCTCCCTGTCGATTACGACGGGAAACTCGTTGAAATCGCGTTGGTTCAGTTGCTTGATAGCTTCTGCGAGGACAGGCAGTAACGTGCTTTTACGTTTCGTTTCCATTCTCCAGGAATAGGGTGTTCGATAAAAGGTTGCGATCTTTACTTTTTGATATTTCACAATCCATCTGTTATTCCCGTCTTGCGTCATCTCCAAATGATACGTCTGCCCGTCCCGCCTAATCGTAATCATGGCCGCCTACCCCCAGCCTCGTGCAATGATGTACAAAAAAACAGGCCAAAGCTTCGGTTTGACCTGTTGATATGGGCCACTTTACAAAAGTGAAGTCTTCGGCTCCGATATCCAATATCCTTGAAATCCATCTGCAAACCGTTGCATGCGCTGAAATTGCAGTTCCGTCTCGATACCTTCTGCGATAATCTGAATCCCCATATCCTGAAAGGAATGCATCAGTTTCTCGATGCATTGCAGGACGCTATTGTCTTCACAGGCATGGACGACTTCTTTCGCCAGCTTAATATACTGTGGCTTCAGTCGCAGGATGAAGGGGATAGACATATACCCGTATCCAAAATCATCTATCGCGAAATGAATCCCTGCAGCAGACAAGCGTTCGATATGGCCGATCAATAGCTGCTCATCTTGAATTGCGCCATGCTCAGTTATTTCAATAATGAGAGGATGCTGGTTATGGTATGGCAACGATTTCGGCAACGCATTTGTTGAGAACGGGTGGGAATTGAGAAAGAGAGGCAGGTGTCCCGAGTAGTTGTCGAGGGCAAGTGCCTTGCACTCCAGATCAATGGCGTTAATGCATTCCATGTCTTCGGGAGAACTGGCGAGGAGCATGTCCAATGCCTTCCTGGAGTCCGCTCCCCGTATGAACGATTCGTATCCGATGATGGATAGCCGCCTATCAACAATGGGTTGGAATACCGGATATATCTCCAACGTTCGTTTAAGGCGCATCCACTAAACCCCAACGGATCAGTCCCTTATAATTTCCCGCATAAGCATAGGGGTTAATCTTCATTAAAATGCCTCGATTCTCTTCCCAGTCAATGGATACCTCTTGATCGTCCTGGGTAACATGAGTGTAGACATACGCAGGAATTCCCGGTTCCAACATTGTTTCATTGCCATTCTCGTCAACAAATAGTACTGCATCCTTCAACTCATTCCCCCGGTCATCGGCAAATGGTTCGGCCAAAGTCGCCGAGAGCCTCCATGAACTCCCTTTTCCGCGAGTATCCTTCACGCGGATATCCCAATCCGGATTTCGTGTGGACAAGGAAGGTTGGCTTGCTATTTTTCCAGGTTCAAAGCTGATATTTTCTGCCGCATTCGTGAAAACCAGTTGGCCTGTAACATGGACCGTCACGGTTTCCACATTGGATGTCCGGCCCGAATCATCTACGGCATAGACTTCGATGTGATGCATGCCCACCGGCAATTGTTCTGCCGGAATCGTGTATTGGTAAGCGACTTCTTCCCCTTTGTTGGCGGAATTGGCAACGTGAGAAGCGAAATTCACTGGTTCCTTCCCGTCGATGGCATAATATAAATCAACGGTGTCGCTATCCAGATCGCTCCAATATCCCGAAATCGCATATTCATCGCCGGCCTCCATGGGAATTTCTTCGCCTGCATCCCGCAACGTTATCGTGGGCGCGCTTCCTACGATAATCTTGAGCGAAGCTGTATTGGAAATCAGGCCGTCATCATTCGTTACATAGATTTCAAACGTGTTTTCCCCAAGCCGGAATAGTTGATGGAGCAAGATATAACTCCATTCAACAGGTTCGGAAGACTGTCCGCCCCCCAGCCACGCCGTATGAAGCAGAGAAGAATTCACGATAAAATGCACCCTGCCCTCAGGATTATCAAGATCTTTCCAAGTCCCCGTCACCATATAGTCCTCACCGATATTTAACAGAACGGGCCCTTCATCAAGGATGGTCACTTCCGGCGCCCGGATGGCGTGAATCTCATAAGTAACGGCGTCGCTGGTGCTTATATTGTTTCTTCCTAAGACGGTGAATTTTTCGGTCACGGGTGTGTTTAGCGGTAACCTATTCACTTTAACCCGAAATGAAATTGTCTGCTCCTCATATTCAGCGCTCATATCTTGAAGGGGAACGGCCAACGTTTGCCCTGACCAGTAACTATCATTCACCGGTTTCGTCCCGTGGCGATCGGTGAACGTCAGTGAATTCGGAACGTAGGTGACATGATCATTGATCGTCGTCAGCCCGAATATATTATTCCAGTTCTGTTTGCCGGAGAAATATTTCGCGGTGATGGTGTAGGTCAATTCCTCCCCCTTATAGACGAAGTCGCCCTGGCCAACAACACTTCCGTCTTCTCTCGTTATCGTTTCGTTGACTTCGCCATTGACGAGTCCCGGGACGCTTTCGAACACAACCCGATTCTGCGCATATTTACTTCCGGTTGAACCGGTAAAACCCCAATAGACCTGGTTCGTGCCGAAGACATCCTGGACATCAATCGGAATCGTCACCGGATTGGTGCCTTGCAGATGATATGTCAATTGCTTGTCAACCGCGTTCCACTTGACTTCGAATTTACGCCATGTATCATCCGATAATGTCCCCGTATATTGAAGATCCTTATGAATCATTTTTCTTGCCCATTCAAACAGTGGTATATAATAATCTACATACGTACTCGATTTTCCCGGATAGTTCCATGCAATGTGGTTCCCACCGGCACTGTCAGTATCAAACCGGCCATCACCAAGGCCATTATTATTTATATACGTGTCGAACTCGACTGCCAAACTGTTTTGAATTCCATTATACGGACCGTTATGATCTTGTGATGCCCATACACCAAGGCTTGCGCCATTGTTCGCTAACGCATTGGTGCCCTTCGGATCATTATGCATAACAAATGCAATGCCGTCCGCAGCGTTATTTCTTGCGTTGCCGAAATATAAATACATGGATGCCATAAAATCTTGCGTCAAGTCCATCATATTGTTGGAGGTTGACCAGATTCCGCCCCTTTGATACGTCGCGTTCGGCGTGATTTCTACGATCGAACCGTTAATCACGGAACTGTTCGAACCCGTTGGTGTCGTAAATATATTTTCCAGGGTAACACTGGGCGGAGGAAGATTCGCATTGCGCGGCATCGCCATCCGATGATAGGTTGCATAAGTTACATCCGTGACAGAATTGCCATAAGTTACGTCCGTGACGGAACTGCCATTATCGGGCATCGTAACGAATATGTCTTCTTCCTTCGCATTCGCAGCTTCCCCCTTGACTGGCCCGAACCACGCGAAGCTGGGGAGCAGCATGCAGAACATTAACAGCACCGCCAGCTTAGGACGAGGAAATTTTCGGTTCAACTTCTTCATAGTTTTCTCCTCTTTTTTTCCGCAACAATAACACAATGATGACAGCCAATATTGCAATGATCGCGCCCATTCCGAGGAAGATGAACATATCCTTGCTCCCGCCATCCGTGTTAGCGCCGGTTGTAACGGAGTTGTCGTTGATTTGCTTCGCCTCTTCCCCTTTGATCTCGAACATTTTATCGAATTCCCAAGTCTGCTTGCCGTCACTGGCCGTTACATATAAATGATATTTTCCGGATTCGAGCCGCCCGCCTTCCCAACGAACCGGGAAATCAAAGTTAGAGTTCGGAGCCATAGACATCTCGCTTTTTTTCGTTTCATACAGCGTCTCTGATTTGCCTTCTTTTGTGATTCTGGCATTGACCTCCAGATTATTCACAATAACGGGTTTTATATTTTGCAGGTTGGCAGTGACTACCGGACGATAGTTCATCAAGCCCGCCTGAACTTCATTTAGCTTCAGAACTGGCTCTACCGTTTTTTCCGTTTCAGATAATTTGACGCCAATGACATAAGAAAATTGATTTTTTAATTGCACCTGATTGCTGCTTTCAGGTTCATCGGTTTGATTGAGTTGGTAAACATAGAATCCGCCTAAAATGACTCCATCGAACGGCTCTTCGGGCATTTGAATGGTAAACGGAACTTCCTTCGTTTCCTTTCCCTTCAACGATACCGTTTGTTTTGGAGAGATCAGTTCGGAAAATGCATACTTCAATGAACTGTCTTTTTCATGCTCGTGTTTGCTGTAATCAATAACTCCATTTTGGTTCGTTACCGCTGTATTGGGTTCAATCATCAACTCGATTGCTTCGGCTGATCCGTTTTTCACGGTTAGCGATATCATCTGTGTGGAACCAGGCTCCATCTTCAAGTCAAAATAGGTCAGATTATGGTTGATTTGATTCTCGGGAATATTAGCCTTGACGGAGTAATTCATTGATCCGGCAAAAGCCACATCATTGCCTGCAACAAGTCCAAATCCAATCCATAGTGAAGCAAGCAGCATCAATAAAGCTTTTTTCATTCGTAATTCCCTTTCTGCCCCGCAAAGACTTCGCCCATACGGAGCGCATGTTCATACCGTAATCATGTAACGTTGAACTCGGCTTACATTATACGATGGCAGCCAAGTTCAACGAACGCTTCGAATTTGCTTTTAGTTCGGCGCGTCAGATACTTCCCATGTAATTACCGCGCTGTAATCGGTGAGCGCATCCGCCGATCCCGGCAACACCTGTAACTGAACATTCGTATTGTTGCCCTCCGTTCCCGGGAACACGTCAATCCAGGTTCCGCGGCCGGCGCCCTCTTTGGCGGCCATCACCAACTGCGCATCCGTGTTATTGAAGACCACATCATAGGCGACAGGGGGAGCCGACACATTGCCGGACTGCGATTTGACTTGTCCGTTGCGGAACGATAATACGGCTCCGGCGAGTGTTTTGCCGTCTTGGCTTTTGAAGCCGGAAGATGTCGCTTTCAGCGTCCATCCTTCTCCAGTACCGCGTTTGTCCGATACTTGAACGAACGGACTTTTATTTTTGGCATGATACGTCATCGGACTGCTTCCGATTTTCTGAGTTCCGAACTGAATATTGGAGACATAGTCAAGCGTCAATGAACCGCTGTTCCCCGTGCCTCCATTCCCCGAATCTTCCGGATCGATAGGTTCTCCCGGAGCGGGATTGTCCGGATTCAGAGGATCTAACGGGCCCGTAGGACCTTCATCCGCCGTAAAACGAATCGAATTGGTAGAAGTGGCGCTGTTGTCAGCCGCCACAACCATATAGCTTAACGGAGCTGACCCTGTCAAGAGAATCGCTAATGCCATTACCTTCAGCAACTTCATCGATTACCACCCCTGAATCTCATTATTGCGGAGCGTCCAGCAGGCTCCAGTACAATGTGGATTCATAGTCACCGGTCAAGTTACCGGCAGGAACTTGAATCGTCACTTGGCTTGCGTCGAACTTATCGACCCATGTACCCATGCCCGCGTTGGCTGCCGCCACCATCAAGTTCTGCGGATCAGTGGTAGCTGAGTCGGTGCTCAATTGCACTGCTCTCGCTGTTGGGGCTGTGGATACATTATCTAACGATGTTTTTAGCGTACCAACCGGAAGCGTGACAATGGCTCCTTTCAGCACTTTGGAGTTTTCCTTCTTATCTTTGAAAGGCGTAGCCGATACTTGCAATGTCCATCCCGCTCCCGTACCGCGAATATCCGTAACTTGAACGTTTGGATTTGTCGTCGTTGTTGTGTAGGTTACATCTCCGCCTGATAGAGTGTGGGAAGCAAAAAGCAGCGGCGAGACATTGTCGATCGTTAGTGTCCCTTCATTTCCCGTAGACCCGTCCGGCACACTTGGTTCAAGCGGCGGCGTTACAGCGTCTTGTGACGTTATCGTAATGCTTCCTGTAGAAGTGGCAGAGGAGCTTGGCGCTTCCTCCGTGCCTGCATCTTCCGCGCATGCCACTGCAGGCGTCACGAATAACAGAATCGCCGCGAATAATAAGAAACCTTTCTTGAGACCGTTCTTTATACCTTTTTTCGTCTTCATTTCTCCACTACTCCTTTATTTTTTATGAGTTGCCGGTACAACGTTCAGACCCTATTCCCGAACCGTGAGCCCCCCTTTCTACGCTACATTTCTTCCATCTCTATGAACGTCTGTAATTCCATTTGCTGTATTATTCATGCTGCCGAATCAGACTTAATTTATTTTAGGGCAACATCCAACCGCTAACTTCCTCATTTTTTCCGTTGCGAAGCAAAATAAATGGTAGTAAAGTACTAGTAATGAAAATTTGTTTCTAATAAAGAGACAAGATCATGCATCGACCGGATTTAGGGATTGCCAACCCATCCAGTAAATAAAAAAAAAAGGATACTTTACAGTATCCCATTGATATGACCACGCTATAGGCGCAGCGTGTCTTTAATCATATTAATTTCATAATTGGAGAGTAAGGGACTAACTTGAATGACAGGCACCTTATTCGTGAGGAGAGCATAGTTATGCTTATTCGTTGTAATAATGACATCTACATATTGATGAGCAACAAGATGGGCCATTTCTTGGGCTTGGTTGGTTGTAACTATTTTAATTTGTCCATTTAAGTGATCCAGCAGCTTCAGCATGGCATATCTCGTGACGCCGGGATCACTCATATACAATAAAATGGTCTTTTCTTTTAATTGCAGATGATGACCTTTCCTGCTGGCCACGAAGTACATCGTAAAATCCGCAATGTCATCCTCCCTGATGGAGTCCGCATACTTGGAGTAGAGTTGAACAGCTTCCACAATCGCGTGATACAGCACAGGTTCTCTGCTTTTAATGACTTCTTTGTGCAGGTTAACGTAGCTATATATTCGAGTCACCCATCTTACCCTCGCAGAGAGACAATATTCATGAATTTGCTGCACTAAGATGTGGTCCTGCGAAAACGGCAATTGGGTTTGCTCTTGTATATATCGTATCGAATTCGCGACCGTATCCCATTGGTGTTGGACAATGATTCTTCTTGAATGATTATGTGCAATTCTGGACGCGCCAAGGATCAGCGCTGCACCATAATGCAGTTCATGAGTGGGGAACGTAATGTGTAAGGACGCCAGATACCTCTCAATAAGCGGAAGAAGCCAATCAATCGTTTCCCCCAATTCCGCAAGCAAGTGAGGATAAACAAACTCAGTGATATATTTTTTTTTGGCCATCCGGTTCTGCCAAACCGACAACATGATCGGGAGCTGTATATACGTATTATCTGAAAAAGTAAAATCGCCTTCATTTTCAATCTTTTTCATAAAAGTGTACATGAAATCTAAAGATTGCTTTTGAATCCAACCCGTGCAGTTTTTATTTACGTAATAATCATAATAAAATTGACGTAAATGAAATTCCTCTCCATTGATTTTAAGCGGCTTCATGTCTAGTCGCAGATGGTATTGTTTCAACTCTTTTCTCACCATTTTTAATAATTTGCTTACTGTGCTTACGCTATAAAAGAGCGCACGGCTGACTTCGACCAAAGAACAGCCTGAATCATTCTGAATCAAAAAGGCCATCAAATTTTGCATTTTGTCGGTTTCTTTGATGAGATGTTCAAAAGCCAAATTCGAATGATTATCGGGCCGATGCAGGTAAACCCCTTTACCTCTTTGGCTTACGATAAACCAATTCTCCGGTAAGAAAGACTTCAAAAGTTCCAGATCTTTCCTGACTGTCTTGGCAGAGCAATCCATGATCACAGCTAATTCTTGAGTCGTGATCCACTCTTGATGATCTACTAAATATTGGTATAATTTGATTAATCTGTTTGGAGTTTTCATCAGCCTCTGCCCCCCCTGGACTTTACATCTCTCTGGATCTTTATACGGCATATGTACTCCGATCAACCAAAAACATAATCATTTTCAGTTCCCATCAGTACGGTTGCTTTTTCCATAGAGTTGGAACGTGGGCGCCTGTAAATAATCAATTTAATTAAAATTTAATGTTTCTATGCACAAAATAGTATACTAAAAAACTTTGTTTATATCATACTATCACCAGTTTCAAAGTCAACTTTCACCCATGATTTACCTCACCGCTTTCGTTCATCAGGCTGCCGCAATGTTTGAAGGGGAGAGCGAGCTAGAGTAAAGGGCAGAGAATTTCTGCCCCTCCTCATCAAACCGTACGTGAGGTTTTCCCTCATACGGCTTTC
>NZ_QYZD01000080.1:0-4248 GCF_003591545.1 Paenibacillus thiaminolyticus
AATCAATATCCCTTCAGCTCCTAAATCAATATCCTTTCTACTCCTAATAGCCTTTGTACTCCTAATTTGATAGCCTTTCTACTCCCGTTGCCATATTTCAACTTCTAATGTTATTGTCAAGAAGATCGAAATGGTGTCGAAAGGAGGTGTAGATACTCAAATGATGGAATTAACATTGCCAAATGCTCGAGGCTTTCGTGGAGAAACGACTCCTGGAATACGCATCACTGCAGAAACGTTGCAGTTATTTTTTGAAATGGATCGGAACTATCGGGAAAAGAAGTGGTTTTCTCTTCGTGCAGGTGGGCGGAAGCGCTGCTTAAATCACATTACCATTGCAGATTTCCAAGTACTATTCGCTTTATTCCGCGTATGCGACTATCAAGGAAAAATACTGATTAAAAGTCGGAAATCCTTATATGAAATCATCTCAGATGATAACGTTGAGCCGATCAGTGACAGCCAATTCTATGAATCTTTTGAAAAGCTATCAATGAACGGTGTTTTTCGCATGCAAACCAATACAGATAATCTTCAAGAGATCACAATTGAAGGATATCTAACAGAAACAGGGAAGATCGATCGTTTTGTATTTCTTCCTCCTTTTATTTTTTCCTCTACATTCAACAAATTGAGTGTGGCAGAGAAAAAGTTAATTCTAGCGGTCTATGCGCAAGCCGGGAATCACAAGGGATCGAAATTTGAACGCGTGATAGAGCGCAGTACAAATTTCAAACCCTTACTTTATGCAGATCTTTGTACTCTTTTGAAGAAATCTCAACGGAGTCATGTGGTTTCCATTGTTCGTTCGTTGGCGGAGATCAGTTTCGAAGGAAAAAAACTCTTCTCTAAAGCGGTGGTAAGCAACGGTAAGAGTGGGGAAAAAGCAATTTTTATCCTTGAACCGATGTGGGTTACTACCAGTTATTCGAGTATCACACTTCATCGATCGATATCCATGGAGCGGGTTTTACCAAAGCAAGCTCGTATCATACGACTTTTATCTGAACAGTTGAATATTGGCGAGATTACATCTACGGATATATTTCCTTCAGTAATTAAAGTTTTGTACCATTATCCAAAAACCATTATTCGCAAGGTTTTAACGCAGCTTAGAGAATTTGTTTCCCAAAAAGGGAGCTTCCCAGACAATATAGTAGGATATGTTAAATCGTTGGCGGATACGTTCGCAGGTGACAGCATCAAAACAACATTAGAAGAGTTGGAAGCGAAAGAATTTGTTACGAATCCTTTACTGCTGCCACTAGAGGAACAAAGAAAAAGGATGGCTGATTTCGCAAAATATATCTTCACTTCAAAGATAACGAGGAAAAAATTATCCGAAAAGCTGCTTCACCTTAAAAAGAGCATTTTACATGAATTTGAAGTTGATATTTCCTTAGACCATTACTATAACTACGATATACGTAAGTGGGGGACTCATTCGATCACCCATTTGGACGTAAACGATCTCAATGAATTAGCTCAGCTCGCATACTCTCATCGTGTTGATCCATTTATATATCAAGAGTATGAAGAAGAAATTATTAAAGCTATCGCCCAGGGAGAAAATCTCGATTCGATCTGGAAGCAAGCCAAGAACATAATCCCATCTCTCCGAAAGAGATCGCATGTTCCTCTGCTATCAGTTCGTTTCCGTTTACAATCATATTTGTAGCTCTCTTACTACTAAAAGTGGAGGGCTATTTCTGCTGCAAAATAAGTTTTCTTGCTGCACTAACTCTTGATTCTGAAAGACTATTGTTCCTCCCTTCAAGAGAAAGTGCTTTTTTATGGGCAAGAAAATATTAATCCAAGTTTAGTTATGTTAATAAATCAATTATATTGTGAATATCTAATATTATTCCAAGTTGTTTTATGTAGTTAACATGTAGGATTGTAAACCAAAATTATCTACACTTTTTGACTTGTAATCATATTTCTTTCACGAAATCAATACTTGCATTTGACATACTCAATTCATTTTATTCTTGGTTTTATATTTTCTTTCTCGAGATTTTCCCTTTAATAACGGGGGTTTTACTAGCTTTAAAGCACTTATAATCTTTTTTTGTTTTATAATCATTTGTTTTAAAAATCTTTTACTTCATCATCATTAAGATGGTTCAACTAATATGCTTAATGTGATATCATTAAATTAATGCTATTACCAATTGCTCATATGAGCCTGATTTCAAGATTACACCCTAAGGGTAGAATGAATCATATTAGCCGTGTGCTAATCCATGAGGATTCTATTTTTGGGGTTTTTGTTATTTTAGAAGCATATTCATATCCAGTCCGTATTATGAGGAAACTCTTCATAATCGGGCTATTTTTATTTATGAGGAGGAAAGATAATGAATAAATTATTCCAGGCTTTGAATGCCCCTTATCCTTATGAATGTTACTCATCTTCGTACAAAGGATTTGCAAGTGTAACGCCTCAAGCTACTTCAAATCGTTTAAATGAAGTATTAGGCCCGGATGGTTGGAACTTTAATGTCCTTGAAAAGGAAGTTGATCTAAATGAGTTTTGTGTGTCCATCTTTGGACAAATATCCATTCGTGATAATCAAAATGAATGGATAGTGAAGCAAAACTTTGGAGATGCTCTTATGGTTGTCCAAGAAGGGAAGAGCGAACCTTCTACGCAAGCTAGATTAGATGCGTATAAGAAGGCTACGTCGGACTGTATGAAAAAATGTGCTTCAATGTTAGGTGTCAGTGCTGATGTGTACCAGGGGTTAATAAGGGTAGTATCTTATCGCAATCAGAATGCTACTTATACTGCATTGGTTAAAAAATTCAACTTGGAAGTAGATTGCTCTCCGTTTAAAGAGGGCATCTGCATTCTACCAGACTCTTATAAAGAGTATTATCAAAATAAAGGCTGGTTTGGGATTTTTGAAGAAGATTACTACTCGGTTAAGAAAGAAATGATGAATGGCCAAGTTTTTAGAACGAAGCAATCTACACAACCGAATAGAGTTGCAGCTACTGATGAGCCTATTTTTAAGATTATTGATGTAGAGGCTTACGTACAAGACGGCAAACCATACTACAAGTTTGTAATGGAGCATGGTGGTATTAAAAATGAACTTTATGCTGTAGGTCAAATGGTAGAACGCGTGGATGCTATGTCACTAAAAGATGGAAGCAGGGTTACTATTATGAGCGAGACTCGCAAGGGTAAAAAAATACTGAAGCTAATTAAATTAGTTGGTTAGAAAAAGAATAAGGCCGATCAAAACATAGAGGAATGCTGGAATTGTTATTATTAGAAATTTGTTTATTAGGTAGGTAAAAAGAGAGCTGCACGCTCTCTTTTTTGATGTCTTTTAAAATGGCAGATTATCTCCATTTATGCTATAATTATTTTATCCCCATAACGTCTACTCTTTAAAATAGGGTGAGTACGACTAAGATGATGAATCTTCCTAATATAGTTTTACGTCAGTATCGTAATAATGGACCATATTATGCAATTGAAGTAGAAAATAACGATATTATCACAAGTTATCGGCTTGATGAGTTTCCTGATAATTGGCCGGAATCATTTATTCAAGAACGATTAGAGTTAGGAAAAAGAATGTTTTCTTTTAAGACAGTTACCTGATAGGGGCTGTCTTTTTTATTATAGCTTTAACAATTCCAGGAAAGAGTGTTCTGAGTGCAAAGCGTATGCCGGCTACTACTTCAAGGGCACTCACATAGCATTTCTAAATTACACTAGTGAGGTCCCACGGAAAATGAAATTGTATCATGGCACGAATGAGGAACGGGGAAGGGCTATATTAGCGGAAGGACGTATTAGATGCCAGGTCGATCGCATTTATTGTTCAGAGAAAATAAAGTGATAGACTCAAAAATAAAGTATTAGACTGGGAAAATAAAGTTGTAGACTGATTGACCGTATTCCGGAAGCGCCGGTTTGGCGCGATCGGCACGCCGGCGTCGCCAGCTGCGAGTTGGCTTGCCAGTCTAATACTTTATTTTCTAAGATTTTCGAAGCCCTTAACTGCGTCAAATTAACTACCTTGGTCTAGTACTTTATTTTCTTTTGACAATTGATTGAACAACTGCCCGAGCTGGCCACGCTGCGCTGGCAGCATCGATCCCTCCGTCCAATCGATGCGGAAGGACCTGGATTGATTGAGCAGCAGCCTGAACTGGCCACGCCGCGCCGGCAGCATCGATCCCTCCGTCCAATCGATGCGGAAGGACCTGGATTGATTGAGCAGCAGC
>NZ_QYZD01000081.1:0-3995 GCF_003591545.1 Paenibacillus thiaminolyticus
AGCCCTATATCAAGTCATCGTTGACTATTCTCGCGACCATGGAATCATGCCTTTTTTGGCTAGAGGGTTATTCCAGGTGTATCTTATCGAGCGAGACGACTTTACTCGGATGCGGGATACATACGATAGTTACAAGCATATCGTAATGTATGCAGATTTTTTGAGTGCGGAAGACCGCATTACGTTCTACTACAAGCTGGGTATTCACGCTTATAATTTATTTCTGTATCCGAAGAGCATCGAGCTTGCCCTTCATGTGATTCAGGAAGCTAAACCTGATAATGAATACTATGTTCATGCGCTTGGTATATTGAGGGGAGCATACTTTCAGATCGGGGATTACGACAAGTCTGAATATTACACTCACCTTTACTCACAGTTCGATGGCCCATATATTGAAGAAAATACTCTGCTGATTAAAGCACAGCTTAATGCCAAAAGGGGAAATACGGATTTGGCGATAGCTCAATTTACATCTTTATTGGAAACGTGTGACCAACATTCAGCTTTACCAGCTTTGAATCAATTAATGAACATCTATTTACAGGAACATCGATTGTCCGAAGTAGAAAAAGTACTTTCTTATCCGATTAGACCTGAACAGATCGATAATAAGAATCCCAACACGATTTCACAATTAGCTGAATATTATTATCATAGAGCAAAGTACTTCATTGCCGCTGGTGAATTCGAGAGAGGTGTATGCGAGTCACTTGAAGGCGCATTTCATTTTTCAAGGGTAGACGATGTTCGTCAAGAAAAACGGTGCATTCATCTGATTATGCAAAGTCATTTGACTATGGGAATCACGATGACAGTACCGACGGTGAAAAAACTTACGGAATATTACAAACCAACCAATTGGGAGTGATCGCGGTGAAGCGTTTTTTATCCAAAACATACATTGCTCTTCTGAGCGTTGTTATTATCGGGGAAGCTACGATGTCTGCCTTTGGTAATGCGGACATTTTGCCTTGGTAACTTCGAGAGCAGCGTTTTTTAGGGAATAATGACGGCTTTTTTCCGTGGTAAGAGTACCTAATTGGTACTCTTTTTTTTTTGCTATTTCCCCTCCGTTTCCTTCAATTGAATTTAATGGTATTTCCTGCGACCCCTATTATACTTATTATAAATAACCCCATTATCAAGAACTGTGATGTGAGGTGAGAGACCATTGTGCGCTGTGATGATGCACTAAATAAAGTTAATGGACTTAGGCAAGAATTAATCAGGATCGCAAATGAAAAAGGTAAATTTACAGATCACGAAGTAGTTCGAGTTAGTCAACAACTAGATATTTATATACTTGAGATTCAAAAGGATTACATAAAAAGGCAATATATAAAGAAGTTCGAATAAAAGGAAGCTTTGTAAGAGGTATTCAACAAAAAAAGATTAAAAGATTATGAATATTTGATCTTGTTATATTTCACCAGATATGGTAGGTTATTACTAGGAAGGATGCTCTTCATTCCATCAATAGAAAAAGATAGTGCTCATTACATACAATGTTTTTCCTCCGCATAAAACATGATGCACAGTCTGCTTTCAATTTTGAAGAGATATCTTTACCTCAACAAAAGGAGGAGATTTGTTTGAAGAAAAGGTTGATCGCATCATTGTTAAGTGTAAGTATGGCGTTTGCAGCATTCACGCCAATGGCTTTTGCTGCATCAGAACCAAAACCAGCACAAGGGGAGCTAAGCCAAAGGCACACAGTTCAAATTGGAAAGGATGAGTTCTCAAAAAAAGTGATAGAATCAATCCCAATCATGAATAATTACATCAGCATTAAAGAAGACAAGTTCGTCCTTGACCCTGCTGCAAAAAAAGTTGTTGAGCCTAAAATTTATGAGAATTTTAAAACTGGGGTAGACCAACTGAATATTGCAATTAAGGAAGGCTTTATAATTGTGGAAAATGGACAAATAAGAGCTAATGCTAATGAATTTTCAACAAACGTATTCAGTAACACTTATTGGTGGGGAGTTGCAATAACGTTCGATGACTCGGAAACAAAGGTACATGCTCATGCGATGAGACAATCAGGAGCTGTTGCAGGACTTCTGGGTGGAATTGCAGTTTTTATCCCAGCGGGATGGCTGACGGCTCTGTCAGGTCTCCTGTATAATGCAGGGGCTAATATGGTTGCCAACGATTTCGACGCGAAAAATAATGGGAAGGGCGTGACACTGAATCTACATTGGTTACCTGTTCCGTACTACGAAGTCACTACAAATTCGTGACAATCAATGAGTAGTAATTTATGTAAGTTTATGTTATAATAGGGTAAAACGAGGGGGAGTGAATGTAATTATGACTGAAGCGCTAATAATAACTATGTCCTTTCTCTTGTTTTACGCCGTGGCAATTGCTCTGGGGATTCACTTTATCTTTAGAAAGAACATTTTGATAAGGAATTATGTTTACTTGGGGCTTTTGGCAGTTGTGTTAGGAATATCGTATTACAGTACGATATTCAAGGACAGAACTAATTGGATTCAATCTTTACTCTTTACGATTATTTTTATTGGACTTGTCAGACAGCAAATGATTTACAGGAAGAAAATGAATAATTTAAAGCAATGAAAGGGGTACCTCCGGGTGCTCCTTTTAATTTTAAAATTCTTTTGTCCATTATATGGTGCATATCGAAACGTGTATTAATCCAATTGGCCAAGGTAGGGATAATTTTTTTCATAAGATGGAAATTTTAGAATAATAGAAAGGAGGATATAAGGCATTTTTAAGGCAGGCTGGGAAACGCTTCCTTGTTGCCATTCTGTTTACGTAGTAAGTGAATAGTCTGTTATTATAGTTATGATGATGAGAGATAGGGGGATATGATTTATGGATAATCATGTAAATGATGTTTTTCGTAAGGAGTACGATGATGTGTGACGTCCTTTGTATAAAACCGTCAATGATGTTGCCGCCCAGGTTAATGCCTATGCGTTGGGTTACATCCGGTTGTAATGGACTCAAACGATACTTGGACGTATAAACGCCATGCAATAGACTCGGTAATCAAAATGGTTCAGTATGTAAAAGGATGGGCTGAGTCCGACGCAGCCGCGGGCTTATTGGGTACATTTTAGAATTAAGGACGCCAGAAAGTAGTTCAGAATCATTAGGCATTGTGCACGAAGCGATCGTAGTTTGAGAGAGTGTCGAAACAAATTGTTATTATTATCGACGAGATCAATTTATGCTTTATTACTCAAAAGCTTTAAAGTGCTGTCTCACAAAAGCCGTATTTTGTACTATAGTCTGTATCGGTAATTTTGACCTTGATTGACCTTTATGTACAGTGACACAAAGTTACCCTTAATGAGCGTATATTGACACAAACCTACTTGTAAATTAGCCTACTTCATTCTTTAAAGGAATCCATTGTATCGATCAATGTATCGACGATTTTCTCAATAGCTCTGACTTCTTTAATGTCTCGATTACATAACTTTGATTGAATTCGATCCATAATCTCAATGAATTCATGAGACAAATCACTATCCCCATAGTTTCGAAACAATTCTTCCGGTGAAACTTTCAAAGCATTTATTATTTTTTGTAAGGTTTCAAGTGAAATATTTCTCTCACCTCGTTCAATCCCACCTACATATGGCTGAGGGAGTTCAACTAACTCACCAAGTCATGCTCGCTCTCTGTTAAGCCCCATTCTATCATGAATGTGTATTGTAGTTGATATATGAATTCGGCAGTATCGGTAGCAGATACCCTACCTGCATACAGACCGTACAAGATTGGTGATCGACTATTACTGGAACCTTTGATCTTCCATTCTCCGCTTATAAGAACCGCTTGCTTTGAAGCCCTCGAGATCCTTTGCAATCTTTGCAGATAGCTGCTCGCGCTGCTTGTGCAACATTTTCCTCATATACGCTTCGCGCTGTTCGGAAAGATAAAAGAGCTCAGATGATGTTCAGAGAAAATAAAGTGATAGACTCAAAAATAAAGTATTAGACTGGGAAAAT
>NZ_QYZD01000082.1:0-3879 GCF_003591545.1 Paenibacillus thiaminolyticus
AGAACCTTAATCCAACTCCTGCCCGTCATTTTCGATTTGGATATGACCACAATATGAACGGGAGCCTATACAATGCAAGCCAGTGAGATCAGCGATAGGTTTGTAATTGAGATCGTAGACGATAGGGAAGCCGTTGAAGTTAGAGATGTGATTTCAGCAGAAGAATTGTGAGCGGCATCATTTCAATTCGTTTGCCTGTTCCCTTGTACTTATGCAACAGAGCTTTCATCATGCCTTGATCGAGTTGATGTATCCATTACCTGTTCACGTTCCGCCATTCGTTTCGTCCTCCTTTGATTTTGGGCATGCAAAAAAAGCTCATTCCTACTCATGGTTCTAGTGGGAAAGAGCTTTTGAAAGTTTATAATGTGTTTCAGTTGTTTAGTGTTTGGTTTGTTGGTTGTATTGTACGATCTTGTTGTTACGTTGTAAACTCCTAACTATTGTCCATCCACAGTTTTTATTTCTTTCCATTCAATCTCGTTAGATTGAATGATTAGTACAATTACATCGTCCAAACCATTGAGAACTATTTTAATACGCTCACCTTCTCCATCAAATGGGAGTACATCGACCTCTAGTATTTCACTACTGTCCAAATTAAATAAATGAGGTTCAGTTTTGTAGAATGTTACATCGGAGAAAATTAATATTCCAAGCTGCATTTCTGGTTCAGTTTCAACATAGAAAGATTGCTTCCACTGACACAATACTAAAGTCATCCTTAACTGCTTCTTGGCTTCATTATATTCTAAATCCTCTACAAGACTATCAAAAAGGGTATACGCTTTAATAAATTCTGATGGTTTCATTTTTCTCTCCTAATCTAAGGTATAATGTGAGATGCTTTCGAGCCTTTTGCTACCGGATTACCCTTAACATCAAGGTAATAATCATTTTTCCCTGTACTATTTGGGTTGTGAATATGATAATGATCTTTACCCTCAAAACCATTTGCTCCTGGTTTCCCAGGGTCAAATCTAACTTTCATTCCTGTAACAGGGTCAATATATTCTCGCGAGCTAGTATTCTTCGCCATTCCTTCTGGCGTTGTATCTTTCCAGCCGTTATTAATTAATTCTTTAGGATCCTTCGGTAAATTATTTGTAGTATACTTAGCTTTTGGCGTCCCCTCAGCACGACGCGCGGAACTTCCACTGTTTCCACCATCCACTGTGGAGTACATAGGATGGTCTGAATTTTTGAGAATAATCGGAACTCTTTGGTTTGTCCCGGCCGTTTGCTTGTACGCGACCTTGAAAGGCATACGATCCGCCAAGTCTTTCGGCATTTTCCCCAGCAGCTTCCCGATAGCCGCCTCCAACTCTTCGAACCGTTCCTCCAGGCTCTTCGCATGCGTTTTGAACTTGCCATCTTTGGGTGGACCTTTCTTCTTGGGAAATGGACGAATGAGGAGGCATTTTCCCATGAGCCCCCTGTCAGGAAATTTTCTGCATTTGCTGTGTCGTTCGTCTATGATAATGTCATCCCATAACTGTTCTGAGATAATGTCACTATGGGACAGGAGACAATGACATTGACGAAAGCAGAAATGAAGAAGGGACTAGTTGTGGAGAAAATCATAGATCGACGGATGACGAACAGAGAGGGATCGGTAGCGCTGGGTTTATCAGAACGCCAAGTCATTCGGCTAAAGAAGAAATACCAATCTGAGAAAGAAGCACAAGAATCGGGGAAAACAGACTCGCCACGCCCCCCCCAATGAAGTGAAGGAACGAGTCGTTGAACTGTGCACAACCAAGTATTACGGGAGCAATTGTTGTCACTTCGCAGAGCTTCTGCAGGAGCATGAATCGCTGACACTGAGTGCTTTCAGCGTAAGACGCATCCTTCTAGCTAGAGGGCTTAAGCAGACCAGGCAACGGCGAGGCAGACTCAGAAAAGCCCATTAGCCACGTGCAAGCCAGCATAATGTGGCAGATTGACGCAAGTCCTTATGCATGGTTGGAGGATCGGGCTTCGTCCTTTTCGTCCTTTTCGTCCTTTACGCTGAATGCTGCGATTGACGATGCAACGTGCACGGTTGTCGGTGCAGTCTTTCGTCAACGAATGCCGGGAAGCCTATTCCCTTGTCATGGAGCAAGGAATACAAAAATGCGGGATTCCCCTTGGGTTCAACAGTGATCAGCATACGATTTTCCGGTCGCCTAATGAAAAGCAAGCAAGAACTCTGGTGAGACCAAACCGCTCTCCCACTTCGGCAAAGCAATGGCTGACTTGCATTGAGCACATCAAGGCGATTACACCGCAAAGGACGCATAGAACGGCTGTAGCAGACGTTTCAGGATACTTGGTAATCGAACTGCGGCTTCTTAACATCAAGATGCTGGAATAAGCGAACGCGGCTCTGTCCGGCCTATTGGAGAAGCACAATCACAAATTTTTTATTCAACCGAAAATGACGGAGTCGGCTTACCTAAAACTTGATCCGTCCGTCGATTTAACTCATGTGTTCACGCTCAGAAATTATCAGCAACTCGGGACCGGGACCCTCCTCTCGTACAGCGGGAAGTGCTATACCCTTGCCCAACCTGCCTCACTTCATCTTGATGCGAAAACGACGGTTGAAATGTGAGAGACTTTAACAGGAGAAGTATGGTTGCGGCCCCGAGGCCAGCCCTGGGAATTGAAAGAAACCCTGAAGCCTCAGCAGAAGACGTCTGAATCAAAAAAGCGAGTTCGCGCCACGCAAACCCGCCCCGAATCATCCGTGAAAAACCACGTCTGAGACCACTAGAAATAAGCGTGCCACAAAAAGCAGTGCGTTTCAAGATGCAATGTATTCACAGCATAATAACTATGCATAGGTCACCTGATTGCCCCCTGATCACACAAGTGACATTTTCACAGACAATTGACACACAAAATATTATTCCGGGCAAAGATCTAGAAGGTCGAAAAACATTGCGTGTTCTACTGTAACTTGTGATCCAAAAAATAACACTCCATGATTGAATTCTAGTCCAAATATAACTTCATTGATCTCCTTAAAGGATAATATGGTATATCCACTTTTAGAAAATATGGTTCTAATTAATTCATCAAGCTCTTGTTGCTTTCGGTTATACGGTTGAGTATCAAAACCATCAAGAGTTGGAGTACTACTATTCATATCCTTGTTTTCAACTTGAAACTCGTGTTGCAGATAAAGCACTGGAGCAAGTTTTGAAATCAATAAGGTACTGCTATAGATAACTTCAAATTCCCCTTTAGTATATTTTTCATAATTAAAAGTGATTTTAGAGGATGGCCATACTTCCCCATAGTTCGTATCAGTAATTTCAATATTATTATTTTCTGCAAACGCCTTTATCTCTGTTGGTATTAAAAAATTCTCTTTGCACTTAAGTAGATAATCAGATATCTCATTATTTCTATAGTACTTATCAATAGTCTTTTTGAGTAGGTCATTCATGCTATTTCTCACTCCTTATTTTACTTTTAAATCGTGACCACCAGATTTATCAGCAGGTTTAGTTGAGTTTAAGTTGAAATTCACTTCACCCTGATGCTTTCCTTTTTTGTTGACCACCTCAAACCTGCCATGTTGGGTATCTAACGCATAGTAATTCCCGGTCTCTGAATCAAAATAGACGTCTCTACCATTTTGTTTAGTTAATTTTGAATCCTTCTTCCAATTTTTCTGTTTTGCTATATCGGCAGCTGTCGTCCTTATTAAAGCCACTTTTTCATTTACATTCATTTTCGCTATAGTTTTTTCAAAGGATACTACATCGAAATCAGCTTTTCCCGTCCCCTCAGGCGGCTTCCCATTGGGCTTGCTTGGTTTCTGCGGGGAAGGCTTTTTCGGCGTTGGACTATTTGACCCTCCGCTTTTAAACATTTGATAAAGCTCAT
>NZ_QYZD01000083.1:0-3671 GCF_003591545.1 Paenibacillus thiaminolyticus
TGAGCAAGGAATTGAAGGAAAGCCTGGACGGGTTGAAGAGTAAGCTTGATAATATAATGAAGAGTAGTTCCGGTGGTTCTGGCGGGGGGAAGGGTAATGCTAATGGTATTAGAGCACCTCACCTAAAAAACATTGATGACTTTTTATCGGGGAATAAATCTTTTGATAAAGTCGTTGATGACTATGCTAAGCATTATGTCGAGGTAATAAATACTAAAGGGTGGTCTTGGGAAAAAAGTATTTATGGAGGAGATAGTTTAACTGGTAAGCAAAGAAAGTTGATAAAAAGTAAAGCCGAGGAATTGAATCTCATACCTAAAATTGAAGTGAAAAAAGTAGATGGTATGCGTTATGGGTTTGCTGATTTTGAGAGTACCGGCGTGGTAGTGCATACTGACTACCTCCCAAAAGATTTGTGGAAAAAAGGTGATACAGAGCAATTTGATTGGTTGAATAATAAGCTTCCAGAAGACATAAGAAAATTGATTGAAAACGGATCGTATACATGGCACCACACTGAAGTACCTGGGAAGATGCAATTAGTTCCTTATGGAATTCATAACATTACAACTCACAATGGTGGAAGATCTACTGGAATGTGGGCAGATGCCGCAAGATAAATAAGAAGGAGGAAATGATTATGAAAATAAAAAAAGAGACAATTATTTATCCATTACCGTCTGATCAACTAATATCCAAAGAAGAAGGTTTTTGGAGAGTAGAATTGCCATTAGAGTATAAAGAATTTATTAAAATAAATAATGGAGGTATTCCAGAAATTCGTTCGTTTATTTGTAATGATCGTAGCTATGCAATTACTAGATTTTTATGCATTCTTGAGGATCCAACAAAAAATGAGTTTGGAATATTTGATATTGACGCTACAAAATCTCAGCTTGATGAGAGACTAATTGATGATGAAGATTTGGTAGGAGTTGCATTATTACCAGTTGCTGTTCTATTTGCTGGTGATTTTCTATGCTTAGATTTTCGTGAATCTAGAAATAATCCAAAAGTTTGTGTGTGGGATCATGCAAATTCTGGAGAATTTGACCCGGTGAGCTATCATGTTGCAGATAGTTTTGAAGAATTTCTAACAATGTTAGCTGAATAAAAAACATTAAGGGCTACCCAGGTCTTGAACTGAACCCCGTCAAGTAGACAGAACAAAAAATAAAAATCAATTAAGCGGCTTTGGTCCTGAATTCCATCGGACTAAGGCCGTTTAGTTTTGCTTGTAATCGTTCGTAATTGTAAAAGTGGATGTAGGCTTGATGTCCCTCTCGAGCTCCTCAAAGGTATGGTAGGTATGTAAATAATACTTCTCGCATTTTAGAGTTCCCCAGAAAGATTCCATTGGACCGTTATCGATGCATCGTCCAACACGGGACATACTCTGAGTCATTTCGTTGTCATCCAAGAGCTTCTTGAAGTCCAGGGAGGTATATTGGAAACCCCGGTCGCTATGAAGCATGGGCTTGCTTCCTGGTGCTTTTTGCAAGGCCCGTTTCAACGTCTGAAATACAAGAGGATGTTATTGGAACGCCCGAATACATAAGAGACGATGGATTTATCATGAAGGTCGAGAATAGCGCTTAAATACGCTTTTTGGCCATTGCCGTACTTGAATTCCGTCACATCCGTAACCCACTTTTAATTTGGCGCATCTGCCGTGAATTTGCGGCCAGGAAAAAAAACTTGATGGTCTTGACTTGGATTTTTACCATCAAAATGGATATGGTAAAAAAGATGCAAAAGTATTAAAAATTTATCAGTATGAAAAAGGCATCATACACTTTGGTAATAATCCTCAGCATACTGAAGTAACTGTTTTTCAAAATAAAGTGTTAAAATGGCAGAGGGATACTGGACGAAGGAAAAAATAAAAGGGTTGTGAAAAATGGCGAACTATACGAACCTTATGAATAGCAGTTGGTACGGTGAGATATCAAATTCCAATATTTCGGATATTAAGGAGAGCATTTTACGTTCAAAGACGGAACAAGATGTTATACTCCAACTCGTAGAACTTTTCAAGTTAGGAGATTTTACACAAAAAACATTCTTAATTCACTTGTTAAATCATTCTGAAGATGAAGCAGTATTAAATCTTTGTATTCGGATATTTTGCTCAATTTGTACCCATGAAGACTTAAGAGACTCCAACAATCTTCGGTTTTTAGAAAAAGCTACAGAAGATGCGGTTAATACATTTGCGTCAGCGGCAGTTTCAACGCTTTCTCTCGAAATAGTTCCATATCTTTTAACATTACTTGAAGATTGGGATGAAATTAATGATACGTCAACCATTATAAGGGATTCTATAGATGCTTTTATTGATTTTGAAGAGCATTTAGGTGAAGATTCATCTGTGGAAGAGATTGGTCAATATTATTTGGAATACATTAACGGCCATGATCTGGAAAAGTATTACTATAATCAGAAACTTTCATTTCCTGGTGAATTAGCCAAAAAATTAATTGAAAGAGTTATGATTGCTGCAAACAACGGACATGCACTTGAAATGGAGTTAATTCCTTCCCTATTATCGATTTGGTCTGGGGAGAAAGTGCCAGGCGATTATTACACTGTAATAAATCCAGACAACTATAAAGGTTTTATTAATTATGTCGAAGGACTTTCAAAGAAAAATTGGGAGAAGGGACAGAAGTATTTTTACGGACATAAAGTATAATATGATACCCTCTGTGGTAACATGATGTGAAATAACCTTGATCATGTGGGGGCTTCCCAGTGCCGAATGAACCCACCATTCAACCAATACCACATCTAACCCCTGTAATACCCGTAAGAAGATTTCGTCATTTTTTATAGGCAAAGAAATGCTTGAATTTTATACCCTAAATAACCCAATCCGGTTACATCGAACAGGTCAATTATGGTCAGAAATCTGACCTGTTTTTTGTTGTCTTCGCTTTCTTTCAGGATTTTCAAAATGCTACGTAACTGTAGAATACGCCGCCCCGATAGAAAATCTGTCTAAGCCATTGCAACTAAGTCGCAAGATAACCCGACCATTAATATTGTCAGGACTTATTATCCGCAACAATCTAGCTATTTGCCAACTCGTTCCTCTAAATCGCACAATTTTGGATTGGATTTTACGTTCGTTTTTCGCCACTCCAAATCATCCGTCATATCCAGATACTTTCGGCCATTGGTCCATTTTTCATCTATCTCCCTTAGCAAGGTTCCAAGTAATCGGTATACAGAATCCCGCTTTGGAAAGAGACGAATCACACCTCACGACGCCGTACTTCCTCGTTTACACGCTCTTGGCTGTTCGTCGTAGCCGGTCTGCATCCGGCGGATTTCTACCATTGCGAGATCGACAGCGGAGCGCGTTACGCGATCGGGGACGATGTGATGTTCCGCAACAAGCGGCTTGTGGTCAGCGAGGTGTCGGCCCGGATGGACCGGGGGCAGTTCGTCTATACATATCGGCTGTCGCGGCGGGAGGGTATTCGTCAGGAGCGGCTGTTGAACCCGAGGCTGACCGGTCTGTCGTTGGAAGGCGAAGTGTTGGCCGTCCAGGGCGAACAAGTTCAGCTTCGTCTGGACATCGACAAGGAACTAGCCGTACGGCGCATACTCCGTCCGGTCTCGCCCCAGCACCGCGACATGCTCCCCGAGCAGGTGGTACTCGTTCT
>NZ_QYZD01000084.1:0-3430 GCF_003591545.1 Paenibacillus thiaminolyticus
AACCCGCGACCCTCGCCTTGGCAAGGCGATACTCTACCACTGAGCTATGTCCGCAGCTTGTCTCTTCATCAAGTTTTATCAGAAGCGACAAGTAATAATATATCATAAAACAAATACAAATGCAATATGAATTTTATATTTTTTTGTTCTTGGTGCAATTTCCAAATATCGGCGCGCTGCCGCTCCGTAATATGAGGACAGGTCGTGCAATGAAGCCCTG
Organism: Paenibacillus thiaminolyticus; assembly: GCF_003591545.1. GTDB lineage: Bacteria > Bacillota > Bacilli > Paenibacillales > Paenibacillaceae > Paenibacillus_B > Paenibacillus_B thiaminolyticus_A. The sequence goes on from NZ_QYZD01000084.1 coordinate 221, forward strand.
ATTCGCTGCGGAACTTGAGTCAGCACACTTCCCGAATCCTCAAAATTTTGCTCTCCTGAGCAGGATTCGGAATGACCGTATAGGCAAATGCCAGCGGAATAGCTTCATATTCGCCGTATAAGGCCCCTGCAGCCTCATGCAGTATCCAATCCCTATGTTCCTGCAAAAGCCGTTCCTGCTCCGTTGCATGCTCCTCTGCGGCCCAAAGATCGTAATAGTGCTCCAGTACGTTGGCTACGTTAGCCCATAGCACCTTAATGGAAATGCCGGACACCTGCTTCATCAGTTGAAACACCCGGTTGATGTGCCCCTTGAACAAAAGCTCTAGTTGCCGATCCCGGGCGAGCTTTCGGCCTTCCGCCCTATAGGGTTCAAGCTCCACCTCACCGGTTACATCGATATCCCCGGATGCGTCAATTGTAAGGGTAAAGGACCATTTGTCCGGATCCAGCAGCTGTCCCAGCCTGGAGAAAGTATGCATTACTCCCCCTGCAAGCGGATGCGCATACCGCTTCATAAAGAGCGAAGCAGCCACCTTCTCGTCCACACAACGGTACAGGTGCTTCGCCTCCCGCAGCAGATGTCGGATTCTTGCTTCGGTAAGCAGCTCCTCCTTCGTCAGAGCACCCCCGACCCGTTCAGACAGGGCAACACGCTCCCTCCCATGCAGATTGCAAATCCGGAACGTATCAATCCAACTTGGCTGCTGTTCTCGAGACACCCATTCTCCTCTTGACATCCCATCTCGAACGCATTCTCTTCATAAATAAAACAAAAAACAAGGGTTTCATGATACTAGTGCGCGTAAAGGGACTTGAACCCCCACGGTTGCCCGCTAGATCCTAAGTCTAGGGGATGTGTTTCACTCGTTTCGCCTAAGTATTGATATATAAAGATTTTTCGGTTATCCACAGGTTTTTATTCTTCTCTGTTTTTACCTGTTCGTTAACAAATCCGTTAGCATGGTTAGCAACTCATTACATCAGCTAAAACGTGTTACTTCCTATTAATATGTCTTTTAAAAATTGTACCTAATTAGTGTTTACAAGTAAAGCTCCGAATAGTTCGGGTCTTCGTCACAAGTGGGGACTCATCGACAACACAAATTAGTGGGTATATATGGTATAATAGGAATGTATTATTACCACCACCTATTTCCAAGGAGGTTACTATGAAAAAATCGTTAGTCGTCATTTCAACAGTGCTGATGCTGTCAACGTTTACCGGGTTCGCTTCTGCTGCGCCTGATTCAACTAGAATTGCACCAACTCAATCAGAAACTCTTTCAATCGAAAACGATTACGAACCAGGAGATGTTCATCACGTTGGGTACGATTCCTTCCAGAGATCATTTACTGCAAACATCCATGCTGGAAGAATTATGGATATTTATGTAAAAAACGATGGTCCAGGAACTGTGTACATGACGTTAATGAAAGATGGAAGAACTTATGCTGTAGACATTCCGATACCTTCAGGCCAACAAAAAACAGAGACAGTTGGGGTCTTGGGCGGCATTATTAATGAAAAATGGGAAGTATCCATTAATACTAAAGACGGCCATAAGATGGACTTCCAGTTTAAGATAAGACAATATAGAAACAAATGATCAAAATAAAGCCTCGGAATAATCCGGGGCTTTAATTAATTGGTTCATATTTTTCAAACCAGAAACCAGGTATACTCTCGATATTCCAAAACATATAGAAAATGAGGAAACCAGATTTTTAGCGAACTTTCCTTTACAAGTATTTTATCTGGTTCCCCTATATGTTCAAATAAGAATGGGTACATGCTTGCTTTTGGAATTTCAGACTCTTCGCCAGCTGTAACAATGAGTTGCCCATACTTCTGGGGGTGTGATTCCTTGCTTGCTAACGTATCGCCAATATTAAGTGTTACTGCTCTTCTCCTTTTTTATGCACTAATTGCTGTAGGGGTTGTTGTAGTGATCTTTAAACGCTCAAAGAAACCCAATGTTATAAGTGCGAAATTGTTATTAGTTATAACTGTAGTTGGTGCGCTTTACCTGTTTATAAGCAACTCAACTAATTTCTCGCTCTTTGATGTTACGACCTTAAGTGTTGTGCTGATAATTATTGTTACTATAACAACAATTCGTCGAAAAAACGTATAGTTACTTCAGGACGACTGTAATCAGGGATATATACCTAATTACAGTCGTCTTTTTGTTTTCAACTTTTCGTATAAGCTATTTCCCCGAAGACTTCACCAATCTATCCAACACAACACCACGGCCGCCTATGCGCGCGTAATCGGCTCGTATATGTTATCGTTAACAAACGTGTTAGCACACATGATGCAACAGCTTCGATGCATCTCCCTAAAATAACAAAAAACCCTTGTCCGACAAGGGTTTCATGATACTGGTGCGCGTGGAGGGACTTGAACCCCCACGGTTGCCCGCTAGATCCTAAGTCTAGTGCGTCTGCCAATTCCGCCACACGCGCATCCTATAAATTACTGGTGAGCCATGAAGGACTCGAACCTTCGACACCCTGATTAAAAGTCAGGTGCTCTACCAACTGAGCTAATGGCTCTCATAAATGGCTGGGGATATAGGATTCGAACCTATGCATGACGGAGTCAAAGTCCGTTGCCTTACCGCTTGGCTAATCCCCAACGATGTTCATATGTGATGTCATGGTGCCGGCGATAGGAGTCGAACCCACGACCTACTGATTACAAGTCAGCCGCTCTACCAACTGAGCTACACCGGCAAAAGATGGTGGACGCTGACGGGATCGAACCGCCGACCCTCTGCTTGTAAGGCAGATGCTCTCCCAGCTGAGCTAAGCGTCCAAGAAGTGGTGACCCGTACGGGATTCGAACCCGTGTTACCGCCGTGAAAGGGCAGTGTCTTAACCGCTTGACCAACGGGCCTCAGGATAGCTTGTCTATAATTTGTAAAAAAGTACTGGAGCTCTCAACCGGGATCGAACCGGTGACCTCATCCTTACCATGGATGCACTCTACCTACTGAGCTATGAGAGCAAGATGGCTCCCCGAACAGGACTCGAACCTGTGACAACTCGGTTAACAGCCGAGTGCTCTACCAACTGAGCTATCAGGGAACAGTAAGGAACAGCTCTGCGCTGCGTGAATCTGCAACGGCAAATCCACGCTCGCATCTCTGTCTGCTTGGCAACGTCCTACTCTCCCAGGACCCTGCGGTCCAAGTACCATCGG
>NZ_QYZD01000085.1:0-2936 GCF_003591545.1 Paenibacillus thiaminolyticus
ATGGAGCCATTAACAACTTTACGATCATGGGGGAATAATGTCGGTAATCAACAAGACCGAGCGATGTTATCGCAGCCTGTACGAAGGTGGAACGAGAAATGATATATTGGCTCTTTGTCCTGCTTTTCTATCTTACAGTAAGATCCGCCAGGAAGAAGCCAACTTTAGGGAGTTGGCTTCTTCATTTATTAGCCGTAGTCATATAATTTAGAGGTGAAAAATGAAAAGTAATAAAGTAATCATGGAAGAAATAATTCCCGTCGTTATTGTAAATGTGTTGCTGCTTATTGTCCTGATTACTGTTATTCAGCAAAGTTAGATAACGCTCTGCAAGTTTACGATCTATCATGCAATTTTGGTGCACGGCTGCAATTTAGCAACTGGATAGTTATCTCATGCTGCCAGCGGCTACTTCCTGTGCAGGATTCAAGTTTTTCAGGCAAAGCACCAGGGTGCCTTTTATTGATAATCAAGGCGTTATTTCATCTTCTTATTTGCAAATGCAAGCGAAGAATAGAATTGAAATAAACATGCCCATAGTATGGGATAGATGATTTTTCCAGGTTAATTCCTTAAAGAGGGGGACATCAATCGTGAGGATAGTTTATTCTCTGTTAACAATCTCACTGTTTATTGTTTTTTGCGGATGTACAGGAATTGAAACTTCTGAAAAACAGAATGTACATAACCTATCCAAAGAAACCCAACAAAACAATCAAATTATTACTGAATTCGATAAAGGAAGCATTGGGATAAAAACGGGAAATACGAATGTTGCACAACAAGATATTTATAAAAATAAGGTCGTTTGGTCCGGAGGTAATCATAACGAATTAAATAAAGGCTCAATTCATTTATTACACGGTATTTATCTGTACGACATTGAGGATAAATCAATAAAGAAAATTGCAACTTCTCAACAACGTGGCCAGACCGATGAAACCCAAGTAAATAATGAGTGGATATGTTGGTCAGATTGGAATGACCCGCTTGGCAAGGACTGGGTTATTTATGCATACTCCTTTTCAAGCGGGAAAATAATAAAAATAGATGCAGCTCAAAATCACTTGTCCGGAGAAAGTTCTGAACTGCCACGCTTATCACTTTCTAACAATGGTTATCTGGTATGGACTAGTAATGAGTTGAATGAGCACCGTCATAACTTAAAAGGAATTTACCTTTCTTCAGTGGGTAAAGAGAAGATTTCAAGAATAGCAACAACAGACTATCCCAAAGCTCTTCCTTTTGTAACCGATAATTATGTGATATGGAATAATGAAAAGGAAATCAAACTTTACTCAATAAATGAAAATAAAGTCGTGAAAAGTATTGTTACTGCCACTCCAGCAAATTATCCGAAGGCAAATAATCAATATGTAACTTGGCAAGAAGGAAATCGCTTATTTATTCAAGATATCGATAAGGAGAGTAATAAATTAATTTTCCAAGGGGAAATATTTTTTTATGGCATTGGTAAGAACCACGTTGTATGGCAAAATAAATCCGATATTTTCAGCTATAACATCAATAATAAAGTGATAATGAAATTAAATCATACAAAAGCAATGTTGCCATACATCCGCAATGATGATGTGGTTTGGCAAGAACAATCAAATGATGAAATAAACTTGAAAGTCGTCACGCTAACAGATAACACTAAGTAGAAATAAAGGATGGATGAAGGTATTAAGTGTGCCTTGACATCTAGTACTAGCATCCCTCTACAGAACGGGCATTCTTAGTCAAGCTGTGTTAACTATTTGGTTGCAACTGCATAAAACAAAATTCAAATAGAAATCAGGTAGTCATGGAAAAAATAATTCCCATCGTTATTGTAAGCGTGTTGCTGATTATTATACTGATTGGAATAATTGGTTTTTTCCTCTTTTTTAATATTGGCCTTTTCGAAATATTAGGGGTCGAATACGAATCATGGACATCGATATTCATATTTTTTGGTTTGTCATTTGCTGCAGATGCTGTTGTCAATATTGCTGTGACCTTTTGTAAGTTTCGGTATTACCATAGTACCGGGCGTACCGTTAAGAAGCGGCATGCCTTCATTTTAAGAATTTTACTCGATTTTGCTGCTATTCATACGATTGATGAAATGATGACCTCGGTTCATTTCTCATTTCTTTCTAAGATTGGATTTGTTCTCGTCATTTCTCTGATTGATGCTTCTATTTCTTCGGCCAAACGTCGGGTCGAGAAGGCAAGGGATGAATAAGGTGTATCAATCCACTCTTGAAATCAAATGACCACCCTCCTCATGAACTCCTACGCAAAGTGCTACTTAATATTCCTTAGCTGAAGGGGGTAAGCAAAGATACTCTTCGAAACAGGTCTGTTGAGTACTAAATGGCAGAAAAAAAGCCGCCAACTCGGTAAAAGATTTGTACTCCACAAAGAAAGCAAAAGATTGCATGAACAAGTCGACCATGCTCTTATCGATCTTTCCAATCCATCTCAACTCCAGAAGAAGTCATAACTGTTATTCAGCAAGTTAATTACGAAAATAACTCTCGTAAGTTTACGATCTATCAGGTTTCTGTTTTGGGCTCCTTATCTTCCTAATCAATGATAAGTTAGAACATTCCTTAAAAATTGGTACTCTCCCCGATGCTGTTCTGGACGTATTTCGGACAACACTGGAAGAGTTCGGCGAGAAAGAGGATAAAAATACAAGTTTCCCAGGAAGATATCATTATTGGAAATAGCTTAAGGAGGGGCCTCCCTCCTTTTTTATCATTCGTGGATAGGAGATGTGGATAACATGAGAAGGAAACGTAAAATGTTTTGGCTTTGTGCTGTGTCCAAGGAGGATCAGGTTGTCTCGCAAATCTACCAATATGAAATCGGGAAACAGAAAGTAGAGTTAGCCGGGGAAGTTCCGTATACGTCACAATATCCGCTTGGAGCCTATGATGCAGGCA
>NZ_QYZD01000086.1:0-2927 GCF_003591545.1 Paenibacillus thiaminolyticus
GAAATCCTGCGAATAAGCGAGTATGCAAGAGAAATGTGCTGCCTCTAGAGGGAGCGAGGGGGAGAGTGTGCGTAGGGTCCGGCAAGCAAGGACTAATAAGTGGCCCTAGGCTTAGCTCTGCGGTTACCGATCTGTTGGACTGTTGCCCAAGTAGGTTCAGGATTCACTTCACACAAGTAATCGCCTTCGGTTTAGTGGCTGTCGTATCGACCTGGAAGCACGGAATTTTTTCGGAATGCCGCTTTTTATATGATGGAAATGCAACCCTGCAGCCGCTTGATCGCATCTATCTATATAGAGAGCCACTGGGGGGAGAAGATGAACGCCGAACAGGAATGGGTGAACAGGTTGCGCGGCGGTGACCGCGAGGCGCTGCGTTCGCTCATGGATGCGTACGGTAACGACGTCATGCGGACGGCTGTCTTGCTGCTTGGTGATCAGCATGGTGCCGAGGATATCAGCCAGGAAGTGTTCTGGATCGTGTTCCGCCGAATTCATCAGAAGTCGGAGAACGGCCGCCTCCGAGCATGGATAATGAAGATTACGGTGAATCTGTGCCGGGCCCAGATGCGGAAGCCCGTCATGGAAGCGGCTATTCTTCAGGGAGCAGCCGTGGCGGGACGAAATCTCCTCCATCGGAACCACGGATTCGGTGGCGCTGCGTCTTACATTGCGGGAGTGCATCCAGAAGCTGTCTTATGCAGAGCGGGAGATCATCGTGCTTCATTATTTTCAAGATTGGCCCATTGCCGACATTAGCGCCGTACTAGGACAGCCTGTAGGGACGGTGAAGAGCAGACTGTCGCGTGCACGCCGTAAGCTTGAGCGAATATTGAAGGAAAGCGGGTGGGAGCATGAATGAGCGTTGGCGCGAGGCGCTGCAGCAAGAGATGAAGCAGGTGGCATTTGACGAGAAAATGAAGCAAGAGGTGATCGCTCATGCGAATCCTTCCCTGTGGGAGCGAGAAATCCGGATTCCGTTGCGCTTGGCGATTCCGGGCCTGTTCCTGTCGCTGCTTCTTGTATTCTCTCCGCTGCTTCAGTCCGGGGTAACAGGCAAGCCGGATCGGGTGATCCGGGATGAGGCGGCCGTGTCAGAAGACAGCTTCGTCTCCGTTGGCGGCATTTATATTCGAGCTTCGCTGCTGGAGAAGGAGGGGAGAGAGTGATCCGGTTAAAAGTGCGGCATCTCACCATCATCTTGGCTGTGCTGGCCGCTTTGTCGGGATTGTCCTGGATTGTGCCGAGGATAGCGGCAGAGCCCCATGGTTTTTGGTTATCATTTCTTGGGCACGGGGACGATACGGCCAATGAAAGGTATTTTGCGCTTATGGGCAGCCATCTTCCCGCACGTGAGAATTTGTTGTATATCGGCAAGAATAGTTCCTCTTTTTCGACCGAAGGTTCGGAAGACAGGGAGATGTCTGTGGGGGAGATGAAGCAGCAGTCCGAGCAATTCCTTCGCGACTACCCCGATCATGCGAATGCTTCGCTCGTTCGGAGCCGGCTGGGCAATATCTATATGCTGGAGAAACGATGGGATGAAGCAGAGCGGGTGTACAAGGACTTGAGCCGCAGCGACACGTGGGATCATCTATACCGCGATCAATTGATGCTGCTGGAATCAAGAGTACCCAAGCCAGGAGAGAAGCCGATGCTGAGCGGCACCGTTATACGAGGGCAACAGCCGCTGGAAGGGGCTATCGTCGTGCTTCGACAGGCGGATGCGAATTCATGGTACTCTCCACCCCGCCCGGATATTTATCCAATGGCAATGACAGATGAGAACGGGGAATTCCGTTTTTATCAGGTGCCGGAACAGACGTATGATATCGAAATTGGAGCTCCGCTTCGGGAACTGGATTACTATACGTACGCAGAGACTTCGCCGGACAGCATCGTCTTGAAGCACGGGCAATCTGTGGAAGGGATTGTCATACAGTTGAATCCGAATCTTACCGTCCTCGAGCCGCAAGGTCCTGTCACCGTGGATGGCGATGCGATTACGATGCGGTGGGAAGCTTATCCGGGCGCAGCCTATTATGTGGTGCAATGGATGGAGCCGCATCAGTCTCGCACCGGCAAATCCCGGGGGGCTGCCACCCATGTGCTTCCAGGAAAGCATGCAGGGACGGAAGCTACGTACCGTCTATCGGAGCTGAGAGAGTATGGTGCCGTCGGCGGCGGAATGAATTGGTCGCCCGATGAGGGCGTCTGGATTTATCCTTCTTATTTGCTCGGGATCGGATACCCTGGCGCTCAGTATGTGTGGAGCGTCGATGCCTATGACGATCAGGACAGGAAAATTAGCAGCTCCCGGCTATACGCGATCGTCGACCAAAGGGAACTGCCGCTCATTCGCATTCCGGACGGGCCGCTGTCCGACGGAGATCAATACGTTTTGCAGGCGGAGTATGAGTCAGCCAAGCGAGCTTACATGGAGGAAGGCAATAAGCGGCATGCATTGCGGGTACTTGCCCGCATGGAAATGTTCGGAACGACGAAGGATGCTTCGGGAGATGAGAAGAAGGCACTTTATTATTTGAAGAAAATCGATCATCCAGTGCTCTCCGATCTGAAGATGATGGAGCTGTGCTATTCCCGTTTGAACATGGAGGACGAAGCGGAACGGATACGGCGGCAAATGGAGCGCCTAGAGGGAGGCCGGGCATCCAGCAGCGATGATTAGAGAGCATGCCGCCGGGCCACCGCCCGGTTCGGCGGCGTGTACACCGGCGTATACTTGATTTCTTGATAAGGAAAATGTCGCCGACAAGCTTGGTAAGAACAGTGAGTAGAAAGTTAATTTAGGGGTTGCTTTTGTTATTCGAGCATGTTATATTTAGATTCCTGTCTTCGGCAGAGCGGCATGAGCCGCCTGAAGCGAAAAAAGATTTTAAAAAAAGTGCTTGACGCTGAATCGAAGA
>NZ_QYZD01000087.1:0-2768 GCF_003591545.1 Paenibacillus thiaminolyticus
AGCATTACTTGCATCCCGGAATCCCGGAGCATCGCCTCCATGCGTTCCTTAGGTAGAATAGGGTCGATCGGCACGTAAGCGGCACCGGCTTTCAAAATCCCCAGCAGCCCGGCGATGAGCCGCGGTGAACGGTTCATCAGTACGCCTACGCGGTCTTCCACCGCCACGCCGTGCGCCCGCAGCCATTGGGCGATGCGGTTGGCCTGCTCCTCCAGCTCCCGGTAGGTCAGACGCTGGTCTGCGCACACGACCGCCGGACGATCCGGCGTCTTCGTGGCCTGCCGCTCGAACAGCGAAGGAATGCTTGCCTCTTCCGGAATTGCTGCCTGCGTATCGTTGAATTGCAGGAGCAACCGTTCCCTCTCCGCCGTTATCAGCAGCTCCAGTTCCTGAACCGGGATGCTCGAGTCGGCCGCAATCTGCTCCGCGATGTGCAGCAGATGCCTTTGCAGACGCTCCATTCCTTCTCGTTCATACACCTGCGCATTGTAGTCAAAATGAAGCGTCATCTCTTCCCCAGGCAAAATCATCACATTCAAGTCATAGTTGGTTTGCTCTTCCGCTTGAACTCCGGTAATGTTCAGTCCGGCCGCATCCCCCAGCGAGCCCGCTTGCTCCTCCACTGGGTAGTTCTCGAACACGAGAATGTGGTTGAACAGCTCCCGGTTCTTCGAGCTTTGGGCTTGGATTTCATGCAGCGGATAATAGTCGTGGGCTTGGGACGCCAGCGCTTGCTCTTGAACATGCTCCAGCACGCGGGCTACCGTATCCCCAGCCTCGCATTTTACCCTGACCGGAATCGTATTGATGAACAGCCCGATCATCCCTTCCACGCCAGGAAGCTCCGCCGGTCTGCCGGACACCACGCTGCCGAATACCGCATCGTGCGTCCCGCTGTATTTATGCAACAGCAGTCCCCATGCCGTCTGCAGCAAGGTATTCACCGTCACTCCCTGCTCTCGCGCTGCTTGGCTGATCCGTTCGGTCAACTTTCGACCCAGCGAGCAGGTCACGCGCCTTGCTTCATATCCCTGCGCTTGGCGCTTCCGTCTTCTTGGCAACTCTGACATTTGTTCGAAGCCCGCAAGCATGTCTGCCCAATACTTCGCGGCCGCTTGCCCGTCCTGCTCGGACAGCCAGCGAATATACTCGCTATACTCGGTTACGCGCGCCAATTGCAGCTCCTCTTCCTTGCACAAGGCCGCGTACACTTCGAGGACTTCCTTGACCACCAGCGGCAGGCACCATCCATCCATCAAAATATGGTGGAAGCTCCACAGCAGTTGATGCGACTCCGGCCCCGTACGCATGACCGCTACGCGCATCAAGCCGTCCGACTCTACCCTAAACCCTCTCTTGCGATCTTTTTCCTTGAGCAAGGCCAGTTCCCGCTCCTGCTCTGCCGCACTCTTCATCGATAGATCTGCATAAGCAATCTTCAAGGTACGGGTTCGGTAGACTACCTGCAGCGGCTGATCCCGCCAACCGCTGTCTACGCTCGTCCGCAGTACCGCATGCCGCTGGATGACCGTATTCCAGCTGCGTTCCAATGCGGCTGGATCCAATTCTCCCTGCAGCGAAATGAGCATTTGGTTCACGTAAGCGCCCGACTGAGGATCCAGGCGGCTGTGGAACAGCATCCCCTGCTGCATAGGCGTCAGGGCATATACATTCTCGACGTCCCCGACAGGCCGGTTCCGCTGAACCAGTACTTCCAGTTCCTCAATCGTCATGCCCTGCTGCAGCACATCGCTAGGCGTCAGCTCCACGCTTTCTTTTGCCGCACAGTGACGAATCACTTCCTGCAAATGATGCTTCAGCCGCTTGGCCAGCCGCTGCATCGTTTTCTTGAAATACTGATCGGCGCTATAGCTCAGATTCAAAGTTAACGTTCCCCCGGCGATCATGCCGTTGAAATCGAGCGTGGCTGCCCTTTTTTGCCTGCGGCTTACCGCATCCCCGGACAAAAGCGGCGAGATCTGTAGCTCGCTGTTCTGCAAATCCTGGTCGAACTGCCCCAAATAGTTAAACGAAATTTCAGGGTCGGCTGCTTGAATATTCGATGAGGTCAAATAACGTAAAATGCCGTAGCCGACGCCTTTATGCGGGATGCTTCTTAGTGTTTCCTTGACCAGCTTGATACGCCGCGGCAGATCCAGATCCGCTTTCATGTCCAGCATGACCGGATACGCACTCGTGAACCAGCCTACCGTCCGGCTGACGTCCACATCCGGCAGGATGGATTCCCTGCCGTGGCCTTCCAGCATGACGGCCACCTGCTCGCTTCCTGTCCACTCCTGAATCGCCATCCCCAATGCGGTCAGCAGCAGATCGTTAATCTCCGTCCCGTATGCCCGGTTCGTTTGAGTTAATAACTGCTTCGTTTCGCGCCGGGACCATTGCAAGGTCAACGTTGCGCTGTTTTCGACCGCGTCTCCGCCTTGATCGTTATCCTTCGGCAATGGCATTTGTTCCCGTCCCGCCATCTGGCTCCAATATTCGCGTTCCGCCTCCATAGCCGGACTTGAAGCATAAGCAGTCAGCTGTTGCGACCAGAGTTGGAATGAATCGGTTTTCAGCGGCAGTCGAATGTCCTGCCCCTGCACAGCATGCCCGTACGCTTCGGCGAGATCCTCGAGCAAAATGCGCCAAGAGATGCCATCCACGACGAGGTGGTGAATCGCCATGAGCAAATGATCGCCATCACCGCACTGGAATAAGCCCAGCTTCACGAGCGGCCCTGTCTCTAAGCAGATGCCGGCCTGCAG
>NZ_QYZD01000088.1:0-2652 GCF_003591545.1 Paenibacillus thiaminolyticus
TTTTTCGGCGTTGGACTATTTGACCCTCCGCTTTTAAACATTTGATAAAGCTCATTAAGGGTTTCACCAGTATTAGATAAACCTTGATACGTTACTCCTGCTCCATGTCCTGCTAAAGCGACGGATTCTGCAGTAACAGCTACGCCTACAGGTGATAATACTCCCGTACCTGATAACGTAACACCAGCGCCTCCTCCCAATACAGCGCCACCCATTTCTAATACTCCGGCTACCGTTGTGATGAGGTGCCCGATCACTTCCCCTGTTTTACGTGCCTTCGGATGATTTGAAGTATATTCCTTTTTTAGGGGTGGGAAGTCTAACGTCAAATCTTCTAAAACGGCCGTTCCTGCTCCTTTTACAACTTCTCCACCGACATCTGCGGCATACATCACCCCGTCCGCCATCTGCTGACCCATCGCGAGTCTGGCTTCCGCTTCCATGAGCTGGGCTTCGCCCAGAATAGCCAGCCACGACTTGGATGGTTCTTGCTCCGGCTTCAGCTTCGGCTGCTCGGCCATGTAACGCTCGTAATTCGCCCTCCAGCGTTGTCTCAGATCGGACGGAATCTGATGATAGGCCTGCTCCAACTCATTCGCAGACTGCGCCATACGTCGGACATAAGAAGCGATATCGTTCCATGATGTGGGTGTTCCTAACTCACGCGCACTTGTAAATACCTTGCCCAGCAGCCACTTTCTATAATAGGCATCCTTGGCTTTCTCGTGCTCGTATTGACTGATGAGTCCTTCCATGACCAGACTGGCCAGATATTTCAGCGGATGCAACCCGCCTTGTGCACCTCCAGCACGGCTCGTTCCTGTACTTCGAACAGGAACAGCTGCGCTTGCTAGTAGACTCACACTCACCGCCGCTCCGGCAAGTCCGCCTAATGCTGCTCCCGCTACTGCTCCTATCATCGGAATGGAGCCTAGCAGCTTGGACTCCGTACCTAGCAATCCATCCGCTTGTCTTTGATCGGCTAGGCTCGTGATCTTCGCAGTTGGAGTCTTAGCTTTGTTGTCGGAGGAACCCTCCGTGGCTGCGGCTTGTGCTGCTTCGTAGTCTTTCATATTCATCAGCGGCGGCTCCGGCACGGGAGGAAGATCCATGACGAACACCGGAGCCTTTACCGAACCCTCTTGCTCAACTACCGGGGCCTTGATATCCGTTTCACCGTCCAGGACCATGCTGCTGGCTCCGCCTGTGAGGTACAATGCACTTCCCGCTGTAAGCGACAGTTCCTGACCTGCATCCAGCTTCACGTGACCGCCTTGAATCCGCACATCTCCCGGGCTGCTGACGGTAATGCCGTTCCCTTCATGGAGTGTAATTGAAAATACTCCCGAGGTAGACAGGGTCAGCTCTTGTTCAGACATGTCCACGCCGCTTCCTTGCGTATGTCTCCATACTTTAACGTCTGGCTCCCCTTGCGCCGCGTGGCGATGCTGTCGCGAATCCATGACATAGGCTTCATGTTCCCGGCTCGTCGGCAAGTAAAGCTCCACCCGCTCCCCAACCTCCGGCATATCATACCAGCCACTATGCTCTTCCGCTACATAGCGAGTGGCCACCGGGAACCAGCATGCTTTAGCCGGGTCCTGCTTTGGGTCGATATCCAGTTGGAGTTGTACCAGGTCTTGATGTACCTTTAACACGCTACCCGCCAGCGCAATCCCCGTAGCTTGATCGTTTTCATAACGGGCAAGGCGAATATCCTGTTCAGCCTGGAGATCATAACGAGTAAGCAGCAGGCCGTCCTCCAGCCGTGTGACTGCCCGAACGACAACGAGCTCTTTTCCTGATCCAATCGGTAACGCAATGATATCTCCTAACGCATAGTATTGCAGGCTTTCGATCACGTAGGTCACATACGATCCTGCACGTTTTCCCGGCTTTCCTGCCTCCAACTCGTGGAACGTTCTCCGTACCTGGCAACTTACATCCCGTTCCATCTTGTACCGTTTTCCTTCCGGTATCCCGAAGAAAACTTTTGGCGACGCTGCAGTTACCTCCGGCACGAGCACTGACCCAAAGCGAGAGGCTAGGCGTTGTAAAAACGCCCAATCCGTCTCCTCATATTGTAAAACAAAAGTGCCCAGTTTGGCATTGTTAGTTACGGTATCAATGGCATCTCCATATTTGTATTTTCGAATCATCGTGGTGACCAGATCAGCGTAAGTACGATGAATATCCTGATAGGATCGCTTCTTTATCTGGATATCCATCTGATACGAATGTGAAGCTGCTTCCAGCTCGAACGTATACACGCCCCGAATGCAATGCACAGATAGTCGCGTAACGATGCCATGGAACAATCGTCTCCGTGATTGTCCCTGCTCATCCAATTGACGGATAACGATCGGTTCCTCTTCCATGTTCTGTCCAATGCATGTGGCTCCCTGTTCTTCCGACAGCATGCCGCTTACCGTTAAATAGGCATGATCGTTGATGGTCCTTGTAATTTGAAGCTTCTCTATATGTTGAGGCTGAAAGGAACCGTAGAAACGCAGACTTTCATACCCGATTCCGTTATGTAATACACTCAAGTGAGTTCATGTCTCCTTCCCGCTCTTGAAACTTGACGGCTTAGAAACAGAACCTTAATCCAACTCCTGCCCGTCATTTTCGATTTGGATATGACCACAATAT
>NZ_QYZD01000089.1:0-2652 GCF_003591545.1 Paenibacillus thiaminolyticus
ATCGTTGGCTTCTATTTTGTTATGGTTAAATTAGGTTTGAAGACACGCTCTAGCTCATCTTGCTCATGTTGTCCATTTTGTTCATGTTGCACATCTTGTTCACATTGCTCATCTTGTTCATATTGCTCTCCGAGCCCATACATTGCTTCTTCGTACCGAGTCTCTCCCTTCTTTGTCATGCCCCACACTCCCTATGAATTCGAGTCGTCGAGCCGTGCCAGGCTTCCCTTTCCGGCCTCTCGGGGTCACAGCTTCCTGGCTAATGCTCCCGGGCGCAGCTTCTCGGCACCACTACTGTTCTGTTACAGTTCCCGATAGGAAGCGTATTCCTGGAGCAGCGGTGCCATCCGCACCGTCGCTTGCCGGCGGGAACTTTCCATGGCGCCGAACACCATCGCCATGCTCTTCACGTTGTCGGCGGCGCAAGTCTCCGCCGGCCGGCCTTCGGCTATCGCAGCGAAGATATCATCGAGGCAGCCGGCATGCCCTTCCCGGCCGCTCCAATCCATCGATGCCTCCGTCCGCATTGCTTCCCCGGCATCATTGAACGTTTCGGCTTCGATCCGGTCTTCGCCGTCCCATATCCCGGTGCCCCGGCTTCCCGCCACGCGCCAAGCCGCCTCCCATGACGTCGGGAAGCCCTGGGCGCTCCAGGAGCCGCGGTAGTTGAACACGGACCCGTCACTCATCTCGAAGGTGCAAACAGCGCTGGCATGACCTTTATACCAGGAGCCGGGAAGATTCCACTCATGACAGGTGACGGATACCGGATCCGCCCCGGTGATGAAGCGCGCTTGATCAAACGTATGGATGGCCATGTCCAGAATCAGCGGACTCGCCATCTGCTCGCGGAAGCCTCCGAACCGGGGCGCCAGGAAGAAATCCGCCCCGACGAAGCCGATCGGGCCGATGACGCCCGACTGCACCAGGTCGCGGAAGGCCCGAACCCGGCGCAAATAACGGCGGTTCTGCATAATAGACAGGGACAGCCCTGTCTTCCGCGACAGCTCGGCTAACTCTATCGCCGCGGTGAGGCTGGATGCCATCGGCTTTTCCGCTATCACATGACAGCCCATCTCCAATGCCGTTCCCGAGGTTGCGCGGTGCGCATCCGGCGTTGTCACGTCGAACACGAGATTGGCCCCGCTGCGCCGGATCGCTTCCCGCAGATCCGAATACAGCCCGCACGACAGGCCGTGCCTGTCCGCCATCTGCAAGGCGGCTTCCGGCCAAATATCGACGAGGCCAACGATCTCCGTATCCTCGCGCTCCCTGGCATACTCAATCCACGTATTGGCCATTTGGCCGCATCCGGCCACAACGACCTTCCATGTTGTCATAATGCGCCACGCTCCTTGTTCCATAGGATTTGATATGATTATACCCCAATCCCCTTCCACAGCGAATAGATTCATGGATCCGCTGCCACTGCGCAATCGTCGAAATGTGCAAATCGCCCATTTAGCGGTCAGCGCTCACTGCTCTTGAACAGATTGGTACTGGTTCTGCCGCCATGCTCGCGAAATGGAGCTTATGGCACTGCGGAGCTTATGGCATGTCCGAGCCTATGGAACTACGGGGCTTATGGCATGTCCGAGCTTATGGAACTGGGGGGCCCTTGAGCCTTTGAAGCCTCTTCTATTTCGCTCTTCTGCTGTTTCTTCTAATGTCTCTTCTTATGTCGCTCTTCTGCTGTTTCTTTCTGATGTCTCTTCTTATGTCGCTCTTCTGCTGTTTCTTCTGATGTCTCTTCGTCGTCGCAGCGAGGCCTCATGCTTCCACCTGCCCCCCTACGCGCGCCTGTTCCCGGTCCTGCGAAGGTTCCCATCCACCGGGCATTGAGAACGTATTGTTCCACGCAGCACCGAATTATCAATAGTCTGAAATACTGCAAATCTGCAGTATTTTCTCCTGAGTTGCTTTTTGTTAAAAGTCAATCCTGCAAAAATGCAGTAATTTAGCCCTTAATCGCCCAAAAGAAAGGAAAAACAGGAAAAATGCTGCGCTTTTGCAGGAATCCTGCCACAAACCCTTGATCGCATCGAAAATTACTGCACGCCTGCAGCATTTTTAAATTGAGGGCCGCCCCGATGTCCTCTGGAGCAGCCTCCTACGCGAACAGCCTAGTAGACCGCCACGCGCCCCAACCCTGGGCACAGCCGAGTGCTTGCCCATACCAACCTTATCAGCAACTCTTGACCTTATCAGCGACTTTTGCCCATATCAGCGACTCTTGAACCTGCCAGTGACTCTTGCGCATACCAGCAACTCTTGATCATGCCGTCGACTCGGCCATATCAGTGACTCTTGCCCATACCAGCGGCTCTTGACCTTATCAGCGACTCTTGACCTTATCAGCGACTTTTGCCCATATCAGCGACTCTTGACCATGCCAGTGACTCTTGACCATGTCAGCAACTCTTGCGCATACCAGCAACTCTTGATCATGCCGTCGACTCGGCCATATCAGTGACTCTTGCCCATACCAGCGACTCTTGCCCATACCAGCGGCTCTTGACCTTATCAGCGACTCTTGACCATGTCAGCGACTCTTGACCATACCAGCGGCTCTTGACCTTATCAGCGACTCTTGACCTTATCAGCGACTCTTGCCCATACCAGCGACTCTTGACCATATCAGCGACTCTTGAC
>NZ_QYZD01000008.1:0-184388 GCF_003591545.1 Paenibacillus thiaminolyticus
GGAGCCCCTGACTGAATGGGAGACCGAGCAAAAGGCGAGATAGAGCCCCTGACTGGATGGGAGACTGAGCAAAAGGCGAGTCGAGAGCTCTTATTTTTATGGGAGATTGAGTATTGGGCGAGTGGGGCCGTCTTACCGGTTGGGGAGAGTCTGAATATGCGAAAAAAAAGCATTGCGTGGGCAAAACGAAATGCCGCATCATGGGCGTTTATCCTAAGCAGTCAGTCACATAGGCACACGATGCGGCGTAATATGTGGTTTCTTTTTCTGAGCAAACAGGATCAGTGTGGTTCTGTTCAGGATGCCGCGTGAGTGCCTCCGTCAAATGCAGGAAAGGAAGGAACGGAAGGCGTCCCTTCCCGGCGTATAACGATTTAAATCTATACTCTTCCCACGGATTCCCGCATCAATATGTCGCAAGGGAGCACGATTTGGCGCGGCTGTTCTTCCCGGTTTTTAAGTCGTTCCAACAGCAGTTGCATGCCTTGCTCGCCGAATTCGTATGCTGGTTGGGAAGCGACGGAGAAGAACGGGTTCGCTTCCTCGACCCATCCGAAGTCGTCGAAGCAGGCAATCGACAGATCATCCGGCACGCGCAGGCCCAGGCTGCGGACGGATTTCAGCACGGACAGGGCCAGCATATTATTCGCCGCGAAGATGGCCGTTGGCCGCGCTCCCGGGGCGAGTTCCATCCAATGCGCGACGGACAAGTCCGGCTCGCGTGAATAGCTAGTCTGCTTGATCAGCGACTCGTCGAATTCGATGCCGGCTTCTTGCAAGGCCTCGATATAGCCGGCTTGCCTTTCGCGGGCGGTCGATACATCCTGAGCTCCGTTCACAAGGGCGATGCGGCGATGTCCGTACCGGATCATCTCCGCCACCATTCGCTTCGCCCCGTCGCGGCTGTCGCCGAGTACGGCGTCGCAGTCGATGCCGGGAACCTCGCGGTCCAGAAGCACGAAAGGCACATTTTGGCGCTGCAGCCATTCCAGATGTTCCTTAGATTGATCCCCGCTCGGCGCGAACAGCACGCCATCCACGCGCATCGACAGAATCATTTCCACATAATCCTTTTCCTTCGAGAAGCTCTCGTCACTGTTCCCGAACATGAGCCGATAGCCATGCCGCATGGCGGCATCCTCTGCGCCCCGCGCCATCGTCGTGAAGAACGGGTTCGTAATATCCGTAATGAGAAGCGACACGATCTTGCTCTCTTGCGTGACGAGGCAGCGGGCGACCGAGTTCGGGATGTACCGCATTTCCTCCATCACCTGTTTGACCTTGTCGCGGGTCTTCTCGCTCACTCTTCCGGTATTGTTGATGACTCGGGATACGGTCATCGCCGAGACGTTAGCTTTCTTCGCAATATCATAAATGGTAGCCATTGGCGTTATCTCCTACTATGATTTAATGGGCACCGGCGGCACAGTTGCAAGCGGCTTCAGCGAACGAAGCGCCGCAGGAAGGCGGCATCCGGGGCTGAAGCCGCGGCAGCGAGCTGTCCGCGGGCCGGGCGCCTGCTACGGCGGACCAACCGACGCAGCGAGACGATGAAGCATGTCCTATTTCCAAATAAGAGGCGGCTCACCAAGTCCGCTTTTGGTTATGAAGAATAATAGGAACGGACCCAGTGTTGAGTCTTGCGTTCTCTATGAAGTCCTAATTATACCATTTTCGCCAGAACTTAAAAATAGATTATACCGATTTTATTTTATGCTATAGAGAACATTGACATCAAGAGGGGCCCATGATATTGTTGAGTTAACGATAACATTTCCAGTTTAAGTCATCTTGTTAGTATAAATCAGGAGGGATCAAGCATGGGCGAGAGGGTCATGCAAAAAGGTGTAAGCGTTATCGTCATGGACGAACGCGATCATGTGGCGACGGCACTGCGGGAATTGCAGCCGGGCGAAACGGTCACTTGCGAGGTCGCGGGAGCAACTCGTTCCGTTGCGGTAAGTCAGGTCATTCCCTTCGGGCATAAGGTGGCCGTCATCCCGATCGCGGAAGGCGACCATGTGCGCAAATACGGAGAAGTGATCGGCCGGGCGATTTGCGGCATTCCTGTAGGCAGCCATGTGCATGTACACAACATCGAAGGCATCCGCGGCCGAGGGGATCAGGCGGCATCGGCTAAGTAAGCGGACCACATCTGACAGCCTGTCAACTTAGGGAAGGGGAATCGGATAAATGAGCATGACATTTCAAGGCTACCGGCGCCCGAATGGCGAGGTAGGCATTCGCAATCATCTGCTAATCATCCCAACGGTCATTTGCGCGAATCAAGTGTGCAACCGCATTCAACAGCTTGTTCCGAACACGGTCGCCATCCCGCATCAGCATGGCTGTAGCCAGATTGGCGCCGACAAGGAGCGCACGTTCGATGTGCTGGCAGGTACGGGGAAAAACCCGAACGTCGGCGGAGTGCTCATCGTCAGCCTTGGCTGTGAGGTCGTCGATCCGATGCAGCTCGGCGAGGAGATCCGGAAGACCGGGAAGCCCGTCGAGGTATTCGATATTCAGAGTGTCGGCGGCTCTGTCAAGGCGATCCAGCATGGCGTTGAGCTTGCCGGCAAGATGCGGGCCCTGCTTGATGCGATGGAGAAGGTGGACATCCCGCTGTCCGAACTGAAGGTCGGCGTCAAATGCGGCGGTTCGGATGCGACGAGCGGCCTTGCTTCCAACCCGGCGTTGGGCGTGGCGGCGGATGCGCTCATCGGGGAAGGCGGAACGATTGTCATCGGCGAGACGACGGAGATTATCGGGGCTGAGCATGTGCTGGCCGGAAGGTGCCGGAAGCCGGAGGTTGCGGACAATCTGTACCACATCGTCGATCGATTCGAAAAGGAGGTTGAGCGAATGGGGGCGGATATGCGCGGCGGCAATCCGAGCCCGGGCAATATTGCGGGCGGCCTGAGCACAATCGAGGAGAAGTCGCTTGGCTGCATCAGCAAATGCGGCACGGCGCCGATCGAAGGCATCGTCGAATATGCAGAGCAGGTGCCGAAGGGCGGGCTTTATTTTATGGACTCCCCCGGCAACGATATCGAATGCGTGTCCGGCATGGCTGCGGGCGGCGTGCATCTTGTCTGCTTCACGACGGGGCGCGGCACGCCGACCGGATCGGCCGTCATTCCGGTTGTCAAGATTACCGGGAACCGCCTGTGCGCGGAGCGGATGGCCGATAACATGGACGTCGATGTCAGCGGCTTGCTTGAAGGGGAGCACTCGCTTCAGGAAGCAGGCGAGCGCATCTGGGACGAAATCCGGGCGGTCAGCAGCGGCAAGCTGACGACAGCCGAAGTACTCGGTCACGCGGAGTTCAGCATCAACCGGATAGGTCCGAGTCTGTAAGGAATGGCAAGCGGCCGGCCGGCTAGAAGAGCGGGCTGAGGGCTGATTGGCGGAGCAGGAACTTATTTTACATTGGGGAACAAGAGAAAGGACGTGCCAATATGGGTCGATTAACAGGACGAATCGCACTGGTAACAGGAGGCAGCCGCGGGATCGGCGAAGCTATTGTCATCCGCTTGGCGGAAGAAGGTGCGGATATCGCGATCAACTATATGTCGGAGGCTTCGTATGACAAGGCGGTCAAGGTGCAGCAGCAGGTGGAGCAGCTTGGGCGCAAGGCGATTGTCGTGCAGGCGGACGTCGGCAGCAAGGCGGAAGTGAACAGCATGTTCGATGAGGTCGAGGCGAAGCTGGGCCCTGTCGATGTGCTAGTGAACAATGCGGGCATCGCCCCATTCGAGCCGTTCATGCAAGTGACGGAGGAGACGTGGGATCGTACTTATAATACGAACGTAAAATCCATCTTTATGTGCTCGCAGCGGGCAGCGAAGCATATGATCGACAACCGCTTCGGCAAAATCGTCAACGTGCTGTCGACGGCAAGCCTGATGGTGACCAGTCCGGTCATCCCGCATTACCAGTCGTCCAAGGCGGCTGCGCATATGCTGACGAAGGGGATGGCGATCGAGCTTGGCAGATTCAATATTAACGTAAATGCGGTCGGCCCGAGCACGGTTGATACCGACATGTGCACGGAATTCCTGGCTGCGCCGGGCATGCGGGAGAAGGAAGAGCAGGCCAACCCGATGAAGCGGCTCGGCACCGCGCGCCAGATTGGCGATGCGGTCGTCTTCCTCGCATCCGAGGAAGCGATGCAGGTCAATGGCCATCTGCTGATGGTGGACGGCGGCTTGACGGTGAAGGCGGCGCAGCCGGACGATCATATGGAACGGTAGGTGAGGCAAATGCTGAACATTACCCGGATGGTGGATCTTTCGCAGGAGCTGTACCATTTGTGCCCGGTGCTGCCGGATTTCGAACCGCCCAAAATGGATTATTTATGCGTCGGGCCGCGCGACGGCTGGAAGCTGGAGCAGGTGACGATGAACCTGCATACCGGCACGCATATGGATGCGCCGGCGCATTTGGGCGAATATAGCAAGACCTTGGATCAATTCCCGGTGGACGCCTTTCAAGGACGGATGGTCTTCGTCCCGCTGCAGGATCGGGGCAAGGGTTACCCGATTGGGCGCTCGGATCTGGAGCCGTATGCCGAACAGTTGAACAGCGATGCGGTCGTGCTGCTGTACACCGGCTGGGGCGAGAAGCGGGGCTGGACCAAGGAATGGATCTATGAATCTCCGTATCTGTCCAATAAGGGCGCCCGTTATTTGGCCGAATGCGGCGTAAAAGCGGTCGGCATCGACCATTTCAGCATTGGCGGCACGGGCGAAGAGAACGAGGAGACGCACCGCATCGTGCTCGGCGCCGATATGTGGGTTGCCGAAGGGCTGCAGCTCGATAATCCCGCGCTGCAGGAGGGCGACTGGCATGTGATGGCGATGCCGCTCAAAATACGGGATTCGAGCGGAGCGCCTGCCCGGATCGTGGCGATCCAGTGGGAGGCTCGCCCATGAGTCTCGTTACGTGGGAGTATCGAATCGAGCATGATGCGGCCGCATTGAATGAGCTGGGCCAATCCGGCTGGGAGCTGGTCGCGGTTACGGTGGTCGACGGCATCGAGCAGATGTACCTCAAGCGGCCGGGCCCGACGTTCCGGGAGCTTATTACGCTGGATCAACGCGAAGAAGTGGCTCGGATGGCGGAAACCCGCAGCCGGAAGGGGGAAGAATCATGAAAAAATGGGGAGTGCTTCATCCCCAACTGAACCGCATCCTGGCCGAGACGGGACATACCGATATGCTGACGATCTGCGATCGCGGATTCCCGGTACCGCTCGGCGTGGAGCGGGTTGATCTGGCTTTGACCGATGATCTGCCGGCCGTTACGGACGCGCTGCGGGCCATCGCCGGCGAATTCATGATCGATTGCATTATCATTACCGAGGAAATGCAAGCCTTCAGTCCGGAGCGGGTCGCCCTGCTGAAGGAATTGATGCCGGATGTGCGATGGAAGGTATTGCCGCATGTCCAGTTCAAGCAGCTGTGCACCGAATCGAGAGCGGTTATCCGGACGGGGGATACGACCCCGTATGCGAATCTGATCATCGTATCCGGATGATTGGCATCGCCGAAGAGGCCAGGCTTGCGCCGGCCTCTGCAGCTGCAGCGCAGAATGAGGGAACGGGCCGCCACAGGCTTGTTCCCTTGTATGTACAGCTTGAGCAGACATCGTTGTAAAGGCTTCCATCATGTACGATTCTTCTATGAACTCTTACAAACTTTTACGAACTTTTATGAGAATGCAGTGAGGGACAAAGGGATATCGAGGGAAGGGGTCATCGGCATGCGTTTACAAGGGAAAGTATGCATCATTACAGGCGCGGGATCCGGCATCGGACGCAGCTCGGCGCTGCGCTTCGCGAGCGAAGGAGCGGTGGTGTACGTAGCCGACATCCAGCCGGATGCAGGCCAGGATACCGTGGAGTTGATTACGGAACAGGGTGGGGCCGCTTCGTTCGTGCAGGTGGACGTCACCGTTCCGGAGCAAGCTCAGGCCATGGCCGACACGGTGATGCGGCAGTATGGGCGCATTGACGTTCTGTTCAATAATGCGGGGGTCAGCGGCATAGGAAGGCTGCATGAGATCGAGCCCGAGGCATGGGATCGCGTCATTGCGATTAATATCCGCGGCGTCTTCCTGCCGAGCAAATATGTCATTCCTTATATGATCGAGCAGCAGAGCGGCGCGATTATCAACATGTCCTCCTGCATCGCCGAGATGGGGCTGGCGAACCGCGCATCCTACGCGGCAACGAAGGGTGCGGTGCTGTCCTTGACCAAATCGATGCAGGTGGACTACGCCCCGTACAACATTCGGGTGAATGCGCTGTTGCCGGGAACGATCTACACACCGTTCGTCGAGCAGTATCTGCGCAATTCTTATGATGATCCCGAGCAAGCGATTGCTTCCATCAAGACACGGCAGCTGAGCGGCGAACTCGGCCTGCCTGAGGATGTGGCGGAAGCGGCGCTGTTCCTGGCTTCGGAGGAAGCCAAATTCATTATGGGGTCCCCGTTGTACGTGGACGGCGGCGTCGTCTTCGGCAAAAATGCTTAAATCTGCGGCAGACGCGGATCTGGTACCGCCCGACTCTGCCTGTCTAATGCCCATTATATCCAGTGAAGGAGGAAATTACGGTGAAATTTATCACGTTCTATGATCACGATCAACGGCTGCGCACGGGCGTCAAGACGGATCGAGGCATCGTCGACATCAGCGGCAAATATACAATTCATGAGGTGATCTCGGGAGGACGGGACGTCCTGCGGGATGTCGAGGCTTACGCCGCCGGGGCTGATGATGTTCTCGACGAGAAGGATTTGACCTACGGGCCATGCGTCACGGCCCCCCAGAAGATCATCTGTGTTGGACTGAACTACCGGAAGCATGCGGAGGAGACGAATGCTCCGATTCCGGAAGTTCCGATTCTGTTCAACAAATTCAACAATACGCTGACCGGCCACGGCCATGATGTCGTGCTCCCGCGCGTCAGCCAAGCCGTGGACTACGAGGCCGAGCTGGTCATCGTCATCGGCAAGCCTGCCAAGGATGTAACGGAGGAGGAGGCGCTGGACTACGTGTTCGGCTACTGCAACGTGAACGACCTGTCGGCTCGCGATCTGCAGATGCGCACGCCACAATGGATGCTCGGCAAGTCCTGCGACGGCTTCAGCCCGCTCGGGCCGTATCTCGTGACGGCGGATGAGGTGGGCGATCCGAACCAACTCGATATCCGATGCATTGTCAATGGAGAGACGCGCCAGCATTCGACTACGGCGGACATGATCTTTACCTGCAAGGAGATTATCAGCTATATTTCGCGTCATATGACGCTGCTTCCGGGCGATCTCATTTTGACGGGCACGCCGGAAGGGGTCGTGTTGGGCTTGCCGGAATCCGAACGAGTCTACTTGAAGGACGGCGACCTGGTCACGATTGAAATCGAGAAGCTCGGCGCTTTGACAAACCGGATGGTGGCCGAACGGTAAATTCGACGGCGCTTAAGGGGACAGCTCCTTCTAGCGCTTTTGATGTAGGCGAGAAGCGGTTATTTGAGTGATTCGATCCGAGAAGAAAGAAGGGGTTCGATGCGCGTATCTTTATTTGTCACTTGTCTGGCGGATACTTGCTTTCCCGACGTGGCGGAGAGCGCGGTCCGGCTGCTGCACCGTCTCGGCTGCGACGTTGATTTCCCCCGGCTCCAGACGTGCTGCGGGCAGCCGGCGTTCAACAGCGGTTATCATGACGACGCGCGGGAGGTCGCGCGGCAGTGGCTGCGGGCGTTCGAGCACAGCGAATACATTGTGACGCCGTCTGGCTCCTGTGCCGGCATGGCGTGCCATTATTACGAGGATTTGTTCCGGGAAGAGCCGGAATGGCTGGCCCGGGCGGAGCGTGCGGCGAACCGCACCTATGAGCTGTCCCAATTCATCGTGAAGGTGCTGGGGCGCAACGATATCGGGGCCGCTTACGAAGGGACGGCCACCTACCATCCGTCCTGTCACGGCATGCGGCTGCTCGGCATCGGCGACGAGCCGATGACGCTGCTGCGGCATGTGAAGGGGCTGAAGCTTGTCGATCTGCCTCATCAGGAGGATTGCTGCGGCTTCGGAGGCACGTTCGCCGTGAAGATGCCGGAGATGTCCGGCGCGATGGTCACGGAGAAGGCGGAGCATGTCGTATCGACGCAAGCGGACATTCTGATCGGGACGGATATGGGCTGCCTGATGAACATTGGCGGCCGGCTCAATCAGGCCGGCAAGCCGATTCGCGTCATGCATCTCGCCCAACTGCTGGAGGAAGGAGTGAAGCGGGCATGAGCACAGAGACATCCTCCGCCCAAGGCGGCATCGGCAGTGGTCTGAAGCAGCGGACGAAGGCGGTGCTTCAGGACGCGTTCCTGCGTCAAGCCGTGGCGTTCACGACGAACAAGCTCCGCACCGGCCGCTTGAGCGCTGCCGAAGAATTCGGCGACTGGGAAACGTGGCGCACCCGCGGCCAGGTGATTCGGCAGCATACGATCGAGCATTTGGACTATTATTTGGGACAATTCGCTGAGCAGGCGGAACGGCGCGGCGCGCGGGTTCATTTCTGCGGGACGGGCGACGAAGCGGTGCAGGTCTTCCTGGGGATCGCGAAGGAAAAGCAGGCGAAGCTGGTGGCCAAGGGCAAGTCGATGGTGTCGGAAGAGATGCATCTGAATGAGCGTCTCCGCGAACAGGGCATTGACGCGATTGAGACCGACCTGGGCGAATATATTTTGCAGCTGGCGAAGGAGACCCCCTCCCATCTGATCATCCCGGCGATCCATAAGAACAAGTCCCAGATTGCCGAACTGTTCACGAAGGAGGCCGGCAAGCCGCTTCCACCGGAGACGAAGGAACTGGCCGCATTCGCCAAGCGGAAGCTGCGCCAATTTTTCCTGGAAGCGGATATCGGGCTCTCGGGCTGCAACTTCGGCATCGCCGAGTCCGGCACGGTGACGATCGTCTCGAACGAAGGCAATGGGCGCATGGTGACGACCTTGCCGAAGACGCATGTCGTCGTTATGGGGATGGAGCGGCTCGTTCCGACCTTTGACGATGTCGAGGTGATGCTGAACCTGCTGGCCCGCAGCGCGACCGGGCAGAAGCTGACGACCTATACGTCGTTCATCACCGGTCCCCGGCAGCGGGGCGATCTGGACGGCCCGGAGGAGCTGCACATCATTATTCTCGACAACGGGCGGTCGGCACAGCTCGGCGATCCGCAGTTCCAGCAGGTGCTGCACTGCATCCGGTGCGCGGCTTGCCTGAATGTATGCCCGGTCTACCGGCATGTGGGGGGCCATACGTACGGCTCGGTCTACAGCGGGCCGATCGGGGCGGTACTGACTCCGCTGCTGAAGCAGGATATGAAGGAGGCGGGGACGCTCGCTTACGCGTCATCGCTATGCGGGGCATGCTATGAAGCCTGCCCGGTCAAAATTCCGCTCCATGATATGCTCGTTCATCTGCGCGCCCGCAAAGTGAAAGAAGGCTATACGCCGCAGACCGAGCGGCTCGGGTTCCAGCTGTTCAGCAAAGTGTTCAGCCATGTGAAATGGTACCGGATGGCGGGCAAAGCCGCTTATTACGGCCAGAAGCCGCTCGTGCGGGACGGGGTGATCCGCAAAGGGCCGGGCCCGCTAGGCGGCTGGACCGCTACGCGGACGTTCCCGGCGATACCGAAGCAGTCCTTCCGCGACCGATGGGATGGGCTGCAAGCGGAATTGGCGCGGGCGGACCGCGACAAGGGGAGGGATTCGTAATGGAGCGTCATGCATTTCTTGCCGAGATTGCCTCCCGGCTTGGCCGGTCCGGACCGTTGACGGAAGCGCCGGCCCATCTGTACCGGGGTGTGCCGGGAGAATATCTGGACCGTATGGAGCGCCTGAACGCGGACGAACGTCTTCAGCTGTTCGTCAATAACTGGACGGCGCTCACCGGCGAAGCGGTAATCGTGCCGAAGGAGGAGGCGGCAGCGGGCATCGAAGAGATTCTGACCCGCTTCCGGCAGCGCGGCCCGCTGGAGCGCGTGCTTTATGCGGACACGAAGGAGCTGCGCGGGTACGGCGTGCCGCGGGTGCTTCAGGAGCAGGGCTTGAGCGGGGTTCCTTGGGCGGATGATCGGAACAATGAAGCCGAGCTGGAGCAATTGGGCCTCTCCGAGCCCGGCGAAGCGGGAGCGCTCGCCGGAGCCAAGTGGCAGGCTCGCAGCCCGCTGCTGCGCGCCGCAGAGCGGTGCCAGCTCGGCATCGTTGCGCCCGCGGCCGCGATCGCCAACACCGGCACGCTGGCGGTATGGTCCGCCGGGCGACAAGGCCGCTCGGTCAGCCTGCTGCCGGGCATGCTGCTCGCCATATTGCAGGCCGAGCGGATCGTGGCCCGGATGGGCGAGACGTTCGAACGGGTGAACGGGATGGCGAATCGGGAAGGCGGCCTGCCGGCCTCGTTGAATCTGATTACGGGGCCGAGCCGCAGCGCCGATATCGAGAATGATCTCACGATCGGCGTTCACGGCCCGGGTGTGGTGGGTGTTGTCATTTTGACATCATCCGGCACGTAGCCGCGCCGGTGCGGATTGCGGATTTAGATATAATATAAGCCGGTCAGCGACGGCAGCGGAACCGTTACGCGGAGATCGCCCGGCCATGATTCCGGCAGCGAAATGTCCGCCTCCGGCTCGAACAGCAGTCGTATTGTCTCTTCCTCGGACAATACGGCTGCTTCCGCGTCCGGGTAGCGAAGGCGGATGTGGCCGTCTCCGAGATCATCCGCTTCGATGCAGGCGGCAGGCGATCCGGTCGACTGCCACCAGTCCCGAAGCAGACGGAAGAGCCGCATCATGGACGGAACATATACCGTGCCCTCATTGTGGCGGACCTGGGCCGGACAGGCGGACAGCTCACGGTGCATGGCATCGTCCTGCCAAGGCACGATCACCTCCAGCCGCTCATAGGCCGGGACGCTCTGGAGCAGCCGCACGAGCTGCGGAGCGTCGTCTCCGCCATATTCGAGCACCATCGGCAGCCGATCGGTCTGGGAAGGCTTCGGCTTCAGCACGTAAGCATACGCCGTAAGCGCGCCGCCGCGTTCCAGCCCGTACAGCTTCGGCTTCATCTCCCGGCAGGATGCATAGGCCGCGGCATCCCTCAGGCCCGCCAGATCCCATACGCTCATGTCGAAGGCAGCCGTATGCTGCAGCGTCAGATCATGGAAAGCGAAGCAGTCGAAGCTGGAGAGCTCGCGAAGGCAAACATCGTTCGCCGCCTCTTCCGCCTTCGGTATGGCCGCGTCCCGGTTCGTCTCGGCGGTCAATGTATACGCTGTCAAGCGGCCGTACGAATAACAGCGGTTCCGTCGGTAAAGCGAACGGCCGCCCGAGATGAAGAGCAGCGCCGCTCCCATATCGTCGACATGGCGCATGACGCGGTGCAGCAGCTCGGTCGCGACTCCGCTGCCCCGGGCTTCCGGCTCCGTGCACACGGATCCGAGCGAGAAGACGGGCAGGCGGGCGGCGCCGATGCGCAGCTTGGCAGGCAGGAGCCCCATATGCGCGATGAGCTTATCGTCCCGGAATACGCCGTAGGAATGGGCATAGATGGGCGAGAACAAGTATGGGAAGCCGTGTTCCATCGAGATCTGCCGGCTGTTGCGGAACACCTTGTCCGACAATTGCACAGCCTGCTCATAATCGAGCGGCTGCAGCATTCGTATTTGTTCCATGGTACTCCTCCTTATCGGGTTGCGGGTTAATTCAATTCCGGAGGCGGGAATTGCACATGAATGGATATATCCGTTTTTTGCCTCTGGCTCTTACTTTATTTCGATGAAGGAAGCAAGATACCTACTTGATGGCAAATTGGACATAAAAAAGACATAATTCCCCTCCGCTGTGCATCGCCGTGGAAGCTGGACGATTTTTGGGGCGGTTAGGCATGCCTAAGGAACCTGGCGATGACAAGAGAACGGCAGGCCGGCCTGCGATTAATAGGCCGCCGGACTTCGCTGGGCCGGCCCTCGCCGCGACGGCAAAAAGCGGAGCATGCGCCCGCGCCGCATGCTCCGCCCTTTTTCCCGTACTCCCGTAAGAGTGCTTAGTGCTTGCCGGAAGCCGGAGGCTTCGACTGTATCGCCTCTATCGCCCGGTCGGCGCCAATGGCCACGTCGTAGGAGATGGACTCCAAATACTTGAATTGCCGCTTCACATAGGCAGCGTCCTTCTTGATGATCTGATCCCGGTAGATTTGATACGGACTGAAGGACATTCGAATCCCGTCATCCTCAATCGTCAGCGTGAGCAGGCCCGTATCCGCATTTTTCCCCTTCACGTAATTCGGAAAAAGAAAGTTGCCTATCGAATAGGCAATCGGCTTGCCGTTGTACCATTCGAAGCCTTGCAGCACGTGCACATGGCTGCCGACGATGCCGTCGGCCCCAGCGTCAATCATCTCGCGGGCATAGGTTCGCTGCCACGGCTCGGGCTTATTATTTTTCTCCACGCCCCAGTGCATATAGACGAATAAATAATCGCAATCTTGGCTTTCTTTGCGAATGACAGGCAGAACGCTTGACTTATTGTATGCCTCTGCGATGCCCGGCCGGTCATCTGCAGCGAACCAGTACGTCTGGGGAATGAAGCGGGAGAAGGCGAGGAATTTGATGCGCTTCCCCTTGATCGTCACTTCATGGGCGCGGTACGCCTCCTCGCCGTTTTTGCCGCCTCCCATAAAGGGCAGCTCGTAATGCTCCAGATTGGCGAGCGTATCGAGAAAGCCTTTCTGCTTGAAGTCGAGTGTGTGATTGTTGGCGATCGACACGAGATCGAAGCCGGCATTCTTCAATCCTTCCAGAGAGATCGGGTCGGATTTGAAATTGAACAGCTGGTTCGTATCTTTTTGGTTATGGAAGGTGACGGCGGTCTCCAGGTTGACGACGGCGAAATCGGCTTCCTGGATTTCCTCGGCTACATGCGCGAACGGATAGTCCGGCCCTTGCTTCCGAATCGTCTCTTTGACCGACCAGTCCATGAGCGCGTCGCCCGCAAATACGAGCCGAATTGGCCCGTCTGCCGCGGCGTTGGCCCCGGCTGTGGGTCCGTAAACAGGGGGAAGCGGCCCCATTGCGCCGTTCCCGCGGGCTTTGCCCAGCGTGGGAGGGGCCCCGTACGGAGCGGCTGCTGCCTGTTCTCCCTGATCCTGCCTCGGTCCGTCCATCGCATGGAGGAGGATGCCGGCGGAGAACAGCAGGGCGGCGGCACCCATCGCAAGCGCCGCTGTCCATTTGCGCCTGCGGCGCTGCTTCAGTCGCTGATGGCGCTCGCGGCGTGATTCTTGAAATGTGCTCAAAGGGTACCTCCTATGTATAAAGGTAATTTCACCGCTTTCATTATATTCGTTAACATCAGGAAATAAGTTTCAAAATATTTGCAATATACTATAAATTTTGTTACTTGACTTAAGTCTTCCCCATTTTCTTTTTGAAAACGCTATGGTAAAATAAACTTGCTTACATTTTGTAAGCTATGAAGGAGGGATGATGATATGGAATCCCATCATTTGGGGATGTGTCCCCGTTTTGAATCCGCGTTCTGTGTATTAGGGAAGCGCTGGAACGGGCTCCTCATTCAGGTCCTGCTCAGCGGACCGAAGCGGTTCAAAGATATTTCCGCGCTCATTCCTGCGATGAGCGACAAGATGCTAAGTGAGCGAATGAAAGATTTGGAGGCAGCCGGCATTGTCGTGCGCAACGTCTATCCGGAGACTCCGGTGCGGATTGAGTATGAGCTGACTGAGAAGGGTCTGGCGCTGCAGCCGGTCATGGAAGCCATTCAACATTGGGCGGAGACATGGGTGAGCGAGTCGGAGGACTGCGGAGAGCCGGATGAATCCGCTGCAACCGATTCGGGCGATTCCTGATCAGGTTGAAGCGGCGCTGGTCGCCACGACCGGAAGAGCGGGCGCTGCCGGAGGCGCATTATCGCCATCAAGCCCAAGGCATCGTATTTCGCAATGAATGAAGCAACGACTAACGGTTTATCACGCAAAGGAGAATGATGATTGGGTATTTACACAAGGACGGGAGACGGCGGCAAGACGAGTGTCATCCGCGGGCGGGTCGACAAGGATCATGCGCGGGTGGAAGCATACGGATCGGTTGACGAATTGAACACGTTCATGAGCTCGGCCATTCGCCAGGCGGAGATCGACGGGGAAGCCGAGCTTGCGGACGAATTGACAGGAATCCAGCAATACCTGTTCGATTGCAGCCATGATCTGGCCGTCGTCTCTCCGGAATTCCGGCCCTACCGGCTTGCGCCAGAGGCGGTCGAAGAGCTGGAACGGCGCATGGATGAGTATCCCCCGGCGCAGCCGCTTCAAGCCGGCTACCCGGACAATCCCCTGTCTGCCAGGCTGATGATGTGCCGCGGCGTATGCCGACGGGCGGAACGGCGAATCGTCACCTTGATGCGTGATGAGATCGCCTCGAAAGTCGTATTGCAATATATCAATCGGTTATCAACGTACTTATGGTCGCTTGCGGACCGCGTGAGCGGGAAGCAGGGCAAGCGTTAAGCTTGCGGGCGAACGCCCTCACCGGGCGGCACGGCGGGCGCGGCTCCGAAGGAGTAATGCGCCCGCTTTTTTTATGTTGGAGGGGGTGCTGCGGGACGGTGCCCCTTTTTACCGTTGTCAACCTTCTCTGGAGCCCTTATAATTAAGCGGAATGATAAGGGGTAAATTTAAGAGGTTGTTCAAATCGTCGTCTTTTGATCACGAAGTAGAACGGAAAGGGTACTCGACGTCGAATCTTGCGTTCACCCTTGAAGAGCGTATGCTTCCGATGTATATTTCCTGCGGAAACATTTTAAGTGCTCATGTAGGTTTCGCCTACACTGCGCTCTTGAAAGTTTTGCGGAGCAAAACTCGCTTCGGAAGGATAAGCTTTTCAGGTTCTCGCAACCTTCTCGGTGCTGAAAACCCGACGATTTGAACGCGGATTAAGATTAACAATCACATTTCACTATGAGACAGGAGACTGACATGACCATTCACATCATCACGGACGGAAGCTCGGACCTGACGCCGGAGCTGGTCGAGCAGTACGGCATTCACGTCGTTCCGCTGTACGTTCGCTTCGGACAAGACGTATTGACATCCGATATGAATACGGATTCCTTCTATGAACGGATGCGGGAGGAGCATGAGCTGCCCAATACAGCGAGTCCTTCGCCTTCCGACTTCTATAATATGTACAGATCTCTCGGAACCGACAAAGACATTCTCGTCTTATCGCTGACCTCTCAGCTCAGCAGCACCTATAATCATGCGCTGATGGCCAAGACCATGTATGAGGAAGAAGGGCATCCGAACCGGATCGAGGTACTGGATACGAAGACGGCGTCGATGGGGCTTGGACTGCTGGCCGTGCGGGCGGCCCAATTGGCCAAGGCGGGGGAAGATCTGCAAGACCTGATGACGAAGATGGTTCATTTTATTAAGCATACACGAACTTATTTTACATTGGACACGCTGGAAAATGTCATCCGCGGCGGCCGATTGAGCCGGATTAAGGGGACGGTTGCCTCGATGCTGAATATTAAGCTGCTGATGGAGGCAAACGAAGAAGGCTCGATTGAAGTGCTGGAAAAAATCCGCGGCACCCAGAAGACGCTGCGGCGCCTGATCGACAAGGTGGGCGATGCGTGGCATCAGGTTGACAAAAACTGGATTGCGCTCGCTCATTCCAACTGCGAGGAGCGCGCCAAAGTGTTTCTCCACGATTTACTGGATAAGTATCCGTTCGATGAGGTGCTGTTCGTCAATATGGGGCCGGTCATCGGAACCTATGCCGGGGAAGGCGGCGTCCTCATTTCTTATCAGGAAGCGCCTGCACTGTCGTAGATTTGTCTATTTTCCGGTGATCGCAATCACTATCCTGTTCCTTGCCCGGGCGTATGATCGGGTTACAGCGCAAGCTTGGCGGCGTGCAGCCGCGATAAAACGCTGGACGAGGAAGGGAGAGGTGTCACATGTTTACAGAAGAGATGACGGTACGCGATGCCGTGCTGCGTTATCCGGCGGCGAGCGATTTATTTAAACGGTTGAAGATTGATTTTTGCTGCGGGGGCAACCGGCCGATACGCGAAGCTGCAGCGGAACGGGGATATGCGGCGGAAGAGGTCATTAACGAGTTGAACCGGATGCGTGAAGCGGCTCCTGCGGCGGGAACGGGTGTCGACTGGCAGTTCATGTCATCCCGTTCGCTGATTGAATATATCGTGAATAAGCATCACCAGTACTTGCGCGAGCAGTTGCCGGCAATCACGGCGAATGTGGCGCGGGTGTATCACGTGCATGGCGGGGATCAGCCCCATCTGGCCGAGGTACATGAGGCGTTCTTGCAGCTGAAGGCCGAGCTGGAGGCGCATATCGAGAAGGAAGAAGATTCACATTTCCCGCTTATCATCCGATATGAGGACGATCCGGAAGGGATGGCGGCGGAAGCCCGGTCCGTCGTAGCGGAGCTGGCGGAGGAGCATGACGGAGCCGGAGCTCTGCTCAAGCAGCTGCGGGAAGCGACATCGGATTTCACGCCGCCGGAAGGCGCTTGCACGACCTATCGCATCGCTTATGCGCGGCTGGAGGAGCTGGAGTCGATGACCTTCGAGCATGTGCATTTGGAAAATAATGTGCTATTCCCGCGGATTGCCGGTTAACGGATAATCGGACACAAGACAGCGAGAGGACAGCCCCCGCGTCAATGGATGACGCCGGGGGCTGTTTGCGTGGTTCGGCCGCGCTGCCGGTTACATATGAATGCCGGTGTTGGCTTTGACCAGCACTTCATCGAACTTCGCATCCGCGTCCTTGCTGCGGGACGACACGATGGTACCGATCCAGGCGCCGATGAAGCCGAGCGGGATCGAGATGATGCCCGGGTTCGTGAGCGTGATGAGCGGCTCTCCGATGAAGATCGCCTTGCCGGCCGGATCCCAGATGCTTGGGGAGACGGCGACGAGCGCAATCGCCGACAGCAATCCGGTCAGCATGCCGCTGATCGCCCCTGCCGTATTGAAGCGGCGCCAGAAGACCGTGAACAGAATGACCGGAAGGTTCGCGCTGGCCGCGACGGCAAAGGCGAGGCCGACCAGGAAGGCGACATTCAGCTTCGAAGCGAGCAGCGCCAAGGCAATCGACAGCATGGATACGCCGATGGAGGCGAAGCGGGCGGCCTTCATCTGCTCGCGCTCATTGGCTCTGCCCTTGCGCAGGATATGGTTGTAGAAGTCATGCGCGAAGGCGGAGGCGGCCGAGAGGACCAGGCCGGTGACGACAGCGAGAATGGTCGCGAACGCGACAGCCGAGATCAGGGCGAAGAAGAAATCGCCGCCGAGCGCCTGGGCCAGAAGCGGCGCGGCCATATTGCCGCCCTTGTTCGCTGCGAGAATGGCTTCGGTTCCGACGAAGGCGGCGGCGCCGAAGCCGAGGAAGATGGTCAGGATGT
Organism: Paenibacillus thiaminolyticus; assembly: GCF_003591545.1. Taxonomy (GTDB): domain Bacteria; phylum Bacillota; class Bacilli; order Paenibacillales; family Paenibacillaceae; genus Paenibacillus_B; species Paenibacillus_B thiaminolyticus_A. The sequence continues at coordinate 17,508 of NZ_QYZD01000008.1, forward strand.
AGAACAGGCCGATTATCCAGGTGGCATAGACGACCGAGGAACGGGCCGTCGGCGCGTCCTTCACCGTGAAGAAGCGGATCAGAATATGCGGCAGGCCGGCGGTTCCGAGCACCAGTCCGAGATTGAGCGAGAGCGTATCGAACGAATTGGTATATTTATTGCCCGGATTCAAAAAGGCTTCTCCGAGCGGAGTCGCTGTCTTCATCTGCTCGAACATGCCGGTCAGACTGTAGTCGAATTTGGAGAAGACGAAAATAGAGAGCAGGAAGGTCCCGCCCATGAGCAGGATCGCTTTGATGATCTGAACCCATGAGGTGGCATGCATGCCGCCGAAGACGACATACAGTGTCATCAGGCAGCCAACGATAAGGACGGCCCATACGTAATCGATGCCGAGCAGCAGCTTGATGAGCGCGCCGGCCCCTACGAGCTGGGCGATCATATAGAAGGTGGAGATCGTCACCGTATTCAGCGCGGCGATACCCCGGATTTTCATATTATTGAAGCGGGCGGCAATCATATCGGCCAAGGTGAACTTGCCCAGATTGCGCAAAGGCTCCGCGACAAGATACAGCACGACGAGATAGGCGACGAGGAAGCCGATCGAATAGAAGAAGCCATCGAAGCCGACGAGAGCGATCGATCCGGCGATGCCCAGGAACGAAGCCGCGGACATATAATCCCCCGCGATGGCCAGGCCGTTCTGCCAGCCCTTCAGGCCGCCGCCGGCCGTGTAGAAATCGGATGCGCTGCGCGTCTTCTTCGCCGCAATATATGTAATCACCATGGTGAGCATCACAATGGCCACGAACAAAATGAACGCCGTTATGCTCATTCGCGTTCCCCACTCCATTCCTGATTGATTTCGGCCACCAGTTTATCGAATTTGGCCGCTCTGCGGGCGTAGAGGACACATAGAACCCAAGTCATGATGAATTGGGCGAAGGCGAATACCCAGGCCCAGGAAATCGCGCCAACCGCGGGCCGGTTCAATATCGTGGTGTAGGAAGTCAGGATCGGCAGGGCGAAATAGAAGAGGAAAAAGAAAATCGTCAGCGGGATAATGAAGCGCTTCTTGCTCTGGATTAACGTATGAAACCGGGACGACTTGGCCATCTGGCCGTAATTCACGCGTTCTTGCTCCATAGGACGCGATACACCTCCGAACAATGATTCCGACAGATTTCATTACCACTTCAGGATAACGAGTCTATAACAGGTAAAGTAAACGCTTACACCCCTTTCGAAATAACGGTTCGTTCGTATGGCCGTGATGACTTTTTTCTATTATATAAGCCGTTCACCAGATCGTCAAACATTTTCCAGTATCAAGTAAAAAACGCGGCGGTTTGTCCGGCGCACGGTTTGTGATATGATGAAAAATATGCTATGGATCGGTATATAGACAGAGTCGGGGGATGATAACAATGTATCGGATTTTGATCGTTGAAGATGATGACAAGATTGCTTCCATTCTGCAATCTTCGTTGGAGAAGTATGATTACAAAGTGACGCGGGCCACCGATTTCAAGGCGCTGAAGGAAGAGCTGCTTGCGGTGAACCCGGATTTGATTTTGCTCGATATACATTTGCCGGCCTACGACGGATTCTATTGGTGCCGGCAGTTCCGAATGGTGACCAATGCCCCGATAATTTTCGTCTCCGCGCGCACCGGAGAGATGGATCAGGTAATGGCGATCGAGAACGGGGGCGACGATTTCATCACGAAGCCGTTCCACCTTGATGTGCTGCTGGCGAAGGTCAAGGGTGTCCTGCGCCGGACCTACGGAGAGTATGCTTCCAGCAGCGGCGGCGAGGAGCTCGTCGTGCATGGCTTGAGCCTGCACCGCTCCCGGAATACGCTGGAATGGAAGGGGAGCCGCGTCGATCTAACGAAGAATGAGGCGCTCCTGCTCGCTGTGCTCATGGAGCGCGCCGGTCATGTCGTCTCCCGCGAGACGCTGCTGGAGGCGCTGTGGGATGATGTCGACTTCGTCGACGACAACACGCTCACCGTGAATGTAACCCGCGTGCGCAAAAAGCTGGAGGAGATTGGCATTCATAAAGCGATCGAGACGATGCGCGGCCAGGGATACCGCTTGCAACCCTCGTGGACGGAAGCCGGGGATTGGGCATGACCTTTTGGCGCTTTATGAAGGATAGGCTGCTCCTTGTGCTGGCCTGCTTCGCGGCTCTGTTCGTCGCCCTGCTTGTCGTATGGCTGGATCTCGGGATCGGGCAGCGCTATCTGTACAGCGGGAGCCTAACCTACGTATTCGTGCTGGGCGGGGCCGTCATCCTCGTCGGCTTAATCTATGACTATTCGCGGCAGCGGCGCTGGTTCCGCGAGATGAAGAATGCGGAGGAGAATGCGAGCAGCAATGATTTCACGCTCTGTCTTCAGCATCCGGAGACGCAGGAGCAGGAGCGGGTTCACGGCTTGATCAGCCGCCAGTACAGCGCCTATATGGACGAGCTGCTGACGGCGCAGAAGAACCGGGAGCAGCATCTTCATTTTACGAACCAATGGGTTCATCATATGAAGACCCCGGTGTCGGTGCTGCATCTTATCTCGCAGCAGACGCCTCAGCCGCTGTCTCTGGAGGAGACGGAGCAGCTGCTGCGCAGCATCGCGGAAGAGACGGATCGGCTTGCGCGCGGCCTCGACATGATGCTGCATACGGCCCGCATGGAAAAGTTCGACCTTGATCTGCACGTGACGGGACTGTCGCTTCAGCATGTCATCCGGCAGGTCATCAATCAGAATAAAAAAGCACTCATTCGTTATCAGATCTATCCGAAGGTTACGCCCGGCGACACGATGGTCGAGAGCGATGAGAAGTGGCTGGCGTTCATTCTGACCCAGCTGGTCACGAACGCGATCAAATATATGAAGGATAAGGAAGGGGCGAAGTCGCTCCAGTTCACGGTGCAGCAGACCGGCGGTGCCGTCCAGCTCCGGGTGCAGGATGAGGGGGTCGGCATCGAGCCGCATGATATCCCGCGCATCTTCGAAGCCTTCTTCACCGGGGAGAATGGACGCCGGGAAGGAGATGCCACCGGGATGGGGCTCTATTTGGTGAAGCAGGTGTGCGGCAAGCTTGGTCATACGATAAGCGTCGAATCGGAGCCGCATGTGGGCACGACCTTCACGCTTGGCTTCCATTCCGACGGCATCCACCGTATATGAGCTGGGGCGGGAGATGCCCCCGCCTCATTCCAATCACCGTGTGCAACGCGTGCATGGCAGCCGGCTGCCGTACATGCGTTGTTTGCATTGGCTGCGCTGCGGCGCGTGCGGGCTGTCCGGTTGCCGTAGGTGACAAGTTTGTAAGCTGGCGCAAGGCTATTCCATGTCGTACCTGCCCGAAAACGGTTATACTGAAGACAAGTAAAAATGAACGGATAAGTGTATTCGTCTGCATGACTGGAAAGGGGATGGAAATATGGAGGTTCTAAGAGCGGAGCAGTTATCGAAAGTATACGGCACCAAAGGAAAAATGACGTACAAGGCGCTCAAAGACATTCATCTGCATGTGGATGAGGGAGAATTCGTGGGCATTATGGGCCCATCGGGCAGCGGGAAGACGACGCTGCTCAATATTCTCGCGACGATAGATAAGCCGACTTCCGGTAAGCTATGGATTAACGGAACCGATCCGACGAAGCTGAGCAACAAGAAGCTGGCGCATTTCCGCCGGCGGGAGCTCGGGTTCGTGTTTCAGGATTTTAATCTGCTGGATACGCTCAGCATTAAGGAGAATATCATTTTGCCGCTGGCGCTGGATCAAATCTCGGCGCGCGACATTGAGCAGCGGCTGGCCGATACAATACGTTGGCTCGGCATCGAGCCGATTCTGGACAAGCGGACGTACGAGGTATCGGGGGGACAGAAGCAGCGGACGGCTATTGCCCGCGCGGTGATTCATCAGCCGTCCCTGCTATTGGCGGACGAACTGACCGGGAATCTCGATTCGAAGGCGGCGAAGGAAGTGATGGACGCCCTTCAAGATCTGAATGAGAACCAGAACCGCACCATTCTCATGGTGACGCATGATCCGTTCGCAGCGAGCTACTGCAAGCGGATTTTATTCATCAAGGACGGGCAAATCTTTTCCGAGCTGCGCCGCGGCTCGAACCGGCAGACATTCTTCCAGCACATATTAGACTCGCTCAGTCTGTTAGGGGGCCAATTCGATGACGTACCGACAGCTCGCTATCAATAATATTAAAGGCAGCTGGCATCGGTACGGCGCTTATTTTCTCAGCTGCGTCTTCGCTGTCATGATCTTTTTCGTGTACGCATCGATCATTTACCATCCGGAGGTGGCGGACGGCAAGATGCAGGAAAGCGACTATGTGCGCCAACTGATGATTGTATGCGAAGTTCTCATCATGGTGTTCTCGTTTTTTTTCATCCTGTACTCGAGCTCCGCTTTTCTGAAATCCCGGCAAAAAGAGCTCGGCTTGTTGTCCTTGTTCGGTTCGACCAAAGGGCAGCTCCGCATGCTGGTTTTCTATGAAAACATGCTGATCTCCATCATGGCGATCGTTGTGGGCATCGGAAGCGGCATGGTGCTGCTGAAGCTGTTCCTGATGGCGATGTCCCGGCTGCTGCAGGTGGATGCGCCGCTGACCTTCTATATCAGTCCGTCTGCGATCGGTCTGACATCCATTGGTTACCTGCTGCTGTTCGCCTTGATTACGCTCTTCTCGCTGCGCCATGTGAGCCGGGTGGAGATTATCGATTTGATTCGGGCGGACAAGGAGCCGAAGTTGCCGCCCAAGTTCTCCTGGTTCCTTGTGCTGTTGTCGGTGCTTACGCTCGGCACCGGATACGGTCTGGCTTATGTGACCGATCTGAAGCTGTTTATTCTGTCGGCGATGCCGATTATCGGATTGACTGTGCTTGGCACGTATTTTTTGTTCACGCAGCTGAGTGTGGCGGTCATTCGGGAGCTGCAGAAGAACAAGCGGTTCTATTATCGGGGCACGAATCTCCTGAATGTCTCGCAAGCGGCCTTCAAAATGAAGGATAATGCCCGCGTGCTGTTCAACGTGTCGATTCTATGCGCCGTCGTGCTTACCGCGACCGCTACCGTATACGCCTTCGATCAAGGGATGAGAATCTCGGCTAAACTCAATAATCCGTTCGTCTTGACGATGTCCGCGGGGAAGGCGGATCACCCGCCGGTAACGCCGGATCGCATTGAACGGCTGGCGGAGCAAATGAAGCATCACATCACCTTCTCCGACAAGGCCCGTGTCGTCGATGCGGTGGTGAAGGGGGCCAGGCTGGAGCAATATGGGGCATTGGTTGGCGAATCCGACTACAATCGGCTTGCCGGAGAGCTGGGGTATGAGCCTGTCCGGATTGAGGAAGGCAAAGCGATCCTGGTCGACCAGCGGGATTTGCTGTTCTATGAGGATTTAAACCAGGATATGCAGGAAGGCGATCGCCTTTCTGTTCAGGTCGAAGGACAAAAGAAGCCGCTCCAGCTTCAGATTCAGCAGGTGCATACGAAGCAGATCGTGTTGACGAGGGGCATAAGCTACCGTTTGTTCGTCGTCCCCGATGCCTTGCTGGACCGGCTGTATCGGCAGGCGCCGGCGGAGCAGGCGCAGACGGTGTATGTCATGAACTGGACCGACTGGGAGGATGCGATGCCGCTGATGGAACGGATCCGGGAGATGCGGGATCCGGCTTCGGACTTCGGTATATATAGCCTAACCGAAGACTGGAACGATACCCGGCAGAATTACTCGCTCGGACTGTTCATCGGCTTGTTCATCAGTCTGCTGTTCTTCATCGCGAGCGGCAGCGTCATCTACTTCAAGCTGTTCACGGAGCTGCAGGATGATCAGGCTCATTTCCGGGCACTCACCCGCATCGGTCTGTCGGTCACGGAGATACGCCGCGTCGTGACCTTCCAGGTGGGGCTCATCTTCTATGCCCCATGCATCGTCGGCAGCATCCATACTTTGTTCGCAATGAAGACCTTAACCAATCTGATGAATATCAATGTCATGGGCTACGGCGTTACCGTGGTTGGCCTGTTCGTTCTGATGCAGACGCTCTATTTTTTGATGGCGCGGCGCACTTATATGGGCAAGATTTTGGAAGAGGCTGTCGTCTAGCTTGACGCTAACTTCCATCCATGTCGAATCATGGATAACCCCGTTAGTATTGTTACTGGATTGATACTTTTTCTCGCCATCTTTCATGCATAATAGATGCAGAGTGTCTCAAGTGAATGCGGTTAACTTGAAGGTGGGAAAGTGAGTGGACGGCAATGGGGAAACATCATGTCAGCTTCAGGAGGGGCAGTTGGCTCGGCTTCGAGATGCTGCTGCTGGGCGTTCTCTTTTTGGTGTCTTCAGCATGCGCATCAAGCGTTTCCCACAGGGGAGAGCAGGAAGACGCGCAGCCTCCTGGGAAGGAAGTCATCGTCTCGATTGACGGTGGCACATTCGTTCCAACTTTGTCGGAGCGCATCGTTGTAAGCTATGAGCCATCCATGCAGCTCGTCGACGCGCTGAAGCAATCCGGAACCGTCAAAGTATCCGAAGACAAGTCCGCCATCGTCTCGGTTGGTGATGTGGCCCTCGATCCGAAGATGGAGTGGGGCCTGCTGCTGAACGGGAAGGAATTCGTGCTGCCGTTCGCCATGGATAAGAAGCTGAGGCCTGACGATGTCGTCGGCGTCTTCATCAAGAGGCTGGAGGTCCGCACGAACCATGTGGCGGCTCCTGGCGTGACGCTTCGCATCGATGGGGGCACGGTCGCACCGAATATTTCGAATTCCTATCTGGTCCGTTGGACGGAGGAATTAACACTCCAGGAGTTGGTTCAGAACTTCGCGCAGATCAGTCTGGACGAGGACCATAAGCATGTCCTTCGCATCGGCGAGAAGGAACCGGACGTCAAGGCGGTCCTTTCCTTGAAGGTGAATGACAAGAAGCTGGATTATAATCGGGATCCCGAGCGCAAGCTGAAGCCTGATGACGAGATCGAAATCAACATTACACCATAAATAATTGGGGTACAGACGGGACAAGCCCTTGCGACGCAATGAATGATTGCGCTGCAAGGGCTTGTTGCCGTTATCCGGAGCTCGCCTGCTCCGATTACTTGATGACTTCGATCTCGACTTCCCGCGGCCGGTAGACGGCGATCAACTCGCCCTGGCGATCGGCAGCGAACATGACGGTGCGTTCGCTGGCCAGCTTGAAGGCGTACGTTGTTCCGTTGTCCGGCTGGACGATGCGGACGATCTCATCCTGCCCTGATTCGGACACGAACAGATAGAGACGGCCCTGCGCGAAGGTGAGGCAGCGTCCGTAGATTCCCGGGCGGCTGCCGCCCTCTTCCCAGCGCAGATCAGGATTGATGGATGCGGCCTGCATGGCATGCGCGTACAGCTCCGCGACGGCAGCCTGCCGATCGTTCCATTCGACCGGGAGGCCGACCCAGAGCAGCTTGCCGCGTCCGAACGGCTGCTCCACCAGCGTGGACGGGCTGCCGTCGGGATTCGTTTCTTTGAATACCTGCTTAATCTTGCGGCCGCCGAACGAGAGCGGAATCTCCCGACCTGCGAGGAGGAAGCGCTCCTCGCGCACGACGCTGCCGAGGCGCCGCGGACCGAGCAGGCTGTCCATCCGGGCGGTCGCTTGCCAATATTCATTGCGGCCGATCGGCCCGGTGATGAGCAAGATCGCACCGGAACGCTCCACGAAGGCGAGCAGACGATCGAGAGCTGCATCGGTCAAATGATGCGGAGACGGCACGATAATAAGCCGCGGCGGCATATCATCCAGTGCTTCCAGCTGGTATTCTCCCATCGCCCGGAACGGAACCTTCAACTGATAGGCCAGCACGCGCCCCGCCGTTGACGTCGCTTCAGCCGCCATCCGCCGGTTCGACAGATCGTTCGCTTCCGGGTAGATGACGACGATCGGTTCCAGCTCCCGATCCCGGAAGAGCGGGGCTGCTGCCTGCATAAATGCGCCGAAGTCATAGGAGACATCGGCCTCCGGCTTCTCCGTGCCGTCCGCGCGCAGCGCACCGATATTGGATTCATTCACATTGTTCATGTAGAAATTCGTGTTCCAAATCCATTGCACCGCCCCGGCACAGCCGGTCGCGAACGCATAAGCGTATTTCCGTTCCAAAATGCTGCGCAGCTGCTCCTCCGTCCGCAAGGCGAAGCCATCCGGCGTCATGCCGTACATGATGCCCGTCTCCTGGATGAGGTTCGGCTTGTACGGCGTCTTCGTGAAGACGCCGTCCCAGATAAGCTGATCGTACAGCCACCATGAATGGTTCGATGTATAATCAACGGACGCTTCATAGAAGAACGGGCTTGGCCGCTGTGCTGCCAGCGCCTCATCCTGGCCGACGCATACGAGCTGCTCCGGCTGATGGAACGAAATCGTGGCGCGCATTGCATGCACCCACCGGTTGAGCATCTCCATCGTGAACAGCGAATAATCCAGCCAGCGCGTCCCTTTTTTCTCCTTAATCATATCCTGGGCATCGAAGTTAATCTCCTGCGGCTCCGGCGGCATAATCGCGTAGAAGTCCGGCACCTGCTCCGGCGTCATGCCCCAGCGCTCCTGCAGCAGCCGGATATCGCCGGCGTAGCGTTCCTTGAGCCATTCCCGGAAGGCCGCGATCTCATACTTATCCTTCGCGCTGCGCGGCCCGGCGAACACTCGCTTCGGATCGAACAGAGACGGCTCGTTGATCAGATCCCAATGGACGAACGAGGAGTGGCGGTGCCGCTCGACGACCGCTCCGATGAAGCGCTTCTGCGCCTCGATGCTACGCGGATCGAGGTAAGGATTCGATCCTTCCCACAGCTCCGGCGTGAAGGAGAAGAAGTTGAAGCATATTTCGATACCGTGCTTCTTCGCAGTCAGGAAGAAGGCGTCCAGGGCGCACAGCACATCCTCGGACGGATGCCCGTCCACATACATAATGTGGCGGTAAGCGGTCCAGATGCCGGTGCGGATCAGATTGATTCCGGCCTTCTTCATCTGGGCCATATCGCGATCCCATACCGCCGCGTTCGGCAGGAACACGAACTTGCGCGCCACATCGCTTGACATGTACGTCATGCCCACGATGGGAACAGGAACGCCGTCGCGCTCGAAGTAATCCCGGCCCGCCTTCAGGAACGAGCCGCTCCGCAGCAGTGCTTCGTCGCGGCACCAGAAGCCCTGCCGAAGCAGGCGGACCTCGCCGGTGCCGCTCACAAGCCGGGCATTCACCCGGTATATGCCCGGAGCGAGCACGGTGTCCGGCGTCAGGGTCAGCCGCTCCAGCTCCCGCCCGCAGCGGACGGAGAGCTCGCTGCGCCACAGCACCTCGCCGTCGTCCGCCGTCAGTTCGACGCTTGCCTGCCAGACGACTTCCGCTTCCGCGGCATCGGCCACGCTTCGCCGCGAAGCGGCCAGCGGGCCGCCGGCGCCGTAGCTGGCACGCGCCGCGTGCAGCAGTTGCGTCTGCAGGGTCAGCTTCGGGCGCTCTCCCGGCTCATAACAGGCCAGGCCCGGCTTCAGCCACCAATCGCTGACGCCGTACGAGCAATAGCGGGCCCAGGCGAGTAGCGTCTCCGCTCCCACCTGCTCGAGGAACTCTGCCGTCAGCGGCTGGTTCACGAACAGCCAGCGGGTGCCGGCGAACTCGCCCTTCGTGTTTTCGAGCAGCACGACGGGAGCGCCCACCTCCCGGCCATCACAATCCAGCGCCGTGACGAGCGGAATAATGTGGGCATCCATCGGGCCGGCGGAACCGTGCTCGCCGGGACAGTCGTCGTGCCGGGTCACCCAGAGCACGAAGCTGCAGGTTGGCGAAGCCGGCCACAGCGGTGCCGCCTGATCGAACAAGGGGCGTTCCACGTTGGCGGCGAAGCGCTCGAACCGGTCCGCTTGCACCGGCATGCACTCGTGGATGCGAAGACGCTGGTGATAGGCTGTCTGCTCCGGCTCCGCCGTCCAGCCGCTGCCGTCGCGGTAGATGGGAATGCGGAAGGGGGAGCCGCCAGCGCTGAGCAGATGTCCGCCCCGTTCGAGGAACGCGGCGATGGACGTCCACGCGCTCTTAGGGAAGTAAGGGGCGTGCAGGTTGATAAGTACGCCGCCCTGCTGCGCGTCAAGCGCTTCGGCGAGTTGATCCGCTTGCACGATATTCCATTCGGAGGCGAGACGATCCCGCATGCCGGAAGGGAGTGCGCCGCTGGCGGACGGGAAGCTTGGATCATATAGACATACATAAGTAGTCTTCATTGTCGTATCTCCTTTAAATAAATGCGTGTTCAAAAGGCCGCAGCGGGCATTTCGAACAACCCTTTAATTTGAAATTCTTGAGCTGATGCTGTTCTCATTATAGGGGAAGCCGGGAGGGCTGTCTTTATAGGAAATTCCCGTCTCGCGCTTGGAGAGGAGGCTCGAAAAGCGGTAACGGGGCTTGGGGTGCGGGGAGTGGGGAAAGAAGCAAGGACAGCAGCAAGTGTAGTGGTGAGTGAAGCGGGAAGTACAGTATAAAGGCAGAAATACAGTGGCAAGTGCAGCGGTAAGTAGTATGAGGGCAGTGAAAATACGGTGGCAAGTGTAGCAGTAAGTACAGTGTAAGTGCAGGGGAAATACGGTGGCACTTACAGCGGGAAAAGCCCCCAGAGCGCGTATGGAGCGGCCAAACTCAAATGTGAACAAACGCGAGAAAAACCGACACATTTGCTGTGAGTGTAATCACTCGATACGCTTCCAGCCTGAGGTATGATCCAATCAGAAAAGTATGTGAAAAAAGTAACAATACTTGTACGAGGATTTCGGATTGTGACAAGGAGGGACCATCATGGAACGAAAATGGCGGCTGGTCGTCGTAGGCAACGGCATGGCAGGCATCAATACGGTGGAGCAGCTGATGAAGCTGACCGATCGTTACGACATTACGGTGATTGGGGAGGAACCGCATCCCAACTACAACCGGATTCTGCTGTCTTATGTGCTGGAGGGCAGTAAGAAGCTGGATGATATCGTACTGAATCCGTATTCGTGGTATGAAGAGGCTGGCATTACACTGTTGTCGGGCGAGAAGGGGGAGCGGATCGACACCGAACGCCGTATCGTCCTGACCGATAAGGGCCGCGAGGTGCCGTATGATCGGGTCATCATCGCGACCGGCTCAACGCCGTTCCGGCTGCCTGTGCCCGGCGCGGACAAGGAGGGCGTCGTCGGCTTCCGCAGCATCGAGGATTGCGATCGCATGATTGCCGCAGCGGGAACGTATAAGACGGCAGCCGTCATCGGCGGCGGCTTGCTCGGGCTGGAAGCGGCGAAGGGGCTGGTTCAGCTGGGCATGGACGTGACGGTGGTCCATCTGCCTGATTATGTGATGGAGCGCCAGCTCGATATGACCGCGGCGCGCCTGCTTGAGCAGGAACTGGAGCGCCAGGGCATCCGGTTCGCGCTCGGCAAGCAGACGGTGGAGATTACGGGCGGCGAGTGTGTGGAAGGCTTGCGCTTCAGCGACGGGACGGAATTGAAGACGGAGTTCGTCGTCATGGCGGTCGGCATTCGCCCGAATATCGGCATCGGCCAGGCGAGCGGCCTCGACGTGAACCGGGGCATCGTGGTGGACGACTGCCTGCGGACTTCCGCCAAAGACGTATATGCCGTCGGGGAGTGCACGGAGCATCGCGGCGTCTGCTACGGGCTCGTCGCTCCGCTGTTCGAGCAGGGGGCGGTGCTGGCGAAGACGCTCGCCGGCGTGGAGACGAAGGCGTATGAAGGCTCGGTCTGCTCGACCAAGCTCAAAGTGTCCGGCGTTGATGTTTTCTCGACAGGCATTTTCCTGGAGACGCCGGAATGCACCACCCTGACCTTCCATGACGGGTGGAAGCGCACATACCGGAAAATCGTGCTCCGGGATAATATCATCGTCGGCGCCGTGCTGTTCGGCGATACGGATGATGCCGCGAAGCTGGAACGCCTCGTGAAGCAGGGGGCGGCGATGACCGACGAGCTGTACCAGGAATTGACGGGTACGGGAGGCTGCTGCGGCTCAAAGGCGAATGCGGCTGCCGATTTGGCGGATGACGATATCGTCTGCGGGTGTAATGGCGTGACCAAAAAGATGATTTTGGACGCCATCGCGGACAACGGCCTGACGACGCTCGAGGAAGTCAAGGCCTGCACCGGCGCATCGCGCTCCTGCGGCGGCTGCAAGCCTCTCGTGGAGCAGCTGCTCCAGCATGCTCTCGGCGACGGCTTCGAGGCAGGCGCCATCAAGCAAGGCATCTGCGGCTGCACCGAGCACTCGCGCGACGAGATCGTCGCGGCGGTTCGGGAGCAGGGGCTCCTTACGGTTCAGGAAGTGATGGTGGCGCTGGAATGGAAGCAGCCGGAGGGCTGCTCGAAATGCCGTCCCGCACTGAACTACTATCTCGGCATGATCTGGCCGGAGAGCTACCTTGACGAGAAATCGTCGCGCTTCGTGAACGAGCGGATGAACGCCAATATTCAGAAGGACGGCACCTACACGGTCGTGCCGCGCATGTACGGCGGCATGACCTCGCCGGAGGAATTGAAAAAAATTGCGGACGTGTCGCTTCAGTATAATGTGGAGCTCGTCAAAATGACGGGGGGACAGCGGATCGATCTGATCGGCGTCAAAAAAGAAGATGTGCCGAAAGTGTGGGAGGCGCTCGATATGCCGTCGGGCTATGCCTACGCCAAATCGCTGCGCACGGTCAAAACCTGCGTCGGCTCCAGATACTGCCGCTTCGGCACGCAGGATTCGCTGGCCATGGGCGCGCTGCTGGAGCGCAAGTTCGAGCGGATCGACTACCCGGCCAAATTCAAAATGGCGGTGAACGGCTGCCCTCGCAACTGCGCCGAATCCTGCACGAAGGATATCGGCATCGTCGGCAATGACGGCGGGTGGGAGATCTATATCGGCGGCAACGGCGGAATCAAGCCTCGGCTGGCGGATCTGCTGTGCAAGGTCAAGACGGATGAGGAGCTTGTCGAGACGACGGCGGCTGCCATTCAATATTACCGCGAGTCGGCTAACTACTTGGAGCGGACGTCGGAATGGGTAGAGCGAATCGGGCTTGATGCGATCCGGCACACCGTGGTGGAAGACAGCGAAGAGCGCAAGCATCTCGTCGAACGAATCAACACCGCTCTGGCCCAGGCGGAAGACCCATGGAAGCAAGTATTGGAGCAGCCGGATTTGCGGAGCAAGCTGTTCGAAGCCGTTACGTTGGAGCAATAGTGGAGAGGAGGAGACGAGCATGGCCAAATCAGTGGACGGAGCGTTTGTGGCGGTAGGGGAGATGGAGCAGTTTTTGCCGCGAGTGGGTCGCGTCGTGCGGATGCAGGGCGCAGCGGTTGCAGTCTTCCGGACGGAAGGCGGATGGTATGCGCTGGAGGATCGGAGCCCGCATCCGAAGGGCGGCCCGCTCAGCGAAGGAATCGTATCCGGACATTACTTATATGATCCGCTCTATGATTGGAAGATCGATCTTCGCGATGGCCGCGTTCAGGCGCCTGACATAGGGCAGGTAAAGACCTATCCGATCAAGGCGGAGGACGGCATCGTGAAGATTGCGGCAGGCGGGGCAAGCCGGGACGGAAGCACGGACAGCATATCCATATAACAGGCACAAGATGCGGAAGCTGGAGAAAGGAGAGGGGACGCCATGTTCAAGGGATCCCTGGAAGCCGTCAATGAAGCGGTAGAAGCGAAAAAGAAGCTGATGCAGTCGGGGCTGCTGCGTTATATCGTGTCGGCGATGCTGGCAGGCGCCTATGTCGGCTTCGGCATTATGCTTATTTTTACGGTCGGTGGAAGCTTCAAGGCGGCAGGTTCTCCTGCCGTGCCGCTGGTGATGGGCATGTCCTTCGGCATTGCCCTCACCCTGGTCATATTCGCCGGCTCCGAGCTGTTCACGGGGAACAATATGCTGTTCACCGTCAGCTCCTTGTCGGGAAGGACGCCTTGGCGGATGACGTGGGCGAACTGGTGCATCGTCTTCCTCGGCAATCTGCTCGGTGCGGTTCTGTTCAGTCTGCTCATTCAAGGATCGGGCGTGTTCGGCGCCGCACCGGCCGATCATCTGCTGTTCACGGCAGCGGCTACGAAGATGAAGCTGCCAATCGATCAGCTCTTCTTCCGCGGCATTCTGTGCAACTGGCTCGTCTGTCTGGCGATCTGGACGGCGATGCGCGCCAAGGAAGAGATCGCTAAGCTGGTATTGATATGGTGGATGCTGTACGCCTTCATCGCCACCGGATTTGAGCACAGCGTAGCCAATATGTCGCTGCTGACGACGGCATTGCTGCTGCCTCAGCATCCAGAGACGGTGACGATCGCGGGGTGGCTGCATAACATGATTCCCGTGACGCTGGGCAATATCGTCGGCGGCGCCATTTTCGTAGGCATGGCTTATTGGTTCATCAGCCCGGTTCGGAAAGGGCAATAACGGCGCATGAGCGCGGCACATTTCTGTAGCCCGTGAGTCCATTCACATCGCATCAAGAGCAGATCAATGAAAATGCATGTACCAATAGAGCCTGAAGCGGGAGCGATCCTCCAGCTTTGGGCTTTTTCACATACGGAATTTCATGGCCCTGAGTTGAGGGTGTTGTTTGGCCTTAAAGCCTCCTTTTCTATTGGACTTGCTCCAAAATGCTGCAAAACTGCAGCATTCGGATACTTGCTTCTACCCTAGGCTGAAATTCCTGCAGAAGTACATCAATTTTCATGATATCCCACGAAAAGAAGATGAAATTAGCGAAAATGATGCGTTAGCGCAGGAATTATAACAGATATAAGCTCAAGCGGCGAAAATTGATGTACAAATGCAGGATTTTGGTGCGAGTGCAGGTAACACTAGGCAAGTGCGGAATGCATCTAGGCCAAGTGCAGAAAACACTGGACAAGTGTGGATTGGAACTGGCGAGTGAGGGTAGTGCTGGGCAAGTATGGATTGCACATAGCAAGTGCAGGTAACACTGCTCAAGTGCGGATTGCAACTGGCCAAAACAGAACATGCAAAAAAGCCAGCGGCATCAAGCTGCTGGCTTCGATATGCGATTGGATGGGGAAGGAAGGGCCGTCGTAATCGGATAACTAGATGCGGCAGATCTCCTTCGGACACATTTCACACCGGCAGACGTCCCGCAGATGATCGAGCTGGCGGATGACAATCATGCCGCTCTCGTATTCGAGGACGCCCTTCTTGCGGAGATCGCTCAGCATCCGGTTCACGCTCTCGCGGGTAGCGCCGATCATGTTCGACAAATCGGTGTGCGTGATCTTCTTGTTGATGAGCACGCCGCCGTCGTCCAGTTCCTCTCCGTACGTGTTGGACAGGCGGATCAATGTCGAGCAGAGCGCGCCCGGCTTGCCGTACATCATCAGATCGCGGAACTTCGTCTGCGTCAGACGATGATGGATCCCCATCCATTTCATGAAGTCGATCGAAAAATCGCAGTATTGGCAGATTAAAATCTCAATATCCTTTTGATCAATCAGGCCGAGCTCGGCTTCCTCGATCACTTCCGCCGTGAAGCTATGCTTCGTGCTGTTGAACGGATCGACCTGCCCGATCATGTCTCCGGCTTGATACATATAGAGAATCAATTCCTTGCCTTCATCCGTCGATTTTGTTATTTTGACGCGGCCGCTCTTGAGAATGAAGAGCTTATCAGATACGTCGCCTTCCCAAAATAGATGCGAGTTCTCGGGGTAGGTCCGATCCTTCGCAATCTCCAACAGCCGCTGTCGGTTCTGCTCCGAGAAACACGATAAGTTGCAGTGTTCGCCGAGTTGTTCCATCATGTTGGCCACTCCATTCGCCTCCAATTGTCTATTTCCAAATGTTATTCATTGGGTTTTATGATATATCATGTGACATGTTTCACTAAATCCTTTGATATTACTATCATGTACGTTCCAGGGAGTATTGTCAATTTAGAAATGTTTAAATTTTTTACAAATTAGCGACAGATTGTGATGAGTGTCACAAAGTCTGGAGAGGCTGTAAAAGATAGACGGAAATCAGGGTGTAAAAGTATAGATGGAAAAAAGAATCGAGATGTGACGAAGATCACATACAGTTCCTCCGCAAATAAGCTACACTGTGATTGTGAAAAGATTCACAAATAAAAACCGAGGAACATCGGATGATATCCGCAGCATAATAAATAGAAATAATACCGGCAAAAAAGCGGAACCCCGGGTTGACTTGGTCTACGGAGTGGAGGCGGAAGAAGATGGCAGCACAACCGAAAGCAACGGCAATGGAAAAGAAAAATGTTCCGAACGCAACAGAACATATTGATCAATTGGTGGCACGCGCCAAGAAGGCTCAAGCTGCATTTATGGACATGACGCAGGAACAGATTGACACGATTGTGCAGCAAATGGCGTTAGCCGGTCTCGACAAGCATATGCACTTGGCGAAAATGGCGGTCGAAGAGACAGGCCGCGGCGTATATGAAGACAAAATCACGAAAAACATTTTTGCCACGGAATACATCTTCAACTCGATTAAATATGAGAAAACCGTCGGCGTCATCGAGGACAATCCGAATGGCGCTTATATGAAAATTGCGGAGCCGGTCGGCATCGTAATGGGGATTACCCCGGTGACGAACCCGACGTCCACGACGATGTTTAAGGCGCTCATTTCCATTAAGACACGCAACCCGATTATTTTCGGATTCCATCCGTCGGCGCAGAAATGCAGTGCGGAAGCAGCGCGCATTTTGCACGACGCGGCGGTCAAATACGGCGCTCCTGAGAACTGTATCCAATGGATTGAATACCCGTCCATGGACGCGACCAATGCGCTGATGAATCATCCGGACGTGGCGCTCATCCTCGCGACAGGCGGTGCGGGCATGGTCCGGGCGGCGTACGGCTGCGGGAAGCCGGCGCTCGGCGTAGGTCCGGGCAACGTGCCTTGCTTCATTGACAAGACAGCGGAACTGGAGCAGGCGGTTACCGACTTGATTCTCTCCAAAACATTCGACAACGGCATGATCTGCGCATCCGAGCAGGCGGTCATTATCGAAGAACCGGTCTTCGCCGAAGTGAAAAAGCTGATGCAGGCCAAAGGCTGCCGCTTCCTGACGAAAGAAGAGAGCGGCAAGCTGCAGGGCATGGCGATGAAGCCAGAATCCTGCGCCGTCAATCCGGTCATTGTCGGCCAATCGGCGAAGCAGATTGCCGAGATGGCAGGCATCTCGGTGCCGGACGATACGAAGATACTCGTAGCCGAGCTGGACGGCATCGGTCCGAAGTTCCCGCTGTCTGCCGAGAAGCTGAGCCCTGTGCTCGCCTGCTATAAAGTGAAGAACGCGCAGGAAGGAATTGACCGGGCAGCCGAGATCGTCGCTTTCGGCGGCATGGGTCACTCCTCCGTCATTCATTCCCACGACGATGACGTGATTAACCGCTTCGCGGACCGTCTGCAGACCGGACGGATTCTCGTCAACTCACCGTCGACACACGGCGCGATCGGGGATATTTACAACACGAATATCCCTTCGTTGACCTTGGGCTGCGGCTCGTATGGACGCAACTCGACGTCTTCCAACGTAACGGCCGTCAATCTGCTCAATATTAAACGGGTGGCGAAGCGAACTGTGAATATGCAATGGTTTAAAGTGCCGAACAAGATTTATTTTGAAAAGGGCTCAACGCAATATTTGGCCAAAATGCCGGACATTCACCGGGTGATGATCGTCACCGACGCGATGATGGTGAAGCTCGGGTACGTCGAGAAGCTGGAGTACTATCTGCGCCAGCGCCGCACTCCGGTTGCGATCGAAGTCTTCTCCGATGTCGAGCCGGATCCGTCCACGAAGACGGTAGAGCGCGGGGCGGAAATGATGCGGAGCTTCGAGCCCGACTGCATTATCGCCTTGGGCGGCGGCTCGCCGATGGACGCGGCGAAGGGCATGTGGCTGTTCTACGAATATCCGGACACTGACTTCGACAATCTGAAGCAGAAGTTCTTGGATATCCGCAAGCGCACATTCAAATACCCGCGCCTTGGCCAGAAGGCCAAATTCGTCGCCATTCCGACAACGTCCGGTACCGGTTCCGAGGTTACCTCGTTCGCGGTCATCACGGACAAAGAGAAGGGCAATACGAAATATCCGCTGGCGGACTATGAGCTGACGCCGGACGTGGCCATCATCGACCCTGAATTCGTCTACAGCTTGCCGAAGACGGCCGTGGCTGACACCGGTATGGACGTATTGACGCATGCGATTGAAGCTTACGTCTCCGTCATGGCGAGCGATTATACGGACGGACTGGCGATAAAAGCAATCCAGCTCGTCTTCGAGAACCTGGTGAAGTCTTACCGGGAAGCATGCCCGAAAGCGCGTGAAAAAATGCATAACGCTTCGACTTTGGCGGGAATGGCGTTCGCGAATGCGTTCCTTGGCATCAACCACAGCTTGGCGCATAAGTGGGGGGCGCAGTATCATACGGCGCACGGCCGCACGAATGCAATTTTGATGCCGCATGTCATCCGCTACAACGCGAAGAAGCCGACGAAGTTCGCTTCCTTCCCGAAATATGACCATTTCGTCGCAGATGTGCGCTATGCCGAGATCGCCCGCATTCTCGGGTTGCCGGCCCGCACGACGGAAGAAGGCGTGAAGAGCCTTATCGAGGCCATCCGCGGCCTGAACCGCGAGCTGGGCATTCCGGAATCGTTCCAGGAGTTGGGCTTCGATGCGAAGGATTTCGAATCCCGCGTCGACTATCTGGCCGATCGCGCCTTCGAAGACCAATGTACGACCGCCAATCCGAAGCTGCCGCTTGTAACCGAGCTGGCGGAAGTATACCGCGACGCTTTCTATGGCCGCTTCGAATAAGATAAACATGGCATAAATAGCATATGACTAGACATCACTAGCATATTATTAGCACACCACTAGCGTATGAACAGGCAGCGGAGAGCAATAGCTCTTCGCTGCTTTTCGCGTTTGTGGGTAAGGGCGGAAAAAATAATCGGACTTTTATCTATTTTATGTGATTATTTTCACAAAAAGTTACTTCTTTGTGATGTACATCACACCGAAAGTGCGTGAAAGGAGGTACAATTAAAATGCAGCAAGGATAGAGGCTGCAAGTGCAGCGGTAACGCTGATTAGGCCACTCAGGCAGGAAAAAAACGGGCAGTTATCGAACGAAGAAGGCAGAAGATAACAGCCGCGTACCCTTAAATGTGAAATTCATCACAACAAAATAACGTTAAGGTATAGAGAGAACCATGTCGGGTGGCGCCTTCGTTGTCAGCACATACGAAAAGTAAACAGTATGGAGGGATTACGATGTCGGTGATGGAACGTAAAACAGAAGCAAAAGAACAAGCGTGGCGTGGATTCAATACGGGAAAATGGCAAAATCATGTGGATGTGCCGAATTTCTTGGAAGGCAACATCCAGCCTTATCACGGTGACGAAGCATTCTTGGTCGGACCGACCCAGAACACAAAGGATCTATGGGATATCGTAAGCCAATTGTCGAAGGAAGAGCGCGAACGCGGTGGCGTGTGGGATGTCGATGTCAATACACCATCGACGATTACCTCGCATAAACCAGGCTATTTGGACAAGGATAAGGAGAAGGTAGTCGGCGTACAAACCGACGCTCCGTTCCGCCGTTCCATCCAGCCGTTCGGCGGCATCCGGATGATGATTGACGCTTGTAAAGCGTACGGCTTCGAAATGCCTGATGAAATAATCAAGATGTTCACAGATATTCGCAAGACGCATAACCAAGGCGTGTTTGATGCATATACTTCCGATATGCGCATGGCCCGCAAAGCCGGCATCATTACAGGCTTGCCGGACGCGTACGGGCGCGGACGCATTATCGGCGACTACCGCCGCGTTGCATTGTACGGCGTAGATTTCCTCATTAAGATGAAGCAGAAGGATCTGAATGACCTGGAAGTTGACGTGATGACGGACGACGTTATCCGCGACCGCGAAGAGTTGTCCGAGCAGATCCGGGCGCTGATGGAATTGAAGCAACTGGCCGAGATGCACGGCTTCGATATTTCCAAGCCGGCTCAAAATGCGAAGGAAGCTTTCCAATGGGTTTACTTCGGTTACTTGGCAGCAATCAAAGAGCAGAACGGTGCGGCAATGTCGCTCGGCCGCGTATCGTCTTTCCTCGATATTTATATCGAACGGGATCTGGAGGAAGGAGCGCTGACCGAAGAAGAAGCCCAAGAGCTGGTCGACCATTTCGTTATGAAGCTCCGTATCGTCAAGTTCCTGCGTACGCCGGATTACAATGATTTGTTCAGCGGCGACCCTACATGGGTAACGGAATCGATCGGCGGTATGGCCGTGGACGGCACGACCCGCGTTACGAAGAACAGTTTCCGCTTCCTGCACACCCTGTACAATCTCGGACCGGCTCCAGAGCCGAACCTGACTGTGCTGTGGTCGACGAAGCTTCCGGAAGCATTCAAAAACTATTGCTCTAAAGTATCGATCGAGACGAGCTCGATTCAGTACGAGAACGATGATCTGATGCGCCCGATCTATGGCGATGATTACGGTATCGCCTGCTGCGTATCCGCGATGCGCATCGGCAAGCAAATGCAGTTCTTCGGCGCCCGTGCCAACCTGGCGAAATGTCTGCTGTACGCGATCAATGGCGGTAAGGACGAGAAGCTGGGTGTGCAGGTCGGACCGGAGTTGCCTCCGATTACGAGCGAAGTGCTTGATTACGACGAAGTCGTCAAGCGGTTCAAGCAGATGATGGAGTGGCTGGCGAAGCTGTACATGAACACGCTGAATGTCATCCACTATATGCATGATAAATACAGCTACGAGCGGATTGAAATGGCATTGCATGACCGTGAAATTCTCCGGACGATGGCATGCGGCATCGCGGGCCTGTCGGTCGCTGCCGACTCGCTCAGCGCCATCAAGCACGCGAAAGTCAGACCGATTCGCAACGAGCAAGGCATCGCGGTGGATTTCGAGACCGAAGGCGAATATCCTTGCTATGGCAACAATGACGACCGCGTAGACAGCATCGCGATCGAACTGGTTGAATCGTTCATGAATATGATTCGGAAGCATCATGCATATCGCAATGCGCTCCCAACCCAATCCGTATTGACGATTACGTCGAACGTCGTCTATGGTAAGAAGACCGGTACGACGCCGGATGGACGCAAAGCGGGCGAACCGTTCGCTCCTGGGGCGAACCCAATGCACGGCCGCGACCGCAAAGGAGCCTTGGCTTCGCTGAGCTCCGTCGCGAAGCTGCCATATGAGCACAGCCTTGATGGCATCTCGAACACGTTCTCCATCGTGCCGAAGGCGCTTGGCAAGGAGCTCGATTCGCGCAAGTCGAACTTGACGTCGATGCTGGACGGCTATTTCGGCAGCAAGGGGCATCACTTGAACGTCAACGTATTCGACCGCGAGCAGTTGCTTGACGCGATGGAACATCCGGAGAACTATCCGCAATTGACGATTCGCGTATCCGGATATGCGGTCAACTTCATCAAGCTGACGCGCGAGCAGCAGCTCGATGTTATCAACCGCACATTCCACGGCAGCATGTAACCAACAGGCATGTTAGCCGGAAGAGAAGGGACCGTGAGCGACATGATTGGACGCATACACTCCGTAGAAACATTCGGCACGGTGGATGGGCCGGGTATCCGATTCATACTGTTCATGCAGGGCTGCGCCCTGAAGTGCAAGTACTGCCACAACCGGGATACCTGGGATCTGCACGGCGGCACCGAGATGTCCGTAGAAGAAGCGCTCTCGGAAATCGAGTCCTACCTTCCGTATTATCGCAGCTCGGGCGGCGGCTTGACTGTATCGGGCGGGGAGCCGACATTGCAGGCTCCCTTCGTGAAGGAACTGTTCAAGCAGGTGAAGAAGCGTTGGAACTTGCCGACGGCGCTCGATACGAACGGCGTCAACGACGTGACGAAGCTGACCGAGCTGTACGACCTGACCGACCTGGTGCTGCTCGATCTCAAGCATATCGACAATGAGAAGCACTTGGCCTTGACAGGCGTGCCGAACACGCGCACCTTGGAGACGGCGCGCTGGCTGTCAGACCACGGGAAGAAGATGTGGATCCGGCATGTGCTCGTGCCGACGATTAACGATGACGAGCAGGATCTGCTGAACCTCGGCCGTTTTATCGGCTCGCTGCAGGGCGTCGAGAAAGTGGATGTGCTCCCATACCACCAGATGGGGGTCTATAAATGGGAGCAGCTTGGCGAGAAGTACCCGCTGGAAGGCATTCCGACGCCGACGGCGGAGGAAGCGGAGCGGGCACAGCGGCTGATTGAACAGGGCCGGGCCGAAGCCGCAGCTCAAAAATAATCGCATATCGCGACAATGGAACGTGCAGTGTCACCCGGCGAACGGGGGCACTGCACGTTTTTTGTTCGCCAGCAATCTCCTGATCGGCTCTCCCGCACACTCTTTATGCTCCCTATCGCCGTTGCGGGTAATCCGCCAGAGAAAGACAGAATATGATAAAATATGTGCAGTGATGAAGATCTGAAAACAGCGGTTATGCTGGATCATACTATTGGGACAATTGTGGAGAGTGAATGAAAAATGGCAGATATAAGCGGCCTTGAGCCGGGTATTCGACAACTGGTTGCCCAATTTATCGAGAGCGGGCGCCCATCGGCAAGAAAGCAAAGCATCCAAGAGCGCAGGCAAGGATATTTGGATACGGTTCACTTGGCCGGAGAGGCAGTCCCGGTCCACGTTATTTTGGAACGCACGATTGACGGCATACGGCTTCGCATCTACAAGCCATCGGAACAAGGCGATCTTCCGGTTTTGATTTTTTATCATGGAGGCTGTTTTGTCAGCGGCGATTTCGAAACCCATGATCGTCAGATGCGTTTGTTATCTGCTTGGGGCAACGCTTTGGTCATTACCGTCGATTACCGGTTAGCCCCGGAGCATGTGTATCCGGCTGCGCATGATGATGCGTTCACAGCCGCTACTATCGTTCGCGAACATGCCTTATCTTGGGGCGGCGACCCCGATAACATCACGATCGCCGGGGACAGTGCAGGCGGGCATCTCGCGCTGGTGACCTGTCTTCGCTTGAAAGAACAAGGGCAGTGGATGCCACAGCGGCAAATTCTCATTTATCCCATGCTGGACGCAGAAGGCAGAAGCAATAGCTATCAAAAATATGGCGATGATTATATAGTTACACGGGACGCTTTGCTAAGCGGGTTTGAGGCTTATTTATCCGATCTGTCTCCTGATCATCCGGAAGCGAGCCCGCTATACCGCAATGATTTGGCAGGTCTCCCGCCAACTCATATTTTTACGGCGGAATTTGATCCGCTTGTGGACGAGGGGGAGGCGTTATATCGCCGTTTGTTGGAAGCAGGCGTAGAGGCGCATTGCAAGAGGTATCTTGGTGTAAACCACGGATTTTTTCAGCTTGCCGGCATCAGTAGGGCAGGCAGACAATCGATTCAAGATGTCGCGAGCATCCTATCCAATTGAATATAAAAATGAGCATATCAAGCTCCTGAACTGGAACCTGTCCGTTCCTGAATGCAGGAGCTTTTTGGCGTTGCTGAGGACAAAATCATGCCCAGCGGCAAATTCCGACAAGATGATGTTCGAGTGCCTATATTTCTGGTATGTTTATTATCACAAATTAGACAAAAAAGGGGGGGCTCGAATGAATAGTCCGTTGCCGAAGCCGAATCATTATGTAAGCGAATTCATAAAAGAGCGGATGGTTTCCTTTTGGACCCGGAAATGGATGGGGAGGCTCTGGTTCCGGTTCCTCCTTCCTTATTTATTATTTCTCCTATTAACCTTAATCGTCGGCTGGATCGCTTACCAGGAGACGATCGACGTGTTGGAGCGGGAAGTGCTGGAGCGGAACGACAAGGCGCTGCACCAGGCCCAGACGCTGCTGGAGACACGGATTGCGGAAGTGGAATCCATCGTGCAGCAGGTAGCCGAACACCCGAAGGTGAGAGGCTTCCAGGTCGTGCAGAAGCCTTTTGCCGGCACGAACACGTACAAGGTGATGAGCACGCAAAAGGCGCTCGATGATTACAGCATCAGCAACCGGTTTTTGAAGGATTATTTTGTCGTCTTCCGCAACAGCTCGCTCGTCATCTCGCCGCATCGGGTGGAGGCGCTGGATGAATTCTACGAGGATGTGCTCCGTTACCGGGATTGGGATATGACCGAATGGCGGGAGCAGACGTTGGAGACATATCATTCCAAAGATTTTATCGGTCTTCATACGGTAAAATACGGAACCACCGAGGAGGGGATGATCACCTACATCCGATCGCTAGGGTATCCCGGTTACTACCAGGGAGCGGTCGTAGCGCTCATCCCGCATGCGGAAGTGGCGAAGCTGCTCAGCGGCATCAATGTGCAGGCCGGGGGCTGGGTGCGGGTGTTGGATAAAAATGGACAGCTCATCGGCCAGGCCGGGGACGAAGCAGGAAGCGGACAGCGGGGAGGAAAGAGTGAATTGGCCGCCATCCTGGAACGGCTGAATACCCATTACCGGACCGAGCTGAACGGAAGGGACATGCTCGTCTCGAAGATGATTTCTCCGAAGACGGGCTGGACGTATATCGCTGCGCAGCCGGCGGACGAGGTACTGGAGAGCGTGCATGCCATGAAGCGGACGACCTTCACGCTGGTAGGGCTGTCGCTCGTCGTCATCGTGCTGCTGGCCTTGTGGCTGTCCCGCCGGAACAGCCGCCCCTTGGAAGGACTGTACTCCTATGTCCATACGAACGCGAAGCCGGGAATGGGGCAGCGAAGCCGCAAGTCCGACATCTTTGCCTATTTGCGAGATGCGTTCACGGAACTGCTGGAGACGATGAAGACGCTTGATCAAAAGCTGGGCGAGCGGCAGGAATATGCCCGCATGGCGGTCTTCGATCGCTGGCTGCGCGGGGGATACGCCACCGACCAGCAGCTGGAGTCCTCGCTGTCTCATGCGGGATTGCAGCGCAGCGCTACGATGTATGCGGTCGCGGTGCTTCATCTCGGCTGGCATGGCGACGATTGGAGCGCCCCGGTCCTTGATGAGATGGTGCTGAAGATGCTGGTCGTGAAGGAGGAAGCGTCTGGCTTGGAACGCATTCCCTTCGATCTTCATGAGGCCGGCCAGGATCAGGTGGCCTTGCTGTTCTACGGCACCGAGGCGGCAGCGGAAGTCGATGCGGCAGCCCGCTTCGCGGCCTTGATTGCACAGACCTTGATGGAATTGAACGAGCGCCTGAAGAGCGCCCATATCTTGCCGATGTATACGATCGGAGGCATCGTCAGCGATCGGATGGATGTGCCGCGGTCGCTGGAACAGGCGCAGCAGCTGTACGGAATGTCCGACGGGAGCCAGGATTTGATCTGGTGGAACGAGGAGGAGCATGCGGATGCCGGAATGTACCGGTTCAACGCCGAGATGGAGAACCGGCTCACGCACGCCGTCCGCGGCGGGGATGAGGAAGAGGTGGCGAGGTTATGCAAGACCGTCTGGCAGGACAACTGGGAGAAGCAGCCGCTTACCTGTCCGATGGAACGGTGGCTGCTGATGGATATGTATGCCGCAGCGATGAAGCTGGCGCAGTCGCTCGATCTGCCGCTGCAAACCGATAGCGCGACCTTTCAGCAAAAAGCATTAAAGAAAGGGTCGGAGCTGCATAAGCTGTTCCCGCTTGTCCGGAGCGAATTCGTTCAATTGAGCCGGACGGTGCACGAACGGAAGCGCAGCCGCAACGCCACGCTGCTCGGGGATATGATGGCCTGCATTCGCGAAGGTTATGTGGATTCATCGCTGTCTCTCACCGTCATCTCGGATCGGCTCCAAGTATCGGAAGCCTATGTATCCGCATTTTTCAAGGAGCAGACCGGACGGAATTTCTCGGATTATGTGGAGGAGCTGAGGCTGGAGCATGCCAAGCAACTCATGCTGGAAGGGGACGCCCTGACCTCCATTGCCGAGCGGGTCGGCTACAATTCCTTGAACTCGTTCAGCCGCGCATTCAAGCGCGCACACGGGATTAGCGCCACCGAATATCGAAAATGGTTAAACGAACAAAAAAGGAATAATGACTCTTCGTAAAAATCGCACAATCGCTAAAAACAGCTTCTTTTCCCGTTGCGGAGTTCCGTTATACACTGTGGCCACACAGCGAACGGTTGGTAAGGGCAAGTCCGCCAGCCATCATCGCAGCGACAGACGTAAGCGCCATCATCGCTGTGCCATTATAACGGTCCCGACCGGGAACAGGAGGTGTGCTTTGTCGGAACAATGGCAGCCAGAGGCAAGATCATCCAATCCGGCAGCGGCGGCGATACCGGTGCGCAAGTCCGCGTTCGTATCCTATTTGAAGCGATCATGGCAGCTGTACGCGCTGTTCGCCCTTCCGCTGCTCTATGTCATTCTCTTTAAGTACGGTCCGATGGTCGGCGCCCAGATCGCCTTCAAAGACTACAACGTCGTCAAAGGCATGTGGGCGAGCGATTGGATCGGATTCAAGCATTTTGCGCGCTTCTTCAACTCCTATGACTTCTGGCGCATTATGCAGAACACGCTGATTATCAGCCTTTATTCCCTTGCGGTCAGCACGCCGTTGCCTGTGCTGCTCGCGCTGAGCCTGAATGCGGTCCGGATACGGTGGTTCAAGAACACGGTGCAAATGGTCAGCTATGCGCCCCATTTCATCTCCACCGTAGTTATGGTTGGCCTGCTGCTGCAGTTCCTCGATCCCCGCTCTGGCATGATCAATCAGTTTTTGGGACTGCTCGGGGTTGATCCGATTCATTTTATGGGGGAAATGCAGTTTTTCAAGTCGGTATTCGTCTGGTCCGGCATCTGGCAGCATATCGGATTCTCCTGCATTATCTATCTTGCCGCGCTGTCCACCGTCGACCCGGCCCTGCATGAGGCCGCCGTGCTGGATGGAGCCGGGCGGATGAAGCGTATCTGGCATATCGATATGCCGGCGGTGCTCCCGATCGCGATGATTCTGCTCATCTTGAATACGGGGCAACTGCTGGAGACCGGGTTCGAGAAGATCTATTTGATGCAGAATCCGCTGAATCTGAAGACATCGGAAGTGATTGACACCTACGTCTACAAGATCGGATTGCTGTCCGAAGCGATGAATTTCTCCTATGCAACGGCGATCGGCCTGTTCAAATCGGTGATATCGCTCTTGCTAATCGTGATGGTCAATTATACCGCCCGCAAGACCGGGCAGGAGAGCTTATGGTGACGGGAAGGGAGGACATAGATGGATTCACTGGCTCATGATAAAAGCGACCGTATCTTTCATATCGTGAACAATGCGGTGCTCGGCGTATTTCTCCTCATCGTGCTGTATCCGCTGCTGTATGTCGTAAGCGCTTCCTTCAGCTCGGCGAGCGCCGTTATTTCCGGCAAAGTATGGCTGTGGCCGGTCGAATTCTCGCTGGACGGCTATGCGGCCGTGTTCCGGCACCGGATGGTATGGACCGGTCTGCAGAACACGCTTCACTATACACTCGCCGGCACCTTGATCAGCGTGTTGGTCACCGTGCTGGCGGCTTATCCGCTGTCCCGGAACGATTTCAAGGGGAGACGAGGCTTCACGCTGCTGTTCGTCTTCACGATGATGTTCAACGGCGGGCTGATTCCGACCTATCTGCTCGTGAAGGAGCTCGGCATGCTGGATACGGCCTGGGCCATGATTGTCCCGGCCGCCCTGTCCGTCTGGAATGTCATGATTATGATGACGTATTTCCGAACCAGTATTCCGCTGGAGCTGCTGGAATCGGCGCAGATGGACGGCTGCAGCGACTTCACCTTCCTGCTGCGCATTGTGCTTCCTTTGTCTGGGCCGATTATCGCCGTAGTGACACTGTTCTACGCGGTGGATCAGTGGAACCAGTATTTCAATGCATTGATTTTCCTGAAATCAGAAAAATTGTTCCCGCTGCAGCTCGTCCTCCGGGATATTCTCGTCCAGAACCAAGTCAGCCAGGAGACGCTTGGGGACGCGAAGACGGCAGCCGCGCGTCAAGGGCTGCGGGAGCTGCTGAAATATTCTCTCATCGTTGTATCTTCCGTGCCGCTGTTGACTATCTATCCGTTCGTGCAGAAATATTTCGTAAAGGGCATGATGATTGGTTCAATCAAAGGATAGGCCCCGATCTAAGGATACGCCATGATCAAAGGGTAGGCCTGATTAGGATAGACATTATCAAAGGATAAGCCCTGATATGGTGCAGGCTTCGGCATCGGTTTTTTGAAGCGTCCGCATCATTAGGCATAGAAGGCAAGATGGCTGTGAACAGGACAAAAAGGGGGAATTCGTAATGAGATGGAAGCGTTGGAGTACGGCATGTCTGGTGGCGGTGATGACGCTCTCGCTTGTGCTGACCGCTTGCTCGGGCAGCGGCGGCAATGCGAGCGGAACGAATGACGGCGGCCAGGCCAGCGAATCGATCGTGACGCCTAAGGGGACGTACCCGATCGTAGAAGAGAAGGTGACGCTGAAGGTCATGATTCCGTCGGAGGCGCTCGTTGAAAATTTCGAGACGAACGAGTTCACGAAATGGTATGAAGAAAAGACGAACGTGCATGTGGAATGGATCGTCGTACCGCAGCAGAGCGCCAGCGAGAAGCTCAACCTGATGCTCGCTTCGGGCGACTACCCGGACGTCATCATGAGATTCGGCGTCACGCCTGCGCAGCAGATGATCTATGGCAATCAGGGCGTGTTCCTGCCGCTCAACGACCTGATCGAGCAGTACGGCGACAACTTCAAAAAAGTGCTGGACAGCAATACTGGGCTGTCCACCGCGATTACGGCACCGGACGGCAATATTTATGCGCTGCCGAGCATCAACGACTGCTACCATTGCTCGATGGCGCAGAAGATGTGGATCTACAAGCCGTGGCTCGACAAGCTCGGCCTGGACGTTCCGACCACGACGGATGAGCTGTATACCGTATTGAAGGCGTTCAAGGAAAAGGATCCGAATGGGAACGGCAAGGCGGATGAAGTGCCGCTTACGGGAGCTCCGCGCGGGAGCGGCTGGTATTCATCCATCGACGCCTTCTTAATGAACTCCTTCGTGCTGAACCCGGTCTTCAGCCAGTCGCGCAGTCATATGTATGTGGAAGATGGTCGGATTCAAGTCGCCTTCGACAAGCCGGGCTGGCGTGACGGTCTCGCCTATATGAACAAGTTGTATAAGGAAGGCTTGATCGATCCGCAAATCTTCACGCAGGACAGTGATCAACTGCTGAAGCTGGGCGAAGCGTCCGGCGATCCGATAGTTGGGGCGGCTTTTGGGGGACACCAGGGCGTCTTCACCCAGATCGCCGGAGAGAGCGGCCGCTGGCTCGACTATGTCACCGTCCCGCCATTGAAAGGGCCGAACGGCGTTCAATATGCCGCCTATGACCCATTTGGATACTCTGTCGGATCGTACCTCATTACGAAAAACGCCAAACACCCGGATGTCGCCTTCCGTTGGGCAGACGGCTTCTATGATGAAGAAGTATCCCTGCGCACGACGATCGGACGACCGGACGAGGAATGGCGTGAAGCGAAGGAAGGCGAAATCGGCATCAACGGCAAGCCGGCCAAGTGGGCGAAGCTGAAGGAATACGGGCAAATTCAGAACGTTCACTGGGAGCAGACAGCGCCGACGAACCGATCCAACGAGCTTCGCTTGAGCTCGGCCGTTCCAGATAACGGCGAGCCGAGTCTCGAAGTGATCCTGTATAATGAAACGAAAAATAACTACGATCCATACAAGCCAAGCGCGGATATGGCCGTGCCGCAGCTGTTCTTCACCGATGAACAGGCTGCCGAGCTGTCCGACCTGTCGAAGACAATCAACGACTACGTCGACGAAATGATGGCTCGCTTCGTCATCGGCGACGCGGATCTGGAGAAAGACTGGGATATCTATCTCCAGACACTCGAAGGAATGAACCTGCCGCGTTTCCTGGAGATATACCAGACCGCCTTCGACAGCAAAAAATAAACCGCAGGCGCGGTCCCGCATTCAATTTCCCATCGCCAAAGCATGCGAAAGAAGCTATCCAAAGAAGCTATCCGGGTTATTATCCCGGGTAGCTTTTATGTTGAAATGGTGAGTTCGTGCCTCTTACGAGCAATCTCCCCATCGGTCAGGAAGGTGAGAAATCCGATTGCCCATCGAGGAAAACATACCAAAAATAAGGTGGAATACAGTCCGGCGTGTGGGCTTTTCCAGTTGGATAGCGCCAAATTGGGAAGGCTCTGGACAGGTTCATTGTTCTCGTTCATTTCTTCGCAGTAATGTAAGACGTAATTCACTTCCTAAATGGGTACAATCATGGATAGAAGCCTTGCTCCTTATTCTAAGGATAAGGCTTCTTGTGTATGCTGGAATGTCAGGAACTTGCTGTAGCCATGGTGAATAGAGCTGATCTATGATACAACGAGAAGCGAACTCTCTGAAAGAGAATGGTGCTTTGCATAGGGAGTTCTTTTACGTGAGAGTCATATCAATAAAAGCATCACATACGTAACACGAGAAATATGGATAATACTTAGATATATATACAGCATGATAAAAAGGAGGGGGAGCCTATGAGCAGTGAATGGCCTTCTTCGATACAGCTCTCGCTACTACAGCTAAAGACGATGTCAGAGCAGGCTTTGGATGAATTGATCGTTCTGCTCATTCTTAGAGGGCATGTCCATATCCAGGTTACCGGGCAGACCTATCAGCTCACAGGGGATGATGTAATTGTGATTCATCCATATGAAATCTTTGCGCTGCAATCTGATAACGAGACATTGATTCTAAAGCTGATGATCTCCCGTGTTGGGGTGGAGCAGTACTTGAAGCGGCCTTGGACTCCACGATTTGCCTGCAACTCAGCGATCGCGAATGAGGGAGAGCAGGATACGTACCGCATGCTTCGAGAGACATTAACGTATCTCATGCTGGCCTATTATCGACAGCATGAAGGCTTTCCTTTTGAAATGGGAAAATACATGTTCAAACTGCTCTCCATCCTGACGACCCATTTTCAAGGCGAACAGGTGGAAACAGCCCTCCAAGTAGACGGGCTTCAGAACGAACGTATACGAAGCATCCTTCACGTGATTGATCAGGAGTTTCGCTCACCGCTGTCACTGGAGCAATTTGCTCATCAGGAGTACATATCCTTGTATCATCTGTCTCGCTTGTTCAAGAAAACCGTCGGAATGACCTTTACGCAGTATGTGAATGAGGTTCGATTAAAGAAGGCGGTTCCCGAATTAATCCATACCGAGCTTCCGATCTTGAAGATTGCGATGAACAATGGCTTTGCTAATGTAAAAACGTTCAATAGGTGCTTCAAGGAGCGCTATGGCATGACGCCAAGCGAATTCCGAAGTGAGCGGCGCCCGGGAGTGTTGGCACAGGAATCAGTGCAAGCGGCACAAGCCTCCTATGAGGTCATAGATCCTTCCGCTGCACTTGACGAGTTGTCGAAGTATATGGTGAAGAAGGATTTGAATGACCATACCAATGAGATTCGTGAAAAGTTGGAGCTTTTGGCTGAAGCTGAACACTCTACAGTACTTGCGAAGCCCCGCAAGATCATGAACATTGGACAAGCGTCAGAGCTTATGGATCAAGAAGTGCGAAGCCAGCTTCAATGCGTGCATCAAGAGCTTCAGTTTCACTATATTCGGATGATTGGATTCGGGACCGAGCATGAACTGAAGGAAAAGAGCAATATGCTGATCGAACGGCCAAATAACAACCGAATCTTTGATTTCATCGTTCAGAACAGGATGATGCCTATGATTCAATTCAAGGTAGACGATGTATTGGCTTCACATTCGGGCAGAACGAAGGAAGGCTCCATTCTGGATATGGTCCGTTACCTTATGAATCGGTATGGCAGAAGCGAGCTGGAGACCTGGTGCTTTGAGCTTGTACCTGGGCCGGTTAAGGACAGCAAGGCGATTCAAGCGGCATATGAAAGCTTATATGACCAACTCAAGGAGCATCATCCGAGATTTCAAGTAGGAATCCAAATTCTGTCCTCCTTGGATCAAGAGGAGACAGAGCGATTCCGAAGCTTCGTAGACTATGCCAAGATGAGTCAGCGAGAGCCGGACTTTGTCACGCTGACGGCAGATCCATCAGAAGAAGAGGATACTCGGGATGGAGAGGATTTAGTCGAGTATTATCGGAAATATCAGCAGAATCTGGTTCAGCACATGAAGCAGGGGTTCGAGCAAGCAGGCCTCGACCAGCCGCGCTGCTTTATTACGGAGTGGAATACTTTAGTGGGGCAAGGCGATGTACTTAGCGGCTCTTTCTTCCGCGCTGCGTTGATTATTGAGACCTTGGCAGACCTGGCCAGCGACATCCAGGGCCTTGGCTTTTGGTTAAATATTAAGCTTAAAGAGAAGCTGACCGGAGTAAGGCAGGATAGCTGCTTATCCGTCTTTTTGTATGAGAAGCTGAAGCGTCCATTATTCTTCGTCCTGCAAATGTTCGATCGGCTAGGCAGCGAGATGCTTCATATCGAGGAAGGCTGCATTTTTACCCGTGAGGGAGAGGAACGGCAGCTTCTGGTCTATAACGCATGCTATATGGACCCGCTCTATTCCATCGATGATTTCTTGACTCGGGTGCGGAATAAGCGCTTGGAGATTGATTTGTCGGGGCTGCCCGCAAGAAGCTATCAGCTGAAGCAGTATTTGCTTGATAAGGATCATGGAGGAATCTATCATGAGTGGCTCCGGCTCGGTGCGCCGAGGGAGCTTGATGCCGAGATGCTAAGGTATCTGGAGCGCAAAATTCTCCCGGAGGTTCGAACGGATCGCAGGTTCCTTCCAGATGGCCTGAATCTGCATGCAAGTCTAACGATGAATGCCTGCAAGCTGTATGTGATCCAGCCATTGCTATAGTTCGATGTTCATTCATGGGCAGAACCGCAAAAACAGCAGGTCGTTTTTTGCTTCAAATCTAAGATGTGCGCTACAAGGTTATAAATCGCCCTTCTTTGCAGCAAATCGCGCGAAGTCAAAAGGGGCGATTTTTTTTATGATATATGTGTAAGCGTTTTCTAATACGTTCTGACGGAGGGAATCAACATGACAAACTGGAGAGAGCAACTACCGACGGAAGAAGTCATCCAATGGCGCAGACATTTTCATCAATATCCGGAGCTATCCTTTGAAGAGGTAGAGACGTCTAACTATATTTATGACGTGCTAAGTATGTTTCCGAATCTTGAATTATCACGACCAACAGCGAACAGCGTAATTGCGAAGCTCACAGGAAGCGCGCCCGGCAAGACGATTGCGCTTCGCGCTGATATCGATGCTCTTCCTATCGAGGAAGAAGCAGATGTTGAATTCAAATCCAAGAAGCCTGGCATTATGCATGCTTGTGGACATGATACACATGCGGCTATGCTGCTTGGCGCAGCTAAGGTGCTTGCTGGCATGAAGGAGAAGTTGTCAGGCGTAATCAAGTTTATCTTCCAGCCGGCAGAAGAGGTTCCGCCAGGGGGGGCTAAGGCCATCGTAGACGCTGGCGTGCTGGAAGATGTAGACTACGTGTTCGGCATTCATATCTTCCCTAAGCTGCCAGCAGGAATGGTAGGTACGAATGTAGGCGCGATGTCTGCGGCTCAAGATATCTTCGAGCTTAAGATTCAAGGCAGGGGCTCACATGGCTCCACGCCTGAGTTGTCCATTGACCCCATCACGATCGGTGCAGAAGTCGTGACGAATCTGAACAACATCGTGTCAAGACATGTATCTGCGTTAGACAATGCCGTGCTTTCTATCGGTCAGTTCACGGCAGGCGAGGTATACAACGTGATTCCAGATACCACAACGATCAAGGGAACGGTTCGCACAACGAATGCAGACACTCGCAAATTAATGAAAAAACGCATTCATGAAGTCATTGATCATATCGTGAAGGCTTATAACGGTACCTATGAGCTTCATTATCTAGATGGCTACAGTGCCGTTGTGAACCATGAGGAAGCTACCGGTATCGTTCGCAATGCAGCAGACAAGATCGTAGGCGAGCAGCAATTTACTTGTCCGAAAATGATGGGTAGTGAAGACTTCGCAGCCTATACCGATGTAACGAAAGGTTCCTTCTTCGTCTTAGGAGGCGGAACAAAGGAAGAAGGCTGTGGCTATATGAACCATCACCCGAAATTCAAGATCAATGAGGATGCACTCGCTGTCGGCATGCAAATGCATGTTCAGATCGCACTCGACGTACTCGGCAAGAAATAGCTTTACTCACTTCGGAGCAGTCAATAAAAGGTTTGATCCACCTTTTGTTGACGCACCACCATAACAGGAGGTCAGCAATGGATAAGCCTAAAAACAAAAATCCTTATCTGTTAATCTTTGCACTAATGGCCGGTTATTCCATGATTTATATGGATAAAAACATGATTTCCACAGCGATTATTCCGTTAGCAGATGAATTTAGCCTTACGAATTCGCAAACGGGACTCATTATGAGTTTGTTCTTCCTTGGTTACTCGATGATGCAAATTCCAAGCGGATGGCTTGCGGATAAGTTTGGAGCAAAGAAGGTCTTGATGACGTCGCTTGCTCTTGTATCCTTATTCTCCATCTTCTTCGGAATAGGCGCTAGCTTAATCGCCTTCGTCGCGATTCGATTCTTCGCTGGTGTTGGACATGCAGGTTACCCGCCGAGCTGCTCGAAGACGATTGCGGATCATTTCCCGAAGGAAAAAAGAACGTTCGTGCAATCTCTCATCCTCTCGACATCCGGTATCGGCGGAATCCTAGCGTTTACCCTTGGCGCGCAGCTAATCGCAAGCAACTGGAAGCTTGGTTATTATGTGCTTGGCGCATTGTTCGCCGTAGCGATGCTATGTGTATTCTTCTTCGTCCCTAAGGAGTATAAGGCGCCTGGACAAATGAACAATAATGCTCCAAAGCTCAAGTTTACTGAAATTATTACGAATCGTGATGTGCTTATTCTGTTTGTGGCGATGCTGTTGCTTAACTTTCTGTTATACGGTAACATCTCATGGCTGCCAACGTATCTGAAGAGCCAATTCGGCATTGGAATTGGTCAAGTCGGTACCATCCTCGCGATCAATGCCGTGTGCACCACGGTGGCGACCATGATCGTCGGCGGGCTGTTGTCAAAATGGTTCCTTGGCAAAGAGAAAGCGTTCGTTATTTCGACTGCGATCTTAGTATCGCTGCTGCTTGTGGGCTTTATCTTCTCCACGAAGCTGATCGTATCCGCGATTCTCTTGGTCTTGATCAGTATGGTATCTGTTGGTACGTTTACAGCGATCTTTACGTGGCCGCATAAATTGTTCGACCAAGCGATTATTGGTTCCTCGATCGGAATCATCAATACGGGCGGTACAATCGGTGGCTTCCTAGCCCCAATGATTCTGGGGGCTTTGATTGACAAGAGTGGCGGCTCGTTCGGACCAGCCTTTGCCTTTATGGCGATTGCCGCTCTGCTGTGCGGACTGACGACCTTGCTGCTTCGCACACGCAAGCAATCGGCATAGCTGTAGCTTGAATGAACAATGGACTTATAGAAATGAAGTGAGCACATTGCTCCTGATGATGGATAAAGGAGTTAAGATATGAAATACCGCAGCGTATATGACATTATTGGACCGATCATGGTGGGCCCTTCAAGCTCACACACGGCTGGAGCGGCGTCCATCGGTCGACTTGCTAGAAGCATCTTTGGGCGACAGCCGTCTCATGTCGAACTTGCGCTGTACGGTTCCTTTGCTGAGACGTATAAAGGACATGCCACAGACGTGGCCTTGATTGCAGGTTTGCTTGGATTTGACACGGATGATCCGCGTCTGCCGGAATCGGATAGATATGCGGAGGAAGCAGGTGTAGAAGTGGTCATTACGACCATGGAGGCCGTTCCTGATCATCCCAACACGGCTCGCCTTCGAATGAAGGACGGGCAGGAGGAGATGGAGGTTGTAGGGATCTCGATCGGCGGAGGCAAAGTGGAAATTATAGAGCTGAATGGCTTCGAGCTTCAGCTCTCCGGTCATCATCCTGCAATTCTCGTTGTCAATCATGATCGACACGGCGTGGTTGGAAGTGTGACAAGCATCCTGAGCAAAGAGCAGGTTAACATCGCGAACATGAAGGTATCGCGGCGAGAGAAGGGCGAACTTGCGCTTATGGTTATCGAGATCGATGAACGTCTCGATGATCGCATTATCGAAGAGATCCGCGCTTTATCCGGAGTCAATCGCGTCCTGTCTATGGAAGACTAAATCATAGAAAAGAGTGGCAACCGTTCCTTTATGAAGATGTCGGCACAAGGGAATCGTTGCCAGCATGAAGAAAGAGGGCATGACGATGTTTCGTAATGTAGCAGAACTAGTTGCTCTGGCAGAAGAGCAGGATTGCTCGATCGCTGAGATTATGGTTAGTCAAGAGATGAAGGTATCGGGCAGAACAAGAGGGCAGGTTCGTGAGCAGATGGGTCGCAACCTGGATGTGATGGAGAAAGCCGTAGAGCGAGGCTTAAGCGGCGTGAAGTCGCATTCCGGGTTGACTGGCGGAGAGGCGGTCAAGCTTCATGCCTATATCTCCGCAGGCCACGGCCTAAGCGGGTTCACGATCTTGGATGCTGTAAGCAAGGCTGTTGCCACCAATGAAGTGAATGCGGCGATGGGCTTAATCTGTGCAACACCAACAGCAGGTTCTGCTGGTGTTGTACCAGGAACACTCTTTGCCTTGCGCGACAAGTTGAACCCTACCAGAGAGCAAATGATTGACTTCTTGTTCACCTCAGGTGCATTCGGCATGGTCGTAGCGAACAATGCGTCCATCAGCGGCGCAGCGGGCGGCTGCCAGGCTGAGGTAGGCTCTGCGGCAGGCATGGCGGCCGCTTCCATCGTTCAGCTTGCAGGCGGAACACCTGCTCAGGCCGCACATGGCATGTCCATTGCCTTGAAGAACCTGCTCGGGCTCGTATGTGATCCCGTAGCAGGACTTGTCGAGGTCCCGTGCGTGAAGCGCAATGCCATGGGAGCAGCGGTTGCAATGGTTGCTGCCGATATGGCTTTGGCTGGTGTCACGAGCACGATTCCTTGTGATGAAGTGATCGAGGCGATGTTCAAGATCGGACAATCGATGCCTTCCGCGCTTCGCGAGACGGCGCTTGGCGGGCTCGCAGATACGCCAACCGGCAGAAGGTTGAAGCAGGAGATTTTTGGTGCGGCTCACCGTTGAGGAAGAGGAGTAAGACGTAAGCTTTTTTCTTCAAAACAGGAGTTCCTTTAAATGAAATAAACGACACGTGTCCAAGTTGCCTAAGCAGAAGGACAGGTGTCGTTTTGCTGTGGAAGGGGTGCTTGCCTTTATGAAAACAAAATTCGCGTGATGTGGCAGCAAGAGAAACGAGAACGCCCTACCTTTACGCCTGAATTTTAAAAAAGCAGATCGTCCAGTTGTATCAGAATGGAAAAAAACAAGTACTCGGTAGCGGCAACGTGCGCCGTTCTACAACGACCACGAAGCACATACTACTATGAAGCTAATGAGGTGTGAAGAATTTGTTCAGCAGCCTTTGATATGTTTGGATAAGGCAGATATGCGACGGAACGGATCTATCTTCTAGGAGTTAGGCTTCTTCCCCATCGGCAGGGATACAATTGTATAATGGGGATTAGAGGATTTTATCCCCCGATCGTAGATATTCGTCCTTAACGGATACGGGCGATAGACCTATAATTGATAATGTATGGACTACACTTTACCTTGGGGAGGTCTTGCCATGAGAAGAAAGGCTGTTCTTCTTCTCGCGCTGATTGTGGCGGCGGCGTCCGTGATTGCTGCCTGCGGCATGATTGTCGGTGAAGGCGGTTCCAAGTCCGGACAATCACAAAATAGTGAGCCGTTCGATCTGAAGCTGCGGCATATCCAGCTCGGAGACGCGAATAAGAACCGCCTCGCTCGGCTTGAAGCGGTCTTGAAGAAGACGCAGGAGCAGCATCCGGGTCTTACGATCAAGCTGGATGGGGTCGACAGCGAGGTGAACCGCAAGGATAAGCTGAGAAGCGAGATGGCGGCCGGCAATCCGCCGGATATTTTCGATACATTCGGCAGTCCGGATGTCGGTCTGTATGCCAAGGAAGGCCTTGTGCTGGATATAGCGCCGATTCTGCAGGAGCTTGGCTTGAGGGACAAGTTCCTCAACCTGGAACCGTGGACGCATGACGGGAAGATTTATGGTTTGCCGAACGGCGGATCCATTGAAGGCTATTTTTATAATAAACAGTATTTTGCGGAAAAGGGCCTGGAATTGCCGAAAACGCTGGCCGATCTGGAAGCGATTGCGGATAAGATCAAAGCCGACGGCAAAATCCCGTTCGCCCGGGCTTCCAAGGATGCCTGGGTTCCGCTCATGACGATTAACAATCTGTGGTCTTACTATACCGGACCTCATTTCACCGCAGGCTTCAAGACCGGCGAATCGAAGTGGACCGATCCGCGTATGGTGGAAGCGATCTCGAAGCATCAGGAATGGGTGAGCAAAGGTTATTTTAAGCGTGGCGAGCTCGGATTGGAGTATGCAGACCAGCGAACTCAGCTTCTGACTGGAGAAGCGATCATGATGTTCGACGGGACCTGGGGGTCTTCCGGTCTGACGGATGAGAAGACAGCTGACGGCAGGAACAAATTCGGCTTCTTCCTGATGCCTCCGCTCAAGGAAGGTTATGGGATAAGCGCAATGGTGGACACGAACAATGGGTATGCGTTCTCGGCCAAGGTGGCGGAGGATCCGCGCAAGCTGGAGGCGGTCAAGTCGTTCATCCTCAATTTTTATAATGAAGAGATTCAATTGCAGGGTCTGATGGAGGACGGCGTGCTCCCGTCGCTGAAGATGGAGCAGTCGAAGATGGAGCAGGTGGTCGATAGCGGCCTTATTCTTGAGATTATCAAGCGCACCAATGAAGTTCGGTACAGATGGCCGGCGTTCGACGCGTTAATTCAGGCCGAGGTCGACACCGAGCTGCGCATCGGCATTCAGCGCGTCATGGAAGGCGATGTCGAGCCGGCCGCTATGCTGGCCGCTGTGCAGAAGATGCAGGACGAAGCGAACATGGCCGTGAGATAAGGAATGTTCCTTCGCTGGCGCAATAAATACGGACGGAGCTGGGAACGGGAATGAACTTGCGGTTTAAAATGTTGGCTGGATTCGTAATGTTGATCATTATTCCCCTCCTTTTGCTGGGGTCGCTCGTGTTCTATATTACCTTTCAATTGTTCGCGCAAAAGTATAGCGAGCAGGCGGAATTCTCGCTCAAAGCGATCGGGCAGAGCGTCAGCTATTTCTTCTCGGAAATGAACCGGGTGACGGACACCGGCATCAGCAACTCCGTCTTCCAGAACGCGCTGACGGCTGGAGCGAGCGAAAATCTGGCCAACGCGAATTATTTGCAGCTGAACGAGAATCAGCGCAATTTCCGCTTGCTGTTATACAGCCATCCGTCTATCGGATATGCATTTCTATATAATTACCGGAGCACCTTGCCTCAAAATCAGGTCATCTCGATTTTTAACAAAGAGGGCTTTATGGCGCTTCCGTTCGATCAGTTCAAAAAGCATCCGCTCTACGAGCAAGTCCTGAAGTTGAACGGCGCTCCGAAATGGGTGGGACCGTATGAATACCCGGAGGTGACCGGCCATGAACCGGTTTTTACCCAGATCCGGGTCGTCAAGGAATTAAGCAGCCTGCGCAATATCGGCATTCTTGTCGTGCAGATCAAGAACTGGGAGATCGAATCGATATTCAATGATTTCCGCCGCAATCAAGGGGAGGAGGAGGATGACACGCGCTTCTTGCTCGTCAATAATGAGGGCATGATTCTGTATGACAGCGACAAGCTGGCGGACGGGGACTCATTGACCGGGATGATCGATTCCACCAAGCTATCGGATACGTCGCGCTATCAAAGCTTCAAGACGTCGTTCAACGGGCAGGAGAGCATCGTCTCGATGTATAAGCTGAAGGATTATGATTGGCATATCGTCTCGGTGACTTCCTGGAAAATGCTGACCAAAGAGATGATCAACTTCGGCATATGGGTCGCCATTATTTTGCTCATTTGCGTTGCTGCCGCCGTGCTGTTCAATCTGCTGTTCGTGAACCGGATCACCCATTCCATCAACCGAATCGTCCGCTTCATGCGTCGCGTGGAGTCCGGCGAGATGAACGCCCGGGTCGACGAGAAGGACCGGGATGAATTGGGCGCGCTCGCTGTCGGCTTCAACCGCCTCATCGATCAGGTATGCGTGCTCCTGCAGCAGGTCAAGCGGGAACAGCAGCAGAAGAACAAGGCGGAGATGCGGGTGCTCGAAGCCCAGATCAAGCCGCACTTCTTGTTCAACACGCTGGAATCGATCAATGTGCTTGCGGTGCAGAATGAGGGCCGCAAAGTAAGCCAGATGGTGATCAGGCTGGGCAATATCCTGCGCACGAGCATCCAGGACAAGGAAGAGATTACGATCCGTGAGGAACTGGAGTACACGCGCAGTTATTTGGAAATCCAGAAGTTCCGCTTCGAGGATGTGTTCAACTTCGAGATCAGCGTTCCGGATGACATCATGAATGCGAAGATCTTGAAGCTGACCCTGCAGCCGCTCGTCGAGAACTGCATTCAGCACGGCTTCGACGGCATCATGCATACCGGGGTTATCCGAATCATTGCCTCCGAGGATGCCGAATGCATTTATTTGCGGGTGAAGGATAACGGCGTCGGGATGTCGAACGAGCAGCTCAGCCGCTTCCAATATATGCAATCCGATGAGCGGCAGTCTTCGAATCCGGAACTGGCCGACAGCTACAATACGGAGCGCCGCGGTCTTGGCGTACGCAGCGTAGCCGACCGGGTTCGCATCCGGTACGGCCCGCGCTATGGCTTGTTCATCTGTTCTGCGCCGCAGATGGGAACGGTCATTCAGATTACGATACCGAAATATGAACAGGGGGAAGGGAAATGAACGTGAAGGTGTTGCTCATTGACGATGAAGCCCCGATCGTGAACAATCTGAAGATCGTCATCCCCTGGAGCGAGATGCAGATCGATATCGTCGGGACCGCGCGCAACGGCGCCGAAGGACTCGATGCGGTGCGCGCGTATGAGCCCGACATTATTTTGTGCGATATCCGCATGCCGGTGATGGACGGTATGGAGTTTTTGCGGGAAATCCGTAAAATGGGCGTCGAAGCGGAGGTGCTGATGCTGACGGGCTACCAGGAATTCGAATATGCCCGTATCGCCCTGCAGCACGGGGTGCGAGATTATATTGTGAAGCCGATTAATTATGAAGAGCTGCAGCAGACCGTACGCAGGCTGGCCGATGAGATCCGCTCCCGCCAGCAGAAGAAAAGGCAAGAGGAACGGCGCTGGGGGAAAGTCATCCGCCTTGCCTTCGAGAAAATGCTATTCGATGTGCTGATGGGCTTCTCATCAGGTTCGCCCCCGCTGCTGATGCAGGAAGGGGACATCCCGGCCGAGCGGCTGACCTATGCGGTGCTGCTCGTCGATCTGGACGGATATGCCCAGCGTACCGTATCATGGGTAGATAGCGAGCGCAAGCTGTGGAATTTCGCTGTTCGCAATGTGCTCCAGGACGCCATTCAGGAGGAAGGGCTGACCTATGCCGTCCTGCAAATGCGGGAAGGGGAATGGGCGGTTCTCATTCAGTTCGGCCCGGAACGCGCGGAGGCGATGACTTCGGAGATGGTATGCTGGGCCCAAGATATTCAACAGGCGGTGCGGGAGCATGTCAAAATGACCGTAAGCCTCGCCTGGGATCAGGGACCGGTGCCGATGGCCGCGCTCTCCCACACCTACAAACGACTGCAGCGCGTGCTGGTATGGGCATCGGAAGACGAGCAGCGGCTCTCGGTCGATGAAGGCTCGATGGCCCGCCAGGTCGCGTCGGTCTCGGAATGGCATCTCGTCGAAGAGATCGTGTCCGGGATGAAGCAGAACGACAAGCGCAATGTCGAGCAAGGGCTCCATTCCTTGCAGACGAGTCTGTCCTATATGTCGGAGCAGTCGATCATGCGGGTCGAGAAGTTCCTGCATTATGTCGTCATCCATCTGCTGCGTGAGATGCGGGAACTAGAATTCATCGAGGCTCATCAGGAGGAGGAAGTGTGGAACAAGCTGCAGCACAGCTTGAGCGTGAAGGACCTGATGAATGTCATCACGGATCTGGTCGGCAATACGAAGGAACACGCCATGAACAAGAAATCAGGCGAATTGCTTATGATTTCGGCGAAGGATTACATTCACCGGCATTTGGGCTCGGATATCGGCATCGAGGAGCTCTCCGATTACCTCGGCATCAGTTGCAGCTACTTCAGCATGCTGTTCAAAAATTATTTCGGGGAGACGTTCGTTGAATACGTAACGAGACAGCGCATGGAGCTGGCAACGTCGATGCTGCGCATGACCGACAAGAGCGTCGCGCAGATCGGCATGCTCGTCGGCTACACCGAGCGCCGTTACTTCACCCGAGTATTTCAGAAGTACACAGGCATGACTCCTTCCGAATACAGGGAGTCCCGGGTAACGGCCGAATAGGCAGCGCAGCAGCACCCTGCGCATCAATTTAAGGATAGAGAGGATGGAACGAGTGGCATGGGTAAACAGCAACTGACATTGGAACAGAAAATCGGCCAAATGGTCATGTTCGGCTTCCACGGCCCGGTTGTCAACGACAATATCCGCACGCTGATTGAGAAGCATCATGTTGGAGGCATCATTTATTTCCGCCGCAACGTGCAGAGCAAGGAGCAGGTATGCGGGTTGTCCCGGGAGCTGCAGCTTATCTCGCGCAAGCATACCGATATACCGCTCTTTATCTGCATCGACCAGGAGGGGGGCATGGTCGCCCGCATCGATTGGGACGATATTACGCTCATTCCCGGCAATATGGCGATCGGGGCGGCGCGCAGCGCCGACGATGCCTATGAAGCGGCCCGCATCTGCGGCGAAGAGCTGCTCCATATGGGCATCAATATGAACTTCGCGCCAAGCGTGGACGTGAACAACAATGCCCTGAACCCGGTCATCGGGGTGCGTTCGTACGGCGAGCGCCCGGATCTCGTGGCAGAGCTAGGAGCAGCCCAGATTCGCGGTCTGCAGGAAGCGAACGTCGCGGCGACGGCGAAGCATTTCCCGGGTCATGGCGACACGGCTGTTGATTCCCACCATGGACTCGCCGCGGTCAATCATGACGAGGAGCGGCTGCTCGCGATCGAGCTGGCGCCGTTCATTCGCGCCATCCGCGAGGGCGTCGATCTGATTATGACGGCACATGTCATGTTCCCGGCCTTCGAGCCGAACCCGATTCCGGCGACGCTGTCGCGCAGCGTGCTGACGAATCTGCTGCGCAAGCGGCTCAACTATAATGGCGTCATCGTCACCGACTGCCTGGAGATGCATGCGATCTCCAAGGAGTTCGGCATTCCCGAAGGGGCCGTGCGCTCGGTGGAAGCCGGCGCCGATCTGGTGCTCGTCAGCCATACGTACGAAGAGCAGGTGGCGGCGATTGAGGCGCTGGTCGAGGCGGTGCGCAGCGGACGGATTCCGGAATCGCAGATTGACGAGTCCGTCGATCGGCTGTTGGCGCTGAAGGCGAAGCGCAGCATGGACGTCCTGCCGGAAGTGACGCCTCAATTCGCGGCGCTGTTCGGTTCCGACGCTTCCAAGGCCGTCGTCGACCGCATCTGCGAGAACAGCATTACGCTCGTCAAAAATGATGGCGGAGCCATTCCGCTTCGCAAGGAGGAGCCGACGCTCGTTATCTGGCCGGAAGTTCGCCAGCGCACAGAGGTCGATGAGCCGATCGAACAGTCCTACAC
Organism: Paenibacillus thiaminolyticus; assembly: GCF_003591545.1. Lineage (GTDB taxonomy): Bacteria > Bacillota > Bacilli > Paenibacillales > Paenibacillaceae > Paenibacillus_B > Paenibacillus_B thiaminolyticus_A. The sequence goes on from NZ_QYZD01000008.1 coordinate 61,497, forward strand.
TGTGGCGACTGCGCTGTCGCCGTACGTAGACCATGTGGAGGAATGGCGGATCGGCACGTATCCGGAGGCGGAGGAAGTGGAGGCGACCTTGGCGAAGGCCGCATCCTTCAAGCAGATTGTCGTGCTGACCTATAATGCGGCATCTACGCTCCATCCCGGGCAGGTCGAGATTGTACAGGGCCTGATTGGGCGCCCGGATGTGCAGGTTATTGTCGCCTCGACGCGCAATCCGTATGATTTGAACCAGTTCCCGGAAGCGCCGGTCTATCTGTGCTGCTACGAGAATCGCCCAGCGACGATGAAGGCGCTGGGGGCCGTGCTGGCAGGCAAGCAGGAAGTGCGCGGCAAGCTGCCGGTTACGATCTCGCCGGAATACCCGTTCGGGCATCAGGCGTAGAGGGATAGAGAATCGGCAAGGAAAAAGAGCCGATGATGGAAGAGAAGGCCGTTTCCCGGTCGTCAATGATGACGCCGGGAACGGCCTTCTCTTGGTGGATTCGCGGGTTCCGCCGCTGCGGCACAGGGAAGGAGGGGAGGCCCGGCTGGCCAGGGAAAGGTGACTCATCGGCTCTTTGCCTGATGCCGGGCAGGGGAAGGAGATGCAGTTGCTCCCGCAGGTGAGAGAGAGAGGCTGCCCCTGCATTTCTTCCTTCTGAATATGGAAGAAAGCCAATGACTCCTCTTAGGAGACAACATCTGCTGTCTCTCTATTCTAGACGCCCCTTTCCGATCCGCCGCTTCAAGTTTTTGACGCCGAAACTCCCCTAATTTATCCATTACATACCACTCATGAACCATCTGGAAACACCCCCAATTCTTTCTATATTCCTCCTGCCGCGAAAATATCGTGAGAAAAAAAGGCAAAAAGAGTACAATATTGAAAGCGTTATATTTTTCCAGTATAATGAAGGCGCCTTCAAAATATTGGAACTGAAAGGAAAAACTTTAAAGGTGGCGTTGTGAAAACTTTTTAATAATAACGGGGGTGTTGGAATGGCGCGATTCGCAGAGCCTTTTAAAATCAAAATGGTGGAGCCGCTGAGCATAATATCACGGGAGGAACGGGAGAAAGCATTAGAACGGGCGGGGTATAATCCGTTTCTGCTGCGCGGAGAAGAAGTGTATATCGATCTGTTGACAGACAGCGGCACGAGCGCGATGAGCGACAACCAATGGGCGGGCATGATGCTGGGCGACGAATCGTATGCGGGCAGCCGCAACTATTATCATCTGTGCGAGACGGTGCAACAGATTACAGGCTATCAGCATGTGATTCCGATGCATCAGGGGCGGGGCGCCGAGAAGGTGCTGTTTCCGCTGCTTATTCAAAAAGGGCAGTATGTCCTGAGCAATTGGCATTTCGATACAACACGTGCGCACGTTGATCTGGCCGGGGGGATTGCGGTTGATCTTGTAACCGAACAAGCCTATGATACGACGACGCCTTACCCGTTCAAAGGAAACTTCGATACGGATAAGCTGCGCCATGCAATCGCTGAAAAGGGAACCGAGAACATTGCATTTATACTCATTACCGTGACGAACAACAGTGCTGGCGGCCAGCCCGTATCCATGGAAAATGTTCGCGAAGTATCCGCCATTGCGAAGCAGAACGGGATTCGCGTGTTTTTTGATGCCGCGCGTTATGCGGAGAATGCGTACTTTATCAAGAAGCGCGAGCCAGGCTATGAGCATAAGGATATCGTTGATATCGTCCGTGAAATGTTCTCTTATGGCGAAGGGTTCACGATGAGCGCCAAAAAGGACGGGCTTGTCAATATTGGCGGCTTACTGGCCTTTAAAGAGGATGAAGCGTTATTTACGCAAGCACGTTCGATGACGGTGCCGATGGAGGGCTTTCCGACTTACGGCGGATTGACCGGCCGTGATATGGAAGCGCTCGCCCGCGGGCTGCGCGAAGGCGTCGACGAGCAGTATCTGGCTTATCGCATCGGTCAGATCGAATATCTCGGCAGACGTCTTGAGGAGGGCGGAATCCCTTTCCAGACACCAACCGGCGGCCATGCCGTCTTCGTAGACGCGAAGAAGTTGCTGCCGCATATTCCTGCGGCGCAATTCCCGGCCCAGGTGCTGGCGAACGAGCTATACCTGGAAGCAGGGATACGCGGGGTCGAGATCGGTTCTTTTCTGCTGGGACGTGACGCAGCGACGGGTGAGCAGTTGGAGAGCAAGCTTGAATTGCTGCGCTTGACGATTCCGCGCCGCGTCTATACGAATAATCATATGGATGTCATTGCGGATGCCCTGATTGCAATCAAGGATCGGGCAAGCACATTGGCAGGATTGGAGTTCACGTACGAACCGCCGATATTGCGGCATTTCACTGCGCGCCTTCGACCGATCAAGACAGAAGTCCCGTCCCGCTGACCTATGCTGTCTAGCCTGAACAGGGACGGAGTAATCGAAAGGGTACCATTTACTGAACGGCATCGATCGGCATCGAATGGTAACGAATGGCATGTACGTTGATGGGAGCAGGAGGGGGCGAGGAGCCCCCTCCTTCCCGGTTCTCAAGCAGGCGAAGGGAAGCGGGGAAAGGCCCCGTTCATGACCCCGCTATTCGACAGCTTCGACATTGAAGACCGGAATGGTCTCGACCTCGCTGCCGATTTCTAAGTTCGTATAGTGGTAATAGGCGCCAATGACAGTAACTGGGCCTTCCTCGAAGGAGAAATCGCCCTTCAGCAGAATATAGCGGTCTCCCATGCGGGCGTAAGCTCCTATTTCGCTGACAGCGGTGATCTCGCAGGTGAAGCGGACCTTCTCGCGCGGATACTCCGGCAGCTGCTCCACGCGGATATCGATATAATCCGAACCTGGAATAATACCAACAAATTGGTAGCTGTCGCCTTGACGCTCATAGGTGGCCACTCTGCCCTCGGCTCCCGCTATGGTCGGGTTACGTACGAGCAAGGTCGCGCCGCCCCCGACCTCGTAGCCGTCCGCCTCGAACGCGAACAGCGGCTGGAGCTGGTTATTCGCAACGGTATAGGCGATGTACAAGGCTGCGCGCGAATGTGAATCGGCTTCGACGAGCAGGACAGGCTGATCGCTGCTGCTCAACCGTTCCTCGACGGTCAGGCTCCGCACGGCGGCCCCGGTCGGAAGCGGCTGGCTGCGCAGCACCGGCGGCTGCGCTTGGCCGTCCCAGGCCGCATAGTACACGCGCCGCTCCGAATCGATCGCCATGGCGTAGACTTTGGCGCCGAACCGGTCCCGGCCGCCGCTGACGAGCGGATAGTCCCCCTCCGGCAGCAGAAGGGACGGATCGGACGCGGCCCAGGTGATGCGGACGGCCTCGATGTTCGCGGACGTGTCGTGGAATCCGGCCAGCGCCTCATAGAGGCTGATCGCCGCTTCGTATTCCCCGGCCGCCACATGGCGGTCCGCCTTCCGTATCCAGTTCTCCATCTCGCGTTCCAGATAGCCGGTTAGGCGCGACGGGATGCCGGAAGCGTCCACATAGGCCGCATAGGCGGAAGCGTGAAGGGCGAACGCCTTCGCATTGTTCTGCTCGACATCCTTCCGCAGCATCGTCTCGGCCAGCTCCTCCGACTTGCTCTTCAGCCATTCGGCCTCGATGTCAAGCTTCCGGTATGCTTGGCGCATGGCCAGGACCTCGTCCAGCATAAGCTGGAACTCTCCTTGGCCGGCCAAGCGGGCCAGCTTGGCTTCGTCATAGGATCGGAACAGGCGGGTCAATTGCTTCGACTTCTGGTCGCCGCCGCCGAAGAGCGAGGCTGGAATAGCCAGCAGATTTGCCTTGAATTCATCGCCTCCGCCCTCCTGCTTGCCGTCTTGCAGTTGGGCCTCGAAATGAGCCTTGAACCGGCTGAAATGAACCTGCATTCGGTCTGCAGCCCGCACGGAGGCCAGCATTTGCTTGAACTCGCCGGCATAAGAGCCGCCAGACTTCAAATAGGTCGATCGCAATTGCTGGTAACGGCTATGTATCTTCAAAAATGAATCGAAGCGGAGCGATGCCGCCGCTTCGTCCGCCTCTGACATGACCTCGTTCAGTTGTTGATTCATCTCGGTAATCGGCGCCAGCTCGCGCAATCTCTCGGCAAGCTTGTCTTCCTCATAACGTATCGAACGATTATTCCGGGCTAGACGGTACGCTTCTTCCGCTTCGACAAGCTCATGAGCGGCATACAGCCGGTCCGCCTCCTTGACGGCGTCGATTTTCTCTTTCATTTGAATCCCCTTGAACCCAATCATTACCACCGCGGAAGCGCATAACAAGATCATCAGATTCCACGGATTCAGGACGTCTCGGATCGTCATATACATCAGCCTCTCTCAGCCGAGTCCTGAAAGTCAGGATCCCATTCGTATTTCTCGCGCACAATCCGGTTCACCTCGTCGGCGACGCGGTCCCAATTCTCATGCGGGTGCTGCCGGATCATCAGGTGAAGCCGGAGCAAGCGCTCCTTCGGCAGGCGATGGGCGTAGCGCCGGACCAATCCGGGATAGGCGAGCACGTACCGCTTCATGCGCACGGCCGCGCCCGCCACGCCCGCGAGAATGTCCTGGCCGTTGTCCAGCCCGAGAATTTCCGGCTCGTAATGGATGACGAACTGGAACGTGCGGTCCTTAATCAGATCCCGCTTGATTTTGGCGATCTCGCCGATGTAATCGGCCAATAGCGGATCATATTGCTGCAGCAAGAGCGGCTCCAGCTCCAGCTCCATATCTTTGCGCAGCGCGAAGTAATGAAGCAGCGCCAGCTGCTGCAGCCGAATCGTATCGTTGCGGATTAACGGCCGCAGCTCGCGCAGCAGCTCATAGGTGAGCTGCTTATCGTCATCCCAATGGGAGAAGGCATGCTCCCAGTCGCGGTATATGTCCTGGGCCAGCCGTTCCTCTTCGCGCTGCAGCAATTGGTCCAACTCACGGCTGGCTTCGGCGGACATGGCCTTCCGCTGGACGAACCAGAGCAGGCCGATCAAGAGGATGGACGCCGCGGCGCAGAGCGCCATTTGCCCGAACGTATCGCTGAGCAGGATGCCGATGAGCCCGAGCAGCAGGGCGAAGAGCCGCTTCGTCTGCATCGATCGTCTTACCCGGGAGGCCGCGTGCCGTTCGATCGGGCGCAGCGAGGCTTTGCCGCAGACCGGACAGACTTCTTCCTCCAGCGCGGTGAACGCCTGGCACGAGGCGCATCGATGTATGAGATGATAGAGCTGCTTCGGTTTGCGGTAAGGTCTGAAATAGGCAGGTATTTTTTTCATGGCGTTCTCCCGCTCTCGCCGTTGACGATAGAGACAAGCCGGGCATCAATATCCGCCGGCGAAGGCGTCGCTTTCTTCCGAACCCAATAGAGGACGGCTTGGCTGGCGACAAAAAGAAACAAAACTGCGATACAACCGTATGCTAACATAGAGAGTCCCTTCCTTTAACTGCAATCTAGTAATGGGAGATGCTGCGCAACCCCATAGTAATCTATCAAGGCTGCGTGTCCTTGTATCGTATACTGATTAGACAAATTTCGACAAGAATATCCTTCATTCGAATGACCTTGTCCCTATTGCATTGTGTCGAATAAGGTTGAACTTTATAGTCACTGATTATATCATAATGACAGATCGGTGGTAGATTCAGTAAATATATTGTCATTTCAGACGATATCGTGGCGGGGACCCAAGGAAATTCAGAAAATTTTCATCTAATCTTAAGAACTATAAGGTATAACAATATAGTGCCGCCTTCCGTGGCGCTTGTGTGCCTGCCATTAACCTATCATTTTATGATAAAGGAGTACAACTATGCTTCGGAGAAAATTAGCTGCTTACATGATGTTGTTCACTCTGGCATTCGGCTTGCTGCCCTGGCTCGGGAAGATGCCCGCTGCGCAGGCTGCCCAGGCGGCCTCGAAGATCGATGCCATGCTTGTCATCGATGTGAGCAATTCGATGGATACGAGTGATAAAGACAAGATCGGCAACGAAGCGATGAAGATGTTCGTCGATATGCTGTCTTCCTCGGGAGACAAAGTCGGCATCGTCGCTTATACCGATAAAATCGAACGGGAGAAAGCGCTGCTGGAGATTCGATCCCAGGCGGACAAGGAGGATCTGAAGCAGTTCATCGACCAATTGAACCGCGGGCCCTATACCGACATCGCGGTCGGGGTGAAGGAAGCCGTCAAGGTGCTCCAGCAGAGAGCCGACCCGGCCCATGAGCCGATGATCGTGCTGCTGGCTGACGGCAATAACTACTTGAATAAGAACGGCGGCCGCACGCAGGCGGAGTCGGATCAGGAGCTGAGCGCGGCGGTAGAAGACGCGAAGCAAAAAGGCATCCCGATCTACACGATCGGGCTGAATGCCGACGGGCAGCTGAACAAGGAAGCGTTGGCGGAATTGTCGAAGCAGACGAACGGCAAATCGTTCGTCACGTCGTCCGCGGACGACCTGCCGCAAATATTGAGCGAAATTTTTGCCAGCCATCAAAAGCTGAAGATCGTTCCGGCCCAGTCGATCACCGGGAACGGGAGCTATCAGGACGTGACGGTGAACGTGCCGAATGCGAACGTGATGGAAGCCAATATTTCCATCATGTCCTCGAAGCCGGTCGAATTGAAGCTGTATGACCCGTCCGGCAAGGAGATTGCGATTCCTTCAGATGACGTCCAGCTGTCCCGTTCGAAGAGCTATTCGCTCCTGAAGCTGATTCAACCGGTCCAGGGCGACTGGAAGCTGCAGGTCAAGGGGGCGGACAAGGACAAGATCGATATTAATCTCGTCTTCAACTACGATCTGGAGCTGACGATGGACCCGATTCCGGCCAAAACCTATACAAAGGGCGATAAAATCAAGATCGGTGCTTACTTGACCAGCAATGGCCAGCAGCTGCAGAACGAGGCGCTGTACCGGAACATGAGCGCCGTGCTGAATGTCAAGGACCTCGATACCGGCGATACGGTCGATCTGCCCCTCGATCAGGCCGGGGGCCGCTTCGAAGGGGAGTTCGAGGTGAAGGACAAGCATGATTACGAGATTAAAGTAAGAGCGGAGGAGAAGAGCTTCTACCGGGAGACGGAGCCGGTCAAGGTGAGCGCCAAGCCAGCGGGCGGCGGTACGTCCGCTCAAGCGGGTGCAGGCGATGGAGAAGCGGACAAGCCGTTCCCGATGTGGATCGTCTATGCGGCTGTCGGCCTCATCGTCCTCGCTCTGGGCGCCGGGTTCCTTATTGCGGCATGGAAGAAGGCGAACCGCGGCTTCGTCGGCCAGATGGTCATCGAGATCCGTGATGAGAATACGGGGGAGAAGACCTATCCGCAATATAAGAAGCTGACTGCCTTCAAGGGCAAATTCACGCTTCACCAGCTGCTGCAGTTGGCGCCCGAGTTCAAGGAGACCGAGAAGATGCTCTTTATGCCGGGCAAGAGCGACCGCATACTGCTCAAGAACGGCTCGGCCGGGACGGTTGAGAAATCGGGCCGCGCCGTCGATGCGAGCAGAGGGCTGGAGTTGAAGAGCGGCGACCGGGTTACGATCCCGCTGCAACAGGTTGATAAAACGGTCTGGATTGAATATATTGTGTAGAACCGTTCTGCACGCCCGTTTTTTTTGAACTCGAATTGATAGGAGGAACATCCTTTTATGAAACCAATCGTCAGAGAACATATTCAGCAATTGGACGTATCGCTGGGCGGAGGAATCGTTAGCGATAAGATCCGCGTCGACACGATCGACAATCCGATCCTGATTATCGGCTTGGGTGGGACCGGCATCGATGCGCTGCTGCGCTTGAAGTATCAGATCAACCGCAGATTCAAGCTGCCGGAAGATCCGATCTCGAAGAAGAAGCGCGAGAAGCCGGATAATGTGGAGTTCCTGGCATTTGAGACGAACGAACAGGATCGCAACAAAAAATACCGCGGCATCGGACTCGATCCGCTCAATGAATTCGTGCTGCTGTCGAACGCCGAGATCGGCGGGCTGCTGCAGAACCGCAGCATCCTGGAGCCGTACATTACCGAGTGGCTGTCCCCCGAGCTGAGCATCACCGACGGGATGAACGGCGCCGCCGGCGTGCGCCAGGCGGGCCGCCTGCTGCTATTCACCAAAATCAATCAGGTCGTGCAGGCGATTGACAAGAAGATTAAGACGCTCTCCGTCGGTACGAACAAGAAGCTGATGGTATTTCTCCTGTCCGGCTTGTCCGGTGGGACAGGCAGCGGCTGCTTCCTGGACATTTCCTATATCGTGCGGGGCATTATCGAGCGGGATTACGGCTCGGCGGGCATCGACCGCGTCAATACGCTCGGCTATCTGTTCACGCCGGACGTGAACCTGTCGAACAAGAGCCTAAGCGAGCATACGCGCGAATATATCAAGAAGAACGGCTACGCCGCGCTCAAGGAGCTTGATTACTGGATGAACGTCGACAGCCGCGGCGAACGCTTCCGGCAGAAGTACGGCAATATCCTGACGGTCAATTCTCCGCTGCCGCCGTTCAACCTGTGCCATCTGATCTCGGCGACGAACACGGAAGGGAAGCTGCTGGAGAACGCGTACGACTACTGCATGAATGTGACGGCCGAGAACATCACCAACTTCATGGCGAGCGAGGAGAAGCAGTCCGGCGAGGAATTCGCGATTCACGATTACATCAGCAATATTCGCACGAATATCGCCCAGATGAACCGGGCGTATCCGGCCAATTACGAATACAACATCATCGGCGCATCGTCGGCCGTCCTTCCGATCGAAGAGATGACGACCTATCTCGGGTACCGTCTGTTCCAGAAGATGGAGAAGATGTTCCAGAAGGCGCCGAGCCAGGAGGAGGTCGAGAAGTTCGCCCGCAAGCTGGGCGTCGATCTCGACACGATGGTGAAGACATTCGAATCGCGCGTGCCGGAGCCGCTGCCTGGCTTCGAGAACAGCGAGCGCCTGAGCTATAACAATGTTATCAAAATGCAAGTCGTCAATATGGATACGGAGCTGGAGCAGACGTTCCTGGCGCGGGCGCGCGAGGAATACATCAAGGTGAAGAAGCAGCTTCCCGGCGAGATCGTCGGCAGCTTCACCGATCAGATCCGGCGGATGTTCCTCCATCCGGAGCAGGGGCCGTTCTATGTGTCCCGTCTCATCTACACGGAGAAGGGCTTCTGTCTGTTGAAAATGCTGCTCTCCTACATCGAGACGCTGCGCGAGAATCTGCATCATATTCCGCGCGACATCGAGGCGGTGCAGGAGCAGGCGAATGAGCGCCTCGGCGATGCGAAGAGCGCCTTTATTTCCAAGGACAAAAAGAAAAACATGTACATCGAAGCCAAAATCCAGGAATATTGGCTGCATGCCGATGTGGAGCGCACGGAGCAGATGATCGAATTCTACGAGGATCTGTACCAGCTGCTGAACCAGGAGAACAACCGCATTTATAGCGTATTTACCGAAATATTGAACGCGCTCAACTCGATTTTCGAGAAGAACGGCGACATTCTGATCAACGGCGAGGAGCAGGCCGACCATAAAGGGAACCGGACCTATTACTGGAATATCGTCAGCGTGCCGGACATCTCGAAAGTCATCAGCAACATTATGGATCAGAAGGAAGTCGATGACTTGATCCGCGACTTCTCGCTGGAGCTGCTGAATCACTCGAACCAGTGGATCAAGGAGCAGGAGCTCGATATCGTCAGTTCGATCTCGGATTTCCTGTCGGACAAGTTCGGCGATCTGATTACGCAATCGATGGAAGAGTTCCTCGTCATGAAGTTCGGCAACGACGAGTCGATCGACAAGTTCGTCGAGCGCCAGATCGCGAGCAAGCTGGATGACGAGGCGGTTCCGGTCTTCCATCTGAGCAACAGCTCGGGCAATCTTCATTTCCCGCGCTGGGGCTTCGTGTCGGTGCCCGTCCAGGCACCGAGCATTCTCAAAGGTATCCGCAATTATCAGAACAATGCGGTCGGCAAGTCGAACTTCACGGTCAAGGAGAGCGAAGTGAAGAACCGCATCTTCTGGCTGAATACGCATAACGGGGTGCCGCTCTTCGTCTATACGCCGCTCAAGGTATATGAGGAAAGCTACGAGCGCACGATTCTCGACAAGGAGGGGATCGGCCGCCATCTCGTGCAGACCGATAAAGCGAATTGGACTTATCTTCCTTCGCCGATACCGGAGCAATCATGGGGAGATACGTACCAGAATGAACGGGTGCAGAAATACAACGCCCGCGTCCGCGCCGAATTCGAACGGGGCTCGCGGTTCAAGACCGTCATCGAGAAGGGCATGGACGACAACACGAGCAACCGCTATGCGGTCGTCTTCACGAAGCCGTTCAACCTCGCGGACATGCTGCAAGGCTACGATCTGCAGCTTCAGGCCGCGAAGCCGAATCTCGGGGAAGTGAAGCGCGCTTACCTCGATCTGAAGCGGCTGCTGGAAGAGGGGCTGGAGCCGGTCGAGACCAAAGATATTTTCGGCAGCATGAACGAGGATCTGGCGAAGGACAATCTGATCCGCTCGCCGGAGCTGATTGCGCGCACTCGCGAGGAACTGGCCAAGTATGAGGCGATCGAGGCGAAGATGGCCGAGTTCGAGCAGATCCTCAGCCAGCATCAGGATGAGGAAAAGTGGCAGGATCAATTCATCGAGGCGCTGTACACCGGAACGATCTGCAAAAAAGGCGCGCTCTATGTGTATGACCGCGACGAGGAAGAGGAAGCATGGGAGCCGTTCGCCAATCTGATGAAGAGCCGGGATTATGTCGAGTACGAGGTATACGAGCATTTCCGGGGCCTCGATGAGAAGCATCGCGGCACGCTGCTGCGCAAATCGGCCCGCCGCGCCGCCGAGATGACGGCGACAGAGGACGTCGCGCCGCTGCTGGCGAAGCTGGATGAGCTGTACGCGGCGTTCCTGGAGGCGCGCGAGCGGCTGGAGTATGAGAAAATAGAGCTGGCGAACGGCGAGGACACGTACCAGTTCTACAAGCAATTGACGACCAAGCTGAACGCCATTCGGAGAAAGTTGAAATAAGATGATGACGCACACCATGGTGGAAAGGTTCGCAACCGAATATGCGCACGACGAGGATCGGCTCACCGGCCGGGACGATAACCAGAGCAGCATTCATTATCCGACGGTGTTCCTCTTCATCGGCGACAAGGCGGGGGAAGCTATCGAGCCGATGATCCGTATTAACGAGCGGAAGTGGGATAACAGCGCCGGCGTGATGTACGTGCACGCGGCGTCCCGGGATCAAGGCGTGGAAGCTTCCGGCGATTATGCGGCCGGTTCGGCCGCGCGCGGCGCCGCTTCCACGCGGCATGGCGCAGACCCCGGCGGCAGAGTCGCCCGGCTCGTGCTTCCGATCGGCGGAAGCGGGGGCGGCGACAGCCGCAAGACGATGCGCCGCGATGTGCACCGCCAGTTCTACGAGGAGGAGCGCGGCCTGCTTGAGCTCAACCGCACCTTGCGGAAGGTGAGCAGCGATATCGCGGAGTACGGCCGCCTGTATGCCTCCTTCGACCGGATTCATCTGGCGGTCATTACGCGGGCCGATGATCCGCTCAATGTGCTGGTGCCGGAAATTACGATGCTGGCGGAAGCGATTTTTCAGCAATCGTTCAAATCGGTGCAGACGGACCTGTACGCGCTCGTCAGCGAGCGGGAACAGGCGGAATCCTTCGGCTATGCCAGCTCGGCGGGAGTCGCGTTCCTGCGCGAGCTCGATTATATGCAGAGTCCGGACTATTCGTTCTCGGCCCCGCTGCATGTGACGGAGGACGGGATTGCGATCGAGGTGTCGCATCCCGCTTCGCCGTTATTTGATCTCGTCTATGTGCTGACGGACAAAAATGAACGCGGCATGTCATCCTTCGACGAGGAAGACAATTACGAGATCATTTGCCATATGAACCTGTTGAAAAACCGGAAGCGGATTGACTCGGCCGCGGCGCATGGAATGGACAGCTACAACAATACCTCCCTGCGCAACAATCTGATGACCGAATCCGGCCGGATCGGGTTCGTCTCGGCGGGATTCTCGAAGGTGAAGCGCCCGAATCATTCGATAGCGCTCGCTGTGCTGTACCATTTCTGCCGGGAGCTGACGGCGCGGATGAAGGGCGGACCCGAACGGACGCCGGCGGAGAAGCTGGCCTGGTTCGGCCTGGACCCGGAAGCGATAGGGGCCCGGGTCGATCAAGCGGTGCCGGACGATGAGCGGCTCCGCGATATGAACGGCATAATGACGCATGGCGTCAGCTTCGGCCAATTGAAGCGCATGACGCTGCGCGAAGCCGAGGAAGCGCTGTTCGGCAGCGGCTGCATCGCTTTTTTTCGGGATAATTATGAACGGGCCGCAGACAGTGCGATCCGGGAGCTGCCGAATGACGAGCTGCACTATACGGTCCGGCAGCGGCTGGACGCCCAGACGGATATCGGCTTCTATCATGTGTACGCCTGGACGAACGAGGCGGAGGAAGCGGGCAGCATCTGGCCGCTTCTGCACGGCCGCATCCGCGATGCGGGAAGAGCGCTCGAGGCGGCGCGGGCCGAGCTGGAGCAGAAGTATAGCGAGACGGTGGAGGAGCAATCGTTCCAGCGGCTGCCGCTGATGGATAAGCATAATGTGCGCAGCTTCATCCGCACCTTCTTCGACACCGTGTACCGTCAGAAGCTGGAGGTGCTGCGGCTGGAGACGGAGCTGCGGCTGTACCGGAAATATGAAGCGGAGCTGGAACGGCTGCACACGATATACAAGCAGTATGTGGAGCAGCTGGAGACGCTGGAGCGGACGCTCCGGGAAGCGGCGCTTGCCAGCATCCGCCAGGCCGATGATTATATCGGTCAAAATATTATGGAGTATTACGAGCGAGTAACGGCGGACGTCATGCGGGATATCGAGGCGAAGCGGGGGCCGGGCGCCTTCGGCGAAGAGCGGTATATGGGCAGCGTCTCCCGCCTGCTGGAGGAGGGAACGGAAGCATTGGCCGCGCGGCTGTGCGAGGTGTGCCGGGCTCATATTTTGACCGCGGCTCCGTTCAAGCAGACGTTCGAGGAAGAGCTGCTGCGGCGGGCGAACGTGACGATCGACTACAGCAACCAGGAGGTGCTGTCGCGAGACGAGCTGTTCAAGAAGCTGTACCGGACGCTGGAGGAGCATGCCGGCATTCATATCCGCCTGCTCGATTATACGCATAAGCACCGCTATGAGGAAAAATATTTCTTCGGCGACGCGACGAGCGAATTTATGCGGTATGCGCTGAATGAGGAGGAGACGTCCCGCATCTACAAGCTTGGCTGCGTGCATGAGAAGCGAAGCAGCGGGGTGGAGAAGCTGAACATTATGGGCGGCTTCTGCGTCGAGGACCTCATGTATTACCGGAACGGGAAAATGTACTACGAGAGCTATGCGCAGAACGGGTATCTATTCCACGGCCTCGATCCTGAGCTGCTGCCGCCTGTCCGTTAAGCCAGGCGTGCCGGGTGAAAGTCCGCCATGCTTCCGTGCGGGAGCGCGGATGTTCCGTACGGACTGCGGCCGTTCCGGGGGGAATGGCGGGGAGCGGACTGCTTGTACATCCATCCGAAGAGCAGAAGCGGCGTCAAGCGCAGCGCATTGGCATGGACCGGGGATCGGGTCAAGACGCTGACCTTAACGGACACGTAAAACCGGCCTTAATGAACACGTATTTTATGTGAGAGGATGCTATATTTATGCAGCGAAAAGTGAACTGGCTCATGGTGCTGTTCAGCTTGATCGGGGGCGCCGCCGGCTGGGCGGCCGGGGAGTGGCTGCTTGGCCGCCTGCTTGGCCAATGGCCGGATATCGTGGTAAGCGGGCTCTACTTCGGCGTTATCGCCCTATTCATCGGCCTGGCCTGCCTGACGGCCGAGATGATCTCGCCCCGGCTGAATGGCCAATCGTGGCGGCAGCGGTATGCGGGCACATCATGGCTGGTGCTCGTGCCCGCGACGCTCGTCATGCTGTTCATCGCGGGACTGGCGCTTGAAGCGGCGTACCAGATCGAGGCGGGCGGCGTAAAGACGGTCAAAAATATCGTGCTCGTGATCGACAATTCGGGCAGCATGGAGCAGACGGATCCGGACCAGGATCGCTATGAAGCGGCCAAACGGATGATCGAAGAGATGGATCGGGACAAGCGGGTAGCTGTGTTTGTATTTAACGACAGCGTGGACCTGCTTCAGCCTTTCGTGCAAGTGAAGGAACAGGCTGTCAAGGATGAGCTGTTCGCCAAGATCGATGCACTCCAGCCGACACAGGGCGGTACGGATATCGGCCTGTCTCTATCCGAAGCGATGAAGCATATCAAGGACAACCAGGATGATTCGTACGGCACGATGGTCGTGCTGCTGTCGGACGGCTTCAGCGAAGTGAATACGAATGAAGCGCTCGCCGATTATAAGGCGCAGCATATTGCCGTTCACACGATCGGCCTCAGTCTGGTCGAGGCGGAAGGGGCGGGTCTGCTGCGCCGGATCGCGGACGAGACCGGCGGCCAATACTACGATGTGTCCAAAGCGAACGAGCTGTCGTTCGTCTTCGAGAAGATTTACAGCAGCATCGGCGATCGGACATTGGTGACGGAGCGTTCCGGGCCGGTTCGGGACAGCGGCTATTATATGGCGCTGCATATCATTGCCCTTATGCTGATTGGCACTGCGCTTGGCTTGTCGCTCGGCCTGGTGTTCGACAACCGCTATCTTGCAAAGAGCTTCGCCATCGGCGGCGCGGCGGCGGGGCTGCTTGCCGGTCTCCTGCTGGAGGCCGGCTTGTCCGGACGCCCGCTTACGGACGGAGTTGTGCGCCTGGGCGCCGATCTGGTGCTGGCGGGCGTCATCGCGCTGTTCTCGCTGGTCGTGCCTGTACAGGAGAGCCAGCGGCAGCGGGAAGGCCGCGGGCGGAGAGGACCGGCGGGCAGTGAAGGCAGCAGCCTGTCCGGACAGCAGCCCGATCGGAGCAGCCGCGGATTCTAGTGTGGGGAGGCCATGACAGATGCATTATACGGAAGCGGGTCCGGAGACGCCGGTCATCCGCGGACTGACACATCATATTGACGAGGCGCGGTGTACGCTGCGCTGGCTGTGGCCCGATACGATCCAGGCTGTCTATGTCCACAAGGCGGCTGCGGATCGCCCGGCGGCCGAGCGTCCGCCGGCATCGGAGCTGAAGCTGTACACGAGAGACGAGTACAAAGCCAACAACGGCTTCCATGACAGGATTGAAGGGATCGGGCGGCTCGTCTATACCGTCTACGCCTGTCTGCTGCAGGAGGACGGGCAGCCGCAGCTTGTCATCCAGCCGGATGGCGGGAACCGGATCGCACTGAGTACCGGCCGGGCGAGAATCTATTACTCGATCCGCTATAAAGGCGGCTGGTTCAAAAAATTCAAAGCGGCGCAAATCCAGGTGACGGCAGAGGTGCCGCTGCCTGCGGATGTGCTGTGTTATGTGAAGAAGCACGGCGGCTCTCCCGCCAGCAAAGACGACGGAACGGTGTACCCGTTCGTCGAGCCGTTCGCCCCGGGCCGGAATGTGCTGCCGGAGATCGAGATCGGGAAGGACGATTATATTCGGCTCTTCTTCACCGACGGCCGCCAATACGGCCAGCTATACGAGCTGATACCGGAATGAGGAGGGGAAGACATTGGGGATTTTTGATTTTCTGAAGCGCAAGCCGCAGCAGGCGTCACGGCCGCTGTTCTATGATATCGTATGCCCATTCTGCTTCAGCAAATTCTCGCCGGAGGAGGTCGTGTTCCGCGCGGCGCACCACCGCGAGGACGACGAGAATTATGCGCTGCAGGAGGATGAGAAGCTGAACAAATACCGGGACCGCTTCGGCCTCGATACCGTCTATGATATGGAGGCGGTTATCGATCCGCGCGATATTCCCGAAGAGCATCATCTGTATTCCGATCATGTGCTTATCGGGCTGAATGACCGTTATGGCGTCGTCACGCGCAGAAGGCTGTGCCCGCACTGCCATAATGAGCTGCCGGTGACGGCAGGGAAGGTGCCGAGCAATATTATTTCGATTATCGGGGCCTCCCAGGTCGGGAAATCGGTCTACATGACCGCGCTGATTCATACGCTCCAGCATACGACGGCCGATCATTTCGATGCCGCCTGCATGCCGCTCAATGCGGAGATAAGCCGCAAGTTCCGCACGATGTATGAGGAGCCGCTGTTCGAACGCGGCGATCTGCTCGCGTCGACACAGAAGGAGAAGATGCAGGAGCCGTTCATCTTTCAATTCGTCTTCAAGGATGAGACGAAGCCGCCGCTCACGCTGGTGTTTTTTGATGTCGCGGGGGAAGGTATGGTCGATCAGGATTATCTTGGCCTGCACGGCCAGCATATCAAAAATTCGGCCGGCATCCTGTTCATGATCGATCCGCTGCAAATTCGATCGATTCGGGAAAAAATCCGCATGCAATACGGCGGAGCTTCCGACGAATGGGTGCCGCAATATGACGAGCCGCGCGATGTCGTGCTGACGCTGTTCGGCGACTTCATCGCCTACCAGGATAAGAACAAGACCGACATCCCGACGGCGGTCGTGCTGACGAAAAGCGACATGCTGCAGGCGTTGAAGGATGAGGATGGCGACTATATCAAGTCGAATAGCAATATTTTTCACAATATGGTTCATCGCAAATATCTCGATCTGACGGAATTCCATAATATCGACGGCGAGATCCGGCGCTTTATCGAGAAGGTGGATCGTCCGTTCAAAGGAACGATGGATGTCTATTTCTCCAATACGGCCTACTTCGCCGTGTCGGCATTGGGCAGCAACCCGGTCAATCAGAAGCTGCAGGGGGTCGTCAGTCCGCTTCGGGTGGATGAGCCGTTCATCTGGCTGTTGCATGAATTGAACTATATCGAGGGGAGAGAGCAGCATTGACATCGAACAGATCCTCTCGCATCCAGCAGCAAATGTATACGCGGGAGCGGCGCGGGATATTCCGCCCCAATGAAGGCTTCGACACGATCGCGGCCTCCGGCGCCCTTGATACCGGATTTATCAAAAAAGTGCTGCATCCGTTCTGCGTCTATGACGCTCCGGCGGAGCTGGCGGCACGCGGCGAGAAGGACGAAGCGCGCTATCCGCAAGCGCTGCACCTGTTCCACGCCGATATGGGGCAGCTCGTCCTGGGCCGCAGCATCTATCAGGCGGCCGATTTCACGGGCCTGCGCAGCGCCTTCTTCACCCACAACTTCATCGTGCCTGCCGAACGGGCGGCCGATGCGGTGAAGGACTACCCATCGCTGCTGAACGCGGACTTCGCCAGCAGCTATGACATCGAGCAGGGCACGGAGCTGCCCGAGCTGGAGAAGATTCCCGCTGCGGCGGAAGCGCGCCGACCGGCTTCGCCGACCGCCCTTCTCGCCAGCCTCGGCATCGACGAGAAGATGTTCAAGCAGCTGTTGTTCGCCGTCATGTCGTCCGTTGTCACGAGACGCAAAGTGTTCGTGGCGCTCGATGTCGCGGTGGAGGAATTGTCGGAGACCGCCTTGCAGCTGGTCGGCGTGCTGTACGGCAGCCTGCCGTATGCGTACCGCCGCGCGCTCGGCTTCCTGACGTTCTCGAAGGAGCCGCAGAGCCGGAAGGGCATTCATCTGACGTTCGTCGAGCAAGGGAGCTTGCGCCCGAATGATCGCAACATCGATAAGGACTATACCTTCGATCTGGTGTCCAAGCGGGTGACGAATGTCGATATCGATCTGGGAAAGCAGCCCTACTTGAGCTTCGCCTGGAGCAATCTGGAGCAGCCGGAGCGGGCGGAAGCCTTCTATGTCTTCCACGAGCAGATGCTGGAGGGCATGGACTCGCAGCGGCACACCGCGATCGTCAGCTGCCACGAGCTGGCTGTATTGTTCCAGATCGAGGAAGGCAGCGATTCTTTCTATACGCAGAACCGGGTCGGCTCGCTGCGTTCGATGCTCGATTATTTGGCGCCGGAAGGGGCTATCCAGTCGAAGCATCGGCTGGCGGAGCTGTTCTGCGGATGCTTCCAGCGCGAGTATGAGCTCGTCAAGCAGGGAGACACGCCCGATCCGGCTATCGTGAAGTGCTTCATGGAATACGAATCGCTTGCCGGGGCGGCGCTGGGCAGCGATCTGATCGGATATTTGATCCGGAGCTTGTATGAAGCCAGTGAGTCGAAGGGCCGCGAGCGAATGGAAGCCTATTATGCGCTCATCGAGGGCAGCGACAACGTCAGCAAGCCTTTCTTCGACACGTTGCTGCGGGGCGGCAAGACGGTAGAGCTTTTCTTCCCGTATATGCGGCAGAAATTCCAGGAGATCGTCCGGGCCGAGGATCTCGTGAAGCTGGCTCATCATTGGTCCAGCCAGCACCCGGTTCTGCTGAGCAAGTCCGAGTTCACCGAGTTGGCCGCCGGACAGCTTGCCGAGAAGCTGCGGCATGATGTGGATCCGGTGTCCGCCGTGAACGCGGTGCTGGATATGGCCGATCGCCTGCTCGCAGAGGAGGGGCGGCCTGCCAGCGAAGACATGCTGCTCTTTATGGAGCAGCTGTCTTATGCGGCGAATGTGTTTCTGCTGACGGAGCTGAATCTGGAGCAGACGCGCCAGGAAGCGTTCCTCCAGATCGGATTCCTGGCGCATCCGGGCGAGGTGAGGGAATGGGCCGGCCGCTATCCGCCTCAGGTGCAGTCCACGGCGAATGTTATGCTGTCTGCATACCGCTGGTTCCACGACGCCGAGCCGGATGAATCGATCTTCGACGGCTTATCGCCTGCCGAGCTGGATCGGCTGCAGCAGCTTGGACGACGCTGGATGCAGAAGGATCTGGGGCCGTCCTGCTTCGGCCGGCTGGTGCTGGCGTTCTGCCGGGATGCCGATAGAGGCTTGATCGAATACGGGGCGCTGCTTCATTATTTGCATCAGCATGCGCCAGACAAGGAGACGGTCTATCAGTTCATGAACTGGTCCGAGAAGCAGCGCTTTTTCTCGCGAGGAAGGAAGCTCGAGCCAGGATATGCTGCGGCGGTGGTCGCTTATTTCAAAAAATACGACCAGGACGCGTTCAAAAACCGGACGAATCGCAAGCTCTATTTCGAGCAGGCGGGCGCGCCGCTTCAGGCTGTCTACGTTAAGGCCCGCAGCGAGCTGTCGCCGCCCATCGTCAGATGGCTGCGGCGCAACCGGAAAGCGATGGTATGGTTCGTGGCCATTCTCCTGGTCATCGGCGGCATTGGCGGAGGCTTGGCGGCCTCCGGCATCTTCGACAGCGGCAAGCCTGCGGTGGCGGACAACAACGCAGCCGATCCGGCGCCGGCGACGCAGAAGCCGGCAGAGAAGCTGGAGCCGCAAGTCTATGCGCGGCAGAACGAGGATTTCGTGGACGGCGAATTGAAGCCGACGACAGAGCTTGTATTCGAGTTCGGGACGGAGGCGGAATGCGCCGCATTCCAGGCGGGAACAATTACGGTGAAGCTGGAGGGCGGCACCGAGCACACATATACGAATCGATCCGTGCAGCATCTCTGTTCTTCGGGAGCCGCTTCGGGGGCGGGTACGGAAGGAACGCCGCCGGGCACCTCTTCCGGAGCGGGAACCGGCTCCGCGGGAACGACGGATGCAGGCGGTGCCGATTCTACTTCGACAAGCGCCGAGCAGCAGGATCAGAATGACGGCGGCAACACGCAATCAGGCGATTTTCCTGATAACAAGGCAGGATCGACAGAGGGCGGGGACAGCGCGCAGCCGGATGAGACGGCGGGAGACAAGCCTTCAGAAGACAAGCCTTCGGGAGAGACCTCTTCAGGAGACACCCCACTGGGAGAAGCGGCGCCACCAGCCGGGGGCGCAGATGGCAGCGCGGGCACGGATTCTGTCCAGCCGGCCCGGCAGCGAAGCTATCAAGCGGTTGTTTCTTTAGGTGAAGAAATCGAGATTGGAAAAATAAGTGAAGTACTTGTGAATCAGAAGATAGTCGAATATATTGAGAAATAGAGGCTGACACTCAGCCTCTATTTTTTGTCAGTGCGCAGCGGATGATAGAGGAGGCTGAGAGCCATGCGCTGGATACCGGCACGCTGGAGCCGCAAATGGATTCGATGGGAGCTGTGGCATGCGCTCGTGCTGACGCTTGGATTGTGGAGCGTCCGCTATGTGGCGGCGGGAGCGGAGCCGGCATGGGATACCGCGTTGCGTATGGCGGTGGCTGCCGTGGCGATCGCGACGGTCCTCAACGTGTCCGGTTGGCTGGGCGGGCGCTGGATCTGGCTGCTGGGCAGCATCGGCGCGACAGTCGGCCTGGCGGCGATGTTCATCGTCACTCTTGATCGGGGGCATGGCGGATGGGAGGACCTGATTGGCGTCCTCACATTTCTGTATTTACTCGCTATCGGTTATGGTTGCGGAGTACTTGTCGAGATGGCCTTGGCGATCTATCATTGGATTCAGCGCCGACGAGATGTTAAATCATAGAAGTGGAAAAACAATTATAATAGAAATGGAAAAACAATAGAAATTGGAGAAACCATAGAAAGATAAAAAGATACTTGCTAGAGAGTAGACTCGAAGAAACATAGATTGCTAGGTTATTAGGGGGATGTCGCATCAGAGCCGAACATATTTGAACGTTGTCTCAAAATTGCGGGCGTCTCTTTGCTGCTCGTCGCTCTGCTTTCGGGATTGTAGTTCGTTCTGTTTCCCGGCAACTCCTGGATTACGACGTGGCAGCATAATATTCAAGCCGGCGGATTCAGCTATGTGGCGCCATTTTCCTTCGCCCATCATTGGAAAGCATTGTACTCGATGATCGAGAGTCCGATTGTGACGCCGCGCTTGGCGATGATCGACGACTCGGTGATGGCGTTCGTCACGAACCTGTCGAACCCGTTCCCGCTGTATGGACATCTTGCTCGGCATCGTTGTCATCGGCCTGACTCTGCTGGCTCTCGTCACAGGATATCGATCGCGAGCGGTACAATCTCTCGCCGTCTATCCGGTGTTCGCGCTTCTGCTGCATATTGTCGTCGGCTTCGGCTTGGCGGCATTCCAATATGATATGTATCTGTATGCCGGACACTATTTATTTGCCTTGTTCCTGTTAAGCGCTTGGGGGGTTCACCGCTGCGGCGGGAGTGCGCGCCAGATACTGACCGGGGTCATCATCGCCTGTGCGGTGCTAACCATGATCCACAATATAGTTGGCCATGCGGCCGCGTTGGACACGATTCAGCAAGTCTATATTCAGATCGGCTCGGCTTCGCTTCGATCGTAGCGGCGCGAATGTGAACGTAGGCCGCTTGCAACAGATTGAATAGAAAGAAAGTGATTGTTGCCATGAAAATAATAATGCGGAATCGATATTATCGAATATCGCCTATGACGGGCATCTCTCTTTTGCTGCTGGCCAAGCTGGCCTTGCTTCGCCTTTTCTTCTTCGGCAAAATTACGGCCCTGGGGATGCTCAGCGACGCTTTGTCCTTGCTCGTTATTATGAGCTTGCTGGAGCTGGCCCTGCCGCGCCGGGGGAAGCGGCAGGGCTATTGGGCGATCAACGCCGTCTTTTCGCTGATGCTGTTCGCCGCCACCTTGTACCGGATTCATTTCAATACGGTGCCGACCTATACGGCGCTTAGCGGATTGGGCCAAGTACCGCAAATCAGAGGCAGCATTACGGTCTTGATTCAGCCGTATCATTTTCTCTTTTTTGCGGATATGGCGATCGTGACCGGGATTGGAACGCTTCGCTGGTTCAATCGGGCTTCCGTGCGAGAGATCGCGGTATCGGACCAGGACCGGCCGCGGACCGGCACGCTGCGGGGCAAAATCGCGACTGCGCTCGCGCTCGTCATCAGCGTGGGGGTCTCTCTGCAGTTCATTGTCGATGGCAGCCGCATCGATAATGAGCTGGTGCAGGCAGAGCGTCTTGGCTTCCTGAATTACCAGGTCGCATCGGCAATTAAGAGCAAGCGGGAGAATGATCTGATCGCCCAGGGCAACCTGCAGGACACAATTCGGCGGGTGAACGAGCTGCAGGCGACATATCCTTACCGCATGGAAGAAAAGAAGGGCGCGAAGCCCGCTCATTTCGGCGAGGCGAAAGGCATGAACGTCATTGTCGTGCAGATGGAGGCCTTTCAAAATTTCCCGATTCACTTGAAGCTTGGCGATCAAGAGGTGACGCCGGTCTTGAACCGGCTGGCGGAAGAAGGCTATTATTTCCCTTATGTGTATCAGCAGATTGGCCAGGGCAATACATCGGATGCGGAATTCATGTCCAATACATCGATCTATCCGACCGGTACAGTCGCGATGTCGACGGGCTTCGGGGACAGGGAGCTGCCCAGCCTGCCGCGCCTGCTGAAAAAGTCTCAGTATCAATCGGCAACGTTCCATGTCAATGATGTTCATTTCTGGAGCCGCCACCTGTTGTATCCCGGCGTCGGTTTTGATCGTTATTTCGACCGGCCTTATTACGAAAATGATCATTTCAATGATTTCGGCGCTTCGGATGAAGAATTATACCGCGTCGGCAGTGAGAAGCTGGCGGAGATGGCCGGAACCGGCGAGCCGTTCTATGCCCAGTTCGTGACGACGTCCAGCCACGCCCCGTTCGTCGTGCCGCCGGATCGCCGCCGGTTGAAGCTGCCTGCAGAGATGGAGGATACGCAGCTTGGGCATTATTTGACGGCGATCCATTATACGGATTATGCGCTGGGCCGTTTCATCGACCAGCTCAAAGCTGAAGGTGTATGGGACAACACGGTGCTTGTCGCCTATGGGGATCATTCCGGCGTCAATCCGGCGGAGACCGACGGGAAGGACATTACCGCCCAGTTGGGCATTCCTTATGATAATAAGGTAAGCCGCTTCAATATCCCGCTCATTATTCACGTACCTGGGCAGAAGGGCGGCAAGACGGTGGAGCTTACCGGGGGGCAGGTCGATATGATGCCGACGTTGGCCAATTTGCTTGGCATCTCTCTGAAAGAGCAGCAGTTCACTTCGTTCGGGCGGGATCTGCTGAACACGGACAACAATGTCATCGGCATGCGCTATTATTTACCGACCGGATCATTTTTTACGAACGAAATTTTGTTCGTTCCGGGAACGGGCTTCGAAGATGGCGAGGCGATCTCGCTCAAGACGCTGGAGCCGGTGCTTGATCTTGAGCCGTACCGCCGCGATTATGAATATATTTTATCGTTGATGAAGCTGTCGGATGAGTATGTCCAGCTGCTGCCCAAGCGGTAACGGCCGGGCGGGCCGCTCCAGTCCCCGCTCGGGGGCGGCAGCGCGAGCGGGTGGATCCGTGGCCGGTTTACTGCTTTTCATATGAAGCCTTCTGTTGTACGCTAGAAAGGAAGATAGGGCATACGCCTCGCGGAGGCTCGCTTCCGGCGCTTGGCCATGATGGCATAGGTCCGCAGGGCCTGCCTGCCGCAGGCTGTGGTCTGCCGGGGCGGGAGCCGCTTCGTCCGGCGCTGCCGAATTCACTACCTGATCAGGGAAAAGGAGATAATCGACAATGGCTCACTATGCGGCTTTATTGGAAATGAAGGATGGCTCCAAAAATCAAACGTACCGCCAGGCGCATTTGGATTATTTGGACAAGCTGAAGGAGCAGGGCAAGGTGTTCGCTAAGGGCGCCTTCGGCGACGGATCTGGCGGCATGGTCATTTATGTGGCGGATTCCATGGAAGAAGCGCGCCAACTGGCTGAGAACGATCCGTATATCGTGGAAGGGGTTCGGCATCTGAACCTTCGCGAGTGGAAAATATAGAATGGAGGGTAGGGGGCGGCTGTCGCCCCCATCCCGTTCAGGAGGCGGTGACATGAATCACCAATCAGAGACGGGAAGCGGCGGCCAGCTGCCGGAGGACGAGGCGCTTGATGAGCTTGTTCTTGGCAAGCTAGACGATGTGCTGCTGCTGGATCGCACGAACGATTGGACGGAGCCGGATCCGCTCTATCCGTTCGCACTGGATGAGCTGTTGTGCAGACAGACCGGCCGCGGCGGCCCGCCGCTCTGCCATCTGTGGCGCCATCCGCGGGCCTTCATCCTCGGGCAGCGTGACAGCCGGCTGCCCCAAGCCGCCGAGGCGCTGCGCTGGCTGGAGTCGCTCGGCTATGCGACGGCAGTGCGCAATACCGGCGGCGCGGCGGTGCCGCTCGATTTCGGCGTGGTCAATCTGTCGCTCATCCTGCCGAAGCAGGAGGGGGGCGACAAGCATTTCCACGGCGATTTCGAGCGGATGTACCGCTTGATTCGGCGCGCGCTGCAGCATACCGGCTGCCGCGTCGACAAAGGCGAGGTCGAGGGCGCCTACTGCCCTGGCGACTTCGACCTCAGTATAGGCGGCCGCAAATTTTGCGGCATCGCCCAGCGCCGGCAGGCGAACGCCTTCATCGTGCAGGCGTTCGTCATCGCCGGTGGCTCCGGCCGCGACAGCGCCGGGCTCGTGCGCGAATTCTACGCGCGGGCAACCGCCGGCGGCACGGAGCGGGATTATCCGCGCGTGACGGAGGAGAGCACGGCCAGCCTCGAGGAAGCGGCCGGGCTTGGCCGCTTCCTCGAGGCCGATGCCGCAGAGGCCTTCACCGCGGCCGTGAAGCGGGTCATCCGCGAGCGGCAGACGGAGCAGGGAATCGCGGCCGCGGCGGCGAAGCTGCATCTGCCGGAGCCGGATGAGGTGCGCGCGGCTGCAGCCGAACTGCGCCGCCGGTACGGGGTACAGGACAACTAAACCACGTGAACAAGGGACGGGATGCTTGCATCCCGTCCTTTATTTTCGATCGGAAATCTCGTGAATGATCCAAAAAAGGGAATCTCCAACCGGACCTATAGCTTCGTGGCGGCCATAGGGAAGTTGGCTGTTCGCGGCATTGACCGCAGGGAAGGCTGGCTCGATTCGTTCCTCTATACATCGGTTGCCCCTGGCTCCTGGAACATGCACCCGGAAAGCCAGTGTGCCAGCGACCCGTTCCGGCTGTTGCCGGAGGTGCGACTTGGCAGCACACACCCTGCTACAATTGAATAATATGATGAACGGTGCAATCCGGATGGCGGTGCAGCTGCCCGCGGTACTCGACCTGACCGATATCGCAGCCGGGACCGATGATGACATCGTTCCCGCGGACGATGCGTGCTGTCGTATGCTCCAACTCTATATGATCGCCTTCGATGAGGTCGGCGCTCATGCGCGCATCCGGCGTCAGGTGGAACAGGCCGGGAAGGAAGCCAAGCAGATTGCCGAGTCCGCTGCTGCGGCGGATCTTGATCTTGTCGCCTCCAATCTCGCGGGCATGGCAAGGCCACTGAAGACGAAGGTCCAGGCTGCCCGCATTGAGCAGGCCTTCGACTTGGAGCGAACCGTTGGCGGTAATGGATTCGAATTCGCAATCTCCCTGCACTGTCGCAGAGCCTTTCAAGTTGAGCCGATCCCCTTGCAGATTACGGCCGATGTTCGCCATCCCGCCAATATTGGCCTCCCCGGCTCGCAAGTAGCCGCGAATCTCGCCCTGCCCTTGAATAGAGAGCTTGTTCACGTTCACGTTTCCGTTCACTTCGGAGGTTCCCCGAATTTTCATTTCGCCGGCCTTCACGCTGCCTTCGATATGGGCGGATCCCGCGCAGCTGAATACACGGCAGTCCACATCTCCGTGCACGGAGCCGTCTCCCATAATGCTTACTTTGTCATATGCTCCTCCGCCCGCGCGTGAGGAGCCCATAATTTTCAGATCGCGCCGCTGTTCCATGTTGATATCGATTCCTCCTTATTCGGGCTTGACGGTGCCGCATGGAACCAATCCCAGACAGCCCCTATCCCGTTCATTACAGCTTTCTATGGCTGTTCACTTGCGCCTCTTCATGCAACTGTATGGATTGCCGGTATTCGACTTGATCGATCTGGCAACCGGGGCCGATGCTGACATGATTGCCACGCACGACGCGGGCACGGGTATATTCCAGATCGACGATATCTCCTTCGATCGTGTCCGCCTCTAACTGAGGACGGTTGATGAACGAGGAGAACAGCTTGTTGAAGATCGATAACGCAGCGCCTTGTCGAACCTGAATCCGCTCACAGCCAATTTCTCGGGCACGGCAACCGCCGGCCATCTTGACATCGATCGTGCCTGCGTTGAGCAGTCCGCCAATATGGAAGGCGCCTCGGGAAATGAAGCGCTCGGCCTGACAATCGTAAGCGACCGTGACGGTGCCGTTCAACTCAATTGCATCGCCGTACCAATGACCATCCAGCCGGGCCGTCCCGTCGATGCGGCTATGATCCGATTGGAGGTTGCCCTTGAGCGTAAGCATCCCCCGAACCTCGGTCGTGTCTGCCTCCAAGTTGCCCGTAACTTTGCCTTTTCCGTTGGAGACGAAGGACGAGCAGAAAAGATCTCCATCGATATTGCCGACACCATCTATCCGAACGCGCTGGTACGTGCCGCCGGACGAGCTTCCAAGACCCGAAATAATAATATCTCCTTGTGCTTGAGACATAAGTGGTTCCTCCCGTTACGTAAGTTGGGCTTTCAATTCTTCGAGGCAGCTGGAGAGCGACAGTCGGGTCACGACTTTCGTGCCGCTGTCGACGCAGATTTCTTCCGGGCTGGAGACGAGCAGAAGCGTACTAATACCCATCTTGCGGACCAGTATCAGATCGCAATCCTTCCCTTCGAACTTGCCGTACTGATCGCGCAGCAGTTGAAGCAGCATCATGCCTTCCTCCAGGCTCATATCGCCGGATTGCAGCAGCCGATCGAGCACGTAAATATGCAGCAGCTTCTCAAATGAGAAGGCTTCGGCATCGCCCATTTGCTCGGTATATACCTGAAGCGCCATCGACGACACGATGCCGCGACCGACGATCTCGGACTTGCTGAATGCAGTGCTAGCGACATTGGGTGAGAACATGTCCGCTAATTCATCGAGCGACAGATCCTCTTTCATATTGATGATTTTATCGATGCGCTCCCATATTTTCTCTCTCGGAAAATAAGTCTCTTGCCCGGTGTGGGTTGACTTCCGGATAAACCATGCTTCCGGTATCAGATTTTTGCGCTTCCACCGGTATAGCTGCCCATAAGAGATGCCGGTCAGATCGAGCAATTCTTTTTTTGAAATTAATTGTTCGTCCATGCCAAGCGGAAGCCTCCTTCATGTTATTGGCGTAACATTGTTACGTTAGTATCGTAACATTGTTTCTCTTGAATCGCAAACCTGATGTTGATCTGCCTCGGAGAGGGGGGAGCTTCAAGGAAAAATTGTCGGACGCGGTTGACACTTCTTCTTATTTCTTCGTTATTCATCGGAATTCTTCCGTATGCTTGTTTTCTGTAAAAATGGTTACGAAAATAGAAACTTTTTGTAATCTTTTGCGTCTAAGACTATGTTCAATACGATGGTGAGAATTCAATATAGGCACAAATGATTACGATGGGTGAGGAGAAAACACAGAAATGAAATCTTGGAAAAAGCTATTTGTAACTTGCTTGGCAGCAATTCAGCTTATTACACTCGTTCCCGTCATGGTCGCTGCAGAAGGAGACCGCAGCGCGGCAAGCGGAACGGAGGCAGCTGTCGAAACTCAACAGCAAGGCGACGTTACAGGTGAAGAGCCGGACGGAGATGGAAGCGCGGACAACCCGGATGGGGCTAATCCGGACGAAGCTAACTCGGACGAAGCTAACTCGGACGCGGCCACGCCGGATACGGTTATCCCGGATCCAACAGCCAGTACAGCCGGCAAGGATGAGCTCATCCTGATGGCGAACAGCAATGTGATGTATCATAACGGCGTTAAATATACTTCCCCACAGCCGATTACCGTCAAAAAGGGCGTTTCTTACATAGCTCTCCGCTCCTTGGTGGATCGGTTCGGATTGCAGACCCGATTCGATAATAAGACAAAGGAAACGATCATTACGAACGGAGACAAAGAGCTGCGCTATAAGGCCGGCAGCGATCAATACCGGGTGAATGGTTCTCCGACGAAGATGAGCGGGGAAGCCTATATTGTCAAAAACACGTTCATGGTCCCGGTAACCTCCGCACTGCAGGCATTCGGCTATCCATATACATGGGACAGCAAGAACAAGCGGATCGTGATTCAGTT
The DNA here is from genome assembly GCF_003591545.1 of Paenibacillus thiaminolyticus. GTDB lineage: Bacteria > Bacillota > Bacilli > Paenibacillales > Paenibacillaceae > Paenibacillus_B > Paenibacillus_B thiaminolyticus_A. Next base: position 89,618 of record NZ_QYZD01000008.1, read on the forward strand.
GAGCACGCAACCGGTTGCCAAGTTCAGCGTAAATGAAGAGGAAATTTTCGCGACGCAGACCCGCGTGACAGTCAAGAACGAATCCACGAGTCCAACCGGGTTGAAGATCGTCGATGAGCAGTGGGAAGGGCTCCAGGAGTATTATGATGCGCCCGGCGTCTACACTATCACGCTTCGTGTTGTCGACGAGCGCGGTAACATAAGCGAACCTTACTCTGTCAATATTACGGTTCAGCCGGCGAAGGAGCCGCCGGAAGCGAACTTCCAGACGCCTAAGACCACCTACAAGATGGGGGAATACATCCGTTACGAAGACATGAGCACCGACAAAGAGGATTCCATCACGGAACGGGTATGGACCAACAACGAGCCGGCTTTTTTTCAACCGGGTCCCCAGACAATCACGCTTAAGGTTACAAATAAGTTCGGGCTGACGGATGAGTATTCCCATACCATAATGATCTCGGATGAAACACTGTACTCTTTCGATGAATTCAACCTGCTCTACACGGGATACGGCGAAGTGTTCCCGCTTGGCGGACAATCCGTACTGGGCATGAAGCTGCTCCAGCCGGAAGTGAAGGAAGAGAATCGGACATTGTACCGCACGAATTCTCCGGAGACCGTGCTTGAGGAAGGAATCGTCTACAAAGATCGCGTCGCAGGCGGCGCGCGTATTTTCCTGCATCACAAGAATGGAACGGACAAGAGGATGCAGCTCTACGTGCTTGCGAAGAATGTGTCCGACCGTCCGGCGACCGTCTATGTGGAACATTACGGCCAAGCCGGCCCGAACCCGTATCCGCAGCAGACCGGGAAGCTCGCGTCGGTTCGATATATGGAATCGTTCGAGCAGGAAGGTGAACTCAATAAGCTCGTGCTGCAGCCGAACGAGACTCGGGTGCTGATACCGGAATTGAATGAACGCCCGATGAGACCGGATGACATTTATACGATGTATGCCGATTTCTTCGGCGACAATACGTTGGAATATTCGGTCGTCGCCTTGGATGCTTCGAAGGATATTATGAAAGAACTGAACAAACTGAAGGAGCTTGAGCCTGACGGCAAGCATATCAGAGGCACGTTCAACAAAGCGGATCGCGTCTTCACGATTGGGGAGCGGGTAGGGGAAGAGGCATCCCGTCTCGTATTCGCCGACAAAACTAATGACTCGTATATTGAAGGTTCGGATATGATGACATACGAGGACCAGGTGAATGCCGGCAACTACGGCGTATTGTACCGCGTCAAGCTGGAGAATGTGGCGCCGCATACACTGATCGCCTTCAACTCCCGCGGCGGCTCCTACTCTGGCGGCTTGTTTGTGAACGGACAAACCCTGCAGACGCCGAATCAGGGAAGATTAAGCAGTACTAGCGAAGCCAGTGTCGTCTACCGGACTGGAGCTTACGAGGAAACGGTGGAAATTCTGTTCACGCCGGCTGCGGGCAGCAATATGCCGGTTAATCTGCTCTTCATCCCATTGCCAAAAGAAAAGCCAGCTGAATAAGCCATCATTCTAGTTTATCAATACAAACGAAAGAGAGGGTACCGTCGCGGTGCCCTCTTTTTTGGCGCGACTGGATTGAACATACATTTGCTCCTATGACCAATATCCCGCCGCCGCAGAACTCTCGATCTCGATTAACGTTCCTAGCTGACTCCTTATAACCGATATCCCCGCCCCTCAGGGGTCCCGGCTGATATTCCTAGCCAACTCCTTATAGCTGATATCCCCGTCCCTCAGGAGTTCCGGCTGATGTTGCTAGCTGACTCCTTATAACCGATATCCCCGTCCCTCATGAGCCTCGACTGATGTTCCAAGCTGACTCCTTATAGCCAATATCCCCGTCCCTCAGGAGCCTCGACTGATGTTCCAAGCTGACTCCTTATAACCGATATCCCCACCCCTCAGGAGTCCCGGCTGATGTTGCTAGCTGACTCCTTATAGCTGATATTCCCGTCCCTCAGGAGTTCCGGCTGATGTTTCAAGCTGACTCCTTATAAGCGATATCCCCTCCAGTCAGGGGGACTATGGTTCAAGAGCTAAACGAGGGCTGATCCAACCTGCGCGATGGGGATAGTGAACATAAGAGCCAGTAGAGGTGTTGTTCAACCTGTGTCATGGGGATAGCGAACATAAAAGCCAGAAGGGACTTGTCCAATCTGCGCGTCGGGGATAGCGAACAAAAGAGCCATAAGGGACCTGCCCAACCTGCGCCACGGGGATAGCAAACATAAGAGCGAGAAGAAGGGACTCGTCTAACCTGTGCCCCGGCTTCGGCGGCCCGCGCAGGCGGGCCGTCCGTTATGGCGAGGGGTTACTCGCCGCTACGCTTCCGGCGGAGCAGCAAGATAACTAAGAAGGGAGCCCCGATGGCGGCGGTGAAGACGCCGACCGGGATGTCGAGCGGGCTCATCACGGTGCGGGCGGCTGTATCGGCGATGACGATAAGGATGGCGCCGACAAGCTCGCTCGTAGGAATGAGCAGACCGTAGGTCACACCGGCGAAGCGGCGGGCGATATGCGGCGCCATCAGGGCGATGAAGCCGATAGGGCCGCCGATAGCCACCCCGGCTCCTGCAAGGATGGCCACGGTGCCGAGCAGCAGGAAGCGGTCGCGCTGCACGTTGCTGCGGCATCAAGCGTCCGGCATCCCAACAAAAAGACGCCTTCGCGGATGACGTCTCCAAGGAACGGATTCCGGAAATTGACGGCGATTTGATGTTCTACTTCGTCTATGAGACCGGCAACCAGGAAGCGTCGAAGCTGGAGGGAGAATGGACGAAGGATAAGCTGTGGCAAAACCTGAACGAGGTGAAGAACAACCAGGTCTTCCGCGTCGATGCCGCCATCTGGAATACAGCCGGCGGCGTGCGCGCAGCGAACCTGATGCTCGACGATTTGTACAAGCAGTATCATTTGGAGAAATAATCGGAGCACCTCAAGAAGGCTATCCCGCATGCCGGAAGGCATGGAAGGGGCAGCCTCTTTTGCTGTGTGGAGGTATCGGTGTGCCAGTGGTGTATGGCAGTGTCTGTGTGGATGAGGGGAAGAAACTTACAGCCAGCGAGCGCGTTACCACAACATGTTCTCACCGAGCTCCAGACAAAGATCCGCCCGCTCGAAATCTTCTTGTCGCTGAAGCGCCGCGGCCGAATGTAGGTGGAGCATGACGGCCAGCCCCAGCGAGTCGCTGCGGAACGGCTTGCGTCTTGTGCCGCCGACAAGACACGCACCCTCCATATGTTCCCAGCCGCCCCGGGCATAGAATGATGTAAGCTCGGGCTTGCACGTGAACACGGAAATATCCGGCTCTTGCGTATGGATATAGCCTGCCGCCTCCTGAATCAGCTTCGTGCCGAAGCCTTCCCCTCGGCTGGAGGGGCGAGTGAGGACTTCGCTGAGTCCGAAGGCGCGGTAAGCTTGCCCTTGATGATGAAGCGTCTTGTTCTGCACGGCGACGTGGCTTATGACGCTCTTAGCGGATAGATATACGAATGATACCGGATTGGTGTCTGGGTTATCCGGCCAGCGTGTCGCTTCGCCCTCAAAGGCTTGCGGCCATTCTTGACGCATCAAGGAGATAAGCTGTTCCGCCACATCGGGCGGAGCGTCTTGCTGCCGGAATCGGAGCAGTTGAATCATCATCTATTCACCTCGGTTATTATTGTACCATTGACTGGAGCAGTGGGGTGACCGACTGGACGAGAGGGGTGACGACTGGACGAGAGGGGGGACGACTGGATGAGCGGGGTGACCGATGGATGAGTAGGTGACTGATTGGATGAGCGGGGTGACGACTGGGTGAGCAGAAGGGATTGATTGTGGCAGCGGGTTGCGGGGAGAATGTTTGACTACGGAAGGACAATGGCGCATTATTATAGGAGAGGTTCGGAATCTACGGGAGGGACACCGATGCTGACGACAGATCAAATACTGGACAAAATGGCGGCGCAAGGACTGCGGATTACGGAACAGCGTCGCACGCTAGCCAAATTATTCGCCGATACGGACGGCTTCCTGACACCGAAGGATGTCTATGATTTTATGGGGAAGCGGTATTCGGGGTTGAGCTTCGATACGGTATACCGTAATCTCCGTGTCATGCATGAATTGGGCGTCCTGGAGCAGATCGTCTTCGAGGACGGGGTAAAGTTCCGGGTTCATTGCGCAGAGGCGCACCACCATCATCATATGATCTGCTTGCAGTGCGAGAAGACGTATCCGATACATTTTTGTCCGATGCCGCTGACCGATGTGCCGGAGAAGTTCCAGGTCGTGAAGCATAAATTCGAAGTCTTCGGCTATTGCGAGGCCTGCTCGCATGCAGCCGGTTCCGGAGCGGGGGCCGACGCGGACAAGGACGGTGCCCGGACATGAGCTCGCCCGAAGATGCGGGCCGGCAGACCGCTCCACGCCCGTCGCGGGCGGTGCGGACGCTGCAGGGGCCGGTGAGATTTTACCGCAAATTCATCTCCCCGTTGAAGCCTCCGACGTGCCGCTTCTATCCGACCTGTTCGGCCTATGCGTTGGAAGCGCTCGAGGTTCACGGTCCGATCAAAGGGAGCTGGCTCGCGATCAAGCGGATTGGCCGCTGCCATCCGTTCCATCCCGGCGGCTACGATCCGGTTCCGCTCAAGCGCTCTTGACATGTGGCGGAGGGCTGGGATATATTTGGAGGTAAGCTGGAGACAATATTGTATATATCATCCGATGAACGGATAAGTAGGAAGCGACGAGCATTGCAGAGAGCCGGGATTGCTGAGAACCGGTATGTGAACCCTTCCGAACATGGTCCCGGAGGATCCGCTTGCGAGCTTCTGTACGTGATTGGCGAGAGAAGGCAAGCCTGCGGCGGCTCATTCCCGATAACGAATGTTCCAGGCCGGTTGAATCGGCCGCAATGAAGCTGTCGCCACTGACCTGCAGAATAGGAAGGGAAGGCGGCAGAAATTTGGGTGGTACCGCGTGAGTTCAGCTCTCGTCCCAAGAGGATGAGAGCTTTTTTGCGTGCATTCCGGGGTTCACTGCCAGCGGCTGCAAGCGAATATGAAGGAGGATGGGCATGATGGCCAACAATAACAAAACCTTTTACATCACGACCCCGATCTATTACCCGAGCGACAAGCTCCATATCGGGCATGCGTATACGACGGTAGCCGGCGATGCGATGGCACGCTACAAGCGGCTGCGCGGCTTCGAGGTCCGCTACTTGACGGGAACGGACGAGCATGGGCAGAAGATTGAGCGCAAGGCGGAGGAAGCAGGGAAGACGCCGCAGCAATTCGTGGACGATATCGTCGTAGGGATTAAAGAGCTGTGGAAGAAGCTCGATATCTCCTATGACGATTTCATCCGCACGACCGAGGAGCGCCACAAGAAGGTCGTCCAGCAAATTTTCGATCAGTTGGTTCAGCAGGGCGACATTTACAAGGGAACCTATGAAGGCTGGTACTGTACGCCGTGCGAGGCGTTCTTCACCGAGCGTCAATTGAACAATGGCAGCTGTCCGGACTGCGGACGTCCGGTGGAGCTTGTGAAGGAGGAAAGCTATTTCTTCCGCATGAGCAAGTATGTCGATCAATTGCTGGCTTACTATGAAGAGCATCCGGACTTCATTCAGCCGGAATCGCGCAAGAACGAGATGATCAATAACTTCATCAAGCCGGGGCTCGAAGATCTGGCGGTCTCCCGCACGTCGTTCGACTGGGGAATCAAGGTGGCCGGCGATCCGAAGCATGTCGTCTACGTCTGGATCGATGCATTGACGAACTATATTACGGCGTTAGGCTACGGTTCCGACAATTCGGAGCTGTATGAGAAGTTTTGGCCGTCCGATGTGCATCTGGTTGGGAAGGAAATTATCCGCTTCCACACGATTTATTGGCCGATTATGCTGATGGCGCTCGGACTCCCGCTGCCGAAGAAGGTGTTCGGCCACGGCTGGCTGTTGATGAAGGACGGCAAAATGTCCAAATCGAAAGGCAATGTCGTCGATCCGGTCATGCTGATCGACCGCTATGGCCTGGACGCGCTGCGCTACTATTTGCTGCGCGAGGTGCCGTTCGGTTCCGACGGCACATTTACGCCGGAGGGCTTCGTGGAGCGCGTCAATTACGATCTGGCGAATGATTTGGGCAACTTGCTGAACCGTACAGTGGCGATGATCGAGAAATATTTCGACGGCGTGATCCCGGCGTTCCAGGGGCAGGTGACTCCGTTCGACGGCGATCTGGTTTCGATGGCAGGCCAGACGATCGATAAGGTGGAAGCGGCCATGGAGAAGATGGAATTCTCCGTCGCGCTCAGCGCAATCTGGCAATTCATCAGCCGCACGAACAAATATATCGATGAGACTCAGCCATGGGCGCTTGCGAAGGACGAAGCGCGACGCGACGAGCTGGCATCGGTGATGTCGCATCTGGCAGAGAGTCTACGCGTCGCATCGATTCTGCTGCAGCCGTTCCTGACGAAGACGCCTGCGCTGATCTGGGAGCAGCTCGGCTTGAAGCCTGAGACATGCGCCGATTGGGATGCGGCTCGTACATTCGGCGTCATTCCGCAAGGTACACGCGTCGTCAAGGCCGCGCCGATCTTCCCGCGCCTGGAGGCTGCCGTAGAGGCGGCATTCATCGCGGAGAGCATGAGCGGCGGGGCAACCGCGCCCGCTCCGGCCGAGGCGCCTGCAGCAGCAGCTGCGCCGGCGGAAGCGGAGCCTGCGGCAGGGCCGCCTGCCGACGCCAAGGAAGAGATCAATATCGATGATTTCGGCAAGGTCGAGCTGCGCGTCGGCCAAGTGACGCATTGCGAACCGGTGCCGAAAGCGGACAAATTGCTCCGTCTGGAGCTTGATCTCGGCTACGAGCAGCGTCAAGTCGTCTCCGGCATCGCGCAATATTACAAGCCGGAGGATCTTATCGGCCGCAAAGTGATTGTGGTCGCGAACCTGAAGCCGGTCAAGCTGCGCGGCGTCTTGTCTCAAGGCATGATACTGGCCGCATCCAAGGATGGGCAGCTGACAGTGGCTACCGTGCCGGACAGCATGCCGAACGGAGCGGTTGTGAAGTAGATTAGCTGACAATTCTATCCGTATGCACAATGGCGTTCAGATTGGATTTCCATTTGAACGCCATTTTTGTGTTTGTACCAACGAACGTTTGTTGGTGGTATAGTTGACGGGAGTCGGGAAAATGATCCATGGGACAAAGGGGAGGGCAATATGTCAGGATTACAGAAGGTGGAATGCGGGTTATATACGATGTGTCTTGTGCAGGATGGAGACCGGGTGCTGCTGGTGAATCGCCCCGATAAGCTGGGATTCCCAGGTTACCTTGGTCCTGGGGGCAAGGTTGACATTCCCGAAAGCATTGCGGAAGGAGCGGTGCGAGAGCTGCGGGAGGAAACCGGTCTGCGCGTACAACCAGAGGATTTGATTTTTAAAGGAATAGACGAGTATGTCGTGCCTCAGACGAAATACCGGTATATCGTCTTCAATTATCTCGCCACACGGTATGAAGGGGAACTGCTGCAAAATCCGCCCGAAGGAGAGCTGGTCTGGGTTAACATAGAAGAAGCTTTGCACTTGCCAATGCAGCCTTGGTTCAAGCGCAGATTTCCGTTATTTTTCGAAGAGGGGACCTTTGAAATCTCGGTCGTCTGGGATGAAGAGGCGAAAGTAAGGGTTGAAGAGAAGGTGAAGCAGCTAGGTTGACCGCATTATCATACAAAAAGCTTGGCCGGCAGCCAAGCTTTTTTGCGTCTTTTGCGTATTGTGTTTGTTGCTCGTCGTACGGATCAATTCAGGAACAGCAATACGAAGAGGCCGGCTGCCACGCAGTACAGGGAGAACCATTTCAGATTGCCCCGCGCCATCAGCCCCATGAACCAGCGGAGCGCGAAGTAGGAGGCGACCAGGGAGCAGACGAAGGCCAGCAAATACGGGCCGATGAACTGTCCGAGCGTCGGATCCTTCAGCATGTCCTTCCCTTCGAGAATCATGCCGCCCACGCTGACGGGAATATACAGGAAGAAGGAGAAGCGCAGCGCCGTTTCCTGCTTCCATCCGAGCGCCATGGCGGTGACGATGGTCGCGCCGGATCGGCTGATGCCGGGAATCAAGGCGACCGATTGGGCCAGGCCGACAAGGAAGGTTTCGCCGAACGACAAATCTTTGTCGCCCTTGCGACCGCGCAGGTTGCGTATGAGCCACAGGGCGAGCGCTGTTACCAGCAGCGTAACACCGATAATTTTCAGCCCCTTGAAGTTATCCGCGATTACATCCTTGAACAGGACGCCGATGACGCCGGCCGGGATAGTCGCCAGCACGAGATAGACGACGAACATGAAGTCGGCCTTCGCCGCCGGGTCGCGGCGGAACAGAAAGCGGCATGTGTTGACGGTCAGCCGCGCAATATCTTGACGGTAAATGAGCAGAATAGCCAATAAAGAGGCGAAGTTGACGAATACTTCAAATCCAAGCCCTTCGATATGTATGCCGAATAATTTCTCAACGATAATAAGATGTCCGCTCGAAGACACCGGGATGGGCTCCGTAACCCCTTGCACCAGGCCGAGGATGGCGTATTTCAGCCAGTCTATCCATTCCAAACTCTTCACTCCTTATAAAAATAGGTTTGCCGCGGGATTCAGACGCCAAATGACCCTCTATCATCTTATGATCGGTGTAGAAAGATGTCAAAACATGAAACTATTTTTTTTCTGTAAAGAGGGGATTGACATGTGCTTCGACCCTGCTATAATCTTAATAGTAATAATTACGAAATAGAAAGAACAAGGACACGAAAGGGAGTTGGATTATGAATCTTGGGAAACGACGTCTGTCGCTGCGGTTCATCATGCTGGCGCTGGTCGCTTGCGGTCTGCTGTTGCTGAATGCATGTGCGAATAAGGATTCGGCTGCGGAAGGAGCAGCCACCGGGAAAGTGAATGTGATAACAAGCTTCTACCCAATCTATTATATGGCGAGCGAGATTGGAGGGGAGCATGTACAGGTGACCAATCTTATCCCGACAGGAGTCGAGCCGCATGACTGGACACCGAAAAGCCGGGATTTGCAAAATGCGTCCAACGCGCAGCTGCTGCTCGTGAACGGAGCCGGATTCGAAGGCTGGCTGCCTGATTTCCAAAAGGGGCTAGATGCCAGCTCAAAGGTGAAGACTGTCGAGGTCAGCAACGGAATCACGCTGATACAGGCGAGCGAAGAGGAAGAGGAGCACGGAGAAGAAGCGCATGCCGAGGGCGAGCATGCCCAGGAGGATGAGCATGGACATGACCATGGCGATATCGATCCGCATACGTGGATCAGTCCCAAGTCTGCGCTCATTATGGTGGAGAATGTGAAGGACGCGCTCGTGGATGCTGATCCGGAGCATCGCGGCGACTATGAGAAGAACTATGAGCAGTTGAAAGCGAAGCTGGCTTCGATCGACCAGGAATATACGACGAAGCTGAAGGACGTGGCGAAGCGCGATATCGTCGTGTCGCATCAGGCCTTCGGATACTTGGCGCGGGATTACGATTTGCACCAGCATGCCATTATGGGGATCTCCCCGGATGCGGAGCCGCGCGCGCAGGATTTGCTGAATCTGTCGAAGCTGATGCAGGAGAAGCAGTTGAAATATGTCTTTTTCGAAGAGCTGGTATCCGATCAATTGGCCCAAACGCTAGCTTCGGAAGCGAAGGTTGATACGCTCGTCTTGAATCCGCTGGAAGGCTTGACGCAGGAACAGGAAGCCGCGGGCGATAATTATGTGACCCTGATGGAACGCAACTTGCAAAATCTCCTTCTAGCGTTACAATAAGAAGGATATATTCCGGCATGGGCGGCGAGCCGGCCGGGAGGATAAGGAAGAGAGATGACTAGAACAATGAATGTAACCGATCCCTGCCACGGGCAGGTCATCACGTTGGATCAAGTCGGCTTTGACTATGAAGGGCAGAAGGTCTTCGATAATGTGAACTTCACGGTGAGAGAACGGGACTTCGTAGGGGTCATCGGGGCGAACGGGGCAGGCAAGACGACGCTGCTGCGCTTAATGGTAGGCCTGCTCCGGCCTACCGCCGGGGAAGTGAGGCTGTTCGGCACGCCGATTCAGCGCTTCAAGCAGTGGGAACGTGTAGGATATGTTCCGCAAAAAAATTCGTTCAATCCGCTGTTCCCCGCCACGGTCATGGAGGTAGTGCAGTCCGGTATGTATAACCGGAGCCGCCTGTTCCGCAGGCTGTCGAAGCAGGAAATCAGCCAATGCGTTGATGCGATGGCGGCGATGCGGATCGAGGATCTGGCTCACAAAAAAATTGGACAGCTGTCCGGGGGACAGCAGCAGCGCGTCTTTTTAGCCCGGGCGATGGTGAACAAGCCGGACTTGATGATTTTGGACGAACCGACCGTCGGCATTGATGCCGGCACGCAGAAGGAGTTTTTCAGCCTGCTGCAGCATTTGCATGAGCATCACCGGATGACCTTCGTCATGGTCTCCCACGATCTGGCCCTGGTGAACTCGTGGCTTGGAGACGAGCCGGCCGGCACCTGCGGGAAGTTCCACTTCTATGTGAAGCACTCTCATGAGGCGGAATGTCTGGAGCCGGGTTTGACGCATGGCGTCATCGTCTGAATGCCGCTGCGGCATACGGCTAGCAAATGATGTGAAGGGGTCGGTATAGATTGGATATCATATTTTCGGAATTTTTCCAGAGGGCCCTTATCGGCGGTCTGCTCATCGGGATTACGGGGCCGCTGATGGGGATGTTTCTCGTGCTGCGCCGGTTGTCCATGATCGGGGACACCTTGGCTCATGTGACGATTGCCGGGGTGGCGCTTGGCTTTTTGCTAGGCATCTATCCGCTCGCGATGGGGGTCGTCTTCGCCCTGCTGGGGGCGGTGGCAATCGAGCGGCTTCGCAAGGCGTATAAGACGTATGCGGAGCTGTCGATAGCCGTCATCATGTCGGGCGGCGTCGCGTTAGCCTCGCTCTTTTTTACGCTGGGACGAAGCTTCAACGCGAACGTGACCAATTATTTATTCGGCAGCATCTACACGTTGAACGGCACGGATCTGACGGTGGTCGGAGCCGTAACGGTCATCGTCGTCGTTTTTATGCTTATTTTTTTCAAGGAAATGTTCATGCTGACCTTCGATGAGGACGCGGCCGCGGTGAACGGGCTTCCGGTCCGCTGGTTGAATACCGCCGTGACGGTGCTGACGGCGCTGGTCATCAGCGTCGCGATCAAGATCGTCGGAGCCTTGCTCGTATCGGCGCTCTTGACGATTCCGGTCGCGACCAGCCTGCTCCTCGCGAAGAGCTTCAAGAAGGCGGTCATCGTCTCCGTGCTCGTGTCGGAATCCGCCGTCATTGCCGGGCTGCTGATGGCAGGCGTGTGGAACCTGGCTCCTGGTGCAACGATTGTCTTACTATTGATTACCATGTTAATATTAACCTTAGTGATACGCCGGGGGGTAAAGGTATAGGGCTGTCGGAATGGCGGCTCTTCCAGGGCATGCAGCCGTGCCGCCCCGGTGTGTGAACTAGGGAGGAGGCGGTCAACATGTCGGATGTAACGGTCTGGGTTGCCTTTTGGGCGGGAGTCATATCATTTATTTCCCCGTGCTGCTTGCCGTTGTATCCCACATTCCTTTCAATTATTACGGGCATGTCCGTCAATCAATTGAAAGAAGAGCGCAATAAGCGTGTCGTTCGCTGGAAGACGATGACGCATACACTGTTTTTCATTCTTGGGGTCAGCGTCGTATTTTATACGCTGGGGTTAAGCGCGACCTTCCTCGGATCATTCCTGGCGGAATATCGGGATACGGTCCGTCAAGTATCGGCAATTATCATTATTGCGATGGGTCTTGTCATCATGGGCGTATTCCGCCCGCAGCTGCTGATGAAGGAATGGAAGGTCGACGTGTCGCGCAAGGGAGGCTACCTCGGATCGTTCTTATTCGGGATGGGCTTCTCGGCCGGATGGTCCCCCTGCGTGGGGCCGATTCTCGGCGCAATCTTCACCTTGTCGGCTTCTCAGCCGAGCCTTGGCATCGTGATGACGACCGCCTACTGCATCGGCTTCGGGCTGCCGTTTTTCATTTTGTCGTTCTTCATCGGATCGACGCGCTGGCTGCTCCGCTATTCGAACGCCATGATGAAGTTCGGCGGCGCGGTGATGATTATTATGGGCGTGCTGCTATTTACGGATCATTTGAACCAGATCAATATTTGGCTGCAGCAGATCACGCCGGATTGGCTGAAGCGGCTTACATAGGAGCGGCAACTTCCCATGGAAATGGGACTCGATGCTGCTCATCAGATAACCGGGCATGTTTTCTCCACAGGGAGACAGGCATGCCCGGTTCGTTGTTTTCCCCTCATGGACTCCGGCTACGTGAAATAGAGAACACGGGAAGCAGGGAAGTATTTGCCGATTCGCCCGGTGATGAATTCCTTCAACCGGTTGGCCCGCTCATCCGGATAGACATATTTCCCTTGCCCCCAGCGGCCCCACTTATATTTCCGTTCCGCGATATTCATCTCCAGCTTGCTCTTCGGGTACCGCTTTTCGATGATGGCCTTGGCTGTCTTCGTGAAGCGGTGCTGGATCAACTCGAACGTGATCCCCTCGCTTGCTTCCCGCGGTAAGGCGCCGGCCAACGTCATAATCAGCTTGTCGTACCCATCCTCCCAGCCGTCGTGCCACATTATCGGCGCGATAATGAAGCCAAGCGGATAGCCGGCTTCGGCGATGCGCCGGGCCGCCTCGATCCGCTCCTCGAAGCGCGAGGTGGCCGGCTCGAAGTGGCGAATGACATAATCGCTGTTGATGCTGAAGCGGACATCGGTGCGTCCGCCGTGGCGGAGGGGGAGAAGCGGATCGACGTGATGGTACTTCGTGACGAAGCGAAGCTTGCCGAAGGGTTGATCGGCCATCCGCTCGACCAGTTCGGACAGGCTGCCGGTAATATGCTCGATGCTCAGCGGATCCGAGGTACAGGACGCTTCGAAGCGCGTTATTTCCGGCTTCCGTTCCTCGATGTATCGCATAGCTGCCGCCCATATGTCATCCGTGTTGACATACACCCGGATATAGGGCTTGGCACCAAGCGTCGTCTGCAGATAGCAATAATGGCAGTGGCCGATGCACCCGGTTCCGATCGGAATCGCGTATTCGGCGGAAGGCTTTGATTGATCGAAGGTCAATGTTTTGCGGACGCCGACGACGAGCGTGCGCTTCGCAATTCGGTATTTCTCCGTATCGGTAGCCCCCGGCAAGTCCAGAATCCGGTTATGTGAGGTTGTCATCCGATATTCTATCCCCTGGGACTGGACCCAACCCATAATCTGCTGCCCCTTCGGATATGCAAGCGCCCCCGGCTCGAAATAGACGAGATCGGGGACGAACAGCGTCGTCTCCCGCCGCTTGTCCTGCCGTGTTACGGATTGTGACGCCATTTCTCGCCTGTCCCTCCTTTATAGTCGGTTCCTGCCTGCACTGGACAGTATGATCCTTGCAAGCAATCATTCCCGGTTAGTATGCGTCATTTTCAGGCAGAACCGCTTGGAAAAAGCCGTATTTCCCTGCTATGGTTGAACTTGCTTACATGAACATGGTACACTATCTTATGGATATTGTTAGTGATCGTGGATGAAATGAGGGACGCTTGATGCCTACGCCAAGCATGGAAGATTATTTGGAACGCATTTATAAGTTGATTGATGAGAAAGGGTACGCCCGTGTATCGGATATTGCGGAAGGGCTGGAGGTACATCCATCTTCCGTCACGAAGATGATTCAGAAGCTGGATAAGGATCAATATCTGATCTATGAGAAATACCGCGGGCTCGTGCTAACGAGCAAAGGCAAAAAAATCGGCAAACGGCTTGTAGACCGCCACCATCTGCTCGAGGAGTTCCTGGAGATGATCGGCGTGCAACATGAGAACATTTACACGGATGTGGAAGGAATCGAGCATCACTTGAGCTGGGATTCCATTACGTGCATCGAAGCGCTTGTCGAATATTTCAAGCGTGACCCCAAGCGCATCAAGGATCTCGCTGGCGTACGCGGCGAATTAGAGAACGAATCTTCGTAAAAACATCTGTTTCGAGAGAAACAGATGTTTTGTTTTGTGCGTCTAATAGAGTAGGGCTTGAATAAATGATCAAGTCTGAAATATCAGATGCAAGGGAGAGAGAGGATTCATGACAATCTGGAGACGCCTCCTATCGGGAACGATGGCGGCGCTGCTGCTCGGGGCCGGATTAGCGGCGCCTGCGAAGGCAGCAGCGGACGACATTACCATTTATCTCGATCAGAAGAGGCTTGTCACGGACGTGGCGCCTTACCTGGTGCCGGGGAAGAACGTAACAATGCTTCCGTTCCGGGCCGTCGGGGAAGCGGTCGGTGCGACGGTAGGCTGGAACAAGAGCAAGCAGGAGGTGGAGTTCCGCAAGGATGACACCGTCATCCAGCTCACGATCGGCAGCGATACGGCGCTAGTCAACGGAGAGAAGGTGGCGCTGGATGCCGGAGCGCAAATGCGGGACAGCCGGACGATGGTGCCGCTGCGATTCATCGGGGAGAACACGGGCCTAACCGTTAATTGGAATCAGCAGGATCGCAGGGTGAACCTGTTAACGGGCGAGGCGGGATCCAATGCAGGTTCGCAAGGGAATACAGGCTCGCAAGGCAATGCGGGAGCGGAAGAAGAGATACATACCGAGGGCTTGAGAGGCACTTGGATTTCCACTGTATATAACATTGACTGGCCGGCCGATCCCAACAAAGGGGCCAACCCGGAGCAGCAGAAGAAGCAATATTCCGAGATGCTGGACAAGCTTCAGGGCATGGGCTTAAACGCGGTCTTCGTTCAGGTGAGACCGACATCGGACGCTTTCTTCCCTTCCAAGCTTCTTCCGTGGTCGGAATGGCTGACAGGCAAGCAGGGGCAGGACCCTGGCTATGATCCGCTCGCTTATATGATCGAAGAGACCCACCGCCGGGGAATGGAGTTCCATGCCTGGTTCAATCCGTTCCGGATCAGCGTGCAGGGAGACATCGCGAAGCTGGCTGCCGATCATCCGGCGAAGCAGCATCCGGATTGGGTCGTCAAGCATGGCGGCAAGCTGATGTATGATCCGGGCGTGCCGGAAGCGCGCCGGTTCATTATCGATACGATTATGGAAGTCGTGAACGGATATGATATCGACGGAGTCCATCTGGATGATTACTTCTATCCGTATGGACAGGCTTCCGAGCCGTTCCGTGACGACGCTTCCTACAAAGCGTACAACAAAGTATTCAACAACAAAGGCGACTGGCGCCGCAACAATGTCAATCAGTTCATTGATCAATTGAACAGAGAAATTAAGGCGAGCAATGCGAATATCCGCTTCGGGGTCAGCCCGTTCGGAGTGTGGCGCAATGCGAGTCTTGATCCGACAGGTTCGAATACGAAGGCCGGCGTGAACACCTATGATGACCTGTACGCCGATACGCGCACCTGGATTAAGAACGGCTGGATTGATTACATCGCGCCGCAAATTTATTGGCATATCGGCCACTCGGCAGCAGACTACAAGACGCTGGTCGATTGGTGGATGAAGGAGACGGCAGGCACCGGCGTCGATCTGTATATCGGGCATGCCGCTTACAAGCTCGCGGACGCGAAGGAGAAGGATTGGTCCAGCGCTGATGTGCTTATCCGCCAACTGGACTACAACAAGCAGTATGACAGCGTGGCCGGCAGCATTTTCTTCAGCGCGAAGGATTTGCTGAACAACACGAAGGACGTGGCTGCGCGGCTGAAGCAGTATTATGAGCAATAAGAATACCGCCATTATATAACCCATCATAACCGCCCCCTTCCGCGCATACATAACAGTAATACGATCCCGTATGTGCCGGAAGGGGGTATTCCCTCTATGAAAATCAATGCTGTTTTTGAAGGCGGCGGCGTGAAAGGGATTTCGTTGTCCGGAGCGGTGCAGGCCGCCGAGAACTACGGATTTTCCTTCCATCGCGTAGCCGGAACTTCTTCGGGTGCCGTCGTGGCCGCGCTCATCGCTGCAGGCTACTCGGCGGAAGAGATGCGCCATCTCATGATGGAGATGCCATTCTCCTCTTTTTTGCATCGCGCTCCGATTTTTCAAGTCAAATGGATTGGGCCGGCCATGCGGATGCTGCTGAAAAAAGGCCTGTATTCCGGAGAACGGCTCGAATACTGGATCCATCAGCGGCTGCTGGAAAAAGGGGTTCGGAGCTTCGGGGACGTCAAGCCCGGCCGGCTGCGCATTATCGCCTCGGATATTTCCAATGGCCGGCTGCTCGTGCTTCCCGACGATATTAAGCAGTACGGGATCGATCCGAACCGGTTTCTCGTAAGCCGAGCCGTACGGATGAGCACCAGCATCCCGTATTTTTTTGATCCCGTTATCATCCGTCAGTCCTTCCAATCGGCCATGCGCAAGAGCAAGCCGTTCAACAAGCAGTTCTCCTATATCGTCGATGGAGGCTTGCTGAGCAATTTTCCGCTTTGGCTGTTCGATGAGGACGCGGCGGGCGGGGGGAAAAACTGTATTCCGACTATCGGATTCCAGATGGTAGGGAAGAGAGAGAACCAGCCGCACCGGATTTCCGGCCTGCTGTCGATGCTGCAAGCGATTTTCGGCACGATGATGTCCGCTCATGATCAGAGGTATATCGAGAAGCGTAATCAGTATCGGACCATCAAAATCCCGACGCTTGGCATCGGCACGACTGATTTCAATCTCACGTTGGAGCAGAGCATGGCGTTATTCGCTTCCGGTCTGGAAGCGGGCACCGAGTTCTTTAAAAGCTGGGATTTCGGGAGATATAGAGAGATGTTTCAAGCTTTTCATAGTCTGGTTCATAAAATATAGGCCAATAGCGCTCCACGGTGTATGCGGCAGCGCTATTTCGGTTCGTTCTTGAAGTCGTGCATGAGGCCTACGGTCGAAAAGGCAGGTTGCGGACGAATGAACACGTCATGGAGAAGAGACGCCATCACTGCCGTGGTCCGGAGGGGATTCCTCCGACACGGGGGTGGTTATCAATGCAACGGTCTTTTGCGAGTTGTTCCAGTTGATCTCGATACTATACATTTTGCACAGCTCGCGCAGCGGGATCAGTATATCCTCCTCCTCCCGTATCGGCTGCTTTTTTGTAAAGTTGGCATTTTTGCCGTTGATCCGGACACGAACCTCATTATCCTTCTTCTTCTTCGTATACCCGCCTTCGCTAAGCAGCTTGATCAGCTCCTCCGGCGTCTGCTTGGTCGTTCCCGCATTGAAGCGGAAGGCGTTGCGGTCTTCCCGGCCGGTCATTCCCGGTTTGATAGTGAAGGAGAGCTCAATATTCAGCGTGTTGAGAACACGGAGCACGTCTTGGTTATAAGCTCCGTATGGGAACGCGACGATTCTGCGCGTGTTCCCCAGCTCTTCCCGCAGCCGCTTCTCGGCGGTGGCCAGGTCGCCGGTAATGCGGCCGATATATTCCTCATCGTTCTCGATTCGATCCCGGTCCTTCAAGTAGAGATGGCGGCTCAGCATCGGTTTCTCCTTGCCTGTGGCATTGATTGGGCCCTGGCGATGGGAGTTGTATGTATGGCTGTAGAAGCTCATGCCGGCCTGTTTCATTTCCCGCATTTGATCCCAGGTCAGCTTCGGCTTGCCCGTCTGGTTGTCTATGCTGGCGACAATGACGAAGTTCGTGGCGGTGTAGCCGAATTGCTGCAAAATGGGAAAGGCGTGCGTATAGAACGTCTCATAGCCGTCATCGAAGGTAAGCAGCACGGCATTATCCGGAATGGCGGCGCCTGCCGTCATAAAGTCAACATATTCATCCATGCTGATGACATGAAATCCTCGTTCCTTAAGCAGCTTCATCTGCTGCTCGAATTGGTCGACGGGCAGCAAGTGTGGCTTCTTCTTATCCGCTTGGTCAACGAGCTGATGGTACATCAAGACGGCAACCTGGTCCGAATAGTAGACGGAAGACGATGCTGGCGGGGCATATTCAACAATTGACATGCCTAGTTCCTTCCAGATCTGATCAGAGGATGCCTGGACCATCAGAGTTCCATCATCAACGACAACAGAGACGGGCTTCTCCAACTTTTGTCCATTAATAATGAATGCAACCTCCTTTACGCTGCGGTTCAAGCCGCAGCCTTGCAGCATCACGAATAAAGATAGAAGTGCAAATGCGATTTTGACAGGGTATAATAAGCGGGCTTTCATTAAAAAATCCTCCTTCGTTCATCTCATAACGAGATTGTAGATGGAGGATCTTAATGATCTTGTGAGCCAAATCTTAACAAATGCTTATTTGACGTGAAACAATTACCATCTTACTTAAGAAGTTCTTAATAAGGAAATAAAAACTCCGCCCCGCATCAGATCGGGACGGAGTATTCAGGTTCAGCCGCTCGCGGCCACGCCCTGTGCAGGCTTGCTCTTCTTCCGTGGAGGCGTGCTCCCGAAGATAAGCCACGACTGTGGCACGAAGCGCACCGTCAGGGAGACCGTAATCCAGGACAAGATAAGAGCCGACAAGAATCCGCCGGCATACCACATATGCAAGAGCGGCGATTTCGACGTGTGCGGCGGAAAATTGCGATAGACGAATAAAAAGAACGGATGAATCAAATAAATGCCGAATGATATTTCCCCAAGCCGATGCATTCCGTTAACGAGCCACGGCCAAGCGTGGCGGCGAAGCAGAAATGCGATCTGAAACGCCATAATCGCGAAGGTATAGGTGTGAACATTCCACAGTAATTCATATAAGAGCGAGTTGTAATTTGCGCCATACAGCCGTGTCGTGTGCCAGATGTACACGTGACCGAGTCCGGCGCATAATCCCACTGTCCACAAGGCGATCCAGGACATGATACGCGGCGCAGTCGCATTGTCCCGGCTGATGACGAGCCAGCTCTTCAGCTTCGGATAGTAGATGCCCAGGAAGGCGCCCAGCATGAAGTAGGACATATACGCGAGCGACCAGCTCCCTTTGTTAGGCACCTGAAGCGCGTATTTATTAAGAAGGATGAAGCCCCACTGAATGGCCAGTCCGAGTGGAATGCTCCACTTAGCGATGGCCGGCTTCCGCTTGAACAGCCACAGGCAAATCGGGAACAGCAGATAGAATTGGATGCTGATGAAGACGAAGTATAGATGCGTATACGCCTTGCCCGTAGCCAGCTGGGTGAAAAATTTGATGAGCGTCTCGTCCAGGGCACGGTCCCGGTAATGAGTAAAATGCAAAATGACGAAGTAAAAGACCGAAAATAAACAATACGGAATGATAATGTACTTTAGCCGTTTTTTGTAGAAATTGCCGATAAGCTTAGAATCCAAAGGCCTCGAAAAGTAATTGTAGAATAGCACGAAGCTGCTCAGAAATAAAAATGTCGGTGTCCCAATCTTCATAAATATATTCATGAAGCTGTACATCCAGTAAAAATTAGACTCCTTCATCTGCAGCGTCGCAAATGACGTCGAGTGAACGGATAGTACGCCGATGATCGCCATCGCGCGTACAAGCTGCACCTCGGACAGCTTTTCACGTCCGGTTGCCATGATGTCATACCTCCCATGCGAAATATCTATAAGAAGATGTTCAAGCAGGCCTCCAATCAGCTCCTGCGGAACATGCCCTATCAACGAGTATAAAATATGTATCTTACGAAAACGGATCTAAAATCCTTATTATTTTCTTAGCAAACGATGAGGAAGGCGCCGGCGGGTCAAGCGCAAGGGAAGCGAGTCGTAAATGTCGTCTTGTTGCGATCGCTCGTCACCGAGATCTTCCCGCCGTGAACTTCAATAATGCTCTTCGTAATGGCCAGTCCCAAGCCGGTCCCGCCGGTCTCCTTGGATCGGGACTGCTCCGCCCGATAGAAGCGGTCGAATATATATGGCAGATCCCTCTCCGATATTGGATCGCCGTAATTGGTTATCTTCACATAAATCTGATCCTCTTCTTTGCCGAGCTCAATATCGACATTTTTGCCAGCCTTGCCGTATTGGATTGCATTCGAGATGAGATTTTCATACGATCGGACGAGGCGGTCTCCATCCGCCATGATGTACAGCGGCTCGGATGGGGCGTTGATTCGGCACGTCATGCCGGAATTCTCCAGACTCGGCACGAATTCCTCCGCCAGCTGCCGGATGAAGCTGGTCATGTCCAGCTCGGTCAATTCGAGAGGAAGTCCGTTGTTGATGCGCGTGAATTCGAATAGGTCATCGATCAAATATTTTAAGCTTAATGCTTTTTCATATGCAATATTAACATAATACCGCAATTCGACTTCATCGTGGTAGCGGTCATTTTCGATTAGCTCCAGGAAGCCGAGAATCGACGTCAGCGGGGTACGCAGGTCATGTGAGACGCCCGTAATCAGGTCGTTCTTCGTCTTCTCGGCATTGCGCTCCTCCTGTATCGAGTGATACAGCTGGGCGCTCATATGATTGATGCTCTCGGCGACCAGGCCGAGATCGTTGGCAGGCTTCACCGGAATGACATGCTCGAATTGCCCCTTGGCGATCTCCTGCAGTCCGTATGTAATCTCTTGCAAATAGTTGTTCAACTCTTCGGACAACACGTTAATCCGATAGGCAATCGATCCGATTTCATCCGTCGTTTTGACTGGAATGGCATATTCGAATTGTCCCTTGGCAATCTCCTGAAGTCCGTATGTTATCTCATTCAAATAACGAATGATGGGACGGCTGAACAGAAAATAAAACAACAGAAACGTTCCAATACCCGTCACGATCATGATCGGTTTAGAGCCGATGTTGTTCACCGCCCAGATCAGCGGTTCGTTGTAAGGAGGCTCTAACAGCAAGTACGAGGCCAGCAAGCGGCCTAGCAGCATGATGAATGCGGTCAGGCTCACGCTCCCGAGGAACACGAGCAGGAACTTCCAACGGACGGTGCGGATGAGGTTGGCGCTTTTCGGTTTTCCCATTCATGACACTCCTATCGCATCCCGTTTTACAGGGACTCCATCTTGTAGCCAATGCCCCATACGGTCTTAATAAATTTCGGATTTTGACTGTCTTTTTCGATTTTCTCGCGAATTTTACGAATATGGACCATGACGGTGTTTTTGGACTCCATGAAAGGTTCGTTCCATACTTCTTGATATATCTTCTCCATGCTCAATACAATTCCCCGATTCACGGCCAGCAGCTTCAGGATTGCGAACTCGCGCGGAGTCAGCTTCACGGGCACATCGTCCACGGTCACCGAGTGAGTGGCAAAATTAATGACGAGATCATCGATCTGGATCTCATTCTCGTCCGCCGGGCGCGCCGTATTGAACTGCTTGTAACGGCGGAGATGGGACTTGACGCGGGCAATGAGGACAAGCGGATTGAACGGCTTGGTAACGTAATCGTCCGCTCCGATGCTCAGGCCTGCAATTTTATCGATATCCTGGCTCTTAGCCGAGAGCATAATAATCGGGGTGTTGTTCTGCTCCCGTATTTTCATGCAGGCCTGAATTCCGTCCATCTTCGGCATCATGACATCCAAAATAATCAGATCGACCTTATGGTTCTGCAGCAAGTCGAGAGCGACCAGTCCGTTCGGCGCCTTCAGCAGCTCATACCCTTCGTTTTTTAAATAGATTTCCATAAGCTCAATAATTTCTTTTTCATCGTCTACCAATAGAATGGTCTCTTTCGGCATCAGACTGACTCCTTTGCAGTGTAGGTACGGTTATGTGATGCGGCCCACGGCCCGCCAGTATGACAGCGGCGGGACATGCTTCAAGACGCCCCGTGCATTCCCGCCCGGCAGCGTCTTGATCGCGCCAATCAACCGAATCATATATTCTCTCTATACGCTATATAGGATGCGCGTAACTGAGCGAGAACGCAACCCTATTCATTTGCTTCCGGTATCGGCAAGAACAACATATGGATCGGGAGATTGCTTCCCGAGGCCAGTACGAAGGTCAGATAAACCGTCTCTTCTTGATCTCCTGTCCGGTGCAGAACGCCGACTTCTTCCGGATTGATAAGTATGCTTCCGTCCAACATATTTACGACTTTGCCGTTCACGAGGAAGGCGCCTGCATAATGTCCGCCGCGGGCATTCAGCCCGACAAGGGTGTGCGGGGCAACCCGGAGCTCTATATCATAGAGCACCCCGGTGTTCCCGATATTGACCTCTTCAAGGCCAGTGACGCTATCGGAGCCTGTCACGAATGTATCGAGATCATTGTCCCCGATAATCATCCGCTGCGGCTTGGCGCCGAGCACTTGATTGACGTGGAACGTGCGGTTACCTTCAGGGAACGTTCCGCGCACATGTTTGCCGTCCCGCTCCAGCACGGGAAGCTCCGGCAGCGCTTCGATCGGATCCTTGTCCGGATTGAGGATGACAACCGAGAATTCAAGTTCTTGATCCGTATGAATTTCGGAATAGGATGTCATGGTCAATCCGCCCTTCATCGGAGATTTGCTGATCTCGGGCAGGACAACGACCGACTCGCCGGCCGGCACCTTCATCGTCCGGACCGGTTCGGACTTGGCGAGAGAGTCCAGGAACCGCGATACGGCGGTTTTGCCGCTGGTAGACACATATTTGGTCGGGCCGCCCATTCCGAAGGCGTTGAGCGTGACATTGGCATCGGTGGTGCCATGATTCGTCGCCAGCAAGTATACGGAAATATCTTGCTGCGAACGGTTCTGATTGTGGATGTTAATCCGGAAGCTTCCCGTGAGCGTATCCCGGTAACCGATGCCTTCCTCCCCATACAGATGCTCCGGACTATTGCTGCGGACAAAGGTCATTGGACTTGGCGTTGTCGTATAAGTGACCGGTTCATAGCCAAGCACGTCGTTGCGGTCAACCGGAAATTTGCTTCCGGGCTCAGCGTAGAGCATCCCGTGCTCGATAGGGGTATATAAGGAATCATTGGTAACGGTAATTTTATGAGTGATCGTATCGCTCTTCCCGTGTTCGTTCTCGACCCGAAGCGTGACTTCATGCTCTCCGGGTTCGAAGAAGGCGGGCGCTTTGCCTGTCCAGGTCCGCTTCACGATCTCGCTATACTCGTCCTCGCTCAGATCATCATACTCAATATTTT
Organism: Paenibacillus thiaminolyticus; assembly: GCF_003591545.1. Lineage (GTDB taxonomy): Bacteria > Bacillota > Bacilli > Paenibacillales > Paenibacillaceae > Paenibacillus_B > Paenibacillus_B thiaminolyticus_A. The sequence goes on from NZ_QYZD01000008.1 coordinate 112,768, forward strand.
CGCCCATTCGATAAACAGATTTGTCAGTTTTGAACTTGGCGACGGGAGGGGAGGGCTCGGCGATGACCTCTGTCCAGGATAGCGTATACTCCGAGCCGGACACCTTCAGCTGGCTCTCCATAATGCCGGCCCATGTGCGAAGCGGTATCATTAGGCTGCCCTTCTGGCTGAAAATGTCTCCTGCCGATTCCACCGCCGTCCCGTTGACATCAATCGTTTTCGCGCCTGCTTTGAACCGGAGCGTCATGTCTTCTTTGCTGGCTACCGTTTCCTTGGTATCGGCATCATAGGTTACCGAGAATCCGTAGAGGAGCGCGACGCTCTTCAGCGGAATATACGCCAGGTTGTCCTTTTTGACAACGGGCTGATCGGCGACAAGCTCTTGTCCATTATGAGACATTGTGGCCTTATCGGCTGTAAAAGCAAGCACATGGCTTGCATCGGAGGCCTCTGCGGCAGCGAATGGACACAGTAGCTGCCAAGCCAGAATCGTACTGAATGCGATCAGACTACATGATTTGTTGCGTTTCATCAAGAACACTCCTTCTCTCTTAGGGGATAACATGCGTGTCGGATAATTGTTAAAAACTTATTCCAGACCCTTTTACGTACAAATAAGGAAGAAAGATGCGCATCCAACTAACGCTTGTGCAGTGAAGGAGGGGAGCCGATCCGGCATCTAAGAAAAGAAGCGTTACGGTCTGATTGTACAGGGAGATGAATCGCGATGGATCAATCTGTCCCTTTATTTAATGGAATATTAATGAAATGTTAAGAAATAAAAAAGGAAGCGCCATGGCGAGCGCTTCCGTTCCGCTACTTCGTATTCTTCTTGTTATCCTTAGGCTTGCTTCCTTCAATGACCCGCAGGTTGGCCTGAGATCGCGGCCGGATCCGCTTAGGCTGCCGGTTCGCGTTGCCCTTTGCCTTGGCTTCTGTCTGTGCCGACTTCTTGATTTTGGGGGCGGCTGATTTCTTCGGTCCCAGCTTATATAGGAGGAACACCGCTGCAATCAGCACGACGGGAATGAGCAGCGATGCGATGCCTCTTTGCAGGGCGGAGTACATTACGCCAATTCCGGCCAACGCAAGGATTACAGCCAGAGCCCATCTTGGAAATGCGCGCATATCATCATTCCTTTCGCCTGTGGTCTTGTACCGCAGAAGCCGATGCCGCTCAGGAGGCCGCTTTCTTCGCGGTTAACTCCTGATCCAATTCGCGCATTCGGTTGAACGAAGCGATGGATACTTCCACTTGATCGTCGGTCGGCTGCTTCGTCGTCAGCATCTGCAGCCACAAGCCGGGGTATCCGAGCCAGCGCAGCACGGGAACATCTCTCAGCGCATTGGTCAGGCGGAGGAACTCATAAGCTACACCCATGACGACAGGGATAAGCAGGAGTCGAGGATAAATCCGTTCCCATAAATTATCATATGGAATGAAGGAGTAAATGACGACACCTACGATGACCGATAAAATGATAAAGCTGCTGCCACAGCGGTAATGAAGCGTGCTGAACTTCTGTACATTCTTCACCGTCAGCTCCAGCCCTGCTTCATAAGCGCTGATCACCTTGTGTTCCGCACCGTGGTACTGGAACAGTCTTCGTATAATCGGCGTCTTGGCGATTAGCCACAAGTAGGCAAGCAGGAAAATAATTTTAATAATTCCTTCAATCAGCGTATGAATGACCCGATTATCGAATGCTTTTCCGAATAAAAATTGTTCGATGACGACAGGAACGGCGGTAAAGATGACCTTGCTGAAAATAAGCGACAGCACGCCGACGGCTGCGACCCCGATAATCATGACGAGATTCCATTTGCCATCGTCTTTTCCTTGTTCTGCCGCCTCTTCTCCTTCCTCATCTTCGGCGTACTTCTCCGCCGCATAAGTCAAGTGCTGATACCCTTTGCCACTCGCGTCCAGCAGGCTGACGAACCCGCGGATAAAAGGAATCTTCTTCAATGCGGTAAGCCACGGCTTGTCTTCGCGCGGAACTTCATAAAAAGTGATTTCCTTATTTTTACGGCGGACCGCTGTCACATTGACATGCTTGCCAGCGAACATGACGCCTTCGATAACGGCCTGTCCGCCATAAATTGACCGGTTTTGCTGTTCAGACAAATTCTTCACCATCCTCATGTATTCAAAAACAGTTGTTCAGTCAGTACTAATGTATTAGGAATGTTATATTATTGTAACGAATTTCAACACCGTTTTCCACTTCATGATTTCATTGCGGAATTCTGTAATCTCCCTTTCCTAAATGGTGCATACTACCGCATATATTGTGTGTCCGAGGAAAGGAGAGCAATCGATATGAACCAACGACAAACTCGTATGCAGCAGCAGCGGACGAATCCGTTCTCGTTCGGCGTGGTGACAGGCTTTTTTGCCGGGTTGATATGGGGGGGACTACATTGGCTCAGCTATATTTTTAAATTCACGATTATCGTGCCCGGTTTTTTGGTCGAGCCGTTTTTCAAGCATGACTATTTGACAACGGGGTACGGCCAGGTTCTCGGATTGGGTACATTCATCGTCTTCTCGATTTTGGCGGCGCTATTTTATGTGCTTGTGCTCCGCAAGGTGCCTGGCCCCTGGGCGGGCGTCGTCTTCGGCCTCGTGTGGTGGGTTATCCTATTCGTTGCAGCCGGGCCGCTGCTAGGCTTGGTTCCGCCGGTGCGGCATACGACATGGAATACGATATGGACAGAATCGTGCACGATGCTGCTGTGGGGGCTGTTCATCGGCTACACTGTGGCGACGGAATTCAATGAAGAGCGGGAGCGGGAGCCGCAAGATTCGGATCAATCCGATGCGTCGGGAGACCGGCAAGATTCACCGGACAAGGGAGAGAAGGACGGCGGCGGGGATGCATCCGACGACCGCTCGCAGCCTCAGCCTGTCATGTAATTCAGCCAGAGGCCGGAAAGTACGCTTCGAAAGTACGCTTCTCCTCTGTGGTTACGCTTCTCATTTGCCGCTGCGTATGTTAAAATACGTGAGGATTCTTATGTAATCGTGTACGGGGAAAGGGGTGTACGGCTTGGCTTCCTATCTGGTATTGAACGGACCGAATCTGAACATGCTCGGCATACGCGAGCCCGGAGTCTATGGAGACGAATCGTTGGCTGCGATAGAGGGCAGGCTGTCGAGGATGGCGGAGGAATGGGGCGTGCTATTGGAGACCTTCCAGAGCAATCACGAAGGTGAGCTCATCGACCGCATTCATGCCGCTTACGGCACGCATGACGGCATCCTGATCAATCCGGGCGCACTGACGCACTACAGCTATGCGCTGCGCGATGCGATCAGCGCCGTAAATATCCCGACAGTTGAAGTCCATATGTCGAACATACATAAAAGGGAAGCCTTCCGGCATGTATCGGTAACCGCACCGGTTGTCCTCGGTCAGATTGCGGGATTCGGATCGAGGTCCTACGAGTTGGGACTTGTGGCGCTTCACCAGGCCATAACCGATTCGAAGCGGGAATAATCGGGCGGCTCGAATTACGGATTGACAATAGTCCATGTCAGGAGATGATGAGAATGAGTCGACACCGCATTACTCGATTGAGAGAAGCGATGGAAGCTCGCGGCTTGGAAGCACTGTTTGTGACCAGTGCGGTTAACCGGCGGTATTTGACCGGATTTACCGGTTCTTCAGGCTATGTCTTCATTACAGCCGATCGGGCGGTTCTAATGACGGATTTCCGTTACACGACGCAAGCATCGGATCAGGCCAAGCATATGCAAGTGGTGGAGCACGCGCCGAAAATGACAGACACGCTGAAGCAGCTGCTGTCGGAGGCGGGCCTAACCCGTATCGGCTTCGAGCAGGAGCATGTGACGTATTCGACGTATGCCGCATACAGCGAGCAGCTGCAAGGAATCGAGCTGGTTCCGGTCGGCAGACTGGTAGAAGACCTGCGCATGATCAAGGATGCGGAGGAACTGGCGGTAATGAGGGAAGCGGCCCAACTTGCCGACCAAACCTTCAGCCACATTCTTGGCTTCATCAAGCCTGGCGTGCGGGAGAAGGATCTCGCTTTGGAAATGGAGTTCTTCATGCGCAAGCATGGGGCGACATCCAGCTCGTTCGATACGATCGTCGCATCCGGGGAGCGCTCGGCGCTTCCGCACGGCGTGGCGAGCGAACGGGTCATTCAAGGCAACGAATTCATCAAATTTGATTTCGGCGCATTGTACAACGGCTACTGTTCCGATCTGACACGGACTGTCGTTCTCGGCACTCCGTCGGATAAACACCGGGACATTTACAATATTGTACTGGAAGCGCAGCTGAATGCGCTGGCTCACATCCGTCCGGGCATGACGGGACGGGAAGCCGACGCGTTGGCGCGCGATATTATCAAGCGCCATGGATATGGCGATCAGTTCGGACACAGCACCGGGCACGGCGTAGGCATGGAAATCCATGAAATGCCTCGTCTTGCTTCTTCGTCCGATGATGTGCTCACCCCGGGCATGACGGTAACGGTCGAGCCGGGCATCTATTTGCCGGGCTTCGGCGGTGTGCGCATTGAGGATGATATTGTCATTACGGACAGTGGAATTGAGATTATTACTCACTCGACCAAGGAACTGCTCGTATTGGACATGTAGTCGGACAGGATTGGGGAGCATCAGGGATCTACTCCGTCCAAGGAATCTGGGTTGCATAATTGTAGGAGGGAATCAAGCAAATGATATCAGTTAACGATTTTAAGACAGGATTAACAATTGAAGTGGACGGAGATATTTTTACGGTCCTCGATTTCCAGCATGTGAAGCCGGGCAAAGGCGCCGCGTTTGTGCGCTCCAAGCTGAAAAACCTGCGCAACGGCAACACGGTGGAGAAAACGTTCCGCGCGGGCGAGACGCTTGCGAAGGCGCAAATCGATAACCGCGAAGTACAGTACCTGTACAACAGCGGAGATGAATACACGTTCATGGATAATGAGACCTATGATCAGTTCAATCTGACGAAGGATCAGCTCGAATGGGAACTGAACTTCCTCAAAGACAATATGATCGTTCATATCAGCAGCTACCAAGGCGAGATTATCGGCATCAATCTCCCGAACAGCGTTGATCTGAAGGTCGTTGAGACAGAGCCGGGCGTCAAGGGCAACACCGCAACGGGTGCAACGAAAAACGCAACCGTGGAAACCGGCCTCAACGTTCAAGTGCCACTGTTCATCAACGAAGGCGACGTCCTCCTGATCGACACGCGCGAAGGCAAATATATTTCCCGCGCATAATTTTAGCGGACGGCGGTAATGGCCCGCCCCGAAAAGCAAAGCTCCGGAAGCAAGCTCGCTTCCGGGGCTTTTACATGCGGATGCCTTAAGTCTCTTATGACAGATTGAGTCCCTGAACTTGTTGAGTATCCTTCAAACTTTTAAGTATCCTCAAACTGTTGAGTAGCCTCAAACTGCTGAGTATCCTCAAACTTTTCAGTATGTCGTAAACTGATAAACATCCATGAACCTATGTAGATAAGTATCCTCGAACCCTTATGAACAGTATCCCCGTAACTCAGGGAGTCAAGCGTGCAGGAGATGGCTGTCAACACCGTTTACTCTAACATAACCATATTACTCTAACATAACCATTCTTTCTCCCTGCATAAAATCAAAAACACACTCTGGCATTACCGTTAGTATTTGTCTGAGATAACCAGAAACACTGTGAGACATGACCATTACTTATACCTGAGATGACAAATAACGATGTTCAGCCAGCGAGACCAGGATCTATATATCTGTACCTTATGCATAGTATCCCCTTTGCTCAGGGTTCTCTTTCCGAGGAGTGCCAAAACCAATATCCTCTCATTCCTCATTTCGGGATCCCTTATTCCATTATCCCTCATTCCGTTATCCCGGTGACTCAGGAAAGCTTTTTTACTAGGAGCACGATAATGTTGTGATAAGCAAAAAAACGACCCAATCAAAAAATGGAACTTTTTAATGTGGGATTCTCAACGAAAATTTAACTAAGAACAGAGGGACTGATCAGTCCAGTAGGCATAGATTTTTCCCGAATTCCTGCATCAATTCATTTAGGCAGCCATAAGAGAGTGAACGGAAGTTTTCGAGGGGGATACCCTCCATAAATAACGGCGTCTTGCCCCGTTGTCGGCACAGCATATCGCCGCCAAGGGTTCCCATCCTGCTGTCTGGCGGGCGGTAGCATTTTCACGGTAACAAAATTCGTCCAAATAATACTGCAAATACTTGCCGCTAATCCCGCGGAACGTATCGCATAACCAACGCTGCGCACGCCGGAACACACCATACAAAGGGCTATTTTGCTTAACCCGAAATCGTTGGCGGATGATAGAGATCATGGACTCCGGCGCAGAGACATGTTCTGCAATAAAATGATCGCGGCCGCAAGGAAGCAACAGCTTGCCGGATATATGCCGCCGGTTAACCTGCTTCATTTTATATTGACGTTCTTCCCCGTTCGAATCCAAAGAGACTGCTACGATTATCGACTGCTCCCGTGGACCTAGCTCGACATTGGGATATTGGCGCGGGCCATTAAAGGCAATAAAGCCAAACACACGATGATCAAGCCGTTCTTCTTCATCGGCACAACTAATCGCAATACGAATTTTATGCAGCATCGCCCAAGCTGTTTTATAGGTAACCTTAAGTACGGAGCTCAGCCTAACTGCATTAATTCCTGCATCAGGATGAGAGACAAGCCAAATCGCTGCGATCCATTTCCGCAAAGAGGTCCGGCTTCCTTCCAGGATCGTGCCGGCTGTCAGAGACGTCTGGTGCTTGCAGTCGCTGCATTCATACAGAGGAACCCGCCGTGTTCGGATTGTATAGGCGCGGGCATGCCGGCAGTTCGGGCAGCGAAAGCCATGAGGCCATCTCGACGCAAACAGGGCAGGAATGCATGATTTTTCTGTAGGGAATAGATTCATTACCTCCTCCAACGTGCCGACGTTCGACCAGCCATTCATCCCGGCAGCCTCCTTCTAAACAAAATATACAAACAAATGTTCTTGTTTTGGTTATACCAAACATATGTTTCCATATCAAGCGTGAAAGTGGGACATTAATCCCTAAAAAAGCCCAATGAAACTATAACTTGGTTGTGGCATGTCAACTCCTTAATAAGGAAACGATTTTTTAAGATTGGAGCAGACCTGAGCGCTTGGGAGACTCGGTATAAGGAGTAAAAGGTTACCGGAACGATCGGGAGGCTTGTCATAAGGATATACAGGGTTACCTGAATGTACGGGAGAATGGCTATAAGGATGTGCGAACTTACTTGAATGTTTGGGAGACTCAAGGCTGAGGGAGTTTACCTGAGTGTCTGGGAGAATCATCGGAAGGGTACAGAAGGGGTACAAAATAAGTAGAGAAAAGCCCCTGAGCGATGGGGATGATATTCAAAAGGACATCATCACATTTTCTTCTCTTTTGCCCAATCCGAACGAATTCGAATGAGGGGTGTCAGGTCGTCCGTGATTTTTGTATTTTTTTCTTCCATCCGCCCAAAAACGTGCTATAATATGCAATTAATGATTGATACAGTCCATTTAGGGTGGGAGTGAGTCAGCGTGGCACTATACGTTATGAAGTTCGGAGGCAGCTCCGTCGGCACGGTCGAACGGATGAAGCGGGTTGCCGAACGGATCGTAGAGAAAAAATTAGAAGGCCACCAATGTGTTGTCGTTGTGTCTGCGATGGGCGATACTACGGATGATTTGATTGATCAAGCGAAAAGTATAAACGATCAACTGCCGGCCCGCGAGATGGATATGCTGCTGACGACGGGAGAGCAGATCTCGGTGTCCCTTTTATCGATGGCCATCCAGAAGCTGGGCCATGCGTCAATGTCGATGACCGGCTGGCAGGCGGGCTTCCGGACCGATGCCACGCATTGTAAGGCCCGTATTATGGACATCGTTCCGGAGCGCGTGCATGCGGCGCTGCAAGCGGGGAACATTGTTATCGTCGCCGGCTTCCAAGGCATGACCGAGGGCGGAGAGATTACAACCCTCGGCCGCGGCGGCTCCGACACGACGGCGGTCGCGCTGGCTGCGGCGGTTGAAGCCGATGTATGTGAAATCTATACGGATGTCGACGGAATCTATTCTACCGATCCTAGAATCGTGCGACGTGCGCGCAAGCTGAAGGAGATCTCATACGATGAAATGCTGGAGCTGGCCAATCTTGGTGCGGCGGTTCTTCACCCCCGGGCTGTAGAATATGCGAAGCATAACATGGTCTGTCTCGTCGTGAGATCAAGCTTCAATTACAATGAAGGGACCTATGTGAAGGAGGAAGCGAAGATGGAGCAAGGGGTGGTCGTTAGCGGCATCGCCTATGATAAAAATGTGGCGCGCATTAGTGTTCTGGGCGTAGCCGATCTTCCGGGGGTGCTCGCCCGCATGTTCGGCGCGCTCGCTGATGAGCAGATCGATGTTGATATCATCGTTCAGAGCGGGGTAACGAAAGGGGAAGCCGATTTCTCGTTCACGACCGCACTGCATGACCGGGATCGCGCTGTTCAGGTGCTGGAGAACTTCAGGAGTGAAGTTCCTTACCGCGAAGTGACCTCTGAAGCGGATCTGGTCAAAATCTCGATTGTCGGCGCGGGCATGGTCAGTCACCCTGGTGTCGCGGCGCAAATGTTCCGTGTCATCTCGGAGACAGGCATTAGCATTAAAATGGTAAGCACCTCCGAGATTAAAGTGTCCTGCGTCGTGTCGAACTCCAAGTTGAATGATATAATTGCTGCACTTCACACTTCATACGGCCTGGATGCGGTAGAGGAAGCGTTCGTCGGCGGTCCGAAAGACCGCAGATAAATTGCAGATATTTATTAGGAAGCTGTGCACAAGATAAGCCGGTCCGAGAGGGCCGGCTTGTTGTCATGCCTCAAATAAGAGGCGGGGAGAAGCGGCTAGAACTTATCAATAATCCATCGGCTAATAGTCAAGAGCAAGGCTGTGATTCCGGCCGCCATCAGCGGGCCCACAGGCACGCCCCGCAATAGAATGATTCCGATGAGAGATCCGGCAACGAGGCCGACGATCATCTGAGGATCTGTTTTCAGCAGCTCCAGGCCTCTGCCGTTCATGGACGTGGCGATGGCCCCGCCAGCCAACGCGATAATTCCCGGCCAAGATGTCAGTGTGCTCCACAGATGTTCGGACGTAATCCGCTCAGCAGCGAAGGGGACAAGTACGGCTATCGTCAGGAACAGTAGCCCCAATTCCAGTCCTCTCCGCTCGATGGCAGGCAGATACCGTTCCAGATGTACGAGCTTGACGATAAGCAGGATGCATGCAGCCGTCGTAATGATCGGAGAACGGCTGACCAGTCCGACAACAATGAGTACAACCAGTACCAACTCGCCATTCATGATTATTGCTCCTCGACAAGAAAGTTTGTCCGTCCAATTGATCAAAAGGGGACGTATTGAACATCCTCTATTTACTCTATGAACAAGCCCTCTCCGTTTAGAACAATGATCATACCTTATCATCCATGAACTGCCGCGTCCTATGGCGCAAACGGAAGCATCATCTGCTGAACCCATACCGGTACGACCGACACTGTATCGATGCCGGCGCAGAATTCAACATCCTTGGCGTACCCCAGCTTGGCAAGGCGCATGCCTCCGGAGCAGGCGAGCAGCGCTGCCGGAATTTCTCCTGCATGGTGCTGATAGGCGCTGATGAGAATGCTCCCGAGATCATTCGTACGCATCTCCTGTTCCGGGCAGCCAAGCCGGAACAGCTCGGCAACGATGAGACCGGCGCATAGAGCGTCCTCGAAGGCGAACTCATCTTGCGTGCCGGCGCATAATAGCGTAATGTCCTTGCGCAATTGGTAGGCGGTGCGCGCGCATTCCGAGGCGTTCAGGAAGGCACCGCCCAATATGACGTCGGCTTTCGACGCTTTATGGATGGCCCGCGTCCCGTTCGACGTCGTCAGTACGACACGCCGCCCGTATACGCTCTCGCCCATATATTCGAATGGAGAATTGCCGGCATCGAAACCTGGTATTTTCTTGCAATTACGCTCGCCTCCCGTTATGTCCCCGTCACGGGCAGCCTGCTTGGCCTGCTGTACCGTTTCGACCGGCAGGATGCCTGCTGCCCCGTGCGCCAGCGCGGTAATGATGGTGCTCGTGGCCCGAAGCACATCGATGACGATGACCGTACGGTTCGCCAGTTCAATCGCTCTTGCTTCATTGACGCTCGCTATGACATCGATTTGCATATGTGCTCCCCCCTTCCTCTCTCTCGAATTCGCACTGGCGATACCGTTAGATTGCGGCTCTACTTCACCGTATCCAGCAAATAGCCCATCGTATCCGAACGAAGTCCCCGCCGAAGCGCCTCGCAAGCGATAATGTCATCCGGCGCGATATTGCCCAGATTGGCTTGCGGACCGAGCGTTCGGAGAATGGCGGTCTGCTGATCCTTGCGCGGAGCCTCCCACATGAGCCGCTGCGGGGAGTGGACCGCTTCGGCAATCAACGACACCATCTCCGTATCGCAGCTCCCGCGCTCGTCAAATACGCCGACACCTGCTCCCGATTCTCTGCCTTCAAGCGTCATCCATTCGGCGCCATGCGCAATATCTTCATTGAACGCTTCCAAAACATCGTCCCAAATGAAGGTTGAGCCGGCCGCTTTCTTCCCATATTCGGAGCAGACGAAGAACCCTTCCTCACGGGCGCGTTGGATCAGGTCATTGCGCTTCTGCCGCGGCAGCGCGATCGTCCCGTCGGATACTTCGATTCCAGTGAAGCCCATTTCTTTAATCATATGAAAAAATGGTTCGACCATGCCTTTGGCGACGGCGTATTCGAGAAATGTTCCCCCTGGCATCACTGTAACCCCATACTGCCGCGCCGTGTCCAGCTTCCATGACAACAGCGGGGCCGGCGTAACCGCAGCCGTGCCGAAGCCCAGCTTAATAATATCGATATGCTCATGAGCTGAAGAGAGCAGATCGGTAAATGCGTTCGCTCCTAAGCCTTTGTCCATTACCATCGTCAATCCGGTTGATCTCGGCTTGTGGGTTCGTACTCCGCTCGGATCTACCATGGCGCGAGGCCATAGTTCGATTTGAGGTTCAGAAAGACTCATCACATAATCCCCTTCATGTCCCCAGATTAGTCGAATCATGCAAGCAATATATGCGCCCGCCTGCTGACAGGTGCCTACCCGGGGGGGAAGTGAAGGGCAAGGGAGAGGATGGGCGGATCGAAAGGACGAGCATGAATGGGGCGGTTGCACGCATACAATAGCAATATACGGAAAAGGACAGGCCGCACGGGTTGCGCCTGCGGGTGTCGAAAATGCCGGGGGAATAGGGATCGCTCAACCGTTACCGTTGCAGCGAAAGGAGGTGCCAAGTTGTCCGTCGATAAATTTGTAGCCAGTATGTCAGGGCTCCGCATCATATCGGGCTGTCTGGAGATCACTGCGGCTCTGATTATGCTCAAGCTGAATGAGCCGGAGAAGGCGCTGGCCGTCAATTCTATGCTTGCGCTAGTCGGTCCGCTCGTTCTGATCGCGACGACGACCATCGGTCTCATCGGCATCGCAGACAAGCTGAACTGGAGCAAGATCGCCTGGATTGCGGTCGGGGTATCTTGTCTGCTTATTGGCATTTTGAAAAAGTAGGAACCGGGTTTTCGAGACGCTAGGCCCGGCGAGGGCATAAAAAGCGGCGCGGGGCCATACATATAGGGATACAAGCCTAGGTTGTCCGGCTGTCGAATGATGACACGGGAGGGAATGCCAATGGAAGCGCTAAGCTGGTCGGCGGTGCTTCCGCCGATGCTCAAGTCAATTCTGATGCGGCTGCCCGCCGGCACATATCGGGAGTTGGAGGAGATTCGCATCCGCGTAGGACGCCCGCTCGAAATCGGCGTCATGGGCGACTTCCAGCTCGTGACGGAGCGGGGAGAGCGGACGGACAATCCGGATGCCGCCTACCGCCCAAGCCGGGAGGATGGGCATCAGCTGCTCGATCTGATAACGAATCATTCGTTGTACACGATGGAGGAAGAATTGCGCCGCGGATTCGTCACGATTCCCGGCGGACACCGGATTGGCCTCGCCGGCCGCACGGTGCTCGCGCAAGGCCGGGTAAGCCATCTGCGGGAGATTACCGGCTTCAATCTGCGGATTGCACGCGAAGTGCACGGCATCGCGGCGTCGGTCATGCCGATGCTGCTTGATTTCAAGCATGCGCATGTTCATCATACGCTGATCGTGTCGCCTCCGCAGCAGGGCAAGACGACGCTGCTGCGCGACCTTGTGCGGGCGATCGGAAGCGGATTATGGAACCATCCCGAAGCGAGATGGAAGGCGCTCAAGGTGGGCGTCGTCGACGAGCGGTCCGAGATTGCCGGCTGCATCAAGGGCGTGCCGAGCTATGATCTCGGCTATCGGACCGACGTGATGGACGGGTGCCCCAAGGCGGAAGGGATGATGATGTTCATCCGTTCGATGTCGCCCGACGTGCTGGCTGTCGACGAACTGGGACGGGAGGAAGATGTGCTGGCGATGAGAGAGGCGATGCATGCCGGCGTCCGCCTAATTGCGACCGCGCATGCCGAGGATATGGACGATCTGCTGCGCCGCCCTGGCCTTCGGCAGCTGCTCGAGGAAGGGGCTTTCCGCCGCATTGTCACGCTCCGCCGGGCCAAAAGGGAATGGCAGCGCAGAGTTTACGACGAGAAAGGCAGGGTGCTGCAGAAGCCCGTGCTTCCGCTGGAAGGGAGGTGGCCGGAATGTTCAAGCTCCTCGGATCGGCCATCGTGATCGCCGCAGCAGCCAGCATCGGCTGGCTCAAGTCCGCTTCCTTCGCAGCGCGGCCGAAGCAGCTCCGCCTGCTCAATCATGCGCTTCAGCGGCTGGAGACGGCCATCATGTACGGCTACACGCCGCTTGCTGCGGCGTTCGCCGAGATTAGCCGTCAACTGCCGCCTCCGCTGCGCGCCGTCTTCGCCGATGCGGCGCAGGCGATGGACGCCGCGGATGCGGTTCCTCTCACTGCTCGCGAAGCGTGGCAGTTTTCCTGGGAGCGCCATCGCGGGAATACAGCGCTGGCTAACGAAGACCTGCGCATTCTGCTCGAATTGGGCTACAGCCTAGGCATCAGTGATCGCGACGATCAGCGCAAGCATATCCGCCATGCGATCAAGCAGCTGGAGCAGGAAGAATTCGTGGCCCGGGAGGAATACCAGCGGTATGGCACGATGTGCCGCAGTCTTGGCGTTTTGAGCGGCTTGTTGGCCGTTATCTTGATGTATTGAGGTGCCAGTAAATGAATGTGGATGTCAGCGCCATTTTCCAAATCGCCGGGATCGGCATTATCGTGGCCATGATACATACCGTGCTCAAGCAAATGGGCAAAGAGGACATGGCGCACTGGGTGACGGTCATCGGCTTCGTCGTTGTCCTGTTCATGGTCGTCCGTCTGCTGGATCATCTCTTTCAAGAGATCCGGACCATCTTTTTGTTCCAATGAGTGAAATTGACAAGCGCGGCGCGGCCGCATTTTCCGGGTAGGTGTATTTCCGTGGAAATCATACAGGTGGTCGGTCTCGGATTGATTGCCGCCATCCTAGTGCTGGTGGTCAAAGAACAGAAGCCGATGTTCGGCTTTCTGATCTCGGCCGTGACCGGAGTTATTATTTTTATTTTTCTTATCGGCAAAATCGAGATCGTCATTCATGTGCTGGAGGATCTAGCGGATCGATCCGGGATTCAGCCGGTCTACCTGAAGACGATTCTCAAGATTATCGGAATCGCCTATATCGCCGAATTCGGCGCACAGGTGGTGCGGGACGCCGGCCAGGAAGGCATCGCCTCGAAGATCGAGCTGGCGGGCAAGGTGCTCATCATGGTGCTGGCGGTTCCGATCATTAGCGTCATTATCGAGACCGTAATGAGATTGCTTCCAACATAAGGTGGAGAGGGAATGAATCGATTACGACGGATAGACAAGCCGCCGCTGAAGAGGTTGCGCATCTGGATTCCAGCTCTGTTGTGCATCCTGTTCGCCTTAATCGGGTCCGGGTACGCGTCTCCCGATTCCCCTCAGGGGGACGCGGGGAATACTCGTGTGCAGGCGGTAACTGAACATTGGGGCCGCGAGCAGGCGGACAAGCTGGATACGGGGGATGTCGAGCGATATTGGAACGAACTGCTGGGGAAATACAGCGGTTTTTTTCCGAGAGACTCGCTGCCCGAATTTACCGATCTGCTGCTGCCCGGGGGAGAGAAGCTCACAACCGGGACGGTGCTGCAAGCGCTCGGCAATTTCCTTATACAGGAAGTGATCCTGAACGGCAAGCTGATCCTGACCATCGTTATTCTAGCCGTATTCAGCATGGTGCTGGAGACGCTGCAATCCGCGTTCGAACGGAATGCCGTCAGCAAGATCGCGTATGCCGTCTCTTATATGGTCATCATTATTTTGGCCATCAACAGCTTCCATGTGGCGATCGGCTATGCGAAGGAAGCGATATCGGGCATGATTCATTTCATGATGGCGATGGTGCCGCTTCTATTCACACTGCTTGCTTCGATGGGCAATCTCGTTACTGTCTCGATCATGCACCCGCTCATCGTCTTCATGGTGCATCTCATCGGAACGCTAATCTATACCGGCGTCTTTCCGCTGCTGTTCTTCTCGACGCTGTTGCACATTGTTAGCGCCTTGTCGGAGAAGTACAAAGTAACGCAACTCGCCAATCTGCTGCGCAATATCAGCATCGGATTGCTGGGCGTCCTGCTGACCGTCTTCCTGGGCGTCATCTCCGTGCAGGGGGCGACGAGCTCGGTTACCGACGGCGTGACGGTCCGGACAGCGAAGTATATTACCGGCAACTTCGTGCCTGTCGTCGGGCGCGTCTTCTCGGATGCCGCCGATACGGTCATTTCCGCCTCGCTGCTGGTCAAGAACGCGGTCGGCTTGGCCGGGGTGGTCATCCTGTTGTTCATCTGCACGTTCCCGGCGCTGAAAATCGTGACGCTGGCGCTCATCTACAACGTCTCCTCCGCCATCATGCAGCCGCTTGGCGATACGCCGGCAGCCGAGTGCCTCAAGACGGTAGGCAAAAGCATGATCTACGTCTTCGCGGCGCTCGCGGCCGTCGGTCTGATGTTCTTCCTGGCTATTACGATACTGCTGACGGCAGGCAATGTCGCGGTCATGATGAGGTAGGCCGGGGGAGAAAAGGGAGGCAGGAGTATGCAATGGTTCAGTCAATGGCTCAAAGAAATAATCATGGTCATTTTGCTGGCCGCCTTCATCGACCTGCTGCTGCCGAACCGATCGATGCAGCGCTATGTCAAGCTGATGCTCAGCTTGATTATTTTGCTCACGCTACTGTCCCCGGTGCTGCGTCTCTTCGACTCCAATGTGACGGCTGAGCTTGACCGCGAATGGAATTCGCTCCTGAGCACGTCGTCCGCCATGAGCCCCGAAGGGAAGACGCTGGAGCAGATCCGGCGGGAAGGGGAGCGGCTGGCGCGCGCACGCGAGCAGGAGGCGCTCCGATTAGCCGGTGCGCAGATGGAAGCGAGCATGAAGGAGCAGATCAACCGGGCGCTGCTCCAGGCGGGCGCTTCCGGCTCCAGCGGGGGAACGGCCGTTCAGGTGGCGGCCGTGCACGTGACGCTGGCGCAGGACGGCAGGCAGGGCCAGCCGGCGATTGAGCGGATCGCGCTCACCTTGGAGGAAGCCCCGGCGACCGGGCAGGCGGCAGTCCCGGGCAGCAGCGGCCCGCCCGAGCCGAACCCGGTCGCGGCTATCGAGCCGATTCGGATCGAGCCGATCGAGGCCGGCAGCTCGCCGCCGGGAACGCCGGAGAATGCGCCGGAGGAAGCGCCTGCCTCTGACACGGGCAGCGGCGAGCTCCTGCGCCTCGAGGCTGCTGCCGTCGGGGCGCTGACCTCCGCCTGGCTCGTGAAGCCCGAGCAGATTGCGGTGTCCTGGTCGCCGGAACGCGGCCTCCCGGCAGGCGTCTTCAAAAGATAGCCGCCGCAAAAAAATGCGGACAAACCGTCATAAATTCGCCAGCCGCGCGTATAGGTGAAAATAGGACAAGTGAGAGCAGGTCCATACTACGCAAAGGCGGTCGATAGCGTTGGCGAAATGGTTGCAGCAGATTGAACAGTGGATCGGGAAGGGCTCGAACGGTTCCACACGGATCAAAGCGTTCCGCTGGCTGCTTCTTCTCGGCTTGACCGGCGCGGCGCTCCTCTTGTACGGCACGTTTCAGTCCGGGGGTGGCGGATGGCCGAAGGGCACAAGCAATGTTGGCCCGGAACCGCCGGCGGTAGGCGTATTTGACGGCGCGGAACAGAGCGCGTCCAGCACACCGGCCGCGCCGGGCTCATTTGAGTCGGTGGAGATGATATTCGAAGCCCGGGTCAAGTCCATTTTGGAGGAAATTGTAGGGGTGGGACAAGTCGATGTGTTGGTCACGATTGACTCGACGGAAGAAATTGTTGTCCAGCGCAACTTCAAGGACAACCAGCAGCTGACGGACGAGACCGATGCGAAGGGGGGCAAGCGGCATACTACGCAGCATACCCGCGATGGCGAGATTGTGATGTACGAGTCTACCGACGGCAAGACCCCGATCGTGACCAAGCGCATCAAGCCGAAGGTTCGCGGCGTTGTCGTCGTCGCCAAAGGAGCGGAGAACGCCGTCGTCAAGTCGCTCATCGTCGATGCGGTCGAGAAAGGGCTTAATGTGCCGGCCTATCGAATCTCTGTCGTGCCGCGCAAAATCGCCGAGTAGCAAATCAACCTGCATAATGCATGAATTGTGAAGGAGGAGAAAAAGGACGATGAATACGAAAAGACAAACGATATGGCTGGTCTCGATGCTTAGCTTGATGGTGGTGCTGTCCGCTTATTATCTGTTCACGGAGGACACGCCCAAAGCCCCTGAAATGGCGGCCGAGCAGCAGCACCTGAAGGGCGATGCGACCGAAGCGACCCAGCTTCCGCAAGTGGAAATTACTGAGGTGTCCGTCGGGGAGGACGCGCAGGCCAAGGCGGCAGAGAACGGAATGGCCGCTCCGGAGCAAGGAGCCGATCCGGCGGTCAACGTCGAAGGCGGACAGCCAGAACAGGGTGTGGCGGCGCCAGGGGCGACTCCGGAGGACAAAGAGCAGGCAATGCTGGATCAAGTCGTGGCCGAGGGCGTCATGAAGCGAAGCACGATCGAGCAGAAGCAGATGGAGCGCAACGAGCATTACCAGCAGGAGCTGGAAAAGCTGATGGGCATGATCAACGATGACAAGACGACGGGCGACAAGCTGGCGCAAGCCTATGAAGAGATGAATCAACTGGAAGAACAGGAGGTCAAAATCTCCAATCTGGAAACCGAGCTTCAGAAAGATTACAACAGCGCGGTCATTACGCAGAATGACGACCGGTTCACCGTCGTCGTGCAGAGCAACAAGATGGAAGTGACCGAAGCAGTCGACATCATCTCGAAAATGATGAAAGAGCTGAACATAACGCAGGACAAGGTAAGCGTGCAGTATGTCTCGGAATAATGCGAAGTTGCTGCGGAGTTGTCGGAACTGGCCCGGTTAAAAACTGGGCTCTTTCCATTTGAGGCGATTATGATATAATACATACGTCGTAGATTGTCCGCCTGATACATAATCTACTTGGTCATACATATCGTCTCAAGGAGTGATTCAAGTTGTTCAAAATTAGCGAAATCAAGGAACTGATCAAGCTCCTGGACCAGACATCCGTGCATGAACTGGAAATAGAGAACGAAGGCTGCCGCATTGCGATCCGGAAGCCCGGCAAGACTGAGGTGTTCAATGTACAGACATCGGCCGCGCCGCTTACATATCCAGCGCCAGCAGCGGTCGCTGCCCCTTCAGAGGCGGTCACGGCAGCGGCTGAGCCACAGCCGGAGAAGAAGGAAGAGCAGGCGGGCTTGGTCCGCATCGTATCCCCGATGGTCGGCACCTTCTACAGTGCGCCTTCGCCGGAATCACCGCCGTATGTCAAGGTGGGCGACAAGATTAACGAGAAGACGGTTGTGTGCATTCTGGAAGCGATGAAATTGATGAACGAGCTGGAAGCCGAGGTCAAGGGCGAGATCGTCGAGGTGCTAGCAACGAACGGCCAATTGGTCGAATTCGGCCAGCCTTTATTCCTGGTGAAGCCAGAATGACGTACTCCGTCATTCCATTACGATGCCCAGCCAAGGAGGTCCAAGGATGAAGTTCCATAAGATTTTAATCGCTAACCGCGGTGAGATTGCCGTTCGCATCATTCGCGCCTGCCGCGAGCTCGGTATCGCGACGGTCGCCGTCTATTCGGAGGCGGACAGGGAAGCGCTGCATGTGCGTCTTGCGGACGAAGCCTATTGCATCGGTCCCACCGCGTCCAAGGATAGTTATTTGAACTTTACGAATCTGATGAGTGTCGCCACGTTGACGGAATGCGACGCCGTGCACCCCGGATACGGGTTCCTGGCGGAGAACGCGGACTTCGCGGAGATCTGCGAATCGTGCGGCATTACGTTCATCGGTCCGTCTGCAGACGCCATCGAGCGCATGGGCGACAAATCCGTCGCCAAGCAGACGATGAAGGACGCCGGCGTTCCGGTTATTCCCGGATCGGACGGGCTGGTCGAGGATCTGGAACAGGCGCTTATGATCGCGCGGGATATCGGATATCCTGTCATTATTAAGGCTACCGCAGGCGGCGGAGGCAAAGGAATCCGCATCGCGGAGGACGAAGAAGCCCTGATCAAGCAGATGACGGCCGCTCAGCAGGAAGCCGAGAAAGCGTTCGGCAATGCGGGCGTGTACCTGGAGAAGTATTTAACCGGAATGAAGCATGTGGAAATTCAGATCATTGCCGACAAGCATGGCCATGCCGTTCATTTGGGAGAGCGCGACTGCTCCGTGCAGCGGCGCCGCCAGAAGCTGGTCGAGGAAGCGCCATGTCCGGTATTGACGCCCGAAGTCCGGGAGCGGATGGGAGAAGCGGCGGTTCGGGCCGCGCTGGCTGTCGATTACTCCGGTGCAGGCACGTTGGAGTTTTTGCTCGGGCCGGACCGCAACTTTTACTTTATGGAAATGAATACCCGGATTCAAGTTGAGCACCCGGTGACGGAGATGATTACGGGAATCGATCTCATTCAGGAGATGATTCGTGTTGCTCAAGGCGAACCTTTATCTTTCCGTCAAGAGGATGTCGTCATTGACGGATGGGCTATAGAGTGCCGCATTAATGCCGAGGATCCGGCACGCAACTTCATGCCTTCGGCCGGCCAGGTCGGTTTTTACCTGCCGCCGGGCGGATTTGGCGTTCGCGTCGACAGCGCCGCCTATCCAGGCTGCCAGATCTCGCCGCATTATGATTCGATGATTGCCAAGCTCATTGTGTGGGCGCCGACGCGCGAAGAGGCGATCGACCGCATGAAGCGGGCCTTGGCCGAATTCGCCATCGAGGGCATTCATACGACAATACCGTTTCATACCCGCCTGCTTGAACACCCTACGTTCATCAAGGGCGATTTTGACATTAAGTTTTTGGAAGAACACGAGGTCTAATAGTCCTAGATAAGCCAGCGCCGTTTGTCTTACGCAGGGTCAAATGGTATAGTTAGGATAATCATGGACAGGAACTGCCTCTAGTACAAAAAGATGAGGAGAGTGTGACGGATGAATCAGGCAATCGCATCGGAATTTGAGCGCACGGATCTGGGCAACATCCAGATTGCGCCGGAGGTTATTGCAGTTATCGCCGGTCTTGCGACAATCGAAGTGGAAGGCGTAGAAGGCATGAGCGGCGGATTCGCCGGCGGCATCGCAGAGATGCTCGGACGGAAGAACTTGTCCAAGGGCGTGAAGGTAGAAGTAGGACAGCGTGAAGCGGCTGTCGATGTCAATATTATTATTGAGTACGGCCATCGCATTCCTACCGTAGCGAGCGAGATTCAGCAGAACATCAAGCGCTCGATCGAGATGATGACCGGGCTTCATGTCGTGGAAGTGAACGTGCACGTGCATGACGTCCATTTCAAGGCGCAAGAGAAGATTGAAGAGATGGATCCGGCACGAGTTAAATAAGAGTGATATGGAACCCCCTCTTGGAGGGGGTTTACTGCCATTCAATACGATATTGTTCAAAGGAGGCAGGCTAGTGTGAGCAAAATTGTGGACAGGCTCTTCCTGTTTATATACAGTTTCGCGATCGGCACGATTGCCATAGCTGTCATTCTTGCCGCTTCAGGCTTCATCGCTCAACCGATTCGGCTAACGGAGCCGTTCTGGCTGCAGTCGACGGTCATCACGACCGCCGCCGTCTTGTTTTTGTTGAGCATCCGTTTTTTCTATGTGTCGATTCGCAGAGAGCGTGCGGCGCTGCCTTCGATCGATCAGCGGACAGAGATTGGCGATATCAAAATCTCAATTGAGACGATAGAGAATCTGGCGCTCAAGGCGGCCGGACGGGTACGGGGAGTCAAGGACTTGAAGGCCCGCGTCCGCACGAATGAGGCCGGTCTGGACATTGTTATCCGGACGGTCGTAGACGGCGAGACATCCATTCCTGAGCTGACGGAGGAGGTCCAGCGCCAAGTTCGCGACTATGTCCAGCAAATTACGGGGATTCCGGTCTCGTACGTATCGGTGTATGTGGCGAATGTGGTCCAGACGCAGACCTTCAAAGCGCGAGTTGAATAGGTGGTGAGCTTTCCGGATGTGGAATGAATGGTGGGAGAGTCACAGGAATCGCATCATCGGCATCGCGGCTGGAATTTTTTTCGGCGTCATTTATTTGATCGCCGGATTTTGGGATATGTTATTTTTTGCGCTGCTCGTCTTCATCGGATACAATGTAGGCAGGCAACAAGATTTGAAGCTGGGCCCCATGTTCCCGTGGCGGCGTATCGGATTATGGCTGTCAGAACGGTTTGATAGGTTTAAGTAGTCCTATGGACGCTCCGAACGACTGCTTGACCGCCGGTCTCATACCGACGGAACAACACTCGGGGCGGTCATAGGATTTTTTGGACTGGGCATGATTCCGGATGGCCCATGGCAGCCTAGAGAGAAGGAGCCGCCTTCCGGCGGTTGGGTGACAGTGGCGATTCGGATGCTATATAGATGCAGGAGGAGTTTTTTTCATGAAGAGACGCATTGCCAGAGAGATGGCAGTTCAAAGCTTGTATCAGCTGGAAATGACGGACGTGACCCCTGAACAAGCGGTGGACATGATCGTTTCGGAATCGAATCAAGAAGAGAATGAAATCGGGTTGAAGCCTGAGCACGCGCGGGCGATGCATGAGCATGTGCTGGAATGGGTTCGCGATACGTGGAAGAAGCGGGACGAGATCGATGCTCTTCTGGCCCGTTATTTGAAGGGCTGGCAGGTCGACCGGCTGTCGCGGGTCGATCGCCAGGTGCTGCGCCTTGCCTGTTATGAGATGGCGTTCCGCACCGATGTGCCGCCGAAGGTGGCCATCAACGAGGCAATCATTTTGTCCAAGCATTTCGGCAGCGAGGAATCGGGCAAATTCGTGAATGGCGTGCTCGGCCAGATGCTGCGCGATCGCAGCCGCCAGCCGGACGGAGCGGACGCGAGCCCAGGCGCAAGCGCAAGCGGAAGTGCTCATTCCGATAACGATGAGCCAGCGGATGGACCCGCGTTAGACAGCGAATTGCGGGGATAATCGGCGATCTTGGACGGGCTTACAAGAACGAATGGAGGAGAGACCATGACAGCGCAACTTTTGAATGGACAAGCATTATCACAGACGATCCGCGAAGAAATCAAGCAGCAGGCGGCACGGCTGATCGAGCAAGGAACCCGCCCCGGATTGGCGGTCATTATCGTGGGCGAAGACCCGGCTTCCCACGTATACGTGAACAGCAAGCATAAAGCCTGTCTCGAATTGGGGTTCTATTCGGAAGTGCACCGTCTGGCGGAACAGACCTCCCAGGAAGAGCTTCTGGATCTGGTCGGCCGCCTGAACGGGCAAGCGACGATTCATGGCATCCTCGTCCAGCTCCCGCTGCCGTCTCATATCGATGAGAAGGCTGTCATTGACGCGATTGCGGTGGAGAAGGATGTCGACGGCTTCCATCCGGTCAGCGTCGGGAACATGGTGCTTGGCGACGAGTCTCTTCTTCCTTGCACGCCAGCAGGCATTATGGAAATGCTGAAGCGCAACGACATTCCGATTGCCGGCAAGCATGCCGTCGTTATCGGCCGCAGCAATATCGTCGGCAAGCCGATCTCGCTGCTTCTGCAGCGGGAGCATGCGACGGTGACGATGTGCCATTCGCGCACGCAGCACATCGAAGAGCTGTCCCGCATGGCCGATATTCTTGTCGTCGCCATCGGCAAGGCGCATTTCGTGAACCGTTCCTTCATTAAGCCCGGAGCCGTCGTCATCGATGTCGGCATGAACCGGCTGGAGAACGGGAAGCTCGTTGGCGATGTCGACACCGATGACGTGAAGGAGCTGTGCTCCTGGATTACGCCGGTGCCGCGCGGCGTCGGTCCGATGACGATAACGATGCTGTTGTCCAATACGCTCAAGTCGGCGGAACGGTTCCACCGCTTGGGCAAGGCTTCGGTCGAGGTGTAGCTGGCGGCAAGGCGGATAGCCGTGCGGCGGATCGGGGCATGAACAGAAGACGAGTCGAAGCACGATCCGCAGCACGGGCCGCGGCCGCTAACGTTCGATTGGCAGGATGTCTCGGGGGAGGAGGCTGCCGGAATGGCGAATCAGGCACGGGTTCTGTCCGTTAAGGATCTGAACCGTTATATACGAATGAAGCTGGATGGGGATGTGCGGCTGCAGGATGTCTGGGTGCGGGGCGAAATCTCGAACTTCACCCACCATTCCAGCGGCCATATGTATTTCACGCTTAAGGATGCGGACAGCCGCCTGCGGACGATTATGTTCGCATCCTACAATCAACGGCTCCCCTTCCGGCCGAAGGAAGGGGCGCGCGTCATCGCCCGCGGCAACGTGACGGTGTATGAGCGCGACGGCCAGTATCAATTCTATGCGCAGCATATGCAGCCGGATGGCATCGGCAGCCTGTATGCGGCGTTCGAGCAGCTGAAGGAGCGTTTGGGAGCCGAAGGGCTGTTCGCCGCCGAACGCAAGCGGCCGCTGCCCCGCTATCCGAAGAAGATCGGGGTCATTACGTCGCAGACGGGCGCTGCGGTGCGCGATATTATCATTACGCTGCGGCGGCGCCAGCCGGGCGTTCATGTGGTCCTCTATCCGGTGCTGGTGCAGGGCAATCAGGCGGCGGCCTCAATCGCGGCGGCCATCGAGGCGATGAACCGCCACCAGGAAGCCGATGTGCTGATCGTGGGGCGCGGCGGCGGATCGCTGGAGGAGCTGTGGGCCTTCAACGAGGAAATCGTGGCGCGGGCCATCGCCCAATCGGCCATCCCTGTCATTTCGGCCGTTGGGCATGAGACGGACTTCACGATTGCGGATTTCGTCGCCGACCTGCGCGCGCCGACGCCGACCGCGGCTGCCGAGTTGGCGGTGACGCATCAGGAGGAGTTGCGGCAGCATCTTCAGCATCTGGCGGAGCGGTTGCGGCACGGCATGCGGCGAACGGTGCAGCAGAGCCAGGAACGGCTGCTGCGCGCCCAGCGCTCGCCTGTGCTGCGGAAGCCCGAGCTGCTGACGGCGAAGCATCAGGAGCGGTATGAACGGCTGCTTGAGCGGATCGCATACCGGTCGCGCAGCCGATTCAAGCAGGCAGACGAGCGGTGGAGGGAACTGCGCGGACGCCTGCGGGAGCAGACGCCGGTCCACCAGGTGCGTTCCGCGCGGGAGCGGCTGAACGGCATCGAACGGCAGCTTCACCGGGCGATGGCGATGCAGATGAATGAGCGGCGGCTGAAGCTTGGCGCGCATCTGAAGCATCTGGACGCCCTGAGTCCGTTGAAGATTATGGCTCGCGGCTACAGCCTCGTCTATGATGAGCGGGAAGAGAACATTATCCGCACGATTAAGGATGTGCAGCTGGGAGACGTCGTCCGCGTGAAGCTGAACGACGGGCAGCTCGATTGCCACGTCTGGTCGATGAAAGGAGACAGCGATTGATCGATGGATAATCAAGAAAAAGCTACCAATCAGGAAATGAGCTTCGAGACGGCAATGGAGAAGCTGGAGCATATCGTCGAGCAGTTGGAGAGCGGAGACGTGCCGTTGGAGCAGGCAATCGAGCTTTTCCAGGAAGGGATGGGCCTGTCCGGTCTATGCTCCCGCAAGCTGGAGCAGGTGGAACGCAAAATCGAGGTCTTGTCGGAGCAGAATGGCGAATTGAAGCGGCAGCCGTTCCCAGCGGAAGAAGCGGGTGATCGGATTGAGTAGCACTGGAGCGGAAGAAAGGTTCACTTCTTATCTGGAGCGTCACGTCGCGCGGATTGAGCGGCTGCTGCCCGCTCAATTCCCTGCCGGCTGGCAGGTGCCTGCCGTATTGAAGGAATCGATGCTGTATTCACTGATGGCCGGGGGCAAGCGCCTGCGGCCGCTCTGTGTTGTCATCGCATGCGAGAGCCTGGACGGCCCGCTGGAAGCCGCCGATCCGGTTGCCTGCGCTATCGAGATGATACATACCTACTCCCTCGTGCATGATGATCTGCCGGCGATGGATAACGATGATTACCGTCGTGGCAAGCCGACCAACCATAAGGTGTTCGGAGAAGCTCTGGCCATTTTGGCGGGCGATGCGCTCCTGACCCATGCCTTCTATACGGTTGCGCAATGCGCGCGCCGTCATGGCATCCCGGCCGAGATCGCCCTGACCATCACCGAGGAGCTGTCCTTCTATGCCGGCATGCGGGGAATGGTGGGCGGCCAGACCGCTGATATGCTGGGCGAGCAGGGAATGACGACCCTGGACCAGGTCGAATATATTCATCTTCACAAGACGAGCGATCTGATTGTGTTCGCGCTCCGGGCAGGCGCCCATCTGGCGGGGGCCAATGAAGCTCAGCTGAACGCGATGACCGAATTCGGGACGAAGCTCGGCCTCGCCTTCCAGATTCAGGATGATATCCTGGATATCACCGGCGAGGAAGCGCTGCTCGGTAAGCCGAAGGGAAGCGATGAGAAGAGCGGGAAGGTGACCTACCCGTATTTTATCGGTCTGGAGGCATCGAAGCAGGAGGTCGCCCGGCTGACGGAGGAAGCGAAGCAAGCGGTGCGGCAGGCAGGATTCCCTTATCCGTCGCGCCTGTACGAGCTGGCGGATTATTTGATGGCGCGCCGATTCTGAATGCCCGCCGGTCTGAGGCCGGTGGAATTCCAGGGCAGCGCTTCCATGGAAATGATATCGCGTGATTCGCTTTCCCGTTTTGTGATATAATAGAGCGTACATAGAGTGGTGCAGTATTCTAGTCGGCCTCCCGACACCGAAGGCGGGCCTAAAAATTCGCCAAAGGGCACATCGATGAAGTTCCTGGTGTTGGCTTGCGACGCCCAGTCGTGGGCTGATGCTGGGAGTTAAGGTTGTGGGGCGATCCACAATGGCATGTGGGCGTTGACCCCGCTTCCGCGGAGGCCCAAGTGCGTGGTACGGCGCCCTCGCGCGCCGCATTACGGCTTGGGGTATGAACCTATACCGCGAGTCACGCGGAACGCTCTCCGGCTTGCCGGATCGTTCCGTGAAGGTGGCTTGTATGTAGCGTAGCTTGCCTTGAGTGAGTCTGAAGGGATTGCGGATGTGTAGATACGACGGTCTTTGGCCAAAGATCTGGCTATCGGATGCCGCTTGAAATCTGATTTGCAAAAGAGGCTAAGGGTCGGTTCAGGGCTGCTCGAGGAAAACTCCTAGACTGTTCACATTGTGAGGCTTTGTGGGGATTATAGTGTGGTCTAAGTGGTAATCCAGTCTGACGTCCGGCGACGGCGTCAAGACGCTCTTAATTGGAAACGGCCTGCCCGGCGACGGGGAGGCGGGCGTCTGGGAAAACCTACTGGACCTAAGCCACAGCGTTTATCCAGAAAGCTACCACTCCAACCATCATTGGTTATCAAGACACATACAATGAGTTCGTTCGTGGATCTCATAAAAGGATGAGTTGACAGCGAAAATGAAGTTTTCATTCAAACATTCCATCAAGTGGAGCATATTCATTTTTTTCGTCACCTTTGCGCTGGCCATTATATTGTCTGTTGCCTCCACGTCAATGCTGGGGAAAGCGGGCTGGGGCGTCGGTATGGTGATTGTGTTGATGCTCGTGCTTATTGGAGTGTTTTTTGATATTATGGGCTTAGCTGCGGCTTCCGCGAAGGAGACTCCGTTCCATGCGATGGCGGCGGAGAGGGTGCGCGGAGCCAAGCAAGCGATCTATATCGTGCGTAACGCGGATCGTTTCTCGAACTTCTGCAATGACGTGATTGGTGACATGACAGGGGTTATAAGCGGTTCGGCCACGGCGATCGTAGTGACGAATTTGCTATGGTCCATGAATGCGGAGAGCGTATGGATGACGACAGCGGTAAGCGTTGTATTTACTGGCCTCGTATCCGCAGTAACCGTCGGAGGCAAAGCGTTGGGGAAGTCATTTGCGATTCATTACTCCACTTCGATTGTATTGCTGATCGGCAAATGCTTCTATTTTTTGGAGACCAAGCTCCATATTCGCTTGCTCGCCAAGAAACCCGGCAAATCGAAACAACGAAAGCGAGGGAATTCCCGTGCTGCTCGAACAGATTAACCAACCTAGCGATCTGAAGCGGTTGACGAAGGAAGAACTGCCTGTCCTGGCGGAAGAAATTCGACAATTTCTCATTGAAAAGCTGGCGGTGACCGGAGGACATCTGGCATCGAACCTGGGCGTCGTCGAGCTTACGCTTGTCTTGCATTATTTATATGACAGTCCCCGGGACAAAATGTTATTCGACGTCGGCCATCAGGCATATGTCCATAAAATATTGACCGGCCGCAAGGACCGGTTCGATTCGCTGCGCCAGTATAAAGGGCTGTGCGGCTTCGTCAAGCGCGCGGAGAGCGAGCATGACGTATGGGAAGCCGGTCATAGCAGCACCTCGCTGTCGGCAGCGATGGGAATGGCGCTCTCCCGGGATTTCAAGGGCGAGAGCAACAAGGTGATCGCGGTCATCGGCGACGGTGCGCTCACTGGCGGCATGGCGCTTGAGGCGCTCAATCACATCGGGCATGAGAAGAAGAATCTGATGGTCGTGCTGAACGACAATGAGATGTCGATTGCCCCGAATGTCGGAGCGCTACATAACTATTTATGCAAGATTCGCTCCGACCGGAACTATTTAAAGGCGAAGGAAGAAGTCGAGCAGCTGCTCAAAAAGATTCCGGCGATTGGCGGGAAGCTGGCCAAGACGGCGGAACGGGTGAAGGACGGCTTTAAATATTTGGTCGTGTCCGGCATGCTGTTCGAAGAGTTCGGACTGAAATATTTCGGCCCCGTCGACGGGCATGACATTGACAAGCTGATCGATATTTTTCAGCAAGCGAGCCGCGTGAATGGCCCGGTGCTTATTCATGTCGTTACCCGTAAAGGCAAAGGATACACGCCGGCGGAAGCCGATTCGCATAAATGGCATGGCATCTCGCCGTACAAGATTGAATCCGGGCAAGTGCTGAAGGCGGTAGGCAATCCGATGTATACCGAGGTGTTCGGCAAGACGCTCGTCGAGCTGGCGGAGCAGGATGAACGCGTGGTCGCTGTTACGCCGGCCATGCCGGGGGGCTCCGGACTGCTCGGATTCGCGGAGCGCTTCCCGGGCCGCATGATCGATGTCGGCATCGCCGAACAGCATGCCGCCACGATGTGCGCCGCGTTGGCTATGGAAGGAATGAAG
The DNA here is from genome assembly GCF_003591545.1 of Paenibacillus thiaminolyticus. Lineage (GTDB taxonomy): Bacteria > Bacillota > Bacilli > Paenibacillales > Paenibacillaceae > Paenibacillus_B > Paenibacillus_B thiaminolyticus_A. The sequence goes on from NZ_QYZD01000008.1 coordinate 140,663, forward strand.
CCGGTATTTGCGGTATACTCCACTTTCCTGCAGCGTGCATACGATCAAGTGGTCCATGACATCTGCCGCCAGAACGCGAACGTGATCTTCGCTATCGATCGCGCCGGGTTCGTTGGACCGGACGGGGAGACGCATCAAGGCGTGTACGATATCGCTTTTATGCGCCATATTCCGAATATCGTGCTGATGATGCCGAAGGACGAAAACGAGCTCCGCCATATGCTGAAGACCGCGCTCGAATACGATGAAGGCCCGATTGCGGTTCGGTACCCCCGCGTGAACGGGGTCGGCGTCGAACTGGACGCCGATCTGGTTCCGATTTCGATCGGGACATGGGAAGTGGTTCGCCCCGGCGATCATGCCGCCGTCGTGGCAATCGGGCCGATGGTTCAGGTCGCCGAGGAAGCGGCGGAGCAGTTGCGGCGTGAAGGCATTCAACTGCGCGTCATTAATGCGCGCTTCATGAAGCCGCTCGACGAGGCGATGCTTACCCTGCTCGCCAGAGAGCAGCTGCCGATGCTCGTGCTGGAGGAGGGCTCCGTGGCAGGCGGCCTGGGCAGCGCCATCATGGAGTATTATGCGCAGCATCATGTATTCGGCGTCAAGGTGAAGCCAATTGGAGTTCCCGATTGCTTCGTAGAGCACGGCAGCATCAATGAGCAGCGCCAGGAGGCGGGCCTAACGGCGGAACAGCTGGTGAAGGAAGTCCATACGATGCTCTTCGCTCATGGCGATAACCGGATGAGCCGGGCGTAGCCCGAGTAAGCAATGACAGACAGGAGTACAGCATGTCCATACCGAAGGAACGGATTGATGTTCTGCTCGTAGAGCAGGCCTATTACGACAGTCGTGAAAAAGCGAAAGCCGCCATTATGGCCGGCTTGGTATATGTGAACGAGGAACGGATTGAGAAGGCGGGGACGAAAGTCCCGCGGGACGGAACGATTACGGTAAAGGGCGCGGTTCATCCTTATGTAAGCCGGGGCGGCTTGAAGCTGGAGAAGGCGATTCGCCACTTCGCCCTCGCGATGACGGATGCCGTCATGCTGGATATCGGCGCTTCGACAGGTGGATTTACCGATTGCGCCCTTCAGCATGGGGCACGCTATGTGTATGCCATCGATGTCGGCTATAACCAGCTTGACTGGTCGCTTCGCAATGACGAGCGGGTGCATGTCATGGAGCGGACCAACTTCCGGTACACGGAGCCGGAGCATCTGCAAGGCCCGGCCCCGGATACGGCGACCATCGATGTATCCTTCATCTCGCTCAAGCTGATTCTGCCGCCTCTTCAGGCACTCATCGGCAAGCCGGGGCGCGTCATCGCCCTGATCAAGCCTCAATTCGAAGCGGGAAGAGACAAGGTCGGCAAATCGGGCGTCGTCCGCGATCCGGGAACGCATGAGCAGGTGTTGAGGGAGATATTGGACTTTGCCGCATCGTTGGGCTTTCGCCTAGAAGGATTGACTTATTCCCCCATTACGGGAGGAGAAGGCAATATCGAGTTTTTGGCCTATTGGAGCGTGCCGGACGGCGGGTCGCCGGAACCTGCGGCCTCCCGCGAGCAGATTCACGCAGTCGTCCAGGAGGCCAATTCGGTTTTCCGATCGACCTCTTAATCCTTCGTACGATTCCATCCGCAGAAGCTCATCCGGGACAGACATCCGACGGATGAGCTTTCTTTATGAATTGGCAGGCACCGGCGGTGTCTTTCCATCATAGCGGGGTGGTGATTCCATTGAGCGATATATGGGTAATGGGATTGATTTTCATAGGGATATTGATTTGGGTCGGCTTCGGCTTGCGGACGTACGCGCATTCTCCCGAGCCGATGGAGGATGTCTGCTTGAGCGATCGGTTTCCTGAGGATGAGGAGGCTTTGCAGCTGGTCGAGGATGCCGGCTATGAACTCATCGGCGGCAAGTTCTGCATGCCCCTGCACTTCACGTTAGACGGTGAGGAGAGCGATGCCCGCATCTGGATCGACATGATCGTCAAACGCAACAATCAATGGTATATTGTTCGTATCGCACGCGAACGGATGCAGCTCGATTGGGACGGAAGCGGCATGAAGCGGCAATGGATGCCTTACTTCGCCGCCTATCCCGAGAGCGCCGGCCTACTAGTTGTAGATATGTTAGAACGCAGGGTGCGCCTGATTCGCATGGACTGGGGGCAAGCCTATGTCCACGGCGAATAAGGCAATACTTAGTATATTAACAACCGTCTCGCTGGCTGCAGCCAAGGCCAAGAGTAGAAGGAACAAAAATGGAGGGCTCATATGAAAGGTCAACGACATATCAAAATTAGGGAAATCATTATGAACAACGAGATCGAAACCCAGGATGAATTAGTCGATGCCTTACGGAGGGCAGGCTACCACGTGACGCAGGCTACCGTGTCCAGGGACATGAAGGAACTGCATTTGATCAAAGTTCCGATGAAAGACGGGCGGTACAAATATTCGCTGCCGGTCGATCAGCGCTTCAACCCGGCCCAAAAGCTGAAACGGGCGCTGCTGGATAACTTCATCAGCATCGACAGCACGGAAAATCTGGTCGTAATTAAATGTCTGCCTGGCACGGCAAACGCCATTGCCGTATTGATGGATAGCATCGAATGGCCAGAGATAATGGGCACCATCTGCGGAGACGACACGATACTTATCATTTGTCGGACCAAGCAACAAAGCGATCAAGTCGTAGCGCAAATTGAAGAGTATATTTCGTAAACGGCATCCTGGGAGGGAAGTCCATGTTAATCGCATTATCCATTACGAATCTGGCGGTCATTGAATCCGTTCAGCTTCAATTCCATCAAGGATTTCACGTTCTGACCGGGGAGACAGGCGCCGGCAAATCGATCATTATCGATGCGCTGGGACTGATCGGAGGAGCCCGCGGTTCCTCGGAATTCGTGCGTTATGGCTGCGATCGGGCGGAAGTGGAGGCATCCTTCGATCTGCCTGCAGACCATCCGGCATGGGAAGCTGTCGCGAAGCTGGGCATTCAGGCCGATGCGGAAGAAGTACTCATCATTCGCCGGGAATTGACGGCCAACGGCAAGAGCATGTGTCGCATCAATGGCCAGATGGTCAACCTGACGATGCTGCGGGAAGTTGGTGAACTGCTCATCAATATCCACGGCCAGCACGAGCATCAATCTCTGCTCAAGGTAGAGCGTCATCTGGACTGGCTTGACGCATACGGCGGCGAAGACCTGGCTGCGCTCAAGAAGCGGTACCGGGAAGAATTCGGCTGCTTCATGGCGCTTCAGCATGAGCTGAACCAATTGAAGCAGACGAGCCAGCAAGCTTATCAGATGCTTGATCTGTACCGTTTTCAGATTGAAGAGCTTCACAATGCAAACCTCCAGGTGGGCGAAGATGAATTATTGGCGGAAGAAAAGCGCAAACTAGCAAATGCCGAGAAGCTGATGGATCATGTCAATCATGCTTATGAGCGATTGTATGGCCAAGGTGCAATGGATGCCGTCAGCGTCGCCATCGCGAAGCTCGAAGACGTCATGCCGTATGATGCGGCGCGGTTCCAGCCCATGGTCGAACAGCTGCAGACCGCCTATTATCAATTGGAGGATGCGGCATATCAGCTGCGCGACTACCGGGAGAACATCGAATTCAATCCGGAACGGCTGGAGCAAATCGAGGATCGGCTGGAGCAGCTGAATGGATTGAAGCGGAAATATGGAGCGACGATGGAAGAAATGATCACCTATGGCGAACGGATACAGGCCGAGGCCGACAAAATCGAGCATAAGGATGAACGGATTGCCGCGCTGGAGAAGGAAAGCGAGGAGAGGCTGGCGAAGCTGGCCAAGCGGGCCCAGGCATTGAGCGATGCCCGACGGGCATTGTCCGGCAAGCTGACGAAGCGAATCGAGAAGCAACTGCAGCATCTTCATATGGAACGAACCCGTCTCGATGTCCGGCTGGAACGGCTTCAGGACGGACAAGGCTTCGATGTGAACGGGGTTAACGTCCGGTTCACGAAGAACGGATGGGACGATGCGGAATTCCTGATTTCACCGAATCCGGGCGAACCGCTGCGGCCGCTGCATAAGATCGCATCCGGCGGGGAGCTGTCGCGGATTATGTTGGCGTTGAAGACGATATTTGCCGAGATGGATCGCATTCCGGTGCTGGTCTTCGATGAGGTGGATACCGGAGTAAGCGGCCGGGCAGCCCAGGCGATCGCGGAGAAGCTGGCCGAGGTGTCCTGCAGCGGTCAAGTGTTCGCGATTACCCATCTCCCGCAAGTGGCGTGCATGGCGGATCATCATTACTACATAGAGAAGCTCGTGCGGGACGAGCGAACATCGACCCAGGTAACGGAATTGCAGGAACAAGGACGTGTTGCCGAACTGGCTCGCATGCTTGGCGGCGTAGAAGTAACGGAAAGAACCCTGCATCATGCTCAAGAAATGCTGAAGTTGGCTGAACGTCAAAAAGGTGCGTAATTCAAGGGCTTGAGGAATGATTTTCACTCATAAAACGATGGGGTCAAGGTTACCTTAATGTTACGAAACGGGCACGCCCTTTTTCGTCAAAGCTTCCGTCAACAAAGGAGTGTGACACCTTTGAACCCCAACGCAAAACGGCTGCTCGGTCTTATGCTAGCCATTATTGTTTGTTTATGCTGCACCACAGCCCCTTTCCGCACCTACGCGGCTTTGCCTGATCATCTGCGCCTTTTTGAAGGAGAACACAAGCAACTGAATCTGGTTATGCCTGTCCAAGCGCAGGCTACCGTGGACCGGCCTGACATTCTGAAGGTCAACGGGCAGAGCGAGACCTCCTTCCGCTTATCGCTGCAGAAGCCGATCTCGCTGCACTCTTCCCAGACCGGGCAGGCTGAATTGAAGCTGAAGCTGTTCGGCGGCATTCCGTTGAAGACGTTGAAGGTCAATGTCGTTCCTAACCTGCGGGTCGTTCCCGGGGGGCAGACGATCGGCGTCAAGGTCAAATCGTCGGGGATTCTCGTCGTCGGACACCATCTTGTTCATGTCGGACCTGAGCGCAAAATATCGCCGGGTGAAGAAGCAGGCGTCCGGTTAGGTGACATGATTATGAGCATGAACGGAACCCGTCTTAACGATGTGACCAAGGTGGCGGATATCGTTCGCGAAGCCGGCGAGAAGAAGCAGGCGATTGAACTGGTCATTCAACGAGGCGACACCGAGATTAAGACGAAGCTGAAGCCGGCTTATGATGTGGAGGACAAGACCTGGCGGCTTGGGTTATATATCCGGGATTCCGCGGCAGGCGTAGGCACGCTTACTTTTTATGCTCCTGATCAAGGAGTGTACGGCGCGCTTGGCCATGTCATTACCGACATGGATACCCAGACGCCCATCACGGTAGGCCGGGGCGAGATTGTTCAGTCCAACGTAACCTCCATCTCCAAAAGCCAAAATGGCGAGCCTGGCGAGAAGCGGGCTCATTTCTTGAAGGAAAGCCGCGTATTGGGCAATATTGAACGTAATACACCGTTTGGCATTTTTGGCAAAATGACGAATCAACCGCAGCACAGTTTGTACAAGGAGCCCATCCCTGTCGCTTTTAGCGAGGAAGTGCAGGAAGGCCCCGCCGAAATGCTTACGGTCGTCAATGGCCAGCAGGTGGAACGATTCAAGCTGGAAGTGGTTCATGTGACGAAGCAGACGTCACCGGCCACCAAAGGGATGGTTATCCGCATTACAGATCCTAGATTGCTGCAAAAGACCGGGGGCATTGTCCAAGGGATGAGCGGAAGTCCCATCATACAGAATGGCAAGCTCATTGGCGCCGTTACTCACGTGTTCGTCAATGATCCGAGCTCCGGCTACGGATGCTTCATTGAATGGATGTTGCAGGATGCGGGCGTGGTGCTCTCGCCACCCCCGACCTCCAGCAGAGAAGGCTCACACGCTGCGTGAGCCTTCTTTTTTATGCGCTAATTCGCCTTTTGCGTGTCGAAGGAATGCGAATGATGTAGAAAAAATGAATAACTATACATTATAAATCATGTTCCTAAAAAAATAAAGAAAAAAAGTTTTCGACAGAAGGAATTTCATTCTTGGTGTCGAATAAGTTATTCTTGTAGAGGAATGCCAACGACATCAATGCACGGGAATGCTAAACTTTGACAAGGGAGGATCAGAAGTTGCAAAAGATCGAAATACTGTTAGCGGACGACAACCGAGAGTTCACAAACTTATTAGCTGATTTTTTATCAGAACAGGAAGACATGGTTGTCACCGGTGTCGCCTATAATGGCGAGGAGGTGCTTCAATTCCTGGAACAGACGAGAGCGGTGCCTGATGTGCTCATTCTCGATATTATTATGCCTCACCTGGACGGTCTGGGCGTGTTAGAACGTTTACGCAGTATGAATCTGTCCCCGCAACCGAAGATCATCATGCTGACCGCATTCGGGCAGGAGAGCATTACACAGCGTGCAGTGCAACTGGGCGCGTCCTATTATATCCTGAAGCCGTTCGACATGGACATCCTGGCGAACCGCATCCGGCAGCTGGCTGGCGTCGCTTCGACAGCGACCGTAGGCAGCTCCACCGGCAGCTACATGACCTCCTCCAAGTCGAATGTCGTCCAATTGGGCAAGACCAAGAATTTGGATGCAAATATTACGTCCATCATACATGAAATCGGCGTTCCGGCGCATATTAAAGGATATCAGTACTTGCGCGAAGCGATTACGATGGTGTACAACAACATCGAAATTCTCGGCTCGATCACGAAAACGCTCTATCCGGCCATTGCCGAGAAATACAAAACGACGCCTTCCCGCGTCGAGCGCGCGATTCGCCATGCCATCGAGGTGGCATGGACCCGCGGCAACATCGACAGCATCAGCCGCCTGTTCGGCTACACGATCAACATCAGCAAGTCGAAGCCAACCAACAGCGAATTCATCGCGATGGTCGCTGACAAGCTGCGGATTGAGCATAAGGTGAGCTGAAGGCAATAGGGGTGTGGGTTAAACTTCTTTCCATTTACTCGATGAATTTCTTGATTTTCGGGTCTGTGTTACGCACAGACGGGAGATGGAATCGTTGAAAGTGTCGGAAATGGAATTTTATCTCGAAGATTTTTTTGATGTACTGTCAGCAGAAAAAACTCTCCAATAAAACCTTATCCTCATATGTGCAGTCATTTCGACTTCTAATTGCCTACTTGAATAAAAAAACATGGCGTTGGTACATTGGCGGAAGTGAAAAAAGGACACATCCGCCAGTACCTTTCTTATGTTCAAGCAAGAGGAAAGTACACAGTCGTAAGCCGCGAAAGGACTGCACAAATTAATTTCCCCCAAAATGTAGTAGGAGTTTCCACGGTTACAATCAATAACTACATCTGTAATATAAAAGTGTTCTTTAATTGGTTAAAGGGAGATGGGGAACTACAAAAGAACCCGGTTGATAATATAAAGCAAATCAAGACGATTAGAAGACAGAAACGGGGGATACAAGTAGAGAGGTGATTGATGTAGCAAAAATGAAAACTTTTCGATATTCTTTTTTTAAAGCCCACCAACGGACGATTCCGAGAGTGGGCTTCTTTTTATTCTTCATCTGGTATTGTCATGATCGTAATAATCTCGCGTATGTCGTCGATATTCAATGCCTCCGCAATTTTTTCGATATGCTCGAATTGAATTCGTTCACGTTTGTGGTTAGCAATCTCACTTAGTGCCGCTCGGCGAACCCCTGTTAAATCAGAGAGTTGATTCAATGACATGTCTCGCTCTGCTAATAAGGAGCTCAATTTTACTACTACTTTTTTCGCCATTATAAGTTACCTCCGGATTATTTAAAATTCTCTCTTGACTGTACTTATAAAGGTACACTATAATTAAGATATATAATGTACGTATAAGCGTGCAATTTGAAAAAATATTTTACGGAGGGATTACCGACATGAAAACGCTGGATATAGCGATGAATCAACGAGACGCACAGCTTCTCGCGAAAGGCGAGAGAACGACTGAAGGCTTGCGGTATGTCCGTTTCGTCCGTCGAATCCGGCACAGACCCAGTCACCCGCGTGAGGTTTACGGCTACGAGATCGGCTATTACCGAAACTGCCGCACCAGAAATTACGAGGTATCGTGGGTCGAACCGTCAAAGTCCAGCTATGATAACAAATGCGTTAAACGGGCGGTATTTCTTCCTGTCGCTATAAATAGCATCGCGCCGCTGACATTGGCCGACGAGACTACCGGACTAGTTACGGTGACATCCAAGCAAATAGGGAAGCTCGGCTTCATTATAGAGCAGGGAAGAGCGGCATGAAACAGGCGGTCATAGAATTGGATCTCGGAAATGAGATCATTCATCTGACTGGGTACCTAGTCGCAGACGATTACATAGTCGTCATCGAGAATAATGTGATGTGGATGTATCATGTGTGCAAGAAGGACGAAGGTGACCTATATACTAGCGCAAAGGCTGGATTATGGCTGGGGATGTTAAAACGTAAAGAAGCCGACGAACAGGCGCTTATATTACGAGTTCTCGACTTCCTTCGGAATTTAACATTTTACGATTTTCTTCGGGATCATCACAACTGGACGATGGACTACAATTTTCAATTCGTCGAAGCCGTGACTTACTAACTTTATTTTTCGATGTGACGCGGTTTGCGTGGTTTTGGCAGGTGTACAGCATTACCAATACCGAGTACTTCCTGTTAAGGCTCTCCTTGCAGGGAAACCCGCGTTTTGTTAGAACGTTGGGTTTCTTTTAATTTTGCCGTTGACTTTGCCCGTAGGGTAAGGTGTACGGTTGAATTAAACAAAGTATTGAGATATAAAGCCTTAACGCCCGTAAAAAATGAAGAATGGAGGTGACCTCTTGCTTTCGATTGGAGAATTCTCAAAGATATGCGGAGTGTCTACAAAAACGCTTCGATATTATGCTGAAATCGGACTACTCCATCCGGATGAGATTAATCCCGAAAACGGTTATCGGTATTATTCCATCAAGCAACTCAAAAAGATGCTCTTGATCAACCGGTTGAAATCTTATTATTTTTCTCTTGAAGAAATTAAAGACATTCTGGAATGGGAAGAGGATCACGCGGAAGAGAAGCTTCGTTCTGCCCTGAATCGCAAGCGAAGGGAAGTACAGGAAAAGATAAATGCATTCGCATATGCCCTCAATCAAATGAACCGTGATATTTCAAATGTAGAGAAGGGCATTCCAATGATGTCGCATCTTGATCATATAGAGGTGCAGCTTGTTGAAACCGAGCCAATAAATATCCTGTATATGCGGCAGATGCTGAGCAGTGATGACTATGCGGCCGGATATGGAATGTATTTTAGCAGGCTCTATGAAAAGATTGCCACTGAAAAACTTACCCTGCTTGGTGCGCCGATGACGATTTATCACAGCCCCGAATACAATCCTGACGGCAATGACACTGAGTTTGCTATCCCGATAAAGGAGGCTGCAAAGGGAACGAGAGATTTCCCCGGTGGCCTTAGTGCGAAATCTGTGTTAAAGGGTTCATACTCAGAACTGACATCGGTATATGCCAGGCTGAGGGAATGGGTAGAAAATGAAGACTATGAATTGGTGAAATCACCATATGAAGTGTATGTAACTGACCCCAAGCAGGTAGTGCCGGAAGATATGGTAACTGAAGTGTATTTTCCCGTAAAGAAAAAATAACGTCTTGTAGAGAGGTATCTATATATGCAAGAAGCTACTGGCCAACTACACAATGGCAAGCCGCAGACCCGGCAGCCTTGGAAATGGACGCTGTCAAGCTGTCAGAGCTTGAACCTGTGATAAAATCCGAGTATAGCAATATTAACGGTATTGTCGTTGTAAGAAAAGGATACATTGCTTATGAAAGTTATTATAATGGCTATGGCCCGGATGCTGCGCACCATATGGCATCTGTAACGAAAAGCATCCTATCTGCCCTCATTGGTATTGCCATCGATGCAGGATATATTCAAAATGTTGACCATAAGGTGCTCGGTTTTTTTCCCGAATATGTACCCGCTGCGGCTGACAGGCAGAAGCGGGAAATCACGATACGCCATCTTCTCACGATGACGGCTCCCTATCCATTTGAGGACTGGCATGAACCGTTGGACAAGTTGTACATGCAACCCGATTGGGTAACGTATACGCTGGATATGATGGGCCAAAAAGGGAGTATCGGAGCTTTCAAATATTCCACCGCAGGGGCGCACCTACTTTCAGCCATCCTCACTCGCAGCACTGGAAAAAGTGCCCGTGAGTTTGCGAATGAACATTTATTTAAACCGATCGGCATGAGAGAAATTCCGCATATTGAAATGAAATCTTTCGGCTTTGACGATTTATTCGGGAAAAACGTAAAAGGATGGGTTACGGACCCGCACGGTCACTCCACGGGAGGGTGGGGACTTACATTAACTCCCCGGGATATGGCACGTTTTGGCGTTCTTTATCTGAACCGCGGCATGTGGGACCATCATCAGATTATTTCGGGGACATGGATTGGCGACTCAACGGCGATGAACCCCAATCAGTACGGTTATTTATGGTGGTTGCGCGAAGAGGACGGAGTTTTTGCCTACTCGGCACTAGGCGATAGCGGTAATGTCATTTGCTGCCTTCCGGAAAAAGACCTGGTCGTGGCCATTGCCTCCGAGTTCAGCATGAATCCGCGTGATCGATGGCTACTGATTAAGGAAGGTATTATCCCGGCTGTACTGGATTAAGTATATTTTCTACAAGGGTTGTACGCATTTACAGAATTCCATTTTGATTACAGTTCATCAGAATGGAGTTACCTCTTTTTTAAGATCATCCACCTTTTTTCACTTTCTTGCGAAGCTTAAAACATAGGCAATTCATATGCTCCTCATTTCTTGATCCCCCTTGACCTTCTTTCCATTTACTAACGGCTTACATATTTGGGTTATTCATTTTTGCCAATCGTGCTAACATGAAGGTTGGATATTAGTCCGATAAGATAAATGAGAAGCTGACGGTGGTTTTCATACATACGGCAGGCAGTCATCATCAATATTAACTTCCAAATAAAGAAGGGCGAGGTAAGAATACCTCATCCGAATAAAGACTTGCGTCGAAACGCGTTGCAGAAGAGCATTAAGGGAGTTGAAAATATGAAAGACCGATATATCTTTGCTGCGATCTTCGATTATGGAGATGATGGTATTTCCGTCAATTTTCCAGATTTACCTGGAGCATTTTCTTGCGGGGAGAACGATGAAGAGGCGTTCCGTATGGCAAAAGAATGTCTTGCGTTGCATCTGTACGGTATGGAACAAGACGGGGAAGATATTCCGGAACCAATCCGTGCGCTTGACCTTAGACTCGATGCTAATGAGTCGGCTGTTCTCATCGACGTATGGATGCCGCCATTCCGTGACTATATGGCGGAGAAGGCTGTAAAGAAAACGTTAACCACGCAATTTCTGTCATGCCGTTCAAACCTTCATCAATCCGAAACTGGACTGATCCTACTCACATCGTAAAAATAAACGGGGGCGCGTGTTCTTTATAAAGGTATGTCCAGGCCCATTTAGGCGTCATTTTTTTATTCATTCAAAACCCATTATGTGGTAAGCTAAAAGAATACATAAATTAGAGTCATACGAGCTGCATAGAATCAATACCAAATAAAAATCTTCATCCGTAACTAAATCGTTGCGGATGTTTTTTGTTCAACCTGCCACGCGGTAGCATTCTTTCTTTGGAAGCTCACTTATAAAAGGGGATTTTACTCGCATCACTTACATGTTGGATCGCTTATCATAATCGGCAGTTTAAAGCTGCTTATATTCTTGCAGGAATTCCTGGGTTGTGGATCGTGCCTGCCATCCTGATTGTTGTCTTCGTTCACATTTATGGGGCATTCCTTTCTATGACGGCATAGTCAGGAATAACTATAGAACCGCATATTTCCGCTCCTGAAGCATAGGGATAACGTTTAAAAGGCGGGTGCAGTACATGCACTACCTGACTAATAGGGAGAGTGCGACTAAGACCAACGAGCATGACCTTATCGCTCTCCCAGAAGAAGCTTTTCGGAAATACGCATGTTGTGAAGGCGAAAGGCCTGTTGAACTCGGTTCTCCCAATGCGAGCGGTGATCGCGGTGCATTCTGGCATTACGCTGTGCCGCTGATAATCCTAGCCTATCAGCTAATAGCTGATAGGCATCTTTACTTGGCACCCCCCCTTTCAAGAAATAGAGCATCAATACGAGCATTCCCGACGTCATTTCGTTGGATGGCAATTTTATCATGGATCCCATAGCCTCCTTTTGTCCCAGTCTATCAATGAACCGGGGGGAAAGGAAATGATGGGAAGACCTGATTCCGTACGAAAACGGAAGTTTGCAAATCGAATGTATCTCCCTAATCAGTGCAGATCTGTCTATCGAAATATCACCTGGATATGAAAAGACTAATCTCACCACCCATGCAAAGAATATCAAATTTATCGTTGTAGAGCGGTATTTATCCTCATCAATCGATAACTGCTTACCGATAAATTAACTAGGCTCATTCGTTAGCGGACGATAAAGGGCTATGAAATAGGAACAAATTTTGACTTGTCGGGTTCGGAAGATGAACTCGGTTCGCGGGGCCGGCGCGTTTCCAGATTTTTATTGGAGAATTCGGAGAAATACGGTAAAATAGACGAGCGTTGAAGGAATCGCCGTATGCGTTTGCGTCCAAAATAAGACTTCGGTGTGCGGCAGCCTGACGCCATATACATATCAAATATGACTGTGCAACAAAGGGGTAAGCCAGCAACGATGAATGCTTATTTATTTCCGATCAAAATTGCATTGATTACGTTTCCGATCATGGCTTTTTTTCTAACGCTGCCGTTTTTAATCGTGCAGTACCGCAAATACGGCTATGTGAACAAAGTACGGTCATTTGTGCTGTACTCGATGCTGCTGTATTTTATTTCAGCGTACTATCTCGTGATTCTGCCTCTGCCAGCCAATCGCGACAACTGCGTGCCCGGCGGGAGCGGGATATTTTCTCAATGGATTCCATTCACATTCATCCGTGACATCATGAAGGAGACGAATGTCGTCTGGTCCCAGCCTTCGACCTATGTGACGATATTAGGGGAGCGGGCTTTCTGGCAGGCGGCCTTCAACGTCGTCTTAACCTTGCCGCTTGGGGTCTATCTTCGTTATTATTTTCGAAAATCGTTCTTGTCGACGACGCTCATCGCCTTTGTCGTGTCTCTCTTTTTCGAGACGACGCAGCGCACGGGCTTGTACGGGATCTATGCGTGCCCATACCGGCTGTTCGATGTCGATGATTTGCTTCTCAACACAGTCGGGGGGATGCTTGGATTTTTATTGGCTCCCTTGATTACGTATTTCCTGCCGCGGAGCAGCCAATTGGATGCGGACGTGGATCTGACGCGCAGGCCGGTCGGCTTCATTCGGCGGGCGCTTGCGCTCTGGCTCGACTATTTGTGCATCGGTTTTATTTACTGGATTATCGCCATTTTCATGGTGGCGGCCAACGGGAATGACGTCGATCACTTCCTGAACTACTTGGAGTCCAATGGCTGGGTGCTGGCAATCACGATTTTTGTCTATTTCATGCTGATGCCGCTGTGGACCGAAGGGAAGACGTTCGGCAAATGGGTGACGCGCATTCATCTGATCGATGACCGCTTAGCAGAGGATCCGGAGCGGGCGAACAAGCTTTCTTTCAAAGGTCTGCTTATCCGGTACGGGTTGCTGTATTTCGGCATCGGCGGGATCAATTATGTATTTTTCTATGTGATGAATTCCGGCTCTATCCTGGAACTGGGACGATTCGCGTGGATCGTCATCATTCTCTGGCTCGTCTTCAATGCGTTCGTGGGTCTGCATGTCCTGCTGCATATTTTCCGGCGGGATAAGCGTCTCTTCTATGAAAAAATGAGCAGAACCCGCAACGCTATCACGATCCCGGACCGGATGCTGCCTTACGCGGGCACGGCCGATCCGAAGGAGACGAGGGAGGATTCGGAAGAGAATTCGCCTGTCCGCCGCACGATGGACTTCCAGGATGGATCGCAGCTTATTATTCGGGCGGATGCCGTGGCGGAGCCGCAGGAGGAACTGTCTGCCCCCGTCGAGATACAGGAGTCTCAGGATGCTGCCCCGGGCGGGCCTGAAGCTGTGGCGGAGCAGGAAGAGAAGGCCGCCGAAGACGAAGCGAAGCAATGGAGCCGGGAGGAGCAGGTTGCGAAGGAACTGGCGCGGCTGCGTGCCAAGCTCGATCAAGACCGGTCCGATAAATAAAAGGAAATGCAAAAACGGTCTCCAGCCGTCCGGAAGGGCGGGGAGACCGTTTTTGGGTTATGGCGAGGCGGGAGGTTCGGACGAAGAACCCTCGCGGGCAGTGGCCTGCTGATCGATCATGGGCTTGAACGAGGCTGGCCGCGGCCCCTTCTTCTTGCGGAAGCGGGGGGCGACGTAGTTCCGCTTGCGGTCGCGGTAGAACACCCATCCTCCGATAAAGGCGACTCCGATGGCGAACATGATGAAGCCGCCAAGGAAAGGAAGCCAGCCGAAGGATGGGGCGGCGAGACTGTCATTCCCATGGTCGGCGATGTAATCGAAGATGACGTTCTTCATCGTCAGAAAGCCGAAGGTCGCAAGAAGGCCCGGAATGACGAGCAGCAAGATGGCGATAAAGCGGGTTATCACATGCGTATCCTGTCTCATGAATAGATCACCTGTCGCAATATGTTCATCATTTATCATTAACTACGTTATATCTTACCTTGAAATCGGGGGATTGTCTAATCGGATAGCGCTGTCGCGACGCCAGCAGTTGACAGATTCAGGTTTGGCGGTGCCGGAAAAAGGGAGTACAATAGAACCATTGGATTCGGTCGATAAAAAGGAGTGCTTGGTATGACAAAGCAAGTTGATGTAGCCATTTTGGGCGGAGGAACGGGTGGATATGTCGCGGCCATCGCGGCGGCGCAAGCCGGTAAATCGGTTGTCGTCATCGAACGGGAGAAGCTGGGAGGAACATGCCTGCACCGCGGGTGCATTCCGAGCAAGGCGCTGCTGCGCAGCGCGGAATTGTATCAGGAAGCGGTGAACGGCTCTGCCTACGGCATCGAGGTCGAGGGCGTGAAGCTATGCTTCGACCGTGTCCAGGCGCGCAAGCGGGAGATTGTCGAGAAGCTGCATCAAGGGGTTACGATGCTGATGCGGAAGCATGCGATTGAAATCATTCATGGCACCGGGCGTGTGATGGGGCCGTCGATTTTTTCCCCGAAGAGCGGTTCGGTGGCGGTCGAGTACTCGGACAAGGAGGCCGATACGATTGTGCCGAAGCATCTCATTATCGCGACCGGTTCTCGTCCGCGGATGCTGCCGGGACTGGAGGCCGATGGAGACCTCATCGTTACGACGGATCAGGCGTTGGAATGGGAGAAGCTTCCGGAACGTGTCGCCATTCTGGGCGGCGGCGTCATTGGCGTCGAATGGGCATCGATGTTAGCCGACTTCGGCGTGGAGGTCGATGTCATCGAAGCGGGGGAGCGGATTGTCCCGATGGAAGAGGAAGAGACGGCGCGTGAGCTTCAACGGCAATTGGCGAAGCGGGGCGTCCGCTTCCATACGAAGGCGGCGCTTCAGCCGGAAGCGGTACATAAGGATGAAGAGAACGGAGAAGTTCATCTCATCATTGAAGAAAACGGGGTGAGCGTAAGCATAAGAGCGGACAAGCTGCTCGTATCTATAGGAAGACAGGCCAATATCGAGAATATCGGCTTGGAAAATGTCGGCCTCGAGACGGAGCAGGGGTTTATTCGCGTCAATGAGTGGATGCAGACGAACGAGTCCCATATTTATGCGATTGGCGATGTCATTGGCGGCCTGCAGCTGGCTCATGCTGCGGCAGCCGAAGGTCTGACCGCCGTGCGCCATCTGTTCGGCGATACGTCAGTTGGTTATGACTCGCGGAACATTCCGCGCGCGATCTACTCCCGTCCGGAAGCGGCGTCTATCGGCTGGACGGAGCGGGAGGCGAGAGCCGCAGGCTATGACGTGAAGGTAAGCCGCGTGCCGCTGCATGCGGTCGGCAAGTCATTGGTGCACGGCGAACCGGAAGGGTTCGCGAAGGTGATTGCGGATGCCCGGTCCCGCGATCTGCTCGGCGTCCATATCGTCGGGCCCCATGCGACCGAGTTGATCGGAGAAGCTTCGGTAGCTATGCTGCTGGATGCGACCGCGTGGGAGATGGGACAGGTCATCCGGCCGCATCCGTCGCTCTCCGAGATCTTGACCGAAGCGATGCTGGCCGTAGAAGGCAAAGCGATTCATATCTGACGCATCCGGAAGCGGGGGCTTGACCATAGCTGATGTTTTCTTTTTCATAACGATGAGAGTATAATATGTTTAGAGTCAAGTCTTAGTACCTGGTATTATACTTTCGATGGACTTGATGAATAAGGAGGTCTGCTTCATGGCGCCGGAAGTGAATACTCGTCAGAAGACGAGGCATGAGTCCCTCGGACTCTCGGATGAACAGGCGGTTGACATGTACCGGAAGATGCGGCTTGCCCGCATGTACGATGAACGGGCGCTGCTGCTGCAGCGGGCGGGAAAAATCAATTTTCACGTGTCCGGTATCGGTCAGGAAGCTGCCCAGATCGGTGCGGCATTTGCATTGGATAAGGAGAAAGACTATTTTTTACCCTATTACCGCGATTACGGATTCGTCTTATCCGTCGGTATGACTATAAGAGAATTGATGCTGGCCATTTTTGCCAAGGCGGAGGATCCGAACAGCGGCGGCCGGCAGCTGCCGGGCCATTTCGGCTGCAAGCGTCTTCGCATTGTCACCGGATCCAGTCCGGTGGCGACGCAGGTGCCGCATGCCGTTGGCATTGCGCTTGCGGCGAAGATGCGCCGCGAAGAAGCGGTTTCCTTCGTCACGCTGGGCGACGGATCGAGCAACCAGGGCGATTTCCATGAGGGGTGCAACTTCGCAGGCGTGCATAAGCTGCCGATGATCGTGATGGTAGAGAACAACCAGTATGCCATCTCCGTCCCTCTGGACAAGCAGGTGGCGGGACGCATCAGCGACCGGGCGCTCGGCTACGGCTTCCCGGGCGTGCGCGTTGACGGCTGCGATGTGCTGGAAATATACCGTGCAGTCAAGGAAGCACGCGAGCGGGCGCTACGGGGCGAAGGGCCAACCCTTATCGAGGCCGTCATGTACCGGCTGACTCCGCATTCGACTTCGGACAATGATATGGTATATCGTACGAAGGAAGAAGTGGACATGAACTGGAAGAACGACGCGCTGCCTCGCTACAAGGCGTATTTGATGGAATGCGGCCTCTGGTCGGAGGAAGAGGACGCGCAGCTGATCGCGGACATAAAATCGATGATGGATCGCGACATTGCCTACGCCGAGCAGGCTTCCTTCCCGGCTGGCGAAGAGGCGCTGCGGCACGTCTATGCGGAGGAGGAATCAGGCACATGGCAGTAATCGATTATATTGACGCTATACGAACGGCGATGAAGGAAGAGATGGAACGGGATGCCGACGTATTCGTGCTCGGCGAGGATGTCGGCGTCAAGGGCGGCGTCTTCACAACGACGAAGGGGCTGTATGAGCAATTCGGCGAATCGCGCTCGCTCGATACGCCGCTGGCCGAATCCGCGATCGCTGGTGTCGCGATCGGCGCCGCGATGGTCGGGATGAAGCCGATCGCTGAGATGCAGTATTCGGACTTCATGTTCCCGGCGACGAACCAGATCATTAGTGAAGCGGCGAAAATACGCTACCGTTCCAACAACGACTGGACCTGTCCAGTCGTCATTCGCGCCCCGATTGGCGGCGGGGTGGCTGGCGGACTGTACCATTCGCAATGTCCCGAATCGGTATTTTTCGGCACGCCCGGATTGAAGATCGTCGCTCCGGCTACACCATTTGACGCGAAGGGCTTGCTCATTGCGGCCATCCGTGATCCAGACCCGGTATTATACTTCGAGAATAAAAAATGTTATCGCATGATTAGCGGGGAAGTGCCGGAAGGCGATTATATCGTTCCGATCGGAGAAGCGAATGTCGTGCGCGAGGGGACGGATATTACCGTCATTGCGTACAGCCTCCCGGTCCATATGGCGATGCAGGCTGCGGATGAGCTGGCCAAGGAAGGAATCAGCGCGCATATTCTTGATCTGCGCACCATTCAGCCGCTGGATCGGGAAGCGATTCTCGAAGCGGTGGCGAAGACGGGCAAAGTGTTGATCATTCATGAAGACAACAAGTCGGGAGGCGTCGGCGCGGAGGTATCCGCTATTATTGCGGAAGAGCTTCTATTCGATCTGGACGCGCCGATCAAGAGACTGTGCGGCCCGGATATTCCGGCAGGCCCGTACAGCCCTCCGCTCGAGAAATTCTTTATGTTGAACAAGGATAAGGTCAAGGATGCCATGCGCGAGCTGGCGTTGTTCTAAGGACGGGAAGCGGCCGGACAGGCGAACGCCGGCACTGTGCTCTAGCATGCCGCAGATTCGCGGGTCCGGCCGGTTGTCAAGAACGGGAGTGAAAATCAATGTCTGATGTTAAAGGGAAAGAAATCACGATGCCGCAGTTGGCCGAATCGCTCGTTCAGGCTACGATCGGCAAATGGCTGAAGCAGCCTGGAGAATCATTCGAGGCGTATGAGCCGATCTGCGAAGTCATTACCGATAAAGTCGTCGCCGAGCTGCCGGCTACCGAAGCGGGCGTCATGGAACAGATTATCGCCCAAGAGGGCGAGACCGTCGCCGTCGGCGCCGTTATCTGCCGCGTCCGTGCGGACGCGGCAGCGGTTCCGGCAGGCGCAGAGTCAGAGCAGGCGGACAAGCCGGCCGCCGCGCAGGGCAGCGGTCAGGCGCCAGCTCCCGCCGGGCAAGATATGAGCGGGCGCTACTCACCTGCGGTTCAACGCCTGGCCTTCGAGCACGGCATCGATCTGGCCCGCTTGAAGGGCTCCGGCTTAGGCGGCCGGATTACACGGAAGGACGTGCTGGCGGCCGTCGAGTCAGGCACGCCTGCTGCGGCCGGTGGAGCAGGTGCGGGCGATCAGACGCATCGCCAAGCAGCCTCATCGCCTGCGGCTCAGCCTGCCGCGGCATCGCCCGCCGCAGCTTCGAATCCGCTGTCGGATGCGGCTCAGGTGCCGGTCCGCCATTCGGGGCTCCATTTGGCGGATTCGCCGCGCATACCGACCATCAAAGTAGAGGAAGCCGGCCGCGGAGAGACGTTCATTGATGTGACGCCTATCCGTCACACGATCGCGAGCCGGATGCGGCAAAGCGTCTCCGAGATTCCGCATGCGTGGACGATGATTGAAGTCGACGTGACGAATCTCGTGCTGCTGCGCAACAAGGTCAAGGACGAATTTATGCGCAAGGAAGGCTTCAATCTGACCTATCTCGCCTTTGTGCTGAAGGCTGTCGTCAACGCGATCAAGGATTATCCGATCATGAACTCGGTCTGGGCCGTTGACAAGATTATCGTCAAGCGAGACATCAACCTGTCGCTGGCGGTCGGCACGGAGGACTCGGTGCTGACGCCGGTCATCAAGCATGCGGATCAGAAGAACATTGCGGGCCTCGCCCGGGAAATCGACGAGCTGGCGCGCAAAACGCGCGAAGGACGGCTCAGACCCGATGATATGCAGGACGGAACCTTCACCGTGAACAATACGGGCTCGTTCGGCTCGATTCTGTCCTACCCGATTATCAACTACCCGCAGGCAGCGATTCTGACGTTCGAGTCGATCGTCAAGAAGCCGGTCGTTATCAACGACATGATCGCGGTTCGCTCGATGGCGAACATGTGCTTATCGCTCGATCACCGCATTTTGGACGGCGTCATCTGCGGCCGCTTCCTGCAGCGGGTGAAGGAGAATCTGGAAGGCTATACGCTCGATACGAAAGTATACTGAGCGAAGGAATCGGCATGAACGGCACGAGAGAAGACTTTTTACAGAAGAAGGCGATATCAGGATGAATGGAACGGCAGAATCGGGACAAGGCGGGAGAAGACTTCGTGTTCATCACCTGGGCTTCACCGACTATGGCGAAGCGTGGGAGCTGCAAAAAAGCATCGTGAAGCAGGTCGATAGCGGCGAGCGGGACGATACGCTGCTGCTGTTGGAGCATCCGCCGACCTATACGATTGGATCGCAGCGGCATCCGGAGCATTTGCTGCTGTCTCCCGAGCAATTGAAGGCGCAAGGCATCGCCGTCTATCAGATTGACCGCGGGGGGGATATCACCTATCACGGTCCGGGGCAGCTTGTCGGCTATCCGCTTCTTCTGCTCGAAGGGAAGCGGATCGACCTTCACGGCTACTTGCGCTCCCTGGAGGAAGCGATCATTCGGCTTCTCGCTTCGTTCGGGATCGAGGGAAGCCGCAAGCCGGAATATACGGGCGTCTGGGTCGGCGACATGAAGCTGGCGGCTATTGGCGTCAAGTTCAATAAATGCAGCCGGCACCGGGGCTTCGTTACGAGCCACGGATTCGCCCTGAACGTCAAGAGCGGCATCCAGGCAGGCGGCTTCAGCGGCATCGTGCCGTGCGGAATCAGCGAGTATGGAGTCACTTCTCTGGAGGACTGCACAAGCATGGAATTTACGGTAGAGGACGTCGGCAGGCTGCTTCTGCCTCACTTGGCCGAGGTGCTGGAGTACGATGAGGCGATCGTCGAGCCATTGGAGGCTCGGAGCAGGTAGAAGCGAGTGCAGGCGGAGTGAGTTCCCGCCACAGCATGGGCGGAATGGTCATGAATGGAGCGGAGGAACGCAGGGTGCACGGGAATAGCGGGAGGACAGGCGTCCTGTCGGGCACAGCCTGTCCCTCCCATTCCGGATGCTGCCGCTGTCAGCCGAATAACAACGGCTCGATCAGTACGAGCGCAGTGGACACAAGCATGGCCGCCAGCATCAGATAGACGATAATTTTGAACCACTTTTTGGATTGCATGTAACGGGTAAGCTCCTTTCTTCAGCAATAGCTGAATTTCAGATCATACCCTTATTGTAACGAACAATTCGTCAGGAGGAAAGCGAATATGGTTCAACAGGATAGAGTAGTGAAGCACTTTATGGAGTTGGTGCAGGTGGATAGCGAGACGAAAAACGAGCGCGGAATCTGCGATGTGCTGAAGCAGCAGTTCGAAGCGCTCGGTTTGCAGGTGACTGAGGACGATACGGCTCCGGTGACAGGGCATGGCGCAGGGAACCTGATCGTGAACTGGCCGGCCACGCCGGGACAGGAAGGCAGCACACGCTTGTTCTTCACCTCCCATATGGATACGGTCAAGCCGGGCAACGGCATTCGCCCGCAGCTCGGAGAGGATGGATACATACGCAGCGACGGCACCACGATTCTTGGCTCGGACGATAAAGCAGGTCTGGCGGCCATGTTCGAAGCCATTCGTGTCATCACGGAGACGAATCGTCCGCACGGACAGGTTCAATTCGTGATTACGGTGGGCGAAGAATCCGGTCTCGTCGGGGCACGGGCTATGTCGGCCGAGCATCTTCAAGCCGATCTCGGCTTCGCGCTCGATTCGAATGGAGAGGTCGGTGCTATTGCGGTGGCGGCGCCTACCCAGGCGAAGATTTCGATGGAGATTATCGGGAAGTCCGCGCATGCCGGAGTTAATCCGGAGGACGGCATCAGCGCGATTCAGGTCGCCAGCAAGGCGATCGCGCGCATGCCGCTGGGGCGCATCGATCATGAGACGACGGCGAATATCGGCCGCTTCGAGGGCGGCGGCGCCACGAATATCGTCTGCGATTATGTGAAGCTGGATGCCGAAGCACGCAGCATCGTGCAGAGCAAGGTTGAAGCCCAGGTTCAGAAGATGAAGGTAGCGCTGGAGAGCGCGGCGGCCGAGTACGGCGCACGTGCGGAATTCAAGAGCGATATCGTCTATCCGGCGTTCAATTTTACGGAAAAGGATGAAGTCGTGAAGCTGGCGCAGCGCGCCATCGAGCGAATCGGCTCCGTGTCCCGCCTGTTCCATTCCGGCGGCGGCAGCGACGCCAATATCTTTAACGGCATGGGCGTGCCGACGGTCAATCTGGCCGTAGGCTACGAAGATATCCATACGACGAGCGAACGCATTCACGTATCCGATCTGGTACGGACGAGCGAACTGGTCGTTGCCTTGATCGAAGAGGCAGCGAAGGCGTAAGCGGCCGAGCGATTCGGATGGAAGCCTGCCGTGTCGGACCGAGCCGGGAGCAGATCGGCGCCCGAACCGGCGGGGCAGGCGTCCGGGCCGCGAAGCGGCCAGCTGAAGGAGGAGAGACGATTGTCCTTCATTCATCATTCCTCGATGTTCGATTTTCAATATCACAATACGGCGCCTTACGAGACGCCGTATTTCCATTCTCATGCCAATTATGAGATTTATCTGTTCCATTCCGGCCATGTTCATTATTTGATCGGCGATCAGATCTATCTCCTTCAGCCGGGAGATCTGATTCTGATGCATGGCTTGACGCTGCATCGGCCGAATATCGACACCCGTTATCCGTATATCCGCTCCATCATTCACTTTGATCCGCGATATGTGGAGGCGATCCATGCGGCAGGCGATACCGCTCAGGAGCTGCTGCGCCCGTTCCGGGACTTGAAGTACGCCCGCTTGCGGCTGTCCGAAGGGCAGCTAGAGGAGGCGATGCAACTGCTCGATCGCATAAGCCTGATGGAAGGGCGCGGGGACTTCGTTGGCGTTCAGCGGCAGCGGCTTGCTTTTCTCGAGTTGCTGTACTGTATCTATGATTGGTGTCAGGAGCCGCTGGCGGAACGATCGGCCGAGGGGGAGCCCGAAATCCGCGTGCAGGAGGCGATACAGGTCATCGAAGGCTGCTATCAAGAGGAGATTACGCTGGAGGAGATCGCCAGCCGCCTGCATATGAACAAGCATTATCTCAGCAAAGTATTCAAAGAAGTGACCGGTACGACGGTATTCACGTATCTGTACCACCGCCGCATCAATCAGGCGAAGATCTGGTTTTTGACCGAACCGGATTGGTCGGTAACCGAGGTGGCGATGCGGGCGGGCTTCAAGCATTTATCGCATTTCTCCCGCCTGTTCAAGCAAATGGTCGGGTGTTCGCCGGATCAATACCGCAAGCAGCTTCAAGCTTCCGAGTCAGGGTAACCTGGAACGGAAGCTTTTTTGTATGGGCGGCGCGAATAAAGGATGGTTGTCTCCAGCAGGCGCCGCCGCCATCCGTGGAATGCCAACCACAGTTAAATGAGCCCCGGAAACGATTAATCCGATGAAAGCGCACTCAACTCGTCTTGTGATACGCTACGTACAAATGCAACCGTTCCGGCTGCGTTCCAGCTATTTATTCGTTAGTTAAGGAGGAAACGCGAGTGGATACCGTACGAATTGGCGTCATTGGATTAGGAAACATGGGGAGCGCGCATGCGAAGTGCATTGCGCGCGGCGAGATAACAGGGGCGGTATTAAGCGCTGTCTGCGACACCATTCCCGGCCGTAGGGAATGGGCGAAGTCCGAATTGGGGGAGCATATCCCGTGTTATTCGACAGAGGAAGAGATGCTGTCTTCCGGGACGATCGATGCCGCCCTGATCGCGACGCCTCATTACCATCACCCGCAATCGGCTATCAACGCCTTCGAGCAAGGTCTGCACGTCCTGATTGAGAAGCCGGCTGGGGTCTATACGAAGCAGGTGCGGGAGATGAATGAGCGGGCGGCGCGAAGCGGCAAAGTGTTCGGCATCATGTACAATCAGCGCAGCCAGCCTATGTATCAGAGGCTTCGCGATCTGATTCACTCGGGAGAGCTGGGCGAGATCCGGCGGACGAACTGGATTATTACGAACTGGTACCGGCCGCAGAGCTATTATAATTCGGGCGGCTGGCGCGCGACCTGGGCGGGCGAAGGCGGCGGCGTGCTCATCAATCAGGATCCGCACCAGCTTGATCTGTGGCAATGGACGACCGGCCTTGTGCCGAAGCGGATGCGGGCGTTCTGCCGCTTCGGGCATTACCGGGACATCGAGGTCGAGGACGATGTGACCGCCTATGTGGAATACGAGAACGGAGCGAGCGGCGTATTCGTGACGACGACCGGCGAAGCACCGGGCACAAATCGCTTCGAGATCACCGGGGATCGGGGCAAGGTTGTCATTGAGAACGGGAAGCTGACGTTTTGGCGGCTGCGGGTATCTGAGCCGGAATTCAACAGGCAGTATGAAGGCATGTTCGGACAGCCCGAATGCTGGAAATGCGATATTCCCGTTCATGGACAGGGCGGCGAGCACCGCTACATTATTCAGAACTGGGCCGACGCGATCCGGACAGGCTCGCCGCTCCTTGCGCCGGGCGAGGAAGGCATCCACGGCCTGACGCTGTCGAATGCGATGCTGCTGTCGACCTGGACGGACAATTGGGTCACGTTCCCGCTGGACGAGGATCTGTTCCATGCGGAGCTGCAGAAGCGGATTGACCAGTCCCGCTATGCGGCCGATGCGCCGGAAGAGGTGCGGGCTCCTGCGGATATGAGCCGTTCATTCGGTTCATAGCCGGCTGTGGCCGACACGTCCGAATACGGCGCCTGGGTAAATGGGAGAAGGAGGTTGACTGTGGATGAACCAGGAAGAACAGGCGATTCGGCAGATGGCGCATGAGGTCGTGAAGCAATGCGCCGTCACCGACATGCATACCCATCTGTACGCCGAGAACTTCGGTTCCCTGCTGCTCTGGGGGATCGATGAGCTGTTGACGTACCATTACCTGATTGCCGAAATGTTCCGGCATTCCGCCGTTCCGGAGGAGACATTCTGGGGCTGGAGCAAGGAACAGCAGGCGAATCACGTGTTCCAGACCTTGTTCGTCGATCGCTCTCCCGTCAGCGAGGCGGCGATTGCGGTCGTTGGTATCTGTCAGCGGCTGGGCATGCCTATCGCAAGCCGGAGCATCGAGGCGCTCCGGGAAGCGTGGTCGAAGGTAAGCTTATCGGAGCATATCGATCATATTTTCCGATTGGCCAATATCAAGCAGGTCGTGATGACCAACGATCCGTTCGACCCGTTGGAGCGTCCGGTCTGGCAGGGCGGCGGAGTCCGGGATTCCCGGTTCCTGGCGGCGCTCCGGATCGATTCCTTGCTGCTGGACTGGGAATCGGCCTGTCCGAAGCTGCAGGCGGAAGGCTTGGCGGTGACGGCGGAATGGGGCGGTCCGGACGGCGAACAGAATATCCGCGAGGCGAGACGGTTCCTGAAGGAGTGGGCGGTGCGGATGAAGGCGGTCTATATTGCTGCCTCCTTGCCCGGAACGTTCCGGTATCCGGACGACGGGTGGAGCAGCCGCATCCTCGACGAGGCGGTCATTCCGGTCTGCCGGGAGTTGAATCTGCCGCTGGCGCTCATGATCGGAGTCAAGCGCCAGGTCAATCCGGCCTTGCGGCTCGCGGGAGACCGCGGGGAGCGGACCGACATCGGCATGCTGGAGCGGCTGCTTGTCCGCCATCCGTCCCAGCGGTTCATGGTTACCCTGCTCGCCCGCGAGAATCAGCATGAGCTGGCCGTGCTGGCGCGCAAGTTCCGCAATCTGCTGCCTTTCGGCTGCTGGTGGTTCCTGCATACCGAATCGATGATTGCGGAGATGACCCGGATGCGCACCGAACTGCTCGGCACCTCCTATATTCCGCAGCATTCGGATTGCCGGGTGCTGGAGCAGTTGCTTACGAAGTGGGACTACTCGCGCCGCACCATCGCGGAAGTATTGGCTCATCAATATATCCGTCTCGCGCGGGACGGATGGACGGTGTCGCGAGAAGAGATGGAACGGGATGCGGATGAATGGTTCAACTGTCAATTCCGGACGTTTGCCGGCATCGCGCCGGCCGGAGCGTCAGGATGAGCAAGGAGGATGAATATGTCGCAGTGGTTTGATTTGCACGGCAAGACCGCGGTGATTGCCGGAGGAACGAGCACGCTGGGCCGCTCGATGGCCGAGGCCTTGGCCGCGCATGGCGCCCAAGTCGCCATCATCGGGCGCAAGGCGGATGCAACTGCTGAAGTGGTGGCGCAGTTGGCCGAGGCGGGAGGTAAAGCCCAGGCGTTCCTGGGCGATATGACGGACGGGCGCGATATCGAGCGCGTCCACGCGGAAGTGATACAGCGCTACGGGAAGGTCGATGTGCTGCTGTACTGTCCCGGAGTGAACAGCGCGACCCCGTTCTTCGAGCTGGAGATGGAAGAATGGGACCATATTATGAACGTTAATGTCAAGGGCGCCATCCGGATTTGCCAGCAGTTCGGGCAATCGATGATCGGGGGCGCCAGCGGAGGCTCTATCATTCTCATTTCCTCCGTCTCGTCGGATCCGCCGTTATCCCGCGTGTTTACCTATTCTATGTCGAAGGCGGCCTTGAACAGCATGACCAAATATTTGGCCCGTGAATTCGCTCCTCACGGCGTCAGGGTCAATGCCATCATCCCCGGCTTCTTCCCGGCGGAGCAGAACCGGGCGATCCTGTCCCCGGAGCGGGTGGAAGCGATTATGAGGCATACGCCAAT
This sequence comes from Paenibacillus thiaminolyticus, assembly GCF_003591545.1. GTDB lineage: Bacteria > Bacillota > Bacilli > Paenibacillales > Paenibacillaceae > Paenibacillus_B > Paenibacillus_B thiaminolyticus_A. The sequence continues at coordinate 167,269 of NZ_QYZD01000008.1, forward strand.
GGGACGGTTCGGCACCCCCGAGGAGCTGCAAGGGACTGCCGTCTGGCTGGCGTCGGAGCGGGCTTCGGGCTTTGTGACCGGCGCTTTGATCCGGGTCGATGGCGGCTTCGGCGCGATGACGATCTAAAGGCTTGCCCGGCGCATCCGAGAATCGAACTGAACATGAGAGAATCGTACTGAACATGATCTGCGAGGAGCGGAAGGAAGCTTATGCTGCAATACACCAATGAACACAGCAAGCAATTTCAAATCACGGTCTCTATATGAAGGAGGACGCATCTATGAAATGGTCTGTCTTTACCGTAGCCGTTCCCGATCTATCGGTGGAACAAGTCATTCCGGCAGCAGTTGATGCCGGACTGCATGGAATCGAATGGCGCTGTTCCCCAAGCCCGGCGGAAGCGAGGAACCAGCCGCCATCCTTCTGGGGCAATAATCTGTGCACCATCGAGCCCGGAACCGCTCCGGAGGTGCTTCAGGGCCTGCGGGGGCAGATGCGCGAGCATGGCCTTGACAGCACCGCCGTTATGCCCTACTTGAAGGTCGGAGATGTGGAGGCGGCGGAAGAAGTGATGCGCATTGCCCAGGCGCTGGGCGCACCGCTGATGCGCATCGGCGTCCATGGCTATAACCGGAGCCGGCCTTACAGCGAGCTGTATGACGACCAGATGGAATACGTGGCGAAGCTCGTGCCGCTGCTGAAGCAATATGGCATCCGGGGACTGATCGAGACGCATCATATGACGATCGCGCCAAGCGCAAGCGCGGCATACCGGATCGCGTCTTCCTTCGACCCGGAACATATCGGTGTGCTGTTCGACCCCGGCAATATGGTGTTCGAGGGGTATGAGAATCACCGCATGGGCCTGGAAATGCTGGGTCCGTACTTGGCACATGTCCATGTCAAAAATGCGGATGTCGCGGCAGCACGGGAAAATAACGGCCCGAAGCTGGAATGGTCGCCGCTGGAGCGGGGCTTCGTCCGCTGGCAGCAGGTGATGGAGGACTTGGCCGCTGTCGGTTATGACGGCTATTGCGGGGTAGAAGATTTCAGCGGCATCCATTCATCAGGCGAGATGCTGCGCAGCTTCGTCTCCCTGATGAAGGAGCTTGCGCATGGAGCCGCTGCCCGTCAGGAAGCCGGAAGTGGCGGAGGGAATTCACGATGAACCGTACTGACGGCATGCGCTACGCCCCGGAAGGCAAGCCGAACCCGGTATGCGGGCCGGGAGAATTTGTGTTCGCGGCCATGGCGCTGGAGCATGGGCATATTTACGGCATGTGCAACGGCTTGGTCGAAGCGGGAGCCACCTTGAAATGGGTCTATGATCCCGATCCCGCCAAGGTAGAAGCTTTTCAGGCCCGTTACCCCGGCGTGCGGGCCGCCCTCTCGGAGGCGGAGATTTTGGAGGATCCCGAGGTGCGGCTCATCGCCGCGGCTGCCGTTCCGGCGGACCGGTGCGCTCTCGGGCTTCGGGCGATGGAGCACGGCAAGGATTACTTTACGGACAAGACGCCGTTCACGTCGTTCGAGCAGCTGGAAGCGGCGCGCTGCGCCGTCGCCGATACGAAGCAGAAGTATATGGTCTACTACAGCGAACGGCTGCATTCGGAGAGCGCTGTATATGCCGGACAGCTGATTCAGGAGGGAGCGATCGGCAGAGTGCTGCAGGTGATGGGAACGGGACCGCATCGGCTGCAGGCGCAGCAGCGTCCGGCCTGGTTTTTCGAGAAGGAGCGTTACGGCGGGATATTATGCGATATCGGCAGTCATCAGGCCGAGCAATTTCTGTACTACGCGGGCTGCCGCGATGCGAAGGTGCTGCACAGCAAGGTGGCTAATTACGCGCATCCCGAATATCCGGAGATCGAGGACTTTGGAGACGCCATGCTGCTGGGGGATAACGGAGCCACCAATTATTTCCGGGTCGACTGGTTCACGCCGGACGGCCTCGGCACATGGGGAGACGGCCGCACTGTCATCCTCGGCACGGACGGCTATATCGAGCTGCGCAAATATATCGATGTCGCCCGATCCAACACTCCGGATCATGTCTATCTGGTCAATCATGAGGGAGAACGGCATATTCCGGTGTCCGGCAAGGTCGGATTCCCTTTCTTCGGGGAGCTGATTCTCGATTGCCTTCACCGGACGGAGCGGGCCATGACGCAGCAGCATGCGTTCAAGGCGGCCGAGCTGGCGCTGGCGGCACAGGCGAATGCGATCGTCATTCCGAATCCATCAGGAAAAGGAGGCGAAGAGCTTGGAATTAACGTTCCGCTGGTATGGCGCGGATGACCCGGTCCGGCTTGAATATATTCATCAGATTCCGGGGATGCAAGGCATCGTGTCGGCCGTCTATGACGTTCCGGTTGGTGAGGTGTGGCGCCGGGAACGGATTCGCGGCCTGAAGGAGACGGTGGAGGCGCACGGCTTGCGGCTCGCCGTCATCGAGAGCGTTCCGGTGCATGAAGGTATCAAGCTGGGGCTGGCCGGACGGGATCGGTATATCGACAATTACATTGCGACGCTTCGCAATCTGGCGGCGGAAGGGATCCGAACGGTCTGCTACAACGTCATGCCGGTGTTCGATTGGACCCGCTCCAGGCTCGATCATGTCCTGCCGGACGGCTCCAGGACGCTTATCTATGAGGATGACGTCATCCAACAGATGGATCCGGCGGACGGAACGCTGCGCCTTCCCGGCTGGGACACCAGCTATCTTGACGGGGAAGTCGGCCGCCTGTTCGAACGCTACCGTTCCATCGGCGAGGAGCAGTATTGGGAGAACATCGCTTATTTCGTCCAGCGGGTCATGCCGGAGGCGGCGGAGCTGGGGATGCGGATGGCGGTTCACCCGGATGATCCTCCATGGCCTATCTTCGGCTTGCCGCGAATTCTGGGCCGCGAGGAGCAGTTCGCCCGCTATTTGTCCCTGTTCGATCATCCGGCTCACGGCATGTGCTTCTGCACCGGCTCGCTCGGCTCTGATCCGGCCAATGATTTGCCGCATATGATCCGGCAATTCGGCCATGCGGGCCGCATTCATTTCGTTCATGCGCGGAACGTGCTGGTTACCGGGCACCACTCATTCCAGGAGACGGCGCATCTGTCGTCCGCCGGATCCGTCGACATGACGGCGGTAATGCGCGCGCTTGCGGATATCGGCTACACCGGGCCGCTGCGCTCGGATCACGGCCGCATGATCTGGGGCGAGCAGGGGCGTCCCGGCTACGGGCTGTATGACCGGGCGCTCGGCGCCGTTTACTTGAACGGCATTTGGGAAGCCGTGACGAAATGTTCTGATGCGGCGGGGGAGTCATAATCCCGCCAACGAAGACAAGGGTACGGATGAGGCGATGCACGCCTTGGTCCGTACCCTTTTGTCTTTGCAGCAAGCTTGGATAGGCCGCAAAGCAATGCTTCTCTATTTTTTGGCCCGGCTCTGTTGCTTTTGGAGAATCACGGACAATATGGCGTTACGGCCTTCCCGAATCATGAGCCTTCTCAGCTCGGCGCGAATTTCATAGCTTTTCCCGACGAGCAGCATATCCTGCTTCGAATAATATTGTTTCACGTCATTACCCTCATTTCGTTCGGACGAGCCGTTTTGGTATAATGAGTATGTTGCATCGAACGGAATTATGTATGCATAGCGATGGCTCAATCCGAAGGGGAACAGCCCCTGAAGGATGACCCAACCATTTGTTATAAGGGAGTGGCAGCGAGATGAGCGTGCAAGATGATGTCAATCAAGAAAAGAAACGCCCGTCGCTCGAAGAAGTGACGGTTGATACAACGACCATTTTCGAAGGGAAAATCATCGATCTACAGGTCGCTACGGTTACTTTACCCGATGGGACCACAGCAACTCGGGAAATTGTCCGCCATCCGGGCGCGGTCGCGGTGCTGGCGATCAAGGACGGGCGTATGCTCGTCGTCGAGCAGTACCGCAAGCCGCTTGAACGGACGCAGGTCGAGATTCCGGCAGGCAAGCTGGACGCGGGCGAGCGGCCGGAGGATGCGGCCAAGCGGGAGCTGGAGGAGGAGACGGGCTACCGGGCAGCTTCCCTGATTCCGCTCGGGGCGTTCTCGACCTCTCCCGGCTTCGCGGATGAGATTATCTATCTGTATGCGGCGGATGACTTGGAAGAAGGCGTAATGAAGCCGGACGAAGACGAGTTCCTCGAGGTGAGCGCGCTGACGATGGACGAAGCATTCGAGGCGATGCGCCAGGGCCGAATCGGCGACGCGAAGACGATACAAGCGCTCTATGCATGGAAAATATACGAGATGACGGGCTCATGGCCGGTATAATTACGTCCGCGGAAGGCTCCCAGTTCACCGGCATGCGCGTCTTCGGAGATTTCCATATCCATATCGGGAGCACGTCCCGCGGCGCACCCTGCAAGATGAGCGCAAGCCGGGATCTGACGTTCGAGGCGATTGCGAAGGAAGCGTCGGAGCGCAAAGGCCTGCACCTGATAGGGATTATCGATGCGCACGCGCCGGGCGTACAGGAGGATATCGCTGCCTTGCTTGAGCGGGGAGAGATGGAGGAGCTGGCCGACGGCGGCATCCGCTACCGGAACACGACGCTGCTCCTGGGCACCGAGCTTGAAATCCGTGCGGAAGGACTCGGCATGGCGCATGTGCTGTGCTATCTTCCCAGCTTCGATGCGATGCGTCATTTCTCGGCGTGGGTGTCGCCTTACGTAACCAATATGAATCTGTCTTCTCAACGGGTATACGTATCGGGACAGGCACTGCAGGAGCAGACGGCCGCTCACGGTGGCATATTCATTCCTGCGCATGTATTCACGCCGTTCAAGAGCATCTACGGCAACTGCTCTGAGCGGATGGCGGATGTATTGGACATGGAGCTTATCGATGCGGTGGAACTGGGCCTGAGCGCCGACACCGAGATGGCCGGTCTGATCTCCGAATTGGATCGCTACACGCTGCTGACGAATTCAGATGCCCATTCGCTGCGCAAGATTGCCCGGGAGTACAACCAATTGACTGTAGCCGAGCCCAGCTTCAAGGAGTGGGCATTGGCGCTTCAGAATCGGGACGGCCGGTGCGTCAATGCCAATTACGGGCTGAACCCGAGCCTGGGCAAGTATCATCGATCGCGCTGCATGGAGTGCGGATCCGTGCCCGAGGCGGCACAGCTTCCCGCGGCGTGTCCCGCCTGCGGCAGCGGCAAAATGGTGCAGGGCGTGCTCGATCGCATTCACGCTATCTCGGATCGGGACCATAGCCAGGTTCCTGCTCATCGCCCGCCGTATATTATGCAGGTTCCGCTGGAATTCATTCCGGGCGTCGGGCCCCGCACGCTGAACAAGCTGCTGGACCGGTTCGGCACCGAGATGGCGGTGCTGCATCAGGCGACCCCGGAGCAACTGGCGGAGACGGTCGGGGAGAAGACGGCGGAATATATCGTCAGGGCGCGATGCGGAGACCTGGTCTTGTCGAGCGGCGGCGGCGGGACCTACGGCAAAGTCGTCACTTAACGCCAAAGTCTGCCGCAGAGAACGAACGGCTCCCTCGTTCATATTCGGACGAGCCGCTGCATACAATGGAGTGACACAGAGCTGTGAGTCCATCGTATGGGAAAGGAGCCGTTCCCCTCATGAAGCCGGCATCATATTCGTTTCGCGCCCAACTTCATTTGTATCTCTTTGTCTCAATTTTGTTTTTGGTCGGCGTCGTGTTCGGGGCGCTGCTGGTTAATGCGTTGACGCTGGAGCAGCAGCAGGATCTGGGCAGTCATCTCGGCCACTTCTTCGTGATGCTGGACGGCGACAGTCCGGCGCCGGATCGGGCCGGGATGTTCACCGAATCCGCTTTGCTCTACAGCAAATGGATTGGGTTGATCGCGCTGCTGGGCTTTTCGATCGTCGGCTTCCCGCTTGTCCTCGTCCTTGTCTTTGCCAAAGGAATCTTCATCGGCTTCACGGTCGGTACGCTTATCGGCCAATATGGATGGAAGGGGATGCTGTTCGCCTTCGCTTCGGTCGCCCCGCATAATCTGCTGGCCATACCGCTCATTCTGATTGCCAGTGTCGCTTCGATTACGTTCGCGACGTATATATTGAAGAACCGGGTCTTCATGCCCAAGGTTCAGTCGCTGCGCGAGCCGCTAGGCCGCTTCGTTCTCGTGCAGACATCGGCGGCAGCCGGGATGGCCGTCGTCGCCGCCGTCATGACCTGGGTATCCCCCTCTTTGATGAAGCTGGCCGCGCCGCTGCTTGCCGGAACGGTATCCGGAGGATGAGACCCTTTTTCATTTGCTTAAATGATTTGACACTCATTGCATTCTCCCCCTATAATGATAGAAGCGAATAGAATTGCGGATTGGCGGGCAAGGGGGGAGATCATGGAAGCGCGTATTGAGAAGATCAAACAACAACTGCAATCCCAAGGGTACAAGCTGACACCCCAGCGTGAAGCAACCGTTCGCGTTCTTCTCGAGAACGAAGAGGATCACCTCAGCGCGGAAGATGTATTCATGCTAGTGAAGGAAAAGGCCCCTGAAATCGGTCTTGCCACCGTGTACCGGACATTGGAGCTGCTGAATGAGTTGCATGTGGTGGAAAAATTGAACTTCGGGGATGGTGTAGCCCGTTATGATTTGCGCGGCGACAACAACAAGCATCACCATCATCATTTGATCTGCGTCCAATGCGGTTCGATGCAAGAGATACAGGAAGACTGGCTAGGCCCGCTGGAAGAGCGACTTGAGAGGGAATTTCAATTCCACGTCGTCGACCATCGGCTTGACTTCCAGGGCATATGCCGGGAGTGCCAGGAGAAGGAGCGCCTTCGCAAGGAATCTTCATCGAACGATGAATCATAACATACAGCCTCGATGTCAACGACGTCGAGGCTTATTTAATCTGTGTTGGATGGAGTTTCTTGACAGATTTGCCGAACGTTGCTTCCTTGGGGCGGCTGTTGCCGCCTTCCGGCATGCTCCCGGCAGGCCAGCTGCGGCTGCGGACGGAGCGGGCTGCCGCGAAGGAGTCAGCTTCTTCTTCACCGGGCGTCCTGCTGTAAACGCTACCGGCAGGGCGAGATGGGCTGATTCATCTGCATGGTGCTTGGCCTTTGCCGTAAACGCGACTGCCTTCTGCGCATTGATGAGTCCCGCGCCTTGGGCCGTAACCGCTTCCCCGCGCAATCGCTGGGAAGTATGAATCAGCGCGCAGCGAATCTGCTCCGGCAGCATGCCGGGACAAGCGGCCAGCATCAATCCGGCTGTGCCCGAGACATGCGGCGCCGCCATCGAGGTCCCGGACTCTTCGACGAAGCCGCCCTTATAGCTCGTTGAACAGATGTCTGCGCCGGGGGCTGCGATATCGATTCCTATGCCGCGGCTGCTGAAGCTGGCAATGCAGTTGAGCCTGTCGGTCGCCGCGACCGCGATAACTTCGGGATAGATCGCCGGCTCATCGATCGCTTCGGCATCCTTGCCGTTATTGCCGGCGGAAGCGACGATAACGATGCCTTGGCGGTGGGCGCGGCGGATCGTGTTGCGCAGCAGCTTGCTGGGGCCGTTCAGACCCAGGCTCAGATTGATGACATCCATGCGGTTCCGAATACACCATTCCACACCTTCTACGATATCGGATACATACCCTTCGCCTTTTTCATCTAGTGCTTTGACTGCATACAGCTCCGCTTCGGGAGCTGTGCCGTACAGGAGATGTCCTCTGCCGAGCGCGGCGGCCGTACCTGCCACATGAGTGCCGTGGCCGTTGTCGTCGTGATAGGGTGCCCCTGGGCGAATCGTGTTGATCCCCCCGGAGATGCGAAGATCCGGATGGGGCGAGATACCTGTATCGACAATCGCAATTCGAATGCCCTTGCCCCGGGTTTCCGGCCAGGCTTTGGGCGCCTGAATCCGCTTGACACCCCATGGAATTTGCTGCATAGAAGCTGTGTGACCTTTGGCTGTGGAATGGTTCCGCTTCATGGAACGAAGTCTAGTAGTAGAAGAAGAACACCGACCCCGACCAACCGCATGAGCCCGCACACGGGCATCATTCTCGATTCTGCGGATGCTGGGATGCTTCATTAATTCGGCCAGCTTGGCATGAGGATGAACATTACAGCATAGCATGAAGGCTGACTTTACCTGCTTCAAGGGAACGATGCCCTGCTTTTTCAACTCGCGAACGCACACATTGAAGCTTTTTCGATCCTTTAGCACGATGATTTTCCGTACCGTGTGCCGGGCAGGCTTCCCGTGCACGACGGCTTGTAACATGCGGGTTAAGTTGCGCATGCCGTACCGTCCTCCCGTTCCATTCAGGATAGGTTCCGTGCCTCCCTATAGGGACACACGATTAGAGTATGGGAACGAAGGGAAGACGGTGATGCCTGAGCGATGCATTTGTCGCATGAATGGATAATGGCGCGCTTGCCTGGACAAGACCAATATTGTTCATTAGGGAGGATATTCAGTATGAAGATTGGAGTGCCTAAAGAAATCAAAACGAATGAGCGCCGCGTCGCCTTGACCCCTTCGGGAGCCCACGCGCTTGTGCAGGACGGTCATCAGGTCATCGTGGAGCGGGGAGCCGGTGTAGGCAGCGGTTTTGAGGATGAGGAATATGTCCGGGTCGGCGCTGCGATTGCGCCGGATGCCGCGGCCGTATGGGGTGAATCGGAACTGATTGTCAAGGTTAAGGAACCGCTGCCGGAGGAGACCCCCTTTTTCCGATCCAATCAAACACTGTTCACGTATCTTCATCTGGCAGCCGTTCCTTACCTGGCCAAGGCGCTTGTCCAATCCGGGGCGTGCTCCCTCGCTTATGAGACCGTGCAGCTCCCGAACGGCAAGCTGCCCCTGCTCACTCCGATGAGCGAGATCGCCGGCAAAATGTCCGTGCAAATCGGAAGCCATCTGCTCGAATCGTATGTAGGCGGACGGGGCGTACTTCTCGGCGGCGTGCCGGGTGTCCCGTCAGGGGAAGTCGTTATTATCGGCGGCGGGGCCGTCGGCACGAACGCGGCCAAAATTGCGCTTGGCATGGGGGCCCGTGTAACGATTCTCGACTTGAACATTGATCGGCTGCGGGAGCTGGACGATTTGTTCGAAGGACGGGTGACGACCGTTGTCTCTCAGCCGTTCTATGTGGAAGAGGCCGTCCGCCATGCGGATTTGCTGGTCGGAGCGGTTCTCGTGCCGGGCGCGAAGGCGCCTCGCATCGTGTCGGAAGATATGGTCAAGCAGATGAAGCCCGGTTCGGTTATTGTCGATGTCGCCATTGATCAAGGCGGCTCGATCGCGACGATGGATCGCGTGACGACGCACGAGCATCCGACCTTCGTCAAGCATGGCGTCATCCACTATGCGGTTGCCAATATGCCGGGCGCCGTGCCGCGCACCTCCACCCTGGCGTTGGCGCATGCTACGCTCCCGTATGTGCGGAAGCTGGCTTCATTGGGGTTGGAGGAAGCGATTCATCGCGCGCCTGAGCTGAGAGGCGGACTCACGACGTACGAAGGCGGCATCGTTCACCGGGTCGTCGCGGAAGCCCTTGGCTACGAGGCGCGTCCCGAGCCGTTCCCGTCCGTCTAACGCCGTTCATCCCGCTGGCATATCCTGTCCGCTTGTCTCATAAGTTACGAGTAGTGGGACGATTCGGATAAGGGGGACGTGTGAGGATGATCGTATCGCTTCGCAAAGTACTGAACCGGCTCAAGTTCGTGGCGCTTTTTTTGCTCTTGACGTATGCAATGGCCCACCTGCTGGGAAGCGTATCCGATTGGATATCTCCTGTCGATAAATATAGAGAGCCGCAGGGTAAAGCGGTGAAGGTGTTCCAGATTGAGGGGGCGACGGACATCGAGCCCCACACGTTCAAGGAACGCCTTCGCCTGTTTTATTGGCTGGGGGAATAACCGCGGCGTTCACGCATCAGACACACGGGCCGAAGCAGGAATGTGCGGACCCCGCGAAGAAAGTATAAAGGAACCTATTCATGTCTGGCGCCTCTATATGTAGGAGAAAGACGCAGCAAGGAGATTGGACATGCAGCATCCGATAGAAGAGTGCATCGAACGTTATGAACAGCATGTAACGCAGGAGCGGCGAATGTCCGCGCATACTCGAGCCGCGTACCTGCGGGATATTCGCGCGTTCCTGGGTGCGGATACGATGAGCGGACTGGATTCGATTGCGGCAATCCGGCCCTTTCACGTGAATCAATATGTATTTCAGTTGAAGCGGGAAGGGAGGGCCGCATCTAGCATTTCCCGCCTTGTCGCTTCGATTCGCTCCTTCTGCCATTTTTGCATCCGCGAAGGATGGCTGGATCTTGATCCGACGCTCGGGCTGGAGCGGCCGAAGCCGGAAGCGAAGCCTCCTGAGATTTTGTCGCCGGAGGATACCGAACGGCTGCTCCGTCTGCCGGATCTTGCGACGGAGCAAGGCATCCGCGATCGTGCCATGCTGGAGACGCTGTATGCGACGGGCATGCGCGTGTCGGAGCTAATGGCAATGAATGTCGGAGATGTGCAGCCCAAATTGGGCTTCGTGCGCTGCTCTTCGGCGAATCGGGAGCGGGTCATCCCGCTTGGACAAGCTGCGGCTGAGGCGATTCAGCGGTACTTGGAAGAGTCGCGCCCCCGCCTGCTCGGCGAAGAATCAACTGACGGAGACGAGACTCCACGGAACGGCGCTGCAGCGGAGATGCCCGAAGAGGCGTTATTTCTCAATGTTCGCGGACAGCGCATGTCCCGGCAAGGGTTTTGGAAGACCATGAAGAAATATGCGGAGCATTTGGAGCTGCCATTTCCGCTTACGCCGCATACACTGCGCCATTCATTTGCCGTCCACCTGCTGCAGAACGGGGCCGACATACGCGCCGTGCAGGAGATGCTCGGCCATACAGAATTAGCGACGACGCAGCGGTATATCGCGCAGATGTCAAGAACGAGCATGAAGGATGTATACACGCACGCGCATCCACGAGCCAGAACATCATCATCAGTCGGGGAGGAAAAATAATGAGTCAAGCTTATGAACACATCCAGGAAGCGGCATCCTATATTCAGAGCCGTACCAGCGTCCGTCCGGAGATCGGGTTGATTCTCGGCTCGGGTCTTGGCGTGTTGGCCGATCTGGTTGAGAATCCCGTCACGATTCCTTATCGCGAGATTCCGCATTTTCCGGTATCTACTGTTGAAGGCCATTCGGGAGACCTGCTGATTGGCACAATTGAAGGACGCGCGGTCGTCATGATGAAAGGGCGCTTCCATATGTATGAAGGCTACGGTCCGGAAGTGACGGCGTTCCCGGTGCGGGTCATGAAAGCGATCGGCGCGGAAAAGCTCCTCGTCACGAATGCGGCTGGCGGCATTAATACGAGCTATGAGCCAGGCGATCTGATGGTCATTAGCGACCATCTCAACATGACGGGACGCAATCCGCTCATCGGGTCGAACGATAGCCGTCTGGGCGTCCGCTTCCCTGACATGTCCCAGGCGTACAGCCCGCGCTTGCGCCAGCTCGCGAAGGCTATGGCGGATGAGCAGGGCTTCTCGCTCCGCGAAGGGGTTTATGCCGGGCTGCTCGGACCGAACTATGAGACGCCGGCCGAGATTCGATTGCTCCGCACGATGGGTGCGGACGCGGTAGGCATGTCCACTGTCTCGGAAGTTATTGTCGCCAGTCATGCGGGCCTTGAGGTGCTGGGCATCTCCTGTATCAGCAACATGGCGGCAGGAATTCTCGATCAGCCATTGTCCCATGACGAGGTGATGGAGACGGCGGATAAAGTGAAGGACGCCTTTTTGAAGCTGGTACTGACACTGATTCCGAAAATGTAAGCTTGATTACAGCATCCGGTTAGGAGGAGCGAAGATGTGGGCAGTCGACATCATTCACAAAAAACGGGAAGGTCACGAACTGACCGCCGAAGAAATTCGTTTTCTCATTCAGGGCTATAGCAGCGGCGAGGTGCCGGATTATCAGATTGCCGCTTGGGCGATGGCTGTTTTTTTCCAAGGGATGACGGCGAGCGAGACGGCGAGCCTCACGCTGGAGATGGCGCGTTCGGGCGATCAGATCGATCTAAGCTCGATCAGCGGCATCAAGGTGGACAAGCATTCCACAGGGGGCGTCGGGGACAAGACCTCTTTAATTCTCGCACCGCTCGTCGCTGCGGCAGGGGTGCCTGTCGCGAAGATGTCCGGGCGCGGTCTGGGCCATACGGGCGGAACGATTGACAAGCTGGAGTCGATTCCAGGCTTCCAGGTCGAATTGGAACGGGAGCAATTCTTCAAGCAGGTGAACGATATTGGCGTGTCTCTTATCGGGCAGACCGGGAATATTACCCCGGCGGACAAGAAGCTGTACGCTCTGCGTGACGTGACGGCCACGGTCGAATCGATCCCGCTCATTGCCAGCTCTGTCATGAGCAAGAAGATTGCGGCCGGAGCCGATGCCATCGTGCTCGATGTGAAGACGGGAAGCGGCGCATTCATGAAGACGCTGGATGACTCCATTGCGCTCGCGCAGGCCATGGTCGATATCGGTACGGATACGGGACGGCAGACGATTGCGGTCATCTCGGATATGGATCAGCCGCTCGGCCATCTCATCGGCAATTCACTCGAAGTTGAGGAATCGATACAGACGCTGCGCGGCGAAGGGCCGTCCGACCTGCATCGTCTCTGCATCGTGCTGGGCGCGCATATGCTCGTGCTGGGCGGGGTCGCCCGCGATGCGGCCGAAGCGGAATCGCGTCTGGAGCAATTGATTGCGGACGGGTCTGCGCTTGGGAAGCTGAAGGAGCTTATTGCGGCTCAGGGTGGAGACGCGTCTGTAGTGGATCAGCCAGAGCGGCTGCCGCATGCCCGGGAACGCTTCGAGGTGAAGGCGGAAGCCGGCGGCACGGTAGCGGCCATTCAAGCCGAAGAGATCGGCATTGCCGCCATGCTTCTCGGAGCTGGAAGGGAGACGAAGGATTCCGTTATCGATCTGAGCGTCGGCATTGATCTCCGCGCCAAGGTGGGGGACGCCGTGAATGCCGGCGATGTGCTGGCCGTGCTTCATGTCAACGATGCTTCGCGTCTGGAGGAAGCGGCACAAAAAATCATCCAGGCGTACCGGATTACTTCCGAAGCTAGACCGGCGGCGCCGCTGGTATATGCCATCGTCACGAAGGATGGCGTAGAGAGATTTGTCTGACAGCGCTTCTCCTGCGACAGTTCCATAAGAAGCCGTTCCCTCAACGGCAGCCAATGAGGGATACCGTTTCTAGCGAAAATTTGCTAGAAACTTTTTTTATGTCCGGAAATAGTGGAATATTTTGCTTGTGATCAGACAAGACTGAAATTAAGCACATCTGGCGGAGGATAGAGCCGTCCATTCTGTTGTGCACAACTCTTGTAGGAGGGGAACTGCTTTGAAGAATAGGCTATATAGAGTGGCGTGTTCCGCATTGCTGAGCGCAAGCCTGATGACAACCGGCGCCGCTGCAGCGTTTGCCGACGTGCCGCCATGGACCGGAACAGAAGAGCCTAGTCAGGCCACTTCATCAACGGGCGCAGCAGAAGTACAGCTCGCGGAACATGCACGCTCGGCCCTACTGATGGATGCGGATACGGGTACCATCATTTTCCAGAAAAACAGCCATGATCGGCTGCCGCCGGCCAGCATTACAAAAATAATGACGATGCTGCTTGTGATGGAAGCCATAGACGAAGGCAAGCTGAAGCCGACGGATAAAGTGATGACGAGTGAGTATGCCGCATCAATGGGTGGCTCTCAAATCTTCCTCGAGCCGGGCGAAGAAATGACGGTTGATGAAATGATGAAGGGAATTGCAATGGCTTCAGGCAACGATGCTTCAGTCGCCATGGCGGAGAAGGTTGCAGGATCGGAAAAAGCATTCGTGCAGATGATGAATGAGAAGGCCAAAGAACTCGGCATGAAGGATACCCACTTCGAGAACAGCAACGGTCTTCCTGCGGACAATCATTATACATCCGCGTATGACATCGCTCTAATGTCTCAAGCCTTGCTTCAATATCCGGGCGTTACGAAATATACGGGGGCATACGAAGATTACTTGCGTCAGAATACCGATAAAAAGTTCTGGCTGGTCAACACGAACAAGCTGGTCCGGTTCTACCAGGGAGCAGACGGGCTGAAAACGGGATACACCTCGGAAGCGAAGTTCTGCTTGTCTGCTACGGCCAAACGGGACAATCTGCGCGTAATTGCGGTCGTGCTTGGCGAGCCGAATACGAAAACGCGCAATGCCGAAGTGACGCAGATGTTCGATTTCGCATTTGCCCAGTACATGAACGTCCCTATTCTGAAAAAAGGTGACCCTATCGGCAGCATTCGGGTAGAAAAAGGGATGGTCGAGTCGCTTGATCTGGTGGCCCAGCGCCCTTACCATGTGCTTCTCAAAAAGGGCGGCTCCAAGGATAACGTCCATTTCAAGCTGGAGTCTCCAGAATCCATCAAGGCGCCGATCGAGAAAGGCCAGTCGCTTGGCAAAATTATCGTGTATCAAGGGGATAAAGCGATTCGCGAATACCCTGTCGAAGCAACCGAGTCTATAGCGAAAGCTGGCTGGTGGACGCTGCTCAAACGGACGTGCGGAAAGTTGTTTTTTGTCAAATAACAGCGTGCTTCTTCTAGTTTTGTCACCAGGCAGGAATTGGGTTTGGCGGTGACGAATGGTATCGGCAACATGGGAGGAGAGTGATTCGCATGAACTTGCAGGTGGAATTGGAACACCGGCGCAATGTACTGATCACCCGTCTGAGGGGAGAGCTGGATCATCATACATCGGAAATTGTACGTATACAGTTGGATGAAGTGATTCAGCGCGGACAGGTGAACCATGTGGTGTTGAGCTTGAGCGAATTGACCTTCATGGACAGTTCCGGTCTGGGGGTCATTCTCGGCAGATACAAGCAGATTAAGGGTAGAGGCGGAAAGATTGCCGTCTGCGACCTGAACCCTGCCGTACGGCGATTATTCGAGCTGTCGGGCTTGTTCAAAATCATGCATGTCTACGATAACGAGCGCCAGGCGCTCCTTGGATTGGAGGACGTATCATGAGTGGACATTCGAACAAAATGTCATTAGAATTTTCCAGCCGTTCGGAAAATGAAGCCTTCGCCCGCGTAGCCGTGGCGGCCTTCGTTGCCCAGCTGGATCCGACCTTGGAAGAGCTGACGGATTTGAAAACCGTAATTTCCGAGGCGGTGACGAACAGCATCATTCATGGATATGACAACAATCCGGAAGGCATCGTGTCGATTACGGCGGAAATTGAGGGCGATCAGATTATGCTGACGGTCTCTGACCGGGGACATGGCATCGAAGATGTCGAACTGGCCAGACAACCGCTGTTTACATCCAAGCCGGACATGGAACGCTCGGGGATGGGCTTCACCATTATGGAGAACTTCATGGATGAATTTGAAGTGACAACCGAATTGGGCGCCGGTACCACCATCCGCATGAAAAAGCGGATCGAATCCAAAAAAGCGCTCTACAATTAGGGGTTGAAGCCATGAAAGCTGATGTGAAGCAATCGTCGCAAAGTTATTTGGACGACGCAGAAGTGAAACGTCTGATAGCACTGAGCCAAGCGGGTGATGCCGTGGCTCGCGAAACGCTGGTCAATTGCAACATCCGGCTGGTCTGGTCGGTCGTCCAGCGCTTTATCAACCGCGGGTATGAACCGGATGATTTGTTCCAAATCGGCTGTATCGGCTTGCTCAAATCGGTCGACAAATTCGATTTGACCTATGATGTCAAATTCTCCACCTATGCCGTGCCGATGATTATCGGAGAAATTCAGCGCTTCCTGCGTGATGACGGGACGATCAAAGTGAGCCGTTCCTTGAAGGAAATGGCGAACAAGGTCCGCAAAATGAAGGACGAGCTCTCGAAGCGGCTCAATCGCCTGCCTACCATTAAGGAAGTCGCGGACGAGCTGGGAATCTCGCCGGAGGACGTTGTCTTCGCCCAAGAGGCGAACAAGCCGCCGAGCTCGATTCACGAGACCGTCTTCGAGAACGACGGGGATCCCATCACATTGATGGATCAGATCGCGGATGATTCTCAGGATCGCTGGTTCGACAAGCTCGCGCTGAATGAAGCGATTGAAGGCTTGAGTGAACGGGAACGGCTCATCGTCTATTTGCGCTACTTCCGCGACCAGACGCAGTCAGAGGTAGCCGGACGGCTCGGCATCTCCCAGGTTCAAGTATCCCGGCTGGAGAAAAAAATATTGCAGTCCATTAAGGCGCAAATTGCGCAATAAAGCGGACACCGCAAGGATTATTCCTGCGGTGTCTTTATTTTTCTCCATATCGCTTAAAGCGAATGTATGTCTGTCTGACTAGGTTCGTAATTTTCTCAGTTAACAGTGTGATTTGCGTTCTTGGAGCTGATGAGGTTGTTGGAACTGATGGGTTGTCTCATCGGATGCATAGGTTGCGTATATGCATAGGGTGGCGTCAGATGATGTGTGCTCTTCATAGGAGGGAGAACACTAGGTGCTCGTACTTGTGTCGAATGGGGAGGGAAGTGCCCTGAAGCTCTTTACACCATGATCCCCTTAGCTCAGAGCCCGAATTCTGCCGTCCGTAACGTCCAAATGGATAACACAGCATGTATAGAGCATATATGTCGGTTTAGGTACATACATGATCCTGCTAAGACTAATGAGCGTTCTTAGAGCTGATGAGGTTGTTGGAACTGATGGGTTGCATCATCGGATGCATAGGTTGCGTAATATGCATAGGGTTGCGTCAGATAATGTGTGCTCTTCATAGGAGGGAGAACACTAGGTGCTCGTACTTGTGTCGAATGGGGAGGGAAGTGCCCTGAAGCTCTTTACACCATGATCCCCTTAGCTCAGAGCCCGAATTCTGCCGCCTGTTAAGACGGAGTATAGGTAGCACTAGAAAGGCCCTGTTTCGTGCCGACCAGCCTGAGCGAACGGGATAATGCTGATAAGGTGCTGAGTAGGTGCCAACCCGCCCTGACTGAACGGGATAGTGCTCCTAAGATGCTGCGCACATACCAACCTGCCCTTACTGAACGGGATAATGCTCCTAAGATGCTGCG
>NZ_QYZD01000090.1:0-2594 GCF_003591545.1 Paenibacillus thiaminolyticus
ATAAGAATAGGTAAGGTTTTGAGGTAATCTCCGCCTTTTCCCCTCTTCCACACCGTGCGTGCGACTTTCACCGCACACGGCGCTCCATCTTCTACAGATTAACGTTAATAGGTTCCAGGTTACTCATTTTTCGATATTGATTAATCGTCATGACCATTGATTTAGCCAGATCGATCCTCTTCATGAGTTTATCAATCGTATCCGCAGCTGTTGCGTGGATTAGTACGTGAATATCCTTATGGACGATACGTAAGTTGCTGAAGCTGTCATTACCACCGAGATATACCGGTTTGAGGTGGTGACAGTGGACATCTGACGCGAACAAGAACATGTTCGTAATCTCGCATTTACCCATTTTCATGCTGTATCGGCTAATACGGTTATCTAGGTACTCCACACTGCGATTTGGGATGTTGGATTCCAACAGTTTAATGATTTCCGATTGAACGCTAATCTGTAACTTCTTATGAATGTTTTCTCTTCCTTCATGTGTGAACGGAGTTAGATTTTTTCCGAAGCACATGTTGTTAGAAGTTTTAACGTCCCGAATCGGAAACAGGTAGACACCACATACTTTAAAAGTTTTGTAATTGCCATAAAAAAATTTTTTGTATGACGGCGGTGGATTCGTTGGATGCTCGTATTTCCCAATTTGCCTAAGACGATTGAATGTGAACGCTTTGAGATCATAGCCAAGTCGTGAGAACTCCGGATTTACCTGTGTTGCTTTGCAGAAGTAGTTGTGAATCCCAAGGACAAAGCTATTGAATCGGTTAGTGTTAAGTGCGGTTGGCGATTGACGAATTTTTTTAATTCGCCTCTTCGCCTCCAGCTTGATTTCTCGTTTCTTCTTATCACTAATACCCGTGCTTGCGACCATCCTTTTGCCTTTTTTAACTGCACGTATCGTAAATCCTAGAAACTCTGATTTCCGTTTCCTTAAGTTTACAGTCTGTGATTTTTCAGGCGAGATGTCGAGTTTAAGGCGATCTTTTAAGTAAAGTCTTACGGCGTGATACCACTTTTGGGCCGTTTTCCAATCCCGACAGAGGATTTTGAAGTCGTCCGCATAGCGGACGATGTATCCTTCTTTGAGGTTGGTTTTCTTCAGCACCTGGGTTCTATATCCAACGGTCGTGAATGATTCTCTTGACTGGAATTGCTCCCATTGCTTCGCGATCCATTGATCAAGGTCATTCAGCACAATGTTGGATAGGAGAGGTGACAGAATGCCGCCTTGTGGTGTCCCTTTTAAAGGAACTCCTTCTCCAGTGATTTCAGCTTTAAGCATTTTACTTATGATGCGCAGGGTTTTCTTATCTCTGATCCCAATGTTCCATAGTTGCTTAACCAGCAGTGTGTGGTTGACATTATCGAAAAAACCCTTAATATCGATATCCACTACATAGTGAAGCCCGGCCAGGTTAACAAGGTGTTGAACTCTAGCGATTGCATGGTGTGCAGATCGCAACGGCCTGAACCCATAGCTATGCTTGAAGAAATAGGCTTCCGCTATTGGTTCGAGTATCTGTTTAACACATTGTTGGATTATCCGGTCGAGTATGCATGGAATACCAAGTGGACGTTTGTTTCCATTCGGCTTTGGGATGAACACTCGTCTGACTGGTTTGGGCTGATAGTTCGCAAGCTTGCCTTGAATTAGGGCTACAATTTCTTCCTCAGTTAGAGTCTTAATGTTCTTAATTGTTCTCCCATCCGTACCTGGCGTATGTGAGCCTTTGTTGGATTTAATCGTCCGAAAAGCCAACAGGATGTTATTACGTGACTTGATAAGCTCATAGAGCCGTGTAAATTTCTCCTTGTTTACGGCTTTTGAATGAAGATCCGTAAAGGTGTCGGTCATGTTGTAGTAGTCCCAATATCGAAGAGCTTGCACTGTGGACCACCCCCTTATTGGAGCAGTGTTCCCACGTTCGTACCTGATCGGTGCAATTCACTTTTGGAAAATTTATTTAATCTGTACAAGACTCAGGGCTGTTCCTCGGCTTCCATTACGGAAGCTTCATCAGTCGTGCCCTTACTCTCACAAGGAAAAATGCATTTCGGCACACGCCTTATAGCAACCGTCTCGGTTGACAGATCTTATTGCGACGTTCCTTGCTTTCTTTGTTCCCTGAATCCTAGCTATCCCTGAGAGCCTTAGGTGCTACCTTTAGGCCTGTGGGCTGGACACCGCCGTAGTTCGGTGTAACGAATTTCCTAAGCGTGATTCGTACTTTTCGTTACCCACATCAGCATACGCTGATACATATGTTTCCATATGTTATAGGTTTAGACCCGTACATTCAGTAGTTTGTCAGTCCTTCAGTTGGACATTCTCACCATAGCTCCCTTTTCAGCCATCCGACATATCCGTTGACATACCTTCTCCTAAGAGTGGCTCTAGCCTTCGTTCTGCCGACTTCACCTAGCTCCCTACAGGGAGGTACTGTCTTACCATCCGCAGGTAGGAGTATTAATGGAGTGGTCTCGGCGTACATGGTCACCTCATTACCGCTCTCGGAAACAGAGTTAGGTTCTATTGAACCCCTGCTTTTCCTGCTGTGTAGCAGTTATAGCAGAACAAATCGCAC
>NZ_QYZD01000091.1:0-2460 GCF_003591545.1 Paenibacillus thiaminolyticus
TCTGCCGTCAGCAAGTTCAGCTCGGCGATCTTCGCATCCGGACGGCTTACGATCGTTACGAGCAGCTGCTCGTAATGCTTCGCCAGCCGTTCGATCGTCTCCCTTTTGTAGAGAGCCGTCGCATATTCGAAGCTGTAATCCAAGCCGCCGTTCTCCTCGCCCACATCCAAGCTGATATCAAACTTCGCGGTATCCAGTGCGCTCGGATAAGGAATCAGGCGAAGCCCTTCCAGCTCAAATTCCTCGTTCTCCGTATTCTGCATCGTAAACAGCGTGTCGAAGAGCGGATTGCGGCTTAAATCACGGGTGACTTGCACCTTGTCCACCAATTCTTCGAACGGATAGTTTTGATGCTCGAAGGCGTGGAGGGTCGTTTCTTTGACTTCGTTCAGGTATGACAGGAATGTCTTCTCCGAAGACGGATAACTGCGGATCGCCAGCGTGTTTAAGAACATCCCGATCAACGGCTGCACATCTCCATGATTCCTTCCGGCAATTGGCGTACCGACGATCACGTCTTCCTGACCTGAATATTTATGCAGAAGCACGTTATACGCCGCAAGCAGCACCATAAACAGCGTCGTGCCTGTTTCCGCGGCCAGCTGCTTCAGGCCGTCGGTTTTCGATGCGTCGAAGAAAAACTCCAGCGTTTGACCTTCGTAGCTCTGCACGGCTGGACGCGGATAGTCGGTCGGCATTTCCAGCACCGGAAGCTCACCTTGGAACACGTCCAGCCAGTACGCCTCCTGACGCTGAAGCCGTTCCTTCTGCTCCTGCGAATGCTGCCAAACGGTGTAGTCTTTGTACTGAATGCGCAGAGGCTCCAATTGCTCGCCGCCGTACAAGCGGACGAATTCTTCAACAAAGATTTCCATGGAGACACCGTCGGAAATAATATGATGCATGTCGTACATTAGAATATGGCGTTCCGGAGCCAGCTCGACAAGGCCTACCCTCAGCAGCGGAGGCTTCGCCAAGTCAAACGGACGGACGAAACGGCGAACCGTCTCTTCGGCCTCTTGCTCATCTACTCGATAGAACTCCACGGCAAAATTCACGTCCTGGTAAAACCGCTGCGATGCTTCGCCATCCACCATTTCGAACCCGGTGCGCAGCATTTCATGCCGCGCCAAGAGGTTATGGAACGCTTCTTCAAACCTTGCCCGGTCCAAGGCACCCTCCAGCAGCATCGCTTCCGGCATGTTGTAGCTAAGCTCCGCGCCTTCCAGTTGATTCAGGATAAAGAGACGTTTTTGAGCAAAGGATTGCGGGTACACCTCTCGGTCATCCGCCACCGGAATGGCAACGAAGGTCTGCTCATCCAGCCGGGAAATGGCGGCCGCCATGCTCTCGATCGTGGAATGGCGGAACACGTCGCGCAGCGGCAGATCCACGCTCAGTTCCTTGTGCACCTTGCTGACCAGCGTCGTCGCCCGCAGGGAGTGGCCGCCGATGTCGAAGAAGTTGTCGTGAACGCCAATCTCCTTCGCAAGCCCCAGCACCTCCTGCCATATCGCCGCCAGCTTCGTTTCCAACTCATTGCGCGGTGCGACGTACTCCGTTCCGCTTCCCGCTTCTCCTTCCGGCGCTGGCAGCGCCTTCCGGTCAATCTTTCCGTTCGGCGTCAGAGGCAGGCGCTCCAGCTCCACGAAGTACGACGGGATCATGTACCCTGGCAGCTCCTGCGCCAGCGCGCTGCGCAGAACGTTCACTGCCAACTCCGCTCCGGTATCCGGCGTGTAATACGCGCATAGCGCCTTCTGCCCGTTCGCGTCACTTCGAACCAGCACCACCGCTTCGCGCACGCCTTCCACCCGCAGCAGCTGCGACTCGATCTCGCCCGTCTCAATCCGGTAGCCCCGGATTTTCGCCTGGTTGTCGATCCGGCCGATGAAGTCCACGTTCCCGTCCTCCATCCACCGCGCCAAGTCGCCCGTGCGGTACAGCCGCTCGCCCGCGGCGAACGGGCTGTCTACGAACTTCTCTTCCGTCAGCTCCGGACGGTTCAAGTACCCGCGCGCTACCCCGACTCCGCCGATAACCAGCTCGCCCAGCACCCCGACCGGCACCGGGTTCAGGTGCGCGTCCACAATGTAGAATTTCGCATTCAGCCACGCTTTGCCGATCGGCACATGGCCGGTCTGCGGCAGCTTCGCCAGCTCCTCGTCGTAGAAGCTGGAGTCGATCGCCGCTTCCGTCACGCCGTATGCGTTGATGATCCGGAACAACGAGCCGAAGCGTTCCTGCAAGGTCCGGTAATCCGCCACGCTGCAGCTGTCCGAACTCGTGATCAACAGCTCCATCCCGCTCATATCCAGCTGCTGCTCGTGCACGTACTCCAGGAACGGCACGATCAGCGCCGGCGTCGATTCGAAGATCGTCACTTGCTGCTGGCTGATCCAGTAGTGCAGACGAGACGGATCGATCCGGTCGTCCTTCGGCACAATCACCATCGTGCCT
>NZ_QYZD01000092.1:0-2394 GCF_003591545.1 Paenibacillus thiaminolyticus
TGCGCAAGGCCAGCGTGTTGACAAACATCCCCATTATGTCCGCGAGATCCGCATGTGGACGCCCGGCTACCGGCGAGCCGACAATAACCTCCTCGTCGCCGGAGAGACGGGACAGCAGTGTGCTGTACGCGGCCAAGAACACCATATAGACGGTAACTCCTTTGTCCAGGGCCAATTGCTGTACCGCTTCCGATAATGTTCTTCCCAGCTTGAAATCAACCCGATCGCCTGCAAAGCTACGCAAGGCCGGACGCGCGAAATCGGTTGGCAGCTGCAGGACCGCCAGCTCGCCTGATAACTGATCGAGCCAATATTTCTCCTGCTCCCGGTAAGCATCGCTGAGCACGTATTCCTGCTGCCATACCGCATAGTCTTTGTACTGCAACTTCAGCGGAACCAATGCTTCGCCCGCGTACAGCTTCACAAATTCGGCTACCAAAATGTTCATTGACGTGCCGTCTGAAATGATATGGTGCATATCCATCAACAGCAAGTGCTGCGTTTCTTCGAGACGCAAGACGGTTGCACGCAGTAGCGGCGCTTCGTTCAGGACAAACGGACGAAGAAATGCCTGGATAAGATCCTCGACTTCCCTTTCCTCCGCTTCTTCATAGGATACAGAGAAGCTCCACTCGTCCTGTACCTGCTGCACCGGCTCGCCATCCACGACGGCAAACGAGGTGCGCAGCGATTCATGGCGGGCGACGAGCGCTTGCAGAGCTGCTTCCAACCGCTCACGATCCAGTTCTCCTTCAAGCCGCAGCGCCACCGGCATGTTGTAGTTCCGCTCGGCTCCCTCTAGCTGCTGCAGGAAATGCAGCCGTTTTTGAGCCGAAGACATCGGGTAATGTGCCCGTTCGGCCGCCGGGGACAACGCTTGATACACCGTGCTGCCGTCCGCAGCATTCAGTGCAGCCGCCAGCCCTTCGACCGTCGGCGAGAGGAACAGCTGTCTTAGCGGCAGCTCTATTTCCAGCGCCTGGTGAATCTTCAAGACAATCGTCATCGCCTTCAAGGAATGACCGCCCAGCTCGAAGAAATTGTCGTGGATGCCTACGCGCTCAACGCCCAGCACCTCCTGCCACAACTGCGCCAGCTTCGTCTCAACATCAGTTCTCGGCGCTGTATATTCCGCTGCCGCTCCGCTTCCCGACGGCTTCGGCAGTGCCTGGCGATCCACCTTGCCGTTCGGCGTCAGCGGAAGCTCCTCCAGTTGCACGAAGTGCGACGGGATCATGTACGACGGCAGCGATTCGGCCAAGGCGGCGCGCAGCTCGGCTGCCCTAAGCGGATGCCCGCCCGTTACATAAGCGCACAATTCCTGCGCATTCTCTTTAGTATCTTTCGCTTCTACCACAGTTACGACGGCTTCGCTCACGCCCGGAATGTGCAGCAGCCTGGCTTCGATTTCGCCCAATTCAATCCGGTATCCCCGGATCTTCACCTGATGATCGCTCCGTCCCAGATGCTCCAGCCGGCCGTCAGGCAGCCAGCGTGCCAAATCGCCGGTTCGATACAATCGTTCCCCGGAAACAAACGGGCTGTCCACAAATTTCTCGCCCGTCAACTCCGGACGCGCCCAATATCCGCGGGCGACTCCCGCACCGCCGATGCACAGCTCTCCTGCCACGCCGATCGGCTGCGGCTGCAGCGCCTCGTTCAGCACATACGCCTGCGTGTTCGCCATCGGACGTCCGATGCTGATTCGTTCCTCCCCTTCTAAGCGGTCGAACGTGGACCACACGGTCGTTTCCGTCGGCCCGTACATGTTGTACACCGCCGCATCCGTATGTTCCCTTAGCTGCTCATACAAGGTGGAAGGGAAGGCTTCCCCGCCGACCAGCAGCGTCTTGATGCTCCGCAGCTGCGGCGTGCTCCGTGCATCGCCGAGCAGCAGCATGAGACGCGACGGCGTCATTTGCATCATCTGAACCGGGTGCTGAGCGAGCAGTTCTGCCAGTACGGCCGGCTCCTGCTGCGCTTCCTCGCTTGCGAGGACGACCTGCATGCCACAGCTCAGCGGCACCCAACTCTCCGCGGCGAAGATATCGAAGGACACCGTCGTGATGCACAGCATCGAATCATACGTCCCGAACGGAAGCTCGCGAATCATTCCCGAGATGAAATTCACCACGTTCCGGTGCTCCACGATGACTCCTTTCGGCGTGCCAGTCGTTCCAGAGGTGTAGATGACATATGCGCTGCCGGTTGGATTGATTTCCACGCCAACGGGTTCGGAAGGATACCCTGCCAGCAATTCATGGTCGTCCACACATAATGCATGACGCAGCGATGTCTCTTGGAAGACGGATAATGCCTCCACATATGCAGTGTCTGTAAGCATTACTTGCATCCCGGAATCCCGGAGCATCGCCTCCATGCGTTCCTTAGGTA
>NZ_QYZD01000093.1:0-1990 GCF_003591545.1 Paenibacillus thiaminolyticus
TAGTGAGCGGAAGTTCCGACAGATGCACGAAATGCGCAGGAACCATATATTCAGGCAAAGCGATGCTCAGGAAATGTCTCAATTCGGCCGGCTCCAGGCGCTTGCCGCTTACATAATAAGCGCACAAACCCTCGCTTCCCGGCCGCTCTGTCCAAGTCACGATAGCCGCTTGGCAAATGTCCTCGTGAAGCAGCAGTCTCGCTTCGATTTCGCCGAGTTCAATCCGGTAGCCCCGTATTTTGACCTGCTGATCGATTCTGCCCAAATATTCGAGCGTTCCGTCCGGCAGCCAGCGGGCCAAATCCCCTGTTCTGTACATGCGTCCGCCTTCAATCCATGGATCCGGCACGAATTTTTCCTGCGTAAGCTCAGGCAGATTCCAATATCCCGCAGCTACGCCGGCGCCCCCAAGGCACAATTCCCCAGGCACGCCGACCGGAAGCAGCTGCCCCCGAGCGCTGAGTACATAGGCCGTCGTTCCTTCGATCGGCCGGCCGATCGGGATGTTGTTTTTGTTATGGTTCTCCCCGATGGCGAATGCAGTCGAGAAGGTCGTGTTCTCGGTAGGACCGTATCCATTCCAGATCGTAAGTCCCGGACATGCCTCCTTCACAGCATAAGCATGCTTCGGCGACAGAACCTCCCCGCCCATGATCAGATGCTCTACGCCCGCAAACAGGCCCGCATCCTCATCGGCCAGATGATGGAAGAGCGACGTCGTCAAGAACATGACCGTAATCCCCTGCTCTGCCACAAACGCCCCCATCCGGCGCGCGTCCAGCAGCACGTCCTTCTCAACCGGATGCAAGGAACTTCCATGCAGTAGGGCTCCGAAGATTTCGAATGTAGCCGCATCAAAGCTTACCGCACCGGTCTGCGCGAAGCGGTGATCGGCATGGAACCGCACATATCCAGCGTTGTTCACCAGGTTGAGTACATTTCCATGCGTCACCTGCACTCCTTTCGGTCTTCCCGTGGTGCCCGAGGTATACAGGATATAAGCCGGATCATCGCAACTGGAGTCATGCGCTTCTGCCTCTGACGCCTCTAACGCTTCTGACGCTCCATTCACAAGGGCTCCGTCATCAAGCATGATGACCGCACCTGGGTATGACGCTGGCACTTTGGAATTCGGTACGGCCAACAGGAACTCCGCGCCGCAGTCGCCCAGTATATACAGGTTGCGCTCCGCTGGCGCGTCCGGATCCAGCGGCACATAGACTCCGCCGGCCTGCACAATTCCCAGCACCGCCACGACGAATTCGATCGAGCGCTCCGCCAGTATGGCAACGGCTGCCCGCGGCCGCATTCCTTCCCTCAGCAATCGGGCGGCTACAAGGCTCGCTTGAAGCTGCAGCTCCGCATAAGTAAGATGCCGATCGCCGCACACGATCGCCGTCCGCTCCGGATAGAGACCGGCTATTTCCTCGAAACGCTGATGAATCGTCGTTCGAGGCTTGTCTTGGACAGGCAAGCCGCTGTAGGTCATCAACTGATTGAGCTCGGCGGATCCGCTCATTAATCTGGCTTCGGCAAGGGTCGTAACCGGCTCAGACGTCACATGATCCAGCAGCTCCGTCAAATGGCCCGCCCACCGTTCGACCGTGTCCCGCGTGAACAAGGCGGTAGCGAACTCCAGCGAGCCGTGATAACCATCTGCGCTCTCGGATATCATCAAGGTAAGGTCAAACTTGGCCTGCGCAGCGGCAAACGGATAAGACTCGACTGTCAAATCAGGGAGATTCAGCTGCGAGTTCTCCGCATTTTGAAGCACGAATACCGCATCGAAGAGCGGATTGCGGCTCATGTCCCGCTGGGTGACAACGCGGTCGACCAGCTCCTCGAAAGGATACTCGCCATGCTCAAACGCATCGAGCGCCGTTTGCTTGATTTCCTCAAGGTATTCGGCAAAAGCTTTTTGTCCGGAAGGGAATGTGCGCAAGGCCAGCGTGTTGACAAACATCCCCATTATGTCCGCGAGATCCGCATG
>NZ_QYZD01000094.1:0-1953 GCF_003591545.1 Paenibacillus thiaminolyticus
GGAATAAGCCCAGCTTCACGAGCGGCCCTGTCTCTAAGCAGATGCCGGCCTGCAGCTCGCGGGCCTTCACTTCGACTAACCGGCTCCACGCCGGCTCTGCCCGCTCTTCCTGCAAGTCGTACTCTTGCCGGAAGTCGAATACTTCCAAGCCGTAACGTTCTCCTTCATCCACGGCCCGGTTCCAAGCCGCGTAACTGCCGTCCGCTGTAGGCGCGAACACCATCCGCAGCGCATCATGGTGAACCGTGATCCGCTTCATCGCTAGGTGCAGCGCCTGCACGTCAAACCGCTCCTCCCGGTACAGCATCACGGCTTGGTTGAAGTGATGCGCATCGGCCAGCTCTCGCTCGGCAAACCAGTGCTGAATCGGCGTGAGCGGCACCGAACCCCGAATCTCTCCCTGTTCCGCGATGCGGCTAACCGGGGCGATATGATCGCTGAGCTGGGCTGCGGCCGGATACCGGAACAGCTCCTTCATGTCCAGCTTATAACCGGCCTGCATGAGCCGGGACATGGCTTGAATCGCCTTGATCGAGTCGCCTCCCAATTCGAAGAAGCTATCATGGATGCCGATACGCGGCACCCCGAGCACCTGCTGCCATACCGTCACCAGCGCTTGCTCCACCGCCGTGCGAGGGGCGGCATATGGCGCATGGGCCATGGCTGCATCCGGCTTCGGCAGCGCTTTGAGATCGATTTTACCGTTGGCCGTCAGCGGCAATTGCTCCAGCCTCACGAAGAAGGAAGGAACCATATACGCCGGCAGCGTTGTGGACAGCAAGCTGCGCAGCTCAGAAGGCTCCAGCTCGCCGCCGACAACATAGGCGCACAGCTGCATGCTTCCCGAAGCATCCGGCAGCGCGGCCACGACGGCCTCGCTTACCTGCGCCGACCGCAGCAGTTCGGCTTCGATCTCGCCCGGTTCGATCCGATGGCCACGGATCTTGACTTGTCCGTCCATCCGGCCCATATACTCGAGATTGCCGTCCGGCAGCCAGCGCGCCAAGTCCCCTGTCAGGTAGATACGCTCGCCGGGCGCAAACGGACTGGCAGCGAACCGCTCCGCCGTCAGCTCCGGCTGATTGAGGTATCCGCGGGCCAATCCCGGCCCGCTGATGCACAGCTCGCCCGGTACGCCGATCGGCTGCAGTTGTCCATTCGCATCCAGCACATACATTTTCGTCTGGCCAATGGCTCTGCCAAGCGTATGAGACTGCCGTGGATCGCTGACCGGCAAGGCGGCCGTCACCACGCTGTTTTCCGTCGGCCCATATTCGCTAACAAACTTAATCTGACGGTGAGTCAGCATCTTTTCAATCAACGCCGCGCTGATCTTCTCCCCGCCGGTGACCACGCTCCGTACGGTGCCCAGCTGTTCCGGCTCGATCATGTCGAGCAGTGCCGCGAGCAGACCGGTTGGGAACTGTGCATGCGTGATCTTCTGCTCGGCAAGCGTACGAATAATGACTGCCGGATCGCTTAGCTCTTCATCGCGCAGCATCACGACGGTCGCGCCCGCAACGAGAGGGCCGAAGAAGTGCGAGATGAACGCATCGAACACGAACGGGCTGGCATGCAGCACCCGGCCGCCGTTGAAGTCATAGGTTTCTGTCTTCCACTGTAGCGTATGAACGATGCTCCTATGCTCCACCATGACGCCTTTCGGCTGACCGGAAGTTCCAGAAGTATAGATCACATACGCCAAATTGTCGCCATTCGCAGAGCTCGGAAGATCTTCCGGCGATTCCAAATCAATACGGTCATCATCCAAGCCTAGCACCGGACAAGAAGCCGCCTCCTGTGCCGTTCCGGACAGCAGCAGGGTCGCACCGCTGTTCTCCAGCAGGAACCACACGCGTTCGGCCGGATCCTGCGGCGATATCGGCAGATAGGCTGCCCCGGCCTTCAACACGGCAAGCAGCGCGATAGCCATATTCACGGAGCGTTCGAGCT
>NZ_QYZD01000095.1:0-1857 GCF_003591545.1 Paenibacillus thiaminolyticus
AATTTCTGCCCCTCCTCATCAAACCGTACGTGAGGTTTTCCCTCATACGGCTTTCCGATGTTCGTCAGCCATGTGCATGCAGTTTACAAGAGCGTTTTAAGTCCATATTGTGTAGCTAAGAACCTGACCTCGCGGATCGAACTTATCCAGTGCGAGCGTTGTCGCTTCTTCGCATACCATCTTGAAAGTCGTTGTACGATGTACCAATCCAGCTTCGCCATCTTCTGTTGGCTGTAAGCCGTGTAGTAATAGTTCCGCCAGCCTTGAATCTTGGGATTCAGCCATTCCACATGATCAATGAATGACTTATGACGCATGTTCGGTGGCGCTAATCGCTCCTTTACCACTTCTCGGATGCGTTCTTCCGCTTTCCGAGTCAGCCACTGTTGGGTGGTGTAGTACACCTTTCCTTTAGAGGTTTCTGCTTTCGCCTTGCGATGGTGCATGCCAAGAAAGTCGAAGCCTTCTTCTCCCGTCCATAGGCCGACGATGCGCGTTTTGGTCGGATGCAAGGTGAGTTCCAGTCGCTCCATGATCGTGCGTATGATCTTGTACGCACGATCTGCGTCTTTCTTTGTCTTGCACACGATCACGAAGTCATCCGCGTACCGCGTAAGTTCTCCGCTTCCGCTGCCATGTCGTTCCCACAGGATGTCGAAATAGTTCAGATAGATGTTCGCCAGAAGCGGTGAAATAACTCCACCCTGCGGCGTTCCCAAATCTGAGCGTCTCACCTTTCCTTCTTCCATAACCCCCGCTTGCAGCCACTTCCGCACCAATTTCAGGATTCGTCTATCGCTGATTCGCATTTCCACCAGTTTCATCAGCTTCTCTTGGTCGATGGTGTCGAAGTAGCCTTGGATGTCGACGTCGACCACCCAATTGCCTTTGCGGTTGCATGCTTTCCGAATTCGGTCGAGCGCTTGCTTCGCGCTTCGCTTTGGGCGGAATCCGAACGAGGATTCCTGAAAGTCCGCTTCAAAGATCGGTTCCATAACCAGCTTCGCCGCCATCTGTATGACGCGGTCTCGGACGGTGGGGATTCCAAGTGGCCTTTGCTTCCCGTCTTTCTTCGGGATGTAGTGCCTCCGTACAGGCTGGGGGTGGTAGTTGCCTTCCTTCATCAGTTGATGACATTCATGCAGGAAGAGATGTTCTCCCTGTTTTTCGATGTCTGTCAACGTCTCTCCGTCGACCCCAGCTGATCCTTTGTTGGCTCTAACCCTCCGCCATGCCTCCCACAAGATATCCATTCGGTATACCTTGTCGTACAACGCATGGAATCTGCGCTTCTTGCTTTCCTTGGCCGCATGACCTAGTTTCTCTTGGAGTTGTTGAACGTTTTCCTTTGGTGTTGTTAGCCGTTTGGCATTCACTGACTCGTACCTCCTCAAGAAACATGAACAAAGCAGGGCTCCTTCCCTCTCGCAGGTTGTGTTGTCCTGCGGTTCCTCGGTACTATGAGCCCCTCGGACTCCCTTCCTGCTGGCGTTTCACTTCACCTTTTGGGCTTATAGAAAGCCTCACTACGAAAAAAAACTTTCGTGCAGGGGAGGGTCTCCCCAGTTCACTGCATCCTCTTTCAGACCATGCCGCTCCCCCTACGCCGGAGGATTCTTCGCTGCCGCTCCAAGTTCTAAACAGCTTCCTTGGCCTTCGTCCATATTCACGGGACTCGGCTTCCTCTTTTCCCTCTTGCGAGGCCTTTTTGACGACGCGGCAGGATTCACTTCATGTTACGGCCTGGTCTGTTGCTCGCCCTGTCTCCGACAGGTACTTTCGTCGATGCGCTTCTACGCACAGATTTCGCCGTACGCAGGCATCCTAGCTACGCGGGGACTTGGCTCCTCCCGCGAC
>NZ_QYZD01000096.1:0-1748 GCF_003591545.1 Paenibacillus thiaminolyticus
TACAAATATAGAGACTTATGGTGAACGTCGTGAAAAGTTTGATGCAACGCTAGTGCGTTTTCTCCTAGGCCCCCTAATAAAACTGGAGCTTTCGGCCCCAATATTATAAGCTGTTATCAGAGGGGGCAATAAGTATGGGAAAGCACTTTAGCAAAGAAATACGCTTGCAAATCGTAAAGGAAGCACTGGCCGGCATTAAGGTGGGAACACTCGCCCGGATGTACGGTGTACACCCTGAGACTGTACGTGTTTGGGTTAGAGACCACCGTGACGAAATTAGTCAAGAGGAGATACCCGCAGCAGACGAGCATCTGCAAGAACTCCGTCGACTTCAAGAGGTGGAGGCCAAGTTCGAACAGGCAAAAAAGCTCCTGGGAGAAAAAGAACTGGAGAACGAGATCCTGCGAGAACTCGTAAAAAAGAAGAACCCCGCTTATCTGAAAGACTTGAAGTAGCAGAATCGTTTATTAAGCGGGGGCATGCAACAGCTAAGGTTCTGCGTACCCTGAAAGTTCACGAATCGACGTATTATGGCCGGAAGAAACGAGAGGCATCCCACACCGAAGAACGTGCTTCCTGCGGCCTAAAAGGGCGCCCTGTACCTGGATTTTCCTCTACGAACACGGGCCGGAAAGTTGCAGATGAACAGATTAAAGAATGGATGCTCGAACTCCTGGAAGGAGAAGAGCACGTTTATGGGTACAAGAATTTGGCGCTGTGCCTCCGCAGACAACGTGGACTGATTCTAAACAAGAAAAAGGCGTACCGCATTTGCAAGGAGCTAGGAATTCTTCAGAAACAACGAAAGAAAACAAGCAAACATCCTCGTAGGGTACCGAGAAACCGAACGGTAACCGGCGTGAACCAGCTATGGCAAATTGACATTAAATATGGGTACGTGATTGGGCGTCAGCGATTCTTTTTCGTGCTCAGTATCATCGACGTATTTGACCGCGTCGTCGTCGGGCAATACCGGGGGCCCGTGTGTGAGGCCAAGCACGTCGTGCAAACACTATGTCGTGCGCTGCAAGAACGCCTGAATCCCGGCGACAACTTACCTACCATTCGCACCGACAACGGGCCTCAGTTTGTCAGCAAGCTGTTTGGTGATACGTGCGAGAGTCTGGAGATCGTCCGTGAACGGATCCCGCCGCGTAGCCCGAATATGAACGCGTACATTGAGTCATTTCATAGCTTACTCGAACGTGATCTGTTCAGCCTGACGGAATTTATGACATTTGAAGAAGCTTATGAAGCACTTGATCGTTATATGGATTTCTACAACAACCGCAGAATGCATGGTAGCCTAAAGAGCATGTCACCATTCCAATTCTCAAAGTGGGTCATGACGCTGGAAGACCGATCAAAATATCATCGGGCGGTGTAATCACGCGAAATAGGAAGCAATTCTAAGAACGCATATTTTTTGGTGGGCATGACTCCGGATATAGGGGGCCTAGCCGATTTTGCAGGATTCTTATTCTGGTGAAGCGGTACATATCAAATTGCTGCATTTGCGCAGGATTTTGCTTACCGAATAGGCGTGTCTAGGGAAGTCGTACAGTTTTTCCGGAGTTCGCCTGCCGAATTGGTCTGCCTAGAGAAATTGTGCAGTTTTGCCAGTGTTCGTTTACCGAATAGGCGAGTCTAGAGAGTTCGTGCAGTATTGCAGGTTTTCCCCTATTGAATAGGCGCGTGGTGCGATTTGTTCTGCTATAACTGCTACACAGCAGGAAAAGCAGGGGTTC
>NZ_QYZD01000097.1:0-1708 GCF_003591545.1 Paenibacillus thiaminolyticus
TGGGGAATGAAGCGTCCGATCTCTTCAAGAACATGAGCAAGGAATTGAAGGAAAGTCTGGACGGGTTGAAGAGTAAGCTTGATAATGTAATGAAGAGTAGTTCAGGTGGTTCTGGCGGGAAGGGAAATGGTGGTATTCCACCTGCCTTCAAGCAAACTGAATTTTCTAGTTCATATCAAGCAAGGCTTAATCAAACACCTGCACCTGAGAATCCAAGGGTTGGTTTTGAAGGAACAAGAGGTGAATCACTATGTACTCTTAAGCCACCGCCAGACCCTCGATTGAAAAAAATATTAGATGAAGCTGGTATTGATGGTATACAATATAAAAATGCTATTCCCGATCTTTCACCAGTGGCAAATGCAGAAGTAGAAATTGAGTATATGCTCGGTGGAAAGGGGACTTATGGAGGGAAAGCTAGACGAGAAAATTTTATTCAATCAGACCAAAAATTAGCCGAACAACTTAATAATTCTCCCGAATTAGCACGCCAATTTGGGATGGAGTCTGGTAGAATTAGTGCTAAAGATATCAAGGTTTACCGAGAAAAAAACAAATTAACATGGCATGAATTAAATGACGTCAAAACAATGCAACTTGTACCAACAAATATAAACAGTACATTTGGGCACCTTGGCGGTGTAGGGGAGATCAATGCAGGGGCATTTGAACCTGGAGGATTTGCCAATAAACAAAAAGAGGAGATTTTAAAATGACAATAAACGATCCTATTTTTGGTGAACTTGAGTATAAATATGGTTGGTCTAAGGATACCACTATTCATTTTTTGGGAAAAGAAATTGAAGTCGCATTGATGATAGATGGTGAAGAAGATGGCGAGTTTGATGAAGAACAATATACGGCATATCAATCATTAATGCAAAATTGGGAGCAATTGCAACTAAGTCTCTTGCAACCAATTTTAGACTATTACCAACAAAAGAGACACGAACTGGGTTATGATATTGCACTTAATGAGAATTATCCCCTAATTGAAACAATCGACCAACTTCTTGATATGATTACTTTGGAGGGAATTGTTGTTCCATATGGAGAGATTAGAGAAGGTCGAGATATCGGAATACTTTTTAATTGTAAATGGGATGTGGAAAATGGAGTGGGGCTTCGTTTACTAGATGAAGAGGTGATTGAAGTAGGGTATCAGGATGTTGCGATTTGAATGCTTGGGGGACAGGTGCTAGCGAGTACCGAATACACCCATCGTTCAACGAAAAATATAATTAACCTAAGAAACAAAAAAAGAAATATAATTCGGGCTTACATATTGACGACAAAATCGTACAATACAACCAACCAATAAACCAAACACAAAATAACTTGACAAGTTACTTGAAAAACTTTCATAGGCTTATTCCAACTTGAACGATGAGGAGGAATAAGCCTTTTTGCATCAAAATCAAATGGGGAAGAAAACCAATCGCGAAGCAGGTAAAAGAAGTAGATGAAACATTGGGATTAATTGCAGAAGCCCGAGTAGATTTATGAAGCATTAATGAATGAGGTTCATGGCTATGCTGTTCGTCAGGAGCGGCTGTTGAACCCGAGGCTGACCGGTCTGTCGTTGGAAGGCGAAGTGTTGGCCGTCCAGGGCGAACAAGTTCAGCTTCGTCTGGACATCGACAAGGAACTAGCCGCGTCCGCGGCGCATTGGTTTCCCTTCGCCCCGCCAACGGGCAACGCCATGTAT
>NZ_QYZD01000098.1:0-1707 GCF_003591545.1 Paenibacillus thiaminolyticus
CATGCTCCCCGAGCAGGTGGTACTCGTTCTCGATCGAGAAGCCGCTCAGTGCGGTGAGCTTCTTGACGATCACCTGACTTTGCGCATGGATGCGGATGCGCTTCGGGGTAAACAATACGCTGTTTCTGCCCGTGCAATCAGACCTACCGTTTCCTGTATATGCTTTGCCATATTCCTTTTCCTCCTTTGATTTTGGACATGCAAAAAAGGCCCATTCCTCCTCATCGTTCAAGTTGGAATAAGCCTTTGAAAGTTGTTCTAAGCGTGTTTGTCAAGTTTTTTAGTGTTTGGTTAGTTGGTTGTATTGTATGACCCTGCTAGTAGGATTGAACCTACAAATTTCCTCCCATTTCTTCAAACCACTCGTCAAAAATATACCCTGCTGTTTTCACTGGATCATTTGTATATTTTATCTCGTAACTGTATTGAACTTCTAATTTATTTCGGGATACATCATAAATCAATTTCATCTCTGTTGGCATTTCTCCGTTGTATTTTTGGCACAAGTCCTTAATTTTACGTAAATTTTCATTACAAATATTAAGTACTGCAATTTGTCTCTCTTTTGAGACATCATAAATATGGTATGACTGACCATCCCCGTTTTGACTTAATTCAACTTGTGTTTTTCCACAATACACTCGTTTAGCTCTCAATATACCTTTATACAACACTGGTTAGTCATCAAACAATTGATTCTCTACTAACATGAAACGGATCAACATTCTTTTCTTCTAGTAAATCCTCGAATTTCTCCGTTCCATACTTTACAAAATACTCATATTCTGACTGTGAGATAAAAAAAGCTAACAGAATTTTACCGTCTTTATCTTCACTCTTCGTTGGAATATGGTAATATTCTTCTGGGAATGCAAATGGCTCAGTAAAGTACACAGCATTCTTATTGTATTTTTGTACAAATGATTTATCAAGACTTTCAATCCCCCTAATTGCTATTCCTCGTCCGATTTGCATTTGGTTACCTATACAATAAAATAATGCATTTGCAAGAATATACCCAGCACTGCTGAATCCTCCATCAACTACTAATGTAACCTCAACATTATCGCCTACTACTTCCTCATACTTGCTAAATCCAAGAGTGCTATAAACTAAGCATTCTTCAAATATGTTTTCATACTTTAAAATTTGTATACTTGGCATTTCTTCATTATTTTTAAACACCTCTCGGTCAATTGGCTCCCCTAAAAATTTACTGTAGTGGTCGTAGTAAAGTTCACCATAGTTAATCATCCTTATTTACTCCTTTATAAGTTCCTTCTACCCCTTCATACTTATGACTGATATTACATTCATGGCATTGAACTCTTAATCGCGCATTATACTCATCCAACACTTCCGCTCGTGTAGGCGGCACTTCACCAGCTTTCATACTTGCAACTCTTTCAGCCCAAGTATCTGGATAATGGTCTAAGTCATATCCAATTCTTTTTACGGGACCGTTTTTAGTATTAATAGTAATACTATCTGGGATGTCTTTTCCACAAGTAGGACAAATCATTTTTCCTGATACATTTTTCGGCGCTTCGCTCTCCGCATTAGCACGAGCACCTTTTCTAAAACCGCCTCTCTTGTATAAACCTTCATTAGTATCTTTAACCGTCCCCTCAGAAGCAGAACGCGGATGATTACCACCTGAACTGCTCTTCATGATATTATCAAGCTTACTCTTCAACCCGTCCAGGC
>NZ_QYZD01000099.1:0-1406 GCF_003591545.1 Paenibacillus thiaminolyticus
GCCTGAACTGGCCACGCTGCGCCGGCAACATCGATCCCTCCGTCCAATCGATGCGCAGGAAACAGGATTGAAGAGTAGCTGAATGGTTAGTTTACATCTTTATTTTCCCAGTTTATCAAGACTTATGATTAAAATTCATTGATTTTATAAGCTTCTTACATATTAGTTATGTATAATATATGCTTTTGACTCTGAACCTTGCAGTGTCGTGTTCTTCTTGGATATTGAGAAGGCTACATTAGAACCAACATCTATCAAGGCTACACGATCCTTCTTCAAAGTAAATAGATTACTAACGCTCATATATTATACATAGTGAACATAATTGATTTGGTCCATATAATGTGTTGAAGATAATGAATTTTCACCATGAAAGCGTACATATTGTACAAAATGTACGCTAAATTTTTTAGTATAGTTATCCCAGTCTAATACTTTATTTTTCAGTCTGGCACGTTATTTTCTTTCAACAGCCGTCACTATGCCAGACGCTGAAGAAGCAACTCAATGCAGCGATCAACCTGCATGCGAAAGTGTTCCATTATTTGCTGGATCGCAGATATTATCCTTCATACGACCTGACCAAGCTGTTGGAGAACGATATGAAAAAAAACCAATAAGGCATTGTCAATGTAAACGAATTATACTTTTTTGCTCTTTTCCTGAAATATCGGAAAAGGGCTTTTCTTCGTAGCGTCTCTTGCAGGATTACGTTCTAATTCAGATAAGTCGGAAAGCTGGCTTGGAGAGCAGTGGTCGACTCAGGACGATAATTTTGATTCCCGATATCTCTAAGCAGCTCTAGGCAGACGCGACATTGGCGATTAGGTCCGCACTGTTTGTCCCCATGTGACAAGGATTAGGATGATATCTGGACGGGGACGGAGATCCGGGATAGTCTGACGCTGAAGGTGAAGGAATTCGGCACGAGGAGTATTAGGATAGAATAAGGTGAGGTTAGAGGGCAGAAATTCCAGCACGTTGGCTTAGCTTCCGGTGCTCCAGCTGATTCGAGGAAGCATACTGACGTAGTTTTGCTTGGGATTTACTTTGAAATAATGACAAGGGGTCGAAAATATATGGCAATAATTGTAAAAAACTTAGACGTAAAATCACATAAACCAAAAGACAAAACTACTTTGTGTATTGTCTTTTATTGTGTCAATTGCAAAATGGATGAAATGTAAAGAAATGTTTGTGTCATGGATGAATACATGGTAAAATATAGGTAGTAAATTATTGAAAAATGGGAGAAGGTGCGTATAGGGTGGCACAAGTATTGTCCATTGGGGAATTAATACAAAGCTACAGACACAATAGGGACATGTCTTTATCGCAATTAGCTGAAATGACAGGCTTACATAAAGGTACAATATCAAAAATCGAAAACGGGGACGTTAAAAGGC
>NZ_QYZD01000009.1:0-141972 GCF_003591545.1 Paenibacillus thiaminolyticus
TGCCAGAGACGTTCCACCCGTCCCTTGGCTTGCGGTGTAATTGCCTTGATGTGCTTTAATCTGCAAGTCAGCCATCGCTTTGCCGAAGTGTACGGACTCCCCTTTAGTTGCCCTTGGGTTAAATCTTCGTTAAATATGTCTTCAGTAAAAATCGGTTAAATTGTCGTTATGCCTATTTCATTTACAAAACAATCATGAAATGGTAATGTATAGATATGAATAATTCCATTATAAGGAAGGTGAGGGCGTGAGTTCCGTCAGTCTGGAGTTCTCAACCTTGGGGGAACTGATTCAACGCTATAGACAAGAGCGGGGGATGACGCAGGCTCGTTTGGCCGAATTGTCAGAAGTGAGCAGCGGGAGTATTTCCAAGATCGAGAATGGAGAAATTCGGCGGCCCGACTTTAAAACCATCCAGCCGATCATAGCGGCTTTGGAAATTCCCCTCGACGAAATGCTGGATCCATTCATGTTAACAAACCCCCGCTCCGATACATTATTTACACTGCTTTATGACTCTTTTTCACTCCAAAATGCATCCCTAAGCGCAAAGATCACTTCATGCTTGTTAGAATCCGAAGATGAAAACAGCGATGCAATAGCAGCGAAACTATTGCTCAATGCACAGCAGCTCACTGACAAGACCGAAATAAAACTCGCGTTGTTCGACACGGTGATCGCCTATGCCAGGAGCCACGGCATGCAGTCCTTTGTAGCGCGAGGGTCGCTTCAAAAGTATTTAGTGGAACGAGATGATTTCAGCAAGTTGGAAGAAACATTTCAATCGGGAAAATACATTTTGCATTATACGGAGTTTTTGTCCACCGAAGAGCGAATAACTTTGTACTATAAGTTGGGCGTGCATGCCTATAACTTGCGTAAGTTCAACGAATGTATCGAGCTATGCAAGAGCGCTATCATTGAGGATGAATCGGAGAGCAGCTTTAAGGCTTACTCAACATTGTTGATTTGTTCTTCTTATTTCCATCAGGAAAAGTTCGAGTTAGCAGAAAAATACTTGAAAACATTCAGCTTATTCAACTTTCCTTTTGTTAAAGAGAATGTTGATTTTATGACAGCAAAACTTAATCAGCGCAAGGGAAAAACAGATTTAGCAATTACTCAATTACAGGAATGCCTGAAAACGTCTTTCTATAAAATTAATATCGTTAACACACTTATTGAGCTGTATCTTTCTTCCTACGATGTAAGCCCTGTAGAAATATTAATCCATCACGAACCGGAGTTTCTCCCTAAGAATTTAAGTAACCCTATATCAAAGGCAGGATATGCTCACTACTTCCTTAATAAAGGAAAATACATGATCATGATTGGGAAAAGCTATGAAGCCCTGAGTTGCTTTATAAAGAGTGCGATCATCTTTTCAAAAATTAGTATGCCTAAACATACCTATGAATGCTTGGAATTCATTTTTCAAATATCAAAAGATAATCATAGCTCCCAAATGGAAGATAACATAAAGAAACTCTTTGCCGAATTAAAAAATGAGGAGGGGTTGGAATGAAAAAAGCAGTCACTAAACTGATTCTGACTGTTATGGCAGTTTTTCTGTTTTTGATGCCTTTATCATTTGGCTATAAACTTAATAAACAGGAAATCACTATAGCCTCTGTCAGGGGTAACGTTATTGTTCCCTGGTCACACTCAAATGAATACAACGCGTATAAAGAAAAGAATATTTCATTTTACGGTGGTGGTGATGACGTTTACGTTCCATGGTAACAATTCTGATTAACAGTGGAGAGGATATATTGGATTCTGATGAGCCTTAGATATTAAAGGCTCTTTTTTATTTTTCTTTGTTTTACAAATATGTCGACAATAGTCGAAAACTTCCTCGAAATTGCAGAATCTAGTATTTAAGAAGGCTTCTATACAATGACAATTAACAGCATTTGTTGATGACAGCAACCTGCTTTTTATCCTTAGAAAATAGAACAAACACCGGGCTGCCATCTTTAGATCAAGGATATGGAGCAGGTACTAGAAATGACAGATCGTTAGGAAAGGTGGTAGAGCCTATTGAGCGTTTTTATTTTGACAGCCCTATAAACGAAATAAGCGATGCTGATGAAGTTAAGATTGAAAGAACGCGACATATGCTGAAACAAGCCGTTCAAAGCGGAAAGAAGTTTACAGATTACGATGTAGTGCAACTTAGTCAGAAGCTTGATGAGTACCTCTTGGAAATTCAGAAGAAGAGACTGATTAGGAGAGAAATTAGAAATATTTCTGAAAGTTTAGAGTAATTCGAAAATTGAGCTTAAAGGGCTTATTTTTTATTAAAAAAAATCGTAGTTTTACGTTGAACGGAGTTCATAGGGAAGAAAAATTAATAGCCCAAATGATGATTAAAATTTTTTTAGGAGGTAATAAATAAATGAGGATTGTCAAAAAAGCATTGTTTCTACTTTTGATGTCAGTAATGGCTTTAGGTAGTACCGTTTTAGCTGAAAGTGGGAAGGTTAAAATTATTGATCCTAAACCTATTACGATGCTAGAGTCTTCAACAATTTATAGAGAATCTCCTCCCTCTGATAAACTGGTTAGGGTAGAAAAAGTCGCTGATTTAAGAGGAATTGACAAGCTTACTGGAGAAGTTATCAATGAACAAGCTCTTAAAGAATCATTGTTAGAATATTATAATTCAGACAGGAATAATCATATTGAAGACATTCAAAATGTTGATAGCATTGTTGCCAAGATTAAAACATCCAATAAAAATTTTAGAAATGTGGCATCTATGTATAGTGATGGACAGGTAGTTAAAGAGGGATGGAGCAAGGAACCAAAATTGACATCATCTCAATATTACCTTCATTATTCTACTTCTTGGATTACAGAGGACAACTATCGTTCGGATGTTGAAATAACAGCTACGTACACACAAACCTTAAAAGTATCATATAACATGGGATTTACCGGAGCTGTAGAGATTAAAAATAAATTTGGCTTTTCAACTTCTAAAGGTGTTGAACAAACCTCCACAATTTCCAAAGGTGCAACGGTACCAGCTTGGACTGTTTGGGGAACTAGACCTTATATAAAGTATAGAACGGATAACTACTCAGGGGAATATGTTCTTACTATTTATGCGGGTGGATCTCTGAATAATTATTACTATACAAAGACTGGATCTAACAACGTACTCTTAACAAAATCTAATGAATATTGGTCTAGACAAAACACTAGTAAAAGTACATCTGCAAGAACACCATCCCCTCCAACTGGTGCCCCTAAAGCTTAATACTCTGACTGTTTCCCCTGATTCATATAGAATTGGGGGGATTTTGTCAAAAGGTATTGTTAAATACATCCAAATAATTACACCTTAGGTTATAATAGATCTGTGTAAATGGAAGTCCATTTAATAACGATGATGAGAGATGATTTAAAAATAAAAAAGAATCGGTACTGTGAGGAGAGTTGGGATGAAAAAATCGATCATTGGAAGTGTGCTACTATTTAATGGAACTTTAATTTGCCTAACAATAATCACTCTTGCTGCAAAATTTTCATCTAGTATTGACACTTGGAGAGGAACAAAGCTCTGGTTTGCAATTTTTGGTGCATTGGATATCAGTAATGCACAAAGCCTGTTTCTAGGCATCCCATTCGTAATTGGACTCATGTTATTTTTCTTAGGGTTACTCGTGTTAATCATTGAATATTTCAATAAAAGTCATTAGAGCGTGGTTTCATACAAGATTATAGATCCTTGCTCTTGAAAATGTTCCGCTTTATGCTCCCGAACTATCTATTTTAATAGATTATGCATTCGTGTATTTTGGCATATAACAATTCTGTAATATGGGGAACTGCAATGGATAAAATAATCATTGAACCAGGTCACGCGGTTGGAACGATTAAGTTGGGAATGACCAAAGATGAAGTTAATCAATGTATTCAAATGTACATGCAACGATATGATGATGAACTGGAACGATGTTTTAAACGTTTTATTTTTCCGGTGATGAAAATCAAAAATTGATTGCAGTCCAGGTATTACGAGATTTAATGGAATTTGCAAACTTTAGATGCTATGGAATCGATGTTTTCAATACAAAGGCCGAAAAGTTGATCGAAATAATTGATAAAATAACGGCATTAAGAACAAGTGAGCCCGAATTAGGATTTGATTATGACTTTGCAGAGGTTGGTCTTTCTTTCTACAGGTCTAATGTCTTTACTGAAAAAGAGATGGAGCAAGAATGGTTCAAGGTAAAATCTCCAGAAGAACAGGAAGATGACATGAAGTATTTCTACTTTGAAACCGTGATGGTCTGTGGATTGGATTATTATGATTTGTTAAGAAAAGCGAGGGAAGGAAAGCTGCTAGAAAAAGAATGATTTATTCTCATGACAGAGTCGCAGGAGTAGTCTTGCGGCTCTTATGATTTACCCAAGCTCAATGTACCACCCAATATGCCGTGAGCTTCGGCTATTCGCAAGGATGAGTATTCACCTGTTCTGTCATTGAAGGTTCGATTCGATCTCTAGCGTTAATCCCTATCATCATTTATTGCAACATTTGGATGGACTAAACCGTTTCCATAAACAGGAGGGATGCGTATCACTGGTGCACTTGTAAAGACAAGTTGCCCACTTCAAGTGGTGATTGGCGAATAAGTTCAGTTACTTTGAACGGATATTTATATCGGGCAACCGCGCTTCAATCATAACATAATTAATAATCGACAAAAGCTCTCATTTACCTGCAATTCATAACAATAAAATTCAAATACTGCATCTGCTTCATTCGAATGATATAATGAAATTATATCTAATATTTTTCAGTTGGAGGAAACAATGAAAGCACTTGAATTGTTCGCTGGAGCTGGCGGACTGGCTCTCGGTACGGAAAAAGCCGGTTTTAAACATGTGGCAGTTGCTGAGTGGAATTCAGATGCATGTTCAACATTACGCCTAAATAGACCTTGGTGGAATATTGTCGAGGGCGATGTTCGCCACCTTGCATATTCTGATTTTGGTCATGATCTTGACCTAGTGGCGGGGGGGCCGCCATGCCAACCCTTTTCTTTGGGCGGGAGACACCAAGCTTGGAATGATGATCGGGACATGTTTCCCGAAGCGATTAGAGCAGTGCGTGAAATTCGACCAAAGGCATTTTTGTTTGAAAACGTTCGTGGACTCGCTAGAAAATCTTTCTCGACCTATATTGAATACATTGTTTTAC
Source organism: Paenibacillus thiaminolyticus (assembly GCF_003591545.1). Lineage (GTDB taxonomy): Bacteria > Bacillota > Bacilli > Paenibacillales > Paenibacillaceae > Paenibacillus_B > Paenibacillus_B thiaminolyticus_A. Next base: position 5,219 of record NZ_QYZD01000009.1, read on the forward strand.
AACTTACTTATCCTTCTTTATCCCGAAAGGACAAGGAATCTTGGCAAGATCATTTGAGTCGTCTCGAGAGACATCATACAGGTACTGGAGGCAATAAACTAGAGTACAAGGTAATCCCTCCTAGAGTCTTGAACGCAGCAGACTACGGTATCCCACAACGCCGAGAACGTATCTTTTTTGTTGGCTTTCGTGCTGATATAGATGCTCAGTGGAGTTTTCCTGAAGCTACACATTCACAGTATGCTCTTCAAATAGCAAAGTGGGTCACTGGTGACTACTGGTCTTCAAGGTCTATTTCTCCTACGCAAGCGCCACCTTCTTCTAAAATGTTGGAAAGCTTAGTTCAGGTGACCATGGACGATCCGCTTATTCCCTGGATGACTCTGCGAGATGCAATCAGTGATCTGCCTGATCCTTTAGTAGAAACAAGTATTGCTAATCATATTTATCAACCAGGTGCCAAACCTTACCCCGGACATACTGGAAGTGTTCTGGACGAACCGTCGAAAACACTTAAAGCCGGTGCACACGGGGTGCCAGGAGGGGAAAATATGATTGCTTTTCCCGATGGTACATACCGGTATCTGACGGTAAGAGAGTCAGCAAGAGTACAGACCTTTCCCGATAGTTACATTTTCCAAGGCTCTTGGAGTGAGGCGATGAGACAAATCGGCAATGCGGTACCGATGGATTTAGCCGCTCAAGTCGCCAAGCAAATATATGATGCTTTAAAGCAAGCTGAACTACAAAAAAAGAGTTTAAAAAGGTGTGTATAGATTTTGCTGATACCCGGCTTTGACGAATTCGAACTTGATCTAGAGCGTGCCTTCAAAAGAGATTTACCTCCATTCATTGAAAGTGTAGGTGCGGCGCCTCTAACGTACGTAAATATTGCTACAATACCCGTGAAGAGAAATGGAGTCTATTTACTTTTACAGGATGATAATGTTATGTATGTAGGTAAAACTGACTCGCAAGCAGGCTTTCAAAATCGATTAACACGCCATGCAATTCATATTCAGCATCGTAAAAACCTTGACCCTCATTCCATTTCTTTTAAAGCTATTTCTATACCCGTTTTTAAAAACGCCGATCTTGAAGGGATGTTAATTCAACACTTTGAAGCTCCTTGGAATTACTCTGGATTTGGAAGCAATGACCCTGGAAGAAAGAGGGATACACAGGAGCCGGCCAACTTTGATAAGCAGTATCCAATTGATATCGATATTCCATTAGCTCTTGTGCCCGAAAAAACTGTCAGATGTTATGAGTTGCTAAGAATATTGTCTGTAAATCTGCCCTATACATTCAGATTTGAAAAAAAAGAGTATCAGGAAGAACTCGATATACCTATAACTATTCCCCATGAGAACATGACTGTTAGAGACCTTCTATTATTGATTTTAAAGAATCTACCAGAAGGTAAATGGCAAGCTACGGTCCTATTAGGGAGAGTCATTCTATACCGCGAAATTAAAAACTATCCATTTCATCAATTAATTATTCGTTCATAAAATTGGGGAGGCTTAAATAGCCTCCCCGTTTTTTCCTCATCGTAAGCAAAATAATACCTCTCGCACTAGGTCGATTCACAAGAAAATGAGTATAATCGAAAGAGGCAAATGGACAAGATACAGAGTCGTCATAAATGGGAGACGCAAATTGCGGATTTAAAAGTAAGCGGTCTTACGATCCATCAATTGATGGTTTAATGAAAACAGTGGTAGACAACTGATTATGGGTAGATGTCCCTGGACAATAAAATAAGGAGGAATTTTCTATGAAGGCGGGAACGTGAAGACTTCTTAGTAAAGATTATGGTGTTACGTGCAGTCATAGCATCTTGGGCTTGGAAGGGGAATGAAACGTTCCGAGAATATCTATGAAACGCAGGAACATCATGGTATCATGTAAAGTAGAGCAGAAATGGGTGCCAATGGAATTGGTGATTTGTTCCACGTGGAACAAATTTTTCGTTTATGTTCTCTACTTGCAGGAAATAGGTGCCTGCTTGGAGAATAGATAGGATAGAGGATAGCTGTATTTATGCATCAGCATGGATATAGCACGGGTAGGCTTTTCATGTAGGTATGGATTACGGATTATACAATCCGATGGAGCAGAGCAACTGCCGCTTCTTCAAGTGTCTGGCATTATTTTGAAGTTAGGTGGTATTATCGGATATGAAAGAACAACTGTCTCGGTTATTCGGTTTTGCAGAGCGGGGAGCGCTGGATGAGGTTAAACAGCTTCCGGTGAACGAGATTGTCACCAGCCCTTATCAGCCGCGTACCATTTTTGATGATGAACGAATTGATGAATTGTGTCAGACGATCAAGACCCATGGTGTAATTCAGCCGATCGTGGTTCGGCGGCGTAACGGCAAGTACGAGATTATTGCCGGGGAGCGGCGTTGGCGGGCCGTGAAAAAGCTAGATATGGACACCATCCCGGGGATTGTTCGAGAGATTAACGATTCCCAAGCGGCATCCATCGCCCTGATTGAGAATTTGCAGCGTGAAGGGTTGACCGCGATCGAGGAAGCGGTTGCTTACCAGAAGCTGATTGATCTCCATGATCTGACACAAGAAAGCCTGGCGCAGCGATTAGGCAAGAGCCAATCGACAATAGCCAACAAGATTCGGTTGCTTCAACTTCCTGAAGCAGTCAAGACAGCTCTGATGGAACGCAAGTTGACGGAACGTCATGCCCGGGCACTGTTGAGTCTCGATTCGGAAGAATGGCAGCTCAAGCTATTGAATGAGATCATTACGAAGGAACTGAATGTGAAGCAGACGGAAGCGAGAGTCGCTTTCTATAAAGAAGTCAATAAGGCCAAAAAGACGAAACGTATTTCGTTCACGAAAGATGTACGCTTGGCCTTGAACACGATTCGCCAGTCGATTGATATGGTATCCGGATCCGGTCTGAAGATTAAAACGGATGAGACGGATCATGAGGACCATTATGAAATTGTGATTAAAATTCCGAAACGATAAAATCACGTCTTGAAGTCCAATCATGTGCTGCATGTCTACCGTTGCTTACAATCGGATGAAGACGTTGGTGTTGTTCGCATGGCGGAACGTTAGGGCGGCAGCCAAGACGCCGCTCTTTTTATTGCATAGGAAAGCAATTGAAGTCTCGATGCAGCTGGATAAGGCAGAAAGAATCAACATTGAGGTGAAGAGGAATGGCTAAGGTCATTGCCATTACCAACCAGAAAGGCGGCGTCGGGAAGACCACGACGACGGTGAATTTGGGTGCGGGTTTGGCGTTGCAAGGTAAGCGGGTATTACTGGTAGATATCGATCCGCAGGGCAATACGACAAGCGGAGTAGGGATTAATAAAGCGGATGTAGCCAACTGCATTTATGATGTCATCATTAATGACGTCCATCCCAAAGATGCGATCGTTCCTACGATGGTCGAAGGCTTGCATATTATACCGGCCACAATTCAATTGGCAGGGGCCGAGATTGAACTGGTGCCGACGATTTCACGGGAAGTCCGGCTGAAGAAGTCATTGCAGCTTGTGGCCCATTTGTATGATTATATATTGATTGATTGTCCGCCGTCATTAGGGATTTTGACGATTAATTCGCTGACGGCTTCTCATTCCGTCATTATTCCGATTCAATGCGAGTACTATGCCTTAGAAGGATTGAGCCAACTGCTCAATACAGTAAGACTGGTGCAAAAACATCTCAATACGTCCTTGCAAATTGAGGGCGTGCTGTTGACGATGCTGGATGCTCGTACGAATCTGGGCATTCAAGTCATCGAAGAGGTGAAAAAGTATTTCCAGCAAAAGGTGTATCAAACGATCATTCCTCGGAATATCCGTCTGAGCGAAGCACCGTCGCATGGACAGTCGATTATGACGTATGATCCGAAATCGAAAGGCGCCGAGGTATATTTGGAACTTGCGAAGGAAGTGATTTCATATGAGTAAGCGTTTAGGACGCGGCTTGGATGCACTCATTCCTTCCTTATCCGTGAACGACGATGATAAGGTTACGGAAGTCTCCTTGCAGCAATTGCGCCCAAATCCTTATCAGCCGCGCAAAAACTTCGATGAACAATCGATTCAGGAGTTGGCCGAGTCGATTAAGCAGCATGGTGTCATCCAACCGATTATTGTTCGGAGCGTCGTCAAAGGCTACGAAATCATTGCAGGAGAGCGGCGTTACCGGGCTTCGCAATTGCTCGGGTTGGCAACGATACCGGCGGTGATTCGCACCTTTTCCGATCAGCAAGTGATGGAAATTGCCCTCATTGAGAACCTGCAGCGGGAAAATCTGAATGCAATTGAGCTTGCGCTCGCCTACCAAGGTCTGATGGATCAATTCTCGCTTACGCAGGAGGAGCTATCTGTAAAGGTAGGGAAATCACGCTCGCATATTGCTAATTTCCTAAGATTGCTTCAGCTTCCGGAAGAAGTAAAGGAATATGTTTCACGTGGAACACTATCGATGGGACATGCACGAGCTATCGTAGGTGTAAAAGATACGACGAAAGTGAAGCAGCTTGCGAAGTCGACGATTGAGCAAGGCTGGAGCGTCAGACAACTGGAAGAGGCGATACAGCAGCTTCATCAGAAAAACAAGCCGGCAGAAAAGCCAAAGGCTGTTCGCCATGATCCATATCTGCATGAAGTAGAGGAGAACCTGCGCGAACAATTCCGCACCACGGTCCGGATTAAGCAAAATAAAGACAAAGGAAAAATTGAGATTGCGTATTTCAGCAAGCAGGATTTGGAGCGATTGCTGGAATTGCTGCAGACCGTTTCTTCCAAATAATAATTTTTGCAAAAAGCTGGACACTTGGTTGTCATCCTTTGCCCAAAGGATTAAACTAAGAATGCCAGTTTTTTTCTTTTTGAGACGAGGTTTTGCCGGACAGATTTCGGCTAAAAACAGCTTATTTCCAGGGAAATATTGGGATAGAAAAGGTTACAAAAATGTTCTATTTGTCCATGCCGGGATCAGGTAAAGTTATAGGTAGAATGAGGTGGATGAGATGCGCGGAAGAGAGGATGCGCCTCCGATCATTTATATGGATCATGCAGCCACCTCGTGGCCCAAGCCAGCATGCGTCATGGAAGCGATGCAGCGGTCGATGCTGGAAGAAGGAGGGAATCCGGGGAGAGGCGGGCATCGGATGTCCGTGAAGGCAGGCAAGCGCATTCTTCATGCGAGAATGGCGGTCGCTAAGCTGTTCCAGGTGGCCAATCCGGTAGATATTGCCTGGACGGCCAATACGACGATGGCGTTGAACACCGCTATTCATGGCTACATCCGGCCAGGGGATCATGTCGTAGCAACCGGTGTGGAACATAACTCGGTTACTCGTCCACTGGAGTGGCTGATACGCCATCATCGGGTTCAGGTCACTTATGTCGAAGCGGATGCATCCGGAACGGTTGATCTTCATCAGATTCGGCAGGCCATGAAGCCTCATACCCGGCTCGTCATCTGCAATCATAGCTCCAATCTGTTCGGTTCCATTCAGCCGGTAGGGGAGATTGCGGCCATTGCGCATGATTATGGCGCGAAGCTGCTTGTGGATGCTGCCCAGTCGGCAGGTCTGCTGCCCATATCGGTGGCGGCGCTTGGGATTGATATGCTTGCTTTTCCCGGCCACAAAGGTCTGCTTGGACCACAGGGAACCGGCGGGCTATACATTGACCCTTATCTCGATGTCCATCCTCTCGTACAGGGCGGCACGGGAAGCTATTCCGATGAAGCGGTTCACCCTGCCACGCGGCCGGACTGTTATGAAGCGGGGACGCCGAATACGGTCGGTATCGCCGGATTGGAAGCAGGGGTACGATATGTACTGCAGGAGACGGTGGAGGCCAGGTATAAGAAGGAGTGGGAACTGGCTCAGAAGCTGATGGAATCGATCGAACGGCTGCCAGGCCTGCATGTTCTTGGTCCTGCGCTCGGGCAGCCACGGACGGGAATCGTATCCCTGATCAGTGATCGTATCGATAGTTCCGTCCTGGCCCATCGTCTCGATCGCGAATTCAGCATTGCGGTGAGGGCGGGATACCATTGCACTCCTGCGGCCCACCGGGCAGCGGGGACGTTGGAGTCCGGCGCTCTGCGGATTAGTGTCGGTTGGAATACGACAGAGGAAGATATCGAAAAGGTAACGGAAGCTCTACATTGGTTATGCATCGGATAAGCTAGAGGCAGGAGAGAACAGAGACCTATGATGAATGAATTATGGAATGAATGGTTACCGCTGGTCGTACTGTGTACGGCAGGGTTATCTCTTATGTTACTATTATTAGTATGGATTCAGGGCGTGAAGCTTCGTAAGCTGCGGCGGAAATACATGTCCATCATGGGGGAGAGCGGAGTCGAGCAGCTCGATCTGGTGCTGTCCAGCATGCATGATGACATGAACCGGTTGCGGAGCGGAATCGAGCAGCATCAACGGCGCATTCAGCAGCTGGAAGGAGCCGCAGCCAGAATGAAGTCCCATGTCGGCATTCAGCGTTACAACGCCTTTGCAGAGCATGGGAGCGAACTGAGCTTCTCGGTTGCCTGGATCAACGATGAACAAGACGGCATTGTGCTGACAGGCATTCATGGCCGGGATCATTCCTATGTATACGCGAAGCCTGTGGAGAAAGGCCAATCCACATATTCCTTATCACCGGAAGAAAAGCAGGCCCTTGAAGCGGCGGCAGCCAGCCGTGGACAAGCCGCCTCGGCGAAGGCAGACAGAGATTAGTTGACAGGGGTTATCCCTACGATCGATTGATGAATCACTTCTCCGATCAGTTCGGCCATGCTCATGACCAGATGAAGCCGAGTATTCTGGAGCACGAAATATTCCATGAAGCCTCCGACGTTGACGATGCCAGTAATGTGCATGTCGCCGACCGGGGGCAATTGTTTATTCACCCCTGCGCCCGGTCGGACAGGGCCATGCTGGATCTGAACCGCGCCAACGCTGCTGCTCTGGCCAAGGCAGGCATCGACAGCCAAGATGAAGGTCGTTGGATCCTCCTGCCGCAATTCATCCAGCTTGTCCTGCAAATTCATGGCATGGACCGGCTGCTGCAGCGTCCCGAAGACACGGTACTGGGAAGTGGCTATTTTGCCCAGATACGTGCCGACAAGCGGACCAAGACAATCTCCGGTGGAACGATCGGTCCCAATGCATACAACCGTCAGCGATTGGTAAGGCGCGCGCATGCGCAAGTGATCGCGGCAGGAACGGACCAGCGTCGTCAGCGCTTCCGGTGTGTTATAATCCACTTTGCATGGAGGACAATCTATTGGAGCGGGAGAATTAAAGAGAGAATAACTCACGGCGCAACCTCCGTTTCTACGAAATAGTAGTAACTAGTATATGGATGAAAGAGGAGTTTTATACTCGCAAGAAGGAAATCATACTGTTAAGGAAGGGTGCACCGTTATGAATGGAATGGAGGCGGAAGAATGGCTGCTGGCCTTTGATTCTACCCAGCATGCGCTGCGAATGGAAATGCTGATGGAGTATCTTGAGCTGGATATTGATACTTGTCCGACGCCGGCGCAGATAACGGCAGGATGCGCGCTGTCCATTCAGTTCCAGCCCGACGATCTGGAGGCGGTCCGCACGCTGATTCGAACCGAGCGGGTTGAGATTCGCGGGATATTCTATAAGCAAGAGGGTCAATATATTCAATTGATAGAATCGGTAGAGGAGTGAGACGATGCTGCAGGCAGAACCGGCAGATACCAACATGATGGAGCAGAACATCGAACAGACGGTCGGCATATTTCAGAAATGGCAGCATCAGATGATGGACTGGATAACGGATCCTTCCACATGGGAATGGCTTCTTATTAAGTCCATTCGGATCGTGCTCATTATTCTCATCTCCCGGATTGGAATCAAGGTGCTTTTCCGCATGATTGACCGAACCATAAACAAGAAGGGAAGGGGCAATCTTGCGCTTAACCCGCGCCGGCTGCTCACGATTGTGAAGCTGCTCAAAAATGTCACCTCATTGACTCTGAATTTCACGATGATTATGTTCATCTTAATGGAGTTCAACGTCAATCTGGCGCCGCTGCTGGCAGGGGCAGGGGTCGTTACGTTTGCAATCGGCTTCGGCTCGCAGAGCTTGGTCAAGGACGTGATGACTGGATTTTTCATCATCTTCGAGGATCAATTCGCCGTAGGGGACGTTGTCAAGGTCGGACAGTTCCAGGGAACGGTGGAAATGATCGGGCTAAGGTCTACGCGGATACGCAGTTGGACAGGGGAGATACATATTATCCCCAATGGAAGCATTACGGACGTAACCAACTATTCGATCAGCAATTCATTAGCGGTGGTGGACGTCGTCATCGCCGCGGATGAAGATGTCGATGCGGCGGTTCAGCGAATGGAGAATATATTGGCAGCCTTGCCGGTGCGTGAGCCGAATGTGATTCGGCAGCCGCAGGTGCTCGGCATTCAGACGATGACCCGCACCGAGACAACGATACGCATCATCGCGGAATGCAAGCCGTTCACCCAGGCGCAGGTGTCCAGACTCATCAATCTGGAGGTTAGAAAGTCGCAGCACCAGAAAGAGGAGGACACGGCAGTGATCGAAAACTTTGAAGGAAAGGGGTTCTCGACGAATGGAACGTAAGCAATTTGAATTGGGAGATATCGTGCAAATGAAAAAGCCGCATCCATGCGGCACGAATGAAATGGAAATTATCCGTATGGGGATGGATATTCGCATTAAATGCGTAGGCTGCAAGCACAGCGTGCTCATTCCGCGGGCCAAGTTCGAAAAAAGCATGAAAAAAGTGCTTCGTTCGGCAGAGACGGAGACCTAAAAAAAGTGGAGTAAAACATCTTGCATTTTTAAATTCCATGTGGTAGAATGAATTGTGCTGTGGAAAGGTACCCAAGAGGTCCAAGGGGGCTGACTCGAAATCAGCTAGGCGTGTCAAAGCGTGCGTGGGTTCGAATCCCACCCTTTCCGCCACTTTCACTTTAGTTCTACCCTCTGGTAGGATACCGGAACTAATGGCTAATACATACGTTAGACCGTTGGCTGCTTGCCTGGCGACTAACTGATACGGTACCTCTTACGCGATTATGCGTAGGAGGTATTTTATTATTGATAAGATCAATTGGTTTACACTTTGGATATTCGCGTTACTGACGTTTGTCGTGACGCTGCTGATATACCTACACACAAAAATAGACCGCCCAATCACAAGGTACACGGTCTAGCATAGCGATTATTATACGTCTACTTTATTTGGCATTTGTGTGAATCCGTGACTCTGGACTCGCCACGTACACAAATGAAAGGACTCCGCAGCTGCAGAGTCCTTTCCTGGTTGACGGTGCATGATTAGACTTTCTTTACTTCACTTCTTCAGATGGCTCAGGTTCATCATATATGGCAGACCATACAAGATTCGTGATTCAGACTAAAGTGTCTTTGGCACATCCCCTCGCTTCTCTTATGATGCTATCGTAAAGTGTGCGTCATCACTTGGTTGTTTCGCTGCAATGTTCAACGGAACCCACCTCGCTTTGCACCGTCAGTCGTTATTATGGCTGTTATTGCCGATTTTATGCGCAGAAGATTTTATTTAGTGTGTAAGAGCGTGTGATTTCTTTTTCCATTTGCGGTCTTTGTTGGTCGTCTCCGGAAACGTTTCGCCCTTTTTCAATCGAATCTGCTTCGGATCCTGAATCTCGGTATGGAAGCTGGCTTCGCCTACCTCCATATAGATACCGTCGTTGGGCGCTTTGTCTCCCGGCTCGAATTCGGTGCGTTCACCCATCCTTGCCACCTCCTGACATCGGCAGAATTGTCCCTTCTTCAATGGTATTGTTCGCGTCCGGTTGCAGATTCATGAGTGGAGAAATGTAGGAGAGAAACGGCTCCCATGGAACCCATCTTACTGGGGTGACGGTAATGCGGGATGAAAAATGCCAAGCCAACAAAGGAATGGCTTGCACCATAGCCCTGTTTTTGATATATTTATTTAGTGCGAGTTTTCTCGCTCCTTGCTCCTGACACACCGATCAGGGGCCTGAAGTCCAAGAGGAGGTGAACGTGAAATGCGCAAATACGAATTGATGTACATCATTCGTCCAGACATCGAGCAAGAAGCTGTCCAAGCTGCAGTCGACAAATTCCAAGGCGTCATCTCTAACGAAGGCGGGGAAATTACGAAGCACGACGTGATGGGCAAACGCCGCCTTGCTTATGAGATCAAGAAGTTCCGCGACGGTATCTACGTTCTCGTGAACTTCACTGCACAACCTGCAGTGGTTGCCGAGTTGGAGCGTCAAATGAAGATCTCCGACGAAGTTATCCGCCATCTCGTAACAACAGACGTGGCTTAATTGCCAACCATCGTATTTCGTAAGGATACGTCGAAGGAGGGGATTACATGTTGAATCGCGTGATCTTGATTGGTCGTCTAACCCGTGACCCTGAATTGCGCTATACGCCATCCGGGGTTGCTGTGACGCAATTTACGCTGGCGGTCGATCGTCCGTTCTCGAACCAGAGCGGCGAGCGCGAGGCGGATTTCATTCCGGTGGTTACATGGCGGCAGTTGGCAGAGACTTGCGCCAATTACTTGCGTAAAGGTCGGCTGACGGCAGTGGAAGGCCGAATCCAAGTCCGCAATTACGACAACAATGAAGGGAAGCGCGTATACGTTACGGAGGTTATCGCCGATAACGTACGATTCCTGGAGTCCAACCGCGACAGCGGAGGAAGTCGTGATGATATGGGCGGAGGTTATGGCGGCGGACAGCCGAACAATAACTCACGGCCATATGGCGGAGGCGGCTCTAACCAGCCCCAGTCCCAGTCCCGCGGTCCGGCAGCGGATCCATTCTCTGACGACGGCAGACCGATCGATATATCTGATGATGATTTGCCATTTTAATAGGGAAAGGACTGAATGGAATGAGCTTCAAGCAAAATGAAGGCGGCGAACGCAGCGAGCGTCGTTTTAGCGGCCGTAAAGGACGCAACAAGCGCCGTAAAGTATGTTACTTCACTGCGAACAAAATTACGCACATCGATTACAAAGACACGGATCTGTTGAAGAAATTCATCAGCGAGCGCGGTAAAATTCTGCCTCGCCGTGTAACAGGAACAAGCGCAAAGTATCAACGTTTGTTGACTGTAGCGGTCAAACGCTCCCGTCAAGTAGCGTTGCTGCCATACACAACGGAGTAATCCAAGAGAGCAGCCGGGTCGACGACTCGGCTGTTTTTTTATGTCTTCATTTACATGTCTGACCTCAAAAAAATCATAAATTTCCCCTTAAAAATCTATTAATTATTGCCATATTTTCAATATATACACCAAAACTGTGACGAATCTGTATTTTATTTTTTGATCAAATACATGTAAAATAAAACTTGTTGTTTTCTGTAATTCGACAATGTATGGTAAGATCCAATGCAATACCTCATGGTTCCAACTCATGCGACAGGCTAAAAAATAGATAAATCGGACCATGAGCAGCTAGGGGTAAGCCGAACATGAATAGAAGGCGGCTTCAGCTTCTTGGATCGACCGGGAAGAGGGAACCGGATTGAACGAGTGTCGATCGGTAGGATGCGCCATTCATCAAGGGCGTGTCCCGGAGCATAATATGCTAAAGGAATGCATCGCGCGAATTGCGTCTTAATGGGGAAGACGCGGTGGGAAGAAGCGATGTTTCATTTGTTGATCAGTTGTGTAATCATCCGGCAAAGGGGTGCGGCAAACGAACTTGCCCAGGAAAGTACAGCAAAGAGAAAACAAGGCAGCGGGCAGGGCGCTACAAATTCATCAAAAAGGAAGAAGTTGATAGCATGAAAAAATATAAAAAATGGTGGATAGCCTTCCTGGTCATCGCCATCATCGGTTTCGGAGGATTTTTTTTCCGCAAACAGATCGCGGTCTTGGCGTTCGACATGTTCCTGTCGGGGCATGTGGAGGAGACACTGGAGAATTCGTACAAACCGATTGAAGGAAAAGAGGAAGTTATCCGGAAGGTTACCGAGCCGTTCTCGGTATTGCTGTTAGGCATCGATGCCCGCGGCAATGAAGTCGGGCGTTCGGACACCATCATTTATTCCGTCGTGCGGCCGCAAGACAATAAAGTACTCCTGCTGTCGATTCCGCGCGATACGTACACCGAGATTATCGGCAAAGGGTTCGAGACGAAGCTGAACCATGCCTACGCCTACGGGCAGGCCAAGATGAGCATGGACTCGGTGGAGAACCTGCTGAAGCATAAAGTCGATCATTATGCGACCATTAACTTCGAGGGCTTGAAGGATGTCGTCGATGCATTGGATGGCGTAGAGCTTCCGATTAAGGAAGACATTGTGAACAAGGACCCGAACCATGAGAAATTCCGGATCGAGGCCAATAAGCCAATCTACAACGGACAGGAAGCATTATACTATGTCCGCTATCGTGAGGATTCCGACATGAACCGGACGATGCGCCACCGCATCTTCTTGAATGCCATCATGCACCGGGCAATCGAAATGGATAAAATCGGCCGAATTCCAGAACTTATTCAAATTATGGGTAATAATTTCTCGACCGATATTCGTCCTAAATTCATGATTGACCTGGCGAAAACGATGTTCACGCAGTCGGATACGCCGCAATTGAGCAGCTATATGCTGCATGGCGACGGCAAGATGATGAGCAATGTGTGGTACTATATGGTCGATGAAGATGATATGGATTATGTGAAGACGCTCCTTGATAATTGGCTGGATCCGAACACGAAGAAGGCCGATCTGATGGAACCGCGTGAAGTGAAGGAAGATTAAAACGGATCGAGTCAGTCGTGATTGCGGCTGACTCTTTGTTTTTGATAAGGGAAATGTGTTAATTTATTCTTAGGGAGAAAAATGGCCCCTGCTTGACATGAGGAGGAGACCACGCGGATGAATATTGCTTTTTTCTTGACACCCAAACATGAAGTCGTATGTTTGACGGTGAGCGCCACCTTGCGTCAAACCTTGGAAAAAATGGAGCATCATCGCTATACCGCTGTACCCATACTGAATGATGAAGGGGAATTCGTGGGGACGGTTACCGAGGGAGACCTGCTGTGGCATATGAAGAATTCGAATGGGAGCATCACCTTCGAGAACGCATCGCGCTTTGTGCTGAAGGATGTGCCCTTGAATGTGCGCCATAAAACGGTACGCATCGATTCGAATATGGAGGATCTGATCAAGTTGGCCAAGGTGCAGAACTTCGTTCCGGTCGTTGACGATATGAACCGCTTCATCGGCATTGTCCGGCGCAGCCAAATTATTGAATATTGCGAGCAGTTCACGTCGAAAGCCATGAATATCAAGTAAATATGGTATAATGAAGAATGACGGTTTTATTGGGGACAGGGAAAAAATAAGGAAGTTAGCCCCGGTTCTTGCGTGACGAACGGGATAGAACCAAGAGGGAAGAAGAGCTTCTCAAGAGGTGAATAGGTTGAAATATCGCTGGTCATCGTTAGCATGGGCGGTTGCGGCGCTCGTATTGTTATTATCCATCCTACAACCGATTATGGTGTTGACGATGAGTCTTATGGCGGTGCCGTTTGTCATGCTCTACGCAACACAATCCCTGCGCGGATTTATTCTGCATGGGGCGGCATTGTTATTGATTGTTTATTTTCTGCTCGGCGGCTTCGGGATGGCAGGCGTGCTGACGGGTGTATATTTTATGATTCCGGGAATCGTATTCGGTCATATGTTCAAGCAGAAGCGACCGGCCTTGAACGTATATGTCGCGGGAACGGCTACATTCCTCGTGGAATCGCTGCTCCTGTTGGCGCTTGCCAAGCTCGCATTCGACTTCAATGTGTATCAGTACATTATGTCAGTGATGACCGAGAGCATGGCTGGATTGCAGCAGACTTCGCTGTTCCCGGCGGATCTGACGCAGGAGATGAAGGAGCAATTCGTTCTCCTGCTCAGCCAAATGATCCCGTTCATGCTTATTATCGGCGCGCTCTATATGGGTACGATCACGTATGCGATTAGCCGGGCGCTGCTGACGGCGCAGGGCATTCCGGTGCAGAAGCTGAAGCCGGTGCGGCAGTGGATGCTGCCGCGCGCCTTGATCTGGTACTACTTAATTACGATCATTCTGGATCTGATCGTGCAGAAGTCGTCAGGAAGCTTCCTGACTCTAATCCTGATCAACCTGGTCCCGCTGCTTCAAATCGCTTTCATGGTGCAAGGCATCGGATTCCTGTTCTTCCTGGCGCATTCGCGCAAATGGAACAAGGTCATTCCGGTCGCTTTTACCATTGCAGTCATCTTTGTGCCGTTGCTCCATGGCATCTTGCGAATTATCGGAATCGTGGATCTGGCCTTTCCGCTTCGACAGGCCATGTCCAAGCCAAAAGCGTAGGGTGAGAAGCTATGCCTAAAATGTTGTTCCAACGCTGGTATTTCAAGCATATCATCTGGACGTTCGTGCTGCTGGTCGTGGTCACGAGCGTCCTCGCTTATTACAACTGGATGGTCGGCTTGCTTGCCTTTGCCGGGATTGCCGCATTGGCCGTGGCTTCACTGGCGGCGGAACACAAATTCCGGCAAGAAACCGAATTGTATCTGACCACGCTGGGGCTTCGCGTCAAGCGGGCCGGAGAGAGCGCCATCGTCGATCTGCCCTACGGCATTCTCCTGTATAGCGAGAACCGGGTCATCGAATGGCATAATGCTTATGTGGCGCAGCTTGTGGAGCAGGACGGACTGGTCGGCGATGAACTCGGGGAGGTTTTCCCTCAGCTCCAGTCCGGCAAGGACTCGGAGCACTCACAGGAGCTGTTCATCGGCGGACGCATCGTCCATGCGGATATCGTGCCGGGGGAGCGGGTTGTCTATTTCACGGACATTACCGAGATATGGACCCTCCGCAAGCGGTATGAGGAAGAACGGATCGTCGTCGGAACGGTCATTATGGATAACCTGGAAGAGTCAACTCAAGGCATGGAGGACCAGCAGCGGACCGGGCTTATCGCGCGTGTCGCCGGCCAGATTACAGAATGGGCGGCGGAGAACGGAATTCTGATTCGGCGGCTTTCTTCCGAGCGGTACTTCCTGGTCATGGATGTACAGACCTTAAAGGCGCTGGAACAGACGCGGTTCGCGATTCTGGACGAAGTGAGAGAGGTGCTGTTCGGCAATAAGCTCCCGGTTACGCTCAGCATGGGGATTGCGGCCGGAGCAGACAGTATTGCCGAGCTCGGCCGGATGGCTCAATCGAGCCTCGATATCGCCTTGGGCCGGGGCGGGGATCAGGTTGCTGTCCGCATGGGCCAGCGGCTGTCTTTCTATGGAGGCAAGTCGAACGCGGTCGAGAAGCGGACGCGAGTGCGTGCCCGCGTCATCGCACATGCGCTGCGCGACTTCATCCAGCAGAGCGACGCCGTGTTCATTATGGGGCATAAAGTGCCGGATACGGATGCAATCGGTTCGGCAATCGGCGTGCTGCACGCGTGCCGGATGCTTGGGGTTGAGGCGTTTATCGTACTGGACGACAGCAATCCGTCTATCGACCGGATGGTGGATCAGCTGCGGAAGGACGAGATTCTCTGGTCCCGGTTCATTACCCGGGGCGAAGCCGTGGAGATGATTACCGAGGCCAGCCTGGTCGTCGTGGTCGATACGCATAAAGCTTCCTTAGTGGAAGAGCCGAAGCTGCTGCGCTCGGAACGGATTGTCGTCATCGATCATCATCGACGCGGCGAGGAATTCATCAATGATGCGGTGCTTGTCTATCTGGAGCCGTATGCGTCATCCACGGCCGAGCTTGTCACGGAGCTGCTGCAATATATCCATAACCGGATTAACTTGAGCGCGCTGGAAGCGACGGCGCTGCTGGCGGGGATAACGGTGGACACGAAGCATTTCACGCTGCGGACCGGTTCACGCACCTTCGATGCGGCCAGCTTCCTCCGCCGTCAAGGCGCCGATCCGCTGCTCGTGCAGCGTGTATTGAAGCAGGATCTCGATGAATATATCGAGAAGGCCGAGATTATCCGGCGGGCGGAAATGCTGTACGGGCATATTGCGGTCGCGGTAACGGAGCCAGGACGCAAATATTCACAGTTGCTCATCGCGCAGGTAGCTGATACGCTGTTGAATATGACCGATGTGCTGGCATCGTTCGTCATTAGCGAACGTCCGGACGGACTCATCGGGATTAGCGCGCGATCGCTCGGGCAGATGAATGTCCAGGTGGTGATGGAGCGGCTGGGCGGAGGCGGCCATCTGACCAATGCGGCCGTGCAGTTGGCGTGTCCGTTGGAGGAAGCGGAGGCCACGCTGAGACGCGTGCTCGAAGAAATTGATGCGGAAGAGGGGCTGTTCGAATGAAAGTCATTTTGTTGCAGGATGTTAAAGGACAAGGCAAGAAGGGGCAAATCAAGGAAGTCTCCGAAGGATATGCGCAGAACTTCCTGTTCAAGCAGGGACTTGCGCGTCCGGCGACGGACGGCAATCTGAAGACCCTGGAGCAACAGCATAAATCGGAGCAGAAACGCAAGGAGCAGGAGAAGCTGGATGCGGAGAAGCTCGCTGCGACCTTGAATGAGACGACGGTACCGCTGTCGGCGAAGGCCGGAGAAGGCGGCCGCCTGTTCGGGGCGATTACGACGAAGCAGATCGCGGAAGCGCTCAGCAAGATGAAGCTCAAAATCGATAAGCGTAAGATCGAACTGGACGAACCGATTCGTTCGCTCGGCTATACGAATGTAACCATAAAGCTGCACCCGGATGTAAAGGCGACAGTGAAGGTTCACGTCACGGAGGAATAAGATGAACGACTTGTTCGTTGATCGAATTCCGCCGCAAAATCTGGAGGCGGAGCAAGCGGTACTCGGGGCGATTCTGCTGCAATCCGAAGCCTTGATTACGGCGATGGAACGGATTCAGCCGGAGGACTTCTACGATCCGGCTCACCAAATGATCTACGAGGCGATGATTGAGCTCGGCGAGGAAAATCAGCCTGTCGATCTGATTACGCTGACGGCCAAGCTGCAGGCGAAGCAGCAGCTGGAGGATGTCGGCCGTATCTCGTATCTGACGAAGCTGGCCAACGCGGTGCCGACCGCGGCCAATGTCGATTACTATGCGCAGATCATCGAAGAGAAGTCGATGATGCGCCGCCTTATCCGGACCGCGACCCAGATCGTGAGCGAAGGCTATTCCGGAGGCGAGGATGTCTCCGGCCTGCTAAGCGATGCGGAGCGGCGGATTCTGGAAATATCGAATCGCCGTTCGTCCAGCGGCTTCATCGCGATTAAGGATGTGCTGATGGATGTCTACGAGCGGGTCGAGTTCCTGAGCGAGCATCAGGGCGGGACGACGGGGATTCCGTCGGGATTCCCCGATCTGGACAAGATGACGTCAGGCTTCCAGCGAAGCGACCTCATTATCGTGGCGGCTCGTCCTTCGGTAGGGAAGACCGCGTTCGCGCTCAATATCGCCCAGAATGTCGGCGTGCGGGCGAAGGAGACGGTGGCGATCTTCAGTCTGGAGATGTCCGCCTCACAGCTCGTTCAGCGGATGATCTGCGCGGAGTCGAACGTGGATGCGGGCCGGCTGCGCACCGGACAACTGGAGGATGACGATTGGGAGAAGCTGACGATGTCGATTGCGGCGCTGTCCGAGGCCGAAGTCTATATTGATGACACGCCGGGCGTGACCGTCGCCGATATCCGGGCGAAATGCCGCCGCCTGAAGAAAGAGCGCGGGCTCGGCATGATTCTGATTGACTACCTGCAGCTCATTCATGGCCGCGGCAAGCCGGGAGAGAACCGGCAGCAGGAAGTATCCGAGATCTCCCGGACGCTGAAGCAGATTGCCAGGGAGCTTGAGGTTCCTGTCATCGCCCTCTCGCAGCTGAGCCGGGGCGTGGAGCAGCGCCAGGATAAGCGCCCGATGATGTCCGACTTGCGGGAATCCGGTTCGATTGAGCAGGATGCCGATATCGTCGCGTTCCTGTACCGCGATGATTATTACAATCAGGATACCGAGAAGAAGAACATCATCGAGATCATTATCGCCAAGCAGCGGAACGGTCCGGTTGGGACCGTCGAGCTCGTCTTCCTCAAAAATTTCAATAAATTCGTAAGCTACGAACGCAGTCATCATGAAATGCCTACGGGATAGACATTTAATGGAATTCATAGCGTGCGAGCGTTACTTTTCCGAACATTGATATGTGGCCGGTACGTAACGTTCGCTTTTTTATTGACTTCATCTTCTAACGCTGATACACTTAAAATGCTGCCTTCAGAAGAATGCAGCGAATATTGGTGTGTGAACACCCGACGGGGGTATGAAAATGTCTACAGTAGTCGTCGTAGGAACCCAATGGGGTGACGAGGGGAAAGGGAAAATCACCGATTTCCTCGCCGAAAGCGCAGATGTAGTAGCGCGATATCAAGGCGGTAACAATGCGGGGCACACGATCCTAATCAATAATAAAAAGTATAAGCTGAGCCTAATACCATCCGGCATCTTCTACACGGATAAAATCTGTGTCATCGGAAACGGCATGGTGGTCAATCCAAAGGCGTTAATCGAAGAAATTGGATATATTCACGATAATGGCTTCTCGACCGACAATCTCCGCATCAGCGATCGCGCGCATGTCATTATGCCATATCATATGGTGTTGGACGGGTTGGAGGAAGAACGCAAAGGACCGAACAAAATCGGGACGACCCGCAAGGGGATCGGACCTGCCTATATGGACAAAGCCGCGCGCAACGGCATTCGCATCGTTGACTTGCTCGACAAGGACGTATTTGAAGAGAAATTCCGCCATCTCGCGAAAGAGAAGAACGAATTGATCCGAATGTACGGCGGCGAAGAACTGGATATTGAAGCGACGCTGAACGAATATCTGCAATATGCGGATGCGATCCGCAAGTATGTCGTCGACACGTCCGTCGTGCTGAACGACGCGATCGATGCCGGCCAAAAGGTGCTGTTCGAAGGGGCGCAAGGCGTCATGCTCGATATCGACCAAGGCACCTATCCGTACGTTACGTCTTCTAATCCGACGGCAGGCGGCGTCTGCATCGGTTCGGGCGTGGGACCTTCCAAGATCGAAGAGGTTATTGGCGTGGCCAAGGCTTATACGACACGTGTAGGGGACGGACCATTCCCGACTGAGCTGAACTGCGAGACGGGAGACTTCATCCGCGAAGCGGGACATGAGTACGGCACCGTTACCGGACGTGCCCGCCGCGTCGGCTGGTTCGATAGCGTCGTCGTGCGCCATGCGCGCCGGGTAAGCGGCATTACCGGGTTGTCCCTGAACTCGCTGGACGTGCTGACTGGCTTGGAGACGGTCAAAATCTGCACGGCTTACAAATACCGTGACCAGGTGATTGAGCATTATCCTGCGAGCTTGAATATGCTCGCGGAATGCGAAGCCATCTACGAGGAAATGCCGGGTTGGATGGAAGACATCTCGCAATGCAAGACGATGGAAGATCTGCCGGAGAGCACCCGCAACTATGTGAAGCGGGTATCGGAGCTGACAGGCATTCCGATCTCGATCTTCTCGGTCGGGCGCAATCGCGAACAGACGAACCAAGTTCGTCCAATCTATCGATAAGTTAATGAATGAAGAGAAGTGATGCTAACCGGTTGTTCCTGAGAGGAACGGCCGGTTTTTTTTGCGCATTTGTGGGCATACTAGGAAGTAAGACAAATGCAACTCTACCCGTTCTCTCTTCCATTGCTAGACGGACGGGTAGCTGGCTGGGAGGCATCATTTATGCGTATGACGCTACGCATTTTCCGACTGATCGCCATCATCGTGACGGTCAGTGTATTATCCGGCTTCATCACGATAGCCACGACGGCGGTTGTCGTCGATCGTTATATTCAATCGGCGCTGAACACGTTTCAAATTCCGATTGAGCGGTCTTCTCTCACGCTCACCACGATGTGGGGGGAGCTGTTCGGAGGCGGTGGCAAGGCGCAGCAGGACAACAGCAAGCAGAAGCCGAAGACTCCGCAAGCCCCGGCAGCAGGTAAGGAAACTTCCGATCCGCCAAAGGAGGAGCCTGGTGACGGAGCACTGCCTGTGATGGGCGGAATCTCTTCCGCCGAAGCGGCTGAGCGGGAGCGGGTTGTCATCTCCCCCGATGCGTTGACCCGCAATAAAGAGGAGATTCCGGCATCCGACAAGGAGCAGCTGTTCGCGGCTCTGATGAAGAAGCTGCCCCAAGAGGAGATGCAGCGGTTGTCCACGCTGATGGAGGACGGCTTGACGGCGGCGGAACTGACGGAAGCCGAGCAGATATTGGCAAAATATTTGAATGACGAGGAATATGGTCAGATACTCGAATGGTTGAAAGGCAAGCCTGAAACGGAGGAAGAGCCACTCTCATCATCGAAGACGAATGGCCAAGCGGGCGATCCGGAAGGAACTCCTTAAATCTAACCGGGCCGGGCTGCTTAATCGAGAAGCGGCAGCTTCCCAATTCATGAATAAAAAACACGGTTATGGCGCATCTTGCATAGCAGGTGCGCCGTAACCGTGTTTTTTCGTTAAAAACCGGAAAGCTCCTTAATTTTGCCCATTTTTTTCGTCAGTTGCATTGTTCTTTCGACCTATGTTACAGTAGAAAAGGTGAAAAAAAGATGACAAAACTTTAACCATTTGTCGGGGTCCGCAGAATGATGCAGAGACAGAATGGATACGGATACAGGGGATCGAGCCTTGCCGGTACGTCGCATACAGGCATGTATGGCCACCGATCGATGTCCCGATGTAATCGGCGCTAGAAGTCTTGATATCAGATGTGAATCAAAAAGGAGACTGACATGGAACGTTACGATAGCGATCACCGGACGGATGAGAAGCATTCGGACTCAGCCAGCCGGTGGCAACAAATAAAGGCAGCGTGGCGTCGGATGATGCCGGAATCCGCCCAGCAGTGGATCGCTGCTTATAAAAAGCAACTCGGTCTGACTCTGGGAGGGGTGGCGCTTATCGCTGCTTCGATCTGGGGCGGAACCGCCTATGTTCATGCCAATACGGTAGCGTATTTTCACGTATATAACAATAGTGAATGGTTGGGAACGGTCTCCAATGTGGACGAGCTGGAGTCGTTCTATGCGAAGAAGCAGCAGGAAGAGCAAGAGAAATATCCGAACGCGCATATCCAGATCGATACGAAGAATATCCGCACGGAGCCGGATTCCGGCTTCAAGGCGAAGCCGACGACGGAAGAGACGGTTGCCAAGCTGGATAGTGTGCTGAAGCCGTATGCGGCTGGCGTCCAGCTCAAGGTGAACGGCAAGAGCATCGGCATCGTGAAGGATGAGGCGACGGCAGAGAAGATTCTCGCCCAGATTAAGTCGAAGTATTCCGGCAAGGCAGGCGCAGGCACGTCGGCCAAGGAGGTCAAGGTGCTGTCTGCGCCGGTCCGTTCCGCGAATGCGACGAAGGCGATGTCCCGCGTGGAGTCGGTCGAGTTCCGCGAGCGGGTAAGCATGGAGGAGAGCAATACCGATCCGCTGCAGGTGCTGCAGCCGGAGGAGGCGCTCCGGATGCTGACGACTGGCGTAACCAAGCCGGTCAATTATGCGGTGAAGGAGGGCGACACGCTCTCTACGATTGCCCAAAAGCAGAATGTGCCGCTGGAGACGATCTACCGCAACAACCCGAACGTCGGGGAAGAAGTGCTGAAGCCGGGGCAAGAGTTGGATCTGACCGATGCGAAGCCTATGATTACGGTGAAGACCGTGGAAGCATACAGCGAATATTTGGTGACGGAGCCGCAGCGGATCATTAAGGAGGATCCGGACATGCGCGCCGGCGAATCGAAGGTCGTGCGCAAGGGCAAGCAGGGCTTGAAGCGGATGTCATACCGTCTAACGAAGGATAACGGCAAGCTGACTCATGAAGAGTGGATTGAGCAGGAGGTAATCGAGCCTTCCATTCCCGAGATTATTTTGCGTGGAACGAAGGTGGTGCGCGGCGAAGGGTCAGGAACCTTCGATTGGCCTGTCAACGGGGCTACGCTGACCAGCGGCTTCGGCAGCCGCTGGGGCCGGACGCATAAAGGCATCGATCTCGTATCGTCCGATCGCTCCATCATGGCAGCGGACGAAGGCATCGTTGTTTTTGCCGGACAGAAGAGCGGCTATGGCAATGCCATCATCGTCGACCATAACAACGGCTACAAGACGCTATACGGCCACCTCAACTCGATTGGCGTTAATGTCGGTGATATTGTGGAAAAGGGACAAGATATCGGCGTGATGGGCAATACGGGCAATTCGACGGGCACGCATCTTCATTTTGAGATCCATGTGAACGACGAAATTCAGAATCCTTTAAAATACTTATAATTCGAGTAGTTGAACAACCTATTATGAACGATACCGAGGCGGGAGAAGCACTCCCGCCTCTTTTTGGTGCATCCATGGCAGAGCTAGAAGGAAAACAGACAAAGAGAACAATTTATAAAATTTGTCCAATCCGGGGTTGACATTCGGGATGTGCCGGCAAATATGGTAATATAGAGGGACATGGATAGTGTGGGACTGATTCTATCGATTCATGGCAAGTTGGAACTGATCATAACAGGGGACATTTTCAAGATAGAGAGAGGTGTGGCTTCATGCACGGCAAAATTCTCGTGGTGGATGATGAGCAGCCGATAGCGGATATTCTTAAGTTCAATCTGGAAAAGGAAGGGTACGAGGTCATCTGCGCCTTCGATGGCGGTAAGGCGGTCGAGCTGGCGTTGTCGGAGAAGCCGGACCTTATCCTGCTTGATCTGATGCTGCCGGTGAAGGACGGAATGGATGTATGCCGGGAGATTAGACAGCATCTTCATATGCCGATCATTATGCTGACGGCGAAGGATACGGAGCTGGATAAGGTGCTGGGTCTGGAAATGGGCGCGGATGATTATGTAACGAAGCCTTTCAGCACGCGCGAGATGCTGGCGCGGGTCAAGGCGCATCTACGGCGGCAGAACAAGGCGTCCGCTCTGGCGGCGGCCGATGAGCAGAGTACGGATAACGGCGAGAAGCAAGGCATGCGGCTGCATGAGCTGTTGATCGACATTGACATGTATGTCGTGTACAAGAACAAGGAAATGCTCGATCTGACCCACCGGGAGTACGAGCTGCTTCATTATCTGGTTCGAAATGCGGGCAAGGTCATGACCCGGGAGCATTTGCTGCAGGCGGTATGGGGGTATGAATACTTCGGCGATGTCCGTACGGTAGACGTGACGATTCGCCGCCTGCGCGAGAAGATCGAGGATGATCCAAGCAAGCCGGAATATATCATTACGCGGCGGGGCCTCGGTTATATGATGCGCAACCCGCGTAACGGGGGCTTCTAAATGAAGTGGGGGATCGGCCGTTTTTTTCGCACCATCCAGGCGAAGCTGATCATTATTTACGTATTGCTTATTCTGATCGCGATGCAATTAATCGGTGTGTACTTCGTCAGCTCGATGAAGAATTCGTTGACGCTGAATTTCTCCCGGGATCTGCGCAATACGGCGGGGCTGCTGTCTCTGTATACGGGCCAGACGTTAAAGGGCGACGACACGGTAGACAATCCGAATACGATTAAAGAGATCGATCGGTTCGTGCGCAACTTCATCAATATGAACGGTATGGAGATTCAGGTGCTGGATGCGACGGGCCGGGTATTGACGACCTCGTCCCAGACGAATATGGAATATGTCGGCCGTAAAAATACGGAGCCGGTCGTGAACCGCGCGCTGCAGGGCATCAGCTATAACGAGGAAGTCATCATCGACGACAATAACGTTCGCAAGCAGATTGTGGCCCAACCCGTCTACTCGAACGGGAAGCTCGTCGGCGCCCTGTATATCGTCGCGTCGATGAAGGAGCTGTACGAGACGATTAACGGAATCAACCGCATCTTCTTCTCGGGGATGGCGATCGCGCTCGGCTTGACGGCGGTGCTGGGCATCATTCTCGCTCATACGATTACGCAGCCGATCAAGGAGATAACGAAGCAGGCGACGAAGGTGGCGGAGGGGACCTTCGATGGCGAAGTCCCGGTGCTCGGCACGGACGAGATCGGACAGCTGAGCGAGGCGTTCAACTATATGACACGGCGGCTGCAGGAAGCGCTCAATGCGAATGAGGAAGAGAAGGAGAAGCTGGCTTCGATCCTGACCAATATGAGCGATGGCGTTATCGCGACGGACGATGCGGGACAAGTCATTCTCGTGAACCGCCGGGCTTGCCTGATGCTGGGGATCCCGGAAGCCGATGCCTTGGGCCGGTCGATCGCGGGGCTGCTCAGCATTCCCGATCAGCAGGTCGACCAGCTCGTCAGCAGTGAGAACAACGGGATGCTGCTCCCGGCGCGCGGGGATGATGAAGCGGCCCAGCCGGGCAGCGATACGGTGCTTCGTATCTCGTTCACCCCGATTCATCGCCGCGGCGAAGGCATGACTGGCTCGATTGTCGTCCTGCAGGATGTGACCGAGCAGGAGAAGCTGGAGCAATCGCGCCGCGAATTCGTCGCGAATGTGTCGCATGAGCTGCGCACGCCGCTCACGACGATCAAGAGCTATGCGGAAGCGCTGGAGGACGGCGCTCTGGAGGAGAAGGAGCTCTCCGAGCGCTTCGTCGGCGTCATCCGCAATGAGACGGAGCGGATGATCCGGCTCGTGACGGATCTGCTTCATCTGTCGCGGCTTGATTCGAAGCAGGCGATTATGCGCAAGCAGCCGACCGATATTGCCGAGATGCTGGAGGATGTGCTGGACCGCTTCTCGTTCCAATTCCGCAAGAAGCGGATAACGGCGAAGGCATCGGTCGAGGGAACCAACGCTCCGGTCGTCATCGACCGCGATCAGATCGATCAACTGCTCGACAATCTTGTGTCGAATGCGTTGAAATATACGCCGGATGGCGGCGAAGTCACCTTGTCCGCCCTCTTCCGGGAAGATAAGCCGAGCGTTGAGGTGAACGTGAGCGACAACGGCATGGGTATTCCGCAAAAGGATCTGGAGCGTATCTTCGAACGCTTCTACCGCGTCGATAAGGCGCGATCGAGAAATATGGGAGGAACCGGTCTGGGGTTGTCCATTGCCCGGGAAATTGTGCGGGCGCATGGCGGGGATATCCGAATCGAGTCGGAATGGAATGAAGGCACGAAGGTGACCTTTAGTCTTCCGGTGTCGGCCGAAGGGAGTGACCCAAGCGTATGATTGAGCGGCTGAAGACGATATTACTCACCGTGCTTGTGCTGCTTAGTCTCCTCCAAAGCTTCTTCCTGATGTACAGCATGCCGTATTATAATTTCGAGAAGAAGACGTCCAGCGACTACATCAAAGCAGAGCCGCTCGGACCGGAGGAACGGCTGGAAAATCTCGTCTTCCCGGAACAGATGATTCTTCACCTGGGAGAAGACAAGCATACGATGCTGTATCCGGGAACGACGTTCTATAATATTATCATGAAGCGCCTGCAGGGGCGGACGTATGACGGCTTCCAATACCGTCCGGTCTCATCGGTCGAATGGGAGCGGGTCCGGAAGCAGAATGAAGGGATCGAGTTGAGATTCAACTCGCCGGTTCCGGCGAAGCTGCTGCAGCGGGTATTTCCGCTTGGGGATGACACCACCTTCCTGGAGGAGACGATCAAGCGGATGTGGGTGTATGCGAATCCCGAGTCGAACGAGGTGAGGGTGTACTTCTTCAATGCGAAGGGAGACGCCGTCTATGAATCGACACGGGCCGATCTTACGGTCCAGGATGTCACGCAGCAGGTCGAATTCGGCCGCACCTGGACGCCGTATCGCATGGTCGGCGGCATGTTCTATCTGCCGGAGGAACCGCTGGAGGCGGTGGAGGTGGAGCTGCCGTACGAACAGATTACGGTGGAGCAGATGCAGCGCAGCCTGTTCTTCGACCCGACCTTGACGAAAAATATCGTCGCCGGCAACTCGGAGATTTATACCGACGCCAAGCGCGGCCTGGAGATTAACCGGGGAGAGCATTGGATTATCTATTCCGATCCGGCGGTGACGACGGAGGGGAGGCAGGATGTCGCAGCGGATGCGACATCGGCGGTCCGCTTCATCAACCAGCATGGCGGATGGAACGGGAAATACCGCTTCACGCTGCCGAACCCGAACGGGAGACAGGCTGGATTGTACGGCGGGGTGAACGAACGCGGAGTCGTCATGCGGTTCGAGCAGTATTGGGGCTCGTATCCGGTCGTCAGCACGCCGGAATTCCATTTCGGCTATATGCAGGTCACGATCCAGCAAGGAACGGTTACTAGTTACGAGCGATCGCTCATTCAGCTGTTCAATCGCTCCGCCGAGAAGGAGATTCGCAAGCTTCCGGCCGGCGACGTTTTGCTGGACAAGCTGAAGACGCTCGGGCGGCTGAATGAGATTGTCAGCGTCGATCCCGTCTACGTGCCGCATTACAGCATGGAGACGATTCACTTGGTGCCTACGTGGCAGGTGAAGTTCAATGATGGATCGACAACGCTGCTGCAATAGGGCGAATCCTGCCCGATGCGGAACCGGAATCATGAAGCGCAAAGGAGGATCGGCATGGACTGGAGTCGGGCCAAAAATATTTTAATATACGCGTTCCTGTTGCTGAATATTGTGCTCGGCTACCAGCTGTGGCAGGATATTCGCGAGCAGCTCCATTCCGATCTGGACTGGACGTCGCTATCCGAGGAGACGCGCCAGATGATGGATGTGAAGAGAATTCAGGTAACGTCCAAAATACCGGCGGAAACCCCGGCGCTGCGCGAGATTACGTACCGGTTCGTCCGGCGTGACCCGGAACCGGTGTCGCTCGAGGATCCGCAGGACAGCACCATTATTTTCGCGGAGAAGGATCTGGTGCGCGGGCTGCAGGGAGAGATTCCCCAGATTAAGATGTACCGATATGATTCGTTCGGCGGAAGCGTCGACACCCTCCGGCTGCACCAGCGGCTGGCGAACGGGCTGCCGATATTCGAAGTGACGCTTGAGTTGAGCACCCGCAGTCAGAAGATTACTGCCTACCGGCAGCAATATGTAGAATTGATCGAGCCTAAGGTCAATCAGGAGCAAAAGATTTTGTCCGCGTCCAAAGCGCTGCAGAGTGTGATCGACAATGTGCTGGCGCCCGGCTCGATCGTGAAGGATATTCAGCTGGGCTATCATGGCCAGCTCTTCGAGGCAGATACCCAGGTGGCGGCGCCTTCCTGGCGGATTTTGCTCGAAAATGGCGAGGTGTACTACGTGAACGCGATGAATGGAGCGGTGGACAGTTCGGAAGCGGGAAAGAAGGAGAACGAGAAATGAGTTTACGATTTTCAGTGTTGTCGAGCGGTTCGACGGGGAATGCGACCGTAATCCAAAATGACGATGCGACGGTGATGATCGACGTCGGTCTGAGCTGCAAGCGGACCGAGCAGCTGCTGGAGGAGCAGGGACTCTCCGGCAAGCAGATCGACGCGATCTTCGTCACGCACGAGCATTCGGATCATATTAAAGGGTTGGGCGCGTTTGCCCGGAAATTCGATCTCCCCATCTATGCCAACGAGAAGACGTGGGCCGCGCTGGAGAAGCATGTCGGCAATATCGCGGAGGAGAACCGCATCGTCATGCAGACCGGCGAAGCCCGCGACTTCGGCGATCTGCGCGTGGAGTCGTTCGGCATCTCGCATGATGCGGCCGAGCCGGTAGCGTATCGCTTTTTCGAGGGGGAGACGAAGCTGGCGGTGGCGACCGACTTGGGTTATATGAGCGATAAGGTCCGTGACGCGATCGCCGATTCCGATGTGCTCGTCATGGAGTCGAATCATGATGTCGAGATGCTTCGTGTCGGGCGGTATCCATGGAACATCAAGCGACGCATATTGAGCGATCTCGGCCATTTGTCGAACGAAGCGGCGGGCGAGGCGCTGTGCGAGGTCGTTACCGGCAACACGCGCCGTACATATTTGGCGCATCTGAGCCTGGATCATAATATGCAGGATTTGGCCCGGTTGACGGTGCAGGATGTGATGGAAGGCAAGGGCCATTTTTTCAAAGAGAGCGAGTTCCAGTTGAAAGATACGTATTATGACCGTCCGACCGCATGGGATAAGGTTAACGAGAAGTCTCCGGTTCGTCGGTAAGCCACCGATCGACTTCGTGTGCTTTGCGCGCGATGTCCTCATCGGTGATGAGCCCTTTCTCGACCAGCAGTTCCATCAAGGTGGACAAGGCGAGCGTAAGGCGGTACTGGTCTTCCTTCAAATCGGCAAGCTGCCCCACAATATTTACGTCCGACCAAGCGGAAGAGGCTGTTTTCATGTGCATTTCCTCCTTCAAAAGGGAATAGGATGGTAAAGAGTTACAATGCCGTCTCTTTTCTCTCAACGTGAACGATGTATGATAGAATATGTACGAGGAAATGAAATGATGACATGCCTGATGCATGAACCGTCCGCTGCAGGCATCTCATATATAGTGTTGACCGTTTGAAAGCCTGGCATTCCTGTGTAATGGGTAGTAGGATGCATAGAGTCGGAGCAGCAGCCGAACGTGGCGAGAGCCCGGGGTTGAGGGGAGTGGGTTCGGATGGGCTTGTTTGAGGATGATTTTTTCTCACCGAAGGTGAGACGGCGGATCGAGCGCAGATGGTGGTATCGGCGTGCCACAGCTCCCCGTGACGGCTGGAAGCGGATTAGACGGTCAGGAAGCGGCAAGTGGTCCACGGCGCAGGTCGCCGTGGTCAGTTCAATCATTAGTGCGTTCGTCGCCGTCATGCTGTACAGCTGGCTGATCGGCTCGGGGGAGGCAGGCTCTTCCGCCGTGGCCGTCGCCGGCAATGTGATGACGAACGATCCGTACGAGCGGATCGTCCAGGCTGCGGACAAGGTCAGTCCGGCCGTCGTCAGCATGGTCAACAAGCAGAAGCAGATCGGCGATGAAGACGGCGTGGCCCAGGATCTGAATCTCGGCTCCGGGGTCATCTTCAAGGAGGACGGAGGCAAGGCGTATGTGCTGACGAACGAGCACGTCGTTCAAGGCGCGGACGAATTGGAGGTTGTACTGGACAACGGACAGCGCAAGAACGCCGAGCTCGTCGGCAAGGATCGCGTCATGGATGTCGCGGTGGTCCGGATTGACGCCGCCGGCGTGACGGCCGTCGCCGAGATCGGTGATTCCGGTACGATTCGGCGCGGCGAGACAGTCATTGCCCTAGGCAATCCGCTCGGCTTCGGCGGGTCGCTGACGGCTGGAATCGTCGGGTATACGAACCGGTTGATTCCGGTATCGCTGAACCAGGACGGGGTATACGACTGGGAGCAGATGGTGATTCAGACCGATGCCGCGATCAATGAAGGCAATAGCGGCGGGGCGCTTGTCAATCTGAACGGCCAAGTGATCGGCATCAACACGATGAAGATCGCGACTACGGGCGTGGAAGGATTGGGCTTCGCCATTCCGATCAATGAAGTGATGGATACGGTCAATCAGATTATGGACGCAGGCAAGGTGGTGCGGCCGTACCTCGGCGTCTATACGGTTGATGTCACCAATCCGTACGCGCCGATTACCGAGGAACAGCGCGCAGACATCCGGCTCCCGAAGGAAGTGAGGGAGGGCGTAATCGTGCTGGAGTCATCCGGCCCCGCCAAGCAGGCCGGCTTGAAGCTGAACGATGTCATCGTCCGGTTCGATAAGCAGGAGATCGGTTCGACATTGGAGCTGCGCAAATATTTGTACGAGAAGAAGCATATTGGCGAAAGCATGGACGTTCAGTTCTATCGCGATGGCGTGCTTATGACGGTGACCGTGATATTGGCGGATAAGCCGGACTAATCGGGACACAATGACAAGAGAACGGGGCCTGTCCGCGACGATGTGAATTCGTTTGGGGGTACCGGAATCGGAGCAATGACTTTTCCAATACTGACAGCAGGTTAGGCAAGAAAGAGGGAACATGCATGTATGTCGTCTGTAAAGAACACGTAGAATTGGCAATCGATAAATTCGTAGATGAGTATGAGGATGCACCCGATCTGGTCGATTTGGACGAGGTTGAATTCAGCGATTGGGAGAAGCCGATCAAATGCTGCATGAATTGTGATCAGGAGGCCAAGTTTCTAATCGTGTGAGGGACAGGAGAAGAATATCGTGCGCAGCACGGAAGAGCAAGGGCGCTGAACCGGGAGGTCGGCGGCCCTTGTTTTTTTGTGCGCATCGCTGTGGATAAAAGGCATAAGTAAACCGGAGGGAGGTTGTCCACATGTGGATAAGATGGCCGATGCCGATGAATCTGGTTATCCACAGCATCGTAGAATAAGGATGCCGGATGACGTTGCTCGCGAAATGGGCCTGGGCCGGTTAGAGGAAGATGTCGGAAAAGGAAGGGATTGGGGAGGCAGGGGGCAAGCGCGCTTATTGGCAATATCCCTCTCGCTCAGGCTTGAATTAAAAAATGGAATTGGATCTCCTATGGAGAGAATGGGATGCACGATAGGTATAGAGGTAAGACGATAGGTATAGAGGTAAGTTGTGAAGGTCAAGAGAAGCGAAGCTGAAAGGGGAAGGGGGGCAGCCCTTTTGTTCAATCTCCCCGTCGTTCAGGGCTATTCATCGCGAATTCAAATTTTGCCGAAATGAAAGCTGGCAGACGGGCCTGAGTGAGTGGGATAGTGCCTGTAAGAGAAGAAATACCGAGATACCGGTGAAGAGAGAGGTGAAGGTTGGAGTGAAGGCTGGGGTGAAGACTGGGCTGAAGACTGAGCTGAAGATTGAGGTAAAGAGAGCCCCACAGCACTGGTAAAGCCGCTGAGCCGACGGGATAGAGACAGGGCAGGTAGGGAATACGGCCCGAGCCAAAAAGCAGCAACCGGAGACGAGGTCTCCGGTTGGTTACATTCGCTCGCTTATAAGGCGGGGGCACTGCCGGTGCGGGGTCGGCGGCGGAAGCGGCCCGTGCGGTTCGG
The DNA here is from genome assembly GCF_003591545.1 of Paenibacillus thiaminolyticus. Taxonomy (GTDB): domain Bacteria; phylum Bacillota; class Bacilli; order Paenibacillales; family Paenibacillaceae; genus Paenibacillus_B; species Paenibacillus_B thiaminolyticus_A. The sequence continues at coordinate 36,221 of NZ_QYZD01000009.1, forward strand.
GCGGTCCTCCCGGAACATGAAGAAGTAGCATATGGCCGAGGTTACGTAGAGGACGCCGGTGATAGAGAAGGTCATCGCGTAGCCCCAATAGTAGCCGTACGAGGTCACGAGATACGACTGGACGGAGCCCATGCTGGCCCACCCGAGCATGAAGGCGGTCTGGGTAAGGGAGTTAGCGATACTACGTCTCGAATCCGATATGCGGTCGACCATGATGGCGGACTGAATCGGATTGGCCGCGTTCATGAGCGCCTGCCGGAACAGGAAGCTGATGGATGCGATAAGCAGCAGGTTCGTGAAGCCGGTCAGCAGCAGGAACGGCAAGGACATCAGCTGAAATAAGACGACGGCGCGCACTTGACCGACACGGTTGACCAAGGTCGGGCCGATGAGCATCGAGACGATGGTCATCACCTGGCCGAGCGAGATCAGTAATCCGACGGCGGTCAGCGAGACCGAGAACCGGTTCGTAAAATACAGGTTCAAATATGGCACGACCAAGCCGGAGCCGAGGCCGACGAGAAGCTGGCAGAACGTCAGGCGGCGGATGACCTTCCATTCCCGCTGCTTCGCCGCGGCGGGCGCCGGTTCGGAGGCCAGTACGGACGACGGAGCTGGAGCGGGTTCCGGCTTCTGCGCGGCCTGCTTGCTCTCCTTCACCAGCAGCAGCGGCAGGAAGGCCGCGAAGCTGGCGGCGCCGCCGATGAGCAGCACCGACTGGAGGCTGATGATCTTGTTCCAGCCGAACGCTTGCAGGACATCGGCCAGATAGCCGCCGCCCATGCTCCCCAGCACCTGCGCGGCCAGCACCATTGAGGAATGATAGCTGAACAGCTTCAGACGCTGCTCCTTCGGCGTATTTTCCGCCAGGAAAGGAATCGCGATCACCTGGAAAAAGGCCGCGAATATGCCGGTAAAGACAGCCAGTACTTGCAGGCTAAGCGGCGCTTCGGCGAAGGCCCGCAGCATGAAGCTGATGCCGGTCACCAATGACCCGGTAATCAGAATCCGCTTGCGGCTGGATCGGTCGCCAAGCAGTCCGATCGGGATGAACAGGATCGCTGTCGCCAAGGACTGGATGCTAATGATGGTCCCGTTCATCTGATCGTTATAGCCGAGCGATTGGATATATAGATTGTACAGAACGGAGAACATGCCGGTTCCGATCTGATAGAGAAGATTGGCAATAAAAAACAGCTGGATATTCCGGTTCGAGCTTCGTATCTCTGTCGTTGCATGATGAAAAAAGCGCATTTGTGTCACGCCCCCATTTTTCTTGCTGCCTCTCTCATTGTAACAGGGGGGAATGCGGGAATAAAGAGGCCTTGTTGGGAAAGACCTCCCCGGTATGGTGGAAATTACAGGTCAATGGATCAGCTTGCTCTCCTTCGCTTTGCGCACCAGCCCCGCGCTAGCCTTGTTGATCGGGCTTTTGAGGACGAGGCCGATTAGGAGGAAGAGGCCGGCGACGACCGCTAGCACGATGATGTCGCGCCGTACAATATCCCATAGAATGCCGCCGACCGCTTCCCGCATCATGCTGATCGCGTAGGTGAACGGCAGGAACGGATGAATCGCCTGGAAAAAAGGCGGTGTCGTCTGAATCGGGAAGGTGCCTCCGGAGCCGGCGAGCTGGAGGACGAGCATCACGATGGCAAGCGCCTTCCCTACGTTGCCGAAGACCGAGACCAGCGTGTAGACGGCAAGCATGAAGACGGCGCTGATGATGAGGCCGAAGACGACGAACCAGCCCGGATGCAGCACATAGGCCTTGAGCAGATAAATATCGCCGGTCGTCACGAACAGCGACTGGAGCAGGGCGATGGTCAAGAAGGTGAAGTATCGGCCGAAATAGATTTGAACTTTCGTATAATGCTTATCCTCTTCATGAACCTCCACCGTCAACAGTGAGACGAGCAGCAGCGCTCCGACCCACAAGGACAGCGTCGTGAAGAAGGGAGACATGGCCGATCCGTAGTTCGGAATCGGGAACAGCTTATTCTCCTTTAGGATGACTGGCTCCGCGAAGAACTCGCTCTCCTTCTCGAAGTTGTTCTTCAGCAGATCGATAATTTCAGTAATATCGCCCTGTTCCTCGAACGCACGAATTTTGTCCCCAAATTCCGTAATATTGGCCTGGACGGCTGGCAGGTTCTTTTGAATCGCCGGAATCTGCTCGGTACCGATCGCGATCACTTTCGAAGCATCCTTCAACAACGTCTCGATGTCCGGAATATTCTTGATGGCATCCTGAAGTACTTGCTGCACTGTGGCGATGTCCTCGGCCGCCTTGTCCACGCCCTGCAGCATGGCAGGCATAATCTCGCTGTCGTACCGGTTCAGCAGATCCCCCGCAATCGCTCCCGCATCCTGGGACAGCCGATTCAGGTGGTCCAGCAGATCGGCGCCGACCTCTTCGCCGCGATCGACGGCCGCCTTAATCTCGTTGACGGTCGCGACCTGCTGGGCAAGCTTGTCCGAGAGCTGCCGCAGTCTGTCGGTGACGCCGTGGAGCTTGCCGCCGGTGACCGCTTGGCTAAGCCGGTTGAACCAGTCCGCCGTGCTGTCCGCAATCTTCACGGCTGCGCCCAGCTTCTCCGAGAGCCGCCCAAGACCTGTGCTGGCCAGCGACGGATCGGCGGTGATGTTCTGGAGAATCGCCGTAACCTGGTTCACCGATTCGGCTGCCTGCTGCAGGGTGCTCAAGTCCTGCTTAATGAACGGGGAGATAGTCTCGATCCCTTGCCGGCTGTATTGGAGCAGATCGGCGAGCTTGGAGGAGAATTGCTGCGCGTCCTTGGCCAGTTGGGTGACGGTAGGCAGATTCTTCAGCGCTTCATTGACGATCCGGTTCGCCGTATTCACGTCTCGCATCGCGGTATTCACCGCATCCGAGAAGCGCGGGAACGATGCTTCCAGCTTGAACACGAGGCTCTTCACCTTCTCAATCGTCGGAAGCTCATTGGACAGCTCAACCCCGAGCTCATTGAAGATTTTGAAAATCGTCCGATTGGCCGTTCTGACGAAGTTATCGCTGACCTCCTCGATGATGCCGGTGGCGCCCTTGGACGTAATTTTCGGAGCGACCGCATTTATTTTTTCATTCACAAAATAGAGAATCTCAGCCTTGATCGGTTCCTTCGACAGGACGGACCCGATACGGGTGGAGAAGTCCTCCGGAATGATGATGGTGGCGTAGGAATCGCCGTGGCTTACGCCCCTCATTGCTTTGTCCTTGTCGACGAAGGTCCAGCCGATAAGGGTATTGGTCTTCAGATTTTCAATGACCTCGTTGCCGATATTGACGGGGTTATCCATAATCTCTGCCCCTTGATCGAGGCTGACGACCGCGATCTTGATGCCGCGCGTATTGCTGTACGGATCCCACGATGCTTCAATATTGAACCATGCATACAGGGAGGGAAGAATGCTCAAGCCGAGAATGATGACGGCGGCGGCCCAATTGGAGCCGATTCGCTTCAGGTCGTCCGCATAAATGGAAAAAATATGTCTCATGATGGCCTCCGCTTCCAAGGTAATGTTTTCAGTATTTGCCAAAGGAAATGCAATCATGCGGAAGGGAAGGCGAGGACGAAGGAACCGATCCGTGTACGTGGTAAATGTATGCGCTTGCTGGGTTTGCACGGAATGTCTTTATGGAAAATGGGAGGCGTTCCCCGATCTTGACAAATGGCGCGGATATGAGAGGATAGATGAGTTACTGAAGAAAACATTCATGATTCTTCTGAAGTCAGACAGAAAGAAGTGTGTTCGCGTGAAAAAATACGCCATCTATCTTATGCTGGTCGGTGTGATGGTCGCATGGGGCTTGAACGTAATCGCGACGAAGGTGCTGGTGTCGAATTTCATGCCGGTCACGATGACTGCATTCCGCATTATGACGGCGGCGCTTAGCGTGTTCCTGCTGCTCGTTCCGATGCGTCAGCTGCGGCTGCTGCGGGGCAAGGAATGGGGTTATGTGCTGGTTGCTTCCTTGTTCAATGTGGTGGGGCATCATTATTTTTTGTCGCTTGGTCTGGCCAATACGTCGGCTTCCAACGGCGGCTTGATTCTCGGTCTGGGGCCGTTATTAACGACGCTGATGGCGATTCTGTTCCTGGGCACCCGGATGACCTGGTTCAATATGACCTGCATCGTGCTCGGCTTGTCCGGCGTCGCCTTCATCGTTACGCATGGCAGCTCGGGGATGAGCGGCGTCTCGATCGGGGATGTGTATGTGTTCCTGGCCATTCTGGCGCAGGCGATAAGCTTTATTCTGATCAAAAAGATGTCAGCCACGCTCGATCCGCGGCTGATGACGGGATATATGCTGTTTTTCGGGTCTTTCGGATTGTACGCGTTAAGTCTGGTGCTAGAGCCGGAGGGGATGGCCAGCATGGTGCAGACCGATATCGGGCTGTGGGCGGTGTTCCTCGGTTCGGCGGTCATCGCCACGGCCGTCGGTCATATGACGTACAATTACGCAATCGGCCAGGTTGGTGCCGCAGAGGCGTCGATCTTCATCAATCTGAATCCGTTCTTCGCCTTGATTGGATCATCGCTCCTGCTGGGCGAGGTGGTCACGATCGTGCAAATGTCGGGCTTCGTGCTCATTCTGATCGGCGTCCTCTTCGGCTCGGGCGCCCTTGAGGAGTGGCTGCGCCAGCACCGTCTGCGGAAAGGGGATCATCGCGGCTATCGGGCGCCGGAGAGTAAAGGCTGCAGCAGCGGCTCTTGATCTTTCAGGCGGAAGACGGGAAGGTGGCGGGAAGTATGAATCGGACGAGGTCAGAGGAAGGGCTGTTCCATAAGTTAGGTTTTAACTACAGTGAGACAGCCCCACCCTGCTCCACACAGCACGACTTGCCGAAAAAGCTGCGAAAATACAGTTTTTCCTTATAGCGTTTACTCCGTTACCGAAATTCCTGCAAAACGGCATCAATTTAAGCCATGCCAAAGGATTGAAAGCATAAATCGGCGAAAAATGATGCACTTTTGCACGAATTCTACCAGATAGCAGCTGAAATAGCGTAAATTACTGCACAATTGCAGGATTCGCTGCCTCGACGATCTTCCGCCGCTAGTCCCGCCACCAGTCCGTCGCCGTCTTTTCCACCTCTACATTCTCTGTTGCCCGTCTTGCCCTGCGTCATTATTCAATGCCTATGGGAAAGTCCCTTTTTGGCGTGGCTATGTAGTGAAACTAAAGCTTCCCGCCAGTGGCTCGTGATCGAATAGTCCCGGTTAAAAGCGCTGCTGTGTCACAAATTCCCGCACCGGCTTGCGGTAACCGCGAGGCCGCAGGCTGGATGTATCTTGCTTGCCAATCGTGATCAGCATGACCGGGATGTATTGGTCAGGAATATTCAGAATCGCCCGCGCCTTCTCCGGATCGAAGCCGATCATCGGGCAGGTATCCCACCCTTTGGCTTTGGCTGCGAGCATGAATTGCATGGCGGACAGGCTGGCATTGCGAATCGCTTCATCCCGCTTGAACGTCTCTCCGCGCTCTTCATAGAATCGGAGCGTAGCCTCTGCCATCGTATCCACCTCTTGCTGGCTCAGCACTCCAAGATGGACCAACCCTTCGTTCAGCTCCCGTACCTTCAGATGAGCTTCCGTGCTTCCCAACACGGCAATGACGCCAGAAGCCGTCTTCACCTTGTACTGCTTGTTCGCTGCCTCGTATAGCTGCTCCTTGAGCTCTCCATCCGTCACGGTGACGTAATGCGTATGCTGCAAATTGAATGCAGACGGGGCGAACTTAACCAGCGAGAAGATCTCTTCCAGTTCCGCCTCGGAGATAGCAATATTCTCAATAAACTTATTGGCGGATCTTCTTTGTTTGATGATAGCTTCGAAATCTTGTGTCATCGTCAACACGCCTCCTTTGAAAATCGTTCAGGGTCCATTTTACCACCTCCACTTATAAAAAGTAAGTGCATATTATATTAAAATTAACGTTATTTTTGTTATTTTAATTTTGAGACATGCAAACCGAGTCCGACGAATTGATAAGATTTTGATAAGAATGGGCTTCGGACGGCCCGGGAGCGGATTTTTGTGCTAATTGAATCAGCCAGCTTGCAGTGAGAAAGGCGGGTGGAGATATTCTGCTAATTTTGACAATTTAGAAGGACATACACGCCGAACGAAACACATATCGCTGCTCTCGGCCGCATACATATAGGGTCTTAAGGGAGCTCTCTGAAATTTTATTTTAGGAGGAATGGATGAGGGGTGAAATGGAAACGAAAGAGGCCGGCCATGCTTCTAAGTCTGTGCCTGATCTGGTCGCTGCTTGCTCCAGCCGGACAAGCTCTGGCTGCCGGGCTTCCGCAGACCGAGTTCGGGCAGGTGCTGGATCGGAGGCAGATGGAGATCGGCCCGGGAGCCACTTACACCTGGTACAACATGAAGCTTCCGCAAGGCTTGGAGAAGGTGCATTTCATCGAATTCGATCCGAAAAATGAGGCGCTCGATCTGCAGCCGGGCATGACGGACGGCAAGGTGTACGGCATGCAGGGGGTGACCAAGATGGCGAGCGATGCGGACAAGCAGGGGAATCGGGTCATTGCGGCCATCAACGGCGATTTCTATGATATGTCCACCGGCGTGCCGGTCGGCCTCTTCATGGGGGATGGCGAGATTCTCGTCAGTCCGCCCGAGCCCGCCAACTGGTACGCCTTCGGTCTGAAGGAAGACGGCACGACCATCTACGGGTTGAGTCCAACCCTCAAGCGGACGCTGCATATCGGCGGCAAGGATGTGGAAGTATCGGACATCAACCGCATGCGCGGCCCGGGAGACAAGCTGATGCTGTACACGTCCGCATTCCATACGTCGACGATGACGAATCAGCTTGGGGACGAGGTGGTACTGGACGTGCTGTCAGGCGAGGTGAAGAGCGGGCAGACGCTCAAGCTCAAGGTGTCCGAGCTGCGGCTGCATGCGGGCGATACGCCGCTCGCCGAGGGCAAGGCGGTCTTGTCGGCGGCGGGTTCCTACCGCGAGTTGCTGCAGGGACTTCAGGTCGGAGATGAGGTCACGATCGACTTCGAGCTGGAGGAAGCGTGGCGCGACGTGAAGATGGTCATCGGCGGCGTGGCTCAACTGTTGAAGGACGGCGAGGTGCAGCCGCAGAGCGACAAGGCGCTCTATCCGCGTGTCGCGATCGGCACGAAGGCCGACGGCTCGATGGTCATGAGCGAGATTGACGGCCGGGCGCCGGGCTTCAGCGAGGGCGTGTCGTATGATGACCTGGCGAAGGTGATGAAGGACATCGGTGTCGTCAACGCGCTCTGTCTCGATGGCGGCGGCTCCTCTACGTTCGTGGCGCGACTGCCGGGGGTGCCGGAGCGCCGCATCTTGAACCGCCCGTCAGACGGCGGGGAGCGGAAGACCGCGAACGGGCTGCTGCTCGTGACCGAGCTACGCTTTCCGGATGCAGTGCGCACCTTCGCTTCCGGCGAGAAGGTTACCCTTCAGGTTAGCGTCCTGCGGGACGGGCAGGAGATCGTGGCCGATAACAGCCGCTTCACTTGGCGGGTGGAAGGCCCGATCGGGACGATCGATGAGGACGGCGTCTTCACGGCAACGGGCGACACGGAGAAGAGCGGACGCATTGTCGTCGCTTACGGAGGTATTGAAGCCTCGATGGAGGTCAATGTGGGATTGCCTCCGGTCATTTTGGAGGATTTCGAATCGGGCATGGACAGGTATTTGACGACAAGCGGGGACCGCTACCAAAGTGTCCGCGTCAGTGAAGAGACCAATGAGGATTTCATCCGCTTCGGTTCTTCCTCGGCCAAGCTGGAATATGATTTCCCCGATACGGTTGGCATATCCGGCGCCTATCTGGCCGTGAAGGATGATGCTTCTCGGATCCAGATTCCGGGGTATCCGGAGACGATCAGTGTCTGGGTCTACGGCGACGGCAAGGCACACTGGCTGCGCGGCCAGATCCGCGACGGCAATAATGCGGCAGTGGCCCTTGATTTCACGGAAGAGAAGGTCGGTGTTGACTTCGTCGGATGGCGCTACCTGGAGGCGGAGGTGCCGAAGGGAAGGCCGCTGCCGTTAACGATGGATCGCCCGATTCGGTATATGGAGACGAAGAATGACAACAAGACGGCGGGGGTTATTTATATCGATCAGATTCGGGCGCTGTACGGGCCTGCTGATGATGATCTGGATCCGCCGATCTTGAAGGACTTCGCCCCGGCTGACGGCAGCACGGTGAATACGGCGACGCCGGAGATTCATGTGTACGCCGAGGATGCCGGGTATGATCCGGTGGCTCATCCCGGCACGACGCTTATCGATCCCGATTCGATCCGTATGATGGTCGACGGGAAGCTCGTGCCGCACAGTCTGTACCCACCTATGGGCGAAATCACGTATATTCCGTCGGTGCCGCTCGCGGACGGCGTGCATACGGTCAAGGTGCGGGTCAAGGATCTGTCTGGCAACCCGACAGAGAAGGAGTGGATGTTCGAGGTCGATACGGGTGCTCCGAAAGTAACGTATACCGGTCCGGATAATGTGTACGCCGGCGGCACGTATACGGTCGATGTTACCGGTCTCCGTGCTTCCGACATCCGCCGGGCAAGCATCGCGTTCGAGTTCGACTCGGCGCAGGCGGAAGCGCTGGAGGTCGTGCCTGGCGCCAAACTCAAGGATGGCCAGCTTGCGTCAACGGTGGATCAAGCCAGCGGCGCGGTGGAGCTTAGGCTCACCGGCCTGTCCGATCTGTCCTTGTCGGACGAAGATATGCTGGCGCAGATCCGGTACCGGGTAAAGACGAACACTGAGGGCGAGCTGCGGGTGAATTTCCAATCGGGGTCGATCGCGTTCGCCGGTCAGGATGACGCCGACTTCGATTACTTTGGGCTGCCGCTCGTGGCGGCGGTGCAGTACCATTTGCGGCTGAACTGGAACCCGGACGGCATCGCTCAAGGCAATGAGACGGTGTTCGGCGTCGTCGATGAGCAGGGCCAGCCGGTAGAAGGCGCCCGGCTGATGACGGCGGACGGGCAGGAGATCGGCGTGACCGATGCGGAGGGCAAGCTTGCAACCCGCGCCTTGACCGAGACGGTGACGGAATATGAGTTGCAGGCGATGAAGGATGAGCGCTACAGTCCGGTCGTGAAGTTCAAGGTATCGCCGCTTGCGGGCGACAGCGAGCCGTACAATATCAGTGTCGCGATGGGTGCTGATCCGGCTACGGCGCGCGGATTCACCTGGCATACGCATGCGAACGTGGAAGCGACGGTGGTCGAGGTGGCGAAGCAGGACGGATTTTCCGGCTTTGACGGAGCCGGCGTCATCAATGTGAACGGTACGAGCAGCCTTTATCACACTTGGGATATCGGTACCGTGCGCGTGCACAAAGCGGTCGTGGATGGGCTGGAGCCAGGCACCGCTTATGTCTATCGTGTCGGCGACGGCGACAGCCATGTGAGCGAGGGCTCGTTCCGGACGGCGGGAACGGCGGAAGATCCGACCAAGTTCTTATTCTTCGGCGACTCGCAGGCCTCCAATGCCGCCGGCTTCAAGCTGTGGGGCGATATTCTTCGCAAAGCGGCCGCCGATCATCCGGACTTTGATTTCATTCTGCAGGCCGGAGATATGGTGGAGGACGGCTTCAAGGAGAATGAATGGAATATGTGGTTCAAGGAAGCGCAGGATATATTGACCGATACGACGATCGTTTCGGTGGTCGGCAACCACGAGGTGACGGGCACCCGGAAAAATGATGATTTCCTGGCGCATTTCAATAACCCGCAAAATGGAATCGACAGTCTCAAAGGCAGCAATTATTCCTTCGATTATCACAATGCCCATATCGTGGTGCTGAACAGCGAATATGACTTCGAGGCGCAAAAGGAGTGGCTGCGCCGCGACCTGGCCGCCACGGACAAGACGTGGAAGATTGTTACCTTCCATCGCGGTCCGTACGGCAGCATCTATGATTCCGCCCATATTCGCGAGGCGTGGACGTCGACGTTCGACGAGTTCCATGTCGATCTGGCGATGAATGGGCATGACCATGTCTATGTCCGTTCGTATCCGATGCGCGGCGGGAAGCCGGTCGGTGAAGGCGAGGGGACGACGTATGTCGTCAGCGGCTCGACCGGACCGAAGTTCTACGCTGTGACGGAGCGTGAGTGGCAGTATAAGGTGGACGGCGAGCAGACGCAGATCTACGGCGTCGTGGAAATTCGCGGCGGCGAGCTGACGTTCACGGTGAAGACGCTTGGCGACCGGCTGGTCGATCAGTTCACGCTGCGCAAGGGCGCGACGGAGCCGGTGCCTCCGGCTGAGGTCGTGCTGGATCCGCCGCAGCCGAAGCTGGCGGTCGGGGAGAGCGTGAAGCTGCAGGCGACGGTGCTGCCCGGCCGAGGCGAGCGACAAGACGGTGACGTGGTCCGTCTATAGCTCTTCCGCAGATGGCGTCGCTTCGGTTCCGGCGGACGGTGTCGTGACCGCTCATGCGCTCGGCACGGCCGTCGTTCGGGCGACGAGCGTCGTCGAGGCGGTTTATGCCGACAGCGTCATTACGGTCGACCGCTTGCCGGAGATTATTGTTGACGAGGTCCGGCTTGACCGGACGGAGGGCACCTTGAAGGCGGGCGAGACCTTGCAATTGAACGCGTCCGTGCTGCCGGACACGGCCGATCCGTCGGTCATCTGGTCGGTGTACCGCTCTGCGCCGGAAGGCATGGCGACGGTAAGCGACCACGGCCTGATTACGGCCGTGAAGCCGGGGACGGCGGTCATCCGCGCCTTGAGCCAAGCGGATGCGTCGAAGTACGCCGGCTTCCGGCTGACGGTGATGCCGGCCGTGGAGCCGCCGAAGCCGGATCAAGAGCCGGAGCCGGAACGGCCGAGTGATAGCGGCGGCTCCCGGACAGAGCCGAGTGTGACGCCGAAGCTGCCGGAGCCGGCCGCGAAGGGGGAGCCGGGCCGGATTGGCGTGAAGGCGAAGCGGGATCCGGGCGGCGCTCTCGCCCGAGCGGAGGTGACGGCTGCGATACTGGAGCAGGCGCTGCAGGGCGTCGCGCCGGATGGGCGCGGCGTGAAGAGGGTCCGCATTGAGGTGGATGCGGACAAGGACGCGACCGGCGTCGCGCTGTCGCTGCCTGCGGCGGCGGTGTCGGATTCGAGCCTGCGGCAAGAATACGAGATCGTGACGCCGCAGGCGACTGTGATGGTACCGTCGGGACTGGTGCCGGAAGGGGCGTTGGCGGACGATGCGAAGACGGTGAGCATCGTCATCGCCCAGGCCGACCGCAGCGGATGGCCGGCGGGGCAAGCGGGATGGCTTCTTCGGGCCACATTATGCGGTCACCCGCCAAGATTTGTTCACGATGACAGCGTGCGCACTGGAGCACGTCGGCAAGCTGAAGCTGATGCGCGATCCGGCCGTGTTGACCACGTTCGCCGATCATGAGAAGATATCCGGCTATGCGAAGGAGGCGCTTGCCGCCTTGTTGGAGGAAGGGCTTATTCAGGGCAGCGGCAGCAAGCTGCGTCCGGACGGATACGCGACCCGGGCCGAAGTCGCGGTCTTCTTGAACCGGGTATTGGCGTTGGTTCAGGAACAGGAATGAGCTATTAAGTAGCAGGATAGGGTAGTGAAGTTGCTGGATTGGGCGCTCTCTGTGTGAGGGCGCCTTTTTTATGCCTGGGGTTCGTGGGTATGCTCAAGGTCTTATCGTCATTATCCCATTCGGTCAGGATAACGGGAATGGAGCTTGAGGTGAGTCGAGTATGGTTTTGGCGGAATCGACGTGTAAGTTATAGCTGCTTATGGGGGTGCTGTTGATAGCAACGCGAGCGTGAGGGGATATCTGGCGGCGTTGAATAGACGCGCTGAGGAATTGTCGGGTACACTAGAAGCAAGGATGGAACTTTAAGAGGCGATGGTTCTCTTTTGGATAAAGTAAACAGAACGAAATGGGGTAAGCGAGACGAATGTTCATTCAATTGGTATGCGTTGGGAAGCTGAAGGAGAAATATTTGGTGCAGGGGATTGCGGAATATAGCAAGCGGCTGGCGCCCTATGCGAAATTCCAGGTGGTCGAGGTCCCTGACGAGCAAGCGCCCGAGAAAATGAGCGACGCCGAGGTGGAGCAGGTGAAGGAGCGGGAAGGCGATCGCATCCTCGGCCACATCAAGCCGGATGCGCATGTGGTGGCGCTGGCCATCGACGGACAGCTCTGGTCGAGCGAGGCTCTGGCCTCCCATATCGATCGCCTGACGACTTATGGGACAAGCCATATCGTCTTTGTCATCGGCGGCTCCAATGGCCTGTCCGACGCCATCCTGGGCCGCGCCCAGACGAAGCTGTCCTTCGGCCGCATGACGCTGCCGCATCAACTGATGCGCCTGGTGCTCGTGGAGCAGATTTACCGGGCGGTGAAGATTAATCGGGGGGAACCGTATCATAAGTAGGGCGAAATTTTTTATCTTAATCGCTGGCTGGGCGCAATGAATTGAATCAAATTCTAATATATAGTGCGCCCGTTTGAATTTATAGGGAAAAATTATACAATATAATCAGAAATCACTGCATAAGTGTCTTTTGTACTATATAATAATTTTTACAAGAATCATCCTTAATGATAAGGAGGCTCTCAATGAGAAAACAAATACCATTTAAACCTAAGGCAAGACTCCTACTTCAATTAGGAGATCAATTGATAAAAAATGAGAATGTTGCTTTATTAGAGTTGGTCAAAAATTCTTATGATGCTGATTCTAAATTGGTAAAAGTAAGTATGTCTAGAGTGACGGATCCTAAAATAGGCGAGATAGTTATTTTGGACGATGGAAACGGAATGGATATTAATATTATTGAAAATGTTTGGATGGAACCTGGAAGCAATTTTAAGGAAGATATTTTTAAGTCTAAAAAACGTTCTAAATTAAATCGACTACCAATCGGGGAAAAGGGCATAGGTCGATTTGGTGTTCACAAGTTGGGTAACCGAATAGAACTAATTTCTAGAATGGAAAACCAAAAAGAGGTTGTTTTTAATATTAATTGGAATGATTTTTCCACTACAGAGTATTTGGACGATGTAAAAATAAGTATATTTGAACGAGATCCCGAACTCTTTATTGGAGAAAAAACGGGTACTAGAATTGTTATTTCTGATTTGAAAAATACGTGGACAAGAGGGGCAATTCGAAGTGTTTATAGGGCTATTAATTCACTCTGTTCACCATTTAATTCAATAGACAAGTTTGAAGTGGAGTTTAATATTGACCAGCCTAAATGGCTAGAAAATCTAACTGACTTTCATAATATTAAACAGTTTGCATTATACGAGGCGGATATTACAATCGAAGGAGACTACATAACAAAATTCTTATACAAATTTAAGCCTTGGAGTGTTTTTTCTAAATTGTCATCACGTGAACATAATCCCACGGAGCCTATTAGAATAATAACAAAGAAAGAAAAGAAAAAGAATGAGTTTAGAGATGTTATGTTAAGTAAATACAATATTGGAACAGTCAAGATAAAACTATACATATTTGATCGGGATAGTTCTACCCTTAAACTGGCAATTCATGACAAAACCGGTTATAAAGAATACCTTGATCAAAATGGAGGAATAAGAGTATATCGAGATAAAATGAGAGTTTATGATTATGGTGAAGAAGAGAATGACTGGCTACGGTTAGACTATGGAAGATTTAACTCCCCAGGAACCAAAATTAGTAATAACTTGGTAATAGGAGCAGTTGATATAGACAGGGAACAGAGCTTTGATCTAATAGAAAAGACTAACCGAGAGGGATTTATTGAAAATGAAGCCTATCAAGAATTTAAAGCCGCAATTGAATTTGCTGTGGAAAAAGTTGAACAGCAGAGAAGAATTGACAAAGAAAAAATTAGAACATACTACAGTCCAACAAGCAAGTCTGAACCTGTTATAGCAAATTTGAATTTGTTACAAAACTCAATAAATCAAAATGTTAAAGATACTAAATTAAAACAAGAACTTGTGAATCATGTAAAAAGAATCGAAGATGATTATAAACATATTACAGATGTTTATATTAAAAGTGCAGGAGCAGGTTTAAGTCTAAGTATAGCCATACATGAAATGCAAAAAATTATTCAAGAATTAGTAAAGGCCACTGATTTTGAAAAAACTTCTATTAGAATTTCAGATTTAGTAACGCGCCTTTCACAATTGGTAGAGGGATATTCAACTCTTTTCAAAGGCAAAGATAAGAAGAAGCAGTCCTTGGCAAAAATTATTGACGCCGCGTTATTTAATGTAGAGTATAGGCTTAAGGTTCATAATGTAAATATAGTAAATAGTTACACTAAATATAGTGATGTGCAAGTTAATTGCACAAAAAACCTGTTAATTTCTACGATTGTAAATATAATAGATAATTCAATTTGGTGGCTGGACTATAATCATATTGAGTCAAAAGAAATTTGTATTGCCATAAGTTTCGATATACCAGATCGCATAACTATTCTCATAGCAGATAACGGTCTTGGTTTTAGCCTGCCTACAGAAGATATAGTGAAACCCTTTATTACAGACCGACCTGAGGGCATGGGACTGGGCTTATATTTGGCAAATGAAATACTCAGAGGTCATGAAGGGAATCTTATTTTCCCTGAATATGATGATGTGGAGTTGCCAGAAACTTTTAAAAATGGGGCAATAATTGGGCTTGCTTTCAAGGAGGAGAAATAGTGAAGGTTCCAACAACAGGACGGGTCGTTATAATAGATGACTCTCATGAAGAGGCATTACCATTAATTCACTTGTTATCCCATCATGGCATATCCTCTCGATACTACAATGGTGATCCAGATTTATTACCACTTCAGCCTTTAGAGGGTGTTAGAATAGTTTTTTTAGATATAGAAATTGGCACATATGGACAAGACAATAAAAGTAAAGTATCCAAAATATTAGGTGTACTTAACAGAGTAATTGGTGCCTCTTCTACGCCTTTTATAATTATTGCCTGGACTAAACATACTGAACTGTTAGAAGAAGTTATTTCTAAACTGCCGGTTCCACCTTTAAAAACATTAAACATGGAAAAAATAGACTGCAAAGATCAAGAAGGCAATTATAGAATTGACTTAATCTCAGCAAAATTAACTGACATAATGCAAGATATTGGATCTTTTCAGGCACTTCTTTTGTGGGAAGAAATCATTCATCAAGCGGCAAATTTGACTATTAATGATTCATATCAGTTATCAAATCCACAGGGTAATGAATGGGACGAAAACATGCAAAACATACTATATAATCTGGCCAAAGCTCAACAAGGTACGCAATTAAAGGAACATGTATTAGGCCCAGCGCTTCGAGCGTTTACTGGTATTTACTTTGATTATATAGAAAAGTCACTTTTAAATAATTCGCTATTAGAAGATAATGCTGGTTTAAATTTTAAAAATAAAAACCGACTATCTCCAGAAGTTATGTCTTCAATAAATTCAAAGCTTCTTTTTTCAAAAGTAGAGAGTAGGGAAGTTACTCCTGGTAATGTTTATATTAATGATCGGACTAAGCTGGATCTTTCTTTATTAGTTACTAAATTCGAAGAAATTAAGGCGGAGTGGGACACGCCCCAATTCATTATTTTGGAAGTTACTCCGACTTGTGACTATGCTCAGGACAAATGGCAATTATCTAGAATGTTACCGGGTGTCTTTGTGCCGTTAAAATATCTTAAAAATGTCAAAAGGGCAGACTATGTATTTATTTCACAACTAATTCAATTTAATAGAGATATTGGGAGTTTGGTATTCGATTTACGTTATCTTACAACACGTAATTTTGAGGATGTAGCAAAAATGCTACCGTTATTTAGAATCCGCCATCCTTTTTTGGTTGATATCCAATCTAAAGTCGCTGGGCATATTGCAAGACCTGGATACTTCGCCCTATAAAAGAGTAAGGCGGGACTTTTGTCTCGCCTTAC
This sequence comes from Paenibacillus thiaminolyticus, assembly GCF_003591545.1. Taxonomy (GTDB): domain Bacteria; phylum Bacillota; class Bacilli; order Paenibacillales; family Paenibacillaceae; genus Paenibacillus_B; species Paenibacillus_B thiaminolyticus_A. The sequence continues at coordinate 52,205 of NZ_QYZD01000009.1, forward strand.
TCTTTTGGGTTCACAGATGTAATTGTTCTATAAACAGCATCTGCAACAGCTAATCCTAACAATGGAGGAACAGCATTTCCAATATACTTAAACCGCAAATTTCCAATTGCGTCTATTTCGTAGTCATCAGGAAAGGATTGAATTCTAGCTGCTTCTCTAACTGTTATGGTCCGCCCCTGCTGACTGTCTGGATGGATATATCTATTTCCATCTTTTTGTAAATGTGCAATGATAGTGTTTGAGGGTTTGGACCAAGATAGTTTTTTGTACTTATCCTTAAAACTATTCATATTGTATTTTATTAATATTGCAAGCTTCTTAAGATTCTCATTTGTCGATGACACTATATCATTTGCGGTCATTCCCTCAGCCATATTTTCAAATAATATAACATCACTTTCCTGCTGAGATCGTGCTTTATGTCCTATAAGTTCTGAATTTTCACTTGGTTTAATGAAATCTAAAAATATCCTCCGACTAATAGTTCCATTTTTGTAGTGATAATTAAAGTTGTCCCAATGGTAAGGTGTTCTATCTTCACCATTATTTCTTGATAAATTTAAAACATCTATGGATTCTTTTCTTTGCTGCGGGATATCGATTTTTACCTTTTTATCTAACTTTTGATTTGGTAATGTATAAGTTAATTTGGGAACGATTTTAGGAAGATCACCAATTGCATCTTGTAAATTAACGTAGGGCAATAAACCAGTAGTCGGCACTTTTTCTAAAGAACAATGTGTCACTATTGGACTGAAATTGTTTATCCTATATTTGTTCCCGATTATAATAACTCTTTCTCTATTTTGAGGCACACCAAAGTCTACTGCATTTAATACAGTATATTTTTTTTCTTTTACATCATTATTAAATTGAAGTCGATAGCCAAGTTGTTCAAAACGATCAATGATAATATCAATATATTTTATTCCATCATTATTTTTTTTAGACAATATACCTTTAACATTCTCAAAAACAAACATTTGAGGATTGTAATGCTCTACTATTTCAAGATAGTGCTCGAATAAATTATCACGATCATCATTTGTATACTTTTCCTGTTGTGTTTTATCTCCTGATCGTGGTCCTATCATAGAGAAAGATTGACACGGAGGGCCACCAATTATAATGTCAACATCTTTACATGTGTCAAAAAGTTTTTTCTTAGTTTCTGGTAAAGAAATATCACCTTGTATAATCATGCTGACGGCTTGTTCATATGGGATACCATCTTTAACTAATGCTTTTATTAAGGTGTTCACGGCATTTTTATCTTTTTCTAATGCAGCTACTATTTTGAAAACTTTCATTTTTTCTATTTGAAACTTCTTAAAGCCAAGAGAAAAACCTCCTATACCCGCAAATAAATCAAGTATTTTATACTCCTTAATAGTCTTCTTCATATAGTGTCACCACCTGAAGTATTTTGGATAGCAACTATCTCAGGTATCAGAGCAGTAAAAAATTAAACAAATAATCAATTAAATAATGTTGAGAAAGAAATCAGATGCAAAAAATCCCCATCCTACAATATATCTGAAAACGTAACAAAGAACAAGAAATAACACTAGCGTTGCATCGAGCGGTTAGTTCATAACCTAATTTCTATTAACATCAATATATGATATATATTTAAATCTACAATGTCCGTGCCAAGTCTAAAAAATCGAGATGGAAATAGACTCGACGCGTTATCCATTATATGCAAAACATCTTTTTCATTTGTCATTACTTCATAATCAGTCTTGGTTTCATCGACTTCGTTGCTTTTCGGACGTCTCCCATTTCGTTTTGGTCGACCTCTAGATGTTCGAGTCGGCTTGCGGTTGAGTGCAGCAATCAGATTTTACCATGGTTTTTCCGCATAGATGCGAATCAACTGGAGGAGGTCCCATGTCGACTTTTTACAGTCCAGTGTTAATTTAATTAGCAAACAGAGAGCATACGCGATTAAAGCAATATACATTTGGTTCCAAATCGCTTCGGCCGTATAACCGTGGGGTTTTACCAATCGAATATGCTGCTTGACCCATTTAAAAAACAACTCAATGTGCCAGCGATTTCGATAAATCTCGGCAATTTGATGTGCGGATAAGTCAAATCGATTCGTTACAATTCGATAGGTGCGCCCTTGGTCATCGTTAAACTCAATCAAACGCAGAACCGCTGGCAGCTCCGGCGTCGTCACATCGGCATCAAGGATAAATCCATTCCGCCTTTTGGGCAGTTCTCTTTCTCTGATAATCGTTAATCGGCTATTTTGCTTGACGCGGCAAACAAATTTAATCTTATCCTCTACCCATTTCTGAAAATGGTCGTACACCTGGTATCCTCGGTCCATCACGTAGGTCGCATCCTTATCGACTGTAAATTCCAACACGACTTCATGATCGGCTACATCTTTGGTTGAAGCGACGATCTTGTCTGGATACATCGTTTTGGAGTCCACAACGACCAAGGAGGTGTGCATCTTCACGCCATGGCTACTCTTGGAACAATAGGACCATTTTGCGAGAATGGGAGGCAGTGTAAGTCCCGATGAATCGATTAGCTTGAGTTTGCCAATACCAGGCGTAATGGCCCGTTTACCTTTTGTTAGTTGCTTGATTCGATCAATGAGTAGAAAAAGAGCGTCTGAAGATACTTCTTAGGCAGCCGTTTCAGCCTTCCGCGATAGTTGAGAAGCGCTTATGCTCTTGAGACCAAGAAGGTCTTGAAACTCAGGGTTAGCCGCTACATGTTCTGACATGACTTTGTATGAGTCTCGTTGCTGGAGTTGTGCCTCTACAAATAAGAGTGTCGAAGCGCCGACAAACAACTTTTGGGCCTGGTAATCCAATACTCGTGACGAGTAGAATGAACATTCTCTTTGGGTGGGCATAATGAAATCATTGCGTGCAAAAGAAAGGAAGGAGTTGCATGACACGGAAATGGATCATCCCTTTGTCATCTTGCCTGAAGAACAAGCGCCCGAAGGTATTCAGCATTGTGAATGTTGCGAACTATCTAAGCAACGGACTCGTGTTATCTGGGGTGAAGGAAATCCGAAAGCCAACCTTATGTTGATCCTGGATAACCCGGGAGCCCGTGAGGATCGGCAAGGAAGCTCGTTTTTGTGCGGCACCCGGGAAACACTCCAACTCGGCATGAGGGAAGCGGGTATAGATACGAACTCGGTTTATGTTACTTATTTGCTGAAATGCCGACCGATGCGTGCTTACAATAAACCTGAGGCCAGAGCAGCATGTCTTCCCCATCTACAGCTACAGATCCTTCAGAAGCAGCCGTCGGTATTATTTGGATTTGGGAATGTCGTGGCGGAAGCAGTCTTCCCACAGAAGGAGAATGCCAGTGTCAAGGAAATGCGAGGGAGCTGGCACGAGTTTCAGGGTATCCCGATCAGCTTTACCTATCACCCGCTTGCCGTAAGAAGGAGACCCAATTTACTAAGGTTCTTCGTAGAGGATTTGAAAGCATTGAAGGAGAAGTGGAAGGGAAGATCAACACCGCATACATAAGCGGTCTACATTTTATGTGGTAGGTGGTTGGCGGTATCAAAATGTGTTAAGCAAAATGAATTGAGGTAAAGCATTATGTCTAAAATTGATAATATGATGGCGATTCTATGGATGTTGAATTCAGGCAGGAAAATTACTGCAAAACAAATAGCTGAAAAGTTAGAGATTAATATAAGGACGGTTTACCGTTATATTGATGCGCTTTCTGCCAGTGGTGTGCCGATTATATCGGACACAGGTCATCATGGGGGGTATACCCTGTTGAATAATTTTATTAAAAGTCCTCTTCTTTTTGATGTTGATGAGAAAACCGCATTACTGCATGCTGCTGTTTTTGCCCAAGAAGCTGGCTATTTTTTAGGGGAGGCATTAAACCGAGCAACATCAAAGCTAACAATGTACTCCAATCAAGAGCAGGAAAGAATGATCAAACAACATGTAAAAGGGCTTGAAGTCATAAGTCCAACTGGAAAATCATCTATGGAGCCAATATTGAAGGAATTGGAGCAAGGTATTGTAAACGAATCATCTGTAGAAATTGAATACCATACAAGTCGTGAAGAGCAACCCAAGCGCAGGATTGTTGATCCATATGGAATCATTTATTGGAATAGTAACTGGTATGTCACTGCATTTTGTCATTTAAGGAATGAAATCCGCAGTTTTAGAGTAGGGCGAATTATCAATATTATGCAAACACAAATTACCTTCAATCGTCCAAAGCCTTTTTCGGCAGGTGAATTTTTTATGAAAAGCCTGCTTCCCGAAGTAGAAGATAAGCAAGTACTTATCCCTTTCGTTGTTGGTGGTACGACAAGTGCGTTGGATAACTTATGCCAGCATTGGTTTTTAGGGCATCATTTCAAAGAACGGACTTCAAAGAAAGCGATATTTCTACTAGAAGAAGAAGCAATGCATACGTTTGTACCGTATTTACTTTTACCTTACGGCAAATCTATTCAAGTACTTGAACCACTAAGTTTGAAGCAAAAGCTTATTGAAGTTCTTTATGAGTTAATTGATTATTATCAAGCTTGATGAACTTTACTGACGGAGGATGTCAGTGAAGTTTTTTTATATTAGGGTATATCGCTTAATCCATTACAAAAGGAGTGTGTATCATGCATACAAAGAAAGTGTATCTTTATGTATTTGATACGATGTCAGATTGGGAGGTAGGTTATTTAATTGCGGAGCTCAACTCGGGAAGGTATTTCAAAGAGGAATTAGCGCCTTTAGAGGTGGTTGCAGTAGGCGTTGATAAGAATCCGGTTACTACAATGGGAGGATTGAAAATACTGCCTAGTATTTCTATTGATGAGTGTATTTTGGAACGTACTGATGTTCTAGTTCTTCCGGGCGGCAATACTTGGACAGAAGCAATTCACGAACCTTTATTGAAAAAAGCTTCTGCATCTTTAAAAGAAGGTACTGTGGTTGCGGCGATTTGTGGTGCAACACTGGGACTTGCAAAGATCGGAGTGCTAAACTCAAGAAGGCATACAAGCAACAATCTAGATTATATGAAAATGATCTGTCCCAATTATACTGGAGAAAAATATTATGAAATGGAACCAGCAGTAACTGATGGGAATTTAGTTACGGCTTCAGGAATAGCTCCGTTGGAATTTACGATGCATGTGTTGAAAGTGCTGGATGTATTTGCACCAGAAACATTACATTCATGGTTCAATCTCTATCAGACTCATGAACCAAAATACTTCTTCGAGTTAATGAATTCTATCAAATTTACCGAATCAACAGGAGGAGGAACTGGACGCCCGGTACCCGGCACGGACTAGGGAAATGTTTCGCATCATCGATGACGAGCTGGTTTTTCCGTGAGGCTGTCTCGGAAGAAAAATGCGATTATCGCTTATCGAAGCAACCCGCAAACTTTGGCGTTTGGCGGGTTGTTTTTCTTTACAGGTCGAGCTTTTTACTATCGCGTTGTTCAAGGTTGCGGGCCGTCTGGCTTAGTTCGACATTTTTGTGGTCCTGAAAGGTTCCCAATGCGAGATCAAACACCGGGTTTGTGACGCCGTACCAGTAATTTTCATTTTTATAGTGATGCCATAAATGGACTTTCTTCATCCAACGGCCCCATGGGGAGACGGGGGTAATCGGACGATGGGCGATATAGTGCTTCCACTCATAAAATAGGAGGAATAGGATCACGCCAGCGATAAAAGCATTTGCAATCACGAAGCTTGCTGAAATAAAGTAGGCAATGGTTCCCGCGATGAGGATGTTCGGCAGAGTGTACCACAAAGGCAGAAATAATAAATGCAGGTCATGCGGATTGGAGTGATGATCATAATGTAAACGCTTAAGTAATTTTAAGAAGAAGGGGTTCTTCGGAGTTCTTAGGTGAAAAAGGAAGCGGTGCGTGAAATACTCGGCAGCGGCGTAACCCGCCATTCCTATGGCGAAAGTTATCCATGGGCCAGTGGTTGTCAGGTTCGGAATCAGAAAGCCAAAGCTGACCAGGAAGATTCCGCACATGATGCAGATATCGGGGAAAAAGAAAAACTCTTTTATATATTTCGTCTTCATTGAAAACACCTCCTTATTGCCATTACTGAGGGCCAACGTTTCCGTCTTTCTTGTGAAATGGCCTTTTTGCTGCGCTGATCTATGAATATGCAGGAAATATGGAGGTGTTGCCGGTTAATCACTGGGACTTTAGTTATCGAATGGGGTTGAAGCTGTGGAATTGTAACGGAGAGGGCGTACTTCATTGATAATACATCATCGTTGAGACGGAGGATATATATGCTCATTCAAGTAATTGCCGTCGGAAAATTAAAAGGAAGTATTTGGTGCAGGGCATTCAGGAATATGCGAAGCGGCCGACCCCTTACATCAAATTCCAGATGATTGAGGTCGCGAACGAGAAAGCTCCGGACACCTTAAGCGAAGCGGAGGTGTCGATCGTGAAGGAGCGCGAGGGCGGACGCTCCTCGCGCATGTAATCGTGCTCGCGATCGGCGGCCATCTGTGGAGCTCGGAGGAACTGGTCGCCGAACTCGACCGGCTCTGCACCTACGGGTCGAGACACGCCACGTTCGTGATCGGAGGGAGCCATGGGCTCTCCGAGCAGGTGTTGCGTCGCGTCCAGGCGAAGCTGTTCTTCGGCCGCATGAGGCTGCCGCATCAACTAATGCGCTTGGTGCTGGTGGAGCAGATCTACCGGGCGGTTAAGATCAATCGGGGGGAACCGTATCACAAGTAGGGCGAAATTTTCCATTTGGAATTGCACTTTAAAAGTTGGAATCGTATGTTACTAACATCTAGTTTGAGAAAGGTTGGATAGGAAAAAGACGAAAGGACCGAAGATAATTTATCCGGGTCCTTTTTTGTTAGGATATCAGTGAATGGCAAAACCGTTTATATCAATTTTCCCTCCTGAAAAGACACCATCAGGATCATAATGAAACATTTTAAAAGCTTTAGCCCTTAAATACCAAGAGAAGAACGGATATTCGTCACACATTTGATCAGCGATAGGATGTACACTACTAATCCAGCACTCTGTGTAAAAAGCTTCCCTTCTTTTGTTGCATGTATCGTTTTCTCTTGATCAATGTACTCAAACTTACCAGAATAAATATGGTGAACACTCCAAGCGTTATTACTACCGTACCGAGAAGGTCCTTTTCCTCCAGCCATTTGGTAAGCTAATACTGCGGGGCCATTAAAACGAGTATCAGCTTTAAGGTTCATTTCTTTTGCTCTTTGCTTAATATCGTCCGTATAGGCATGATAACCGTCTCGAGTAACTCCGTCGAGTAATAGTAGTGAATGTAATAGGAACTCGACAAAATAATCCAAATTGTCAAAAACGTGCATAATAACTGTACATGCCAAAATTCACTGTAATTAAATGCAAAAAAAGAGACACCCTTGACTCTCTGCGTAAAATAGAAGTACTACCTACCACCCTACGCAGAGGAGAACAAGAAATGTCTCATACGTATACGTTAGCACAACAGCTCAATCTGGTGTAACCCTTGCTCAGATCAAAACGCAGCTTCGAGCTGAATAGGGATACTAACAGCTTTTGTTGAAATTACAAAATTTTGAAGTAATTATTGGCAAGTACAGTAAGTTGGATGAAATCCCCGGCTTGAAAACGGCGTTTGAAGCATTGACACCCGGACGGAAAGAGCGTACATTCTTCATTTTTCTCAATCGAGAAATTGGTTGGGGGCCTTTTGACATGTTGTCACACAATATTTATATTATACCTCCTCTGAATAAAATCATTAATTTTAGGATAACTTAAACCTATCACTTGCTGTATCTAGGGTTCACATTTGAGACCCGATTAAACTCGCATTATTTTGTGCATATGCACAAAAATATTCATTGGAATATCAATTGTTAAAAGTTAATGATGCAAGTAAAATGAAAACGCATTCAACTAGATCACCTAGAGGAGGATTTAAGATGGAAGCAGCATTGGATATTAGTTGGATTGGCGCTTTAGCCGGTCTCGCGCTTGCAATCATTTTAATTTTGTTTAGACTGGCACCAACTTATGCATTGATTCTGGGAGCAATTATTGGCGGTTTTATTGGTGGGGCTGATTTTTCAGAGGTCATCAAAATTTTGATTTCCGGAACACAAAGTGTTCAAGGTACAGTTATTCGGATTATCGCTGCGGGTGTTTTTGCTGGCGTTATGATGGAATCTGGAGCAGCGGGAACCATTGCAAAAGTTATTGTTGATAAACTCGGTGGAACGAAAGCTATGCTGTCGCTTGCACTCGCTACCATGGTTATCACAGCGGTAGGGGTATTCATTCCTGTAGCCGTATTGATTGTTGCACCCATCGCGTTGGCTGTTGGCCATAAAATGGGATATTCCAAGATTGCCTTGCTAGTGGCGTTATCGGGCGGTGGTAAAGCGGGTAATATTATTTCTCCAAACCCGAATACCATTGCAGCAGCAGGCGGATTCGAACTCGATGTTAACCAGGTGATGATTGGCGGATTAGTCCCTGCTCTCTTCGGGGTAGTAGTTGCGGTTCTTATCGCATCATTCATTAAGTATAAAGGCACTAAAGTAACGGATCTTGAAGCCGCCGAGTTGGAAAAGACCAGCTCCTCGGATCTCCCACCTTTATCTAAAGCTCTAGTAGCTCCGGTCATCGCTATTATTCTTTTGATGATTAGCCCGATTGGCTCGATGTTAGGCGTTGATTTCCTCGCAGTACTAAAAATTGACTCCTTGTTTATCCTGCCATTTGCCGGTGTCGTTGGCTCCTTGGCGTTAGGTAAGTCAAAAGAAATAATCAATTATTGTACGGCCGGATTAAATCGAATGACACCAACTATTTTGATCATTATAGGTGCAGGTGCCATTGGCGGATTGATTACAGCGTCAACCCTGCCTGCAGAAGTTGTTGCTCTTGTAGAAGCTTCAGGCATTTCAGGAGTATTCCTTGCACCAATAGCAGGCGTGTTAATGGGAGCAGCAACAGCATCCACTTCAACAGGTGTCATTTTGGCTACGGGTTCATTCTCAAGTGCGATTATAAATACAGGTGTTGCACCTCTATCGGCTGCCGTTATGACCCATGCCGGTGCTACTGTAATCGACCACTTGCCACATGGAACCTACTTCCACGTTACACGTAATGCTATGGGCATGAGCATGAAGGATAGAATGAAAGTTGTCCTGTATGAAAGTATGGTCGGTCTAACAATGACTATCGTAGCAGTAGTTCTTTTCGGATTTATCTTATAGAAAGAGTGGAGGATAAATAACTCATGGGGAAAATATTCATGTTGGCTCCTGATTCGTTTAAAGAAAGCATGACGGCAAAAGAAGTATGCAATGCAATGGAAATCGGCATAAAGAGAGCTATTCCAGATGCGGAGTGCATTCACGTACCTATGGCTGATGGAGGTGAAGGCACTGTCCAGTCATTGGTAGATGCAACAGGCGGTACCTTGATACACAAAGAAGTGACAGGGCCTCTTGGTACACCAGTTCTCGCCCATTATGGAATTTTGGGAGACGGCAAAACGGGTGTGATTGAAATGGCATCAGCCAGTGGAATTCATCACGTTACGAAGGAAACAAAAAATCCTTTAATTACGACTACCTTAGGAACCGGTGAATTAATTAAGGAATGTATTGAAAAGGGCATTACGGATATCATTCTAGGCATTGGCGGAAGCGCTACGAATGATGGAGGCACTGGAATGGCAAAAGCACTAGGGTATAAATTCCTGGATAAAGACGGGAATGAGCTGCAGCTTGGCGGCGGATATCTGGGTGCGTTGGATAAGATAGATACTACTGATGTGCATCCGCAATTAAAAAATATTAAAATTTTGGTTGCATCGGATGTAACCAATCCATTATGCGGGGAGCGGGGCGCATCTGTTGTATTTGGTCCGCAAAAGGGTGCCACTCCTGAAATGGTTAAAATGTTGGATGATAATTTAAGGCATTTCGGTAATATTGCAAAACAGCAGCTTGGAGTTGAAATTTTGGATGTACCTGGTGCAGGTGGTGCAGGCGGCCTTGGCGGTGGATTGATCGCTTTCACCAACTCTACCATGAAAAAGGGAATAGAAATTGTTATTGAATATACAGGATTAAAAGAAAAACTGAAAAATGTGGATTACTGCTTTACAGGAGAAGGGGGCATAGATTTTCAGACGAAATTCGGTAAAGCACCTTTTGGAGTTGCCCAGGCAGCAAAAAGTGTTAACAGCGATATGAAAGTGATTGCCTTGGCAGGCTATGTGGGCATGGATGTTGAAACCTTATACGATGAAGGATTTGATGCCATCTTTGGGATTGTTCCCGGAGCAGCAGATATTGATACCTTACTGGCGAGAGGTAAGGAAAATGTTGCCCGCACATCTGAAAGCATTGCTAGATTATTAAAATAAGAATCAAGGAGGATGTCCCAGAAGACTCATAGGGGACATCCTCTTTATTTGATCCGATTAATCAGCATAAAAATGAGTTCCACGAGATCCAAAATATTTTTGGGATCTTTGCCTGTAATCGTATATATCTTGTTTAATCTATAGTTCAACGTATTCCTGTGGATCATGAGCCTATTGGCGGTTTCATTGGCGTTTAGGTTACAGTTGAGATAAACTTGAAGTGTTGTTATCAATTCATCATTTTTTTCGAGTAAATGGGCCAGGCGCTCTGGCTTTATATCATTCTGTTGCAGTTTTGACATATCAGCGATGAACTCACATTTTGAATAGAAGATGGTTTTTTCGTTGGAATAAATACCCTTCAATACACGCATAGCTGATTTAGCTTGCCAAAGTCCTTCAGAGATCGTGTCATTCATTTTACTGATTGAAATGAAAGCATCGGGATGCTGATTTCTAATTGTTTGTTGCAGGGCTTCAATCTTATCTTCTTCCTGAATGACTAAGCAAAGCGAATATTTGGACATTTTAAAGAAGGATAAGCTTTCAGTGATATCCTCAGCAATCTCATTAGGAGATACCACATATAAGATTTGAGAGGGTTTTGTTAACTGAATGCCATAGGTCAATGCCTTATTCATTAATTCATTTGTATAAGTGGTGTCCGAATTTATAATTAAGCTAAAAAATTCTTGCTTTAAGTTATTCTTCAAATTCTCCTTTTCCAATGCGATGCTTTGGTTGATTAACAAAATAACAGCTGATTTTAAAATATTTCCGAAGGGTCTCGTTTCCTTTACTTCGCCGCTGATTCCTACCACTCCGACAATATTGCCATTCAATTCGATCGGTAAGTTAATGCCCTTCTTCACGAACTCTTCATCTTTGTTAATTTCCACAATTTTTCTCTGTTTTATGGCTTTCAACGCACCATGATGTAGCGTACCAATCCTTCCTTTATTTCCACTCCCGATGATCTTGCCTGTTCGATCCATAATATTAATATTATATGGAATATCCTTCATCATTCTATCAACAATTGTTTGGGCTTGATTATGCGTCATCTCATACATAGCTGTATCTCCTTCATAATCACTTATCTAAAGTGTAAGTATCTATCGACACACAGTTCTGTGCAAAATAACTAAGATAAATGGATTAGCTTCTTATGAAATTATATCAATGTTAGCCTGTATATGCATCATCACGCGCTATTCATTGGAAACGGAAAATCAAAGGAAGAACCCTTGCAAGTAGCTGGGTTAAGGCTTTTTGTATTCCGAGGGTTTTGTTCTCGGTTGCTAACTCCTTTACCGCAAGTGCATCTCTGAAATTTACTGGCTTTTATTTACTTTGTAACTGTCATATAATAGTAAATAACTTAATCTTTTAATGATAGTGGTATACTATGATCAGGTAATAATAGAAAAGGTGTATGATTCCGATCACACTCTGGCTTGCTGTGAAGGGGGAGCAGGCAGGAGCGCCTACATCTTTTCTTCAAATATCAGCGTATAAGGGCGGTAAAAATGAGCAGCAGACAAACCGAAGCAGACGTTATCTTAATTGGTGCCGGAATCATGAGTGCGACTTTGGGGACATTGTTGAAAGAATTGGTGCCGTACTGGGAAATTACCGTGTTTGAGAAGCTGGCAAGCGCAGGAGAGGAAAGCTCTAACGAATGGAATAACGCGGGAACGGGGCATGCTGCGCTGTGCGAGCTGAACTACACAACCGAAAAACCGGACGGGTCCATCGATATTAGCAAAGCGATAAAAGTGAATGAACAGTTTCAAGTTTCCCTGCAGTTTTGGTCCTATCTTGTAAAAAGCAATCTGATTCGGAATCCGCAAGACTTCATCATGCCATTGCCTCATATGAGCTTAGTAGAAGGGGAGCAAAATGTAGCGTTTTTGAAAAAACGTTTTGAAGCGCTATCAAACAATCCTCTGTTTCAAGGGATGGAATTTTCCGATGACCCGGCAAAATTGAAGGATTGGATCCCACTGATTATGAAAGACCGGACCTTGAATGAACCGCTAGCGGCAACACGAATCGAATCCGGCACAGATGTCAACTTTGGCGCTTTAACGCGCATATTATTCGATCACTTACAGAATAAAAACGTCGATATCCATTACAAACATCGTGTTGAGGATATGACACGTACTAGCGACGGCTTGTGGGAATTGAAAGTACGGAATGATAAAGGCGAAGTCGAACGCCATACGGCTAAATTTGTCTTTATCGGCGGCGGGGGAGGAAGTCTTCCTTTACTTCAAAAATGCGGTATTCCTGAAGGAAAGCATATTGGAGGATTCCCGATAAGCGGGTTATTTATGGTGTGCAATAATCCGGAAGTAGTAGCACAGCATCATGCCAAAGTATATGGTAAAGCCAAGGTTGGCGCACCTCCAATGTCGGTTCCGCATCTTGACACCAGATTTATCGGTAATCAAAAAACGTTGCTCTTTGGACCGTTTGCCGGCTTCTCGCCAAAGTTCTTAAAAACCGGTTCCATGTTTGATTTGATAGGTTCTGTAAAACCGAATAATGTGCTCACGATGTTGGCGGCGGGTGCAAAAAACCTGTCGTTGACAAAATACCTAATCCAGCAAGTTATGTTATCGAAAGAAAAGCGCATGGAAGAGTTGCGAGAGTTTATCCCGAACGCCAAAAACGAGGATTGGGATCTGCTGGTGGCGGGTCAGCGTGTGCAAGTCATTAAAGACACGGTTGCCGGCGGTAAAGGAACGCTTCAATTCGGTACGGAAGTGGTTAGTGCCGCCGATGGCTCGATAGCCGCCTTGCTCGGAGCTTCTCCGGGAGCTTCGACCGCCGTGTCCGTCATGCTTGAGGTCATCGAAAAATGCTTCCCGCAGCATGTAAAAGAGTGGGAACCGAAAATAAAAGAAATGATTCCTTCTTATGGCGTGTCCCTTTTGGAAAACCCGGAGCTTATCCATGACATTCGTACGGCAAAAGCGCGGACGCTTGGTCTACACAGTGAACTGCAACCCGTTTTGTAGACAGTACAAAAGATAAAAATGAGTGAAGCGGCCTTCGTCCTAAACCCTATAGGATTGAGGCCGTTTTGCTTTGCCTGTATCGACATGAGCAGACTGTTATGACGTGGAGCATCGGGCGTATGAGATTTGTGCGGTTTCCAATGAATGGCCATAATCCATCCCGTAAAAATATCCCCTTCAAGCTCACTCGCTTCCTCATGATATCTTGAGGTTCTTTTGAGTGACGGCTTGAAGGGGATGCTGCTCATTCAAAGCTCAGGTATTTTGGTAACATTCTGGAATCCGAAATCCAAGTTTCTCGTCATGTACTTATTAAAAAAGCTTGGATCAATTCCTGTCATATGATGAAAGAAGGATACTTCTACTTTCCAATCGTTCTCAATCATATAACCAATGTCTAAGAGCCCCCTGTTTGAAACAAGATCAATGATTGTTTTGATTTTCATTGGTTTCTGGATCGGAATTACATCATCAAGCGGTTCAATTTTTAAATAACCTTTCCGGTGCATTGCCGCGTAAAAGTTCCGATGATCTTTTGGCTCGATGATCCCAAGATTAGCTGCCCTATAACCCAACACTTGCAACGAAGTTTTCCATTTCTTTTTCAAATCTAAGTAATCATCTGGATTCGTGATATGGGAAACATCCTTCATGTCAAGTGTGAAGTCGTCTTCCGGTAGTAATAATGCTCCCGCAAATATATCCGCTTCATTCTCAATCATTTTGTGCTCTTTCCGGTCTAAGTTCGCGAACTCGAGGCGATAATGAAGCAACAGATGACCCAACTCATGTGCGATATCGAAGTTCCTTCGAACAGCCGATCGTTTCATATTACCTAAAATGATATAGGGTCGATCGTTTCGGGTCCAGAGGCTATAAGCATCAATCTCCTCGCCAATTGCCTTCTCAAAAACGAATACTCCGCTCTTTTCGATCAGGAACATGAGATCATCATTATTAGAATTCGGTAAGTCGAGTCTTGTTCGCGCTAAATAAGCGACATGATATATTTGCGTAGATCTGTCGTCCTCTGTATGATTTAAATACTCAATAACCTCGTCCCTTAACCTAATGATTTTTAGGGTAGGAAGGCTGACTTTGGCCGTTACGTAGTTGACAAAAGTATCTAAATATTCGACATGCTTTGCTTCTGCCTGCGTTTTCGAAATGACATTCAATACTTTTGAACGATATGCGATGTTCATTACGTCGACATTGGCAGGCGTCATGTACCGTGAAAGCATGTCTTCTGTATAAAAGTATTTGCTTTTTACGCTAAAAATTCGTTTTAACTCGTTCACGATCTGCATTTTCGGAGATGTATAAGCGTTCTCGTACTGCCAGACGGCTTGTTCTGTAACACCTAACATTTCGGAGAGATGCTTTCGCGAATATCCATGCATGATGCGTAAATTGGTTAGATTTTTACCAATGAACATGCTTGCTCCCTCCTTAATTACCAACACAATTCTGTTAATTTATGAATTTTGCTGTTCATCCTCATATATCCCGATATCAAATGCGGCTGGATCCATAACATCATCGTTCATTTCAGGTGCCACTACATCGCGATCCTCTTCAGTTAACTCAGCTCCGGAGATAAAGTCGGAGAGATCCTCAACGAAGTAAGCGATGTTATCATTGGGATTAGGCAAATAGTGTATGATTTCAGATATCTGGTATGCCTCATCAAGTCCGTATGTAAGTATATGAAATTGATTGTAGGATGATGTGAATTTCTCTAGTTCGTCTCTTATTTGGCTTTCGACAATCAAAAAGGAAAGCTGTTCAACCCTCTCTGTTTCCTTTCCTCTTTTCGATGATTGCCGTATGGAGGGGAAGGCTAAGTCTTTATTGATTTTCGAGAGTTCATGGAGATAGGTGCGTCGCGGACCTTTCTTTCCGTTATCGTTAGACAGTTTTGCTTGTGAAAAGCATTCTTCATTGAAATAAGCCGCATTTTTTATAAGAAAAAGAATCTTGGAGTCTCCATGTATGAATTGTAGATAATCCCATGTTAATCCCGCTTTTGATTTTTTATATGTGAAGCCGTGACCAATGCACTCTTCAGCGAGCTTGCTTTCAATAAAATTACCCTTTGTCCAGGAAAAAGCTGAGCTAATCTTCATTTTTGATTTGCGATCTTTACGATGTTCAATATAGTCACGATAACCGTCAACAATAGCATCAACAATCATTTTATTGTGTTCAGGACTAAACTTGTATTGATCCATCTCAAACACTCAATTCAATTTTATGAAGACAGTTATAGTTTAATCGAAATTGGACTGTATTGAAATGATTTTTTTTGATTTTTTTAAAGTTCCGTTATAAATCTTCATTAATTTTTATAGTTGTAAAAGGGTTTGGCTGGATGCTTAATTTGAATTATTCTCGTTCTTTCCAAGTATTATTCACAATAAAAATGACGGTGAACTGTATTCTAAATCGTGCTAAAGTGGAGAAAGATGACTTTATCTGCGAAATGAAAGGGAAAAAAACATGAAAGAAATATTGTTCAAGTACATGACTAGATTTACATCCCTTAACGAAGAAGAGCAACGGGCAATCGTTGAAGATATCGTCGTTGAAAAATTCAAAAAAGGAACAGTTACGGAAGTTGCGCTGCAGGCCAAAGGCATTATGGCTCATACGGTAAGAATATAATGCCGAACAACGAAACCGCGAGTATGCGGTTTTTTGTTTTTCGGCAGTTCTGAGGGCCACTGCTTGGAAGTATAAGCATTTTACCCACGGTACTCGCGCAGTTCTTGAAGGACCGTATTCAGCGGCTTGGGGCGGGCTATAATATTGCTGCCGAGCGAATGCACGGCATAAACGGGCCCAAAGGGAAGCGAACACCAGCCGAAGATGCAAATAAAGCTGCAAAAGAAGAGATTAAGCAGCGGAGTGGGATGGTAGCCGTTCACATAGTAGCTGGACTTGGTACGATAGGAGAACAGAATCCAGGAGAAGCAAATTTCATATTGCATAAATTGGGTCTGGCTGTCGATGAGGATGCCGTTATAGTGAGCGCCGTCTTGACGAATCAGAGCGGAATTCGACAGCAGCCATGCATTCATTTTTGCGCCGCGCTTGTTATCGATGTAGATGAACAGAGCGTACAGACCGACCGTACATGCTGCCAGCAGCAAGAAGATAGAGAAGCTCGTATTGCCGCGAGGCAGACTAAGTATAAAAGAGACAGCGAGAACACTGGCTATCACCAGCAGTGCTGAAGGCATATGTTTCCCCCCTCTTTTCTTCTATCATCGGCATGACAACTGGTTTTTTCAAGAGGAACGGGCGGCAAGTTGATGATATGGAGAGGGCAGAGGCCTATCAGAACCGCAAAAAAGCCAGCATCTCCGAACATCAGAGGCGCTGGCTTTCTTTACATCAGGCTTATTTCAAAATAAATCTCCCGGTCACCGGGTTATGATCGCTGTGCTCGAAGTTCAGATCGTGTCCGATCACATCGACGATTGCGACATTCGGAGAGACGAGGAAGCCGTCGATAACTGCGAGGAAGTTAACCCCTGGCCGATATGCGCTGTCCAGCGTGCGGACGGAAGGCGTGCCCGGGTCTACCGCCCATTGGAATCCAGCCGGAGCGAAGGTATCAGGGAAGGGCTGCAGCCACTGCGGCCATTCCTGCTGCGAGGGAAAGCGTCTGTGGTCGGTTCCCGGCAAGGAGTGGTTCCAATCGCCGCCGATGATGAGGTAGTTGTCCTTCTTCATTTCTTGCTGAATATAGTTCCCCAGAAAATCAAGCTGTTGCTTGCGGATGGTGCCGCCCTTGTCGAAGGCCGATAAATGCAGGTTAATCAATACGAGCTCTTTGCCGTTATTGACAGGGAAGCGGCTCTCGATAAATGCGCGATCCAGTTCAAACAGCTGCACAGGCCAGATCTCTTTGCCCGGCAGATCGAAGCGGATATGAGAGGTGCTGGAGAACGTGGATAACGTCAGCAATCCGCTCTGCACCGCACCCATTGGATGGGTCAGCGGCACGGGAACCCAGGCCACCTTATAGTTATAGGCAAATGTGCTGCTATATCCCGGCAGGCTGTCGCTAATCATCTGAACCTCGTTAATATGATGGCTGCGTGAAGAATTAACGTCTACTTCCTGCAGGATATACAAATCGGAGCGGCTACCCTGTAGAAAATCGGCAATAGCCCGCAGGTTCGCTTCCGTTTGTTCCTTGCTGCTGGAGCGGGATCCCGTTCCGCCGTCCATGAAGAAGTCCTGCCCTTGGTCGAGGCCGGCGTAGCCGAGATTGAATGTCGTGACGGTGAACGGCTGACCCTGCTTCAGCGTAGAGGTGGTGTTATTATTGGTTAGAAGTTCTACTTGAGCAGGGGGCTTATAATCAACCGCTGTCATATAGATGAGAAAAATGGCGAGCACAGCAACGGGCGTGAGCACGATCCAGGCCAGCCACTTGAACAATTTTTTGATCATCAGATCGTTATTACCTCCTGGGTTATCAAATCTTGCCGCGCCAGCAACCAGCCTTGAAGTCCCCGGCCAGCTGCAGGACAGGGACGGTTCATGACTGGCTCCTTATAGAATATTAATGATGTTTATCCGGAATGACAAAGGATACGGTCGTTCCCTCATCCGGCTGGCTCATAATAGATAAGCCGCGGCCGTAATCGGTGACTTCAATCCGCGTGAAGCCATCCTGGCGAGTAATCCGAAGCTGAATCGTGCCGCCCTCATTGCGGCTGAGGAGGCCGTGCTTGACGGCATTCTCGACCAGCGGCTGAATGGAGAGAGGAGGGAGACCACGTCCATCGCAGGCAGAGGAGACCGCCGAAAATCAAGATCAGCAAAGCTATATTTCGATATTTAGGGGGAATTTTATTTATTTTGGGCACATGCTCAAGGAGTGGGGACATTTAGCACTTATTCCTTTACGAAAATGGTCTATTGAATGATTCCATAGAAAGGTGTCTGCAAAACGGATATTTGCTGCCTTCTATCAAAGTCGTTGCAGACCATCCGTTAAGGTGCATATTGCCGAAGCTATGTAACTACTGAGCGTTCAATAGGGTGAAGATCGCCGTCATGCTTGATTCATTTGATTATAAGTCTTTATGCGGATGTTAACAATATTGCCCAAAAATATGTTCTTGGCCAAATTGAAACAGTTAGAAACATAAAGGGCAATCCACTTGAGGATGATGAGACTAAATAACGGTTGCCTTGCGGATGGAGTGAGGTGAAAGTAAGCCTGGGTTGCATCGTAGCACTCAGCAGGAGTTTTATCTTATGACATTGTTATATTAGGAATGGATTGATTAAACTCGATGTGAGCAGAAATCCAATTGCATCTTTAGGTATAAGGGGGGGCGTATTTGTTCGTTGTTGCCAAAATTGTTATAAGACCAAAGAAGCGGACCCTCCTTTCAGAGGCATCCGCTTCATAAACGATACACTGCTATTAGATACTTAACATTTTAACGTGAATTCTTTGACCTGTCCATCTTAGTTAAAAATTCTCTAAGTTTTTACTTGCCGCAACTTCCTTAAATGACTCTAATAATTCAGGAGAGTGATTTAATAGCAGTTCTTCAACAGACTTTAAAACAGATTTTACATCTGAAAGTTCAGCCTTTAATGCACTTTGCTTACGTTTAAGATCAAAAATTTCATTATCGTGATGTGCAGAGAGTACTTTATAGAAAAATAGAGAATTTAGTAAATACTCATCTACTTTCTCTAGAATTATAGGGTTGGTAACTTTGCCTGAACGGTTTAAAATACGATTCTTGCTAATCCAGCGTATTCCTCCTACTCCGATCCCCGAGTCACTTGTTAGTCCAGTTGTATCACTTTTAGGAAGATCAATCACATCCTTTCTACCTCTTCCGTAAGTTTTAGAACTGCACGGAGCAAGTAACACAGTATTATAACTGTTCGCGATAATTATTGCTGGGTGTTCATATGAGGCTTCATAACCAAAATTCATAGCCCCCAATTCAATAAAGACAATTTCCTAACGTTCATATTTGGCTCTCGTTTCTTTTCCATGATCATCTATCCATCTCTCTACATGAACCAACCATTGAGCCATGGAATAGGCATCTGCCTCTTGCAGCTTGTCCATCAGATTCCAAATTGTTTTTTTGTAGGAATCTGCAACAAGTGAGACTTTT
The DNA here is from genome assembly GCF_003591545.1 of Paenibacillus thiaminolyticus. Classification (GTDB taxonomy): domain Bacteria; phylum Bacillota; class Bacilli; order Paenibacillales; family Paenibacillaceae; genus Paenibacillus_B; species Paenibacillus_B thiaminolyticus_A. The sequence goes on from NZ_QYZD01000009.1 coordinate 71,833, forward strand.
AAACCTTTTGTAGTCTTTTTGCTGCTACCTAACTTTTCAACTTCACGTTTAACTCTGCGCTTATCTACAGGAAACAAGTAAATTCACCAACCTCTGTCATACTTTTCCTTATAGGATAATTATCACTCCAATGTGATGAGCAAATCAAACGCTGTACATCGCTAAATACTGAGAGAAGAACGAAAAACCTGGGTTCGCGCCTGAGGCAGGTTCTATTCTTTCTTCAAAACCCTAATTGACTTTCCATTTTATACCCTGGCGAACCCGGCGATACCCTGCTTCTACTTGGTGATAAGGAACAAGGCATAGCCATTATGAAGGGCGATATGTTTACGGAGTTAGCCCAATAAAATTTTCGGCATGCAGGAGAAGGAGGGAGGTGAATGAGCGGAATCGCCATTCATACGCAGCACCAAGAAGTACTCCATAGATTTGCGAATGAAATATTCCGTCCAGACAAGAAGCAAGAAGATTCGGGCAGGCACAGGTAACCTTTTTGGCCGATACCGGCACTTAGAAGAAGAGAAGACGGATGAAAGGGGACAACCAACGTGCTTCAATGGTTTGAGAACCACTTTTTGAACCATTTTTTACGGGTTTATACCTGTTTAAACAGGTTTATACTTGTTGAGGATGGATCTAAAAGATAAATGTATGAAAAAGAAACTATTTTGAGTGCGAAATATAAAATCAAATGGACTTATCTTTCGTTATATGGTAAAATATGGGTAGATGATCATATTGAAAATATTTGTCTCGGATGAACGCGGGAATGTAATTGCAGAGTGGGGTAGCTTAGGACCCATGTTGGAACTGCTTGGAGGGAAAAAGATTAAGGTCGTAAATTATTTTCTTAAATGTGCAGAAGAAAACGATGGCTACATATTTGGATCTTTACGGAAAATCTCTGAAGATACAGGCGTTGCTTATTCGACTGTAGTGGAGACAGTGAAAAACTTCAGGATTCCGGACTAATCCAAAGAATTCAATCCGGCACATACGTACTGTGTGGTGTAAAGGAACCCAAGTAAAAGGAGCAAATCTGATGAAAAAAGATGTTGTTAAAAAAACAACATTAAATCTAGTAATATTTATCTTGATTTTTATTTTTTTGTATTTTATTTATATATCTGCATTTCACATGCCTAGTGACCCAAAAGAAATTGGGGCTTTACAAATTAAAGGTGGAACAGTAATTTTTGTGATTCTAGTTTTGGCTTTTATAAGAACCCGTTTGAAATAACCAAAAAGAGAGGGGATCTCCCCCTCTCTTTTTGGTTTAAATTAGTTTACAATAACTCTACCAAACTGGTATTTATTCGGATTTAAAATAGCGTATGGATATTTACCATATCGACTACTACCGTCCCACAAATACCACTTCGACATATCACCAGTAGATCTAGCTTGCTTATAAATTACTCCTTTTTTCTGAGAGGCTGCATCAGCAAGAAAAGACGCTTTATGTCCGTCGGCCACAGTGGTAAGGATATCATAGGCCGTATATCCCCAAGCAAAGAAACTTAAGAATGGTACTATTTTCGCAGCTTTAGTAGCCCCATATTTTGTAGTTAGACTTTTTTTCGCCTTATCGATACCTGACGCTATAGCTACTTTAATACCGTGTTTTACCATTTCTTTAGACATGTCCGCTCCAATTGATTTTAACATATCGTTCGCCATAACTTGGACAACATCGGGAGGAATAAACTCCATACGTTGTACTATTTCAATATTCCTCCAATCATTGCCAGACCAACCCATCTTTTTTACATACTCGGTAGGTATTTATTTTTCCTTCGTAAGTTATCTTGGAGCGTCAGTGCTCTCGAATGCTGCGCCGCAAGCGGCACCCGAGCGTTCCTATCCATGAATGGGGACAAATAGCCGGCTATTCCATTCTGGAAATCTCGAGCTGCTTGGGCGTGTCCGTATCCACTTTGAAAAAAAGGCTCTTTGATGCCCGCCGCATGCTGAAGAAGTCACTTCACGTTGCTGATTTCATATCCGTGTTCCACGATCTCTATGAAGGAGGTACAGGCATGCTTCATATTGTAAATGGAGATTCTGTCGCGGAGAAGTTAAAGAAAGGCGTTATCAAGGAGAGATTCTGGTATGGAGAGAAGTATATCCTCATGGTCCCGTATTTCGACATATGGATGCGGCTCAGAATCGAAGACAGCGGGCGCAGTATTTGGAACAGACTTTAGGGATTCCGCACAATGAGTATATGCAGACATGCGAGAAGCAGGAAGAGATCTTACAGAACTTCGGTAAATACAAAGAAATCGTCTTATGGTTCGAGCATGACTTGTTCGACCAGACGATGCTTTCCTACTTGCTGCATTGGTTCTATCATCATCCCTTGGGAGACACGTAATTGAGTCTCTTGTGCATCGGATCTTATCCGGGCATCGAGTTGTTCCGCGGGTTGGGGCAGCTATCTGCGGAACAACTCCAGACGTTATCGGGAACATGGCAGCCGATTGGGCAAGAGGAGCTTACATTGGGCCAAAAAGTATGGGAAGCGTACACGTCAGCCGAATGGAGTGAGCATCTTCAATTGCTCAAAGAGGATACTTCCGCCGTGCCCTTTGTGCGGGACGCATTCGAGGCGCATCTGGCCCGGATTCCATCCGAGCGGAATGGAATCGGGATCATTGAGCAGGTCACTTTAGAAGCTGTATCTGCGGGGATTCATCATCCATATGAGCTATTCAAGCAGGTTGGGGACCGATTGCATGTGCTCGGAATGGGTAATCTGGAGTACGGGTACCGATTGAAGAAAATGTCGGAAGAGCCTTCTCCGTTGCTGCAAATCGAAGGGCTGACCGCATTTCCGGACTATCATGATTCCGTCCCGTCCTTTCGCCAATGCGCGGTTCGCCTAACCGCTCTGGGGCAGCAAGTTCTGGCCGGGGAGGCGAACTGGGAAGACATAATAGGGGCCGATGAATGGTATGGCGGCTTCCATCGCCGCAAATAAGGAAAACCAGCTCACCCATCATGCGAATAACCCAATTGAATAAGCGGCTGTCTCGCGGAAGTTTTCAAGGGGCAGCCGCTTGCTTTGCCGGCTCCTTCGTCACCTCTGTCTCAAGGCTTGTCCAGCTCCAAAGGCAAAAACGCATATTCTCCGCTTCTTACCATCTCACCTTTACGAACGGGAATGGGCTGTCTGAATATTGGCCCGTCGATGACGGTCGTATGGAACTCGCCGCCTTCTCCGCAAGGATCGATGCCGCGGGCGAGAAGCTCCTCCACATACTCGTGGGTCAGCAATCGGCCCAAGTCGTCCTCCCGCATGCCTAACGACAAATTCACGGTCACCAGCATCGTAACGAAGCCGAGATCGATGAATTGCCGGACCGATTCCAGATGATCCATTTCCCAGAGGGGCATTCCCAGCCGTAAGCCGGCATTTTGCGTCACTCTATCATGCCAGCAGCCATGCGCGGGCATATCCAGGTCGCCGGTGACCAACACTTCTGCGCCTTCGCTTCTCGCTGTGGCCAGCAGGATCATAAAGTTCTTCTCATAATCCGCCCAACTCGTGGCGGCTGTATATACAGGCAAGCCGATCGAGTCCGCTTGGGCCTTTATCAGCTCGGGCGGCATGCCATGGGAGCGGGAGCGCTGCCCTTCTTCCTCCAGCATGACGATCAGGCCGACGGCTTCACCAACCTGCATCGCTTTATATAGCGCTAACGTACTGTCCTTGCCGCCGCTGAAGGAAGCGACAAATTTATGCCCGCGAGCGCCGTTTTTCCAATCTGCTGTCTCTGTCATTCCTGTCTTCTCCTTTGTTGTTATGGCTTCTTACCATGAGGGAAAGAATAAAGCTAACCATCTAGCCCGATCGCTAATCTGCAGAAGGACCCTGATTGGTGTTTTCTTGTTTCATTCTATCACTAAAAAGATCAAAGAAATATGAGAGCAGCAACTGAGTGAAACTGCCCTTATGACACAGTGTCATATATTTCTATTGAAATTACGACATCATGTTATTTATACTTAGAACATTCCTGATATGACACGGTGTCATTTCAATGATTGGAGGAATACGGGTGCCAAAACAAACATTTTTTAATTTATCCGAAGACAAACGGAGAAAGTTAATGAGTGCAATGAAGGAAGAGTTTTCGCGAGTTCCATTGCATGAAGCTTCCGTTGCGAATATCGTCCAGACAGCCGGGATCCCAAGAGGCAGTTTTTATCAATATTTTGAAGATAAGGATGAGGCGTTTTACTTTTTGTTAGAGCAACACACCAAGGACAATCAGGAGAAGTTTATTGCAAGCTTAAAAAAGTTTGATGGCGACATCTTTGATGCATTTATTGAAATGTTTCGAGAGATGCTGAAATTCCAAAATAAAGAGAATCGAAACTTTTTTAGAAATGCTTTTTTAAATATGAATTATAAGATGGAAACGACCTTTACACAAAGATTCACTGAAGTCAATGTAGGTGAACATTTTCTGGAAATTAGCCAATTAATTAATACGGACAAATTGAATATCACGAATGAACAAGACCTATTTCATATGATGAAAATAATGATGGCCATTACGATCCAAAGCCTAATTCACAATTTTGCGGAAGATCTGCCCTTTGAGAAAGCAATGGGCATCTATATTTTGGAGCTGAATTTACTGAAACGCGGTTTTTATAAGGGGGACAATAAATGAAATTGTTGGAAATTACAGACATCAAGAAATCCTACACCATAGACAAAAAGTTAGAAACTCAAATTCTTCATGGCGTAAGCTTGAGCTTCAACAAAGGAGAATTTGTATCTATACTCGGTGAGTCGGGTTGCGGGAAATCAACATTGATGAATATCATTGGCGGCATGGATTCTAATTATACGGGAGATGTCCTGGCAGAGGGCAAGAACCTGAAAAATATGAAGGAAAGCGAACTCGATGATTATCGGAAAAGTAAAATCGGGTTCGTATTCCAAAGCTTTAATTTGATTCCTCACCTTACGGTATTGGAAAATGTAATGATTGCGATGCAAATGGCCAACAAAAGTGAAAAAGAGCGCAAGGAGAGAGCAATACAACTTTTGGCTGAGGTTGGTCTACAGGATCATATGATGAAAAAACCAAATCAACTGTCCGGGGGACAAAAGCAACGCGTATCGATTGCCCGGGCCCTGTCTAATGATCCGGATATCATTCTGGCTGATGAACCGACAGGGGCTCTAGATAAAGAAACGAGCCAGCAAATATTAGATCTGTTAAACGATATCGCAAAGAAGGGCAAGCTCGTTATTACGGTAACCCATTCCCAGAAGGTTGCGGATTCGGGCACCCGAATCGTTAAAATCGAAGATGGCAGAGTGGTAGAAGATGTTAGACTAAAGGATGCTTATCGATCCGTTGAAAAAACAGAGCAGACGAACCCCAAAAGTCTCAGCTTGATGTCTTCGATCAAGCTTGCATTAAAAAATATGAAATTGAATGCAAAACGAAATATACTAGTTGCTATTGGAGGCTCCATCGGAATCATCAGTGTCATTCTGATGCTGTCTCTGGGCAGTGGAGTAACGAACTTTATCAATGATGAAATCAACTCCAGCATGAATCCGTTGATGATTGAAATTACCAAACAGGCCGAAGATAACGGAAACGGTCCGGAACAATCCATGCCAATGATGTTAGCACAGGAGCCTTTTACAGAAGAAAATATTGATCAAATCAAAAACATTCCTAACGTAAGCAGCATTGAAAAAACCACAGCCTATAATATGAAAAGCAATGCGGTATTCGGTGACAAGAGGTCGGATATTATACAGTTCTCCACGCTAACCAATTCCATCAAGGAAGATAATGTAGAGACTGGGAAACTACCGGCCGATAATGAAATTCTTATCACGTCGACTCTTGCGAAGGCATTAAGCAGCAGCGAGCAATACGAATCGATCGTCGGTCAAGAAATTAGTGTATATGTGAATGATGTGGGTCCTGATAACAAGCCTGTACTGGTAGAAGCAACATGGAAGGTCTCCGGCGTGTATAATGCCGGCAATATGGGACCGCAAGGCATGACCGCCGCTTATGTACCCTATGAAACGCTGGAGACAGCTTTTGCCGAACAGGGACTGACCTTGCATCCAACACAAATCAATGCTTTTGCTGATAAAAAAGAGCATGTGGAAGGGATCAAAGAAACATTAAAAGAAGAAGGATACGCCAATTCGCAAACCGCTGCGATGCTGGAGCAAGTGACAACGTATTTGGATATGGCTACCGTGATTCTTGCCGGCATATCGGGAATATCCCTTATCGTATCGGGAATTATGATATTGGTCGTGTTATATATAAGCGTGGTTGAGCGTACGAAGGAAATCGGCATATTACGTGCAATTGGAGCCCGGAAGAAGGATGTCAAAAGAATCTTTTTCTCTGAATCTGCTTTGCTCGGGTTATTCAGCGGGCTGATCGCGGCTGCGGCCGGTATGGGCATAAGTGTAATTGGAAATAGTTTGTTAGCTAAAAGCTTCGGCGCAGAGCTTATCAATCTAACAGGTTCAACGATGCTCTTTGGGATCGCGGTCAGCTTGATCGTAAGCATCATCGCAGGGCTGATGCCATCGTCCAAAGCGGCCAAGCTGGATCCTATGGAATCTTTAAGATTTGAATAATTTGCAGGTTGAGCAACCAAAAACTCTACCCTTGCCCGAAACGGGCAGGGGTAGAGTTTTTGGTGTAAAATTGGGTGGGCGCTGGATGCGGGCCGAGCGGCGCATGCCGTGCACTCGCGAGCTAGAGCCATCCTTTGTCATCGGCAATATTTACGGCCTGCTGTCTCGATTCGGCTTCCAGCTTCTGAATCGCTGCGGACAAATAGTTCCGCACGGTCCCCTTCGTTAAGAAGAGGGCCTTGCTGATCTCACTTGTCGTCATGCCTGTTTTGGTAAGACGTAGCATCTCTGCTTCCCTTTCACTTAACGGGTTAACTTCTTTCATAAAGAGGGCTGCCGCCAAATCGGTGCTGATCACCCGTTCCCCAGCCATGACCCGGCGGATCGACTCAATCAGATATTCAATCGGTTCATCTTTTAACAAGTAGGCATTCACTTGAGCCTCGATCGCTTTTTGTAAATAGCCGGGCCGGGCAAACGTAGTCACGATCATGATTTTGCAGGGCAAGCCGACATGTCTGATTTGCTCCGCCAACGCAAGGCCGTTGATGAGAGGCATCTCAATGTCCAGCACACACACATCAGGCTGATGCCGCTGTATCGCCTCCCAAGCTTGTTTCCCGTCCGGCACTTCAGCCAGCACCTCCATATCGGGTTCAAATTTCAACAATGAGGCGAAGGCGCCGCGCAGCATTTGCTGATCTTCGGCGATGACGACTCGAATCATGTGGCAGGGCTCTCCTTTCCGAGTTGACGAAGCGGAAGCTGCATAGAAATAGACGTTCCCCCGCCCGGTGAGCTGCCCACCTTGAAGGTTCCATGAAGGGCTTGCATCCGCTCCTTCATTGACTGAATTCCATTTCCGGTTGCTATAGGCAACAGGCCAACTCCGTCATCCGTTATCGACACACAATATAGATTGTCCACCGTTTCCAGCCTGATTGTACATTGCTTTGCTTGACTGTGCTTGACAATATTGGTCGCCGCTTCCCGAACCGCGAGCGCAATCATCGTTTCTTCTACGCTAGCTAACAGGGGAGGCGTTCCATTTTCCACGATGTCCAGTTCAATCCCTGCCGTATGCAGCAGCTTGCGGCAATGCTCGATTTCATGCGCCAGCGAGATGAACTTCATATCCGACACCAACTCTCTTACCTGCTTCAAGGCGATTCTCGATGTGTACAGTATATCCTTCAGTTCTTCCTTGGCCTGTATCGGGTTTTTATCTATCCACTTATTGGCCAGCTCGCATTTCAGCTTAATCATCATAAGGGTTTGCCCCAGCGTATCATGAAGATCTCTCGCAATACGCTGCCTTTCCTCCTGCTGAATGTACTTTTCAAGCTGTTGATTGGCTGCATCCAGCTTGCTCTGCAAGCGCTTGGCCTTTTCCATAATATGAATGACGATAGGGAAGAGCATTTGAATAATCATGATAGGCAGGAATAGGAAATTGTCTGTCCTCTTCCCATACACGAGGATAAACATAAGGGCAATGGCGGCAATCGCGATACCAATATGCCACTTGGACTTCGACCTTCCGATCAGGTCGGCAAATATAAAGCCAAAGACTAAGAGGTTCGGGTCGATGTACATACTGATCAGAGCAGTTGTAGCAAGACCGGCTAGAACTGCCGCTAGCAGATACCCATTGCGATGCCACAGTCCGATATAAAAGGAAACAAGAAAGGAAAGCAGAAGAAGGAGACTTCCCAAGAGACCCGGATTCGAACGGGAGCTGAGAACCATGTAAAATAAATACACGATCGCGATAACATCTAAGAGCAAATAATTCTTGATTTGATCTCTTGGGTAGATCTTGAATATCATGGATGGCCTCCAGTTCGGTTATCGGTTTATCTGGACTCGAAGATTCCCACTGCGCGTCTGCGGACCGATTCCATCGGCCCCAGCTTAAAGACACGAAGCCATGTTGAGGCACACCATAGCTGGAATAAGGAAATGCCGATCCAGACCGCTATAACGGCCACGGAATTCAGCTTTCCGCCTAGAGCAAATCCCCAGCCATAAAAAAGGACGGAAGCGATAATATTTTGCATAACATAACAGCTTAAAGACATCTTCCCGGCGTGTTCAAGCAGGCGCCACAGCCAGTTCCATTTCGTATATTGTATCATTTTTCCAATGAGTGCTATATACCCAAGGGAAAGGAATGGGGCAAATAAATAGCGCACAGGCAGATCAAAGGCGCCCCCAGGAATAAAAATCAACAGGTTCAACGGCAGACCGAGAAAGAGCCCCAGTTTCAACAGTTTTTGACGCTGCCTGTGGCCGTTCTCATCTTGGGCAAAGACCCCTGAGCGCATGAGACGGACGCCAAGCAAAAACAAAAAGACATTCATGGGTATAACGAAAATGGCTTCCAAGCGAAGCAGTAGGAAATGAGACAGCCGATATTGGATCTGCTGCAGCCAAGAACCGTCTTGATAGAGAGTAACTATCGGATCGAAGCTGCCCAGCGACTTATGGGGAGCCATCAAGGAAAGAAGCAGGATCGCCAAGATGATGACCGCATGGACGCTGCCAATCCCTTTCATCGTAATCGATATGAGGCGGTCACCGCCTCGGACGATAAAGGCCGCAATCATGCCAGTGATCCCGTAGCTCATGAGGATGTCATACTCCATGACCAGGGTGAAATGAAGCAGGCCTTCCATGATCAGGATGAGGAGGACCCACATATAAACGCCTGGCCAAGCTTTCCCCGTGCGCATTGCTTGCTGGTACTTTAATTCCAGTCCGACTCCGAACATAATCGTCAACAAGCCAAGCATCTTCCCGTTCACAAGGAAGAGCACAATCATCCTGAGCAGATCATCAAGCCCCCACCAGCCGGTATAAGTGTCCGTCAACAGATAAGACAGGTCTCCCAATTGCGCGAATATCCAGATGTTCGTCCCAAGTGTTCCCAGGATGGCGAACCCCCGCAGAATATCAAGCAGTCGAATTCGCCCTTTGCGTTGCTCCACATTACTCCCCCTCTTCTCACATTGATTACCGTGGCCTTATTGTAGTTGTAAAGAGGGTGACAAAACATTCACACCTGTAAAGAGATCTGTATGACAAGTGTCATCTCTGCGTGATTCAGGGGCTAATCTCGGTTGGAATCATTGCATTATATTTCACAATCAAGGTGGAGGAATATATTAACATATGGTAATATAGGTTTAAATATATATTGGGAGGTTCTTTCATTTGATTGGTCGCAGTGGAAATCCGACGCTCAACGAGAATACGTTTGAGAATAGCGGACATTACAATGGACAAGAGACGATGACGATTGGCGGCACGGTGAACAAATCGTTCATGACGCTGGCGCTGCTCGTGGGGGCAGCCGTTGTCTCTTGGACTATGTTCTTCAATGGGTACGAAATGTTGCCTTATATGATAGGCGGAGCGATTGGCGGCCTGATTCTGGCCCTGATCATCAGCTTCAAGCCTTCGACGGCGCCGTTGTTGACGCCTGTCTATGCAATTGCGGAAGGGTTGTTCCTCGGGGCATTGTCAGCCAACTATGAATCATTGTACTACGGCATTACCCTCCAGGCGGCTTTGCTGACAATGTGCGTGTTCATGGGCATGCTGCTTGCCTACAAGACGGGCATGATCAAGGCGTCGGCAGGCTTCAAGCGCGGCGTATTCGCCGCAACGGCAGGAATCGCGATTGTCTATCTGCTCAGCTTTGTGCTTCGGATGTTTGGCGTAACGGTGCCTTATCTGCATGACAGCACCCCGATTGGTATCGGGATCTCGGTCGTCATCATCATTATCGCGGCTCTCAACTTCGTGCTGGACTTCAACTTCATCGAAGAGGGGGCGCAGCAGGGCGCGCCGAAATATATGGAGTGGTACGGGGCATTCGGCTTGCTCGTGACCCTCGTATGGCTGTACATCGAGATTGTCCGTCTCCTGGCCAAGCTGGCGAATCGGGATTAATCGAATAGGAACAGGTTAGCGATTGCGGAGTGTCTTTGTTGAGGCACTCCGTTTTTTAATGTCCATAACGGGATGCAGCTTGCCATTAAGACATTTACTGAAGGTATGCAGAATAGGATATACGGAGCCGCTTATATATGGACTATGCATGAAGGGAGAGGTTCCTGTGGTGAAGTATGGGCTGCCCTCACTTATCGTTGTCATGGGTATCCTTTATATTTTCGTGATTCCTGACGAGCCGCAGGCGGTCAAGCTGCTGTTCAAATTAATTCCGATGTGGCTGATTATCGCATACGGGTATCTTCACATGCCATTCAACCGCAAGAGATGTCATTGGATGATAGGAATCGGGCTGTTTTTCTGTATGCTCGGCGATGGACTGTTGGGTTGGTTCATCATTGGCCTGTCGGCCTTCCTCATCGGGCATTTGTTCTATGTGACTTCATTTATAAGCAGATGGCGCATCTCCGGCATTCGCTTCTTCATGCTCATTCCGATCCTGGCGTATGCCTCGTTCATGAGCTGGCATCTGCTTCAAGCGCTGATTCAAGCCGATAATTACGTCTTGGCTGCCGCTGTACTTGTCTATATTATCGTCATTTCCTTCATGATCTGGTCCGCAATCATGACGGGGAACAAGCTGGCGATGGCCGGCAGCGTGCTGTTCGCGGTATCGGACTCTATATTGGCGTGGGATAGATTTGTATCCGATGTTGCCTTCGCAGGGCCGTTGATTATGCTTACGTATTACACGGCCCAGTTCCTTATTGCTTCTAGCCTGAGAACGATCGGGGAAGATCCACGCACTGCCGCCACCCATTCAACCGGCCGTGTATGAACTAAGGGCCTGCAGCAGAGCTCAAAGCCCGAAATATCGATTTCCTCTTGCGAACGCTTTAGCGTTTTGCTCACCATCATCCATCTCCTTTGTTCAGCGAGCATTCTGACATCTGACATCCTACCAGGTGTCTTTTTCTTTTGTCACTACATATATATCGGCCCGCTATCGATCTGGGAAAAGGGTCTTCGCACCCAGACGCGAATAAATATAACTGAGAATGCTTTGGGTTCGTTGAAATGAACGTACGGAGGAGGATACGAAGGTGAGGGATATGATGAACGATGCAGGCCTGTTCCGCAGCGCGATTCCCTGCTTGCGGGACAGCGCCAATATCGAGCAGATTCACAAGGGATACTCCAGCGACAGTAAGTATATCGTGTATGGGCAGAGCGGCTGGCCTCAATATATTTTAAGGACGTATGGCATTGATCAAGTTGAGAACAAAAGAATGGAGTACAGCAGGCTCATCATGATGGAGGAACAGGGGGTGACATGCTCCCGGGCGGTTGACATCGGCGTCCTCCCTAATAAGCGGCTCGGGTATATGATTGTCTCCTACGTGGAGGGAAATGAGGCGTCGGACGATCTGCCGCTCCTTCCCGGGAAAGAGCAGTACGCGATTGGCGTGCAAGCGGGCGAGGAGTTGCAAAAGATCCATCATGTCGCCTGCCCGGACAGCATGAAATCCTGGCATGACAGGATGGCTGCCAAGCATCAGCGGTACCGGTCGGAATATGCCAGCTGCGGCGTGGCGATCGACCATGAGGAGAGGCTGTTATCCTTCATTGACGGCCACCTTCACTTGATGCAGGACAGGCCGAATCTTTTCCAGCATGACGACTACCATAGCGGCAATCTCATCGTGAAGGACGGCAAGCTCTCGGGGGTCATCGATTTCAACCGAAGCGACTGGGGAGATCCGCTGCACGACTTCGTGAAGGTCGGGATGTTCAGCGCCGAAGTGAGCGTGCCTTTTGCAGTCGGGCAAATTCGGGGCTATCATCATCACAATGAGCCTGACGAGGCATTTTGGCGGCTGTATTCGCTCTATCTGGGCATGACATTGATCTCATCCGTTGTCTGGATTCTGAAGGTGCGGCCGGAGGAGCTGGATTCCATGATGATGAAGATCGACAGAGTCATGGATGATCATGACCATTTCGAGTTGATTGTGCCGAAGTGGTACACCCGGTTTCCGCTTGAAGCGCATGCTCCGACATCTCTCATAACTTACACATCTGGAGAATTAGCGAAATATTTTGGGGTAAGTCAAACCACCATAACCAATTGGCACGAAGGAGGTCGGTTTGAAGGAATTACGTATCATCCTGGTAAGCAGCTTCGTGTTCCGGAAGATACACGATTTCGGCTTGCTTCCGGCGGCTTGCTTCCTATTTCGGAAGTCGTAGAAATGTGGCATAAGGAAAACGAGTAAACCTTGCGTTAGGGCGGATTATCCCGCTCTTTTTTATTTTCTTCGCTTATGCAGTAACCGTAGGGTCCAGTGAATTTGCCAATATGAGAAATCTATGCCAGTATATAAACATATTAATAACGATTGGAGTTAATGTAACTATGTCTAATTTGCCAAACTGCCCGCAATGCAACTCTGAATATACGTACGAAGATGGACATCTATTGGTATGTCCGGAATGTGCACATGAGTGGACGCCAGGGGCCGAAGCGGAAGCTAACGAGGATGGACGAATCATCCGAGATGCCAATGGAAATGTCCTGAACGATGGGGATTCCGTAACCGTGATCAAAGACTTGAAAGTCAAAGGAAGCTCATCCGTTGTGAAAATCGGAACAAAGGTTAAAAATATACGCTTGGTCGATGGGGATCATGACATCGAATGCAAAATCGATGGCTTTGGAGCGATGAAGTTAAAGTCTGAATTTGTGAAAAAGATCTAGAAGGATAACCTTGGCGCAAGTGCGCGCCCGATTCACAGAAGACGGGCTGAACGGCTTTGTGGAGGAGTTTCGGGGCATGATTTCCTAGGCGATAGGCAGAGGACACTTTCTATTCGATGGCATGCTGATAATAACCCCAAGCCTTGCTGTCCTTTTGCAAGGAATATATCATCCATACGAGCAATCTCCTGCAGGAGCGGGATTGATAATGAATAAAGCCGTCAACCGCCCCTCTCAGTAACGAATCCATATGGGTAGCATACAGATTAATATGAGCCTGATAAGGTGTAGACGCAATCAAGTTTTGCATTTTATGATAGGAGAGAGAGTAAGCATCATCCTCATCCCCTGCCGGACAGTCTTCAAATAAATAGACATGCGGTCGAACAAAGCTGCCTTGCAAATAAGGCAGCCTATTTTTTTCGGGGCATAAAGCTACATTAAAGTAATGCATTCCTTTTCACCCTTCTTGGTCATAATGCGGTCAGAATTATGAACAGTACTGATCCTTAATATTAGTGTATATATGAACAGATATCAAACAAATCCCTTCTTTAATACTCTGTTTTCAGGTATGATGCTTCTCTAACCTGAAAGAGAGGTGGTAAACCGTTGTTGCTGCAGTTGATTGGGGAGAGATTAAGATATTTGAGAAAGAAAATTAACCTCACACAAGAAGAATTAGCGGAAAAAGCAGGTCTGAATCCATCCTATATAGGCTCTGTTGAGCGGGGAGATCGCAATATTTCCATACAAACACTGGAGAAGCTTATCCATGGTCTCAATATTACTCCTACTGAGATGTTTCAGTTGCACGAGATGGATGTGTTATCTTCCAATCTGGAAGATGCGCAACTACTGGAAGTTGTTAATTCACTACTTTATAACCGATCCTTGGAAGAAAAGAAACTAATTTATCGCATTATTAAAGATGTGCTGGAAACGTTGGATTCGAAATCTCAATGAATGCCCGCCTTGTCTGCCGTTGTTATGGATACGGTCTTTTTTGGCCAACCTAACCACGACAACCTTGACAAAGCGCGCCCCGTCGCATATATTGTTAGTATCAAATAGATAATATCAAATATTTACGAACAGGTGATGAACAATGGAGTTGCGGGATCGCAATGGGCTAACGGAACGGGAGTTCCTGGAGCAATACCGCGCAGGGGATTATGAGCGTCCGTCGGTCGCGACGGACATGGTCATCTTCACGGTGACGGATACCGCGGAGGATAATTACCGCAAGCTGCCGGAGAAGGAGCTGCGCATCCTGCTCATTCAGCGCGGCGGGCATCCTTATCTGGGGCAGTGGGCGCTGCCGGGCGGGTTCGTCCGTCCCGTTGAGACGACGGAGCAAGCGGCCCAGCGGGAGCTGCGGGAGGAGACGGGCGTAGATAACGTCTACCTGGAGCAATTGTATACGTTCAGCGAGCCCGGCCGCGACCCGCGGACGTGGGTAATGAGCTGCTCGTATATGGCGCTCATCGACAGCAGCCAGGTGCAGGTGGAGGCGGGGGACGACGCTGACAACGCCGCCTGGTTCCAGGTCTCGTACCGGCTGCTGCGGGAGTCGAAGGAGCTGCTGGGGGATGGATACCTCAAGACGCGGCAGTACGAGCTGACGCTGGTCAACGGAGATGACATATTGACTGCCGTAGTGGAGCGGAAGGTCACATCGACGGATACGGCTTATGCGACGGAGTATGCCATCGTCTCCAACGAAGGACTGGCCTTCGATCATACGAAGATCATCGCCTGCGCCATCGAGCGGCTGCGGGGCAAGGTCGAGTATACGGACATTGCGCTGCATCTGATGCCGAAGCTGTTCACCTTGACGGAATTGCAGCAAGTATACGAGGTCATTCTCGACCGTGAGCTGCTGAAGGCCGCATTCCGGCGGAAGGTGGCCCATCTCGTCGAGGAGACGGATCACTATACGGAGAACGCCGGTCACCGCCCGTCGCGGCTGTACCGGAGAAGCTGGGAGAGGATATGATGATGTACAGCATAGAAGAGCTGCGGAAGGCTCATAACGCGGGTCAGAAATTCAAATATGTATTCTTCTGGGGACATACGCCGCCAGCAGACGGCAGCGTCAACCAGAGCTGCTTCAGCCAATGGTGGATGTGCGAATTCACGGTCGACGGCGAGCGCTATTCCTGCACGGAACAGTATATGATGGCGGAGAAGGCACGCCTGTTCGGCGACGACGAGATGAAGGCGGCGATTATGAACGCGAAGCATCCGAAAGAGATGAAAGCTTATGGCCGCGCCGTGAAGAACTTCGATAAGGACATATGGGAGCGCAACTGCTATGAAATCGTGAAGCGGGGCAACCATGCCAAGTTTTCGCAAAATCCGGAGCTGTGGAATTTTCTGAAAACGACGAAAAACCGGATCCTCGTGGAGGCAAGCCCGCGCGACCGCATCTGGGGCATCGGGATGGGCAAGGCCAATCCGGACGCGGAGAATCCGATGAAATGGCGGGGCCGAAATCTATTGGGCTTCGCATTGACCGAGATCCGGGATCAGCTTTTAGCACAAGAAGGGGAGTAGTATGAAACGAAAGGGAATCGCACAAGATACGCTGCGCTATATGCAGCAAGGATATTATGAAATGAACGGGCGGCGGGTCGATTTCGCCGCGGCGCAGCACGATTCGGAGGACCGCAGCGTGCTTATTACGCCGGAACAGGGGGCCGAACTGGTGCGGAACTGTATGCCGCCTTCCGCAGGGAAGCTGGCGGAGCACACGGTAGCCAACGAGGCGACGGTACAGGCGATTCTTGATTTCGCTCGGGCCGGCACCGAGCGGGTCGGCGTGCTCAACTTCGCCAGCGCCAAAAATCCGGGAGGCGGCTTCCTGAACGGGGCGATGGCGCAGGAGGAGAGCCTCGCCGCATCAAGCGGCCTGTACGCTACGCAAGTGCGCCATGAGGGCTACTATCGGGCCAACCGCGCATGCAAATCGATGATGTATACCGACCATGCCATCTATTCGCCGGATGTGGTGTTTTTCCGCGATAAGCGGTTCGAGCTGCTGGAGCAGCCGGTGACCGCCTCGGTGTTGACGCTGCCGGCAGTCAATTACGGGCAGGTGCTGCTGAAGGGCGAGGACCCGGAACAGGCGAAGCGGGTCATGCAAGAACGCATGCGTCTGGCGCTGGCCATCTTCGCCAACCGGGGGGACCGCAATCTTGTCTTGGGCGCATATGGCTGCGGGGTGTTCCGCAATGATCCGGAGCTGGTCGCCGGTTGGTGGCATGAGCTGCTCCTGAAGGAAGGCTACGGCAGGTTCTTCGAGCGAATTGTGTACGCCGTGCTCGACCGATCCAAGGACGGGACATGCATTCGTGCGTTTGACAGCCGCTTCGGGAGTCAAGTAGGCTAGCAATATATGTATTCCGGGGAGGTCGTGGAGTTTGAAGTATTTCACCATATTTGCTTCCAGGAACGATATCGATGATATCGGGGATAAGATAGCGGACGTGTTCGCGACAGGCTACCAGATCGAACAAGCCGGCAATGAGTATGTCATCCAATCCAATTCGCTGTTCCAAAAGCACAAGCTGACGATTCGAGTCTCGACCGAGGATACAACAAATCCCGATTATTTCGAAGCCAATATACCCGGGATGCTGGGCTTTTATAATCGTATTCCTTTCGCCGACAAGAATCGGAAGGAACTGGTCCTTACGCAAATATCCGTCTTCAATACGCTGCTTGCGATCGAAGCGGAGAAGGAGCTGAACGAAGGCCAACTGCAATTGTGCACGGCGCTGCTGGCCGCCATCGAAGGCATCGGATTCCTGCAGGACGGGACGCTGCTCGATAGCGACGGACAAGTGATTGTCCACCCCGACGGAACGTCGGGACCGGCCGACTTCTCTCCCCGGGCCTGCACCAATAAAGTGATGGGGCAGGAGATGACTTCCGAGGAAGGCGAGCGAAGAAAGCGCGCGTCCATCGCCTATATCCAGGAGCGCGGCATTCCGCATCTGGAGACCTTGCCTCTGCTCCCGCCCGCAGCGGCATGTCTGTGGAAGCCGCAAGAAGATATTGCGAGAAGAGCGGTTGCTCTGTTAATTGTGATCCAATACGCTTGCGATGCGGCCCAAGGCGGAGATCTGGAAGAATCGAAGGACTTCGTGATGCGCATGCTGCGCAAATTCGAGGTGGAGGACCAATTGACGGAGAAGGAGCGCAAGCTGCTGCAGGATGCCGAACCGGTGGAGCAAGAGGCGGTCAATATTGTGTGGCAGTACGAAGCGTACTGGACGCTTATCTGGGCGCTCGGTCTGGTGGAATCGCTCGACTTCCCCGATCATATTTGTGACTGCGAGTATGCGATTGAGGCGGTGTCCAGATGCGAATCGTTCGAGGAATTCTATGGGAAGACCGTTCTGCGCAGCCGGGAGGAGATCTTGGATGAAGCCGACCAAATCTACCGGCTGCATTGGGCATGCGTCGATAGCCGGATCCATGGGAAGGAAGCCCCGGCCGGCATGAACGAAAGCATCGTCATGGAGAGACGCAGGGGATTGTTCTGGATGGTCGGCTGCGATGAGGAAGATTGGGATCATATCCCGATGGATACATAGACCGCGGAATCATATCATGATGAATGGAATTATCGCATAGAGATACAACAAGAGCACCGGCGCTAAGTCAGGTGCTTTTTTGCTGCGGATCGCATACCGGACTCCCTTTTTTTGATAAAATATACGGATACGGGCTTGCGCGCGTACATCAGAATAGCTGCCATAATCACTACAAGCGTTACGGGAAAGGATCATATTATGAAAAAACGTTGCATCGACATTTTTGTCATTATGGCGGGGGCATTGATTTTTGCTCTGGCCATCAATGTGTTCGTCATTCCGAACGAGCTCGGCGAAGGCGGGGTGACGGGGGTCACCATCATACTGTACTACCTGTTCCAATGGTCTCCGGGGCTCGTCAGCTTCATTTTGAACTCCATTTTGTTAATCGTCGGTTACAAATTTCTGGACAAAAATACGACCGTATATACGATCATCGCCGTCGTCTTCAACTCGCTGTTCCTGCATCTGACCCAGGATTGGCGCATTGAATCGAATGAGCTGATCATTAACACGATATTCGGGGGAATCTTTACGGGCGTAGGGATCGGCTTAATAATCAGAGTCGGCGGAACGACCGCGGGAACGACCATTTTAGCCCGCATCATGAATAAATATCTGGACTGGAACGTGAGCTATGCTCTGTTATTCTTTGATCTGATCGTCGCCTTCTCCTCCTATTTCATTATTGGCGCGGAGAGTCTGATGTTCACCATTGTGATGCTCTATATCGGGACGAAGGTGATGGATTTCATCATTGAAGGCGTCAACCCGAAGAAGGCCGTTACGATCGTGTCCAAGGAGCATGACAAGATCGCAGAGCAGGTCAATGTCGTCATGGATCGGGGAGTTACCGTCTTATACGGTCATGGGCATTATACGAAAATGCCGAAGGAGATTCTGTATATTGTCATCAGCAAGCAAGAAGTGAGCACGCTCAAAAAGATCGTAAAAGCGATTGATAAAGACGCCTTCATTACGATTCATGATGTGCGAGACGTGTTCGGCGAAGGGTTCGTCGATATCTCGAAATAACCCGTTCGGGCACGAAAATATCCCCATCCTCCATCCCCGTAGGGAGGAGATGGAGATGGCAGCGGCTGCGTCTTTACCTGAGTAACCCAACGGGGTTGTCCGCAAGCCGGGTTTCCCACGGGTTGGGAGATCACATCTTTTTGTCCAGGCAGGTTCCAAAATTGGGTGTTATCGAAATAGCGGGACAGCTTCCAGAGCTCTGTGCTGCCATTGCGATCCAGGGTGGCCATGACGGTCTCGACATGGTTCGGTTGACGAACTGACGGATAAGGCATACCGAGCGGATTCGCCTGATGCTGGCCTCGAGTCACGTCATCATCGGTCATGAAATAAATCGGTTCATCGGGCAGCGAAGGGCGGCTCTGTCCCGTAATCAACGGAGCGAGATTCCGTCCCACCAGGGGGCGGGCTTCGCTGAATCGGCCGTGGAGCCGCCCTCTAATCTCCTCGGTATCTATATTTGACAGCCCGAGCAGGGTAGGCAGGAGATCCGCACTGCTCGTGAGCATATCCGTGTGCTGCGGCTGCGGGAAAAGACCCCGATGATGAATGACGAATGGGACGTGAATGACCTCCTCGTAGGCACAGTACCATTTTTGATGCAGATTGCCATGCGCCCCCAGCAATTCGCCATGATCGGATGTAAAGATGACAATCGTATTATCGTAAAAGGAAGAACGGGTCAGCGCTTCACAGACCTTCATCATTTGCCGATCCGCATTTTCATATTCAGGCGGGTATCGCTCCTCATCCACAAGAAAGACAAGGAAGTTCGGGCGGGCACAAACAATGCCGCGAGGTTGGCGGATGATCCTGCATGACATCACATCCCATATGCATTCTTTCTTCATAGACTATGCCGCCTGGTTCTTGGATAGTCGCCTTACCGGCCACTCTCGCCTGTGACACATCGATCCGGGTTGTCGGGCTGCGAAGGGGCAGACAGATTCCTCGCCGGAAAATGATTTTTTTGTCTTTTCAGGATATTTTCAGGTGACATTTTGCGTTCTATCGCATATATTAGGTAATACCTAATAAATTTAGCCGACAGCTAAATTTCCGGAAACAGGAGGATCATTCATATGCTCGTATGGATGCTGCGCAAGGTGATGGCGGAGAGGGGAATATGGTCGGGGGCGGCACTGTCCCGCTTGCTGCGTGAAAGAGCGAATTATATTTTGTCCGCGCCATCGATTAGCGCATTGATGAACGGACAACCGCGGCAAATGAAGGCCGAGACGCTAGACGCCTTGTGCACGGCTCTGGAATGCACGCCGAATGATTTGTGGGTGCATACGCCACCAATGAAGGAGAAAGGAGTAAAGTGATGGCAGAACGCGCGATATTGCCTTTTGGGGACCCGATTCTGCGCAAGGTTGCCAAGCCCGTGGATGCGATGACGCCGCGAATCATCAAGCTGCTGGATGATATGGTGGATACGCTGTATGCCAGCGAAGGACGCGCCGGCCTCGCCGCCCCGCAGGTCGGGGTCCTGCGCAGAGTGATCGTGATGGATTGCGGTGAAGGCTTAATCGAGCTGATCAATCCCGAGATCGTGGAATTAAGCGGGGAACAGGATGGACCGGAAGCCTGTTTATCGTTACCCGGTTATTACGGACATGTGAAGAGAGCGAATGCGGTCACCGTGACCAGTCTGGACCGGGAAGGGAAGTCCTTCACGCTGAAGGGGGAAGGGTACCTTGCGCGCTGCATTCAGCATGAGATTGATCATTTGAATGGCGTGCTGTTCGTGGACCATGTGAAGGACAGATGGCTGTATCACGAGAAGACGAAGCAAAAAATAGCGTTGCTAGATGTGATTCGATTAACCAATCAAGGGTCATAGAGTACCAATTAATAGTTTTTATTTACATATTATTATCGTGAATGTATAATAAGTGAAACATTTTTATACGGTAATCCCTAGGATTCTACCACCCGAACAGATCTATTTTGGGCCGCCCCTCATATCACGTTTCCAGTAGCTTCATGCGGTTGATGACATTTGACGAACACAAGGAAGGTGGATAGAATTTTGGAGTTTATTTACGATTTTATTTCTTTTAACAATACGATATGGTCTTATGTACTGATTGTTATTCTGGTTGTGGCAGGCTTGTACTTCACGTTCAGAACGAAGTTCGTCCAATTTAGAATGGTGGGCGAGATGGTTCGCTTATTGGGAGAAGGCGCAGGCAGCTCCAAAGACGGTCAAGGCGGGATATCCTCGTTTGGCGCTTTTTGCCTCAGCGCGGCTTCCCGGGTAGGCACGGGGAACCTGGCGGGGGTTGCGCTCGCGATTGCAGCGGGTGGACCGGGTGCCGTCTTCTGGATGTGGATTATCGCCTTGATTGGAGCGGCAACTGGGTTTATTGAATCGACACTGGCGCAGATCTATAAGGTGAAGGACAAAGGCGGCTTCCGCGGAGGGCCTGCCTATTATATGGAGAAGGGGCTGAACAAACGCTGGATGGGCGTGCTGTTCGCCGTTCTCATCACTATATGCTACGGCTTTGTGTTTAACTCGGTGCAAGCGAACACGATCTCCCTAGCCTTGGAGAGCGCCTATGGCCTGGATCGCTTCTGGGTCGGCGTCGGTGTCGCTGCCCTCACTGCGTTTGTCATTTTTGGCGGCGTACAGCGAATCGTGAAGGCTTCTGAGTACTTGGTTCCCGTGATGGCGGGCGGTTATGTACTTCTTGCCCTTTACATTGTCATTACCAATATATCGGAGCTTCCTGCGGTGATGGGACTCATCGTACGGAACGCATTTGGATTTGAGCAAGTAGCCGGCGGCGGATTGGGCGCTGCACTGATGATGGGGATTAAGCGGGGGCTGTTCTCCAATGAAGCGGGAATGGGTAGCGTCCCGAATGCCGCAGCCGCAGCCGACGTTACGCATCCAGTGAAGCAAGGTTTGGTGCAGGCCCTTGGCGTCTTTGTGGACACGCTGCTGGTATGTAGCGCGACCGCTTTTATCGTACTGTTCTCCAGCGCGTACGGTACGGAAGGGCTGACGGGAATCGAGCTTGTGCAAGCCGCGTTGTCCACTCATACCGGCAATTGGGCCGTTAGCTTCGTTGCGGTTGCCGTATTTCTTTTTGCGTTCACCTCGGTCGTCGGCAACTATTATTATGGGGAGACGAATATCGAGTTTATTAAAAAGAGTAAAAAGTGGCTGTTCATTTATCGTCTTGCCGTGGTGGGCATGGTTCTGTTCGGGTCCGTGGCCAAGGTCGGGATCGTATGGGATTTGGCCGACCTGTTCATGGCGTTCATGGCCATTACGAACCTGATTGCCATTGTGCTGCTGGGCCGAGTCGCCTTCGATGCGCTGAAGGATTACCGGGAGCAGAAGCGCCAGGGTAAAAATCCGGTCTTCCATCTCTCGAATTTCAAATCGCTTCGCAATGTCGAATGCTGGGGAGAGCCGGCCGAACAACCTGATCTCAAATAAGGTTCATCTTGCAAGTTGAAGAGGCGGAGCCGCAGATGCGAGGCTCCGTCTTTTTGCTGCCTACGTTCCCAGGAGCGTTTGTTTTGATTTCCATCGTATGGTTAGGCTCGTTTAAACGCATGCCCCCACCCCTCCGCTATTAAGTCCCCAACCCAAACTTTTCTTTTGTCCACAGAATTGTGCCCTTAACAAACCCTGCCTCGTGTAGTAATAGCAAATTATAAGCTATTAACTGACGTTGAAGGATTTCCCTGCAATAAAAACCAAGCCGCTGAATAATCAGCGACTTAGTTTGTAAAGCACGTATTGATTTAAGGATACACCTTCCCGTTCCGCCTGCTCCGCCAGCTGCCGATGGAATGGCTACGACATCCCGGAGCCGGCTGCACATGATTCGTACAGTGGCAGGTTCAATGTGCGCCTGCCGAAAAGCTGCCCATCCGTCCACCGCAGCACCTCGCCTATCGAATGGCGGATAATCAGATCGGCTGCTCCATCCGCAGGGGTCGGCTCCCGGTTCACAATGACCAGCCGGGCGCCGCGCTCCTTGCGGCTTCCGCATCAGTAAGCGTCCGATCGCACGCAAAGAATCCCCTGAGCATCCGAACACAAGGGATTTTTGGGTTGAGCAGCTACTTCTTCAGCAGCAAATAGATGAAGTATGGCGCGCCGATGAAGGCGACCATGATGCCTGCCGCGATGCCGTCGGGATCCGCCAGCTGGCGGCCGATCGTATCGGCAAGCAGCAGTAGCCAGCCGCCCATCAGAATGGCGACGGGGAGGAAGAGCTGATGCCGCGGGCCGACCATCGCTTTGGCGATATGGGGCGCCATCAGGCCGATGAAGGCGATGCCGCCGGTGACAGAGACCGCCGAAGCGGCCAGCGCGACTGCGGTGAACAGCA
Organism: Paenibacillus thiaminolyticus; assembly: GCF_003591545.1. Classification (GTDB taxonomy): domain Bacteria; phylum Bacillota; class Bacilli; order Paenibacillales; family Paenibacillaceae; genus Paenibacillus_B; species Paenibacillus_B thiaminolyticus_A. The sequence continues at coordinate 95,197 of NZ_QYZD01000009.1, forward strand.
GGATGAGCCGCTCCTTGTTCAGCGGCATGCCGAGCCCGATGGCGACAGGCTCGCTAAGGGCGAGCACATTCAGGCGGTTCGCCTTGTACAGCGTGAACGGGATCAGGATGATCAGCCAGGGGAGAAGCGCCCCGATGAACGGCCAGTCCGTTCCCCATATGTTCCCCGCGAGCCATTTGGCGATAAAGTCGACCTTGGCGCGTTCCGCCGACGAGATCAGGACGATCATAACCCCGGACAGCGCCATGGAGAAGCCGACACCGGTCAGGACGAGCCGAATTGGCTGCAAGCCTTGCTGTCTCTTGTAAGAGAACAGATAGATGCAGCACGCGGTAAGCAGCGCGCCCGCGAACGCGACCAGCGGGAGCATGTATACGAACGAGCCGGCATTCACCGGAAAGAATAAAAAGAACACGGCCACACCAACACCGGCACCCGAGTTGATGCCGATAATGCCCGGATCGGCCAGATCATTGCGGGTGATGCCTTGCAGTATCGCACCGGACAGCGCCAGACCCATCCCGGCCAGCAGCGTGATGAGAATGCGCGGCAGACGAACGGAAAATAAGACAAACTCCTCCTTGAAGCTGCCTTGCCCGAGAATCGTCGGGATCAATCTGTCGTAAGACAGGGAGGCATAGCCCATCCCCATGCCGATAACGATCGTGATCACGATAAGGGCCAGCAGGCTGGATACGATGAGGCGCTGTCTGATTCGGAGTGCAGGTTCGATCATGAGAATGCCTTCCCTCCCTTATGTACGATGAACAGGAAGAAGGGCAGGCCGACGATGGCGACAATCGCCGCGACCGGCGTCTCATACGGCGCATGGATGGTTCGTCCCAACGTGTCGGCGAGCAGCATGAAGGATGCGCCCATAATGGCCGACATTGGCAGCACATAGCGGTAATCGGTCCCGACGACGGCACGCACGATATGAGGGATCATCAGGCCGATGAAGGTCAGATTGCCGACCAGAGCGACGGAGGCTCCGGCGAGCAAGACGATGACGACGAACAAGAGCGCCTTGATGCGGTTCGTCTTCTGCCCCAGTCCGACCGCCACCTGCTCATTCAAGCTAAGAATGGTAAGCTGTCTGGCCAGCAGCAGGGCAATGACAATGCCGAGGGCAATGAACGGCCCCACCGCTTGCAGCTGTATCCAAGACATGCCGATCAAGCCGCCGGCGGTCCACATCGACACATCCTTCGCTATTTTAAAATAAAGGGCTACTCCTTCGGCGATCGCATACAGCAGCGCGGAGACGGCCGCGCCGGCCAGCACCATCCGCAGCGGGGAGAAGCCGCCCCTGCGCAGGGCGCCGATCCCGAACACCATCCCGGCGCCTGCCGCCGCTCCGAGGAAGCAAGCCGCCACCATCGTCAAGTATCCGGCTCCCGGGAGGAGCGCGATGGCGATGGCCAAGGCGGCATTAGCGCCCGACGTAAGCCCGAGCAGTCCAGGATCGGCCAGCGGATTCCTCGTCATGCCCTGCATAATGGCGCCGGCTACGGCCAAGGCCGCTCCGACGGCCGCCGCCGCAATCTCCCGCGGCAGCCGGATCTCCCGGATCAGCGCAATATGCTCATCCGTGGCGCGGGACGTCAGGGCCAGCCAGACATCCTTCAGTGTTGTGTCGGCTGCGCCGAACCGCATAGCGACGAGGAACGTGGAGGCGAAGAACAGCAATCCGGCCAGCCATTTGTACGTAAAGGGGGAGGAGCGTTTCGTTTCCTTCATCATTGATCTCTCATCTTTTCTGTAATAGATTCACGGCAATAGATACACGGCAATAGATTCTCGGAACAAAGCCCTTTTCTCGCATTATTGTCCAAGGAAGCTCTTGCGGAAGAAGTCCAGTTGGAAATCAAGCGTTAACGGGTCATTGAAGTAGAATTCCTTCGCATTGACCTCGAACAGCCGGTTGTTCTTCACCGCAGGAATATTTTTATACGTATCCGTGTTCTGGAATGAATTGTCGGCATCGCCGTTCTTGCTCAGGATGACATAGTCGCCCGCAAAGTCGGGCAGCACTTCCAGCGACACGGCATAATAACCGTCCTTGAGCGCCATTTCCTTAACCTTGTCCGGCATATTCAGATGCATTGCCTGGTACAGGATCTCGGTGCCGCGTCCCCAGTTATCGCCGAAGACGTAGATCTGCTTGTCGAACTTCTCCAGAACTGAGACGGTGGCATCCTTGCCGATCTTTGCCTGAATCTCTTCGCCGGCTTGCTGCGTCCGCTTCTTGAAATCGTCCACCCAGTCCTGCGCTTCCTTCTCCTTGTTCAGCACCTTGCCAATTTCGGTATGCTGGGTCAAATAATCCACTTTGCCATACGTGAAGGTGACAGTAGGAGCAATTTGCTTCAATTTATCGATATTTTTGATGTTGGACAGACCGATGATAAGATCGGGCTGCATCTCGATGATTTTCTCCAGGTTCTCATCGGACACTTCCTGGACGTCCTTCAATTTCTCTTCGAAGCGCGGATTCATTTTCGACCAGGAGTCCACGCCGACAAGATTGACGTCCAGGGCCATAACATTGCCCGCGAAGGTGGACAAGACGACCACGCGCTCCGGATGAGCGGGCACCTCGACGGGTCCGTTCTCCGATTGATACGTAATCGTGCTTGAGCCGTTTGTCTCCGGTTGAGCGTCTGCGGCGCCGGGGCCGCCGTTGTTATTTGATCCGTTGCCGCAGGCGGTAGCCAGCAGCAGGCAGAGCAGAATAAACGGGATAATTGCTTTTTTCATCTTAAATGTTCTCCTTCTTCTACACGGTAGCCAGGTTATAGGTGACGCACATCGGCTTGTCGGTTCGCGGATCGCGGCCGATCTCGGCATCGATATGGAACACTTGCTTCAGCACGTCGTGGTGCATGACCTCTTCGCAGTCTCCGGCCTTGACGATATGCCCGTCCTTCATCGCAATCATGTAGTCGGCGAAGCGGGCCGCTTGATTCAAGTCATGAAGCACCATGACAATCGTGCGCTCTTGCTCGTGGTTCAATTTCTGCAGCAACTCCAGCACTTCCAGCTGGTGCGCCATATCGAGATAGGTGGTCGGCTCATCGAGGAAAATGATATCCGTCTCCTGCGCCAAGGCCATCGCAATCCAGACGCGCTGGCGCTGGCCGCCGGAGAGCGCATCGACCGTGCGGTGCTTGAACTCCTTCGTGCCGGTGACCTCCAGCGCCCAGTCGATGACGTCGAGGTCTTTTTTGGTCAGGCGCCCGAACCCTTTCTGATATGGGAAGCGGCCATAGGAGACCAGCTCTCCGACCGTCAATCCGCTCGCGCTTTCCGGGGATTGGGGGAGTATCGCCATCTTCTTCGCCAGCAGCTTCGTATTCTCGCTTGCGATATTTTTGCCGTCCAGAATGACGGAGCCCGATTGATGGGAAATGATGCGGGTGATCGCTTTCAGCAAGGTTGATTTCCCGCAGCCGTTCGAGCCGATAATGGTGGTAATTTTTTTGTCGGGAATCGTGACGCTCAGATTTTTCACAATGAGACGTTCACCATAGCCAATATTTAAGGCTTCGGTATATAGGCGAGCCATGATGCAACCTCCATAGAATAAAATAGAATAATTATTGATAATGATTATCAGCGTCGAGTATGATCTTACTATAGTTTGCCTTCTTTTCAACTGTCAATAGTTTTCGCTTGTATTGGGTAGGCAAGATCTGTATACTACTGGTTGATAATGATAATCAATTGCAATTAGAATACGATGCGGGAGTGAGCGGATTGACGCAGCACGAATGCTTTGATGTAACGATAATTGGCGGAGGCCCGGCAGGACTGTTCTCGGCCTTCTATAGCGGTTTGCGAGAGATGAAGACGAAGCTAATCGAGTACCAGCCCCGTCTGGGCGGCAAGGTCCATGTCTACCCGGAGAAAATGATCTGGGATGTCGGCGGGGTGACGCCAGTTCCCGGGGCTCAATTAATTGAGCAGATGGTGAAGCAAGGGTTAACCTTCGATCCGGAAGTGGTGCTGAATGAGAAGATCGTATCCATTTCCAAAAATGAAGACGGCCTGTTCGTGCTTCATGCGGCTTCCGGCAGACAGCATTATTCGAAGACGGTCATCGCTGCGATCGGCGGCGGGATCCTCACTCCGCAGAAGCTGGAGATCGAAGGTGCCGAACGGTTCGAGGTATCAAATCTGAATTATACGGTCAAGTCACTACGGCATTTCAAGGGTAAGACGGTCATCATCTCGGGCGGCGGGAACGCGGCGATCGATTGGGCCAATGAGTTGGAGCCTATCGCGAAGAAGGTATACCTAACCTATCGCAAGGAAGAGCTGTCAGGTCATGAAGCGCAGGTGACCCAATTGAAGAACAGCTCCGTGGAATGCTATTTCAATACGACGATTACGAAGCTGATTGCCAGCGCCAATCATGAAGTAATCGAGCGTGTGGAGCTGACCAACCACTCGACTGGAGAGGTGACGGGCCTAGCCATCGATGAAGTGATCATCAATCATGGCTATGAGCGGGATAATGCCTTGCTCGGCAATAGCGAACTGAACATTGAGATGGTGGACAATTTCTATGTCAAAGGCAATGCGAACAGCGAGTCCTCCATTCCCGGCTTGTATGCGGCAGGCGATATTTTGCATCATGAAGGCAAGCTGCATCTGATCGCGGGCGCCTTCCAGGATGCGGCCAACGCGGTGAACAAGGCGAAGCAATTTATTCAGCCGGATGCGAATGGCTACGGGATGGTCTCTTCGCACAACGACTTGTTCAAGCAGCGCAATCGCGAGCTGGTGAAGCAGATGATTAACTAATCCCCATTCGGGAATGTGAAAAAGGGGGTGTCCCAAAAGTAGTTTCACTACAGTGAGACAGCCCCCCCCTGATTTTCAAAGCTCGACTCGCCGAAAAACTGCAATAATACATCTTTTCCTTTTTGACGTGTACTCCGTTACAGGGAATCCTGCAAAAGGGCACCAATTTCTGACTATCCAATCGATAAAAGACAAAAATCGATGAACATCATGTACTTTTGCAGGAATTTCATCAAATAGCGACTTAAAAAGTAGAAATTGATGCATCCACGCAGCATTTCACTGCTTCATCCAACTTCCACCGGTTTGCGCGCCGCCCATGATTCGTCCCCGGTTCGTTTTGTCCGACAGCTCAATACTCGTGAAATAGCCCCCAAGACGCAGAAAGCTCCATGCGAGCCCCCCCCACACTGAGCGTATCAGTATTAAGAGCCAGAAGCTCCCTGCCAACCCGTACGATGCCGTCGTCACGGAGGCAAGCAATACGGCAAGCAGGATGCCCGCCCGCTTGGACATTTTGCGGTAGAGCCAGCCAATCAGCGGGTTGAGCGGAAGCCGCACCAGCCGATTGACCGACAGCAGAATGCCAACCTCCCACAAGGAGGACAGCCCGAACTCCTGTCACCGAATCGGCATCACGACATAGAGCATCAAGTTCCCGAGCAGACATACCGCCGTAATCAGCGAAATAATGATGCCCGGCTGCTTATGATTGACCGTCGTCATGCGTGCAGGCGCCTCCTTCTGCAGGCAATAAGGCAGGATGAATGCTCAAGCCATCGTCAATGCCGGGATCGTCACCCATCCGCAGGGAATGGTTCAGCTTTACGAGCAAATGATGCAGGGTATGACATTCCTCTGGAGACCATTCCTGCAAAAAACGGGTCAGCCGTTCCACCCGAATCCGCTTCGTGCGTTCAAGCTCGTGCATGCCCGATTCCGTAATCTCGAGAAAACTGGAGCGGCCATCTGTCGGATCAGGCAGACGCCGGATATATCCCTTGGCTTCCAGTCCCGCGGTCTGACGGCTAATCGTGGAGATATCGAGCCGGAAATGATCGGCCAGCGCTTTGACGCCGAGCGGGCCGCGGGTAGACAGCTCATGCAGGAGCAGATAGGCGGAGCGTTCCAAAATTCTCAGTTTTTTATCAATACCTGAGGAAGTGGCGTGGCGAACGAGTGTGGAGAGCTGAAAGTAGATCTCGGCCAGTTGCTTCTCTTCCATCGGTTTCTCACCCTTTCGCATGCAAGCTTCTACCTGTTACTTTACTTGATTCATACAACCGAATTCAACACGTTTCTCGAAGGGGATATTGACAGGGTGCTAAGAAGTTGTGTACTACAAGTAGACTATAGTTGCATTATACAACTAGATTGGCCGTTACCAAACGCTTGGCAGAAGGACGGTTTTTTTTGTGCCTGCCGATCAGGCAGGGAGCGCAGGATGGACCGTCTGGTCCGTTCAACATGAGGATGGAGGTTGGAGAGTTGATGTCTTCTGCGACTCAATATGAGGAGTTGAAGAAGCGATCCGGTACGTTCAACCAGCCGCTGTCCGTATGGGTCGTTGCTTTTACTTGTGTGATTTCATTTATGGGGATTGGGGTGAATACGACGGCCTTCATGGAATCGGCGCCGGTCGAACGGCCGGTCGCCTCCGCTGCCTACAGCTTCGTCCGGTTCATGGGGGGCGCCGTCTCCCCTTGGCTCGCCGGGAAGCTGGCCGAATGGTTCAATCCGATGGTGCTGTTCGTGTTCGGCGCCTCCATGGTGCTGCTCGGCGTGCTGTTCCTGGCCGCCAGACGGAAGCATCTGGCCGGCATCGATTCCGCCATCTCGCATTGATGGCCTCATAGGACACGATAAGGGCGCACCGCCAAGCGGTGCGCCCTTCCTGTCGTCGGCCCGGCTGCACTCGCTGCAGGCCGGCTCTCCCGATGCCAATTAAGCGGTAATATAGAACGTGAACTCTTGACCGTTCCGCACAGGCTCCTGAGCCATCGTGTAGCCGTGCTTGACGACTTCCTCCGGCACGTTGCGGAAGGCGGCCGGACAGTCGGCGATGACTTGCAGCAGTTGGCCTTTCTTCATCCCTTGCAGCGTCTCCAGCGTGTAAATCACCGGATACGGGCATGGTTCTCCTCGCAGATCCAACGTGAAATCGACAGTCATAAGTCAAGCTCCTTTCTTGTAATTGAATCCGACGCCGAAGCGGTAGTTTTTCTGCCAATACACGGCGATAATGAAGCCGATGCCCAGCAGAAGCAGCGTCGCGATAAGTGCGGCGGCAGGCCCCATGAGGTCAATCAGATTAATCGGCGAACCGCTCTTCACGAGCAGGTTGTATACGCCGAGATGATCCCACGCATAGGCCAGTCCGGTCGCCCCGATAATGTTGCCGATAAATACCGGCAGGAAGACGACCTGTCCTTCCATAAGGCGGTACATCATGCCGGTCTCGCAGCCGCCCGCCATGACGATGCCGAGGCCGAACAGGGCGCCGCCGACGAAGGTGCTCGGCGCGGCAATCTTCGTGATCGGCTCCATGCCATACACGAGAATGATGATGAGGGTCGCCACGGAGCTGACCGCCATCCCGGCCGTGATCGCCTTCGTCATCGTCGCGCGGCCGCTAATCCACAGGTCGCGGAAGGCGGACGTGAAGCAGATCTGACCTCTCTCGATCAGAATGCCGAAGGCGGCGCCGAATATCGCAGCCACGCCCAGCATCGTGCGGCCGGCAAGGAAGAAATAGACGATCAGTCCCGCATACAGCAGCGCTATCAGGCCGCCGACATACGGCTGAATCTTCCGGGTCTTGGCGGGACGCGCCGCTGCACCGCCTCGCTGCAAGGCAGGCTTGCCCTTCCACCAGGAGGTGTTGACGGCCTTCGTGCCAAGATACGTACCCGCTCCCGTCGCCACGATGAAGATCCAGGAATGGAGCGAGAATTGGGGAACGCCGGTGAAGAAGGCTGCCAGGTTGCAGCCCAGCGCCAGCCGCGCGCCCGCCCCTGCGATGATGCCGCCGATCAGCCCCTGGACGAAGCGGCGCTTCTGCCGCGGAGCGCGTATTTTGAAATTGTTGCTGAACAAGATCATCATGAGCGCGCCGATGAACATGCCCCATACAATCCAGCCGTCCGTCCGGCTCCATGTCGTTCCGTTCATATGAACCAGATTAAAGTAAGCCCAATCGGAAATATCGACGCCGAGCATCTGCAGGATATGGCCGCCCAGCCGGGTGAATTCGCCGGTGACCGCCCATACGGTCCCGGTGATCCCGAAGTACACTGCGCTCAGAATGCCGGCAATGCCCATGGCGGCATAAGGGCTCCAATACTGGTTGAACACTTTGTCTAGCATGGATTTCATCTGTACTATCCCTTCAATCTTATAAAATCTGCTATCTACGGTCTATGAAATAGATTGATCATAATGCCACTCTTTATTGTACTACCATTGTCAATCCACGGAGGGTCTGCGACCGAGTGAAAACGTGTAACCGATCCCAAGGATTCAATAGACATGGTAAAATAATTCGTAACCTATCAGGAAAGGAATGGAAACGATGAACCGAACCGCCGAACATGACCTGCCGGACCGCGTGCTGGCCTGGGTAGCGCAAGCCGTCCATCCGCAAGCGGCCGTACGGTCGATCCGACGCTTGGAGGGCGGCATCTCGTCGTTGCTTCATCAAGTCACGCTTCGTTCCCCTGCTCACGACGGAGAAATCGATGTCGTCGTGCGCCTGTTCGATAATGCGGAATGGCTGGAGGATGAGCCAGATCTGGCTCGCCACGAAGCGGAATGCCTCGGTCAGGCCGCCCGCATCGGCAGCTTGCCGACGCCGCGCATGGTGGCTTACGACGAGACGGGCCGGGAATGCGGCATGCCGGCCGTGCTGATGACCCGCCTGGAAGGGGCGGTTGTGCTTGAGCCGCGCGATACAGACGGCTGGGTGAACGGTCTGGCGGAAGCGCTGGCGCAGATTCATGCGGTGGAGTCGGCTGGCTTCCCTTGGAATTACTATACATACATCGATATTGGTGCAATCACGAGGCAGGAGTGGTCGGCCATTCCCGAACGGTGGGACGAGGCGATCCGCATCGCGGGCGGTTCGCGCCCAGATGCTGCGACGCGCTTCATCCACCGCGATTACCATCCGGCCAATGTGCTGTGGCAGGGCGGTAAGGTCAGCGGTGTCGTCGATTGGGTGAACGGGTGCCTGGGTCCGGCGGGCATCGATGTCGGCCATTGCCGCCTCAATCTCGCGATGCTGCATGGCGTGCAGGCGGCAGATGCCTTTTTGTCCGCTTACATCAGGCACGCCGGATCCGCGTTCCGCTATGACCCGTACTGGGATCTCGTCTCGCTGATGGACATCCTCTTCGAACCGCCATCCGTCTACCGGGGCTGGACCGATCTCGGGGTGGAGGGGCTGTCCGATCGGCTGATGCGGGAGCGCCTCGATCAATATGTAGCCAGCCTGCTGGAACGTGTGTAATTCCGGACTGGCTCACATGACGGCAACGGGAAGGGGCAGGGCAGGTCAGCGGCTGATGCCGCCGGCCTGCGCGCGGCTGGCTTCCTGAGCGGTTCGGGCAGGTTCCGTCAGCTCGAATACAGCGAGCAATAGGTGCGGTCGAAGCGGCCGTTCCGCAAGTCTTCTCCGCGAATGAAGAAATGCAGGACTCCGCAATCCCACCATTGGAAGCCGACGGCATCCGAGCTGTCGATCTCCAGCAGCATGACGATATCGTCCACCTCGCGCCGGGCTCGCTCGGCGTCCCCTCCGTAGTGGGCGGCCAGCGCTTTCATCGCTTGAGTGGGGTCATACCCGTACTCCTGTCGCAGAATCAGCGCGCAAGCGGCCTCGATCTCATCATCCCCATGCTGGCCTTCCGCGAAGCCGAACATCGAGCCCCAATTCTCCGAAGCTTCTCCCGCCGAGGACATCTCCAGGACGAAATCAAGATACCGATCATATGAATCGTCATCGAAGGACACCATATCCTCATCAACATAAGCATAGTTAGGGAACTCCAGCGTGGGGCGGGCAAGCGCATCGAAGGAATCGAAATCCTCGCCGAGCGCGGTAGCCCCGCCAGGCCCCCGCCGCTCCAGGCCATCGGCGGATGCCGCATAGATAACCCGGTGCTCGATATCGTACGCGGGCTCATCGATGCCGATGAAGAAATAGAGCATGCCCCGCACAGGCAGCCGCTTCAACGAATCGCAGGCGGCGAGCTGCTCCAGGTTGAGCTGGGCCAGGAAGGTCATCGGCTCCCCATCCGCTGTCAGCGGCCACTCGGCCTGCGGCGGGAGATCGGGACTGCCGCCGACGCGGGAACGGCCCCGGGCCGCTTCGTCATCTGGCACGCCAATATCCAGGCGGATTCCCTGCCTGCAGACCGCCATCAACTGCCGGGCCGCGGGCTCCAGTTCATACTCTTGGATCTGCTCCTCCGCCAATCGGTAAAGCTCTGTCATCGATTGAGTCATTTTGATACCGCCTCCCCTAGAATTACTATTACTATTTCACCGTGCGGAAGGGGAAGTCAAGCCTTGACCTCGCCGGCAAGCGGAACTTGTTTCTTTGTAACCTTTACCAAGGAAAGATATGTTGTTATAGAATATGAAAAATTTCAGTAGGAGGAGCAACGTACACGAGAATGAAACAGTCACAGAGCCGCACCATCTTCATCCGGTGCATGATGTTGTTGTTCGCTGCGGTCCTCGTCGCCGCATCAGTCCCTCCTGCGGGAGCGGCTGCCGCCCCGGCGAAGTCTTCCTGCGGAACGGGCTGCACCCGTTACGACGTTGTCGTTATCGGCAGCGAGATTCAGGGGGTGCTCTTGGCGAAGGCCGCCCGCGATCTCGGGCTGAAGGTGATCATCCTCGATCCGCGCAGCAAGCCGGGAGGCGAGCTGATTCAAGGCCAGATGATCGTACTCGACCAGCCGAATGATAATCAGAGGCGCAGCCTCGTGCAGGGCGAGATTCGGAGATTATTCAATGGCTATAACGCAGGCACCATTCGCAAGGAAGAAGAGTTCGACCGCTATTTCCAATCGGTCAGCAAAAATATTCCGATTCAAAGCAGCATCCGCATCGAGGCGGTAGATGTCGTTCCCCGGGGGAAAGAGAAGGCGATCCGATCGCTGACGTACCGGACGAAGGAGGGCAAGCAGTATAAGGCGGAAGCGGAATATTTCGTGGAAAATACCGATTTCAACCCCTTGACGGGCAAGCTGGAAGTGAAGCGGATTCCCGGCATGGAGAGCATTCATAAGAGCAAAAAGCCGGATCATATGGCCGCGACCCTGATGCTGAGGTTCAATAACGTAGACTGGAACGAACTGCACCAGCAGGTGCTGCTTGATTATCCGCTGACCAATGTGCAGAAGAAGTATGGTCCGAATACATATGTCGATTGGAATACGGCAACGGGCTTCAGCAATCTGACCTTTCAATATAAGCCGAAGGATGATCAGCTGACTTTTCGCGGCATCAATTCCACCTACCAGCGGAACGGTCAAGTGATTATGAATGCGCTGCTTATCTTCAACGTCGATCCGGCGAATCCGGAATCGGTTCGTTCCGCCGTCGAGAAGGGGAAGGCCGAGGCGCTGCATATTCTGAAATTTTTGCAAGAGCATATTCCCGGATATAAGAACGCCGAATTGGACGGGTTCCCCGATTATTTATATATTCGGGATTATAACCGCTTCGAGACGGATTATATTTTGGACTATCCGGACGTGATGTCAGGCAGAATGTTCTGGGACAATGTCAGCATCGGCGGCTATTCAGTCGATCTGCAGGCGGTGCGGGCGATTCCCAAAGGAATCGGCTTCGGCACACCGAACCGGTACGGCATGCCGCTGCGCTCCTTCCAATTGAAGTCCTATGAGAACGTGCTCGTCGTCGGCAAAAATGTCGGGTCGACGATCAAAGCGTACGGCACGGCCCGCATTATGCCGAACACCGCGCTTGCTGCTGAGACGATCGGGATTATTTTGGGGAAAGAGCTGAAGCATAAGCGTCTGAAGCAATTGACGCATGCCGATTTTCAACGGATACATAAGTACCTGGAACGGAATTACGGCATCGTGCTGAACCGTTAACCGGCAAGAAGGGGACGGTTAACCCGAAGGGAGCCGGACAGACTGAGAGACCCGCAGCGGAACGCGGTCTCTTTTCTTCTACAATGGCTTCGCTGGCATGACGATCGTATTGCGATGCTTGGACGCCCAGGTTCTCGGCCCTTGCCAGTTCGCTTTGGAGATCGCGACGATCCGCTCCTGGTCAGCCAGTTCCCCGGATATGACCAGCCCTGCCAACTCATCGAAGTCTTGCGGGCGATCCGGCGGGCAGGAGTCGGGATTATGCAGGAGCGCGTTGCGGAACCTACTGGTGAACGGCGCACCTGCAGGGAGGGGCGATTTGCTGCCGGACAAACTCGCTAAATTGCCGGATATCCGGTACGCGGGAGCGTTATCGTCATATGATGAAGTAACCACCTTCATGCGAGAGGAGGGTTCTTCTTGGATAAAGATGAGACGGTGAGAACCATTACCGCGATTGTGCTTATTGTTGTGTTCACTTCACTATTTATAGGCCTTGGAGTCGGAGAAGGTGGAGGTAGGCTGGAAACGATTATAATTTAAGATGGATGGTGACATCCGTGGCGAAGAGTGGGAGTAACAATCGCAATAACAAAAGAAAAACGAACGCCGGTCCCAAGCTGTCCCCGCAACAAATTGCGGTCATCGTTGGTTTGTTGACCAATGCCCTGCAAGTCGACTCTGTCCTGCTCGATCGTAATCAGGCTGTAGAAATTGTCCTTGTCGGATCGATCCGCAGGAAAACCAAGGCAGATAAGGTTGCTGAGCAAATGGGCGGAGTTACTGTCGCGGAATTACTCCAAGCCATCCTTCGTCAGGGTTAGCACTGAGCTCTCCTTATACTGGTTCGGGGTTACACGCTTGTCCTTTGGAGTCCGGCTCCGGGCAAAGCGCATTCTGCAAGTGGACGTGCCCCTATGAACCACAGGGGAAGCCCCCTCCTGCTAGAGGGGGCCGGCCGCAGTCAGGCTTACCGGGATTCGTTCCGATGAAGCCGGATGCTCAGGCCGGGGTTCGCCTCGGAGACGGAGCGGGTATACCGGCTCAGAGCTTCCGGTGACACAGGAAGGCGGAAGAGATCCCGATCCGGCAGGAAGGTGATGCTTGTGCCGGTCTCCCGTGTCGCCCCTACCGTCAATAATCCGGTCTGGGGGATTCCATGCTTGAAGTCCTGCCGGAATATGCTGCCGTCGCGGCGAATATCGACCGTCAGCCTGTGCGAGAGCGCGTTGACGACGGCGGCATTGATTCTGTGCTCGGCGCCGGGCGCCGTAATGAAGGCGCTTGGGCTGGTGCGGCCGATTTCGGTAAGAATCGCCTGCAGCGGCGTCTTGTCTGCGGGGGCGAAGGCCTGAACCGGGATGCCCCGGCCGTTGTCGGCGATGGTTACGCTGCCGTCATCGTGCATGAAGAGATGCAATTCGCTGCAGTGACCGGCTTGGTGTTCCAGGACCGAATTCTCGATGAGCGCCGCTACCAGATGGAGCGGGTCGTATCCATTCTGATTGCTTCCTAAATAGTTGCCTGCATTGTTCCGGGCTTCGGTCAGGGCGATAAAGTCGCTCGCATCGAGCAGTTCAGAAGCGGCGGCCCATAGCAGAAGAAGGGGAAGGGCGCGGTAGGGAGGGATGGCATACGTGCCGCCCCGTTCCTCTTGGACAAGCAGATCAGCTCCCTGCAGCGCCTTCAGATGGTGGTACAACTGGCCGGTTGTGCCCATATGGAGCTGTTCGACCAGCTCGGCTCCGGTAAGTGGAGCGGCAAACACGGATTTGAGAATATCGATTCGCTGCTTATGCCCGAGGGCGGCCAACATCTTGGCCGCCTTCTCCCCGTCCAGATCGAGCAGCTGCCGGACCGTTCTCTCCTGCGGCGTCCATCGGCAGCTTCCATTCTCTCCCCGATAGCGGCCGGAGTACAGGATACCCCCGGCTTCCTCTTCTTCGCTCGGGTGACTTGGCGTGCCTTCTGAACCGAGGTCTCCCTGCTCGATATGAATCTCCACCTCCGATTGTAGGTCAGCAAGCTGCTTCACGAGCTGTTGGATCTCACTCAGTTGGGACTGCAATGCATCGAGCTCCGCTCCGTAATCCCGGTTCCCCATGTTCTCACAACCTTTTTATTATTTCACGTAATTACGTAATAAGATAATAACGCGAATTCGCCTCGATGTAAATATCATCCAATACGGAAGGGGAAGAATGCGGCCGAATGATTCGCGATGCCGGAGATGCATTACCGCCACCCATCTTCTTTAGAAGGAGCGGCTGGAGGCTTTCATTCATCCAGCATTCTAGTATATTGCGGTGCGCTTGTGTTAGGGGCTTTTGCCGAAGTCCAGCCGCAGCCCGCCTGTTGAGCCCGCTATATAGAAGAACGGACGGACGCCGGCATATCAGTAGCGACCCGTGATGCCTCCATGATCTCTGTGCTATGATGGGAACAGCTCTTTGGCGATGGAACATGCGTGACATGAAAGCATAACAATCAATGAATCCGCTACGAGAGGTGTCAGGATGTATAGAACAATCGGCATATTTGCCCATGTAGACGCAGGGAAGACGACGCTGGCCGAGCAGTTGCTGTACCATACCCGCAGCATTCGGAGCCGGGGGCGGGTCGATAACCGGGACGCCTACATGGACAGTCATGAGATCGAGAAGGAACGGGGCATTACGATCTTCGCCGATCAGGCGGTGATGACATACAATGGCAGTATCTACACGTTGATCGACACCCCGGGGCACGTCGATTTCTCCGCCGAGATGGAGCGGGCCATACAGGTGATGGATGCCGCGATTGTCGTCGTCAGCGCGGTGGAGGGTGTGCAGGGCCATACGGAGACCGTCTGGCAGCTGCTGGACAGACACCGGGTGCCGGTCTTCTTTTTCATCAACAAGACGGATCGGATCGGAGCGGATGCCGGGCGGGTGCTGGACGATATTCGTGCCCAACTGACGCCGGACGCGGTGGATTTGACCTCTGTCTGCGGCGAAGCGGAATGGGACGATGGGCTGATTACTTTTCTGGCCGAACGCGATGAGGAATTGCTCGTCCGTTACATGGAGGATGAATATGATCGGGATATATGGCGGAACGCGGCGGCCGACCTGATCCGGACGCATCGCCTGTTCCCCTGCGCCGCAGGATCCGCCCTGCAGGATGTGGGCGTAACCGATCTGCTGCAGCTGGTGGATGCCTTCACTCCGGGGGGCGGCCTGAACGATCAGCCGTTCGCGGCCCGGGTATACAAGATCCGCCATGACGGGAACGGCACCCGCGTTACCCATCTGAAGGTAATGGCCGGATCCTTGCAGGTCAGGGACGAGATCCGCTATGGCGCCGGACCGGACCGGATCGCCGAGAAGGTGACCTCGATAAGAATAGTTAACGGCCGCAAATATGACAATGCCGAGCGGGCGGAGGCCGGCCATATCTGCGCTGTTACCGGTTTGTCGGCTGCGGCAGCGGGGGAAGGCTTGGGCGGGCTGAACGATCGGGTGGCATACGAGATGGTGCCCATGCTGACGTCGAAGGTCATCTTTCCGCCTTCGCTCCATGTGAAGGAGGTGCTCCACTGCTTCCGCCTGCTCGATGCCGAAGATCCTTCGCTTCAGGTTCAGTGGGATGAGGCGCTGCAGGAGATTCATATTCATGTGATGGGCGTCATTCAGCTGGAGGTGCTGGAGCGGCTGGTCAAGGAGCGGTTCGGTATCGACGTCTCCTTCGGGACCCCGGACATTTTGTACAAGGAGACGATTGCTTCGGCGGTTGCAGGATGCGGGCATTTCGAACCGCTCGGGCATTACGCGGAGGTACATCTTCGGCTGGAGCCCGGTGCGAGAGGCAGCGGGATCGTATTCCGGAACGAGTGCCACCCTGACGTGCTGACCGTCAACTATCAGCATGTCATTGAGCAGTATTTGCTGGAACGGGATCACCATGGTCTGCTGACCGGCTCCCCCGTCACCGATGTCATGATGACGCTGACGAAGGGCCGGGCCCATAATAAGCACACGAGCGGCGGCGATTTCCGCGAGGCGGCCTACCGGGCGCTCCGTCAAGGTCTGGAGCAGGCGGACAATGTGCTGCTCGAACCGTACTATGAGGTGAAGGTGAAGGTCGCGTCCGAGCATATGGGACGTGTCATGACCGATATCCAGAAGGCGTCAGGCCGATTCGATCCGCCAGAGTTCGCCGGAGAGCAGGTCGTGATAACGGGCAAGGCGCCTGTGAGCACCTTTATGAATTACAGCGCCGAGCTAGCCGCCTTTACCCAGGGCAAGGGAATGCTGCAGCTGCGCTTCGGTGGATATGAGCGCTGCCATAATGCCGAGGAGATTATGGAGGCAAAGGCGTACAATAAAGACGCGGATCCGCTCTACACCTCAGCCTCTATCTTCTGCGCCAAAGGGCAGGGTTACAGCGTTCCCTGGAAGGAAGCGGCGCGTCATATGCATTGTTGAGGCGCGCCATGACAGCAGCCTGACCGGGCCGCAAGGCCGGCCTGCACAGCAAGGGGCTATCCCATCGTCACGAACGGTGACAGATTAATAAGCTCCCCTTACACAGGTTTTATTATTTCACCTGTCTGCCGTAAGGGGAGCATATCAGATACGGGATAGCCCCTTTTTCATGCTTTATTGGGCAGCCTGCTGCTCATACAGCTTGATAATCTCGATAATGACCTCTGTCGCCTTCACCATATTATCAGCCGAGACGTACTCGAACTTGCCGTGGTAGTTCTCTCCGCCGGTGAAAATATTCGGTGTCGGCAGCCCCATATAGGAGAGCTGCGAGCCGTCCGTGCCGCCTCGAATCGGGGTAATGATCGGCTCGAGGCCGACCTGCTTCATCGCCTGGTAGGCGATATCGACAATATGCTTGACTGGCTCGATCTTATCTTTCATGTTGTAGTATTGGTCTTTCATGTCGAGAATGATGCTTTTTTCACCGAATTTGCCCTGAAGCTCCTTCACGATTGCTTCGAGCTTCGCTTTGCGGGCTTCGAAGTTGGCCTTATCGAAGTCGCGGATGATATAACGCAGATCGGTCTGCTCCACATCTCCCTGGATGGAGATGAGATGATAGAAGCCGTCATAGCCGTCGGTGAATTCAGGGGCTTCATCGACCGGAAGCCGGTTATTCAGCTCCATAGCGATTTTGGCCGAATTGATCATCTTGCCCTTCGCCGATCCGGGGTGGACATTCGTCCCCTTGACCGTAATCTTCGCTTGTGCCGCGTTGAAGCTCTCGTATTCGAGCTCGCCGAGCGGGCCGCCGTCCACGGTATAGGCGTACTTGGCGCCGAAGGCGGCGACATCGAAGCGATGAGGCCCCCGCCCGATCTCCTCGTCCGGGGTGAAGGCGACCCGCACCTTGCCATGCTTGATCTCTGGATGTTGGAGAAGATAAGCCATCGCGGTCATAATCTCGGCAATGCCTGCCTTGTCATCCGCGCCGAGCAGCGTCGTCCCGTCCGTCGTAATCAGCGTATGGCCCTTGTAATTGGCCAATTCCGGGAAATCAGCCGGCGACAGCACGACCTGGAGCGCCTCATTCAAGACGATTGCATTCCCGTCATAATTATCCACGATCTGCGGGTTGACGTTGGCTCCGGTGAAATCCGTCGCCGTATCCAGATGGGAGAGGAACCCGATCGTAGGGATGTCCTGGTCCGTATTGGCCGGCAGCGTGGCCATGACATAACCGTTCTCATCCAGAGTAACCTCCTGCATGCCGATCGCTTGCAGTTCTTCCACCAGCAAGCGGGCCAGATCCAGTTGCCCCGGTGTCGACGGGCATGTCTGGCTGTCATCATTCGATTGGGTGTCTACTTTGGCATAGGTTGTAAATCGTTGAATAATTTCATTTTTCACGATACTTCACCTCAAACAATGGTATGTACTCCCTTTTCCCATACTACCACACCGATGAACGAAGGACACATTCTCACGCTGCTGAAAGACATATACCCATCGCTTGCCAATTGTTTATGTTTGGAACGCCCATGTTGAATCATCGGAGAGTCTGTCGAACTTATCATTTCTTGAGAGCATGCCTCGTATTCGTTCCCACAGCATTTGCAATAATGCCGTCACCGATTTTCATCCGCTACCACTCTTGCCGCACTTGATCTTCTTGGGCCTTCGGCCGACGAAGGTAGCGAAAAGCGTAAGGGAGAAGATAACATCTGGACACATTTACCGGCAAAGACGATCACGCGGGTATGTTCATTACGAAAATAAGGCTGCATTCCGCGTAGTAAGGCCGGAGCCCGGCGCTGCCGTGTGGAGACTGCTATGGGCGGGCAGGAGGGAGAGGGCGAACAAGGCACATAATTTGGCCGCTTCCGGGCCATTGTATGAAGGATTCATACTTTATACTGGCAAGGAGGCAGGATGATGGCCCGCAGGAACCGAAGAAGGCTGCTCGTGAACGGAGCAGAGCAGGGCGTCAATGCGTTCAAGGCGGAAGTGATGCGGCAGGAAGGCTTCGCCGTTGATCCGAACCGGCCGGACGACGTTAAGTACGAGGTTGCCAAGACGTTGGGCGTGCCGCTGCAGCCGGGAGACAACGGAGAGTTGTCGACGGAGTCGGCAGGGCGCGTCGGGGGCCGGATTGGCGGCACGATGGTGCGGGAGATGATTCGACTCGCACAAGAGCAGCTTACAAAGAAGCCGACGCCGTAGCCATTCATAGGCGCGCAAGCGAACAAAGCCGGATTCTCCCGCAGGAGATCCGGCTTTGATGTTATCGGCAACAAGGCGCAGCGCAGCGGTGGGCTATAGCTCGATCCATTGCGCGGCCCAAGCTTCAATGTCTCGAATGATCGGTTCGAGTGCGTGTCCCTTCTCTGTCAAAGAATATTCAATGCGCACCGGCGTGTCGGGATATACTTCGCGACGCACGATGCCTTCGCGCTCAAGATCCTTCAATCGTTCGGACAAGACCCGTCCGCTAATAGCGATTGCCGATTCCATCGTGCAGAAGCGTTGCGGGCCTGCCAGCAATTGATGGATGATAAGCCCTGTCCAACGTTGGCTCAAAATGCTCATCGCTTTGTCGAAGCGGGGGCATCGTTCACTGGATGTTCCGTTCATGTTCCATCACCTCTACTCTTCTATTATAGCACTGGTGAGCGGAAATAAGCATCTTTCCCAAAAAAATATAATTACTTGACAATATCGATTGACTAATTTATATTTACTTGTAATTAGTAACCGTGGTGATGGCAGCGCCAGGTTGCATTTATTCTAAAATTAAAGGATGTGTATTCGGAAATGACGAAACTTCACGAAATAGGTGCTCTGCTGTTAAGGATCTTTTTGGGGGTAGCGTTTCTTATTCACGGCTTTCAGAAGTTCCAGGGCGGCATTGGCAATACGATGGGATTCTTCGAGAGTCTGGGGTTGCCTGGATTTGCGGCTTATGCCGTTGCCCTGATTGAGATCATCGGTGGTATCGCTCTTATTCTTGGCCTAGGCACCCGCCTTTTTGCGGCCCTGTTCATTATTATTATGGCTGGGGCGATGGTGAAGGTGAAGTTCGCGGCAGGCTTTACCGGCAGTCCGGAAATGGCGGGCTATGAACTGGATTTGGCCTACTTTGTTATGGCGGTATATTTCGTCCTGTCGCCAGGGAATACATGGTCGCTTGATCGTCTATTGTTCGGCAGTAAGCCGAGCGCATGAACAGGCTTAGGGCCTGAAGGGGGAACAAGCATATGAATTTTCATCGTTACCCGTCTACTTATGTCGGGCATGTTCAACTGGCCGTCGAGAGTCTGGAACGCTCGCTCTTGTTCTACCGTGATATTCTCGGCTTCAAGGTGCTCGAACAATCCGGCGCCAGCGCCGTATTGACGGCGGATGGCGTGACGCCTCTCGTCACGCTGGAGCAGCCGGATACGATCGAGCCTAGGCACCCGGGCAAGACCGGGCTGTACCATATTGCGTTCTTGCTCCCGAGCCGATCTGATCTGGCCGATATTCTTCAATACTTCATCCAGATTGGGTACCGTCTCCAGGGAGCATCGGATCACTATGTGAGTGAAGCGCTCTATCTGGCCGATCCGGAAGGCAACGGCATCGAGATTTATGCCGATCGCTCGCCGGATACATGGAGCTGGAACGAGGGCCAGGTCGGCATGGCGACCGTTGCACTGCAGGCCGACAGCCTGCTGCATGAAGCGACCGGTCGTCCGTGGAAGGCGATGCCAAGCGGCACGATCATCGGACACATTCATTTGCAGGTATCCGATCTGGAGAAGACGGAGGAATTTTACGGCCGGGGGCTGGGCTTCGAGACCGTCGCCCGTTACGGCCGGCAAGCGTTGTTCATCTCGACCGGCAAATACCATCATCATATTGGCTTGAATACATGGCATAGTGCGGGGGCGTCCGCTCCTAACAAGGATAGCGCAGGCTTAAAATGGTTCACGCTCATGCTGCCGGACGAGGAGACACGGAAGCAGACCGTGGAACGGCTGCGTCAGCTACATGCGCCAGTTGAGGAGGAAGCGGGCACGGTTCGAACCGTGGATCCGAATGGAATTCATCTCATTCTGCAAGTTCAATCCTGATATATACCA
The DNA here is from genome assembly GCF_003591545.1 of Paenibacillus thiaminolyticus. Lineage (GTDB taxonomy): Bacteria > Bacillota > Bacilli > Paenibacillales > Paenibacillaceae > Paenibacillus_B > Paenibacillus_B thiaminolyticus_A. Next base: position 115,729 of record NZ_QYZD01000009.1, read on the forward strand.
TTCGCTCGAGGTGGGCGGCATGGTAGCTTATGACCATCTATGCTGTTCAGATTGTATTCAGCTGCGTGTGGCTGCGCTTCTTTTCCTATGGGGCGTTGGAATGGCTCTGGCGGATGCTGATCTATTGGGAAGTGCCGCCGCTCGTTAGGAAGCGGCCCTAAGTCTGATTAAGGGACGCCCTTCAACGGGGCGTCCCTGTTCCATTATTGAACAATTGATGGCAGCGCGGATCGGTAATCTCCTGGCCTGATATTTATGCTATGCTAAGGCGGAGGATAAGTGGCGAAGCGGATAGCTTGGCTCTGTCCCATCAAGCTGAATAGAAGTTGGTGCATACAAAATATGGAGTTATCGAATATCATGTCTTACGTGACGGAGGAGAACCTCAGGAATCTGCTGGAGCAGTTCCGCTCGTTCGGTCCGCTGCCCGGTATTCTGCTGACCTTCATGAAGTCGTTCATTCCCCCGCTGCCGACGATCGTAATCGTCGGCGTCAATGCCGCTGTGTACGGGCTGTGGCTGGGGTTCTTCTATTCCTGGCTCGGCATGATTGCTGGATGCATGGTTACGTTCCTCATCGTCCGTTCCATCGCCGGACATCGTTATTTTCAGCGCTACGCGCAGAAGCCCAAGGTGAAGAAAAGCTTGCTCTGGGTGCGGCGCAATGCGTTCAGCTATGTGTTCTTGCTCAGTATTTTTCCGGTAGGCCCGTTCGTCATCATCAATATGGTCTCGGCGATCGCCCGGATGCGCATCCGCTCCTTCTTCATTGCGGTCACGCTCGGCAAGGCGATTATGGTGTTCGCGGTCTCTTACATTGGACATGACCTCATGCGGTTCGTTCATCATCCGGTTCAAATTATTTACGTCGTCTTGTTCCTTGCCGCTTCGCTATGGGTGAGCAAGAAGATCGAAGCGCGCTTCACCAAGGATCTCCCGCCTGAGGAAGAGCAGGAGCCGCTGGTGCCCGAGCGGAAGGAGTCGATCGGCTCATGAGAGTCGATCGGCTGCTCTCTATGCTGCTAATCATCGCGCAGCGGGGCAAGGTGACGGGCCAGGAGCTGGCCGAACACTTCGAGGTCTCTCTTCGCACCATTTACCGGGATATCGCCAAGCTGGGCGAGGCCGGGGTCCGATCGCGGCCCTCGGCGGCCCGGGCGGAGGCTGCTACCTGATGGAGAATTATCAAGTCTCCAATCTGTTCCTGAATGAAGGGGAGGCCGCGACGTTCCTGGCCGTCGCGAACAGTTTGAACGTGCTGTTCGGGAAGAACGCGCATTTCAACGATATGGTGTTGAAATTTGAGCATGAGCCCGCATCGGAGACCAACTGACGGAGCATGTCCCGAAGGAGTCGATAACGAGAACCGAAGAGAGTCATTTTATTGTCACGGATTATTTTTCGTATGAAGAAGGTCCCTTGAAGTTCATCATTGGCTTCTTCGGCAAGCTGTACGGTCGTCGATCCTCCCCAGGTTAGAAATGCCGTAGAACAATATATTTATGAGATGTGGTTGTCGTATCATGGCTGACATATAGTTGTCAGTCATTTTCTTTTATAGTAGGGGTGTTGAACAAGGATCATTATCTCGACACAGGAGGTCCCTATGGAGAAGCACCAGATTGCGGACGGCATCGTTCTCTACATGTTCGAGCCGCGCCCGGACAGGCATTACGGTTACAATATTACGGCCCTGATTGAGAACGGCAAGGCGATGCTTATCGACACCGCCTTCGAGGAGCATGCACAGACGAAGCGGTGCGGAATTGTGACGGCCCGTTCCTTCATCAGGAATGGCATCACAATGTGTACCGCAGCTAGGAGACGGGTTGCCTGTCAGGGGCTGCATTTTCCTCATCTGGACTAAACCAGGAGGCGTCGGTTACACTATAGGCAGAATGACAGAGAAGGAGAGCGATGGCTCTCCTTTTTGCGAATGGACATCGCGGATGGCCCAAGCGACTCATCAATGAAAGCGCAGATGGCCAGTATGGGGAGTGAAGGAATGAGCGCACAGCCGAGTGCAAGCTACGAGGTGACTCAGGTATGTCTTCTCGCGGGGAAAATTATGCTTCAGTGCGGCGGTGAGACGTACCGGGTAGAAGACACGATGAGGCGGATTGCGGCTGCTTACGGATACGAGAACAGTCACAGCTTCGTGACGCCGACCGGCATCATCTTCGCCATCGACGGCTCCGCGACGGCGACGCGGTTGTTCCGCATTGAGGAGCGGTCGACCGATTTGAAGAAGGTGACGCTCGTCAACAATATATCGCGGAAGATTAGCGGCGACGGGCTTCCGGCGGCAGAGGCGCTGCGCTTGCTGCAGCGAATCGATAAGGCCCGGCTGGCCTATCCGCTATGGCTGCAAATCGCCGCGGCGACGATATCTAGCGGCTGCTTCGCCATTATGTTCCGGGGCGGCTGGCCGGAATTCGTGCCGGCGATGCTGGCGGGCGGCATCGGCTTCTCGCTGCTGCTGTACGTGCACGGGCTGGTACGCATCAAGTTTATCGCCGAGTTCCTGGCATCGATCGCCATCGGGACGGTATCTTATCTATGCGTCACTTATGGGCTGGGGCGCGAATTGGATAAAATCATCATCGGCTCGGTCATGCCGCTCGTACCCGGACTGCTGATTACGAATGCCGTGCGGGATCTGATGGCCGGACATCTTGTCTCCGGCATCTCGAAGGGCGCGGAAGCCTTCCTGACCGCCTTCGCGATCGGAGCCGGCATCGCATGCGTCTTGTCCATCGGCTAGCGGAAGGAGGATGGGAATGGGCTTCATCGAACAACTGGCGGTCAGCTTTTTCGCGACGGCCGCCTTCGGCATACTTTTCAATGTTCCCGCGAAAAATCTGGTGCAGTGCGGCTTCGTCGGATTAATCGGGTGGCTCGTCTACCTATCGTTCACCATGGCAGGGATCGATGCCATTCCGGCGACCTTGATCGCCTCCTTCGTCGTGACGATGATAAGCCACGTCTTCGCCAAGAAGTACCGGACCCCGATCATTATTTTCAATGTCTCCGGCATTATTCCGCTTGTGCCCGGCGGCATGGCGTATGATGCGATGCGGCATGCGGTCGGGAATCAATACGACATCGCAGTTCAGCTTGGGGTCAAGGCGGCGATGATCTCGGGAGCGATCGCGATGGGGCTGGTGTTCTCCGAGGTTATCTATCAAGTCATGCGAAGAAGGGCGGCCTAGCTTGGCTTGTGCCGGCCGCCGGCAAACAGCAGACTGGCCGGAGGCCGTACTGTGAACCGCCCTGCACCCTGAGGTCCGGGTCAGGAGGTAATGAACGCGCCGCCGTTGACATGCATCGTCTCGCCGGTAACGTAGCGGGAGTCATCGCTCGCCAGGTAGATATACGCGGGAGCGAGCTCGAACGGCTGGGCGGCCCGCTTCATCGGCGTATTCGAGCCGAAGACCGCCACCCGATCGGCGGAGAAGCTGGACGGAGTGAGCGGCGTCCAGGTCGGGCCCGGGGCGACGGCGTTGACGCGAATGCCCTGATCGACCAGCGAGAGAGACAATGAGCGGGTGAAGGATACGATGGCTCCCTTCGTCGATGAATAGTCAATCAAGTTCTTCTCGCCCCGGTAAGCGGTAACCGAGGCGGTATTGATAATCGAGCTGCCCGGCTTCAGATGGGGCAGCGCCGCCTGCGTGACGAAGAAGAAGGAGAAAATATTAGTGCGGAACGTCTGCTCCAGCTGCTCCTCCGTAATATCAAGCAGGCTATCCTGCGGATACTGCACACCAATATTGTTGACCAGCACATCGAGCCGTCCGAAGCGGCGCAGCGTCTGCTCCACGATATCACAGCACGCGGCCCGGCTGCGCAGATCGGCTTTCATCGCCAGGACGCACCCTCCCAACTCCTCGATCCGGGCACTGGTCTCCTGGGCATCGACCTCTTCATACAGGTAAGCGAATGCGACCGCCGCACCTTCCTTGGCGGAAGCAATGGCCACGGCCCGGCCAATGCCGCTGTCTCCGCCCGTAATGAGCACAACCCGATCCCGAAGCTTGCCGCTGCCGGTATAGGCCGGATTCTCCGCGATCGGTCGCGGACACATTACATATTCCAAACCCGGCTGTTGATCTTGATGCTGGGGCGGGAACGTAATCGGCTGCTCCTTGCACTTCGTCATTATGCTGTAATACGGATACATGGGGTAATCATACATAGCGTTCGGATCCTCCCTATAGTTATTCGCCTAGAGCATCCTATTCTGGAAGGGGGCGATGGGTCACATATGCGGCGAGTCGCATCGATAAAAAAGGGGGGGAGGTTTACAACGAGTCGCTATAGACATAAGAAAATCCTATCTCGGTAAAAACCAGGATAGGATTTTGCAGAGGCTGAAAGAGTGGCAGTGAGCATAAACTCATTGCCAAAGAAATTCGAATTATTCAATGTCAAACGTTTTCCCCACATCATCGGCATAATCAACGCTAATTGCTCCAGACAAGGACAGACTTCCCGACTTTAAATCAATGCTTAGACCACTAATGCCATATTGAGTATGTGCGTAATGAGCATGCGCACTGCCCTGGAAGTAGGAGTTATTATTTAGAGTCACCCGATAAGCCATATATCCTCTATTATTTCTCACAATTAACTTGTTTCCAAGCCCATCTCTATCAGAACCTAGCAAGTCGTAGACGAACGCCATGCCGTACGTATTATTTCGGTTGGCATCCCAATGATAGACATCTTTGGTTCCGACAAAGGAAGGAGGGAGCATATTGGAATAAGTATCATACGTATATTTAAATATTTCGCTGTTATTTACATGTGAAAAATGCTCAGGATGGGTTATGGCAACAACATCTTTTAATGTAAAATTAGGTTCGGTTAACCAGTGAAATGAATTTTTATAAAGAAATTCTTTTGGAGTCTTAGTAGAAAGTTGAGAAACAGTCAGGTCCATGCGAAGCCAGGAACTTGGGGACATTACACCGAGCTGCTGATTATTTAAAGCATCCGCAGATTCTCGCAGTGCTGGGGCTTCAATTGCATCCCCATTTTCAGTGATTTGAAAGTACTTTTCACTTTTTAAGATTAAGTCTCCATCCAGCCCTTTGAGATAGTTCCTGTCTACTACAGTAAAGTCCTTAATTTCTGATAGGGAAAAACCTAAATTCAAGTTTTCCTTCCTCATATTACCAGACGAAGTTGTTTGTATCAAGGTCATAATTTAAATCTTATTCATATTTCGAAAATAAAATCAAAATAACACCTGCTCCATGGTAGGAGCAGGTGTTATTCGCAAGTGAATATTTCCGATTAGTGATAACCCCAAATCATCGTGAACAGCGTACCGAAGACGGTCACCAGACCGACGAACAGCGCGTAGGCGAGGTTCGTCATGTTGGATGTCTTCGTCGTCTTGTCTTCCGTAGCGTGCATGAACAAGAACAGCTGCACAGATGCCTGGATTGCTGCACAGACGAGCAGGATAGTCATTCCCATGGCGAACGACATATCCCAGAAGATGACGGCCAGCGCGACGACAGAAAGGATGAGAGAGAAGACATATCCCATCACATGACGAATCGGGAACAGTTGTTTCATGTCACATCAATCCTTTCAAGTAGACAAAGCTGAAGATGAAGATCCAGACGACGTCAAGGAAGTGCCAGTACAGCGAAAAGATGAACGACTTGTTCGATGTATCCAGCGTGAAGCCTTCGCGTGAAATCTGAATCATAATCCCGGCTCCCCACAGCAGACCCAGCGTGACGTGGGCGCCGTGCGTGCCCAGCAGCACGAACAAGCTGGACAGGAAGGCGCTCGTCTGCAGGGTTGCGCCTTCATGGACATACGTCACGAACTCGGCAATCTCGACGCCGAGGAAGCCAAGGCCGAGCAGCAGAGTGATGCCGAAGAAGACGAGCGACGGCTTCTTCAATCCGAGACGCATGCTGTGAATCGCGAGACCGCAGGTGAAGCTGCTGGTCAGAAGCAGGAATGTCTCGATCAGGACGCCCTTCAGTTCAAAAATATCCGTACCCGTCGGGCCGCTGCCCGTACGGTTCCACAATGTCAGATAGACGGCAAAGAGAGTGGAGAAGAGGACAATCTCTGCCCCCAGGAACAGCCAGAATCCGAAAATACGGTTGCTGTTCTCCTCCGAGCGATATTCAAGCGGCAGCGTGTTGTCTAATTTCATGCTTGTTCACCCCGCAATCGTTGTTCCGTCTCCTGAATCGTCTTCACCGGAATGTGGTGGCCGTGATCGCGCTCGAAGGAGCGCACCGCGAGCATAATCAGCACACCCAGGCCGGCGATAATGGACGGAATCCACCAGCTGAAGATGAGGAAGAAGCCCAGGAAGAAGAAGATGACGCCCAGAACGAACGGTTGCCCGCTGTTGTTCGGCATATGAATCTCTTCGATTTTTCCTTCATACAACGGCTGTTTGTCTTTTTTCCAGAACCAGAACGAGTCCATGCTCTTCACGTTCGGGATGACGGCGAAGTTGTACTCCGGCACCGGACTGTGCGTGCTCCACTCCAGCGTGCGCGCATCCCAAGGGTCGCCGGTCTTGTCTCTTGGCGCATACCGGGCGCTCCAGTAAATGTTGTACACGAGAATCGCGAAGCCGATAGCCAGACCGAAGGAGCCGATCGTGGCGATCAGGTTCAGCGGACCGAAGCCGGTCTCGGCCGAGTACGTGTACATCCGGCGCGTCATGCCGTTCAATCCGAGGAAGAACAGCGGCAAGAACGTGATGTTGAAGCAGATCGCGATGAACCAGAAGCTGATTTTGCCCAGGCGCTCGTTCAGACGGAAGCCGAAAATTTTCGGGAACCAGTAGTACATGCCGGCAATCACCGCGAACACCGTGCCCGGAATCAGCACATAGTGGAAGTGCGCGACCAGGAACATCGTATTGTGGTATTGATAGTCGGCGCTCGCCATCGCGAGCATGACGCCCGTTACGCCCCCGATGGTGAAGATCGGAATGAAGGCGAGGGCATACATCATCGGTGTTGTAAACTGTATCTTCCCTTTTTGCATCGTGAAGAGCCAGTTGAATATTTTGACGCCGGTCGGCACGGCAATCGCCATCGTCGTGACGGAGAAGAAGCCGTTGACCATGGCTCCGTGACCCATCGTATAGAAGTGGTGCGCCCATACGACGAAGGACAGGAGCGAGATGGCAACCATACTGAACACCATTGATTTATAGCCGTACAAGTTTTTGCGCGAGAATGTCGAAATAATTTCACTGTAGATCCCGAACGCCGGCAGGACGACGATATAGACCTCCGGATGGCCCCACACCCAGAACAGGTTGGCCCACAGCATATCCATGCCGCCATTGGCCATCGTGAAGAACTGCGCCCCGAACATCCGGTCGAACATCATCAAGGCGAGCGCTACCGTCAGAACCGGGAACGCGAACAGGATGATGACGCAAGTGATGAGAACCGACCAGGTGAACATCGGCATGCGCATTAGCGTCATGCCAGGCGCGCGCATTTTGAGAATCGTCACGATGAAGTTGACCCCGGTCATCAAGGTACCGATACCGGCAATCTGCAGCGCGATCGAGTAGAAGTTATTGCCCACTGTTGGGCTGAACTCCAGGCTCGCGAGCGGGAAGTATGCGGTCCAGCCGGCATCCGGCGAACCCCCGATAACGAATGAAATATTGAACAGCATTGCCCCGGAGAAGAACAGCCAGAAGCTGACCGCATTCAAGCGAGGAAATGCGACGTCGCGGGCCCCGATCTGAAGCGGGATAACGACGTTCATTAAGCCGATAATGAATGGCATCGCCATGAACAGGATCATGATGACCCCGTGTGTCGTAAAGATTTCGTTATAGTGCTGCGCGTCCAGGAACTTCATGTCCGGAGCCGCGAGCTGCGTACGCATCAGCAGGGCGTCGACGCCACCGCGGAATAGCATGAGGAGCGCGGCGATAATGTACATGACGCCGATGCGCTTATGATCAACGGTCGTCAGCCATTCGCGCCACAGGTACCCCCATTTTTTGAAATAGGTTAGCCCGATGAGGATGGCGAGCGACGCGATGACGATACTGGCCATCGCGCCGTAGATCATCGGTTCTCCGGTAACGAAAAATTCGTCCCATTTCATACAGATTTGACTCCTTTCTCTGCGAATCTAGTTGCCATGCTGAGAGTGCTCCGTCTGCTCATGATCCGGCTCTGAACTGTTCATCGCACCGTGATCCATATCCGAATGATTCATATTGGCATGGTCGGTGTCCAAATGCTCCGTTCCAGTATGGTTCGTGCCGGAGTGCTCCGAGTCTGATTCCGGAGCGGTCGCATCGTCCGATCCGTGATAGTGTCCTGCATGCTCGCCTTCAGGCGCAGGCTTGAAGGCCAGATGGGTCGAAGAGTAGCTTTTGCGTCCGAGATGTTCCGTCGCGAGCAAGGTATCGAACTCTTCGCTCGTCAGCTCCGGTGCGGTGGTTTTCACTTCGTTCACCCATTTGTCGAAGGCTTCCGGCGACATCGCCAATGCTTCGAAATCCATGTGGGCAAAGCCTTCTCCCGAGAAGTTGGAGTTCTTGCCCATGAAGGAGCCCTCATGTTCGGCGACGAGCCGAAGCTTGGTCACCATGTCGCTCATGGCATATTTCTGCCCGCCGAGCTGCGGAATCCAGAAGCTTGTAATTGGCCCGTACGAATAGAGCCGGAATTCGACTGGCCGGTTCGTCGGAATGTTGACGTAGTTGACCGTCTCGACGCCTTCCTCCGGATAGCTGAAATGCCATTTCCAGTTCGAGGAGGACGCATAGACGATAAGCGGCTTCTGATCCTCATAGCCTGCCGGCGTTGTCTCAACGGCATTGGTCGATCGGACCGTAACGACCGACAGAACGATGACGATAATGACTGGAATCAGCGTCCACGTAACTTCCAGCCATGTGCTTCCCTCCATATGAGGCGGCTCATAATCCGGCGCCGCCTTCGAAGCCCGGTACTTGGTCAGCATGTAGATGTACAGGACATAGACGACCAGCAGTACACCCGCCATAATAAACATGGAGAAGATGATCGTGTCCGATTGGGTCTTGGCCACCGGACCTTTGGGATCCAGTACGAGCAGTGATGAATCACATCCGGTTAGCAGGATAATAAGAGATAGGAAAAGAAAAGATAGCGACCATCTCTTTTTCACAAAAATACCCCTTTCTATGTGTGATTAACTTCGCTGAAATATGTCGGGATAATGATTTCACAGTCTATGTTAGTAAGAAGGGAGTAGAAAAACAAAGCATATAGAAAACCAGATATGACATTAAATGGGTTCCTGTTGGGTGCAAAAACCAAAAAAATAAATGATTAATTCTGATATGTGACAAAAATCACGCGTATTCGGCCAAAATTGGCCGTTTTGATTTTTGTACACATTTATAGGTGGAAAGGCACAGTTCTCAATATTGTCACATTAGGGGCGGGATGGAAAGCGTGGCTTTTCCCTTGCTAGGCCTCGCTTTAATTGGTAATTATTTGTACAATGTAGCTATGGAGCAAGCGGGCGGATCCTTGTTTCTAACGGGTTTCCTGTTTTCATTCACGAGTGGAACAAGCTCACCGTTGATGGTCCCTCATGCGAAATCCGCTGTCATAAAATCGTAACATCCGGGTAAGAAAAACTATCCTCTGGGTGCACAAATGTCTCCCTGTTGTGAACGAGATCACCTACGTGCTCCAGGCGATCTTGCGTAAGCTCTCTTTTGCTGCCGAAAGGTAGGTATTGGAAGTTAAAGGATGCCCGGCTTAGGCGCCGCAGGACCCATAATGGAAGGAATGGAGCTGAGAATATGACGAGGATGAACACGGAGCTGTGCAAAACTTTGAACATTGTGTATCCAATCGTGCAAGCCGGCATGGCGGGCGGCCCGACGACCCCGGATCTGGTTGCGAGCGTATCCGAGGCTGGCGCCCTCGGAACGCTGGGTGCGGCCTATATGGAGCCGGAAGATATCCGGGCCGCGGTTCGGCTGATTCGCCAACGGACCGCAAAGCCGTTCGCAGTCAATCTGTTCGCGGTTGATATGACGGACGACGTGAGCCGCATCGCCGAGGTGAACGAAGTGCTGCGGGGTATCCGTGCCGAGCTCGAACTTGGTGAACCGGCCCCGGAGCTGCATACGCCCGATCGGTTCGAGCAGCAGATGCAGGTGCTGATCGAGGAGCAAGTGCCTGTCATCAGCACGGCGTTCGGCATTCTGTCCGCCCGGTTCATGGAGGACGTGAAGCGGCGCGGGATTAAGGTCACGACGATGGTGACGACGGTCCGCGAAGCGGTGGAAGCGGAACGGGCGGGCAGCGACGTCATCGTGGCCCAGGGCAGCGACGCCGGCGGCCATCGCGGCACGTTCGATGTCGGCTTGCACCCGAACGGAGCCAATATCGGCACCTTCTCTCTCGTGCCTCAGATTGCCGATCAGGTTCGGGTTCCGGTCGTCGCGGCGGGCGGCGTGATGGATGGACGCGGTCTGGTGGCGGCCTTGGCCTTGGGCGCGAGCGGTGTGCAGCTCGGCACGAGGTTCCTCACCGCCGCCGAGTCGGGGGCTCATCCGGCCTATAAGCAAGCGCTGCTGGACAGCACGGAGGAGAGTACCGTCATTACGCGGGTGTTCTCGGGACGGCCGGCACGGGGAATCAGCAACGCGTTCATACGCCGATTCGATGAGAGCGGAGTAGAGCCGCTGCCGTTCCCGACGCAGAACTCGGCAACGAATGAGATTCGGAAGGCCGCGGCAGCACGGAATGAAGCGGATTACATGTCACTGTGGGCCGGCCAAGCTACGCGGCTGCTGACGGACGGCGATCCGGCCTCACGCATTGTGATAGAGATCATGGAAGAAGCGCAGCAGCTGTTGAGCGGACTTCCGGCGCTGAATCAAGCATAGAACAGACGACGTATCAGGAAGGAGACAGCGATGTATCATCTGATAGTCGAGATATAACGTGGCTGTCCAATCCGTGCCCCTCCTCCCGGAAGAAGACTCTGAGCATTTCAGACTTCTATCTCGGGGAGGATTCGATATAGGGCGACGGACAATGCCCTTATGGAGGGCACTAATGGATGGCGGACATTCCTGCGCGGGAGCGAAGGAATGAAGCCTCTGGATGAGGATATCGATCAGGCGGTGAATGCCGCTCTGGCCGTCGAGAAATATCGCAAATAAAGCAGAAACAGCCCAGCCTGGCAACTTGCCGGACTGGGCTTTCTCATCTTTTACTTCTCTTGCAGAGATTCCAGTTCATGTGCGTAAGGAATCGAAGAGATAGCTCCCTTGCGCTGCACGACCAGCGCCGAGAAGGAGTTGGCGAACCGGACGATGTCTTCCATATGGCGGACATCCTGCCATTGGGCGAGATCGAGGCGGCTGCACAAGGCGCCGATGAACGAATCGCCGGCGGCCGTCGTGTCGACCGCGGTTACACGCTTCGCCGGCACATGAGCGGCCCCATCCGCATGGCAGATGAGCGCCCCTTGCTCGCCCAGCGTGACGATAACGTAGCGGATGCCGTACCCGAGCAGCCGATCCGCTGCCTGGCGAATGGCATCATCGCTGGATGGCTCCACTCCCGTGATGACCTGCATCTCGGATTCATTCGGCACCAAAATGTCGGTCACCCGCAGCAGCTCCTCCGGAATGGCTTTGGCCGGAGCCGGATTAAGAACCGTTACTTTGCCTTGTTGCTTGGCATAGACGAACGCTTGGTTCACCGCCGGAATCGGAATTTCGAATTGGGCGATGACGATATCTGCCTTATCGATGGCCGAGTAAGCCCGCTCTATATCTTCCTCGCGGATGTTCATATTGGCGCCTGGCGTGACGATAATGGCATTTTTCCCATCCTCTTGAATCAGGATCGTCGCTTCTCCGGAATGCACCTTCGGATCGACATCGATATGCGAGGTATCGATTTGCTCCTCCTTCAGCACCGTCAGAAGCTGATCACCGGCTTTATCTTCACCGACCTTGCCGATGAAGGCGACCTTTGCGCCCAAGCGGGCGGCTGATACGGCTTGATTGCAGCCTTTGCCTCCGGCGCTGGAAGAGGTGCTGATACCGTGCACCGTCTCCCCCACCATCGGCAGTCTTGCGAGCAGATGGCTTGTATCTCTGTTCAAGCTGCCCACTACACATATATGGTTCATTTTCTTACACTCCCTCCTACCTGAAGAAGATCCCTGGTGGGATCCTCTCTTTCCCTTGTCCTCTTAGGCGAACATAATTAACGACAAGATGAGGCAAGAGACGACCCCGACCAGAACCGGAACGGATGTCCGCTTCACAATTTGTATCGGGTTGACCTTAATAATCGAGGAGACGACGATAATGACCGCCGCTACCGGTGAAATCGAGCGAACTAAGTTCGCAATGAGCTGCATTGGCAACGAAATCATGACCCCATTGATTCCCAGCTTATCGGAAATATCCGGAATGATGTTAACCACAGAGTAGAACACAGCCAATCCACTGCCGCTGATGAACGTAATCAAGCCTTCAACGCCTGCGAAGGTGAGCATCAGGATGACACCTGCACTCTCGATATGTCTAACCGATTCGATTAGCATATCAATAATGCCCATTGCTTTTAAACCTTCGACCAGCATACCTGCAGCGACGATAAGGGAGACGACTTGAGCCAATCCCGTTCCCATGCCGGTAAAGAAAATTGAGAGCTGCTTAGAGGTTTCTTTGAAGGAACCTTTGCGAATAATCTCGATAATCAGGGCCAGCGCCATACAAATGAACGTGATTTCAACCAGCCCAAGCTTGATGCTGGTAATGAGTAAGCCAAACACCAGCACGAGAATAAGTGGCAAAATCGGCAGTAAGCCGTAGTATGCTGGCGGCAAATCCTTCTTCACGGAAAGCTTCTCATCATTGATGTCTTGTTTCAATGTCCCTTGCTGACGTTTGTCCATATATTTCTGCCAGAAATAATGAGCGACAGCCATAATCAGGAGCACTGGGATCGAAATCTTGGCATGATAGGAGAACACATACTCGATAAGGTCAATGCCCAGATTTTCCGCAGCGACGACATTATCCGCCCCCAGAGGCGTTGGAATAATCGTCGCTGTCGTCGCAATGATGGCTCCTGCCGTAAGCGAAGACATCCCCGTATTTTTTAGTACCGGATATAGTGTAGCCATGAGAAGAACCGCCAGGCTGGAGGCGCTTGGCACGACTAGGGACAGTAAGTTGCCAAGCAGGAACACAATTGGCACGAGAATGTATTGCGACTTGACACGGCCCAATGGCTTCGTCAATAAATGCACGGCGACATCACTGGCTCCGATATGCGTCATGTAGCTTGAAAAGCCGAACAGCACCATAATTGTTAACCCGACGCCGCCCAATTGTCTCACGAATACTAACCCAATTTGCTTGAACGGATCAAGCAGGGCGAGCCCGGTTGAATCTTCAGGTGACAGAACTTGATGTCCGAGCAGCGCGGCAGCGAGCATAAGCACGATACCTGCGGCCAGGAGCACAAATTTAGCGTCATAGTTCTTGGCGATCAAATACCCGGTTGCAACAAGAAGAACGATGCTGATGATGATCTCCAACACGTTGAACACGCTCCCTTATATAATAAGAAGGTTTATACGGTTTTGCCAAGGACTTCAATCGCCCACTCGCGGAAAGCGGGAACATCAATGTCCAGACATACAGTGGCGTTGCTTGGCTTGCCAAGGCGGTTCGTAATATCAGTGACAGTCGTGCCGGCCGTATAAGTACCTGCCAGCTCGATGTCGACGAAGCAATCCTTCGTCTGGAACAGACTCGGGTTGACCAGATAGGCAATGGCGCACAGGTCATGCATTTTCAAGCCGCGGCTCTTCAGGCTGCCGCCCCGGTAATGCTGGAACAAGGAGTAGAGCATGAAGCCCGTCTTGTTCATTTCCTTTATCTTTTCCACAATCTCGGTCGTCAATGTAGCCAGGCTGGTTACGTCAAGTCCGACCATCACCAACGGCAGACCGGCATTGAATACGATGCTGGCGGCTTCCGGATCGGCATAAATGTTGTATTCGGCATTTGGCGTATGGTTGCCGCGGGAAGCGGAACCGCCCATCAGCACGATTCGCTCAATCTTCGCCTTGCATTCCGGGAACAGCGTCAGCAGCAGCGCCACGTTCGTGAGCGGGCCGATCGGAACGATCGTAATTGGTTCCTGGCTGTTCAGAATGGTGTCACGCATCTGCAGCACGGCGTGATCGAGCGGAGCTTGCGTCGGCTCGTCGAATTCATATCCATCCATGCCGGATTCTCCGTGGATATGGCTGGAGTCTTCGGCCGGACGTACGAGAGGCTTCGCGGCGCCACGGGCGACAGGTACATCTTTGCCGAAGAACTGCAGCAGCTTCAAGGTGTTATTGGTCGTCTTGTCGAGGCCGACATTGCCTGCAACCGTCGTGATCAGCCGGACATCGATGGACTCATGGAACAGGGCGGCCGCTATGGCGACGGCGTCATCAATTCCGGGGTCCGTATCCAGAATGATAGGGATTCTTTTAACAGTTTCCATGTTCAAGCACTCCTTTTGAATGTAGTGAGTTGAAAGCGACATGTGAAAACAAATCCATTGTATGTGTAACCGGTTACACATCCGACAAAGAACTTCTTCATCCCAAGCTGTCAGATGGGTATGAAGAAAAATCAGACTGGAGCGAGCACACGCTGTTTTTCTAAAGAATAGCATTCCCTGAAAATGAAGGTCTATGAAAGCGGAGTTGAGGCTGGGCCGATTATCGCGTCGTCCCTCGCCGAATCAGCTCTACGGGAAGCTTGTAATGCATCGTATCCAGCGGCTTTCTTTCGATCATTTTAATCAACATTCGAGCAGCCAGCAGTCCCATTTCATAGATCGATTGCGCGACTGTCGTCAGTTCCGGGTAGACCATCTCGCCCAGCGAGATGCCATCGAAGCCGACAATCTGCATCTGGTCGGGAACGGGGATGCCCCGTTTCTGAACGGCCCGCAGCGCTCCCATCGCCATAATATCGTTGCCGGCGAAGATTCCGTCGATATCGGGGTGGCGGTCCAGCAAGCGATTGACTGTGTCGGTCGCTTGGTTCAGGTTGAAGTTGCCCTCGACGATGAGATCGGGAGAGAACCATGCATTCTCCTGCACCACATCCAAATATCCTTGGCAGCGCTCGTCCGCAATTGATAGCTGCTGTGGGCCCCGAATATGGGCGATTTTGTTGCAGCCCCGATCGAGGAGATATTGCACGCCCAGCCGTGCGCCCTCGCGGTTATCGGAGGCGACCGTCGGTATGGTGTCCGAAATCGCCCGGTCCATCGTAACCACCGGGACATCCAGCTGTTGGACTTCTTCCGCCGACAGCGTATTGGATGCAAGAATGAATCCGTCGATGTATTTCTGCTTCAACGCATGAATATATTGCTTCTCATTGGCAGGGGTATCGTCGGAGTTGCACAGAATGGTCGCGTATCCGTATAGCTGGGTCACCTTCTCTACGGCTCGGGCAAGTTCATTGAAGAACGGGTTCGTGATGTCCGGGACAATAAGCGCCAGCATTTTCGCCGATTTTTTGGTTAGGCTCCTGGCGACGTCATTCGGAATATAGTTCAGTTCCCGAATTGCGTTCATCACTTTCTTCTCGGTATCCTCGTGGACATACCCTTTTTGATTAAGGACCCGGGAGACGGTTGCGACCGATACGCCCGCCAATCTCGACACATCTTTGATCGTGGCCATGACGGAGTATCCTTCCTTTCCATGTGTAACCGGTTACACATCCGTTACATCATTTATCTTATGTGCTGATTGTCCATTTGTCAACGATCCGATATGTGGAAATTGGTTGTTATTGTTGTTTCATCCGGTCGAACTGCCAGCAACCGGCCCTTATATTATGACCCAGTTTGGCATGAATCGGTGGAATGTGAACTCCCACATCCACCTGCCCATCGATTGGAAATGTAGGCATAAAGACCTATAATAATGAAAATACTTAGTGATATGATTTTCATAGAAATGAATATTTTATACTATAGCAAGGTCATAAAAATCCCACTATAAGGAGGTTTTGGGGGATATTAAGACTTTGAAAGAGCGTCGAAAAATTTTCAAAAAAGTTATTGACAAAAAGAAGGTTGTCCCATTATATTGAAGATAAAATAGTACTTTAGCTGGATATCATCAGATGTGCAAACTACATAGTGAACAGGGCACACTAGTCGAAAGATTAGGCCGCAAAGCTTAGGAATCTAAAGGCCGTCAGGCCCATGATCGTCCGGCTGCATTTAACATTTGTTAAATTGCAGCTGGACTTTTTTATTTTTCGTTATCGCTACCACTCTCATAAAGAATGAATGATGGAGGATTGCTACCATGAACTATGCAAAGAGAAGGTTACAACAAGCGACGGCAATATTTCTCTCATTACTCCTTATGCTGCAAGCTCTCCCAGTCTATGCTTTAACTGTCATTTCCGATCCTGTCGGAGTTGTTGAGGGAGATTTTCGGGCGCAGGGAGAAAATGTGCCGAAGGAAAACCGTATGGATGTTTCTTGGGAACCGCCCAACGACGGTTATGATTACGGTTATTTGTATTATCAGAGAAAATTTGACCCTTCTTTTCCGGAAAGCGAGCAAGAGCAATTTGAAACAAGATCTACAAAATATAATAAGGAAGTTAATGTTTTAGTCATCTACCCCGGTTCTTCCGGATACTACTCATCGCGAAACATGTCGTATATGAAACATTGGCTGCAGGGTACTCCCGGAGTCGGAGATATTGACGGATTATTACAAATCACCGACGTTAACCAATCTGATTTTAACAAGAATCCTGACCAATATTTAAAAGATAGTGAAGGCAAGTATATTATTGATGTTGTAATCATCGGCGTGGCCGACCGTAACGGCAGCGTTAGTACCAGTGATGCCGCCGTCACTGCTATTGAAGATTTTATTAAGACAGGCCGCGGCGTATTATTCGGGCATGATACGTTAATTGACAGAACGAACTCTTATGTAGGAACAGGGTTGGAGAACATTACGTATACGGGTACGAATTCTGACAGAGGAGAAGGCTGGCAATACGGTAAGTTGAGACGTTATGCCGGTATTATTGCGAATAGTGCTGTGGCCTTGCTAGATCATCAAACCACTCGTGCCAAGGTTGTCAAGGACGGATTTTTGCTTAGATACCCAAATCCTGTAAAACCGGGTGACATATTGTCGGTAAACAACACGCACGTAAACGGATCCAGCGCCAAAGGAACGATTTGGATGCAGTTTGCAAATAGTAACGGCACGCTGTATCAGGGGGATAATACGGTCGGCTATGATGATGGCACAGGTTCTGCTATCTATCACAGCAACTATTATTTAACCACCTATAATAACACCGCTTTTATTCAGACAGGACATACAACAAGTGCAAACATTCCGACGGCCGAAAGAAACATCATCGCCAACACGGTGTTCTTCCTGGCTCAACTGACATATGACACAAAGTTAAATGACCGCGCCGCTACGGATGAAGCGGCTCCGGATGCGCCTACGGCCGCCTATCATTCCACTAACGGATCAGCGCAATATAACACATTAATAAGCGCGAAGGATAATGGGACAACATATCAGGGCTATGTGGAAGCGATTAATCAAAATCCGGATATTAGCGAGCGCAAAAAATCAAATATTTTTACGGAAACCGTAACAAGCGGAACGAAAGGTTATCTTGTGTATAAATCCACAACACCAAACGATGATCCGCTAACTTATGCTGACTTTGATGAAAATAATAAGCCGATTGTTGAGGCTCAGTATTTGCACGATGATGATATAGACGGTTTGGTATATATTCTTAGCAATTCGGATACAGGTTATCTTCATGTCCGCGCGGTGGACTGGGCAGGCAATGTGGGTCCTGTCAGCCATATCAATATTAGCGATATACGTCCTGAATTTACAATCAGCATAGTGGGCAAGGTACAGGGCGCGCCAGACACACAAGCTCCGTTGTATACCATTCCTATGCAAGTAAGGGTTACCGATGCGGCGTTTGATTTTCCAACTATTACCGTGCCGGGCTATAAATTGGTCGACCCGGCTAACGGTGTGATTCACATAGATCCTGCAACTGCGTCAGACAATCAGGAGTATGTTTTCTGGTATGCGGATAACAAGACGACGGTTACGATAAAAGCGATGTATGCGGGCACAACTACGCCTATAGAAACGTTTACTGAGTATAAAGCAGGCGCGGAAATAGGAAAACCGTTCTCGCATGATCCGCCCGTAATTAGCGGATTCGATTATGAAGGAGCCGAAAATAACAGTTCAACGCCTGACGGCAACAGCATTGCCAGCGTCAAGGAAAATGGCGAGAGCGAGATTATTTTCTACTATACCAAGCAAACTGCCGAAAAAGGGTTGATTCTAAATATCGTTGATACGGATAACAATCCTTTAGGCACCGTATACCGTTCTATCATGAAAGGTGAGCCGCAGGATATGACCTATCCCAACGATCCGAAATCGGTAGAAGGATTAGCGGTTCTAGAAAATTATAACTATAAGTCGGTTGATCCCGAAAAGGTAACGTATAACGGAGTTAATGATGTCAACGTGACTTACACCTACGAAAGAATAAAGCGTACGGTGATAGCTGCGGCTTATGATCAAGCCACAGGAGCAAAGATTGCAGATATACGAAGCGAAGAGCTGGCTGTAGGCGACACGCATCCAATTCAGGCCCCGCCAAGCCTTACAAATAACGGCGTGGATTATTCCATAATCAGCGATACAACACAGGATATTTATGTGTCCAATGGTGCAGCGGCTGTTGAAGTCAAGTTTTACTATAAGGCTACAACAGAAGGTACGGTTCATGTGGTGGCCTGGTATGATGCCAATGGCACCGGAACCTATGACCCGGGCGCAGATCAGGTTATCCAAAGCTATGATTTAACCGGAACGGTTGGTTCGCCGCTTTCGATACCTGCGCCGTCAATCCACGGCTGGCTGCTTGCAGAGGGAGAGGCAGATTCGGTTACCCGCACCGTAACTGTAAACGCCCAAACTGTATACTTTAAATACGACAAGAATGTTTGGACGGTAGAGGTTCAACTCATTGATTCCTCAACAGACGCGGAAATCACGGCGCTTGGCGCGTTAAGCTATGAAGTTCCAAAGGGCGACCCGTTCACGGTATATGCCCCTAATGTGCCAGGCTATACACTGACAACCGGGACGGTTAATACTAATCCAATCACCTATCCGGCTGTAGACGAAAATAAAACGGTCACCTTCTATTACACGCCTTTAGAGGAAGTGGTGCCGGAGCACACGGTGACCATCACGGTGATCGGACAGAGCGCGACGGAGGAGTTGTACAAATACGAATTGACTCGTCCGAAGAACAGCGGGGTCTTGAACGTAGACGCCTTTGAGGTCGAAGGATACAAGCTGATGAGTGCCTCGCCGGCCAGCGTCACGGTAGGCGAGGACAACGAAACGGTCACCTTCGAGTATGAAACGCTGGCGACGGCCGTGACGATCCACATGGTGGACGGCAGCGGCACCGAGATCGCGCCGAGCTTCAATGTGGCGGCGACCACGGGAGAGAGCTTCAGCTACAATGCGCCATACGTTTCGGGCTATAATTTAGAGGGAGCCATTACGCAGACGATTGCGGACGTAAGCAGCGCCAACAACAGCCTCACCTTTACGTACAACCAGGCGAGCGGCAATGTCACGGTTGTGCTGAAGGAAGGCGGCCGCATCATCAAAACGATGAGCGAAACATTCGCGGTCAACGAGAAGCGGGAAATCCCGGTTCCGGATCTGACGGCGGATGCATATACGGCAGTTAGCACGGCTGAAACGGTGACCTACACGGGAACCGCGCTGACGGTGGAATACGAGTATACGAAGGATACCGTGGATATTCCGGTCAAGGCGGTAGACTATCTGACGGGCAAAGAGCTTAAAACCAGCACCGTAACCGGCCAGCGCAAGGGCGAGGCGGTCACGGTAGGCGCGCCGGATGTCACGGATTATGTGCTGGTGGGCAACCCGACCCGGATCGTCATCGCCGGCAGCGGCGAAGTCATCTTCCAGTACAGAACGCTGGCAGAAGATGAAGTGGCGGTCAAAGCAATGTCGGAAGACGGTGTATTGCTGCAAAGCTACGTGATGAGCGGAAGCGTCGGCGAGACCGTCACCGCGACGGCGCCGGACATCCTGGGCTGGAAGCTGATCACAGCCGCCACCCAGGAGGCGACGGTAGGAACCGATAAGGAAATGATCTTCCGGTATGCGAAGGACGTCGTCACGGTAACCGTTAAGGCGGCAGACGCTCAGGGAGCGACGCTTGATGAGCAGAGCTTCCAGGCGCCAAGGGGAGGCAGCTTCACGGCCTATGCCCCGCATGTTTCCGGGTATGTGTTGGACGACGACCAGACCAAGGAACTGACGAATCTCACAGCCGACGCCAGCGTCACTTTCCGCTACAAGAGCATCGAGGAAGTGGTGCCGGAGCACACGGTCACCATCACGGTGATCGGACAGAGCGCGGCGGAGGAGTTGTACAAATATGAATTGACCCGTCCGAAGAACAGCGGCGTCTTGAACGTAGACGCCTTTGAGGTCAAAGGATACAAGCTGATGAGTGCCTCGCCGGCCAGCGTCACGGTAGGAGAGGACAACGAAACGGTCACCTTCGAGTATGAAACGCTGGCGACGGCTGTGACGATCCACATGGTGGACGACAGCGGCACCGAGATCGCGCCGAGCTTCAATGTGGCGGCGACCACGGGAGAGAGCTTCAGCTACAACGCGCCATACGTTTCGGGCTATAATTTAGAGGGAGCCGTTACGCAGACGATCGCGAGCGTAAGCAGTGCCAACAACAGCCTCACCTTTACGTACAGCCAGGCGAGCGGCAATGTCACAGTTGTGCTGAAGGAAGGCAGCCGCATCATCAAAACGATGAGCGAAACATTCGCGGTCAACGAGACGCGGGAAATCCCGGTTCCGGATCTGACGGCGGATGCATATACGGCAGTTAGCGCGGCTGAAACGGTGACCTACACGGGAACCGCGCTGACGGTGGAATACGAGTATACGAAGGATACCGTGGATATTCCGGTCAAGGCGGTAGACTATCTGACGGGCAAAGAGCTTAAAACCAGCACCGTAACCGGCCAGCGCAAGGGCGAGGCGGTCACGGTAGGCGCGCCGGATGTCACGGATTATGTGCTGGTGGGCAACCCGACCCGGATCGTCATCGCCGGCAGCGGCGAAGTCATCTTCCAGTACAGAACGCTGGCAGAAGATGAAGTGGCGGTCAAAGCAATGTCGGAAGACGGTGTATTGCTGCAAAGCTACGTGATGAGCGGAAGCGTCGGCGAGACCGTCACCGCGACGGCGCCGGACATCCTGGGCTGGAAGCTGATCACAGCCGCCACCCAGGAGGCGACGGTAGGAACCGATAAGGAAATGATCTTCCGGTATGCGAAGGACGTCGTCACGGTAACCGTTAAGGCGGCAGACGCTCAGGGAGCGACGCTTGATGAGCAGAGCTTCCAGGCGCCAAGGGGAGGCAGCTTCACGGCCTATGCCCCGCATGTTTCCGGGTATGTGTTAGACGACGAGAAGACCAAGGAACTGACGAATATCACAGCCGACGCCAGCGTCACTTTCCGTTACAAGAGCATTGGTGAAGATCGTATCGTATTCGTACATTATGTGGATCGTGCGAACGATGAATTTTTGAAGGAATCGGTTCCTTATGTCGGAAAAGTCGGGTCAGAACTTACATTGACTGCGCAAGATATTACGAAAACGGACAAGGTATACAAACCTGAAAGCTATACCTTCAATTACGTAATCACAGACGACTTCAACCAACAGCACACGTTCTTCTATAACGAGGATGAGGGCGAAACGTACATGGTAACCGTCCATTACGTGGATCAAGAATCGGATAAGGCGTTGCAGGCTCCGTCCACTTTTACAGGTAAGGCAGGAGAAGTTCTGTGGCTGAGAGCGGATCAGATTACGGTGACAGATGCCGTGTACTCGGAAGCAGATGCCGCATATTCGGTAACAGATGTGGTGTACACGCCTCTGAAATTCAATCATCTATATACGATTACGACGGCTCCGGATCAGCAGTATACGTTCCATTACGTCAAGGGAGAGTACGGCGATATCCAACTTCTGACGATTAACCATCTGGAAGCCGGGACGGACGATGTGCTGAGAGACTCTGAGCAAGTCAAAGGAAGAACAGGCGAGGAGATTCTGTATCGACCGGCTCCAATAACGGTAACGGGCGTTGTCTACCATCCAGCGCAGTCAAGTTACAGGTATACCTTCTCTGACGAACCGGATCAGGTGCTTACTATTCAATACATCAAGGATTCTTCACAGACGGAGCATCAACTGACGGTGAAGTATCTGGAGCAGGGCACAGGCAGAGAGCTGGCTGGGCCGACGACGAAGAGCGGCAAGCCGGGAGACAAGGTTACGTTGACGCCGATTTCGGTATCGGGCTACACGCCTGTGAAGTCCAGCGATACGTATACGTTCACCGAGGATGAAGGACAGGTATACATTTTCTACTACACGAAAGATTCGTCCAATCCGGATTCGGGTTCCGGGGGAGGTTCGGGCGGAAGTACGTCTACAGAAACGCCAACGGACCCGCTTCCTCCAGTGACGCCATTGCCTCCGGCTCCACCGAAGCTGGAAACGGAGCATCATTACAGCTATATCAACGGCTATCCGGACGGCACGATTAAGCCGGAGAACCTGATTAGCCGGGAAGAGGTCGCCGCGATCTTCTATCGTCTGATGGACGATGAGAGCCGCGCGAACTATTTGACCGACAAGAACGCCTTCTCGGATGTGGCCAGCAGCCGTTGGTCGAACAAACACATCTCGACGATGGAACATGCCGGAATTATTGCCGGCTATCAGGATGGTACCTTCAAGCCAGGGCGTTCCATAACCCGGGCGGAATTCGCAGCGATTGCGTCCCGATTCGACAAGCTCAATGAAGAGGCGAACGACATGTTCTCCGATGTTGCGGGGCATTGGGCGGAGAAATATATCATGTCGGCTGCGAACAAAGGCTGGATCAAAGGCTATCCGAACGGCACCTTCAAGCCGAACCAGTACATTACGCGCGCGGAAGCGATGGCGTTCATCAACAGTATGCTGAATCGGAAGGTGAAGGCGGACGATATCCACGAGGATGCGAAGCAATGGCCGGACAATAAGCCGGGGAAATGGTATTATGCGGATGTAATAGAAGCGACAAACCATCACGAATATACTCGCAACGAAGATGGCTATGAAGTGTGGACCGCTATTAATCCAGATCGAATCTATCCTTAATGCAAGCTGGTCTGCATAACAAGAAGCTCCTTTCGCGGTAAACTGCCCGGAAGGAGCTTCTTCTATGGAAGAGTACATGGTCAATTCCAATTTGAACACACATAGCGATACTTACATATGTATTATTGTGGTTGCATCGAAGGGTTAAAAACAGGTCTAAATACCTGGAATAATGAAAGGAATTAGCAATATATTTTCATGGAAATGAATATTTTAGACCAT
Organism: Paenibacillus thiaminolyticus; assembly: GCF_003591545.1. Taxonomy (GTDB): domain Bacteria; phylum Bacillota; class Bacilli; order Paenibacillales; family Paenibacillaceae; genus Paenibacillus_B; species Paenibacillus_B thiaminolyticus_A. Next base: position 139,372 of record NZ_QYZD01000009.1, read on the forward strand.
GGCGAGGTCGAAGAAACATCCTTCCAACAGGGGATTTTCGCGATTTGTGTAGTCTTTGAAAATGCGCCATATAATTTCAAAAAAAGGAATTGACAAAAGGTGGATAGACCGATATATTGAGCATTGAATAGTGCTTTAGGTGGGTATACTTGGATACGCCAATTACATAGGGCACACTAATCGAAAGATTAGGCCGCAAAGCTTAGGAATCTAAAGGTCGTCAGGCCCATGATCGTCCGGCTGCATTTAACACTTGTTAAATTGCAGCCGGATTTTTTTATTTTTCATAGGGTGGTTCTCCGCGGTATTTTTGGCCCGCAGAACTATATAAATAAGACGTGAGGAGGCAATTTTTACTCTGGAAAAGGAGGACTCAGATGAAAAAATGAGGAGGAAACTATGAAACGCCGATTCAGACTAGTGGTTACATGGTTGTGTATGTTGAGTGTCGCATTTGGAACGATTCCGGGCACGCTCGGCGCCCAGGCGGCGAGTCCCGGGGAGCTTGAGTGGCCGAATCCGGGAGCGGTGCAGCTCACGAAGGAAGCCAACCCGGTCGAAGGCAAGCTGGATGAATGGGATATTACACTGACAGTCGAAGGCAAGAACCTGAAATCGGGCTCCTCCGATATCGTGCTCGTGATCGACAAGTCGGGAAGCATGACCCAAGAACCGAACCAGAACCGATTGCCGAAGGCCAAGGATGCAGCCAAGAAATTCGTTGACAATCTGTTGATTGAAGACTCGGAAACAAGAATTGCAGTCGTAACCTTCAATAAGACTTCTGAGAAGGTATCTGACTTCAAAGGCCTTGACCAGAAGACGCAATTGAAACGTGATATTGATAATATAGAGGCGACCGGGGGAACGAATATTCAGGCTGGATTGCGCGAAGCCCAGGAGCTTTTAAAGGCAAGCCACGCCAACAACAAAGTGATCGTTCTGCTGAGTGACGGGGATCCTACTTATAGTTACAAGGCTGGCAAAGCAGTCTCTGGATCATGGAATAACAATGCTCACAAGTATGCACTCTCGGATTTCGATTATGGCAATAATAAGATAATTGGTTCGGGTAGCAGATATGAATTAAGGTATGGTTGCAGTATTTTTGGATGTACCTTTAATAATTCCTATTCTGTTAATGGTTATGAGGTTCTTGACAATGGCATCGGGACGATTTCCGAAGCCAAGCTGGCCCATGATGCAGGAATCGGCATTTATTCTATTGGGTTGGATGTCAGGGATAATAGCAATGCAACGAATACGCTTAAGGATGTAGCGAACAAAGGTTATTATTCGGGCAGCAGCGACAGTCTGGAGCAAATCTTCTCCGAGCTGGCCAGCAAAATTGCCTTTGCCGCGGAAAATGCGGTAGTCACTGACCCGATGGGGGACATGTTCGATCTGAAGTTGAAGGGAAGCTCCTTCGGCCCGGACGACTATAAGGTCTCTCAAGGGGAGGTCTCCTGGAACCCGCAAACCGAGACGTTGAACTGGAATATCGGCAATGTCACGGAAGGCACTCCAGCGACTCTTACTTACCGGGTCAAAATGGATCACTCCAAAAACCCGGATCCGAAACAATTGTACCCGACCAACAAGACAACGACGATGAATTACACCGATGCCAAGGGTGACCGTACATCGAAGGATTTCGAAGTGCCGAGAGTGGGCTTGGGTAAAGGTTCGATCCTCGTAAAGGCGTATAAGGTTAATGCCAACGGCAAGCCGGTCAATTCTGACGGTCAAGAAGTCGAGCGGCCGGATTTGGCCCAAGAGCTGTACAGCCGCTACCACGAGGAGAATGGAAGCGATGCGCTTGAGGTCGGCCAATCCTATACCATATCTGCGCCAACGGTACCAGGCTACACGTTGAGGGTTGGGGAGAATCCAACGAAGGTTGATTTAACGGTAAGCAAGCCATCGCCAATTATTTGGTTCGGTTACAACGATGTCCCTAACAAGCTTACGATTATTCACCAATCGGGAGATAAGGTGCTGGAGCGCAGCGATGCGGACAAAAAGCCGGGCGAATCCATTGATGTAAGCAGCAAGAATTTCGCCGGATATGAGTTCGCCAGTGCCGGGGTTAGCGAGGGCAGCGGACTAAGCGTGGACCAAGGGCATGTAACGGGCGTGATGCCTGCCAAGGATGTAACGATTACTTTTCATTACACAGCAAAGGATCAGAGCGTAAAAGTCCGTTACGTAGACCGGGCGACGGGCAAGGATCTATTGGACCCAAGTGTGAAGACAGGGAAGACCGGGGAAGAGCTTACGCTGAAAGCTGAAGAAATTGCGGGCTATGAAGCGGAAGAGCCGAAATCAGTGAATTATGTGCTGATGGCTGGCGAAAATCCGGATCACGTCTTCTACTACAATGGAACAGAGCAAATCGTAAAGGTCCGCTACGTAGACCGAGCAACGGGCAAAGACCTTCTGGACCCAAGTGTGAAGACAGGGAAGACCGGGGAAGAGCTTACGCTGAAATCTGAAGAAATTGCGGGCTATGAAGCGGAAGAGCCGAAATCAGTGAATTATGTGCTGATGGCTGGCGAAAATCCGGATCACGTCTTCTACTACAATGGAACAGAGCAAATC
>NZ_QYZD01000009.1:142090-171018 GCF_003591545.1 Paenibacillus thiaminolyticus
CGGAAGAGCCGAAATCAGTGAATTATGTGCTGAAGGCCGGCGAAAATCCGGATCATATCTTCTACTACACGGCGGAGAAGCAGATCGTAACGGTGAAGTACCTGGAAAAAGGTACGGATAAAGTACTGTCTGACGAAACGACGAAAGAAGGCGTAACAGGTCAGACGGTAACGCTGGAATCGAAGCCGATCCCGGGCTACGAAGCAGAGAACGGTACGCGTGAGTACACGTTCACAGCAGGAAAGAACGAGTATACGTTCTACTACACGGCCAGGGAACAGGCCGTAACGGTGAAGTATCTGCTGGAAGGCACAACGGATGTTGAGGTAGCCGCTCCGGATACATTCACAGGTCCAACGGGCTCGACGAAGCTGCTGACAGCGAAGCCGGTAGAAGGATATGAGCCGGTAGCGCCAAGTGAACATACGTATAAGTTCACAGCGGAAGCTAATCAGGAGTACATCTTCTACTACACGGCCAAGGAACAGACCGTCACCGTGAAGTATCTGCTGGAAGGCACAACGGATGTTGAAGTTGCCGCTCCAGATACGTTCACAGGTCCAACGGGTTCCGAAAAGCTGTTGACAGCGAAGCCAGTAGAAGGGTATGAGCCAGTAGCGCCAAGTGAACATACGTATAAGTTCACAGGGGCAGCGAACCAGGAGTACATCTTCTACTACATGGCCCAGAAGCAGACCGTAACCGTGAAGTACCTGGAAAAGGGCACGGATAAAGTACTAGCTGACCAGACGACGAAAGAAGGCGTAACGGGTGAGACGGTAACGCTGGAATCGAAGCCGATCCCGGGTTACACAGTGGAGAACGCTACGTATGAGTACACGTTCAAAGCAGGAACGAACGAATACATCTTCTACTACGTCGGAAGCAGTCAGACGCTGACGGTGAAGTACCTGGAAAAAGGTACAGACAAAGTACTGGCTGACGAAACGACGAAAGAAGGCGTAACCGGGCAGACTATCGAACTGACGGCAGAAGAAGTGGCGGGCTACAAGCCATTGAACGCGACGCACAAGTACACGTTCTCAGCAGAAGCTGACCAAGTGTATACGTTCTACTACACCAAAGACGATCCGACAGGCGAAGAGCGCACCGTAATCGTGCATTACGTGGATCGGGCGACGGAGCAATCCCTGAAGGAGTCCACTTCGCGTACCGGGGAAGTTGGGTCGACGATTACATTGACGGCGGAAGACATTACGGTGACGGACGCTGTATATAAGCCGGAACGATATCGCGTCGAGTACACAGTTACGGCAGATACCGAGCAGGAATACACCTTCTACTACAACAAAGTAAATGAAGGCGAGACGTACACGGTAACGGTTCACTACGTGGAACAAGAATCGAATCTGGCCCTGCAAGCTCCTGCTACCCATTCCGGGAAGTCCGGGGAAGTGCTGTGGTTGAGAGCGGATCAGATTACCGTCACCGATTCCGTATATACGCCGCTCAAATTCAATGAGCTTTACACGATTACAACGGCTCCTGATCAGCAGTATACGTTCTACTATGTAAAGGGCGAGCATGGTGATTTCCAGCTTCTGACGATTAATCATCTGGAAGCCGAGACGAACCATGTGCTGAAGGATTCCGAGCGAGTCAAAGGAAGAGCCGGCGAGCAGATCCTATACCGGACGTCTCCAATTACGGTGACGGGCGCCGTCTATCACCCTGAGCATTCGAGTTACCCGTATACATTCAGTGACGAACCGGAGCAGATGCTGAATATTTTCTACAAAAAGGACCCATCCCAGACGAAGCGCCAGGTGACCGTGAAGTATCTGGAGCAGGGAACCGGCCAACAACTGGCTGCGCCGATAACGAAGAGCGGCAAGCCGGGAGACCAAGTCTCGTTGACGGCGGTCACGGTATCGGGCTATACGCCGGTGAAGGCGAGCGATACGTACACGTTCACCGAAGCGGAAGGACAGGAATACATTTTCTATTACACGAAAAATTCGTCCAATCCGGATCCGGATACTGGCGGCAGTTCGGGAGGAGGCAGCTCCACTACGATAACGCCATCACCGAAGCCGCTCCCACCGGTTCCGCCATTGCCGCCGGTTCCGCCGAAGCTGGATATGGAGAACCACTACAACTATATCAACGGCTACCCGGATGGCACGGTGAAGCCGGAGAATCAGATTAGCCGGGAAGAAGTCGCTGCTATCTTCTATCGTCTGATGGAGAACGAGAGCCGCGTGAACTATCTGACCGATCAGAATTCGTTCTCGGATGTAGCCAAGAAGCGTTGGTCGAACAAACATATCTCGACGATGGAACGTGCCGGCATCATCACCGGATATCCGGACGGCACCTTCAAGCCGGGCCAATCCATTACGCGGGCGGAGTTCGCCGTGATTGCGTCCCGATTCGATAAGCTCAATGATCAAGCGAACGGCATGTTCTCGGATATTTCCGGGCATTGGGCAGAGAAATATATCGTATCGGCGGCCAACAAAGGCTGGATTAAAGGTTATCCGGATGGCACCTTCAAGCCGAACCAGTACATTACGCGGGCGGAAGCAATGGCTTTCATCAACAGTGTGCTGAATCGGAAGGTGAAGGCAGCCGATATCCACGAGGATGCGAAGCAATGGCCGGACAACAAGCCGGGCAAATGGTACTATTCGGATGTGTTGGAAGCGACGAACCACCACGAGTACAGCCGTTCCGAGGACGGTTATGAGACGTGGGATTCCATCCAGCCGGACCGGGTATACCCATAAGGCAGGCTCGCCTGCATGAACAAGAAGCTCCTTCCGCGGCATCTGCCCGGAAGGAGCTTCTATGTCTATTATGGATTAGCGAACAGCTTGTCCATGAATTCATAGGTGAGCGGGGTGGTCTCCTTGAGTTCTTCCCGTGTCGCGTCGCTGTATACATACAAGCTGGCGGTCTCCGCGAAGTATTCGGTCGGATGGATCGACACGTAGCCGTCTCCGTTATAGTTGATATCCGCTTCCTGATTGAAAATGTTCTTGAATTCCTCGGTGCTGCTGATTTCATTGAAGACGATGCGATCGACCGCATGCATGGTCTCGTGAATTTCCAGATTGAACGAATTATGTCCATGACCTTTGTTGCTGTAACCGATGCGGGCGGCGACAATGCGCTCGCTGACGCCGGGAACATCGTCCCATGTCATGCCGGTGCCTTCCCAGCCTCGCGGCGTCACGCCCTTCAAATAACTTAACTCCGGTTCATTCGTAATGATGTCGTTCGTCAGCTTGATTTTGACGCCCCTGTCATACAGCTGGTTCAGAATCCGTACGGGGATCTTGGCAAGCCGTTCCTTCATGGCTTCAGCTTCCCTGACATTATATTCACTGCTTGGCAGCACGACTAATTTATTGATAATGGCATCCTCGGCGTGAACCGGATAGACCGGTACCGTGAACAAGATAGCGGCCAATACAAGCAGGCTCAACAGACGCTTATCCCATTTCATCGCAATCTCTCCTCTGAAGCCCGGCGCCTCTGCTTCCGCGATTCTTCCTGTCCATCTGGATTGGTAGAGTTGATCGCGCAGTTCGGCACTTGCTTCAATATTGGTAGCTGGCTGGCTGAGCGCTGGCAGCGCTGAAGCCCCTATAGCTTTGCGTCCCTGCTTTTCAACAGGTTTGCCTTTGTCAATACGGAGTTGACCAGTTCCTTCGCTTGTCCATCCTATTGAAAAAGCCCCGCTTACCGAAGTAAGAAGGGCTTGAGAACGTTCGCGAAAGACACGTCAAGCTATCTCTATCGGTAACTGGCTGGCATAGCGAGTATCATTCGCTGAAGCCCCTGTAGCTTTGCGTCGCCATCTTTCGATGGGTTTGCCTTTATCACTAGGATAAATATGCGGTTGGAAGAAAAATCTGGTGATCTATCTACCTTTAGATTAATATTGATAGAATGGCTTGTCAAGATAAATCCGCGTGCGCGGACTTGGTTTTTACAGGCTTTTTTGCGGCTATTTCGGGGGATACTAAGGAACTGGACGGCCCTTGGATCTGGTGATAAAGTTTAGAGGAAAAGAAGCGATACAGAAAGATGCCTCTACGGGTGCTGTACATGCAAAGGAGTATGAAACGTGACAATCACAAGCTTTCTCAAGCTGGTCGAGATCCAGACCAAAACAGCCAGCATGATTCCCTTCTTTATCGGGAGTCTCTATGCCGTATTTCGGTTCCAATCCTTCGAAGTCAGCCATTTCTTGCTGATGCTCGCCTCTCTGCTGTCCTTCGATATGGCGACCACGGCCATCAACAACTATTACGATTACAAAAAGGCGATCAAAACCCATGGCTACGGCTATGAGGTCCATAATGCGATTGTGCAGTACAAATTGAAGGAATCGACTGTACTCGCCACCATCATGACGCTGCTCGTCATTGCGATTAGCGCAGGGGTTGTTCTGTTTCTGCAGACCGGCCTGCTAATTCTTCTTTTAGGCGGATTATCGTTTTTGGTCGGCTTTTTGTACTCGCTCGGACCGGTCCCGATCTCCCGCATGCCGCTGGGGGAATTGTTCTCCGGGTTGTTCATGGGGTTCGTCATCATCTTCATATCCACGTATATTCATGTGGAGGATCATCAGCTGGCGGCCTTGTGGCTGGAAGACTGGCATGTGAAGGTCGATATCAACATTATCGAAGTGCTGCTGGTGTTCCTTATCGCGATACCGGCGATTCTGTGCATTGCGAATATTATGCTGGCCAACAATATTTGCGACATGGAAGACGATGTGGAAAATAAGCGGTATACGCTCCCGGTCTATATCGGGAAGGAGAATGCGCTGGCCTTGTTCCGCATCATTTATTATGTATCCTATCTGGACCTCATTGTCCTGTTCATCTTGAAGGTCAATCCGATTATTTTGCTGCTTGTCCTATGCACGCTGATTCCGGTGCGCCGCAATATCCGCGTGTTCCAGCAGGAGCAGACCAAGGAGCATACCTTCGCCCTGGCCGTCAAAAACTTCATCATCACGAATGTGGCCAGAATTGCCGCTCTGGGCGCAGCCATTTTGCTCAACCTGATATAGCGCTGTGCCGCATCGCAGACATACCTTTTTTACCGTAACGCATCATCCCCCCTGCGCTCGTCTAATCAGACGGGGCAGGGGGGATGAATAGGTTGGCGGGGGAACCACCGGGAACAGGGCGGTTCGCCCGCTCCCCTTGGCATTACCTCTACTTATTGGTGCTGTGCTGCTTGTTCGGCAGCTTGTTGCCCGGCGAGCCTTTGCCCTGCCGCTGCTGATTGCGCTCCGCCTTCTCCTGCGTATCCTTGAGCTTCTCTACATACTCATGCGTATTTTCCATCGTCGGCACCTCCTTAGTCCTTAGGCTCTTACTATTGCCAACTCTCCTCCCTTTGATTCGGCGAGAGCTATTCCTATGAATATGGTAATACCACAAGAAATGACTATTAATTTTAAAATATGATAAAATAAGTATAAAACATATGAAAAATCGTTGAAATCCTCCTGAAACCTAACCTTAATCTAACCGTGCTCCCTGTAAACTAAAGTCACAGTTGCAAGTCATTCACCCAAACAAACGAACTGCAGGAGGAGATTTCTATGAAAAAGGTTAATGTATTAAAAACAGGGATTATGGTGGCTGCTATGGTGGCCGCGCTGCCGCTCAGCGCTTTCGCGGCTACAGGGGGGAATACAGGTGTTGATATCAAAGTATATCCTGCGGGGACAATGCCGACAGAATATAATGGAAAATCCATTGATTCGTATCCACAGTTCGAGCGGAAAGAATTGAGCGTTCAAGAAAGCTTGGCCTTCGTCATCCAAACTCTGGAGCTGGATTCGAGAACGGAAAAGAAAATCAACGACATGATCGCCAACCTCAAGCCCGAGCAAATCACGTCCGAGAAGCTGCGGGAAATCGTAAAGAGCCTCAAGCTGAATCCGAAGACGGACAAGGTATTGAATGAAACAATTGCGAATATCATCGATTCTCAAACGATTAAAGCGGATAAGACAGAGAACGTGAAGGTCGATATACTTACGCTGGAGGCTGGCATGCTGCAAAATATGCAGCGTGAAGGCCAAGATGGCCGCGTAATGCTTAAAAAACATTCAAGTAACAAATAATGTCCGATAGGGTGTGACTTGATATCAATCATAATCTTGCAACTGTATGATTAAGCAGCCCAAGCAGCCACAATCCGTGGCTGCTTGGTCATGTACAGGCTGCTTTACGGAGAGTGAATGAGCAATGAAAATATTATTAGTTGAAGACGAATTTGCTCTAGCAAATCTTTTAGCGAAGGGACTCAAGAAATGCGGCTACGCGGTAGACAAGGCGGCGGATGGGGAAGAAGCCATCGAGCTGCATGAAATCAACCAATATGATGTCATCGTGCTGGATTTGAATCTGCCTAAATTGGATGGGATGGAAGTGCTGAAGCTCATTCGCGGCAACAACAAAGAAATCAACATTTTAATACTGTCGGCCCGCTCCGAGATCGAAGATCGCATTGTGGGATTGGATTGCGGGGCCAATGATTACTTGATCAAGCCTTTTGATTTTAAAGAGCTGGAGGCAAGAATCCGCAATTTGCTGCGGCGCTCGTTCAAGCAGCAGGATACGGTTCTTACTTGTGGCTCTATCAGCATCGATACGGCTCGGAAATGCGCCTATGCCGACGGACAGCTTATCGAGTTGACCAGGAAGGAGTATTCACTTCTTCAATACTTGATGCTAAACAAAAACAGCGTCATTAGCGCGGAGCGATTGATAGAGCATACATGGGACAGCGATACCGATTTATTTTCCAACTCTCTTAAATTTCATATCTATTCCTTGAAAAAAAAGCTCGCGGGTGCGATGGGGGATAAGAATATGATCCAAAATATACGAGGCCAGGGGTACATGATCTCCGATTCCGCAGGTGAGCACCATGTTAAATAGGGTGTCGTTGCGTATGAGGTTGACGTTGCTTACCGGCTGCATCGTTATTCTCACCGCCGTATGCGTCACACTGATCTCCATCCATAATGCGGAGAGCAAATTTGTGAAGCCTTTCACGGCAGGAGCTGTCCCTATGAACAGGACTGAAGGTGATTTATCCGAATTTATGAAGGAGATAGAAATTGGGGCTCATCCTGACACAATGGAAGGGGAAAAAGGCGATAAGGGGGAGTTAAACAATATCTCTGTTCAGGTCAGTACTATAGAGGCCAATGAGAGGTTCGTAAATGCCAGCGTCATCTATATGTTTATCATCATTGCCTTCGGAATGGCCGCAACCTATGCAATCGCGGGAAGAGCTTTGCGTCCGGTGAATCAACTAAGCACAACCATTCGCAACATCAATGAAAATAACTTATCCCAACGCCTTGTTCCCATTTCGACGAACGATGAAATCGGGAGTCTGGCCGACTCCTTCAATACGATGCTCAACAGGCTGGATGAGTCCTTCACCAGACAGAAAAGATTCGCCTCCAATGCCGCACATGAGCTCAAAACGCCGCTTGCGACTATCAAAGCCGGGATTCAGGTATTGAAATTGGATGAGTCCCCCTCTATTGAAGACTACAGAGAAACCGTGGATATTACGGAACAAAGCACCCAACGGCTCATTGATGTGGTGGAAGACTTATTGCACCTGACTGCAGACAGTCAGGAGAGCGCAACGGACGTGATTGATTTGTCTGAAGCGCTACAGCCGATCGAGCAGGAGCTGGAGCCGCTGCGCAAGCAGAAGCGTGTCCAGATCCAGATAGGCGAATGCAGCCATCCGATTGTCGGCAATAAGACGCTGGTGTACAGGGTCTTGTTCAATCTGATCGAGAATGCGGTGAAATACAATACGCCCGGCGGCAAAGTTCAAATCTCCACCGCGCGGCGCGGATCTCATACAATTATCCAAATTTCGGATACAGGCATAGGAATGCGGGACGAAGAGCTTCCGCACATATTCGAACCTTTTTATCGTGTCGATAAGTCACGCTCCCGCAATATTGCAGGTTCTGGATTAGGGCTCTCTATCGTCAAAGCCATTATGGAAAAACATAACGGTTTTATCAAGGTCCAGAGCAGGCCGGACGTTGGCACAACGTTCGAGGCGGCGTTTCCAACGCTAAGCAAGTGACCGCATCGGTATGACGGTGATCGGAAAAGGGGCAAAATGCCCCTGATTCATCGGGTTATGCGCGGTTGCCGGTAATCATGCTCCAGGATGCTCATCATAATAGAATCATGATACGCATGATTGTAATACAGGGCGTCGCGCTGCACGCCTTCGCGCTGGAAGCCCATTTTCTCGTAGACGTGAATGGCGCGTTCATTGAAGGCGAATACGTTCAATTCAATCCGATGCAGCTGCAGAATGCCGAAGGCGTATTCTAGCAGCAAGCTGATCGCTTCGCTGCCGAACCCTCTGCCCTGATTCGCGGGCGCATCAATCGCGATGCGCATGCCGGCGCTGCGGTTAATGCTGTCGATATCCTGAAGCTCAATATCCCCGATGACTTGATCGGATTCGCGGATCGCGATCAGCAGCAGCATATCGGAAGCGGATTGCGTTTTGCCTTCGATATGGCTGGCGACTTGCTCCTTGGAAAAATGCCGTTGCGTCCCCGTCAATCGTCTCATTTCCGGGTTGAACAGCATCTGGTAATAGAATTCTGCATCCTCCGAGCTGATTGGACGCAAGTAAATGCGCTTGCCTTCCAAAAATCGAACGGGTGCATCTGTTTTTGGTCTATCGGTGGTCATGATATTCCCCTCCTGAGTGTTCTATTTTTACTATACCCAACAACTGTATACACAGAAATATACAGATTATCGGAAATTAAAAGGACAGATCGGCTCGTGCAGACGTGTACGCTCCTATTTGTGTAGGGAATGCCGCGCATTGAGGCGAGGGAGGGAGTCAGGGTTGCAGAATCGAACGGAATAGATTAGAATATAAAACAATTAAGATAACTTAATTATTAAGGTGGTGGATGTGATTGAAGAAGGCAAGCGACGACCTTGTCCGTCTCGTCAAAGAGATGAATGAAGCGGATTATGCCATGAATGTGATGCTGATTCAGGCTCATGAGTTTCTGAACGATAGCGAGATTACGGCCAAGCAGACGATATTGCTCGAGCTCGTTCACAAGCATGGTCGTCTGACGGTCAGCGAGCTTGCGGAGCGGATGAAGGTCTCCTCCAGTGCGGTCAGCCAGATCGTCAGCAAGATGGAGAAGGCGAAGTACGTCACCCGGGAGATCAACCCGAACAACCGCCGGGAAATATTCGTTCGCCTGGACGAGCGCGGCGCGGAGCATTTCGCCAGGGAGGAGGAGCTCGAGCGAACCATTATCGACCGCTACTATTCCCAGCTCGATTATGAGGAAGTTGTGACATTGAGGAACATCATCTTGAAGCTCAAAGGAATCGTAGAGAAGGATTACAAGGGCAGGGCGGAGACGAATTGATTGCTTCATCCCGGAATCGGATGAACATCCCCGGGCAGGAGAGGGAGGGCTCTCCTTTGTCCAATTGTTAAGTCATCTTAATAATTAAGTTAATTGAATCATATTGCTTTGCGATGACATCTATAGAAAAGGAGAGAGAGCGGAATGGAGACGAAACGGGAGCGGTTAGAACGATTGTTCAGCAAGCTGGAACAACAAGGAGGAATGAGCGGGGTCTTCCTGGCCGCCGAGCAGGGCGAGATTATCTATCAAGCGGCCTTTGGTGGAGCTGACCTGGCGACGGGCCGGCGATTGATGACGGCATCGGCCTTTGATTTGGCATCGCTGTCGAAGCCGTTCACGGCGGCGGGCATCATCTTGCTGGCAGAGCAGGGGAAGCTGGGCTATGACGACCCGGTGGCCCAGTGGCTGCCGGAGCTCCCTTATCCGGGGATTACGATACGCCATCTGCTCTGTCATACGTCAGGGCTGCCGGACTTTATGGAACTGTTCTGCGAGCACTGGGATCGGAAGCGAATCGCGACGAACGCCGATGTGCTGGCGATGCTGGCGGAGCATCGGCTGCCGGCTTATTTCGAGCCGAATGAGAGCTGGCGGTACAGCAATACCGGCTATGTGCTGCTTGCACTGATTATTGAGCGGGCGACGGGGCAGATCTTTGCCGACTTCATGCGTGAGCGGGTCTTCCTTCCGCTCCGTATGAACGCTTCGAGAATCTACAGCCGGAGATTGGAGGGCGATGTGATGGACAATTACGCATACGGTTATGTGTATGATCATCATTCTTCCCGGTATGGGCTGCCCGACCTTGTGCCGGAGACGCAATATGTCGTCTACCTTGACGGTATCCAGGGAGATGGCGCGATGAGCTCGAACGTGCATGATCTGCTCGTCTTCGACCGGGCACTCCAAGACGGGAAGCTTGTCAGCGGGCCATCGCTCGAGCAAGCGTATGCTCCCGTTCGCCTGAACAATGGGGAGACATTCGATTACGGGTTCGGCTGGATATTAGAAGATAAGGAAGGAAAAGGACGCGTCGGTAGCCATAGCGGTGGCTGGCCGGGGTATGCCTCCCTCATGAACCGCTATCTGGAGGCCGATATGACGATGATTTATTTGCGTAACCGGGAGCAGGATGTCGAGTTCGACCAGGCGGTTATCGACGCCGCCGAACAAATTTTGTTCGACCAGCCTTATGAGATTCCGCAGCGGCCGTTAGAGAAACGGATTGCTTCCGTCGACACGGGTTTATATCCGTGCTATGCCGGACTGTACCAACAGGAGGACGGAGGGGACGGGATCATCTCCGTTTTGATTGAGGACGGCCGGCTTTGCTTGCAGACTCCCGGCACCGTGCGCGTGGAGCTGTACCCGGCCAGTGACACGAGATTTTTCGTTCGGTCGATTCCGGTTGAAGTGAAGTTCATCGTTCAGGCAGGTCAGACGCGGGCGGAGAAGCTGATAATCGTCGAGGAGGGGCACGAGACGCATGCCGTACGTATCAGATAACGCGATCTCCACTGCCGCGGACGCACCTGCAGTCGTGGTCACTGATGTCAGAGAGAGAAGGGAACAGGGATGGGGAGTATGATGAAGATAGGGATCACAGCGGTCAAAGGAGCGATAGTCATGATCATCGCAGGAATGGTCTTTTCCGGTCTTGGGTACGATCGGACCATATCCGCTGCGGCGGACGAGGTCCGTCAAGCCGGTCCGGCTGACGTGCGTGAACTGGAGCGGTTTGCGGATGCTTTTTTTGAGAAGAGAGAACCGAAGGATGCCGGCGGCGCTGTCGTTGTCGTCGTCAAGGATGGGAAAGTGCTGCTGAAGAAGGGGTACGGGTATGCCGACATGGAACAGAAGGTGCCGGTTGATCCGGATAAAACCGTATTCCGCATCGCCTCCGTCTCCAAGACATTTACGGCGGCCGCCGTCATGCAGCTGGCGGAGCAGGGGAAGATCGATTTGCACGCCGATATCAACCGCTATATGGGGGAGATTCGCATTGACAATCCGTTCAAGGAGCCCGTGACGATGCATCATCTGCTGACGCATACGTCTGGATTTCAAGTTACGTTGGAGACGATGGACGATTTCCCGGAAGACCTGTCCCGCACGGTCTCGATCCAATCTTATATTAAGGAAAGAATGCCGCCGGTAGTTCGCAAGCCGGGCGAAGCTTATATGTATGACAACTTCGCCTACATGCTGCAGGGCTATATTATAGAGCAAGTCTCCGGGATGCCATTCCATCAATATATGAAGGAGCATATCTTCAAGCCGCTAGGCATGGCGAGCAGCGATTTCCTGCTGACGAAGGAGGTGCTGGAGCGGCTGGCTACCGGTTATGATCCTGGCGGCAAGCCGATTTCGGTGTATGGCGTAACGCCTACGGAGGGGCCGGACGGAGCGATGAACACGACAGGCAGCGATATGGCCCAATTCATGATTGCGCAATTGAATGGCGGTGCCAATAACCACGGCCGGATACTTCGTCCGGAGACGGTCGAGGCCATGCAGCTCTACCGTGAGCCGATACATCCGGCGTTCCCCGATGCGACATACGGCTTCGAGAACGAGCCTGCGGCCAGCAACGGGCAGCATGTCATTTCCAAGGGCGGGGATCTGTTCGGCTTCGCCTCCTGCATGTGGCTGCTGCCGGATCAGAAGACAGGCATATTCATCTCCGCCAATGCGGAAGGAATGCTGCGCTCGGACTGGTATGCTGCCTTCATGAACCAGTACTATCCGAAGAAGGAGCAGGCGCGGACGTTCCTTCGGACGCCGATGGATCAGCTTCGGCGGTTGGAAGGGGTCTATCTCGATCTGAGGTTGAACATTATGCAGACCACCGTTACGGCAACGCGAGATGGAGAGCTGTTGGTCGAGGATGTGCTGGGGCGGCACTCCGCGAAGCAGATTGATACGCTTCTGTTCGAGGATGAAGAGGGGAAGCTGCTTGCCTTCAAGGAGAACAGCGATCATACGGTCGATTATTTGAAATACCTGAATCCGGTCAGCTACGCCCAGAAGATCACGAAGCAAGCCTTCCGTGACGTGGCCCAGGACAGCCCTTATGCCTCACATATTCATTATTTGCAGGCCATTGATCGGGCGGCGGGATTCAAGGATGGGACCTTCCGTCCGGAGAAGCCGGTGACACGGGCGGAATTGATCGCCCTTATGATGCGCACGGTAGGCTATCCGTTGTCCGAGCAGCGGCCAGCGTACGCCGATGCGGCGAACCATTGGGCCCATGCCGAGATTCAGACGGCCCTTGAACTCGGCCTGGAGGAAGGAGTATCGGAAGACCGGTTCGGTCCGGAGGAGACGATCAGCCGGCAGGAAGCGGCCGAGATGATCGTACGCGGCATGGCGACGATTCTGGAGAATGCCCGCCCGGATCTGAGCGGCGTGAAGCTGGCTGAGGGAACCGATGATACGTATGCGGACAGCGTGAAGACGATGGCGGCGTTGGAACTGTACGGGCCGGAAGTCAAGCTGCTCGCGGACGAGACCGTCGACTTCGCGTCCCGGCAGGCGATGACCCGCCAGGAAGCGGCGCTGGTCATGTCGAAGCTGATGGATTGGATGCTCAAGGCGATGTGACCTGGCGTCAGAGCGATGGCGCCATGGCTGCCGCTTCCCGCCAGTGCGCCAAGGAAGCAGCCCAGCCGCCAGTCCGGAATCAACGGTCAACGTCAGGCTGGCAGATAGGCCTATTTCATGAGCGTCAGCTCCTGTATACTTTGATTATCCAGATTTTCAGTTCATGAACAGGTCAGTGGAGGTTGCCATGCTGTTGATTCCGAGGCTTGATGATAAGAGCCCTATACCGCAATATTTGCAGCTTGTCGATTATATCAAACGCGAAATCGCATCCGGCCGTCTGGCCGACTACTTGTCGCTCAGCCCGACACCGGTGGAACTGGCTTATAACCAGCTGGCCGCGGAAGGATTCATTGCCAGCGTGCCGCGCAAAGGGTATTACGTGCAGTATTTGCCGGAGCCGTACCTGCAAACTCGGGATCGGGGACGCGGAGCCGCAGCAGTCTTCGGAAGTGGACGGCGTGACGAAGCGGGCGGCGCCCGCCCGTGACGCGAGAACGTATCCGTACGATTTTCATTTGTCCAGCATCGACGGTGCCCATTTTCCATACCGGGTGTGGAGAAGCATCTTCCAGGAGCTGCTCGTACCAGAGCGGAAGGAGCTGCTCTGGTACGGGGATCCGCAGGGAGAGCCGGGATTGCGGGAGCAGATCGCAAGGTATGCGCATCAATTCAGAGGAGTCCGCTGCACGAAGGATCAGGTTATCGTCGGCTCGGATCCGCATGTCCTGCTGGCGCTGTTGGCCAAGCTATTGCGGGAGCATACCGACCATATCGCGGTGGAGAATCCGGGCTATCTGCTCTGCCCGGCCACGTTCCGCCAGCAGGGCTACGAGGTGACGCCCGTGTCGCTGGAGGAAGACGGCATTCATATCGGCGAGCTCTATGACAGCGCCGCCCGCATCGTCTGCGTCTCCCCGTCCCATCAATTCCCGCGCGGCATGATTATGCCGATTGCGAAGCGGCTTCAGCTGCTGGAATGGACCCGGCGGACGAACGGCTTCATCATCGAGGACGACATCGACGGCGAGCTGCGCTATTACGGCCGCCCGATTCCGTCCTTGCAGGGGCTTATCCCCGAATCCGATGTCATCTATCTGGGCGGATTCGCCCAGGTGCTTGCTCCGGCGGTCGGCATTCACTATATGATCCTGCCGCCATCGCTGCTGGGTGCGTACCAGCTCATGGAATACTACACGCTGTTCGAGCAATCGGCTCCCCGCTGGAACCAGCACGCGCTGCAGTTGTTCATGGAACGGGGGCATCTGGAGAGGCATGTGCGCCGGATGCGCACCTTGTACCGGAACAAGCATGACTGCCTTATCTCAGCCATCCGGCGGCATTTCGGCGAGAGCGCCGACATTACCGGGACGGATGCCGGGTTCCATATGCTGATGAGGTTCGAGAGCCCTCATAGCGATCAAGAGCTGGTGCGGCAGGCCAGAGAAGCCGGCATTCGCCTGGCCTCGGCGGCGTTCACCTGGCTGCGTCCGCCTGCGGAGAGCCGCACAGAATTTTTCCTCGGCTTCGGCGGCATTCCGATCGACCGGATTGACGAGGGAATCCGCCGGCTGAGCGAGGTCTGGCTTGAGGATTGAGCAGAACGGGAGCGGCTGTATGAGGCGGAATGACAATTAAGACAATGCAACAAGGAGAGAGGACGTTCCTCTCTCCTGCTTTGGAATAATGCGCGCTGCTGGAATGCAGGCTTCTATCCGATTGATTAGAGCGTGAGGTACGAATCGAATAGACTTCGGATTTGCAGCTCATCTTGCAGTGTCCGCAGGGAAGCAGGGTTTGACAGGTTGGCTTTCATGACTCGAATTTGTTTCGGCTCCCCGCCAGACACATGAAAATAGTTATCTTCGAATATCGCATCTAAATTCTCAAAATCAAGCTCCACAAAGAGCGCAAGCTCGCTCGCCTGCACCTGGATGACAAAACAATCGTCCTCCTCGGTCACAACCGCATGCAGCTCCGGCGGCTGGAGCTGGTAATGCTTCGGCTTCACAAAGAGCGCATAACCATCGCTAACTGCTGCCCCGTCCACGAGCAGCTCATACTCGACGTACATATTGCGCTTTATCTTTTCGCTCACTATCACATCCGAAAAATCCAATGTAACCCATTCGCGAGCGGACAGATGTGGACGCGATTATTTCCGATAATCTCTATTGCTCGCATCGGCTTACTAACTACTTAATCCAATGCGGCCATAAGAATATAGGGTATGTTGGAAACATATATGCTCTAGGCAATATTCTTGACCGTTATCTTGGCTATTACAAAGCCATGACCGAAAATCGTCTGGACATTCGCAAGGAATGGATTTTGGATGACCGGGATATAGAAGACCAACTGTTCACCGACTTTGTTCTTCCGGACGAACTTCCTACCGCTTTTGTATGCGACTGCGATGAGACGGCGTATCATTTTATTTCGTTTTTGAACAAACATGATATTTCTGTGCCGGAGGATATCTCTATCGTAGGATTCGACAATTACATTTATGCCACACAGACGAATCCAAGCTTGACTACGATCGAGGTCGATATCCGGCGTATGGCGGAGGAAACGATTCGAGGACTCCAATACAAGATGGAAAATCCGGCTTCCCGCATCGGAATCAAAGTCGTACCCGGAAATTTGATTGTCCGCGACTCCGTGCAATCACTCTCGACCGGGGAAGCATCGCCTCACTGATACATCCCCATCTAAGACAGACTCGCCGCCGGATAAGAGGAGGGAGATACGGGGCGGCACCCCGTATCTCAACTCATGTCGGCGGCTACACTTCCCCCCGGTACAGCCGGACCGAGTCCATGTGCCAGGACAGCAGATAGCATCCGCAGATGCCGCCAATGAGCAGCAGCAGGAGCAGCCAATCCTTCCACGACACCCGAAGTTGCACGTAATAGGGGCGCTCCCGCTTGCCGGTGAAGCCTTTGGACAGCATGGCGACGGCGACGCGCTCCGACTTGCGGATGGCCGAGGCGAGCAGCGGGATGGCATACCGCTTCATGGCGCGAAGCCGGCCCCGCCAGCCGCGCTCCCGTTCGATGCCGCGCATGCGGTGCGCATGCTGCAGAATCCGCAGTTCCTCCCGGAAGAAGGGGAGGAAGCGGTAGCCTGCCAGGATGCCGTACGCCCATTTCGGGGACAATCTGCACTGCTGCATCAGACTCAGCATGAAGCGGACGGGGTCCGTCGTCAGGATGAAGAGCAGCGACAGCGACGAGAAGATGAGCACCCGCAGCCCAAGCGACAGCGCTTGATGAAGCACTGCCGCTGTTAACGAGAAGGCTCCCCACTCCCATACCACGTCAGAAGACCCGGCCGCCCCTGCGCGGGGGAGCAATATCGCCGTCCATACGTACCCTGCACTCATGATCAGGAACGGCGCGAAGCCGAGCAGCCATTTCTTCCAAGACACGCGGCCAAGCACGAACGTCATCCCTGTGGTCCAGATCAGCGCCAGCAGGGGCGTGATCGGATCAAGGGTCAGCGACAACAAAATCACGGCCATGATGACCGCCAATCCCTTAATGCTCGGATTCCAACCCTGCAAGCGCAGCATGCTTCTCCCTCCTGCTCGCGATAAGTTCGGCCAGCTTGCCGGCAGCCGCGCAGCGGAGCGGCGGCAGGAGCTGGCAGTCCGCCGCCAGCTCCGCATGCTCCGACCATAGCGTGGCGGGCGGGCCGTCATAGGCGGCGCGGCCGTCCCGAAGGACAATGATGCGGTCTGCATACGCGTAGGCCAGCTCCATATCATGCGTAATCATGATGACCGCATCCCCCCGCCGGATCCGTTCCCCGAGCATGCCCATCAGCTCGCGGGTCGTGTCGGCGTCCTGACCGTAGGTCGGTTCGTCCAGGATGAGCAGCCTCTGCTCATCGGTCAGTGCCGAAGCGACGCTCAGCCGCCGCTTCTGGCCTTGGCTGAGCGAGAACGGGCTCGCCTGCGCGGCGTTCTCCAGCCGCAGGCGGCATAGCGCATCCTGAACCGCCCGCTCGATCGCGGCCGGCGCGATGCCCTGCTGGCGCAGCCCGAAGGCAAGCTCATCGGCGACGGTATCGGTAATGAATTGATGCTCCGGATTTTGGAAGACGTAGCCGATCCAGGTCCGGAGCTCCTTCTCCGAATAGTTGCCGAGAGGTTGTCCCTGCAGCCGGACCGTTCCGGCCTCCGGCTCGTTCAGCCCGGACAGCAGCGAGGCGAGCGTCGATTTGCCCGTGCCGTTCGGTCCGGCGATGGCGACCCATTCTCCCGCGCGCAGCGTCAGGGAGATGCCGTCCGCCACCGGGCGGCCGCCGCGCCGGAAGTGCAGGCCATCCGCTTCCAGCAGAGGGACGGGCTCGGCAGCGTCTCCGGCCCGGACCAAGCCTGCTCTGCCGCCGGCCTGGTCTCCGGCAGGCCTGCTGCCGGCCGGCGAAGGCGCGGTCAGCGCCTGCAGCGCGCTCTCCTGGCCCGGCTCGCTCCACCGGGCCAGCTCGGCGGCGAGGTCCTGCTCCGTCAGGACCGCCGCCTGCGCCAGCGGCTCCCCGCCCGGGACAAGCCGCCGCAGCTCGCGGTACAACCGGAGCGGGCCCGGCTGCCAGATGCCGGACGCTTCCGGCACCGCGCCGGCATAATACGCGGCGGGCGGCCCGTCGTAAGCGATGGCGCCGGCGGCGTCCAT
The DNA here is from genome assembly GCF_003591545.1 of Paenibacillus thiaminolyticus. GTDB lineage: Bacteria > Bacillota > Bacilli > Paenibacillales > Paenibacillaceae > Paenibacillus_B > Paenibacillus_B thiaminolyticus_A. Next base: position 159,833 of record NZ_QYZD01000009.1, read on the forward strand.
CACGAGCAGCCGGTCCGCCTGGCCGATCCACTCATCGAGCTGATGCTCGATGACGAGCACGGCCAGACCGCGCGTCCGGGCGAGCTCGCGGACGAGCGCCGCGAATTGCCGGCGGGCCGCCGGGTCAAGATTCGACGTCGGCTCGTCGAGCACGAGCAGGCGCGTCTCCATCGCGATCGCGCAGGCGAGCGCCAGCCGCTGCTTCATGCCGCCGGACAGCTCGTGAATCGGCGCCTTGCGCCAGGCGCCGAGGTCCACCGCGGCCAACGCCCCGCTGATGCGCCCGTCCATCACCTCCCGCGGGCAGCCGAGGTTCTCCAGGCAGAAGGCGATCTCCTCCTCGACCCGCAGCAGACAGAATTGGCTCTCGAAGTCCTGGAACACGACGCCTGCCGCCCAAGGGGCGTCGCCCGCCGCCTGCTCGGCGACCGGCTTCCCATACACGAGCACCCGGCCCCGCACCTCGCTGTCGATTGCGTGCGGATACAGCCCGGCCAGGCAGAGGGCAAGCGAGCTCTTGCCGCAGCCGCTCGGCCCAAGCAGCAGCACCGTCTCTCCGTCGCCGATGCGGACGTCGATGCCGGACAGAATCGGGTCCGCGCCCGCCTCGAGGGTGAGCGTCAGCCCCTCGGCCTCGATCGCCGCCACGCGCTCATTCACGCGGCTCCCATTCATGCAGCTTCCCTTCACGCGGCTCATGCGGCGCGGGTGCCTTCCTTCGCGATCGGATAGCTGCGCAGCACGCCGGTTCGCTTCAGCGACTGCGCGATCCCGTGGCCGAGCAGCCCCGCGATGAGCGCCCCGCTGACGCAGCGGACGGCCAGCATCGCGATGACGAGGCCGGTGGAGTACGCCCCGAAGCCGCTGCGGAAGTAGCCCCACGCGAAGCTGAATAGGGCCGCCCCGACTCCTGCCAGCATCAGCGTCTTCAAGCTGTAGCTGCGGTAGCGGGTGGCGGCGAAGGCCGCTTCGGCCCCCAGCCCTTGAATAAGGGCGGACACGATCAGGATCGGCCCGACGGCGTTGCCGATCAGCACCTCGACGACGCCGGCCACCGTCTCCGAGATGACGGCGGCGCCCGGCTTGCGCAGAATCGTGGCGGCGATGATCGACACGATGAACCAGATGCCGAAGATGACCTCATAGCCCATCGGCCCCATGAAGCCGACCAGGACATTGCCTACCTGGAAGAATATCAAATACACTACGGCAAAGACGACAGACAACGAGCTGAGCATGACGATATCTTTTAATTTCCACTGTTGCATCGGTATATGCCTCTCCCTTCCGCTTCCCGCGTTCATGACTTCCGGCTCGGACTGTGCGCCGAAATATTCGCCGTCAGCACAATATGAGTGCTGTCGCTTGTCCGCGCCCGCTCGAAGGCGTGCTCCAGCGTCGCGAACACGTCATGCGCCTCGCCCTGCAGCCCGCTCGCATAATGAATTCCCTTGGTGAAGGTGCCCTCCTCCCGGGCAAGACCGATAATGTCATAGATGGTGTCCATATAATCCGGCGTGCCGAGCGGGTAGAGCGAGAACTGCGCATCGGTCTGGACGGAGATAAGGCGGGAGCGCTCTTCATTCAGGCGATGGTTGTCCTCCGTCATGTAATAATCGGCTTCGCTGTCGCCGGGGCATCCGACCGAGAAGGTAGCATTCAGCACGGTATGGACGCCGGATTTAGCGCAGTGGAGAAAGATCGATTTCACCACATCGAACACATGCTCCGCCTTGCCGCGGATGCAGGTGCTCACCTCATCTGTCTTCGACCATACTTTGGACAGGTCCGTCTCCTCCAGGGCGCGGAGAATCAGCTCCACGAACCGATCGCTCATCGGATAGAGCGAGAATCGGCAGCCGGCGATCTGGCCGGTGCCGCACATTGCTTTTTTCATTGCGAGTTCCTCCCGTATCTGCGAATGATCGTAAAAATAGCAAAAACCGCACCTCCGGGAAGTGCGGTTCGCCATACGGAAGAACGGCTGCCAGGAAGGAAGGCCTCCTTCGGCGAGCGCGAATCATCGTAATCTACCTACACTTCCCCACGCTAGTATTATCTAGTTCGGGTCATAAGGGTTAACAGCGATCTGCTGTCTCTCAGCCTGCGAGCAAGCACCCCTAGTGTTCACGGATATGCGGTTGGGATTGCCTCTTTTACGCTTCCCATTATACCGGGACCGTCCTGAATGTAAAGACTCTTTTCGGGAAAAGGCGATTTTTCATCGTCCTTCCCGGCCATTTGCGGCGCAGGCTTGGCTCTATCCGGATCGGACTATACGCACCCGGCCGTCGTAGGATCGTGGCGGCTTTAGCTCGTCTCGGCATGCGCGGCTTCGTTTTCTCCCGATACAGGCGCCTCTGGGTGCTTCGCATCCACCCGATTTCACGCTGGGAACAATTGACTCATCCGCTCCTGCGCAGTACGATGGCAGGAGAAGCTTCGACGCCGCCAGCCGGCGGAGGAGCGATATTCGAAGATTCGGGGTGGAACTATTTGTAGTGCCAAGCTGTTGCTCTTGGAACGCAAGCATACGGAAGCCGCGGCGGCGGTTATGGCCGAAGGCTTCAAGGAAGACGGGTTGTATGTGCATTTGCTGCCCGATCCGTCTACCCGTGTCGAGGTGTTGAAGCTGTTTTTCCGCAATTATATCGAATTGCTGTATGATTACGGCGGCTTGTACGCGACATCCGGGAAAATGGAGGCTGTGGCGCTCATCTTCCGCTCGGAGCGGATGGGAGCCTCTTGGGCTTCCCGCGCGAGCTACGCGTGGGGCGTTGCCCGGGCCGTCACGAAGTCGCTAGGCATGTGCCGCTACATCAGTCCCGCCCGCTTCCTGCGCGGCTTGGCGGGCCTGCGCAGCATGAGCTCGGCCTGGCTGGCCTCATTGGGCGACCAGCCTTATCTGCATCTCGATATGCTCGTGGTGCAGCCGCAATACCGGGGGCAGGGCTGGGTGCGGAAGATGATGTCCCCGCTGCTGGCCGAATGCCGCGAACGGGGAATCGCCTGTACCCTGGAGACGCAAAATCCGCGCAATGTCGCGCTGTACGAACATTACGGCTTCATGGTCGTGGATACGATCCGGCTGCGGAACAGCGAACTGAAGCAGTATTGCATGGTCTGTCTGCCAGACGGCGCCGGAAGGCCGGAACGGTAAGCTGCGATTCCGGATCCGTATGATGCGGGCAGGATGCCCTGCTGAGATGAATTTCTCATCCAGCATTTGTCAGCTATGCCGCTGCACAAGCTGTAACGCAACACAACAGTGAAGGTGTGTGGATAGATGATGAAGCAGCATATTTTGCTGATTGAAGACGATCCCGGCATCGTGGAGATGGTGGGCAATCATTTGACGAAGGAAGGGTTCGCCGTCACGGCGGCGGGCAACGGGGAAGAGGGCCTGACCCTCTTCGGCCAGCGTTCCTATGATATCGTCATCGTGGATCTGATGATGCCGAAGCTCGACGGCTACGAAGTGATCAAGCGGATACGGGAGCGAAGCTCAGTTCCGATTCTGATCATGTCGGCGAAGGACGGTGACGTGGACAAAGCGTTGGGGCTTGGCTTCGGCGCCGATGATTATGTGGCCAAGCCGTTCTCCCTGATTGAGCTGTCAGCCCGGGTGAAGGCGTCCATCCGGCGAGCCACCGAATATGCGCGGCCGGCCGAACCCGAGGAGCGCGTTATCACTTACGGCCCGCTCAGCCTGTATGTAGACGGCTACCGCGCCACCAAGCAGCAGCGTGAGATTAAGCTGACCTCGACCGAGTTCGAGCTGCTGAAGCTATTCATGACGAATCGGAACCGGGTATTTACGAAGGCCCAGATCTACGGCTTCGTCTGGGGTGACGACTATTTGGGCGACGAGAATGTCATTAATGTCCATATCCGCCGATTGCGGGAGAAGATCGAAGACGATCCCTCCCATCCCGTCTATATTACGACCCTATGGGGCATCGGCTACAAGTGGGAAGGGAAGTAAGATGATCATCCATCTCGTGTACGGCGCACTAATTGCCATCCTGCTCCTTCTTCTCTTGCTGCAGTGGCGGGCGTGGCAGGTTCGAAGCGCCAAGCTCGCTTATATCCATTCGAAGCTGCACCTCATATTGACCGAGCCGACACCGGAGAAACTGCTCGTGGTCACGGGCGATCCCGAGCTGCGGCCGATCCTGATTGAGATCAACCGCCTGTTGAGCGAGAATCAGAAAGTGACAGCCCAATACAAATGCACGGAGCAGTCGATTCGCCGCATGCTGTCGAACATTTCCCATGATCTGAAGACGCCGCTAACCGTCATCCTCGGTTATATCGAGACGCTGAACCTGGATCCCGATATGCCTGCGGAAGAGCGTCAGCGCTTATTGGAACGGGTAAATGAGAAGCTGCACGATGTGCTGAAGTTGATTCGCACCTTCTTCGATCTGGCGAAGCTGGAGTCGGGAGACAAGGAGCTGCCGCTGACCCGGCTGGATATCAATGAGGCATGCCGGAAGAGCATGCTTCAGTTCTATGATACGCTGACTTCGCAAGGCTTCGAGGTGGATATCGCGATCCCGGAAAAGCCGATGTACGCACACGCGAACGAAGAGGCGCTGGAGCGCATTCTGAACAATCTCATCTCGAACGCCATCCATCATGGCGGCGACGGCCAGACGATCGGCATCCAGACCCGCGAGGAGGAAGGCTTTATTTTGATCGATGTGTGGGACAGGGGCAAAGGCATTCAGGAGCTGCATCGCGATCGGGTATTTGAACGGATGTATACGATGGAGGATTCACGGAACAAATCATTCGAAGGCAGCGGGCTCGGCCTGACGATTACGAAGCGGCTCGTGGAGCATATGGGCGGTGTTATTCATCTGGACAGCAAGCCGTATGCGAAGACCGTCTTCACGATTCGCCTGCGTGCCCTCGCCTATTGATTTCCGCCTGCGGATAGACCGGAACGGCTGTCTGCGGGCTATGTGCCGTTTCTTAAGAAACTCGTAAGAATCAGGAAAGAAAAAAGAGAATTTCAGATTATACGATGGAAGCATAAGGCATACGAGCGAAGGGAGTGTGAGTGATGACCTATGCATTGCGAACCTATCGGGTCACCAAAAGCTATCAAGGCAATGAAGTCGTGTCGGAAGTCAGCATAAATATCCGGCGGGGTGAAATCTATGGATTTCTCGGGCCGAATGGCGCCGGCAAGACGACGTTGATGAAAATGATGACGAATCTGGTCAAGCCGACCAGCGGCGAGATCGAGGTTCTCGGGCAGAAGCTGACGGACACGTCCTTTGAACTGCTCGGACGGATGGGATCGATTATCGAATATCCGATTTTCTACGACAAGCTCACGGCGCGCGAGAATCTGGATTTGCACTGCGAATATATGGGCTATCATGATAAAAAGGCGATTGACGAGGCGCTCGAGCTGGTCAATCTGCACGGCATCGACAAAAAAATGGTCAAGGACTTCTCCCTCGGGATGAAGCAGCGGCTCGGCATTGCCCGCGCCATTACGACGAAGCCGGAGCTGCTCCTGCTCGACGAGCCGATTAACGGACTCGATCCGATCGGCATCAAGGAGCTAAGGGATCTATTCCGGATGCTGTCCCGCGAATACGGGATTACACTGCTCATTTCAAGCCATATGCTGGGGGAGATTGAGCAGATGGCCGATACGATCGGCGTCATCAATCACGGCAAGCTGCTCGCGGAGGTGGCGATGGCGGAAGTAAGGGAGCAGAACGCCGCCTATATCGAGATCGTCACGACCAACAGCCAGCATGCGGTGTTCGTGCTGGAGAACCGGATGAACCTTACGAACCTGCGGCTGATGAACGAGCAGGTCATTCGGATTTACGATACGGATTTGCCGCAGAATGAGATTGCGAAGAAGCTGATCATGAACGATGTCATTATCGAATCGATTCATAAGAAGAAACAGTCTCTGGAAGACTACTTCCTCACTTTATTGAACGGAGGCGGCATCCATGCGTAACTTGATGAGGCTGGAAATGAAAAAATACAAGATCGGGGGCTATATCCGCGGGGCCGTCATCGCCAGCGGCATCATTCTCCTTTTCATGGTGCTCGTCAGCTTCGTGCAGAAGATGGATGAGGGCACTCCTGCCTTCACCAGCCTGCTTGAAGCGTTCGACTTCAGCGTCACGATCGTGCGGAGCACCTTCATTGTGTTCGCGGCGGTGCTGCTCTCGCGCTTCGTCATCGAGGAATTCCGGAGCAAGTCAATCACCGTGCTATTCATGTACCCGATCAGCCGCAAGCGTCTTATCGCGGCTAAGCTGGCGATTGTCGTCGTCTTCACGTTCTGTGCCATCATCCTGTCCACCCTGTTCGTGACAAGCGGCTATTATCTCTTGAACCGGTGGCTCGATCTGGTGCCGGGGAGCCTGCCGGTATCGGCGCTCGCCTCCCAGGGCTTGAAGGCCTTCATCAATGCAATCGCCGCCAGCGGCATGGGGCTGATCCCGCTGTTCTTCGGGATGCGGAAGCATTCTGTCGCGGCGACCATCGTCTCTTCGATTCTGATGATCGCGATTATCTCCTCCAACACCAATGGGTTCTCGCTAGGGTCGATCATCTTCATCCCTCTGGCCTTGGCGGTCATCGGCGGGCTAATCGCTTACTTCACCATCCGCAATATTGACCGTGTCGATGTGACGACATAACTAGGAAGGAACGCGGCCAGGAGACTGCGTTCTTCTTGGCGTAATCTCTCCGCTGAACGCCGGATGCGGCCAGGTCTATTTCCCTTAACCTCAGTTCCCTCCGTACTCCTTTTCCATTTCCCTTAAACTTCAGATCCCCCGTTCGCTTGCCATTGCCGCCCCTGTACAGGGTTAACGTAGCCGAGCCCTCCAAAAAAGGGTAACATAGAAGCAGTAACCACGACGGAAACGAGGTGCTTCGATCTATGGACTTATCCCGTATTCATACGCTTGCCCAAGCCATTAAACGCAATGTGCAGCAGGTTATCGTCGGCAAGGACGAAACGCTGGACCGCATCTTCGTCGCCCTGTTCACCGGCGGCCACGTGCTGCTGGAGGACGTTCCGGGCACAGGCAAGACGCTGCTCGCCAAATCCGTCGCCAAGTCAATCGACGGCACCTTCAAGCGCATTCAATTCACGCCCGATCTGCTGCCTACCGATCTGATCGGAATGAATGTGTACAACCAGAAGCGGGGCGAATTCGAGTTCCGGCCGGGCCCGGTTTTCACCAACCTGCTGCTCGCTGACGAGATTAACCGGGCGACGCCGCGCACCCAGTCCAGCCTGCTGGAATGTATGGAAGAGCGTCAGGTCAGCATCGACGGTGTCACGATGCAGCTCGAAGAGCCGTTCATCGTGCTGGCGACGCAGAACCCGCTCGACAACTTCGGCACCTTCCCGCTGCCAGAGGCCCAGTTGGACCGCTTCATGCTGAAGCTGAAGCTTGGATATCCGACGTTCGAGGAAGGACTGCGCATTCTCTCCCGCTTCCGCACTGAGGATCCGATACAGGAGCTTGCCCCGGTGGCGACGCGGGAGGACATCAAGGCGGCCCGGACCGGGTATACTCAGGTCCATGTTGACGATGCCATCCTCGAATATGTGCTCGGCATTGTCGAGCGGACGCGCAGCCACCCGGACATCGCGCTGGGCGCCAGCCCGCGGGCCAGCCAGGCGCTGCTTCGCGCCGTACAGGCCTTTGCCGTCATTCGCGGGCGGGATTACGTGTCGCCGGACGATGTGAAGGCGATGGCCGCTCCTGTGCTGGCGCATCGCCTGCTGCTTCACCATGCGGCTGGATCGCGGGACGATCAAGCTGAATCGGTCCTGGCCCAGATCGTAAGCCAGGTGCCGGTTCCGGCTGAACCCCCTACGACGGAGTGACGCCTATGCCGCTGCATTGGTTGATTGTGTTTCTCGGCCTTGCGCTGGCTGCGCAAGGCATGCTGTATAGACGCTGGGCGTTGCGGCGGGTTTCTTATACCCGCACCTTTTCGAAGCAGAAGCTGTTCGCCGGCGAGACGGTGGAGATGACGGAGACGATTGGCAATGACAAGCTGCTGCCGCTGCCTTGGGTCCGGCTCGAGTCGATGATTCCGAGCGCCCTTCGCTTCGGGAAGCAGCATAATCTGGAGATGGACGTCGGGGAGCTCTCACAGAACCATCGAAGCTTGTTCGCGTTGAAGCCGTATACCCGCGTCATTCGCCGTCATCAGATTACATGCGTGAAGCGGGGAATCTACCGGCTGGACAGCGTCACGATGACGGCTGGCGATCCGTTCGGCGTGTTCGATGCGGTCCGCCGCATTCCGCTGGGCCTGGAGCTGACCGTATATCCGGCGCTCATCCCTCTGGATCAGCTTCCGCTCTCGACGAAGAGCTGGATTGGGGATATTCCGGTCCGCCGCTGGATCTTGGAGGATCCGTTCTGGAAATCAGGCGTCCGGCCGTACCGTCCGGGCGATGCGCTCAAATCGGTGCATTGGAAGGCGACAGCCCGCACGAACAGTCTTCAAGTGCACAAGTTCGATTACACGGCCGACCGCAAGCTGATGATTCTGGTCAATTTCGAGACATCGGACGGGATGTGGTCGAAGGTGACGGTTCCGGAGCAGGTCGAGAAGGCGCTGTCTTACGCAGCCTCCATCGCCCATGCGACGGTACACCAGGGGATGGAGACGGGGGTTAGCTGCAACGGAAGCCAGCCCGGCCATGCCAGAGGGACCGCGTTGACCTTTCCGCCCGGAGCGGGAACGCCGCATTTGCACCAGCTATTCGAATGGATGGCGAAGCTGGAGCTGGAGCTGACGATGACGTTCGCCACCTTCCTCGCGCAATGGGAGCTGACAGGGGATACCGACTATATTATCGTGACGCCGCTCCCGCCTTCCCGCCAGGCGGAAGCGATCGCGAACCGGATGCGCATGCGCGGCAGCGCCGTGGAATGGCTCGTGCTGCCGAAGCCCGTTACGAAGCCGGAGGATGAGGAGGTGCGCCATGCTCAATAGCCTGACTAAGGGGCTGGACCGGAGCCAGAATCAGAGCCAGGGATCGAATCGGGAAGGCGGGCAGAATCGGAGCGGGAGCGGGGATCTGAACTGTGAAAGCAGTCGGGAACTGAACCGCGAAGGAAGCCGGGTGCCGAACCGCGAAGGAAGCTTGGAACGGAACCAGGACTTCAATCGGGAAGGCGTCCGGGAACTGAACCCGGAACGGAACCGGGACTTCAACCGGGGAGGCGTCCAGGAACGGAACCCGGGACGGAACCAGAAGGGTAGCCAAGGTTGGCATTGGAGACAGGGGCGACACTTCGGGATTTCGCTGCTGCGTGCTCTGCTCGATTATCTTATCCTGTACCCGGTCTTGCTACTGATCAGCGTGTATGCGGCACCCGATGTGGCGGGACCTCAGCTGTGGTATGTTCTATGGCCGGCCTGTGCGGCGATGGGGACGGCGCTCCAGTCTGCGGCGCGCTTCAAGCGGCTTCGCCTCTGGCTGCTGCTGTTGTTCATGGCCGGCAGCGCCGCGCTGGCAACTGTAGTGCCGCTTGGGCTGCCGATTATAGCGGTGTATGCGGCAGGCTTTATCGTGTTTGCACGAGGGATGTCGGCTGTGGCGAACCGGTCAGCGTTCGGAGATACCGTACATTGGAACTGGGCAGCGCTCGGCATCTATTTTCTCGTGTTCGCGCTCTCCTTCTTCCGCCCGGAGCTGCGTACGCTGCAGCCGCATTTGGCCGCTGTCGGCGTACTCTTCGTCTTCGGAACGCTCTGGCAGCTGAACTGGGGGCAGCTGAACAAGGCCAATTACAGCGTGGAGGCCCGCGGCTCCGTTCCGGCCCAGGTGATGCGCCTTAATGCGTCCTATGTCATCCTGTTTTTCCTTGCGCTGGTGCTGATTGTCGCCTTTACCTTCGGCTCGGCGATGGATACGCTGCTGGAGTGGACGCGCATGCTGCTCGGCTGGCTGTTCTCGGGGAGTGAGAACGTCGCCGTGGACGAGCCTCCGCCGCCGCAGTCCGCACCGCCAATGCCTCTATTCGGGGCTGATGCGAATGCCGAGCCAAGTCTGTTCTGGACGCTGCTTGAGCGTCTCATCACCGTCGTCTTCTGGGTCGCCCTGGCTGTCGGGGCGCTGGCCGGAGCCTGGTTCCTGCTGCGCTTCCTGATGAGGAAGCTGTTCCCGCAGGCCTGGGAAGTGCTGCTGCGTTTTTTTTGCAAGCGGGAAGCGGATCCGGAGGTGGCGGACTATGTCGACGAGCAATCCTCCACATTCGAATGGGAAAAGCTTCGCCGACGCGTCATGAAGCCGTTGGCGCAGACCGCACTCCGCTGGCGCCGGGAGCGCTATGACGACCTGAAGACGAATCGCGAGCGGGTCCGCTTCCTGTACCGGGAGCGGCTGCGCCAGGCGATCGGGACAGGGTATGAGTCCAACCCGAGCCGCACGCCGAAGGAGACGATGGAGCATCTTCGGCAGTGGGAGCAGGAGCCAGAGCACAGTCAAGGCGGTGAGGGCAAGCCGGGTGAGGCGTACACCGGAGCTGTCGAGAGCGAGTTAGGTGAGGCATACACCGGAGCCGTCGAGAGCGAGCTAGGCGAGGCGTACACGGAAGCAGGCGAGAGCGAGCTGGGCGAGGCATACACGGAAGCCGTCGAGAGCGAGTTAGGCATGGCGTACACTGAAGCCCGATACGGGAAGCGCGACGTTCCGGACGAGACGGTGGAGCGGCTGGCCCGCTACATACGCGGCGGTACGAAGTGAGGCGAATTTATTGCAAAGGGGAGCCTTGGGGGCAATGTCATTAAGTTTGGCCTTTGGGGCTCTCTTTTGCTTATGAAATTCCTGCTATTTTACATCAATTTTGGTGCATAAAGAGTGAATTTGGGAAAAATTCTGCAGAATTACATCAATTCACTTCGAAAAGTGCCGATCATGCGATTATGGCGTGAAATTGGTGCATATTTGCAGGATTACCTTGCGCCAATAACTTCCCCCGTGAAAAAGCTGCACTTTTACAGTATTTTTGGCGGGAAAACACGAATAGCTTGCATCACAAGCCAGGATATGGAGTGGAACAGGCGCCAATGTATACCATTGTATACCCAGTGTTACTTTAGCTCCAGCAAGCACTAGCAGACACCCGCCACACCAGCGACCACGAGCAAGCACTAGCAGA